>NZ_FXYE01000009.1 GCF_900184935.1 Actibacterium lipolyticum | reverse complement strand
CCTTGAATGCCACCGGAGGCGGCTTTTTGACCGCCTCCAAACAATTTAGACATGGCGCCACCAGCAAGAGCAGAAGCAATACCGCCAGCAATAGCACCAAACATAAATCACCTCACTTAAGTGGCTGGAGACAAATAATCTCTTTAATAACCTGATTCAGCGAAACCAATCCGCGGCATTTAGTAGCGGTAAAGTTAGACCAAACCATGAAACCAACATAAACATTATTGCCCGGCGTACGGGGAAGGACGTCAATAGTCACACAGTCCTTGACGGTATAATAACCACCATCATGGCGACCATCCAAAGGATAAACATCATAGGCAGTCGGGAGGGTAGTCGGAACCGAAGAAGACTCAAAGCGAACCAAACAGGCAAAAAATTTAGGGTCGGCATCAAAAGCAATATCAGCACCAACAGAAACAACCTGATTAGCGGCGTTGACAGATGTATCCATCTGAATGCAATGAAGAAAACCACCATTACCAGCATTAACCGTCAAACTATCAAAATATAACGTTGACGATGTAGCTTTAGGTGTCTGTAAAACAGGTGCCGAAGAAGCTGGAGTAACAGAAGTGAGAACCAGCTTATCAGAAAAAAAGTTTGAATTATGGCGAGAAATAAAAGTCTGAAACATGATTAAACTCCTAAGCAGAAAACCTACCGCGCTTCGCTTGGTCAACCCCTCAGCGGCAAAAATTAAAATTTTTACCGCTTCGGCGTTATAACCTCACACTCAATCTTTTATCACGAAGTCATGATTGAATCGCGAGTGGTCGGCAGATTGCGATAAACGGTCACATTAAATTTAACCTGACTATTCCACTGCAACAACTGAACGGACTGGAAACACTGGTCATAATCATGGTGGCGAATAAGTACGCGTTCTTGCAAATCACCAGAAGGCGGTTCCTGAATGAATGGGAAGCCTTCAAGAAGGTGATAAGCAGGAGAAACATACGAAGGCGCATAACGATACCACTGACCCTCAGCAATCTTAAACTTCTTAGACGAATCACCAGAACGGAAAACATCCTTCATAGAAATTTCACGCGGCGGCAAGTTGCCATACAAAACAGGGTCGCCAGCAATATCGGTATAAGTCAAAGCACCTTTAGCGTTAAGGTACTGAATCTCTTTAGTCGCAGTAGGCGGAAAACGAACAAGCGCAAGAGTAAACATAGTGCCATGCTCAGGAACAAAGAAACGCGGCACAGAATGTTTATAGGTCTGTTGAACACGACCAGAAAACTGGCCTAACGACGTTTGGTCAGTTCCATCAACATCATAGCCAGATGCCCAGAGATTAGAGCGCATGACAAGTAAAGGACGGTTGTCAGCGTCATAAGAGGTTTTACCTCCAAATGAAGAAATAACATCATGGTAACGCTGCATGAAGTAATCACGTTCTTGGTCAGTATGCAAATTAGCATAAGCAGCTTGCAGACCCATAATGTCAATAGATGTGGTAGAAGTCGTCATTTGGCGAGAAAGCTCAGTCTCAGGAGGAAGCGGAGCAGTCCAAATGTTTTTGAGATGGCAGCAACGGAAACCATAACGAGCATCATCTTGATTAAGCTCATTAGGGTTAGCCTCGGTACGGTCAGGCATCCACGGCGCTTTAAAATAGTTGTTATAGATATTCAAATAACCCTGAAACAAATGCTTAGGGATTTTATTGGTATCAGGGTTAATCGTGCCAAGAAAAGCGGCATGGTCAATATAACCAGTAGTGTTAACAGTCGGGAGAGGAGTGGCATTAACACCATCCTTCATGAACTTAATCCACTGTTCACCATAAACGTGACGATGAGGGACATAAAAAGTAAAAATGTCTACAGTAGAGTCAATAGCAAGGCCACGACGCAATGGAGAAAGACGGAGAGCGCCAACGGCGTCCATCTCGAAGGAGTCGCCAGCGATAACCGGAGTAGTTGAAATGGTAATAAGACGACCAATCTGACCAGCAAGGAAGCCAAGATGGGAAAGGTCATGCGGCATACGCTCGGCGCCAGTTTGAATATTAGACATAATTTATCCTCAAGTAAGGGGCCGAAGCCCCTGCAATTAAAATTGTTGACCACCTACATACCAAAGACGAGCGCCTTTACGCTTGCCTTTAGTACCTCGCAACGGCTGCGGACGACCAGGGCGAGCGCCAGAACGTTTTTTACCTTTAGACATTACATCACTCCTTCTGCACGTAATTTTTGACGCACGTTTTCTTCTGCGTCAGTAAGAACGTCAGTGTTTCCTGCGCGTACACGCAAGGTAAACGCGAACAATTCAGCGGCTTTAACCGGACGCTCGACGCCATTAATAATGTTTTCCGTAAATTCAGCGCCTTCCATGATGAGACAGGCCGTTTGAATGTTGACGGGATGAACATAATAAGCAATGACGGCAGCAATAAACTCAACAGGAGCAGGAAAGCGAGGGTATCCTACAAAGTCCAGCGTACCATAAACGCAAGCCTCAACGCAGCGACGAGCACGAGAGCGGTCAGTAGCAATCCAAACTTTGTTACTCGTCAGAAAATCGAAATCATCTTCGGTTAAATCCAAAACGGCAGAAGCCTGAATGAGCTTAATAGAGGCCAAAGCGGTCTGGAAACGTACGGATTGTTCAGTAACTTGACTCATGATTTCTTACCTATTAGTGGTTGAACAGCATCGGACTCAGATAGTAATCCACGCTCTTTTAAAATGTCAACAAGAGAATCTCTACCATGAACAAAATGTGACTCATATCTAAACCAGTCCTTGACGAACGTGCCAAGCATATTAAGCCACTTCTCCTCATCCAACGCGTCAGTTTTTGACAGAATCGTTAGTTGATGGCGAAAGGTCGCAAAGTAAGAGCTTCTCGAGCTGCGCAAGGATAGGTCGAATTTTCTCATTTTCCGCCAGCAGTCCACTTCGATTTAATTCGTAAACAAGCAGTAGTAATTCCTGCTTTATCAAGATAATTTTTCGACTCATCAGAAATATCCGAAAGTGTTAACTTCTGCGTCATGGAAGCGATAAAACTCTGCAGGTTGGATACGCCAATCATTTTTATCGAAGCGCGCATAAATTTGAGCAGATTTGTCGTCACAGGTTGCGCCGCCAAAACGTCGGCTACAGTAACTTTTCCCAGCCTCAATCTCATCTCTCTTTTTGCGTTCTGCTTCAATATCTGGTTGAACGGCGTCGCGTCGTAACCCAGCTTGGTAAGTTGGATTAAGCACTCCGTGGACAGATTTGTCATTGTGAGCATTTTCATCCCGAAGTTGCGGCTCATTCTGATTCTGAACAGCTTCTTGGGAAGTAGCGACAGCTTGGTTTTTAGTGAGTTGTTCCATTCTTTAGCTCCTAGACCTTTAGCAGCAAGGTCCATATCTGACTTTTTGTTAACGTATTTAGCCACATAGAAACCAACAGCCATATAACTGGTAGCTTTAAGCGGCTCACCTTTAGCATCAACAGGCCACAACCAACCAGAACGTGAAAAAGCGTCCTGCGTGTAGCGAACTGCGATGGGCATACTGTAACCATAAGGCCACGTATTTTGCAAGCTATTTAACTGGCGGCGATTGCGTACCCGACGACCAAAATTAGGGTCAACGCTACCTGTAGGAAGTGTCCGCATAAAGTGCACCGCATGGAAATGAAGACGGCCATTAGCTGTACCATACTCAGGCACACAAAAATACTGATAGCAGTCGGCGTGTGAATCATTAGCCTTGCGACCCTCGGCAGCAAGAACCATACGACCAATATCACGAAAATAGTCACGCAAAGCATTGGGATTATCATAAAACGCCTCTAATCGGTCGTCAGCCAACGTGAGAGTGTCAAAAACGATAAACCAACCATCAGCATGAGCCTGTCGCATTGCATTCATCAAACGCTGAATAGCAAAGCCTCTACGCGATTTCATAGTGGAGGCCTCCAGCAATCTTGAACACTCATCCTTAATACCTTTCTTTTTGGGGTAATTATACTCATCGCGAATATCCTTAAGAGGGCGTTCAGCAGCCAGCTTGCGGCAAAACTGCGTAACCGTCTTCTCGTTCTCTAAAAACCATTTTTCGTCCCCTTCGGGGCGGTGGTCTATAGTGTTATTAATATCAAGTTGGGGGAGCACATTGTAGCATTGTGCCAATTCATCCATTAACTTCTCAGTAACAGATACAAACTCATCACGAACGTCAGAAGCAGCCTTATGGCCGTCAACATACATATCACCATTATCGAACTCAACGCCCTGCATACGAAAAGACAGAATCTCTTCCAAGAGCTTGATGCGGTTATCCATCTGCTTATGGAAGCCAAGCATTGGGGATTGAGAAAGAGTAGAAATGCCACAAGCCTCAATAGCAGGTTTAAGAGCCTCGATACGCTCAAAGTCAAAATAATCAGCGTGACATTCAGAAGGGTAATAAGAACGAACCATAAAAAAGCCTCCAAGATTTGGAGGCATGAAAACATACAATTGGGAGGGTGTCAATCCTGACGGTTATTTCCTAGACAAATTAGAGCCAATACCATCAGCTTTACCGTCTTTCCAGAAATTGTTCCAAGTATCGGCAACAGCTTTATCAATACCATGAAAAATATCAACCACACCAGAAGCAGCATCAGTGACGACATTAGAAATATCCTTTGCAGTAGCGCCAATATGAGAAGAGCCATACCGCTGATTCTGCGTTTGCTGATGAACTAAGTCAACCTCAGCACTAACCTTGCGAGTCATTTCTTTGATTTGGTCATTGGTAAAATACTGACCAGCCGTTTGAGCTTGAGTAAGCATTTGGCGCATAATCTCGGAAACCTGCTGTTGCTTGGAAAGATTGGTGTTTTCCATAATAGACGCAACGCGAGCAGTAGACTCCTTCTGTTGATAAGCAAGCATCTCATTTTGTGCATATACCTGGTCTTTCGTATTCTGGCGTGAAGTCGCCGACTGAATGCCAGCAATCTCTTTTTGAGTCTCATTTTGCATCTCGGCAATCTCTTTCTGATTGTCCAGTTGCATTTTAGTAAGCTCTTTTTGATTCTCAAATCCGGCGTCAACCATACCAGCAGAGGAAGCATCAGCACCAGCACGCTCCCAAGCATTAAGCTCAGGAAATGCAGCAGCAAGATAATCACGAGTATCCTTTCCTTTATCAGCGGCAGACTTGCCACCAAGTCCAACCAAATCAAGCAACTTATCAGAAACGGCAGAAGTGCCAGCCTGCAACGTACCTTCAAGAAGTCCTTTACCAGCTTTAGCCATAGCACCAGAAACAAAACTAGGGACGGCCTCATCAGGGTTAGGAACATTAGAGCCTTGAATGGCAGATTTAATACCAGCATCACCCATGCCTACAGTATTGTTATCGGTAGCAAGCACATCACCTTGAATGCCACCGGAGGCGGCTTTTTGACCGCCTCCAAACAATTTAGACATGGCGCCACCAGCAAGAGCAGAAGCAATACCGCCAGCAATAGCACCAAACATAAATCACCTCACTTAAGTGGCTG
>NZ_FXYE01000002.1:1417500-1745064 GCF_900184935.1 Actibacterium lipolyticum | reverse complement strand
TCCATACGTTACTACTTTGAGCAAATTCCCAAAACACTTTGACTGAAGTAAGGCGTCGACGGGACTTTTTGAGGTTAAAACATAGATATCTTCCCGATGAGCGGAAAATTCGCCCCGGACAAAGACTTTTTGGCGAATAGACGCCCTATTTCAACTTTTTCAGCGCAAAACACGCGCCCGTCCACAATCATATCGAAGCATTACCGCAAAAATAGCACCCAATATCAATCGAGTAAACCCAGAGTTGTGGCTGGCGCGTAAAAAAGCAACCACAACCAACGCCTTAACCCCAACAGCCCAAACAGCGCACCAAAAACGCTAACCCACTGTTCCAGAGTCGCTTTTAAAAAACCCGCGCACTCCACGCCCACAGCAAAAAACGCAAAACCCTAAGAATCACGACTCACCAAAACCCAAAAACAACCAACAAACAAAATCACCCAATGGTTGAAAGAAAAAAGGCGGGCCAGAGGCCCGCCTTTTACGTTCAGAGTGATTCTGAAATCAGTCTTATTTCTTGCCTTTTACCGGCGCCCAGATGCGTTTGTTCGTCCAGTAGAGCAAGACGGACAGAAGCACCAAGAACAGCACGCCAGTGAAACCAGCCTGCTTGCGCGCCATCATCTTAGGCTCTGCAGCCCACATCAGGAACGCGGCAACATCTTCGGCTTCGTGGTGCAGGTCGTTCGAGTGGCCATCGGCGAACTCTACGTCCTCACCATAGAGGGGCGGCGCCATTGCGATCCAACCACCCGGGAAGGCGGTGTTTTCGTAATAGGTTGTGCCCGCTTCTGTCTTTTCCTCGCCGGTGTAACCAGCAAGAACCGAAACGATGTACTCTGGGCCACCGATGCCTTTGAACAACTGTGCCAAGCCAGTACCGGCCGGGCCGTGGAAACCGGCGCGCGACTTGGCCATCAGGCTAAGGTCAGGCGCTGTTTCCAAGCCGGATTCGGCAAAGTGATCTGTCGGCGTGCGTGGGCGATAGTCGTCCAGCTCTGCGTCGAAGATTTCGGTCTGTGCCGCATAAGCACGAACCTGATCTTCGGGCAGCGCAGGGCCGCCTTCGTCATGCAGCGTGCGCAGTGGCACAAACTTCAGACCGTGACAGGCCGCGCAGACTTCGGTGTAGACCTGAAGGCCGCGCTGAAGCTGGTTCTGGTCGAATTTGCCGAATGGCCCTTCGAACGAGAAGTCAACGTCATGTGTGTGGCCTTCGCTGCCCGCCGCAAATGCTGCGCCTGCGGTTAGGGCCAGGGCGGAGATCGCCGAAAGGGTGAGCTTCTTGATCATGTTTTTGATCCTCTCTCTCACTCGGCCGGGTTCGATTGCGCAGCTGCGCCATCGGTCCCGCCCTTGCCGTAGTGGGCGTTGAAGTCATCTTCGATTGTCGCAGGCTGGGCCGCAGGTTTCTCGATCACGCCAAGCAGCGGCAGGATGACCAGGAAGTATGCGAACCAATAGGTCGCGCCAATCAACGAAATCCAGTCGTGTGGGAAGTTCGTGTCACGTGCGCCAACCCACATCAGAACGATGAAGTCGACAGCCAGCAGTGCGAACCACCATTTGAACATTGGGCGGTAACGACCCGAACGTACCGACGATGTGTCCAGCCAAGGTGCCAGTGCCATCACGATGATCGCACCGAACATGGCAGCCACACCAAAGAACTTCGCATCAACGATGCCGAAGGTAACGAACTGAACAAGCTGCACAGCCCATACTTCGGACGTAAACGCACGCAGGATCGCGTAGAACGGCAAGAAGTACCATTCTGGAACGATGTGCGCAGGTGTCGCCAGTGCGTTCGCCTCGATGTAGTTATCGGGGTGACCAAGGTAGTTTGGCATGAAGCCGACGATCGCAAAGAACACAACCAAGATCACGGCCAGCGCGAACAGGTCTTTCATCACGAAGTAGGGCCAGAACGGCAGTGTGTCTTTCTGTGCTTCGGCTTTCGACGTGCGGCGAACATCAACACCCGTTGGGTTGTTGTTACCTGTCGAGTGGAACGCCCAGATGTGAACGATCACAAGACCCGCGATAACGAACGGCAACAGATAGTGCAGCGAGAAGAACCGGTTCAGCGTGGCGTTATCAACAGCAGGGCCGCCCAGCAGCCAAGTCTGAAGGCTTTCGCCGATGAACGGGATCGCGCCGAACAGGCCGGTAATAACCGTAGCGCCCCAGAACGACATCTGACCCCATGGCAGAACGTAACCCATGAACGCGGTGCCCATCATCATCAGATAGATCAGCATACCGATGATCCACGTGATCTCACGCGGGGCTTTGTAGGAACCGTAGTACAGGCCGCGGAAGATGTGCATGTAAACCGCAACGAAGAACAGCGATGCGCCGTTCGCGTGCAGATACCGCAGCATATAGCCGCCGTTTACGTCACGCATGATGTGTTCAACCGACGCGAAGGCCAGATCGACATGCGGGGTATAGTGCATGGCCAGCACGATGCCGGTCACGATTTGCAGGGCCAGACAGAAGGTCAGGATAATGCCCCAGATCCACATCCAGTTCAGGTTCTTGGGTGTGGGGATCATCAGGGTATCGTAAAGCAGGCCAACAACCGGCAGGCGGCTGTGGATCCATTTTTCGACACCGGTTTTGGGTTCGTAGTGGTCGTGTGGAATTCCAGACATCGGTCTCTCCCTTAACCCAGCTTGATCGTCGTATCGTCGACGAATTCGGCTACGGGGATATGCAGGTTCTCAGGCGCGGGGCCTTTGCGGATACGGCCGGCCGAGTCGTAGTGCGAACCGTGGCACGGGCAGAACCAGCCACCGAATTCACCAGCGCCGTCACCGATTGGCACACAGCCAAGGTGCGTACAAACGCCGATCATCACCAACCATTCGCCAGCTTCGTCCAACGAACGGTTCGCGTCCGTTGCGGAGGCGTCGCTTGGAAGATTCGGGTTTTCGGCGATCGGGTCGATCAGTTCCGAAAGTTCCACGGCGCGCGCCGCGTCAATCTCATCTTGGGTACGGCGGCGGATAAAAACCGGCTTGCCCAAATATTTCACAGTCAGCTGAGTGCCGACCTCTACGCCCGAAACATCCACACGGATGGAGCTGAGTGCCTGGACGTCTGCCGACGGATTCATCTGATTTACCAGCGGCCAAACGGCAGCCCCGGCAGTTACGGCGCCGGCAGCGCCGGTCGCGTAGTACAGAAAATCGCGGCGAGTACCATCGTGGTCTTCGGCTTGGGACACGAGTCTTCTCCCTTAAGTGGCCATTCCTGCGGCCAGCGGCAAACCTTACGGTCGCCGGGGGCCCGATGCGCGGTTGTGTAGACTCGTTCCGGCAAGCCGTCCAGCATGATTGAGGCCCCCTGCGGCAATTGGCTCGACCGTGTGGTTATTCCGTATTTTGAATGTGTTACTCACACGGGCGCGATGAATTGTGATATACTACAGCCTTACGCGGCCTATTTCGTGCCGCCATATCAAATTTCAGAAATCATTGGACGGAAGTGGATATTTCCCATGAAGACCTTGATCGCATCAATTTTGTTATTCCTTTTCGCCACAACCCCGCTTAGGGCCGAAACAGAGATCAGCCTCTATGGTGGCGTTCAATCCGCGCCCAGCAGCCGGGTAAGCGGGCACGACCCCGGCGGCGTTGGCAGCTTCAACTTCACCGCAAAATGGGAAGGCGAGTCGTTCGATGTGCCCCCCTATTACGGCGCGCGCGTCACGTGGTGGCGTAATGATCGGGTCGGGTATGGCGTTGAACTAAACCACGCCAAGGTTATCGCAACTGACGCATCGCGCGCGGCCAATGGGTTTTCCACACTGGAATTCAGCGATGGGATTAACATTGTCACGGCGAACGTCTTTTACCGCTGGCCGGATAATGCCCGCCGATGGACCCCATATGCGGGCGTCGGGTTTGGCATCGCAATTCCCCACGTCGAAGTGGCAACAGCGGGCGGCGAAACCAAAGAATACCAATTGGCTGGCCCTGCCGTGCAAGCCGTTGCAGGTGTCAGCTATGCCCTGAACGACCGCTGGTCGGTGTTCGGCGAATACAAAGCAACCTATTCCGAAAACAGGGTAGAGCTGGATAACAGCGGGTCACTGGAGACCAATATCATGACCAACGCCGTTAACCTTGGGGTCGCTGTGCGGTTCTAACGGTTAACCCGTGGGGACAGTTGACTGCATCGACGGGCGTTGCGCGAACGTGGTGTACCATTCCGCCAGTGCCGGGAAGGTCGTGGCCCAGTTTCGCGCACTGTGCCGAAAATCCAGATAGCCCAGCGCGCAGCCGACGGCGATCTGCCCCATATCAAGCGGGCCGGACAGATGGCTCATCCAACGGGTTTCAATTGCGGCCAAGGCACGCTCTACCTTGTCCCACTGCGCATCGACCCACTCTGCAGATCGCATATCCTCTGGTCGGCAGCGAGCTTCATAGATCATCAGCAGCGCCGCCTCCATGATACCATCGGCAGTGGCTTCAAGCGTCAGCGTTTCCCAGATGCGCGCTTCGGGATACAGATTCGCCTCTACCCGGTCATTCAGAAACCGGCAGATGACCCGGCTGTCGTAAATCGCAGGCCCATCATCGCGTAACAGCGATGGAATCTTTCCAAGCGGGTTATGGGCCGTCGGCATTTCAGCCTGTGCCGTTGGGTGACCAACCGCAAACAGGATTTCAACATCGTCGATCTGGCCCGTCTCATGCAGCAACACCTTCACCTTTCTGCAAAAGGGCGAGGCGGGGTTATCAAAAAGTTGCATTGCATCCTCCCGTGTTGGCCGGAGGTTAGGCGCCGCTTTGCTGCCTGTCTATGACTGCGTTCAGGTCGCGCCGCGCATAAGGTCCGCCAACCAATCCAGCTCCAACCCGATACCGTTTTGCGCCACCTCTTGTGCCGCTGACGTGCGAACGACGTCTGCCTTGTTCTGGTTCAGCTTCCACGTTCCCTGAATGGAATCGACCTGCAACCGAAACGGCACAATCGCGCGCATCATCTTAACCATCAGGTCATCCGGCATTTTATCCGAGGTCCACGGGGGCTTGGGCAAAAGCTGTGCTTCGAATAACGCCGACTGGCGGTCCAGCAGATCGTGCAGCATTTCTTGGGGGCGCAACTCTAACCGGCCGCGCAGATGTACGGCGATGTAGTTCCACGTCGGCACCTGATCGTCGATGCCGTACCAATCGGGCGAGATGTAAGAATAAGGCCCCGTCACCGCCATCACACCATCACGCGGCAGCGCGCGCGCCAATGGGTTTGAACGCACAAGATGCCCCTCTAACACAGTGCCATCATCGGACAATAGAAACGGCACATGCGCCAACAGCGGGCCAAGGTCACCGTTCGCCGCCAACGTCCCGAAGGCGCGCTTCTGCGCAAAGGCGATATTCCCCGCGTCAGTCGTTTTTCTGAAAACTGGATTGGGGTGCATTGGGCGACCTTTTAGGGCGTGGGAAAGAATATCGGCGCGTGTTCGGGCTCCCATTTGGGATATTTCGCCATGATGCCTACGAACCGATCAGACTCAACAAAATCCGTCAGCCAGCGTGACAGGTTGGGCCAAGCCTGCGCGTCGAACCATGCTTTATCGACATTCGCGAACTGGCGAACAAAGGTTACGGTCGCCATATCGGCAAGCGTTGGCGTGTCGCCGAACAGCCATGGGCCGTTCAGCATCCCATCCATCTTGCGCAAGGTAAGAGAGGCCTTTTCACGCTCCGCAGTCGTATCAACCCCGTCATAGCGCGTTTCGTATTTGTAACGGTCCAGCGCCGTCTTAAACGGCCCTTCAACCTCTGCGATCAGATCGAACCCCTGCTCTGGCATGGTCAGCCAGCCTTCGGGGTCGTTCTGGCGCAAAGCCCACAGCATGATGTCAAAGCTTTCCTCGATCACTTCGTCATCGGCAATCAACACAGGCACCGTACCCTTGGGCGAGGCCGCCAAAAGCGCGGCCGCTTTGTCGCGCAACAGAATTTCGCGCAGTTCACAGGTGATCCCGGCACTGACCAACGCAAGGCGCGTGCGCATTGCATAGGGGCAGCGGCGGAAGGAATAGAGGATGGGTTGCGACATAAGAAACCATGCCCTTTGCGCGGTAGTGGTTAGGCCGTCAGCTGTTGGCCGGAATGACCGCTGATCGTGGCCTGAACGATTTGCCCTTCGGCCTGATCAACACTGAACGACACCTCGGTAAACTGTTCCGTCCGGCCCATGCGCGGGTTTTCCATCAGGACGGCGTGAGTGCGGCCCATCTGGGCCGACAGGTGCCGCGCGACTTGCGCATCACCGGCGGCACGCAGGCGCGCGGCACGGTCTTTGATGGCCTTCCCATTCACGGCAGGCATCCGCGCGGCAGGGGTGCCTTCGCGGGCGGAATAGGGGAAGACGTGCAGCCACGTCAGGTCACACTGTTCCACCAGTTTCAGCGAGTTTTCGAACATCGCTTCAGTCTCGGTCGGGAAACCGGCGATGATGTCGGCGCCATAGGTCATATCGGGGCGCAGTTTGCGCGCGTCTTCGCAGAAACGGATGGCATCGTCGCGCAGGTGGCGGCGCTTCATCCGTTTCAGGATCATATCATCCCCGGCCTGAAGGCTAAGGTGCAGATGGGGCATCAGGCGCGGTTCGGTCGCGATGGCCTGCATCAGGTTTTCATCCACCTCAATCGAATCGATAGAGCTGATCCGAAGGCGCGGCAGATCGGGCACCAGTTTCAGGATGCGCATCACCAGATCGCCAAGTTTCGGCGTTGCAGGCAGGTCAGCACCCCACGAGGTCAGATCGACCCCGGTCAGCACAACCTCGTTATACCCGCGATCCACCAGCCGCTTGATCTGATCCACCACAACGCCCGCAGGCACACTGCGCGAATTACCGCGGCCATAGGGGATGATGCAGAACGTGCAGCGGTGGTCACACCCGTTCTGAACCTGCACATAAGCGCGAGAGCGGGTGCCAAACCCATCAATCAGGTGCCCTGCGGTTTCGGTGACAGACATGATGTCATCAACCTGCACCTTTTCCGTCTGCCCGATGAAATCAGGCCCCTTGGCCATATTTGCCCAAGTGTCGGCCTGCATCTTTTCGGTATTGCCGATCACCAGATCGACTTCGTCCATCGCCGAAAACGTCTGCGGTTCCGTCTGCGCAGCACATCCAGTGACGATCAGCGTCGCCTCTGGGTTGTCGCGGCGTAGCTTGCGGATTTCCTGACGGGCCTTGCGCACAGCTTCGGCCGTCACCGCGCAGGTATTCACAACCACGGCGTTTTCCACACCGGCGGCTACCGAAAGCTCTTTCATCGCTTCGGTTTCATACGCGTTCAGGCGGCAACCCAGCGTCGTGAACTTGGGCGCGGCTGTCATTTGACCGAATCCAAGAAGGATTGGGTAAATTCGCCGGTAAACACATGCGCTGTGGGGCCAGTCATCCAGACGCCATCGTCGCGCCAGTCAATCTCCAGCGTTCCACCATCCACGCGCACCGTTACCTTGCGCCCGGTCAGCCCACGCCGCGCAGCCGCCACCGCCGCCGCACAAGAACAAGAGCCAGAGGCAGAGGTGATTCCCGTACCACGCTCCCAGATCCGCAGGCGAATCTCGGAATCGGAAAGAATCTGCACCACCTCTACATTCGTGCGTTCGGGATACAGTGGGTGGTGTTCGTAACGCTGGCCGAACTGTTCCAAAGGAATCGCCTCGGCGTCATCCACGAAGAAGGTGCAGTGCGGGTTGCCCATCCCGGTGGCCACTGGCGCACCTTCGATCGGCAGCTCCAGCGTGTCCATCGCTTCGGCCAGCGGCACCTCTTGCCAATCCAGAAGCGGCGCCCCCATGTTAACCCGCGTCAGGCCATTCCCGGCATCCTCTGCCAACAGAAGCCCACGCTCTGTCACTAGTTTCAGCGCGTTTTGCCCGGTTTCATCCATAATAAACCGCGCAATACAGCGTGTGGCATTGCCACAAGCAGCGGAAAGCGAACCGTCAGAGTTATAGAACGTCAGCCGCGCATCGGCACCATCCTCAGCCTCGATCACGGCAAGCTGGTCGAATCCCACGCCCCAGTGGCGATCAGCAATGGCCGAAACAAGCGCCGCCGACAGCGGGGCAGAGCCTTTCCGCTGGTCGATGACCACGAAGTCATTGCCAAGCCCGTGCATTTTCATGAAGGGCAGGCCGCTGGTGTTTTCCGTCTTGCGCATAGGGCGCATATAACGCGCAGTTTGAGGTTAATCCAGATACCTACGAAAAAAGCGCATTTTATGCCTTGACCACCCCGGCTGCATTTTCTAGGTAGCGGGCCTCGAGTGGGCCGTTAGCTCAGTTGGTAGAGCAACTGACTTTTAATCAGTGGGTCGCAGGTTCGAATCCTGCACGGCTCACCACTGACACCAATACTAGGCGACATTTGCCTTGTCGGGTTCGACAGGGGTTGTCGACTGTAGCGGTGTTATCTTCCAAACAATCACGTACCTGTCTGCCTGGCGCTTTTGATCAGCAGAAGCCCAATCCGCTTGCAAATCAAGATGATCGATTCTGAATCGGAAAAACGTCTGTTTAGGCTGAGTTAGGGTCGATTCTGCGCAAAAAACGAATCGCAACGCCGCACGCACAGCGCTGATCTGCCAGCCTCTGAAACCGCGTTCAGGGCGCGACTCGGGCCCCGTTTTTGGCGGTGGATTTCATCAATTCCAAGGCTCCTTGATCAAGCGAATATCCGCCAACTCCGTATTCGCAACAAGAGTTTCCGCTGGCTGGGGTGGGTTCTCGCATAACGTGTGCGTACGGATTTTGAGGAGGATATGAAATTGAAACATCAAGATTTATCACGACGGCAGGCACTTGTTGCCATGGGTGCGGCGACGGCCACACTGGCCGCTGGCACAGCAAACGCACAAAGCAGCGCCGTAGAGCCACCCAGCACGATCACAACGCCGCGCCGCAACTTCGGACCCAAGGCGGACCCTAATGTTTATTTCTGGGATCCTGACGTAATCGCCGCCGATGATCGGTTTTGGGGCCTAATGCAGCCCAATGCGCCGATTCAGCGCCTTTGGACTGGGGCGCTTTGGGCAGAGGGGCCCGCATGGAATGCACAGGGTCGGTATTTGGTCTGGTCGGACATCCCCAACAATCGGCAACTGCGTTGGCTAGAGGAGGACGGCCACGTTTCCGAGTTCCGCGAACCAAGTAACAACTCTAACGGGAACAGCTTCGACTTTCAGGGGCGCCAGTTGACGGCCGAACATTTGACCCGTCGGGTCGTTCGGTATGAAAACGACGGCTCCACAACGATCTTGGCCGACCGGTTTGAGGGCAAGCGTTTCAACTCCCCCAATGACATCGTCGCGCATCCGGATGGCAGTTATTGGTTCACTGACCCGCCCTACGGTGGCCAGCTTTACGAAGGCGCGCCAGATGCGGCGGGTGGTCCGTCAAATCCGGACGGGCTTTTCAACAACCGACTGGGTCAACCGCCAGAAATTGGTGACGCCGTGCGCGAGATGGAGACCGCCTGCTATCGGGTAGACGCCGATGGCAACGTCACCCGTGTCGCCACAGAAGCCGATGCACCTGATCCCAACGGGCTTTGCTTTTCACCGGACTACAAGACGCTCTACGTGGCATCGACAGGCAAAGGGCCGGGGGATACCGGACCCGGCGGCGAAGGCATCATCATTGCCTTTGACGTCAATGACGACAACACGCTTAGCAACCGGCGGGTCTTTTCCGACTGTTTGGTGGATGACGTAAAATGCGGGCCCGATGGCGTGCGTTGCGACGTGGCGGGCAATGTGTGGGCGTCATCTAACGCCGGGCGCAATGTTGGGTATTCAGGCGTGACCGTCTGGACGCCTGACGGCACACTCCTTGGCCGCATTCGCATCCCTGAAATCTGTGGGAACATCTGCTTTGGCGGACCGAAACGTAACCGGCTGTTCATGGCGGCAAGCCAATCCATCTATTCGGTTTACGTCGGCACACAGGGCGCAGGGCCCGCATAAAAGACACCCGGCGCGCCAGTAAGGCGCGCCGGGCTAAAAGAATGGGGTGGCAGGCATCGATCACTGCAACAATCGATGCGCCACCTTCAGAGCCTTAGAAATCCAAGTTTGCCACGCTAAGAGCGTTCGTTTGAATGAACTCGCGGCGCGGTTCTACGACGTCGCCCATCAGCTTGGTAAAGATGTCGTCAGCCTCGGCCACGTCTTCGATCTTCACCTGCAACAATGTACGCGCTTCGGGGTCCAGCGTGGTTTCCCACAGCTGATCTGGGTTCATCTCTCCCAGACCCTTATAGCGTTGCAGCGACAGACCTTTTTCACCTTCGGTCAGAATCGATTCCAACAGCTCACTAGGGGCGTTGATCGGGATAACCTTGTCTTTGCGGATCAGCGTTGCGGGCTTGCTGTACACTTCTTGCAGCTTCTCGGTGAACCCACCAAGGCGGCGTGCCTCGCCGGACCGAAGGACTTGGCCGTCAAGCGTGCGCACCTCTTCGACGCCGCGCAACAGGCGGGCGAAACGAAGGCCGTGATCTTGGGTCAGGCGCCCTTCCCAACCGCGTTCGTATTCAAGCGCGACAAGGTCAAGGCGTTCGGCCACGCGGTCGGCTGTGCCTTGCAGGTCATCGTCAAGCTGGCCTGGAACGAACGCACCGGCAATGGCGGCCTGTTCAAGGATGTGTGCCGGGTAATGCGTTGGGAAAGCTTGCAAAATGCGGCGCATCTGGCGGGCTTCGTCAACGACGCGGCTTAGATCCTGACCGGTGATTTCTTCGCCCGAGCCAAGCCGAAGGACCGCACCGTCGATCCCCATTTGGATCAGGTAATCTTCCAACGCAGCTTGGTCTTTCAGGTACACTTCGGACTTGCCGCGCGCGACCTTATAAAGCGGTGGCTGCGCGATATAGAGGTATCCACCTTCGATGATTTCAGGCATCTGGCGGAAGAAGAACGTCAGCAACAAGGTTCGGATGTGCGCGCCATCCACATCAGCATCGGTCATGATGACGATCTTGTGGTAGCGCAGTTTCTTGATGTCGAACTCGTCCCGCCCAATGCCGGTGCCAAGCGCGGTGATCAGCGTGCCAATCTCTTGGCTGCCCAGCATCCGGTCAAAACGCGCGCGCTCAACGTTCAGAATTTTACCACGCAGCGGCAGAACCGCCTGATTTTTACGTGAACGGCCCTGTTTTGCAGAACCACCGGCCGAGTCGCCCTCCACCATGAAGATTTCGGACAGGGCAGGGTCTTTTTCCTGACAATCCGCCAACTTTCCGGGAAGCGAAGCAACATCCATCGCCGTTTTGCGCCGCGTCAATTCACGCGCCTTACGGGCGGCTTCGCGGGCCAAGGCGGCCTCGATGATCTTACCAACGATCTGGCGCGCCTGACCGGGGTTTTCTTCGAACCATTCGGCCAGCTTTTCGTTCACAAGGCTTTCCACTGCGGGGCGGACCTCGGAACTAACCAGCTTATCTTTGGTTTGCGAGCTGAACTTGGGGTCAGGTACTTTTACCGACAGCACGCAAGTCAGACCTTCGCGGGCGTCATCGCCGGTGAAGCTTACCTTTTCCTTCTTCGCGATACCGCTGGATTGGGCGTAGTTGTTGATCGTCCGGGTCAGCGCGCCCCGCAGGCCCGCCATATGCGTACCGCCATCGCGCTGAGGGATGTTGTTGGTAAAGGGCAGCACCGTTTCATGGTAGCTGTCGTTCCACCACATCGCGACCTCAACCCCGATGCCGTCTTTTTCGCCGGTCATAAAGATCGGGTCTTCCATCACGGCTGTCTTGTGCCGATCAAGGTAACGCACGAATTCTTTCACACCGCCGTCGTAATACAGCTCTGCCCGCAGAGGCTCTGCTGGGCGTTCATCTTCCAGAATGATACGCACGCCCGAGTTCAGGAATGCCAGTTCCCGCAGGCGGTTTTCCAGCGTCTTGAAGCTGTATTCAAGGTTCGAGAACGTGTCGGTCGATGCAAGGAAGCGCACCTCGGTCCCTTTGCGGCCATTCGCGTCGCCCACCACCTCTAGGTGCTTGGCAGTTTCACCGCGTTCAAACCGGGCGATATGCTCTTTGCCGTTGCGCCAGATGCGCAATTCAAGCCAGTCGGAAAGCGCGTTCACAACCGAAACGCCCACGCCGTGAAGACCGCCGGAAACCTTGTACGAATTGCTGTCGAACTTACCGCCCGCGTGCAGCTGGGTCATGATAACCTCGGCCGCGGAAACGCCTTCTTCGGCATGAATATCAACCGGAATGCCCCGGCCGTTATCGCCCACGGAAACGCTGTTATCGGCGTGAATTTTTACGGTCACATGGTCGGCGTGGCCAGCAAGTGCCTCGTCGATACCGTTATCCACGACCTCATACACCATATGGTGCAGACCCGAGCCATCGTCCGTATCGCCGATATACATACCGGGGCGTTTTCGGACAGCCTCCAACCCTTTGAGAACCTTGATAGAATCCGCGCCGTATTCTTCAGGGGTTTGCTCGTTCTCGGCCATACGCTTCTTCCTTCGTATTTTTGTGATTTTATACGAAGTTTTGGGGGGGTTGTCACGTGTCTGGCACAAGATTTGGTGTCACGCGAAGGGGATCACAAGCCCAACCAAGATCAGCAAACACCCCGCCACCAAATTCATCCGCCGGATCGCTTGCGCAGATGCCAAAAGCCGACGCGCACGATCAATCGAAAGCGCAAGAACAAGATTGCCAAGCAGCGGCACAGCGAATGACAAAGCAACGATTGCAGCGATGTCCGGGCCGGTCACCGCGGTCAGGTCAAAGAACCCAGGCAGCACGCCCATATAGAACAGGATGGCCTTGGGGTTTCCCAATATAACCGCGACGCCCGCCATAAACCCCGCCCACATGCCCGGCCTTGTCAGCCGTTTGTTCGACGTGATCGATTTGTCGGCGTTCTTGATCAGCAGGTACCCCATCAAAAGGAATATCGCGCACGCCAACAACCTTAGCAGCGCCATGAAACCATCGAAGACCGAAACGACCCAAGTGACTCCCAGAATGGCCAGCAGCGGCCATAACATGTCGCCCACCACAACACCAAGGGCCAACGGCCAAGCGGCGTGAAAGCCACCCGCCATCGCCCGCGCCAGAAGGGCAACCCAAACCGGCCCCGGTGTCAAAAACAGGACAAGCAGCGCACCTGCATAAAGCGCCAAGTCGCCAACGCTGACGGTCATTCAGGTGTCGGCAGGGTTAGGCTGCCATCGTCGTTCAGCGGCCAAAACGGGTTAAACGCAACTTCCCAGACATGCCCGTCTGGGTCGGAATAATAGCCCGAATAGCCGCCCCAAAACACCTCCTCGGGTGCCTTTAGCGGCGTTGCCCCGCACTTAACGGCCAGCGCGAAAGCGGCGTCCACTTCGTCTTTCGAGGCAAAGTTCTGGGCAAGTGACATGGCCCCTGTCCCAAGATTGGCGCCGGGCCGTCCTTGATCTTCGGCCAATGCGGATCGCCCGAACAGACCCAAAACCATGCCGTTGATCTGGTAAAAAACCACGCCTTCGGTTTGCTCGGTCGGAACCCAGCCAAGCGCCGCATAAAACGTTTTTGCGCGTTCAAGATCGTCCACACCTAGGGTGATCAACGTCACACGTTGAGGAGTCATTCCGTTGGCCTTTCAATAATCTGGCTAATACCGCCGTCTTCGACGACTTCAAAATACTGCGCCCGTTCGCCCAGCGAATCGAACAATTCGGCCCCCGTCCCTGTCATCCATGCCTGCGCCCCCAGAGCGCAGATTTCATCGTATAACGCCGCGCGGCGTCCGGCATCCAGATGGGCGGCGACCTCGTCCAGTAACAGCAAGGGTGGCGCGCCGAAATCTTCGGCCAGCGCACGGGCGTTGGCAAGGATCAACGAGATCAAAAGCGCCTTTTGCTCTCCGGTAGAACATTGCTTTGCGGGAACACCTTTGGCCGCGTAAACGGCCTCTAGGTCGGCGCGATGCGGCCCGACCAATGTCCGCCCAGCGTAAAGGTCTTGCCCGCGCCCCGCCGCGAAAGCGGATAACAATTCGCTCTCTTCGCTTGGAATTTCCGTACTGTCCGGCCCAAGCAACGCCAATGTCGCGGTGGGAAACGCCGTTTCGGCACCGTCTTGTGCGGCTGCGATACGATTTAGGGCGGCAATGCGGTTTTGCTGAATAACCGCGCCCGCCTTGGCCATCTGCGCCTCTAGCGCGCCATACCAAACCGCGTCACGTTGTTGATCCTTCAACAGGCGGTTCCGCTCTCGCATCGCTTTTTCATAGGTCAGGCTGGCCTCGGCATGGCCCGGCTCAAAGCTCAGCGTCAGGCGATCCAGAAACCGGCGGCGCCCTTCGGCCCCTTCGATCCATAGCCGGTCCATCGACGGCACCAACCACAGAACCCGCGCAATCCGGCCAAGGGCAACCTGCGCCGCGGCTTTTTCATCAATCCGCACGGTGCGCGAGGACCCACTTTCGGCCCAAGTCTCAACCTCGTGCATTTGGCGTAAACTCTGCAAAACACCAGAGACTTTCCAACCCAACGCCTCTGGCTTGCGCGCAATTTCGTCCGCTGCCGCGCGGCGCAATCCGCGCCCCGGGGACAGCAATGAAATCGCCTCCAGAATATTGGTCTTGCCCGCGCCGTTCGGCCCGTAAATCGCAACGGGCCGCCCATCTAACACCATCCGCGCCGATTTATGCGACCGGAAATGCGAAAGAGTCAGCTCTGTAAGGGCAAGCCGGGGCATAGCCTGCCCTTTCTGCTTCGTGAAAATATCCTTGCCGAGGGCAAGAAAGTTAGACGCGCATTGGCATCACGACATAGACCGCCGAAGTGTCATTTCCTTCGCGCATCAATGTCGGATCACCGGCCGAATTGAACAGGAACACGGCGTTTTCACGGTCCACCTGGCTGGCAATTTCCAGCAGGTATTTCGCGTTGAAACCGATCTCCAGCCGCTCGTCACCATATGCGACGGCCAGTTCTTCCTCAGCCGCACCAGCATCGGGCGCGTTGACGGACAGAACCAAGCGGTCTTCATCCAGTGCCAGTTTCACGGCACGCGAACGTTCGGACGAAACAGTCGCCACACGATCGACAGCCTTGGCAAACTCGGCCGCGTCCACTTCCAGCTTGCGGGTGTTCCCTTGTGGGATAACGCGCGTGTAGTCGGGGAATGTGCCGTCGATAACCTTAGAGGTCAGCGTGATTTCCGGCGTCGCAAACCGCACCTTGGTTTCGCTGACGGATACGGCGATGGATACATCGTCATCATCCAACAGCTTGCGCATCTCGCCCACAGTCTTACGTGGTACGATGACACCAGGCATGGTTTCCGCTCCTTCGGGAAGCGGTGCGTCGATCCGGGCCAGACGGTGACCATCGGTCGCAACGCAACGAAGGGCCTTACCTTCTTCGCCGTCAGCAACATGCATGTAGACGCCGTTCAGGTAATACCGGGTCTCTTCGGTCGAGATTGCGAATTTCGACTTGTCGAACAACCGCCGCAGCATCGCAGCAGGTGCCGCGAAGTTGGACGTATATTCAGACGAGGCCATGACTGGGAAATCTTCTTTCGGCAAAGTCGCCAGAGAGAAGTTGGAGCGACCAGCCTCAACCGTCAGGCGGCCCGATGCGCCGTCGTCGGTCAGATCGACCAACGCGCCATCTGGCAGCTTGCGCACGATTTCGTGCAGCGTAACGGCTGAAACTGTTGTCGCGCCTGCGCGTTCAACCTGTGCAACTGTTTTATCAACGACCTCGATGTCCAGATCGGTTGCGCGGAAACTGACAGTGTCACCTTCGGCTTCGATCAGAACGTTTGCGAGTATCGGAATTGTGTTGCGCCGCTCAACAACCGATTGGGCCTGCCCGACCGCTTTCAAAAGCGTGCCGCGTTCGATGCTGAATTTCATTCCCTCGCTCCTCATGCAACCGGGAGGGAGAAACTACTCGTTTCCCCCTCTGGCTCAAGACTTTTTTGGACTTTCCGATGGTTTAACGGGGGCGTCAAGGCCAGACGCCCACCGAAGCGCCTTACGCTTCAAGCATGCGGCGCAGAAGTTCCAGATCTTCGGCGATCTGATTGTCTAGGCCGCGCAACTCATCAATTCGCTTTACAGCGTGCATAACGGTGGTGTGGTCACGGCCCCCAAAACGACGCCCGATTTCCGGCAACGACCGCGAAGTCATCTGCTTGGCCAGATACATCGCAATCTGACGAGGCCGCGCGATGGTGCGCGTGCGTTTGGGCCCGATCAGGTCAGACAGGCGCACATTGAAGTGTTCACCAACACGGCGTTGGATTTCTTCAACCGTGACCTTGCGGTCAGAGGCACGAAGAATGTCAGCCAGACAATCCTGTGCCAGATCTAGGTTGATCTCTTTGCCGACAAGCGACGCAAACGCGAACAGACGGGTCAGCGCCCCTTCCAAAACACGCACGTTGGTCGAAATACGATGCGCAAGGAATTCAAGAACGCCGCTGCAAATCACCAGCTCTGGGTATTGCTTGCGGTACTGCTCAACCTTTTGCTGAAGCACGCCAAGGCGCAGCTCATAGTCGGTTGGGTGCAGATCGACGACCAGACCACATTGCAGACGCGACTTAATCCGGTCTTCCAGATCCTTAATCTCTCCGGGTGCACGATCGGCAGAGATGATGATCTGTTTGTTCTGATCCACCAACGCGTTGAAGGTGTGAAAGAACTCTTCCTGGGTGCTGTCTTTGCCGGCGATAAACTGAACGTCATCCACCATCAGAACATCAACTGATCGGAACAATTCCTTAAAGCCCATCGTGTCCCGTTCGCGCAGGGCCTGAACGAAGCGATACATGAATTGTTCGGCCGACAGATAAACGACCCGCTTTTCCGGAGAGCGCGCACGAAGTTCCGACGCAATCGCGTGCATCAGGTGCGTTTTACCAAGACCAACGCCACCGTACAAAAACAGCGGGTTGAACGTGACAGGGCCACCTTCGGCGACGCGGCGGGCTGCTGCGTGGGCCAGTTCGTTGGGCTTACCCACAACGAAGCTATCAAAGGTAAACCGGTTATCAATCGGGGCACCCAGGCCTTCGCCAGCGCGGGCAGGCGCGGCGGGTTTCTTGGCGGCAGGTGCGCTTGTCTTTTTTTCCACTGGCTGTGGGGCCGGTGCGGTTGCATCGATGCTGAACTCCAACCGGTCAACATCGGCACCGCTGCGTGCCAGCTGATGCAGAATCTCATCGCCGAAATTGCGCGAGACCCAGTCTGCAACGAAACTTGTGGGCGCACTGATATGTGCGACGCCTTCACGAAGCCCATTATACGTCATGGGCTTGATCCAAGTTACGAAGTTATTTTCGCCAATCGAGTTTTGAATATCTCTGCATACCGATCCCCATTCGTCGTTCGTCATTTTTTTGCCCGCTCCAACATTCACCCTCAATAGCCGTCGCCGTTGCACGACCCGGAGGATGCTCGGGCACGCACGCTTATTATTTGACTCAGGTGTCGAGAGTGAAAGGAAGCACGCACCTTGAACGCCATTCAGACGAACAAAGCCATACTTACCGCGCACAAAACGCGGCACGCGAAAAGCAAAACGAAGATACACGACAGAAACACCTATTTGGTGCGTCTATCCGAATCTTCCGCTTTTCGCGGTCCTATGGACATGTTGGATGCTGAAATGGGTCGCCGGAACGCTGCCCTATTCTTATCCGCTAGCTCGTCAAGATATACAAAGCCCCACTTTGCATATCGTGCCGCGCCAATGAGCCAAACCGCATGTAACAAAAGACCGGCAGTGACGACCGGCTAATTATTTACAGACGAGGTGAAGCTCACGCCATGTCCCCCCAAGACGATGTGAATCGCAGGGTCGAAACTAGCAAGGCTGATGAAGCTATCGCAACAGAACTTCGCGCTTGACTGACGGTTTGTCAGAACGAATCCGAAATGGTGAATTTAGTCCGCAGGGATTGTGGGAAAAAATCCACAATCCGTCGCAAAAATGAAAAAGGGCGCATCTATTAAGATGCGCCCCTTTCCAAATTCTATTTCGCAGCGACTCAGGCGCCGAGTGCTTTTACACGTGCGGACAGACGAGAGATTTTGCGCGAAACGGTGTTCTTGTGAAGAATACCCTTGGTAACACCGCGCATCAGCTCTGGCTGAGCCTGACGCAGAGCAGCAGTCGCAGCTTCTTTATCACCAGATGCGATTGCTTCTTCTACTTTGCGAAGGAAAGTACGGATGCGCGAACGGCGCGCTTTGTTTACGTCGAAACGCTTTTCGTTCTGACGAGCGCGTTTTTTAGCTTGGGGCGAATTTGCCATGATCTTTTTCCCACTTCCGGGTTAGTTGAAACTGTTAGCGCAACGAAGCCCGGACCGGGTTTTGGAACCGGTTGATTCTTGCCAGAGCGGGCATCACACGCATATTGCGGCGGCTTTTAAGGGAAAACGCGCCAGAAGGAAACCCAAAAAGCCGCGCGCCAAGGGGTTACCCCGGCGCGCGATCAATCACTTGTCGCGGAACTGCGGTTCGCGCTTTTCAAGAAAGGCCGACATGCCCTCTTTTTGGTCTTCGGTTGCGAACAGCGAATGGAACACACGGCGTTCAAACAACAGCCCTTCGCGAAGGGTCGTTTCATAGCTGCGGTTGACCGATTCTTTGACGACCATCGTCGTCAGCGCGGATTTCTCTGCGATCTTTTGTGCGGCCGCCATGGTTTCTTCCATCAGCTTCTTGGCAGGCACAACGCGCGAAACCAGGCCGGAACGCTCTGCTTCTTCGGCGTCCATGAAACGGCCCGTCAGGTGCATATCCATCGCTTTGGACTTTCCAACGAACCGCGTCAGACGCTGGGTGCCACCGATACCGGCAACAACGCCAAGGTTGATTTCAGGCTGGCCAAACTTGGCCGTATCCGCAGCAATGATGAAGTCGCACATCATCGCCAATTCACAACCCCCGCCCAGCGCATAGCCGGCAACGGCTGCGATGATCGGCTTGCGACAACGCAACAGCGTCTCTGTCTCTTCGGTGAAAAGATCGCCCGCAAATGCGTCGACGAACGACTTCTCGCTCATTTCTTTGATGTCAGCGCCAGCGGCGAATGCTTTGTCCGACCCGGTCAAAACAATGCAGCGGACTTTGTCGTTTTTGCCGGCTTGCGAAACGGCATCCGCCAGTTCCGTCAACAGTTCGCTGTTCAATGCATTCAACGCGTCAGGGCGGTGAAGTTTGATCAGGGCTACGTGCTCTTCGATTTCGACGATAAGCGTCTTATAGGCCATGGCGAAAGTCGCCTCCGTTGATGTTCGAAGCCGATTCCTTACCAGCCTTGCCCCTGCAATCAAGTTATCTTTGGCATTGCGTACAATAGAAAGTTGAACGTCCAGACTGGACGATTCGCCCTATTTCGCCGGTGCAACCCGGGGTCAGGCAGGGTTCGCCCTCGCGGCCATAAGCCTTAAAATTATGCTGAAAATAGCCCAATTCGCCATCCGTTTGCCGATGATCCTTAAGAGAGGAGCCACCAGCCGAAATCGCGTCCTCCAAGACGTTACGTATCACCGGTACAAGACTGGCCGCGCGGGCCGAGGAAAGCTGCCCAGCCTTCCGTTTCGGAGAGATTCCCGCCCGATTCAGCACCTCGCAAACGTAAATATTACCCAACCCCGCAACGATGCGCTGATCCAAAAGCGCAGTTTTGATCGGGCTCATCCGGCCCTTTAACCGCTCTGCCAAATAGTCACCGTTAAATGTGTTGCCCAAGGGTTCGGGGCCAATATCTTTCAGCAGCCAATGTTCATCCAGCGTGTCGGTTGCGGCCATATCCATCGCGCCAAATCGGCGCGCATCGTTGAAGGTAACGCGCGCGCCGTTTTCCATGTCGAACACAACGTGGTCATGCTTTTCCGGTGCGGGGTGTTCGTGGTGAAACTGGCCCAGCGGATCGCCCGACACCTGCATCCGGCCCGACATCCCAAGATGAATGATCAGGGTTTCGCCGCTGTCCAGGTCCACAAGGATGTATTTTGAACGGCGGCGCAAACGTTCCACCCGTTTGCCGGTCAGCCGTTCGGCCATGCGTTCGGGGAACGGCCAGCGCAGATCGGGGCGATTGACGGCAGCTTTGGTGATGATCTGCCCCTCCATCGCGGGGGTCAGGCCGCGGCGGACTGTCTCGACTTCGGGCAATTCGGGCATCTTGCTGTTCCTCTGGCAGTGGGGCGCATTGTAACACCCGGCAGGCGCTCTATAAGGAGGGGTAGTTTTGACAGACGGCAAGGCCCCGATGACCAACGACAACCAGAAAACCACGCATTTCGGATTTCAGGATGTACCCGAAGGCGACAAAGCCGGGATGGTACATGGCGTCTTTACCCGCGTTGCATCGCGCTATGACGTGATGAACGACCTGATGTCGATGGGCATCCACCGCATCTGGAAAGACGCGATGATGGATTGGCTTGCCCCCCGCCCGCATCAGCGGCTGCTGGATGTGGCTGGCGGTACCGGCGACGTTTCCTTCCGCTTTTTGAAACGCGCACCGGGCGCGGCCTCTGTTGTGTTGGACATGACCGAATCCATGCTGGTCGAAGGGCGCCAACGCGCCGAGGCTGAGCAGATGGCCGATAACCTTGACTGGGTCGTCGGCGATGCGATGTCCCTGCCGTTCGAGGATAACAGCTTTGACGTCTACACCATCTCGTTCGGCATTCGGAACGTCACCCGCGTTCAGGATGCCTTGAACGAGGCTTACCGCGTGCTTCGCCCCGGTGGCCGCCTAATGGTGCTGGAATTTAGCCAGCTTCCGAACCCCGCGATGCAGTGGGCCTATGATCGGTATTCGTTCAACGTAATCCCGGTGATGGGTCAGATCGTGGCGAATGATCGTGACAGCTATCAGTATCTGGTGGAGTCGATCCGCCAGTTCCCCGATCAGGAAACCTTTGCACAGATGATCCGCACAGCCGGGTTTGAAAACGTGAAATACCGCAACATGACCATGGGTGTTGCGGCCCTTCATTCGGGGTGGAAGATTTAAGTGCGCGGCCCTCATAATATCTGGCGATTGATCGTAACCGGCGCCACCTTGGAACGCACCGGTGCCATGGGTGTGGTGCTTGAGGCGATGAACGCCCCCCGGCATCTTCGCATCTTGGCCCGTGTCGGCGCGTGGCCATTCAAATGGCTGGGTGAAAAGGGCGACCCGACGTTGCCCCCCGCCACACGGGCGCTAACAGCGCTTGGCCCGGCCTATATCAAATTCGGCCAAATCCTTTCGACCCGCCCGGATGTAGTCGGCGAAGAGCTGGCCGTGCAGCTGCGCAAACTGCAGGACGACTTGCCGCCCTTTTCCACCGATGTTGCCAAAAAGCTGATCGAGGAAGAACTGGAACTGCCCGTCGATCAGCTGTTCAGCGAGTTCAGCGAACCTGTCGCCGCGGCCTCGATCGCGCAGGTGCACCGCGCGCGTTTGGCCGATACCGGCGAAGAGGTTGCTGTAAAAGTACTGCGCCCCGGCATTGAACGAGCGTTCCAGAAAGACATCGACGCGTTCTATTTCGCGGCCTCCATCATCGAACGCCTTTCCCCTGCCTCGCGCCGGTTGCGGCCCACGGATGTGGTCGAACATTTCGAAGGCGTGGTTTCGGGCGAACTAGACCTGCGGCTGGAATCCTCGGCCGCGTCGGAATTTGCTGCAAACACGAAAGAGGATGCAGGCTTTTCCGTTCCGGCCACGTTTTGGGCGCTGTCAAACCGCCGGGTGATGACGCTGGGCTGGGCCGAAGGCGCGCCGCTGGGCAACAACGCGGCGATTGACGCCGCCGGGCATGACCGCCGGGTGCTGGGCGAACGGGTGCTACAGCTGTTCCTGCAACACGCGCTACGCGATGGGTTTTTCCACGCCGATATGCATCAGGGCAACCTGAAGGTCGGCGCGAATGGCGATATCCTTTGCTACGACTTCGGCATCATGGGCCGGATCGATGAATACACCCGCCGCGTCTATGCCGAGATTCTGTTCGGGTTTATCCGCCAAGATTACCGCCGTGTCGCCGAGGTCCATTTCGAAGCTGGCTATGTGCCTGCCGACCGCGACATCGACGAATTCGCCCGCGCCCTGCGTGCAGTGGGCGACCCGATCTTTGGCATGGATGCGTCGCATATTTCGATGGCACGTTTGCTGAGCTATCTGTTTGAAGTGACCGAACGCTTCGGCATGCAAACCCGGACCGAACTTATCCTGCTGCAACGCACGATGGTTGTGGTCGAAGGCGTGGCGCGTTCTTTGGATGATCACATCAACATCTGGGAAGTCGCCCAGCCCATCGTCGAAGATTACATCAAGGAAAACATCGGCCCCAAAGCGTTCCTGCGTGACCTTGGCAAAACCGCCCGCGTTTTGGCCCGCTTTGGCCCCAAGCTTCCGCAAATGGCCGAAGCCGCCTTGCTAAGCCAGAATGCGCAGACAGAGCCTGCCAAGCGAGGCTTTTCCCTGCGTCCGATCCTGTGGATGGGGTTGGGGGCCGCGCTTACGGGGGCAGCTGTGTTCGCGGCATCCGCGTTTTAGGCATTAGTTGCGCAATGCCGTCACTGCGGTTGTTGAAACCTCGGTGCCACCATCTAGAACCAGCGTGGTCGCGCCATCGCTGATCCGGGCTTCTGTTACGGTTGCATAAACTTCGGCCGGGGTGGTGCCAAGCAACGCGCCGTTGGAATAGCTTTCGACCGAAAAACTATAGAGCCCGTCCTTAAGCGGAATGCCCGCATCGTTCAGGCCAGACCATGTATAAGGGTCGCCGTTAACTGAAAGCTCTAGCCGCTGAACCGTTGCGCCGCTGGCGTCTTTCACCACAAGTGTCGCGCGATCTGCCAAGGCTTGGGGCTCAGGAATAACGGTGACGGGTTGCCCGTTATAAGATGCGGGCGCGGCAACGCGCGCCTCCATTCCGACCCAGCCAGCGAATTGGGCCATGCTGCTGGTCCCCATTTGCGTGCTAAGCTGTGACAACAGGTTGTTCGTCTGCACTTGCTGTTCGACCCCTGAAAACGTCGCCAGTTGCACCGCGAAATCTGAAGATTCGACCGGGTTCAGCGGGTCTTGGTTTTCCATCTGCGTCGTCAGCATTTTCAAGAACGTTTCGAAGTCTGACGAAATGACTGGGGACGCCTTGGTGTTCGTCGTCGGCGTCGTCGTTGTGCTGGTGGTCGCGGAAACGTCCATTGCGGGGTCCTTTCAGATACGAATGTCCAACCCATCGCTTAGGGTCACAATTGTTTTGGTAAGTTCGCTTTCAGCCGGGTCAGCGGCCCCCTGCGGCGCGTCAGGATTGTCGCCGTGCTGTCCCTGCTGCCCGGCGTCGCCAGCGAAATCAAAGCTCAGATCGGAGTAGCCCAATGCACGAAGCTCTTTCCCAAGAGCGTCGATATTATTCCGCAACAGCTCTGTCGTTTCGGGCCTTTCCGCCAGAATAGAGACTGATATGGAACCTTCCGAGGTTGATAAATTCATCCGCACCTTGCCCAACTCTTCGGGGTTTAGTGCAACCTCGACCGTTCCCTGCTGCGTGGCATGAGCGATTTCGACGACTTGCCGGATAACGGGCGCTTGCGAGGCCTGCACCGATACCGTTTGCGCGATCCGGGTTGGCTCTGCGCTGCTTCGGGGTTCAAGGATTGGCAAAGGATCGGGCAAATCGAGACTCTGATCAGCGGCACCAACGTCAGGGATCATATTGGCCACTGCTGGGGCCAGCTTGTCCGCGGCGCTTCCTGGCATCCCACTGGCCAGCGGCGGTTCTGTTGGGGGGCCTGCATCGTTTTGCACGTCACCAAGCGATCGTGACGTGACAGCGACGAGCATGTCCGGTTCTGCATCAGGCAAGAACTGCTGCCCCCCTTTGGGAACAGGCAGGGGCAATTCCTTGGGCGCGGCCGTGCCCGGCACAGTTTCGAATTCGGGCGGGTCCTCAACCTCCAGATCCTCAACAACGGTATCGACTGGCGTAACCTCTTCGGCTGTAACCGCCCCCTTGCCCATCAAAATGGCCGTGAACTCCGCCGCCACGGCTGGGCCATCGGGCAAGGGAACCGCCACCTGCGGGGAGGGCATCATTCCGGCTGTCTGGATAGGCGTCACAATGGGCATTCGCTGCACTGACCTTCAAATGATCGTTGCGAAAGTCATGCGGCATCGAAGTTACCACTTCTTTACCGGAACCAGCCCAATGTCAGCCAAACAAATCGAAATTGAAGGAATGCCCCATGATTGATGCACTAAATTCCGCCGCGCCACCCGCACACACCGCGCACGATGCAAAACTTCGCCGCGCAGCCGACCAGCTGGAAGCGAATTTTTTGGCAGAGATGCTGAAATCGACGGGATTCGGTGCTGCTCAAGAATCCTTCGGCGGAGGCGCGGGCGAGGAGCAGTTCGGCTCTTTCTTACGCACAGCGCAGGCCGAAGAAATGGTGAAAAGCGGCAGAATCGGTTTGGCCGAGCATCTGTTCGAAGCCCTGAAGGAGCGTGCAAATGGATAACGCTAAGCTCTTAAACACCCTTCATGATCTGCTGGAACGCGAACGGGCCGTTCTGCTGTCTGGCCAATTCGCGGACCTTGAAAAGATCACTGCGGAAAAGGCGCGCATCCAAGGACAGCTTGCGCCAGAAACGCCTGCCGATCTTTCCGCCCTAAGGGTGGCGGCCCAACGCAACGCGAGGCTGCTTTCGGCGGCACAGCGCGGGCTTGATGGTGCAAGGGAACGACTGAAGGCCATCCAAAATCGCGGGGCCGACCTGAACACTTACGACCGGTTCGGCCAACGTCTGTGCACGACGCAAAGCGGCATCAAACTTCTGCGCAGAGCATGACGCAAGTTAAGTCAAATCCTATCGATCTGGAAAACACCCTTTAGCGAGTTCTTAGCACTTGGCGCTCAGGTTCGTCTTTGCATTCCACACGGGGTGGCGCGGCTGTGCACAGCATAGGTCCGCACGGGTGAAATACCGTTCCAGCCGCAAACCTGCGGCGTACTGATCAGGCGCAAAAGCGCCCTATGCTTAAAGGAACTTACTATGTCCAGTATTCTGACAAATAACAGCGCAATGGTTGCTCTTCAGACTTTGAAGGGCATCAACGCGAACCTCACCAAAACCCAGGATGAAATCGCAACAGGTAAATCCGTGGCCACCGCAAAAGACAACTCGGCCGTGTGGGCGATTTCAAAAGTGATGGAAGCCGACGTAAACGGGTTTAAGGCAATTTCGGAAAGCTTGGCGCTGGGTGAATCAACCGTTTCTGTTGCGCGTCAGGCGTCGGAAACTGTCTCTGACCTGCTGACCGATATCAAAGGCAAGGTCGTTGCAGCACAGGAAAGCAACGTAGATCGCGAAAAAATCCAGACAGACATCAACTCGTTGCGTGATCAGATCACTGCGGTTGTTGGCGCGGCTCAGTTCAATGGCCTGAACCTTGTCGAAGGCACCGATAGCGTTGATATCCTGTCGTCCCTCGACCGATCTAACGACGGCACGGTCAAGGCCTCCAGCATCTCGGTTGATCGCCAAGACCTTTCCTCCACGGCTGGTGTTTTGGGCTCTGGCACCGACCTTTCTGCGAACGCCACGCTTTCCGATACGTCGGCCTCGAATGCAGGTAATACCGCGACCATCACACTGGCCGCTGATGCTGACGTGTCTGGCGATGCGTTCGAAATCAACGTCGGCGGTGCCACCGTTAGCTTTGCGGCTGGTGAAATCTCGGGCGATGAAAGTGCCGCGGCGGATTCCATCTCTGGTGCGATCAACGCTTTGGGTCTGGTTGGTATCACTGCAAGCGCGGCAAGCGGGGTCGTGACGCTGACGTCGACCCGCGCCTTCGAAGATGTGGCTGTGTCCGGAACCAAAAATGGTGGTGCAACCGACATTACCCTGTCTGGCACAGAGATTTCCGAACGCGCGGAAACGATGACCTTCTCATCCGCTGCGAACGTCGCCGAAGGGGATGGCTATCAGATCAGCGTGGGCGGCACCGCCTTCACATATGTGGCTGGGAAAGGCGAAACTTTCGAAGATGTCGCACGTGGTTTGAAAGCCGCTGTTGATGGTGGCGGAAACGAAGATATCTCGACCGAGGTTTCGCAAAATGATGCGGGCCAGTGGACCCTTAAGGTTGATAACGATGGCGCAACCCCCGCTGCGCTTTCTCGCGCGGGTGCGGCTGATGGCACGGCTTCGGGCGGGCTCTTTGGGCTTGGTGGTATCGACGTTACCACCGATGCAGGCGCAAAGGCTGCATTGGGCAATGTTGAAACACTGATCAACAATTCCATTGATGCCGCCGCATCCTTCGGTTCCGTCGAAGGGCGTATCGAAACGCAAAGCGATTTCATCGGCAAACTGACGGACGCCCTGAAATCGGGCATCGGTTCGCTTGTTGATGCGGATATGGAGGCAACATCGGCCCGGCTTCAGGCGCTTCAGGTACAGCAGCAACTTGGCACACAGGCGCTTTCGATCGCGAACCAAGCACCGCAGAACATCTTGTCACTGTTCCGCTAATGGCTTGGCCGGGGCGGCATTCGCCCCGGCCCACTTTTCCCGCGACCTGACCCCAATCCAATTCGGAAGGAAAGCGCATGACCGCGCATCTGCGGGCCAAAACGGCCTATTCCGCGCCCTTGCAGGCGGCGATACGAACACCAAGAAGCATTGAATATGACATCTTCGCGCAGGTGACCGCGCGGCTAAAACAAGCTGGCGCAGACCCGAAAACGGGCTTTCCCGTCTTAGCGGCCGCCCTGCACGACAACCGTAAACTGTGGACAGCCCTTGCCGCCGATGTCGCCGAGGCGGGCAATTCCCTGCCCGAAGCATTGCGCGCGCAGCTGTTCTATCTGGCCGAATTCACCAACGCCCATACGCGCAAGATTTTGTCTGGCACGGAAACCCCCGAAATTCTGGTCGAGATTAACACCTCTGTCATGCGCGGCCTAAGCAACGCGGGGCTGACGACATGAGCGGGCTCGTCTTAAAACTCGCCCCAAAAGAGCGGGTATTGGTCAACGGCGCGGTCATCGAAAACGGCGACAGGCGTTCGCGGCTTAGCATTGTAACACCGGACGCAAACATCCTGCGCCTGCGCGACGCCATTCACCCAGAAGAGGTCAACACCCCCGTACGTCGGGTGTGTTATATCGCGCAGCTTGTCCTTGCAGGGGATGCCGAGCCCGACGACGCAAAGATGCAGCTTCTGCGCGGAATCGAACAGCTTAGTCAGGTGCTGACCGACCATGACAGCCGTCTTCAGCTGAACACCGCAAGTGATGCGGTGCTGGGTGGGCAGTTCTATCAGGCCCTAAAGGCGATGCGCGGCCTTCTTCCCCGCGAAGAGCGGCTGCTTGCCGCGACGCAGGCATGACGTTTCAACCTGTCATTCCGTTCGGCGGCTTCGTCGGCTGGCGGTTTCTGGAGCGTACAATGGACGCCCAGAAAACCGCCTATGACGCATCGCCAGCGATCAAACGGGATCAGGCGTATTTTCGTGAAAACATCGGCAAGGTCACCAGCGCTGAAGCCTTGGTTGCCGATCGGCGCCTGCTATCCGTCGCTCTAGGCGCGTTCGGTTTGGATGACGACATCAACAACCGATTTTTCATTCAAAAAGTTCTGGCAGACGGGGTCGAAAGCGACGATGCCCTTGCCAACAAACTGGCCGATAAAAGCTATCTGAAATTCGCCGAGGCGTTTGGCTTTGGCGGCGAAGATGCCCCAAACTCGCAGAAGCCTGACTTCGCTGATGGAATTCTAGATGCCTACAAAACGCGGCAATTCGAAATCGCCGTCGGTAATCAGAACGACGATATGCGCCTTGTGATGAACCTAACGCGCGAGTTGGGCGAACTGGCCGGATCTGACAGCAGCAACAACGCAAAGTGGTACGGCGTCATGGGGTCCGAACCTTTGCGAACGGTGTTTGAAACCACCTTTGGCTTGCCCAGTTCGTTTGCTGCGCTGGATATCGACAAACAGCTTGAGGTGTTTCGCGACCGTGCCGAAAGCGTCTTTGGGAGTGGTGAAGTCGATCAATTCGCAATCCCCGAAAAGATGGAGGAACTGACGCGCCTTTTCCTTATAAGATCCCAGCTTGCAAACTCTTCGGCGGCATACAGCCCCGCGTCAACGGCGCTGACATTGCTTCAAAATGCGGTGTATTAGAGCCTGTTCTTAGGCTCTGCCGCCGCCAAGCATTGCGCAAGATTGGCGAAACTGGCGGCGGTATCCTCTGCCTCTTCCTGCGCAAGAAATGCATCCAACAAAGGCCAGACCTTGATCGCCGCATCAATTTCTGGGTCTGAACCAGCTGTGTAAAGGCCCGCCTGAATCATCACCTCTACGCGCTCATATGCGCCCAGAAGGCGGCGCGCTCCGGTTATCAGCGCGTTTTCGTCGCCACTCGCCGCATCCGGCAAGCTGCGGGAAACCGACCGCAACAAATCAATCGCGGGAAACCGACCGCGTTCTGCGATCTGCCGGTCCAACACGACGTGCCCATCCAGAACGCCGCGCAGAATATCGGCCACCGGTTCATCCATGTCAGACCCAGCAACAAGCACACTGAAAATCGCGGTAATATCGCCCATCGTACCGGAACCAGGCCCGGCGCGTTCAGCCAATGACATGATCATTTGCGATGTCGATGGCGGAAAGCCGCGAAGCGAAGGCTCTTCCCCCCCGGCCAAAGCGATTTCGCGGTGCGCCTCTGCAAAGCGGGTAACGGAATCCGTCAGAAACAGAACCTGCTTTCCCTGATCGCGAAAATACTCGGCCACGGCCATTGCCGACCAAGCTGCGCGTCGGCGCACGATTGCGGATTGGTCTGATGTGGCGGCAATCACCACCGAACGCGCCATGCCTTCTGGCCCCAAAGTACGGTCAACAAACTCCCGCACCTCGCGCCCGCGCTCCCCCACCAGCGCGATAACGGCGACATCCGCCTGAAGGCCCCGCGCTAGATTGGCCAACAGCGTCGATTTCCCAACACCCGACCCAGCGAACAGCCCCACACGCTGGCCCCGGACGATCGGCAGCATAGTGTTGAAAACCGTCAGCCCCGTTTCGACGCGCGACCCCAGACCACGCCGCCGCGTTGCCGCCGGCGGTGCCGCTCGCAACGCCCGGTTAGAGGGGCCGCGAAACAATGGCCGCCCGTCAAGAGCCGCCCCAAATGGGTCAATGACGCGCCCCAACCAACTGTCGTCGGGCGCAATCGTTGGTGCGCCCTTAAGAACGGCGCGGTCACCGATTGATAAGCCTTCTGGCATCCCGTCCGGCAGGACGGTGATTTCCTCATGTGTCAGGCGCAAAACCTCTGCCCGAATGGGGCTGCCGTTCGACGGGGTCAGTTCAATCATATCGCCAAGGCCAGCCGCATGAGAAAGGCCAATAATAGTGACTAAATCACCTTGAATCGACTTCACACGCCCCACGACGTGCGATCGGCTAAGCGCGGATATTTCCGCCATCAAAGAGGTAATCGCTGGGCTGGGCATCGGGATTCTCCGCTGTTGCTCTGACAACGGTTTCTAAAGGAATCAGGGTTAAACCTTGGTTGAAACCGAGGGAGAAGCCCGGATGTTTAACAAATTAGAGATACTGAAAATGGCGCACGGCATGGCAACCCATGCCGCCGCACGTCAGTCCGTCGTGGCGCGCAATATCGCCAACGCCGACACGCCTGGGTTTCAGGCACAGGATATTACTTCGTTCAAGAAAACCTATGATGACGACGCAGGGTTTGCGACGCGTTCGACGCGGTCAGGCCATATCGCAGGCTCCGCCCAACCTTCGGACATTGCGGCGTTTTCCGACACCACGGCAGATGCATCGCCCAACGGCAACTCTGTCTCGCTTGAAGTCGAAATGGTGAAATCCGTCCAATCCAAATCCCAGCACGATATGGCGCTGACGGTTTACCACAGCGCGATGGGCATCTTGCGCACCAGCCTAGGCCGATAGGTGCGGACATGAGTGAACTTTTCAAATCACTTGCGGCATCTGCCAGCGGCATGAAGGCGCAAAGCGCGCGGCTGCGGCATGTCTCTGAAAACATCTCGAACGCGGACACACCCGGTTACCGGCGCAAGCTCGTTAGTTTTGCCGAAACCGTATCGGGTGGGCGCCACACTGGGCAGGTCACATCTGGCCCTGTGTCACTGGACCAACGGGAATTGGCGCGGGTGTTCGACCCGTCCCACCCGATGGCGGATGAAACTGGCCATTACGACGGCTCTAACGTCGATCTGGTGGTCGAAATCGCAGACGCGCGCGAAGCGCAGCGCAGCTATGAGGCGAACCTCAAAATGTTCGATCAGGCCCGGCAAATGTCGTCGAGCTTGCTTGATCTGCTGCGTCGATAAGGAAAATCTAGAATGGACATTACATCCTCAACCGCGGCCCTAAGGGCCTATGCAACGGCACGGCACGCAACCCAGCCAAGCGCGACGGATCCGGCGGAAAAATCCGGCTTTGCGCAACTGGCCCAGTCGTTCAATGAAACACTGATAAACGCCGAAGAAACCGCCAAGGCCGCGATGGTTGGCAAGGCGGATCCGCATGCGTTGGTCGAAGCATTGGCGCAAACCGAACTGGCCATCGAAACCGCCGTGACGGTGCGCGACAAGGTCGTCGAAGCGTATCAGGAAATCCTTCGGATGCCGGTGTAAGCGATGGATGAGGTCATCTTCTTTGACACGCTAAGGCAGGGTCTTTGGATTTCGGTCAAAATCTCCATGCCCATTTTGGCGGTCGCGCTGGTGGTGGGTTTGGCGATTGGCCTGTTTCAGGCGCTGACCTCGGTCCAGGAAATGACCCTGACGTTCGTGCCAAAGCTTGCCGCCATTCTGGGGGTGTTCTGGGCCACGATGGGGTTCATGACGCAAACCCTGACCAGCTTTTTCACGGATCAACTCGTCCCCCTGATGATCGGAGGCTGACCAATGGATAACGCAGGCTACACAACCCTTACCCGCCAAGCCGGTTTGTTGAGAGAGATGCAGAGCGTCGCCAACAATATCGCCAACCTTTCCACGACGGGCTACCGCGGCGAAGGGATGATCTTTGCCGAACATGTACGCGCCGTGGAAGGGCCCAGCGGGTCGCTTTCCATGGCTTCGGCCAACGTTCGCAACGTCGATCTGCAGCAGGGGCCGCTTACCGAAACCGGCGGGACGTTTGATTTTGCGATCGAAGGGCCGGGGTTTTTCTTGATTGAAACCCCAAACGGGGAGCGGCTGACACGGGCCGGTGCCTTCACCCCCAATGAGGCGGGCGAACTTGCCACCCCTGACGGGTATCGCCTGCTTGATCTTGGCGGCGCGCCAATCTTTATCCCGCCCGATGCCGCGTCTGTGCAGGTTTCGCCGGATGGCACGCTAAGCGCGGACGGTCGCGCGCTAAGTCAGGTGGGCGTTTATAGCCCGGCAAGTGCAGCAGACCTATCCCGCGACAACAATACAAGTTTCGCATTTCAAGGCGAGTTAGAGCCTATCTCTGACAGCTCTGTTCTTCAGGGGTTCGTCGAAAACTCTAACGTTGATCCGATTACGGAAGTCGCCCGAATGATCGAAGTTCAACACGCCTATCAGCTTGGTCAAAGCTTTCTGGAACGCGAAGACGAACGCATTCGTGGCGTTCTGCGTACCCTTGGTCAGTAATTGTGAAGGAGGTGCCAGATGCGCGCCCTAAAAATCGCCGCCACGGGCATGACTGCCCAGCAAATGCGGGTCGAGGTGATTTCAAACAACCTCGCCAACATGAACACCACCGGCTACAACGCCCGCCGCGCTGAATTTGCCGATCTGCACTATCAGCAGGTCACGCGCGCCGGTTCGATCAATGCGGCCGACGGTACTGTATTGCCGACCGGCGTTCAGCTTGGACTTGGCGTGCGACCGTCTTCGGTAAGCGTTACGCTATCGCAAGGGTCACTGTCTCAAACGGGCGGCGACCTTGATCTGGCAATCGAAGGTCAGGGGTATCTTGAGGTCACGTTACCATCCGGCCTGTCCGGTTTTACGCGCGATGGCGCGTTGAAGCGCACGGGCGATGGGTTGATTGTTACCTCAGATGGCTTCCCGGTCGCGCCGGATATCACCATCCCCGACGATGCCCGCAGCATTTCCATAAACGCAGAAGGCGAAGTTTACGCCTATTTCTCGGACCGGGTTCAGCCCGAACTGTTGGGCCAGTTCACCCTTGCCGGATTTTCCAACGAAAAGGGGCTGGAATCGATGGGGTCCAACCTATTCCTTGAAACCGCTGCATCTGGCCCCGCGATCAACGGCACACCGGGCGAAGACGGACTTGGCACGTTGCGGCAGGGCTACCTTGAAGACAGCTCTGTGGATGCCGTGCGCGAGGTCACTGAACTGATCGAGGCACAGCGTGGGTACGAACTGAACGCGAAGGTTATAACAGCTGCGGATCAGATGCTCAGCGCGACGACACAGGTGCGCTGATGCGGCTCTATTACGCCTTAATCCTGCTAGCTTGCGGCCCCGCATGTGCCGACACCCTTGTCGCCGCGCGCACCATCCGCGCCAACCAGGTGATCACCGCCCAAGACCTCGCAATTTCCGACATGAACCCAACCGGCGCGCTGACCCAGCCCGAACAGGCGATCGGCCAGGAAACCCGCGTGATCCTTTATGCAGGGCGGCCTATTCGCCCCGGTGACATCCGCCCCCCCGCAGTGATTGAACGCAACCAGCTTGTGACCCTCCACTATCGGCAGGGGGGGCTTGTCATCGCGGCAGACGCCCGCTCCTTGGCGCGCGCGGCTGTCGGCGACACCTTGCGCGTCATGAATCTGGCCTCTCGCACGACGGTCACCGGCACTGTCACCCAAAACGGCGCGGTCATCGTCGACCCGCATTCCTTTCCCTAAGGAGCATCCATGACTTTCGTTCCACGCCTTTCGATCTGCGCTCTTCTGCTACTCCCGGCCGCATGCGCGCGCGTCGAGCAAATTGGCAAAGCGCCCGATTTCACCCCGACAGAGGGCACCAACGCCTATATGGCGATGTCATCGCTGCCTTTTCCAGAAGAGACTCAGCGCGAAATGGCCTCGGATCAGGCGTCACTTTGGAGCGGGGGGCGAAGCTCCCTTTTGGGGGACCGTCGGGCAGAGCGGCGCGGTGATATTCTGACCGTCGTGATCGAAATCGACGACAAAGCAGAGATTTCCAATTCGACCGATCGCTCGCGAAGCGGTACCGAAAGCATGAAAATCCCCAGCCTGCTTGGCATCCCGCAGCGCCTGAACCCCGAGCTTCCTGCTGGGGCGAGTTTGAACGAGGCCGTATCGACCGCCTCGTCAAGCGGGTCCAGCGGTGACGGGTCCGTGCGACGAAACGAAAAGCTAACCCTGCGCGTCGCGGCCACAATCACCGATGTGCTTGCCAACGGCGTGGTGCGAATTGAGGGCACACAAGAGGTGCGCGTGAATTTCGAAATGAGAGAGTTGCTGGTCAACGGATACGTCCGCCCAGAAGACATCTCGCGTCAGAACGAAATCACCTATGACAAAGTTGCGTCCGCACGCATTTCTTACGGCGGAAGGGGGCAAATCACCGATATGCAGCAGCCCCGCTATGGCCAACAGATCGCAGATATTATTCTTCCATTCTAACGGGGCGCATCATGGCCAACTTAGTTCCAGTTTTGCTCGGCGTTGTCGGACTTGCCCTTGGTGCGGGCGCCGGGCACATGATGAAACCTACGGTCGTCGACGAGGCCAAAGAAGAAGCGACAGACACAACTCAAGAAAAGAAACCGGCAAAGAAAGATGACGAAAACGAAGCGGCCGAGTTCGTTAAGCTGAACAACCAGTTCATCGTACCCGTTGTAGAAAATGGCCGAGTCGCCGCCTTGGTCGTCATTTCCCTGAGCCTTGAGGTGACATATGGCGCCCGCGCGGCCGTCTATGAGCGTGAACCCAAAATTCGTGACGCATTCCTTCGAGTGCTGTTTGACCATGCGAATGCCGGCGGTTTCATGGGGACGTTCACCAACACAACGACCATGGACTCACTTCGTATCGCACTGCGCGAAACGGCGCAGAAAGTCCTTGGCCCAGACGTGACCGATGTTCTGATTATCGACCTCGTTCGCCAAGATACTTAGCGCCGGTGCACGGACTGCCCCAAAATCTTTGAAAGCGCCTGATTTCGCCCGAATGCACGTTTTGCTTTCGCACGGGCGTGCTCCTCTTCGACCAATGCGCGGGCGAGGTCCTTGTTAAGGGCCGAACGCCGTTTTTCCGCCCACTGAAACCACAAGATATCAACACCCGCGCTCAACGCGATGTTCCCCACATCACACGTGGCTTTTCGCCGCTGGGCGTCCAGCTCTGCCAGATCGGCACGATATCTGTCACACCTCATCGAGCAGTTTTTAAGGTGGGATAGTGCCGTATCAAGCACGGATTGCGTTACCGCAGTTAACTGATTTGTGGAACTGTTCGCCATTATCGCGCCCGCGCTTTTGCGCGCATCGCCTCGGAAAACCGAATGGCGGCCGCGACGGGGGCGTAGTGCTCTTTCGAAATCTCCTGGCCAATATCGACAGTCGCATGCAAGGCGCGCGCGGTCGGCGGATCACTGTGAATTGGGACGCCGGCTTCGGCGGCGGATTCTCTGATCCGGGCGGCAATCTCATCCACGCCTTTTGCGACACACAGCGGCGCGCCCGGCGTTGAACGATCCCACTTCAGCGCGACTGCGAAGTGGGTTGGGTTTACGATAATCACGTCAGCGGACGGCACATCCGCCAGCATCTGGTTCATCGCAATCGCCATACCCTTCTGGCGACGCTGTTGTTTTACGTGCGGATCACCCTCGGACTGTTTGACCTCATCTTTCAGCTCTTGGTGCGACATCCGGTTTTTGCGCAGATGTTCGCCACGCTGCCACAAGAAGTCTCCGGCCCCCATAATTACCGCGATGACCACCACGAACAGCAGGAATTCAACCGACATGTTCATCATCTGAGCCATCGCCATAGCGGGTGCCAGATGCATGGTCGCCAACATGTCTGGTAGGTTACGAAATAGATAGATCGTCAACAGCAGACTAAAAATCACAAGCTTCGCCGCGCTTTTTGCGAATTCAAAAAGCCCCGACCGCCCGAATTTGTTCTTTGCGTTTGAAAGTGGGGAAATGCGTGACAACTTCGGCTGGATCTTGGACGGAGCGACGACGAAGCTGCGCTGAACAACCACAGAGCAAAGCGACAGAAGCGCCGGCCCCGCAAAGAATGGCGCGACAGCAAATGCGGATGCCAACAACAACCCGCCAAATTGGGTCACCGCCCCGCTATGAAACAGATCGGCAGAAAGACTGTCAGCGTGATGCAAAAGCCTAAACCCCACATCCCCAAGTTGGCTGAGAGAGGCTGCGCCAACGCTGACCGCCACAAGGGCAAGACCGGCATAGGACGCGGCTGTATTAAGGTCCGCAGAACGCGCGATTTCGCCCTTTTTGCGCGCATCCTCTAGCTTCTTGGCGGTCGCGTCGTGTTGTTTGTCTTCGTCTTCGGACTGGCCGCTCATCGCGCCACCGAAAACGGGTCTGACAGCACAGCCACCAGCCAGCTTTGCCAAATTTCCAACATTACGGGAACCGCCAACACCATTAGGATAAGCCCCCCTGCGGTGATCGCGGGCGCGCCGACAAAAGCGACCATCAGCTGTGGCATCGCTTTGTTAATCACGCCCAAGGCCAAGTTGTAGATCAACGAAGCGATCACGAATGGCATCGCCAACAGGACCGCCAGACCAAAGCCAAGGGCAATATTCGCAACTCCCCAATCTGCCAGAAGCGCGGCGTCTGGCATACGGCCTGGTGGCAACATGTCGTAGGATAAAATCATCGCTTCTGCGGCACGAACATGCAGACCAGTCATTGCCGCAAGTGCCAGCCCCGCGATGGTAAGCAAATGGGAAAGCGCAGGCTGGGGATCACCGCCCGCGCCCCCGAATATTTGCGAAAGCGAAGTGGCTTGCGCAGCCACCTGCCCTGCAATCTGAAGGGTCTGCACCAGCAGCCTTAAAATTGCGCCTAGGGCCAGACCGGTGATGACCTCTCCCAGCCAAAACAGGCTCGGCTGTGCGGTTAAGGGCTGCGCATCAGTGGCGACAGCCGGCGCCACGATCAGCGTGAATGACAACGCGACCACCAGCTTTACCCGCTGTGGTATAAACTGCTCTCCGAAGCCCGGAACCATGACGACAACAGCGCCGACACGAAGGAAGACGATGAACGCTGACAGTAACTGTTCCTGCGCCACGGGTAGAATCTCGGCGATCAGAGGGATCATGGCTGAACCAGCCCGACAAGAGCAGGGCGCGCTTCGGTCCCAATCTCTTCGAACGACAGAACCGGCGCGCTGAGCCCTTTCGCGGCCAAGACTGTACGCAAAAACCGGCGGCGGCGTGAGGACGTGACAACAGCGGGAAACGTACCCGTTTCGCCGACGGCGGCAAGCTTTTCGGCCACCGCATTCGCAAGTCGGTTAAAGTCATCCGGTGGCAACGCGATGTTCTGGCCGCCGTTCTCTCCGGCAAGCTGATAGGTATTGAACTTTTCTTCCCATTCAGGGGCAAGTTGCAGCAGCGGTATCGTACCGTCATCCCGTCGATGTTCCTCGACCAGTTGGAACCCCAAACGCTGACGGACGTGTTCGGCGATCGACTCTGCGTTGGGGTGAGAGTGGCGCGCTTCGGCTGTCGCTTCTAGGATCAGCGGCAAGTTTCTGATCGAAACGCGTTCTTCCAACAGTAACCGAAGGACGGCCAGCAATAGATCGACAGGCACCTTGTCTGGAATCAGATCGTCAATCATTTTGCGGTTCGCTTCCGCCCGTGCCGGGTCAGAAAGATTACACAACTCATCCAGCAAACGCCGCAGCGCTTTGAACGTCATAAGCCGGGCGAAATTCTCTCGGATGACTTCCAAAAGATGCGTCGCCAACACCTCGGAAGGGTTCACAAGCGTCAAACCGGACAAAGCCAGTTCTTCGCGGTTTGGGCTGGTGATCCAACGGGCTGGCGCACCATAGACTGGCTCCGCAACATCCTCTCCGGGCGGTAATTGGGTCGCGGCATCCGACAGAAGTACAAGCACCTGATCAGGTCGCAACACATCCTGTGCCTGCTTAACCCCCTGAACACGTACGACATAGGTGCCCGGCCCCAACGCACCATTATCTGTCAGCCGAATTTCCGGCAAAATCAGCCCGTAAACCTCGGCCACGTGTTTGCGCATGTTCCCGATGCGGGCATCCAACCCCGTGGCGGGATCAAGCACCATACCAATCAGGTTCGGCGCAAATTCGACGTGTATGTCGTCAAGATCTAACAGATCGCCCATGGAACTACTTTGCGGCGGGGTAACGTTTTCAGCCTCAATATCGGGGGATTTCGCCGCCTGCTGACCATTGCTGCGATGCGCAAACCATGCAGCGCTTGCAAGCGCCCCCGCCCCAGCGATGAAAGGTATGAACGGAAGTCCCGGCACCAGCGCAAAAAGCCCCATTAGCAAGGCAACCGTTGCAAGCGCGGCAGGGTAGCGACCCAACTGAACGACCAGCGCAAGATCAGCAGCGCCTTTGACGCCACCGCGCGCCAGAAGCAACGCCGACGCGATCGAGATGATGACGGCCGGAATTTGACTGACCAGCCCATCACCAACCGTCAATATCGCATAGGTTTCAAACGCACGCGAAATTGGCATGTCATGCAATGCGACGCCGATAATCAGACCCATCACCAAATTTAGAAGCGTGATCAAAAGCCCTGCAACCGCATCGCCCTTAACGAATTTCGAGGCACCGTCCAAAGAGCCGAAAAAGGTTGTTTCGGCTTGCTCAAGTTCACGGCGCGCTTTTGCCTCGGCATGGTCAATCGCGCCCGCAGACATATCGCTGTCGATGGCAAGCTGTTTGCCCGGCATCCCGTCCAGTGCGAAACGAGCCCCAACTTCTGCCATCCGGGCCGCGCCTTTGGTGATGACCATAAAATTGACGATCATCAGAACCCCGAACACCACGAGGCCGATCAGGACACTGCCCCCCATGACGAAGTTCGCAAATCCTTCGATCACGTTCCCCGCGGCATGCGTTCCGGTGTGCCCCTGACCGATAATCAACTTGGTGGACGATACGTTCAACGACAGGCGCAACATTAAGGTCGCCAACAGCACCGTTGGAAACGCCGAAAAATCGAGCGGTCGTTCGATAAAAAGTGTGACCGTGAAGATCAATATCGCAAGGGCAAACGATGCCGCCAACCCAATGTCGAGCACCCACGCAGGCACCGGAAGCACCATCATGACGATCACCGCCATCAGGGCCAAAGCCAACAAGATTGTCGGGCGGAACAACTGGTTCAGTGCGATTTGAGGCATCAACCACCAGCCTGCGGTCTAATGAACAATCCTGCACTCGGCGTTGTCGTAATTGGCACAAGCGAACCCAAACCACGCGCACCCTGCCCTGTCTTCAGCAATGGGAATTTGTTAATTCTGGTCGCAACTTGCACTGGCGCAGGGGCAGACGTGGGCGCGGAAGGTGGCGCCGCCGGAACGGGCGCGGGCGTAGTTCCGTCTTGATGGATAAATGCTGCGCGAAACACATCAAATCGCTTGCGGTATCGCGTGGCGTATTTCTTCGTGCGAGAATGATAAGCACCGGCTGCGGCGCTCCAGTTTCCCATTTCTTTGTAAAGGTCCGACAGAAACTGAGCCGCATAAAGCGCGTTTGGCTCTGGCTGGAACATCTCATCGATAGACGAGAAATTTTGCCCGTGCCAACGATAGTTCAACTGAAAGCACCCAACATCGAAGCTGCGCGCGCCTGTCTTATAATGCTTATAAACGTATGCTTTCGCACTGTCCGGGTCGTCGAACCAAACCCCCTTACCCTCCATGTTAACGGTCCATGGCCAAGGCCGCATTTCGCCCCCGCGTTTGCGTCCGGTTTCGGTCAGCGAAATCGCTTTTAACACCGAAATAGGGACACCCATCGCTTCCGAGGCCTTCTGCGCAGCATGGTCACACAACACCGATGGGTCAGCCAAACTTTGGGTCGCGCCAATGGTCGCGATCCAAATGACAATTCCTTTTAATTGGCTAGAAAATCGCGCCATTCTGGCTGCTCCTTACGATGGTGTCAGCAGCAACGCTAAACCGACGTGGTTGATAAAGAGTAACCCGGTATTCGCCTTGTTATGGAAAGTTGGCTGGCTTCGATGGGCTCTGAACAAGTGCTTCCAACACTTCCCGTGTTTTCACACTTTTTTCCAAGATTTCGGTCGCACCTGCGAGCGTAGGCGAGGTGTCATTTTGCTGACCCTTCGGTGCTAAACGCAGCGCCGCGAAGTCTTGTTGCTCGGGCGATCCAAACTTAACGACCGCTGGCCAATCCGCAGTTTGCCACGCGACCGATTGCAACAGTTCTTCGTCACGCAATTGCCGCTGAGCCGATGCGTAATCCCCCAACGCAAGATGGGCACGCGCCCTGAGTTGTCGCGCCGCCGCGGACTCTTGACCGTTCGTCATCGACAAAGCTGCATCTGGGTCCCCATCAGCCAACGCTATTTCAGCGTGCAGACGTCGTTCATCGGGTGAATGAAGCCCGTGCTGGGCATCCAGAAACTGCTTGGCCTGAGCAACAAAACCCAGCTCAACAAACCGCCCTCCGACCGCGACGCGGGCATTGGGCGACAAAGCTTCGGTTTGTTGTTCGAAAAGCAGGCGGAACGCGTGACGCAGAAACGCCGCGTCGTCGGCGTTTGCAGTCAAAACAATCGCTAGATCAGAGACTAATTCACCTGAATCGTGATCAAAGGCTGCGAACTTTTCAAATGCCGCGTTGAAATCCCCAGCACCAGCGCTGGCACGCACCGACAGCCCCGCCAAACGCGCGCCCAACGGCGTACCACTGTGTTCAAACGCCAACGCTTCAACATGGGTTATGTCCTCTGGACTTGGAGGAACGGAGTCTTCAAGCTTCGTTTCAACCAAGCTTATGAAAGCATCAATCGCGTACAAATCGCCGCGCTGTGAGATCTTATCGAGAGTATCTTCGGCAAGATCTTCGCCCCCGGACTTCATTTCCAGACGTGCATTGACCAGATCGTATCCAGGCCCGTGAGCCCCATTCACTCGGCCAATTGCGTTTTGAATACGCGCTGCCGTTTCATCGTCGCCTATGTCGAGGAAACGCTGCGCGACCTTTGGCCCAAGTTCGCGGCGCAAATGAAGTGGAAGCGCAGAAATCGCTGCTTGGATCGCGCCCCGTTCGATCAGTTCGTCGCGAGGCAACTGTTCAACCGCAAGCGATGCCCACATCGCAACCGGCGCAGCGCAGCCAAGTTGGCCGGACAACACACCGGCATCCACCGGCACATCGCCGTCGGCTATTGCCGCCAACAGGCGCAACAGTGAATGATCAGGAACCTGCGCCGGAAATGCGTCCAACAGAACTTTCGCTTCGGCACCAAAACCCAAATATAGATGGGCCTTTATCAAGGCGTGTATCGCGCCTTCATCAACGTCATCAAACTCGCTCATTAGCGAGAGGCGCGCCGCCGATAGACGCTGGGTAGCCGGTTCTGAAACCGGTTCCTCAAAGAACGCGAACAGATCAGGCGCCAAGCACTTTGGCTGATGATCGATCATGTCTTCGGGTTTTTCGACAACGTCGTCGCGGTCGATACTTGTTTCTACGTGCCTGCCAAGTTTGTTAAGAAGCTGATCGCTCAACGCAGGTTTCGCCGAGTTTTCAGATACCCGTTTCACGTCAGGCACAGCGATCAAACCCTGCGCAACTGCACGGGAAAGATCCAAAAGCAATTCTTCGCGCAACGGCTCTATGTCGGTCGTCGCGCGTTTTTGGGGCGGAACAGGCTCTTTTTTTATTAAATCGGCGGACAGAGAAAGCGGTGGTCGGCTTAGCAGTTTCATGCCCGCATTTGGAAGCTCAACGAAGGCTTTCTTCGCTGGAACCGCGCCAGCCCCGTCTTTGATGTCGACCACAATACGCCCCGGTGAAACCTCGAACGCATCGACGTGGCATTCACAGGTGACCGACAGGTCTAAGCGTCCGGGGCGGGCAACAATATTGGCCAGCCGTGTTCGCGGGATGTAGTAAAATACCTTGCTTAGATCAAACGTCGTATCCGTGTTTTCCAGAACAAGAGTGTAGCCATCGCTGCTGGCCTCAACAGACCAGTCGACCCGCGTGCTGAGCGGAACCACTAACCGAGAGAAATCGGCGTGCTCACCCGATCGAACACGCACCGTTTCGGCACGGGCGGACGTGGCAAAGAGAATTGCAAAAAGAGCCAAGCCTAGGATTCTCATGCTGCGTCCTTTGTCGCCTTTAGCGCCTCTTCAAGGTCATTGAAGCTGGGGCGATAGTGGCTTGGCGTGTTCTGGCGTCCCACTTCGATGCAAAGGTTCATTGAATGGTTATGCAGATTCGCGACCAAGACTTCGCGGATCAGTTGGTAAAAGTGACCGTCTTCTTCAACGACCGTCTTAACCTTCGCCGCAAAAGGCCCCACCAACCCATAGGCAAGAAACACGCCCAAAAATGTGCCCACCAGCGCGCCGCCAATCAGTTTGCCCAAAATTTCGGGGGGCTGATCAATGGATCCCATTGTTTTGATCACGCCCAAAACCGCCGCAACAATTCCAAGCGCCGGAAGCCCGTCTGCGACTGTTTGCAAGGCATGACTGGAATGCATTGCATGGTGCAGGTTTGCGTCCATCCGCTTTTCCAACACCTCTTCCACCTGATGCGGATCATCGTAGTTCATTGATGCCGAACGCAGCGTATCACAGATAAGATCGACGGCCTCTCGATCCGCCGAAATCCTGGGGTATCTTTGAAAAATCGCCGAACTGTCTGGTCCTTCGATATGCTCTTCCAGACCAACGGGGTTTTGACGCGCCAGCCTTACAAGCTCAAACAGCAGACACAGAAGGTCGCGGTAATCATCGGGCTTCCACTTGGGGCCTTTGAACACCTTTCCCAGATCTTTGATCGTATGCTTGATCGCCGCCAGATCGTTGCTGATGACAAATGCACCAACGGCGGCACCACCGATCATGGTGAATTCGTAAGGAAGGGATTTCATGATAATCCCCATCTTGCCGCCAGCGGCCAAATAGCCGCCGAAAACCATAACGAAGATCATGATGATACCTACTATGCCGATCATTCGCTGTGCTCCGTTTTTTTCGATGAATCAGTCGCTGAAATGGTCGCATCCGATGGTAAAGAAACCCTGATCATTCGGTTGGCGCGTTTGCATTTCGGCCAGCCAAAATAACGCTGATCAGATAAGCGGTTTCGGGTTCCAGCCCGGTAAGAATCGCCGCGGCAGAATCGGCGCGCATGCGACCCAAGAAGCCGGCGGCAAATTCCGGGGCCATCGCGCCAAATAGCGAAACGGCATCTTTCGGCTTCATGCTTTCGTAGACGGAGGTCAGCCGGGCAAGGTCGCTTTCGGCGGCGCTATCGGCCAAGGTAATCGTCGCCTTAAGATCCCCTTCTGCGGCTTTTAATGCCGCCAACTGAACGCCAATCTCTTCACGGGCCAAATCTAACGTTTGCTGTGTTTGCAGTTGCGCGGTTTCAGTGATTTCAACCTTTGCCTCTCGCTCCTGCAGGGCTGCCAGAAGCATGGCAATATCGGGCGATGGCCCGCATTCGTTCGGCTGAGGAGCTTGGCTTGTAAACGCCTCCACCTGACGTGCGACGGCAAGGCCGGTGCCACTGCCCAGACGAATAAACCCGGAAATCGCCAGCATAGACGCCACGATCAGCAGCGCGCCACGCCCAGCCCGGCGGTTTGATCTTACCAGCTTTGTCATTCGGCCACCTCTGGTCGGCCGCGCAATATCAGCGGGTCGGGCTTTCCAACCGCTCGTGAACGAATGAACGAAAGCGGTCTTTCAGACGTTGATTTCGGCTCTAATTCAGTCTGTTTTGGCTTTTCGTCACCCATGGGTACATCGTGCAGAGATGCGACCAACAGCTCTAACCGCTGGGCAACGCCGTCTGCACGGTCGGTAAGTTGGGTAAGGGTTCCCGACGAATCTTGGGCGGAACTGCGCGCGGCGTCCAAGGCTCGGGTCATGTCATCGACCTGGGTCGATAATGCTGCGATCGCGCCGCCAACGCCTTTTTCAAGGTCATTGAAACGGCGCAGCCGGCGAGCAAGGATCATACAATAAAGCGCCGTGCCCAAAGCCCCGGCCACAAGAAGAATATCAGCGATCAACGCCATTTTTGCGCCCTCAGTTCAAGACAAATTCAGTGATAAGAAGATCGCGCACCTGACCCTCGCCGGTGACGATCTGGATGCGCCGCAACATCTGTGCCCGCAGGCGCACCAGCGTGGCGGATGTTTCCAAATCAGCCACATCAACGGCGCGAAGATAGCTGTTCAGGACGTCCAGAATGCGGGGCATCAAGTTGGTGACTTCAACCTCATGTCCGGGAACAACTTCGACAGAGGCGGCAAATTTCAAATGACGATTCGGAGATTCGGGCCCAAGCGAAACAATCAGCGGATCCAGCGCAACGAACGACACCCCGCTATCCTTTGCATCGTCTTTCTTGTGATCCTTGTCCGCCGCTTTTTCACCACCGATCGGCAAGTGCACCTTGCCAGAATAGACCGCAAAAAAAGCACCTGCGCCCAGTCCAAGGGCGAGGATCAGACCAATAAGAAGCGGTAACTTCGATTTCTTCGGCACCGGTTCGTCGGCAATATCTGTGGCTGCCATGTTCTCGTTCCATTCTTGTAACGCTCCTCCTTCTATACGCGGGTGGAAGCTAACCGATTGTTAAGCCTGATCAGGGAAGGATGGAGAGAAGACGGGGGCAGAAGCCCTGCAATAACCGGAGTATCGTCGTGCAACAGCTTACCGCTGTCTGGTCCAGCTTAGATATGCGTAAACGCGCCGTCGTTGCGCTTTCCACCATCGCCATGTTTGCAGCAATTCTTGCCATGTCCCGCATGGCCGCCGCGCCGAATATGGCGCTGCTATACTCTGGTTTAGAGGGGGGCGCGGCTGGAGAGGTTGTTCAGGCACTTGAACAGCGCGCCGTACCTTACGAGGTCCGCGGAGGGTCCATCTTTGTGGACAGTTCCCAGCGTGACGAATTGCGTATGACGCTGGCAAGCGACGGGCTGCCTGCGAATGGATCATCCGGGTACGAACTGCTTGATTCGCTGTCTGGGTTTGGGACCACCTCGCAGATGTTTGATGCTGCCTATTGGCGGGCAAAAGAAGGAGAACTGGCGCGCACGATCCTTGCCAGTCCACATATTCGTGCCGCGCGGGTCCATATTGCCAACGCGTCCGGCCAACCCTTCCGGCGCGACCTAAAGGTGTCTGCGTCTGTGACCGTGACGCCTGCGGGCGCGGGCTTTTCCAGTGCGCAGGCCAAGGCGCTGAGGTATCTCGTCGCGTCCTCTGTCGCTGGGCTGGCTCCTGAGGATGTCTCGGTCATCAACGGCACCGATGGTGTCATTCTTGTCGGGGACACTGGGGCGTCACAGACGGGCGAGGCAAACAATCGCGAGGCCGAGTTAAGGCAAAATGTAGAGCGTTTGCTTGCCGCCCGTATGGGTCCGGGCCGCGCGGTCGTCGAGGTTTCCGTTGAGACGGTGACAGACAGGGAATCGATTGTTGAAAGGCGGTTCGACCCCGACACCCGTGTGGCAATTTCGACTGACACTGAAGAACGCTCTACATCTGCCAATGATCAGGGAAGCGGCGCGGTAACGATTGCCAGCAATTTGCCCGATGGGGACGCTGGGACAAACCGTAATTCATCCAGCACCGATTCCGAAACGCGCGAAAGGGTCAATTACGAAGTCTCTGAAACTCAGCGCGAGGTCTTTAAATCGCCGGGCGCCATCAAACGCCTAAGCGTTGCCGTGTTGCTTGATGGTGTGCGTACCGTCGGGCCAGATGGCAAAGAGGTCTGGCAAGCGTTGCCTGCCGAAGACCTCGCATCACTGGAAGAGCTTGTTGCCTCCGCAGTTGGCTTTGACGAAGCGCGCGGTGACGTCATCACCTTAAAGTCGATGGAGTTCCAACCCGTCCCGGCATTGGGCACGGCAGCTCAGCCCGGGTTGATCCAGCGGATGGACATGAACCCGATGGAAATTCTGCAGCTGGGTGTGCTGGCGATTGTTGGAATCATCTTGGGCCTGTTTGTGGTCCGCCCCATCCTTCTGTCAAAACCGGTGCCGATCAGTGCAAGCCTGCCACCGCCTGCCACGCCCGGTTTAGATGGAGAGATTGAGACAGGCCAACCCTCGGTAGAGACGATGAATTTAGTCTCTGATACGGCCCAAAATGCCCTTCCAGTCGCAGTGACAGACCCCGTTGATCGTTTGCGCCAAATGATCGACGACCGCAGCGATGAAACGGTGGAAGTCCTTCGAACTTGGCTGGAAGAAGATGAGGAGCGCGTCTAGTGACACAGCCTTTAATTCTAGAAGATTTCACACCAATCGCACTGCCCAGCACGTCAGATGACCTAAACCCCGAAGGTCGCTTGGAAGTCTATGAAGAGGGGTACAAAGCTGGCTGGGAAGATGCCGCTGCGGCCGAAAACCAAAGCCAGACGCGCATCGCGCTGGACCTTGAAAAGGCGCTTCAGGACTTGTCGTTCACCTATCACGAGGCGCGCACACATGTCTTAAACAGTCTGGCACCGCTGCTAACGTTGATGGTCGATCAGGTTTTGCCAGATTTGGCCCACAGAGGGTTCGCTCAGGCGCTGGTGGATGTCACACGCGAAGCTGCCCACAAAGCAGCGGACGACCCTGTCGAACTGGTGGTGAACCCGGCAAATTATTCGTCCGTGGACGCAGTCTTACCAGCCGACTTGCCGTTTTCGATCACGCTTGTCCAAGATCAAAGCTTGGGGCCCGGTCAGGCCTATCTGCGGCTTGGTCAGTCAGAACAAAGCTTCGATATCGACTCTGTCCTCGTCAGCATCAGCACCGTCGTTTCAGATTTCCTTGGCGCTCAAAACGAAAAAGAAGTGAAGCATGGATAACCCCGAAAACACCGCTCAACAAAACCTTCTGACCAACGTCCCGTTGGAGGTCACTGTATCCGTCGGGCACGCACGCCCGATGATCAGCGATTTGCTTAACCTCAAACAGGGGGCCGTTCTGGCGTTGGACAAGCGGCTGGACGAACCCGTGGAACTTTTTGTTGGCGACAAGCTTATCGCCCGGGGCGAGCTTGAAGAATTAACCGGCGATCAGGCTGGTCAGCTTGCCGTGCGCTTGACCGAGGTCGCAGACCTTAAAAACAGTCTCTAATGCGCCTTAAATCACTTACCATATTCGCGGCCCTATTCTGCACACTCGCGTTTCCCGCAGTGGCCCAAGAGGTCACCATATCCATGGGCGAAGGCGGGAGCTTAACAGGGCGAAGTGTGCAGCTTATCGCACTTATTACCGTGCTCAGCATCGTCCCCGGGCTTGCGATTATGCTGACGTGTTTTCCGTTCATCGTAACGGTTTTGTCGATCTTGCGTCAGGCAATCGGGCTACAGCAATCGCCGCCGAACATGCTTATCGTCACGCTGGCATTGTTTCTGACCTATTTCGTGATGGAACCAACGTTTTCGCAAGCCTGGGACCAAGGACTAGAACCGCTGGTCGAAAATGAGATCCCCCTAGACGAAGCATTCGTCCGCGGGATCGCCCCTTTCCGCAGCTTCATGGCCGCACGCGTCGATGAAGAAACCTTCGCCTCGCTTCACAGCCTCCGGCCCCAAGCGGACGGCACGACCTTATCCAATGCACCGCTTTCCCTTCTGGTTCCGTCGTTCTTGTTGAGTGAGATTACACGCGCGTTTGAAATTGGCTTCCTGATCTACCTGCCGTTTTTGATCATCGATCTGGTTGTTGCGGCGATCCTGATGTCGATGGGCATGATGATGGTTCCGCCAGCCGTGGTTTCGATGCCGTTCAAGCTAGCATTCTTTGTCGTCGCCAACGGATGGACGCTTATCTCAGAGGCATTGGTACGCGGATATTTTTGATTGCGACGAATCCGCCAAATTGTGGAGAATCTGACTTAACTAGGAAGGTTACCGCCCGCCTCTCTTGACTTGTCCGGGCCGATCCACCATCCCCTTGTGTAGTTTCAGTTTTCCGGGAACGTACACATGAAGATTGCGATGATTGGTACGGGCTATGTTGGGCTCGTTTCTGGAGTTTGTTTTTCCGATTTCGGACATGAAGTAATTTGCGTGGACAAAGATCCACGTAAAATCGAGATGCTAGAACGGGGTGAGGTTCCTATTTACGAACCTGGCCTTGATGAGTTGATGGAAAAGAACGTCGCCGCTGGGCGTCTGTCTTTTACCGGCGACCTTAAGAAAGCCGTGGATGGCGTTGATGCAGTGTTTATCGCTGTGGGCACTCCGACACGCCGTGGCGACGGCCATGCTGACCTGACATATGTGATGGCCGCAGCCGAAGAAATCGCAAACGCCCTTACCGGCTATGCGGTAATCGTTACGAAATCGACCGTTCCGGTTGGCACCAACCGTCAGGTCGAAGAAACCGTGCGAAAAGCAAACCCAAATGCAGAGTTCGACGTCGCGTCGAACCCTGAATTCCTGCGTGAAGGTGCTGCGATTGACGATTTCATGCGCCCTGATCGCGTTGTGGTTGGCGTTGAATCCGAACGCGCGCAACAGGTTATGGGCGACATTTATCGCCCATTGTTCCTGCGCGACTTTCCGATCGTTTACACCGATCTGGAAAGCGCCGAGATGATCAAATACGCCGCCAACGCGTTTTTGGCGACGAAGATCACGTTCATCAACGAGATCGCCATGCTGTGCGAACGCACCGGTGCGAATATCAAATCCGTGTCCAAAGGCATGGGGCTGGATGGGCGCATCGGCAACAAGTTCTTGCATGCCGGACCTGGTTATGGTGGCTCTTGTTTCCCGAAAGATACCTCTGCGCTAGCGCGGATCGGGCAGGACCATTCCGCGCCACTTCAGATCACCGAAACCGTGATCAAGGTGAACGACGAAATCAAACGCCGTATGGTCGAAAAGCTTCAGGATTTGCTGGACGGCAGCTTTAACGGCAAGACCGTTGCGGTTTTGGGCGTAACTTTCAAACCCAATACCGATGACATGCGCGAAGCACCGTCTTTGACAATTGTTCCTGCGTTGATCGGTGGCGGCGCGAAAGTGCGCGTCGTTGACCCTCAAGGCCGTCGCGAAGGTGAAAGCCTGCTGCCCGGCGCAACATGGGTCGAAGACACCTACGAAGCCGCCAAAGACGCCGATCTTCTGGTTCTGCTGACGGAATGGAACGAATTCCGCGCGCTGGACCTTGGCCGCCTTGCAAAAGGAATGGCGACGCCGCGTATGGCAGACCTGCGCAACATCTATGACGAAAGCGACGCGACACGCGCCGGTTTCGAAAAATACGTTTCAGTCGGTCGCTGAAGCTGAATTTCCTGCGGCGGCTTATTGGGCCGCCGCAGTTTCCTTTTGACCGAGCTCCTCAGTCAACAGTTGCGGCGCGACTTCGCCCTCTAGGCCCATCGTGGTAAGAAGCAGGCGATTGATTTTGTGTACATCGTAAACATCGCAGGCCAGTTTCCGGCCTGCCGCACCCATCTGTGTGATCAGCGATGGGTCACGAATGAACTTTGCCATCGCCTCGGCCAAGCGTTCAGCGTCATGCGACGGGACAACAAAACCCGTTTCACCGTCGCGGATGGTGGTTCCACACCCCGGCGCGTCGGTGGTTATCACCGCACGGCCACAGGCCATAGCTTCCAAAATGGTGCGCGGAACCCCTTCACGCAGGACGGTCGGCAAGACAAAAACACCCGAATCCTGCAGGAATGGTCTCACATCACGGGTTTCACCAAGATAGTTTATCACCCCTTCGCTGACCCATTGATCAAGCTCTACACGCGTGACGGCATCGGGGTTGGTGTCCATCGGGCCAAGGATGCAAACCTCTGCCTTCAGTCCCTGAGCCTTTAGCCGCCGTGACGCTTCGACCAGCACGGGGATACCTTTGCTTTTCAACAAACGGCAAATCATGATGAAACGGACCGGGTCAGTCGGCGGCGGCGGCGCGTTAAACAAAGACGTATCAACGCCCGACCCAGGAACCGCATGCAATGGCACCGAGTCCGGAACCAAACGAAACTTGCGAATATCCTGCTCTTCGCTTGGGTTGTAGTAGAACGCGCCCTTCAATGATTTCAGGGCAAGACGGTGAAGCCGAACCGTGGTTGCACGCACCAGCGCGCGCTTGCCGGTTGGGTTTTCTTCCATGAACGCATAGCCCAGCCCGGTGAACAGCGCATATTGGTTTGGCACCCCGGCCAGCCGCGCCGCCATGCCGCCATAAACGATCGGCTTCATCGTATAGGGCACGATGTGGTCCGGTTTTTCCTTTTTGAAAATGCGATACAGGTCAACAAAGGTCTGGAAGTCCTGAACAGGGTTTGTGCCGGTGCGGTTCATACGGACATGACCGTGCCGGATACCCCATTTTTCAAGGATCGCAGCCGTCGGTTCGTCAATATCCGGCGCAAGGGCCAACACATCGTGCCCGTTAGCGACCATGCGCTTTAACAGCTCTATTCGGAAGTTAACCAACGACCAGCCGTACCCGGCAATAACGATGATTTTCTTGGGTAATTGTGACATGCAAAATCTACTCGACCTTCGGGTAATCTATGGCCCGATACTGTGCGTCTTAGGTGAATTGTCCAAGCCCGAAGAGCCGCCGCTGGCAATAAATCGGCGCCGCGTTGCGAAACGCGGCGCCTTAGTTGGTTATGCCATACGATGAAGCCGTTAAGCGACGTCGACGGTATCTTCGTTCTCGCTTGTCTTCACAGGAAGACGTTTCAGCGCCGAGTCTTTGTAGCCCGGAACAAGTGACGCCAATGCGGCGATCACATCGTCTGGGTTCCCGTCACGGGCCGCAACCTCCAGCTCGGCCATCGTTTGGCGAAGCGTGGCCAGACGCACACCATTAGGCCGAGCCGCACGAACGCCTTTGATCGGGCTTTCGTGCATCTCTTCATTTTCGTCGAACAGCTCTTCGAACAGTTTTTCACCGGGGCGGATGCCGACAATTTTGATGTCGATGTCCACACCGGGGCGCAGGCCAGCCAAGCGGATCATACGTTCGGCGACATCGATGATCTTTACCGGATCACCCATATCAAGAACGAAGATTTCGCCGGTGCCAACGCGATCTTCCAGACCATGCGCAGAGGCCAGCAGGGTCAGTTCCACCGCCTCGCGGATGGTCATGAAGAACCGCTCCATCTTGGCGTCGGTGACGGTCAGCGGGCCACCCTGAGAGATCTGGCGCTGGAACAGCGGGATCAAAGAGCCGGACGAACCAAGCACGTTACCGAACCGCACAGTCATGAAGCGGGTCTTGCTGCCGGCGTGAACCGCCGCACGATCCTGTGCCTGACAATAGAATTCGGCAACACGCTTGGTTGCGCCCATTACGTTGGTGGTATTCACCGCCTTGTCTGTCGAAACCTGAACCATCGCCAGCGCGTTATAGCGGCTGGAGGCATCGGCCACGTTACGTGCGCCAATAACGTTGGTCAGAACGCCTTCGCACGGGTTCAATTCGACCATCGGCACGTGCTTAAGCGCGGCGGCGTTAAACACCAGCTCAGGACGATGCTGATCGAAGATACCCATCACCCGACGACGGTCGCGAATGTCGCTCATATGAGCGCGGACTTTCACGTCCGGGAACATCTGATGCAGGTCCATGTCGATGGCGTACAGGTTGTATTCGCAGTTATCGATCAGCACGATCTCTTCCGGCTCAAGCGAGGCAACCTGACGGGTCAGTTCGCTGCCGATTGAACCACCGGCACCAGTGACCAGAACACGGCGTCCCTTGACCATCCGGCTTAGCATTTCGCGGCTGATAACCTTTTGCGGACGATCCAGAATGTCGGCAACGTCCACTTCCTGTGTGTCCAAGCTGCGCGGGTCTTTCATTTCGCGCAATTCGCCCAGACCCGGCAGCTTCGATACCTTCACGCCGCTGCGATCCGCCCATTTCAACAGCTTCTGCATGGCGTCGGCATCGAAATGGGTGATCGGCTCAGTCAGGACCAGCTTGCGGGGCTCCATACGTTCGGCTGTCATCGTGGCGATGACGTTGTCGATGTCACGGATAGAGCCAAGGATCGGCACGTCATGGAAGAACAGACCCTGTGTACCGCTGGAATCGTCAAGGATGCCCACCGGAACAAAGGTGCTATTAGGGTCACGGAGTATCGCGCGCAGGTACAAATCGCACGATACACCCGTGCCCACCAGAAGCAGGGGGATTTCTGCCTTGCGCTGACCCTCTTCGGTGCGCTGGATCGAGCTCCAGCTGCCGCGACGGGCGGCAACCCGGATAGCACCAAGCATCGAGAGAGAGACCAAGATCTGGATGACAAAAGTTGACCTGGGGATAGGATTCAACTCTGGCAATGCAGCCCAGACAAAGGCCACGGACAGGCACATCAGCAAAGACGCTTCTGCAATGGTTTTAAGGTCCCGGACGGACGTGGACGCCACGTGGCGACGGTAAAGACCGACAACCGGGAACAGCAATGCGCCTGCGACCATGGAAAGAGGTACAAGCGTCAACAATGGAGCATAGCGGGGGGCCTCATTAAAAAGGCCGAGGCGAAGAACCAACGCAAGGGCTATAGATACGCCGCAGATCATAATATCAGCTGCGAAAAGCCGTTTGTTTGCGTTGGTGCCTCTAATAATCGAAAAGTATGATTTTTTCAGTCGATCCACGATGATGGTGGCCAAGTGGCCCATCCCTGAATCTTCTGGTGAATAAACTTTAACTTTGGACATTATACCAACCTGAACAATTGAACGAACTTAGCTATTGACGTGCCGGGGCACACCTGAATGCGGAATCCCCCGCTTTCGAATTTTTTTGCATAGACCCCGATTAAATTCCGGGATTTCTATTTTATCAAATTGTCAGAAATTCTCATTTCTGCAGACCGCACCACAACGCAGTTATACGCGTAGCTTTACTTCCCTCGTAGGCAAGAATTTGCGTTTTAGCCTCAGAATGGAAGCCAAATATTGCTTATTTTTGCCAAGTTTCCCCTTGATCGACGAGTATGGAATCGCTGACTTTTCGAGGCTTTTGATGTTAAATCCTTTAAATTTAACCATTTATTATAAAATTGCATTGTTAATACTTGTGGCAAGAATGTGTCCAATCTAGGCGCCTATTTTTTAGGCATTACCCCGTATCATGGTGGCCCGCAAATCACGCTCCCTCTAAGGTTGTGCGTATTGAACGGCCAAGTTTACCTTACGTCCGTTGATTCGGGTTGCCAGGTGCGAATCGGTGCTGAAAATCCGCTGCGGATTCGAAGACGGCTGGTGCCAATTCAACGCAAAGCCCAAACCACTTTGGAAACAATCACGCCCTTAATTTCTTGATTGTACACCAATAAATTGCGCGGGTATTTCTTCTAAACGTCATAGAACTCGCGATACCAATCCACGAAGGATTTAACCCCCTCTGGCACCATCGTCTTTGGCTCATAGCCCGTCAGGCGCTTTAATAGGCTGGTATCCGCCCAGGTTGCGGGTACATCCCCAGGTTGCATTTCCATAAAATTCTTTTTGGCTTCGCGGCCGATCGCACCTTCGATTGCGTCCACGAAATCCATAAGCCGCACCGCTTCGGAGTTCCCAATATTGACCACGCGAAAGGGCGCAACTGGCGAAAGACTGTCGCCATCAACAATGTCGTCAGCCGACTGCGGGCGCACCGGTGGAACGTCAGCCAGCAGCCGGATACCTTCGACCAGATCGGTGACATAGGTGAAATCGCGGCTCATATCACCGTGGTTATAGATGTCGATCGGGTCACCATTCAAAATGGCGCGGGTAAACTTGAACAAGGCCATGTCCGGGCGCCCCCACGGCCCATAGACGGTGAAGAAACGGAACATCGTAATCGGAATGCCATATAGATGCGCATAGGAATGCGCCATCGCCTCGTTCGCCTTCTTCGTCGCGGCATAGAACGACATCTGCGTGTCGGCCTTGTGCGTTTCGGCATAGGGCATTTCGGTATTCGCGCCATACGCGGACGACGTAGAGGCCATCATCAAATGCGCCGTCGGGCATTGGTGCCGCACGGCCTCTAACAGCTCAAACACGCCAATAAGGTTGGATTCCAAGTACGAACGAGGCTCGTCTATGGAATAGCGCACACCCGCCTGTGCCGCCAAATGCACGATCAGATCTGGTTTCTCTTCCTTCAGAATGTCGCTTAGCACGCCGGGGTCTTCGACCCGCGCGATGACAGCCCGGAAATTGGGTGATTTGTTTAGGATCGCGTGGCGCTGTTCTTTTAGTGAAACGTCGTAATAATCGGTCATCGCGTCCAAACCGACAACCTTATAGCCATCTGCCAAAAGGCGCTGGCAAAGATGAAATCCGATAAATCCGGCAGAACCGGTGACAAAAGCTTTTTGCATGACAACGTCTTCTGATTGGTAGTTGGCGGTTATTCTCCTTAGACCGACACGTTCGGAAAAACGAGGGTGATCAACAGTTTAACTTTCAATTAAGCCGTAGCGTCGTGCGAAATCGCCAAAATGCAATTCGCAAGGTCGTTCATTTCCTCTTCGCTCCATGTGGGGTCGACGAGGAATGCAAGGCTGGTTTCCCCCAACTCTTGCGCAACTGGAAGGCCGTCAGGCGTGATGCCATTGTTCGAAAAGACCTTTTCCAGATAGATTTCAGAGCAGCTTCCAGAGAATGCCGGAAACCCTGCTTCAGAAATTTCAGCAACAATGCGGTCCCTGCTCCAACCGGGGGCCAGGTTTTCGGGCCGGACAAAGCAATAGAACCGGTAAAATGCATGGGTCACGCTGTCATCGGGCATGGGAACACGAAACAGCGCGGACTGTTGCAAAGCCTTCGCCAGAATCTTGGCGTTGCGGGTGCGCACGTCCCGCCAATGGTTCAGCCGGACCAACTGAACACGGCCCAGCGCGGCCGAAAGACCCGTCATCCGAAGGTTTGTGCCGATATGTTCGTGCAGCCAGCGAAAACCGGGCGGATGATCGGTGTTGTGTACGGTGTCATAGTCTTTGCCATGGTCTTTGTACGACCACGCCTTTGACCAAAGCGCGGTGTCATTTGTCACCAAAAGCCCACCTTCACCGCCCGTCGTCATGATTTTATCCTGACAGAACGAGAATGAGCCAAAGGTGCCGAACGTCCCAACGTGGCGATCCCCGATCATCGCGCCATGCGCTTGGGCGCAATCTTCGATGACCCACAGGCCATGTTCGTTCGCCAAATCCATGATGGCGGGCATATCACAGGGCCAACCCGCCAAATGCACGGGGATGATGCCCTTTGTACGCTCTGTAATCAGCGGGGCGATGGTTTCGGGCGTGATGTTCTGCGTATCGGCGTCAATTTCAGCGAAGACGGGGATGGCACCGAACAGTAACAGGCACGAGGCAGACGCGATAAAGGTGCGCGGCGTTACGATGACTTCGTCACCCGGTTGAAGGTCAAGGCAATGTAGGGCCGTGTTCAACGTCACGCTGCCATTGGCCAGTGCAAGGGCGTGCTTTACGCCGATGGCGGCACTGTATTCTTCCTCAAACGCGGTGACATCGGGGCCGGTCCATGCGTTGACCTTGCCCGAACGAAGCACGGCGCTGACGGCTGCGATCTGGTCTTCGTCGAAATGTGGCCATCTTGTCATCAGGTTGCCCTCAGCAAACGTGGCGGATCATGATAAAGCCTTCGCAGGCCATTCGGTGAACTGTTGCCCCGCGCAACGTCGCCAGTGCGCGCAGGCTGTTGATGGAACGTTCATGGGGCGCTTCGCGGACCTGACTTTCAAACAGGGCGAATGCCTCTAACTTTTGCTCAAGCGTGTCGGTGATATCGACAAACACGTTGGGCAAGAACGCAGGGGTCAGATAAGGCGCGTTCCAATTGGTTTCGGACAGCGTTTCATAGGCAAGGATTGTCGCAGGATAGGCCTCTTGATGCGGGCGGCTGGCCACCAGCGATGACAAAAAGACCAGCTGATGATCCATATGAATGTCGCCCAGATGCGGCGCAAAGATCAAATCGGGGGCAAGGTCGCGCACCAGACCGCCAAGGGCTGCGTTCAGTTCCTTGTGGGGTAACTCCGAAAGTTCAGCGGCGGGCAGATCCAGCCAATGTGTCTCTGTTACGCCCAAATGTTTGTGCGATAGGGCGGCCTCGGCCCGGATGCCGGCAACCATTTCATCGGAAAACGCGGGCGGGCGGCCACGGGTAACGACACATACATGAACCGGGCGGCCTATCGCGGCCAGCTTGGCCATCGTGCCGCCGACGCCCAGCACCTCATCGTCGGGGTGGGGGGCGATAACCAAAACAGGGCCAGTACCATAAAGAGGCGCAATCATTTCAACATTCCAAATTTGCTGTGTAATTTCGGGCGTGTGTCAGGGCCGTGCCAGTCGGTAACGTTCAAACACTGGCCGTCACCGCACATCACGGTAAGCGTATCACCATCAATCGCCTGAATTTGGCCGGGCATCCCGATATAGCGCGCGCTGTCTTCGCTGCGGGTTGCGGCGGTTATCACCACCTGCGTCCCATCTGCGCCATAGGTGAAAGCCCCCGGATAAGGCGGCCCAACAGCCCGGATCAAACGATGGATGTCTTCTGCGGGCTGCTGCCAATCGATCAAGCCATCTTCGGGCCCGCGGCGCGCGCAAATGGTCGCCTTGTCATGGTCTTGCACCCGGCGCGGCACGTCGCCAGCGGCCAAACGGTGCAACAAGGGGGGCAACAGCTCTTTGATCGCATCAAGCTGTTTGTCGTACAGCCCCCGCGCCGTTTCTTCGTGCGGATCGATCGGAAAAACCAGTTGCGCAGCGATATCGCCGGTGTCCGCCCCGTCGCCCAGCCAAAAAATTGACGCGCCAGAACGGTCTTCGCCCAACAAAATGGTCCAGGGGATAACCGCACGACCGCGCAGTTTGGGCAACGCCGTGGGGTGATACCCAAGGCAGCCGATACGCGGGATGGCGCGGAATTCTTCGTTGCACAGTTGAGACCAGCCGATCACCAGAACCACATCTGCATCCACATCCCGCAGCGCCGCAAGCGTTTCAGGCGCGTTCGATTTTTGGGTGTGGTGCACCTTGATCCCATGCTGTTCGGCCAGCGGGCCAAGATCAACAAAGTCAGAGTGCCGCTTTGCCAAATCGGGCGGCAGCGTCACCACCAATGCAGGCGCCCGGTCGCACGCGCACATCGTTTCCAACGCGCATTTCGTGCTTTCAACTGCGCCGACCAAAACTGACTTCATATTGTGGCCCCGCCAATTCCAGACTGCGCCAGCCATGTTTCAGATTCAGCCAAACGGCGGTCATTTCGCCGTTCGCCAAACAAGACAACGCCCACGGTTTCGGCCAGGATTTTCATATCCAGCGCAAAGCTTTTGTGTTCGGCATACCAAAGGTCCAACTTCAGCTTTTCTTCATGCGTCAGGTTGGTGTTGCCACTGACCTGCGCCCACCCGGTCAGCCCCGGACGCACGGCACAGCGCCTCTCTCCCAGTTCACCGAAGTCGCGGATGGTTTCTGGCAAAAGCGGGCGCGGGCCAACCAAGGCCATATCACCACGCAAAATCGCGAAAAGCTGTGGAAGTTCATCCAAACGGGTGCGGCGCAGAATGGCCGTCAGCCCGTTTTGACGATCAGCATCGGGCAGAAGGTTCCCGTCAGCATCACATTCCTCTGTCATGCTGCGAAACTTATGGATGCGAAAGGTCTTGCGCGTTTTCCCTGCACGCACTTGAGAGAACAGGATTGGCCGCCCAAGTGAAAAGCCGACAAGGACAGCCGTAATAGCCATCGGAATCAACAAGACAATAGCAGCACAAAAAACAGCGCAGATTTCAATAATGCGCGGCATACCCAAAAAGGCCCCTTACCACCTTACAAATTACTAAAGTTAACAAAAAATCTAATTTCTTTTGGTTAATACTGCACTTGCAGCGGAAATGGTCAAGCCCGTTCACCCTAGCATCGCCATGCAACAGGTTATTGAAAATCACCGGTTTTCCGGCTTGGTAGAATGCGATTGATTGAATAAGGTGCCCGCGTTGATCCGCGAATTGCGCGGTGTTTGTTTGAGTATTTGATTAATGAAAGTTCTACATTCGATTACCGGCACAAATGTCGGCGGTGCCGAGATTATGCTGTACCGTTTTTTACGTGCACTAGGTGACAGTGCAGCGGATCATGCCGTTGTTTCGCTGCTTCCGCATGGGCCAATTGGCCAACAAATCGCTGATTTGGGTGTTCCGATATACAGCGCCGACGCGGCACCCGGTGCCCCCTCGCCCAGTGCCCTGATGCGCCTTCGGGGGATCATCCAAAAGGTGTCGCCTGACGTCATTCAGGGGTGGATGTACCACGGCAATCTGGCCGCGAAACTGGCGACCATCGGAATGCGCGATCGCCCTGCGATCATCTGGGCCGTCCACCATTCGTTGCAGGACATCAAAAACGAAAAACGCTCTACGCAAGCCGTCGTTCGGGCCTCTGCCTTCCTGTCGGGTGGGATAGAGGGAATCACCTATTGCTCATCCGTGTCGCAAAAACAGCACGAGGCGGTCGGCTTCAAAAGCCAGCGCGCCGTGCTAATTCCCAACGCGATCGATTCCGACGAATTCAAACCAGATCATGACGCAAAAGCGCGCCTGGCAAAGCTGTGCGGCATCCCAAGCGAGCGGATCATTATCGGCAACGTTGCCCGTGATCACCCGATGAAGGATCAGGCCGCCATGGTGCGCGCCACCGCGGACCTTCTGGAAAAAGGGTATGACGTTCAGGCGGTGATTATTGGCAGTGGCCACAGCGATGGCCAAGCGCGCCGCGCCGCGGGCGAACTGGGCATCGATGATTGGGTGACCACGTTTGAAACCCGCTCTGACATTGCGGAAATCGTGCCGGGGTTCGACATCTTCCTGCTTTCCTCGGGCTGGGGCGAGGCTTTCCCGCTTGCCGTTGGCGAAGCGCTGGCTGCGGGTGTGCCCGCTGTCGTGACGGATGTGGGCGACAGTGGCTGGCTTGTCGGCGATTGTGGGATCGTTGTTCCACCGGGTGACGCGATCGCGCAAAGCGCCGGTGTTGAGAAGCTGCTTAAGCTTTCTGACAGCGCCCGAAAGGGAATCGGACTGGGCGGTCGTGACCGCGTTCGCGACCTCTTTTCGATGGATGGATACATCGCTGCGCATGATGAGTTGTACAAAAAGGCAGTACAAAGATAGGCTTGACGATCTTGAACAGTCAGATGAACCGCGCAATAGTTAACCTGTTTTCTGTTTCGTCAGGTTGGTCACAGCTAAGAAGTTTATCCACATTACGGGATTGTATTTCTATCGCTTTGGGCGTCCTTTCTCCGCAGTGTTTTAAAAGATGGAATCGATTTTCGGTTTCAATAGTCGATTGCCCGGTGCCAATTTTTGACCGGATCAGCGCTTTGGGGGCTGCTGGTGTTGGCCAATTTTTTGGGTCAGGGTTTGGTAAATGATAATGATTTCAGGTGGTGTGCCACTAATTATGCGTTTTATGGATCGTTGGTTTTGCGACGAAAAAAGCTTCGGTTCGAATGCACGACGGGTACAGCCTGAACCCGCGCCCTGTTGTTTTTTCACGCAAGGGGCCTGGGGTATGGAGTTCGTATTATGACGAAGCTTAGCGCGACGCCCCCAAGGATTTCGCTGCAAAATACCGCCGAACAGAACGGCGGCGTATATTCAAACCGCCCTTCCGAACGTATCGGAATGGAGGATATTTGGCTGATCCTTCGGCGCAATCTGATGATGATGGTGACGATCATTCTAACCGGGATGCTCGTTGCCGCAGTTGTCGTTCTTAGCCGCGACAAAGTTTACAATGCGCGGGCAACTATCGTTCTGAATCCAGCGGATACGCGCGTTAAACTTTCATCCTCGCAGCTTGAATCGGTCGATTTGACGCGCGCTGCGGTGGAAACTGAAATTGATGTGCTTCGCTCCCGCGAGTTTGCTTGGCGTGTCGCAAGATCGTTGGAACTGATGGAAAACCGCAGTTTCAACCCCTTCATCACCGTCGAAGACCCACCCGGAAGAGCCGAACAGCGCGACCTTGTTTTGAAAAAGCTTTTGTCCACCTATGCGGTGTTCCGGTCGGGCGAAAGCTTCGCCCTTGATATTTCGGCCAACTACTCTGATCCAACGCTTGCAGCGAAAATCGCCAACGCGGTCGCGGGCGAATACATCGCGCAGTCCCTTGCCGAAAAGCAATCAGATGCCACGAATTCAATCGAATTCCTGCACGCCCAAATTTCGTCCATCGAACAGAGCCTTTCGGAAAAAGAGGCTGAGGTCGCCACATATATCCGCGCCTCTAACCTGGATGACAACGAGCTGTCGGCCAAATTGCGGGCAGAGTTGGAGCGGCTAAAAGCGATCCACGAACTTCAGAAATCTGGTCAGGGCCAAGGCACCCCCGAAGAGCTTGAACAGCTTGGTATCGATCTGGCCGAAAAAACCGCTGCTCTAGAAGAGCGGACACGGGCAGAGCTTCGTCTGCTTATTCTTGAACGTGCGCTGGAAACGGAAAGAAACCGCTATCAGTCGCTTGTCGGACGGCTAAGCGACATCGAGGCGCAAAGTAACATTCTGGTCCCCGGCGCGCGTCAGGTCACCTTTGCCGAGGCGCCTCAGAGTCCGTCGTCGCCAAACATCAAAACCGCGATGGCGTTTTCATTTGTCGGGTTGGTCGGCCTGTCCTTCCTTCTTGCCTTTCTGCTTGAAGGGCTTGACCGGCGGGTCTGGAATGAAAAACACACGATCCGCGTAACAGGCTTGCCCAACTTGGGCTATATCCCGCGCGTCGACGGGTTGGGCCGCGACGCAGACTTCCAACCGGCGCAATATATCAAAGACAACCCACGCTCGGCCTTTGTGGAATCTCTGCGGGCGTTGTTCACGCTTCTAACGCGTTCACAAAAGACGCGGCAGTCGCCAATTATCATGATTAGTTCAGGCCTTCCAAACGAAGGAAAGTCGACCATCGCCGTGTCACTTTCGGTTTCAACGGCCAACGAACGCAGGCGGGTGTTGTTGATCGATTTTGACATTCACCGCCAAGGTGCCTCCAAGATGTTAGACCTGCCCAAGGTCGATCTACGCGCCGAAGATGTGCTGACCAAAAAGGTTCCGTTGTCGGCCTCTATTCAATCTGAAACCGGTATCGAAAACCTGCATTGCCTAACCTTCAAACGCGACTCGGGCTTTCCAAGCTGGCTGTTTAACGATCCTGAATGCCACTCAACACTTGATGAACTGCGCGAAGAATACGATCTTATTATCATCGATACGCCACCGATTCTGATTGTTGACGATGCCAGCCGACTGGCATCCGTGGCGGACGAGGCTTTGTTGGTCGCCCGCTGGGGCGAAACAACCGAAGATATTTTGCGCGACGCAGCAGAGCGTCTGCGGCAAATTGGTGTAACCGTTACAGGCACAGTCATTACAGATGTCGATGTGACAAAACAAAGGCGTTACGGCTATGGCGGATACGCAAGCTATTATGCTTATGGCAAAGACTATTACTGACAAACTGGCAAAGGTCGCCTTTCTTTTTATTACATTTATTTCGACAGGGTCAGCATTCGCATTAGGGGACGATGCCTTTCCCAACGCGCTTGGTTTTGGGGTAGACGCAAATGGTTGGCGCGGCGGCAAAGTTATCAATGTGACGTCACTTGCCGATTCCGGTAAAGGGACGTTGCGCGCGTGTGCCGAAGGCGGCCCCGCAGCACGTGTGTGTGTGTTCAAAGTCAGCGGAACGATCGCGCTAAACAGTTCGATCCGCGTGGGGGCAAACGTCTATATCGCCGGACAAACCGCACCCGGAGGCGGAATCCAGCTTAGGTTGGCACAATCTCAGGCCTCTCCGTTGCTGATAAAGAACACCAACAACGTCCTGATCCGGTATCTAAAGTCCCGCCCAGGCCCAAGCCCACAGCCCAGCGCAAGCGTTGATGGCGTCACTATCGAAGACAGCACCGATGTTTACTTGGATCATATGTCCATCGCGTTCGCGACGGATGAAAACGTCAACATCCACGTATCCAGCGGAGTTTCGACCAATATCACGATCGCCAACTCAATCATCGCTTATGGGCTGAACCACGCTAACCATCCCGATGGCAGCCATTCCAAGGGCATGCTGATCTGTTCAAGCGAAGGTTCGGGAAATAGCTGTGGGCGCATTTCGGTCTTGCGCAACCTGATCTCTCATAACCGCGACCGGAACCCGGATATCAAGGGCACGTCCATCGGCCCAATCGAGTTTCTGAACAACATCATTTACGACCCGATCAGCCAGTTCGGAGAGTTTTACAACCAACTTGGCGCGACCTCGGTCAACTATATTGGCAATGTCGCCTTGTCGGGCCCAAGCACGATCAACCAAACGCCCGAAGCCGTGCAGGCCTTTAACTCTGTCCCGGCCAACCAGTTCAAGATCTTCGTGCGCGACAACAAAGCCCTCAAACGGCGTCAATGCAACCGGGTCACCCGTTTCGCAGTGCTGAACGCCGCCGCGAAAGAGGCGCGCGTGACCCGCGCGATACGCCCTTTGGCCACACGAGCGATGACATCAACCGACGCCTTCGTTTCGGTCCTAAGCGTGGCGGGTGACCGTTTGCCCACCGGCGGGCATCTGGATTCATTGGACATCAAAATCCTTAACAACGTTCAAAACTGTACAGGATCCGTAATTGATAGCGTGTTGGAAGCCGGTGGATGGCCAAACCCGGCCGCCGGCACAGCCCCCAAGGATAGCGACGGTGACGGGCTTCCCGATACATACGAAGCGTCAAACCCTAACCTGAACCCGAACCAAGCGTCCAACGTATGGGCCACTGACCCGACCTCTGGCTGGTCGCATCTGGAAACCTATCTATCCTTGCTCGCCGGGGACTTTGTGACTCAATGAGCATGTTCGAACGGTTCAAAGCTGACCTGACAGGCGACGCGGTTTTCAATCGTGTTCTGAAGAATATGTCGTGGTTGTTTTCCGCTCATATCATGATCGCCGCGCTGGGATTGATCAGCCTTGCGGTAACCGCGCGGGCATTGGGGCCCGCAGGTCTGGGTATTCTGGCAATCGTTGAATCCTATGTCCGCATTGTTGACCGGCTGTTGCGTCTGGAACCGTGGCAAGCCGTCATCAAATACGGCGTCGATGCGTTAGAGCGCGAAGAAAAGGGGCGGTTCCACCGGCTGATCAAGCTTTCGATTCTGATCGACCTTGCCGGCGGGTTCTTGGCGGGTTCTGTGGCCATTGCACTTGCATGGTTCATCGCGCCGCGTCTGGGCCTGCCGGACGATGGTTTCAAATATATCTGCCTTGTCGCGCTTGCCCTGTTCCTTTCGCTTCGCCCTACGGGCATTGCGGTGCTGCGCATTTATGACCGGTTCGACAAACTGGCCAAACTGGACGTGTTCGTGGCCGTGTTGCGGCTGGTGCTATGCGTTCTGGCCTATTGGTTTGATCTGGGCATCTGGGCGTTTCTGGCGATCCTGCTGGTTCAGAGCCTTGCCGACGGCATCTTGGCCTTTGTCTATGCCTTGATTGAGCTGACCAAACGCGGCGACCATCACATCATGCGGACCCGCGCGCGCGACGCGATTAGCGAAAATCTGGGGTTCCTTCGCTTCCTCTGGAACTCCAACTTCAACGTGATTTTGCGGCAATCGTCCCAGCGATTTGACGTGATCATTCTTGCCGCGTTGGTCGACCCCGCCGCGGTGGGCTTCTTTCACGTGGCGAAACGCACCGCAAACGCAGCCCTTAGGTTTGGGCGCCCATTGCGTCAGGCGATATATCCAGAAATCGCACGCATCTGGGCACGGGGCGAAGTGGCGCGTTTTGCCCGCGTGGTAACCCGGACAAGCACGCTGGTCTTTCTTGTGGCCTTCGTTTGCTTCGTTCCCATCGCGCTGAACCTCCCCGCCATCCTTGCAACCTTCCTTGGCGAAGAATTCCGTGACGCGGCTAGCCTTGTAACGGTGCAGGCCTTGGCGGTTATTGTGTACCTTAGCGGGATCATTCTGAACCCCACCTTGCTGAGCATGGGTAAAGACAAAGAGCTGGTTCGGATCACCATCATTGCCACCATCGCGTTTTTCGCGCTGTTCGTGCCGCTTGTGAAAACGTTTGGTGCGACGGGTGCCGCGATCAGCCACTTGCTCTTTAACCTGATCTGGATGGCTGGATGCCTTGTGTTCCTATGGCGGGAAAGTCAGCGGCGACGGGCAAACAAGGTATCAGATGTATAATTCCGGGTATCATAACGGACCAGGCTCAGGCATGGCGGCTGCGTATGGTCAAATTCGCAATCCCGTTCTGGAACGCACAGAGCTTTTCCTCGTGACGCTCATGGTGTTCTTCGCACCGATGAATTACCTGCGCCTAAGCAGTCTCTATTTCACCCTAAGTGACGTGACTGGGCTTTTTGCCCTTCTGCTTGTCATCGTGAACCGCCGCCTTCCGCTGAATTTCTTCGGTGCGGCAACCGGGCTTTGGCTGTTTTCGTTTGCCCTGTTTACCGGCGGGTTGCTGATTGGGAGTCTGGTAAATGGCTCTATGACCTCGGGTATCGTGATTTTCGTGCAGTACACATACTCCATGATCTTGATCCCCATTGTGCTGGCCAGCCGACCGTTTGAGCAAACGGTGATGCTTACCAAGGTCTTTGTGTTAGGCGTCGCCGTTACGATGCTACACGGCGCGTATCTGGTTCATTTTGCGGACGACCCACCGGTACGTCTGGTATCAGGTAGCGGCAGGTTGCGTTCCCTGATCGAACGGGAAAACGCTGCGGCGGGGCTTGCAGCAATCTGCATTACATTCACCCTCTGGCTGTTCTTCGTGAAACGCATTTCTCTACCGCTTTGTCTGCTGCTTTTCGCGGCGCTGTTTTACGGCGTTCTGCTGACGGGGTCGAACACCGGGATTATCGCCACAGTCATTGGCATTTCCAGTTTGGTGCTGTTCAGCCGGTCGCGCAAACTGGTCTTTGCCACTTTGGGCCTTGGGGTGCTGGCCGTCGTGGTTACCCTGAATTGGGGCGATTTGTTCCTGCCAGAGGTGTTCCAAAAACGCGTACTGGGCGCGCTTGAATCTGGCGATCTACAAAAAGCGGGTACCTTCGAAGATCGGCTGTACCTGATACGAGAGGCCCTGGGCATCGCGAACGACAGGCTGTTTATCGGGTTGGGCGCAGACCAATATCGCGTTCTCAGCGAACACAGCGCGCCGGTCCACAACGCCTATCTGCTGATCCTAAGCGAAGGGGGGCTTATGTCCCTGATCGGAATGGCGGGCCTGATCCTTACCGGCATGTATCTGGGCACCGCTGCGATGCGCGAAAATCACAGCTATATGACCGGCGTTCTAACGATAACCATCGTGGTGTTGTTCGCGCTGATGCTAAATGCGTTCGCTCATTTTTACGCGCGGTTCTGGAACGTACCGTGGGTCTTGGCCCTTGCGCTAAGCGTTGCCCATGCCGGGTATCAACCTGACCCCGATGACATGTAACCGTATCGGCGAAGCTGTTCAGAGGTCACGCGCACAACCTTTTGCTGGTCGGCGGGCGTCATCTTGTCTTCCCAATTGTTGTCAAAACGCAGGGTTAGATCCTTTTTCATGCGAATACGGCTGCCTGCCATCTGGTGCGCAGGCATGATCGGCTGAGACTGTTCCAGCGCGGTGCAAATTGCCGACAGATCCATCCCAGTCGCGGCACCGATACGGGCGAACTCTTCTGCGGGCTGGGCGGCGAAATCTTCGTATCGGACGCGCACAAATTTGTCGGCCCCCACCTTCCGGCCAAGCCGTTCGGCAAAGCTGTTGTACATGCGCCACCGAATGGCGGTGCGATAAGGCGAACGCGCCTTGATCTTTTTCTGCACGCCCTTTTCGACATCAATTTCCATCGGGCGCGACATGGCATTGGCGACCCCGCGTGCATCACGCACCAAATGAATGACCCTAAGGTCGATCTGATCACTTTCAGCCAAGGCCAGCCCACGACCCGGCATTTTGGATGAATCCACCAAAACATCCGTTCCCGCCGCATCGGCGACCCCCTGAAACAGGCTGGCCGACAAATCCGCATAGCGTTTCACCGCCCCAAGGCCCAGTATCCGCGCGGGTGACACAAGCGGCTCCACCTGTTTGGCGAGGGAAAAGAACCCGTCAACGCCACCTGCCTGTGGCAACCATTGCGCCATCACGTCGGGCCAAAACTGGCATTCCTGAATGCGGGCCCCGCAGGCACAATATTCGTTATTTGCCCAAACATGGCGGCACATGGCGGCAATTTCGCCCGCGCCAAAGATTTTAGGATGCTGCCCAAGTGCAATATCTAGGATGGTCGAACCGCTGCGACCGTAACCAACGACGTAGATAACTTTCAAACTCACTTTAGGTGCCTTCCAAACAGCAAATCACTTGAAAAAATGAACGAATCTATGCTCCACTCTGTGCCATAGAACTTTTCCATCATGTGATGGTCAACTGGCCTGCGTATTACCGGCCACCGCGATTTGGAGCGTAATAGCATTGGACGACCCAAGTTGCGGTAAGTGGCCATACCGGATCGCAGGGCAGAGGCTTGAATATCCCCGTATGATGAAAACCCTGAAAGCTTTGATTGATATGAGAATTACCTGCTACGCGATGGTCTGCGCCATTGCGGCCTTGTTTGCCAATACCGCCGCCGCCGCAGACGCCTATCTGCTGAACGACCAAGACAAGCTGCTTCTGCGCGTCGGACAATGGAGCGCGCCAGAGCAAAGCTTTGTGTTTTGGAACGGGCTAAGCGGTGAATATGCCATCGGGCCAGACGGCAAGCTTTCCATCGCCTTGGTGGGCAGCGTCGAAGCACAGGGCAAAACCATCGAAGAGCTGACAGTTGAAATTTCTCAGCGCATTCAAAACGTGGTGGGGACGACGGCGCCGCCTGCCGTTTCGCTGGAAATCATTGCATATAAGCCGATCTATGTCGGTGGTTCCGTCAACGCGCCCGGTGCCTATCCGTATCGGTTCGGGATGACGGTGCAACAGGCCATTGCCGTTGCTGGCGGCCCCCCGCGCGCCGCGATCCCGCAAGAGACCGTTCCGCGCGAAGCCATCCGTCTGAGGGGCGAGATTGAGGGGTATAAGACCCGCATCGCCCGCCTTGAAATCGAACAACAACGGTTCGAAGCAGAGATTGCCGCATACAGCGGCCAGCAAGGCGAAGCTGGTACTTTGCCACTCTCGCAAACGGATGCAGCCGCGTTAGAGGCGAAAATCTTCGAGACGAACCAGAATTCGATCGAGGCGCAACAGACCCGCATCAGTGACCTTCGCACCCTATTGCAGGTCCAGATCAAGCGGCTGACCGACGAAATCAAACTGCGGGACGAACAAATCGTATTGGCCGCGCAGGAATTGGCCAATGTGCAGACGCTTCAGGAAAAAGGGCTGGCTGTGAATGCACGGCTGACCTCTCTTTCCACGGCGCTGAACGATCTGGAGGCGAAACGCATCCAACTTGAAATTGCCAAGCTGACCGCAGAACAGCAACTGAACCTTACCCAGCGCGATGAACTTTCCTTGCTGGATGACGCGCGCCTGCGCCGCATGTCCGAACTGAAATCATCGCAGATTGAGCTGGACGACGTGAAAATCAGGCTGGCCACCGCGCTTAGCCTGTATTCCGAAGCCGTAGCCCGCGGCACAATTGACGATGAGGCCGACCTTGAATTACCGGATCCGATTTATCGCGTGACGCGTCACAAAGATGATACCGTTGAACAGCTTGTTCTGCCCGCAACCGGCGTTCTTAAACCGGGCGACACGCTGCAAGTCGTGTTAGAAGACAGTTTTGAAGCGAGTGGGAATTAGCCCACCGATATTTTTTGAGTGTTCTAGGTTTTTTGAATGAAAAAGATTTCCATCCTTTACCCCTTTATCGGCGGGCCGACCGTCGGTGGCAGCCACATATCCGCGTTGAAGATGATCGCCGAACTGGACCGTGAAAAATATGATCCCAAGATCGTATTGCATCACACAGACGGCGAATTAGGCACTTATATCCACAGCCTTGGCCTTGATTACGAAGTGCTGCCGGATATCGAGATTATGGCCCCCAAATATAGCCGGACAGAGCGCAATGTCTCTGTTCTGGGCTATGCGTTCAAAACCTACGGCGCGATAAAGGCGGTGCTGCGCAGGTTAGACCCGGACATCGTGCATACGAACGACGGGCGCATGCATTCAAACTGGGTCATCCCCACCAAGATGAGCGGGCGGAAATTCATCTGGCATAACCGCGAGGGGCCTTCGGGCACGGGCGTGAACAAGCTTGCACCGCTGTTTGCCGACCGCATCCTAAGCGTTTCGTATTTCTCTAAGCCACAAAAGCCGATCAAGTCGGTCGACAAGATTTTCAGCGTCATCCGCAGCCCGTTTGAGTTTACCAAAACCGTGCCCGATAAAGCCGCTGCGCACAGCATGATCGCCAAAGAACTGAACCTGCCGGAAAACAGCATATTCGTTGGCTATTTCGGCGGCTTGAACGACCGCAAACGCCCGCTGAACTTTGTGCGCGCCGTTAAGGAAATTCAGGCCGAAATTCCGGGGCGGCCCGTTCATGGTCTGCTGTTCGGCAAGGTCATTTTACCCCAATCAAAACTGGATGAGCGCGCGATGGCATTGGCCGCTGATCTGGGTATCGCGGAGCAGGTGCACCTAATGGGCTATCGCAGCCCGATTGAGGAGTACATGGCTGGCGTTGATGCCCTGCTGATCACCGCAGTGAACGAACCCTTCGGGCGCACCCTGATCGAAGCTATGTATCTGCGCACCCCCGTTATCGCGACCCGCCACGGTGGCAACCCCGAGGCGATCACAGACGGCGAAACCGGGTTTCTGGTAAAGCCGGAATCGCCCGAGGCATTCGCCAAACCAATGGCCGACCTAATGCGCGACCCGACGCTTTTGAACCGTATCACCGAAGCGGCCCATAACGACGCGGCGAACAATTACGGGCTGAAGCGGACGGTAGATGCCGTCAGCAAAGTCTATGACGAACTAGCAGGGGTATCAGCCCCCCAGGGGGTAAGCGCATGATCGACCGTCCCGTTGATTTCCTGATTATCGGCGCGGCGAAATGCGCAACGACTTGGCTGCAAAACTCGCTGCAGAACGACCCGTCGATCTTTATGCCCGACGCCGAACTGCACTTCTTTTCACGTGAATACGACCGGGGGCTGGATTGGTACACGAACCACTTTACCCCGCGCGATGACAGCGTGATTTTGGGTGAAAAGTCGAACTCCTACCTGACAGAAGAAGACGCCGCACAACGGATCAAAGACACATATCCGAACGCCCGCTTGATCCTGCAGATGCGCAACCCGGTCGCGCGTGCCTATTCGGACTATTGCATGCTCTATCGGCGGGGTGCAGTGTCTGCCGACATTGAAAAGCATCTCGACCCTGATATCGCGGCTGATCAGCGGTTTATCCACAACGGTCGCTACGGCCATCACATGACCCGGTTTCTGAAGCTGTTTCCGGCGGAACAGTTCCTGTTTCTGTTCTTTGAGAATGTGAAGGTCGCACCGGAAACCCAGCTTGCCCAAATCGCAAATCACATTGGGTTCGAAGGCACGTTGTCACCGCCGCTTGGCAAAAAGGTGAAAGACCGCAGGGCCGCGATGGTGCCCCGCCCCTTGCGCGCAGCCATTAAGCCGCTACGCCCGTTGCTGGACCCGCTTCGCAACACCGCGCCGATGAAGTCGCTGCGAAACATGGTGGCCAAGCCCGTAGTCTATCCGCCGATCACGCCACAGCTGGTGGAAAAGCTTGATGCCTATTTCCGCCCCGATGTGAAGCTGTTGGAGGAGATCATGGGCAAAGACCTAAGCGACTGGATGGACAACCCCGGGCTATAGGCCGCCGTCGAACACCTTGCCCAAGATCGGGCTGATCAGTTTGGCGCCGTTTTCCGAAAGGTGGTCGTTGTCTTTGTAAAGAAGCACGCCATCGCGGCTGGCATGGCACAGCGCATCGTCACACAGCAGCCTATCGGGGATCAGCCCAATCGCGCCGGTCTTTTCAACGATGCTGGACAAGGCCGAGCGTGCACTTTCGCTGCGCGACAGATGCTCTTGGCGGGGGGTTGATAAGTGTTCCGCCGCAACCGCACCGCCCCGCATGGCGACGCGGGGAATGTCATGCGCGAACTCTGGCACAGGATAGATCAGGAACACTTGCTTTCCATCTGCCATCAGCTTCGCCACCGTCTTTCGCAGATGGGTTTCCAAGGCCTGCGCGGGGGGCAGTTTGTCTGACGCGGTAGAGACTAAATTGACGTCGCCAGCGTGGCCAAACGCCTCTAACGGGCCATAGCCGATGCCATCGAAATAGGCGGACCAACGCGCGATGATGACCACCTTGGTAATGCCTTGTCCCGCCGCACGGTCGGCCACGCGCGCGTTGAAGGTTGGACAGTCGTAATATCCGCTGCTGATGCGCTCGATATCAGCCACAGGCGGGCAACCGGGCCGGGCCATCATAATCGCACTGGTTTCAGACCTTTCAGCTTGCCGGATAAACTCTGGCAGCACAGCGATGGCGTGACTGTCCCCCCAGATCAAAACCGTCGGATTAGCCGCAGTGCCGAAACGACAGATCAGGTCTGTCGAGCTATCACTTTTAAGCGTTTCAGGGCAGGTTCGTGACGGTTCAAACCGGGCAATCTTTTGGAATTTGGTGGCGTTGTCCGGCAACCGCGCCGGAAAACCCGCTGTCAGGTGCGCGGCCACACCAAACCCAATCGTCAGGGCAGACGCCGCGATCGCCGAACTGAACACACGCATTGGCGCAATCCGCCAGCCATCGCCAGTACGGGCGCGAAACGGCTGTTCCACATACCGCCACGACAGCGCCGAAAGCAGCAGCGAAAGCGCGAAGATCACCGCGACCTGCAACGGCGAAAGCGCATCAACCAGCCAATATTGCGCGATGACAAAGACCGGCCAGTGCCACAGGTAAAACGAGTATGAGATTTTGCCGATACCAACCATCGGCCGCGTAGAAAGCACGCGCCGAACTGCCGACTGCGCACCGTTCCCCGCAACGATAATCGCGCCTGTCCCCAAACAGGGCAAAAGCGCAGTAAGCCCCGGAAACACCGTGTTGGGCGTGTAAAAGACGGACGCGGAAAGGATCGCCAGCAAACCCATTCCGGCCAGAACCGCGCGATAAATGCCATTCCGTGGGGCGGGCAGCGCCACAAGGGCGATCCAACAACCCACGCCCAATTCCCAAAACCGGAAGGGCATAAGGTAAAAAGCCGCAGCGGCATCACGGGTCAACATCCATTGCGCCGCCACTAGGCTGGCAAGGGATAGGCCAAGCATGACCCATCCCGCCCGCCGTAGCGCCAGCAACAGAAGCGGAACAACGAAATAGAATTGCTCCTCCACGGCTAAGGACCACGTGTGCAGCAGGGGTTTCAGATGAGAGGCGGGGCCGAAATAGCCATCCTCAAGCCAGAACAAGATGTTAGAGGAAAACACCGACACCGCGACCGCGCTTTGGCCAAGGTTACGGTAATCATCAAGCGCGAAAACAGACCAAGACGCGATCAGGCTGAACGCAATGACAGGGAAAAGCGCCGGGAAGATCCGGCGAATGCGGCGTTCGTAAAAGTTGCGGAACGAAAACCGGCCCGCGCGCATTTCATCGCTGATCAACGACGTGATCAAATACCCCGAGATCACGAAGAAGACATCGACACCGACATAACCCCCAGAAAAGCCCGGCACGCCGTAGTGGTAAAATACCACCACCAGAACCGCGATTGCGCGCAGCCCGTCTATGTCAGGGCGATAAGCGCGCATGACCCCCATTTCCCGGCAGGAACGCCTCCTGCGCCATCATGGACAAACCCATTTCAAGGCCCACAATCGGGCGATACCCAAAGGCGGCAGCCGCCCGTTCGCAGTTCAAATCAAACCGCAAAAACGGCGGGCTAGGGTCTGTTTCCTTGCCAACAGCGACCTTGCCCGCGCTGGCAACTGAAACAGCAGTATCGGCTATGTCACGAATGCTGTGAATTGCCGGGCCTGCAACGTTAAAAATGCCAATGATCTGCTGTTCGGCCACCGCCAGCGCGGCCCGGCACAAGTCATGCGCGTGGATCAGGTTCAGACGGTTTTCAGACCCGGTTAGGGTCAATTCCTGCCCGTCTTTCGCTTTTGCAAGAAAGCTTGGCACTAACTGCTCTGCGGCCATTCCAAACCCGTAGACGGAAGAGGGGCGCAAAATGGCAAGCTTCATCCCCTCGGCCGAGTAGTGGCGGAGGACATTTTCAGCAAGCACCTTGGACATGGCATAAAACCCGCCAAAACCGCTGATCATTGTCGGGGCGGATTCGGCGATGACAGGCGCGTGCGGGTTTGCGTAAACGGTGCCGCTGGACAGAAAGACAACTGCCTTGCGCCGGCTTGCGGCCCATTCCCCCAGATTAGCGCAGGCCCGAACGTTGGTGTCAAAAAACTCGGCCGCTGTTGATCCTGACGCCGCCTGAGGCCCCGGAATCTTGGCGGCGAAATGGAATATCACATCCGCATCACCGAACAGGGCATCAAATGCCTCAAACGAGAGCCATTCTGTCAAATCCCAATCGGCCCGCGTGACGGTGCGACAAGACACGCCACGTTGGCGCAATAGGGCCAGCATATGCCGCCCAATCATGCCAGTAGATCCGCTCAGCGCGGTTTTCATGGCTTCGGTGTGCCGTAAAGGCTGAACTGGCCTCCGGCCTCCGGTGAAATAGCGCCCTGTTCGCTTAGATCAGCGAGGTCCGCGCGGTTAAGAACAAGTTCGCTCCAATACCGAAGCACGCATTTGTCGAACTGAATATCGGGGGAATAGGAAAGCCCGCGATCATGTTTCAGATAGTATTCTACCGGGTTGAACCCCAGCTGCGCGCAGAATGGCGTGGTGCCCGAAAAGCGGCTGTTGATCTCAAATATCTTGGGCGTGCCTTCACGATCCAACCGCAGTTGGAAGTTGCAGGCACCATCGATGCCAAGGCGCGATGCAACGGCCGTTACATATTCTTCGATCACCGCTGATTTTTCAGGAAACGCGCGGTACGTGTCGCCCGAGCGTAAATCGCGCCGAAGTGGCAACACTGGCGAAAGCGTGCCCCCCGCGCCGACAATCGTGCAGGTATATTCAGACGCGGCATCGCCCACGGCTTCTTGCACGACGGTGGTTTCTGGGTCGCCGTCATATGCCTCTAACGCGGCGCGGTTACGTGCCAATTCCACCCCGATTGAGCGGAAACCGACCGCTGGCTTCACGATCACGGGGAATTCCAGCGCGTCATCTTTCAACGCTTCGGCAAGTGATATCGACGCCGGATACGGCAGGCCATTGGCCTTTAGAAAGTCAGAGGTCTTCTGTTTGTCATCTGCGATGCGCACCGTTTCGGGCGAACAGGCGACAACCTTTACCCCGAAGCGTTCCGCGAACATCGCTTTGTTTTCGGCGCAATAGGCCAGTTCGATATCCGTGCCGGGGATGTAATAATCCACCTGTTCAGCCTCAAATATCTTGGCCAAAGACTCGACATACGAGGGGGAGCGGCACCCTTCGACGATATAGGCACGATCACAGGCATAAAGGCCAGCGGCCTGCGGGCTCATATCGCCGCCAATGATGTGCAGGCCCATGTCGTCGATCAGCTTGAGGGATTTAATAACCCCCTGCCCAACGCCACCACCGGCACCCGTCACTAAAACACCAATCACTACGTCTTCTCCAAATATGAAATCAATTTTTCCTGTGTGGTCGATGACATCCCCGATTGTGCAATGATCCCCTTTGAAGGGCCCATGTCCACACTCAGCTGATGCAGGTGGGCCTTAATGGTGGCCCCGTGGATTGAAATATCTAAAAAGCTAAGGCCAGTGCCGCGCGATTGGCCAACTGCGCCTGAATTCATCAATAAGATCTCGCCATTTGCCGGGGCGATCCATTCGTCGGCGGGCATGTTCGTGACTTCGTTGGTCGGGGACAGCATCTTCATGAACGAACGGTGCGAGTGCCCGAACACGCCTGCCAAATATCCCCTGTCCCTCAGTGTATTTGCCGCCCGTTGCCAGCCGTCAGCGTCAGCAACATAGGACCAGTCACCATACTCATAAGGGTTCGCATGCGCGATAAAGACCGGGCCAGCCCCGAAGCTATCTTTCCAGTCATACCGATCTGCCAACCGCATGCCGGCCAGTTTGTTGTGTGTCCAACGCACCGACTCCCGCACGAATTCGGGCGTCTTGGGGTAAAACGGCTGCTTCCCCTTATCCAGATCAAAATAGAACTGATCGTGGTTGCCGCGGATAAAGACCGTGTCGAACTGTCCTGCCAACCGATCAATCCCCTGCAACACCTCGTGGGGTTGGCCGCCATAGGTCAGTAAATCACCCAGCACGATCAGCTTGTCATAGGTGTGCTGTGCCAGAACCGATTCTGCGGCACGCAGCGCATCTGCGTTGCCGTGGACGTCAGATATGACTGCGAGGCGCTGCGACTCACTTTTCATAACCAAACGCGCTCATGATGCCAGAGGCCTCTTTCCAGAAAATTTCCAAATGCTCAGAGGTAAGCGCCTGTTTCCACTTCCCACGAGAGTCATAGATCGGCTTGCTGGTTTCAGCAGCCCGCTTGGCCATGTTTCCGTCTTTGATCCAGCCGTATCCACTTCCTGTGCCGGTTATCATTTCATCCGAAAACTCCAGACCAAGGGCGTCGCACAGCCGCTGTAGCTCTGCCGTTGGGTCGGCGACGATGTCTTCATATCGCGTCTTGATGATGCTGGCGTGACCATCCAGCGCAAGCACCTTCTGGTTGTCTTGGCACCAGCGTTCCACAGCGAATTCAGGCGACATCCCGCGTGACATGAACGATGCCATCACATCACGCCCGTCGCGCGTAATGACAACGATCCGCGCATTGGGCACCACCTTCAGAATCCGATCAATGCAGTGCAAATGCTTTGGCGTCTTTTCCACAAAGCCCGACAGGCCAAACTGCCTTGCAAGATTGACCCAAGAGCGTACGACCTCTTTTGCGGTCATCAGGCTTTTCTTGGGAAAGAACACACCGCTTTCGTACCCAACCATCAACAGCTTGTCAGACCGCCCCAAGATGGACGCAAGCAGCGACGTGCCGCTATGGCCACAGCCCACCACAAAGATCGGCGCGATGCCTTCGGTGTTCAGCGGACGAACGACCGCATTCTGCGGGAGGTTGTATAGCTGCATCGCAAAAAATGATGCTGCCGAACGCAGGTCTTTGCGACCATCAATGTCGAATGAAGTCCTAAACAAAATAAAATCCAAAGCTTCCGGGCAAAAAGAACGAAACCAAGGCGAAAACCCCAATCCCGGGCAACGGACGGCACAAATAAATGCCGCATAATACACCGCCGAAGTTTCAGCCCGTTTCTACGATATTGCAACCTCTTTTGTCGGATGTTAGGCCACAAGCCATTGTAAGAAATGATTTTGCGCTAAGCTTAGCCTGTGCCATGGTTACCCAGCAGCATTACGCTGTGATTGTTTTGGATATGTATTTTTTTGACAAGTATCTCATTCCCGAGCGGACGCAGCGATTCATGCGTTTTGTATTGGTCGGACTGCTTAACACCGCTTTCGGTTACAGCGTATACGCAGCATTTATCGTGCTGGGAGTTACGCCTCAAATCGCTCTGCTCATGCAATTTGTCATCGGAGCGATCTGGAACTTTTTTACCCATGCCCGGCTGGTTTTTGACAGCCGCGGTTATCGACGCTTACCGATCTATCTTGCCTGCTATGCGCTGGTCTATGCGATCAACGCAATTTTATTAAAACTGGCTCTTTTGGCCGGACTGGGCCCCCTCGTTGCACAGGCCCTAATATTACCGATTACCGTTGTTCTGTCCTTTGTGTTGATCTCTCAGGCACTCCAAGGCGGGGCACCAAAAGTTAGAGAAAAAACATGACTCGTTCCGATAAATCGCGCCTACCCCGCCCCGGCGAAGGCTCTTTGGTAACCATCGCCGCTTTTGCGGGAATTCTGCTTTTAATCATCTACGGCCGCATAATGGGATACGGCATTCGCAAAGACGAAATGATGTATGTCCCGCCGGCAAAATTGATGCCGGATATGTCGATCTATGGCGACTTTTTCTACAATCACGTCCCGTACTCCGCTTGGATGTTCCATTGGGTTTACGAACTTGTTGGCGGCGGCAACGTTCTTTACGCGGCCCGGCTGACGGTCTTTGCCGGTTGGGTCCTTCTGGCAATATCGGTCATCCTGATCATGTGGCGCATGACGCGTTCACGCGCGGTCGTTTTGTTTTCCGTCGTGCTTATTCTGGGCAACGATCTGCTACTTTCAACGCCAGGCATGGCAGGCAGTAACAATTTCCTGCCGCTGCCCTTTGCCTTCCTTGGCTTGGGCCTGTTCTTGACCGAAACCCTTTCTCACAAGCAGCGGTTTTTGATCTTGGTTCTAAGCGGCATTTGCCTTTCGGTTGCCGCAGGGATCAAGGCCAGCGCGGTTGTTTTCATTCCGCCCATCGCGATCGGGGCATTCTTCTTGCCCACGCGCATTTCGTTTGGTCGGCGCCTGTTTCGCGTTGTCTTACCGCTGGCGCTGGGTGGGGCCATTGGCGCCGTCCCGCTATTTTACTATCTGAATTCCAACCCAGACCTGTTTCTGGCCCACGTGATTGAATTTCATACCGGGCCGCATGTTGATTATTGGAAAGCCAACAAAGCACTTGAACCGGGGCTTGCGCTGGGCTTGGCCGGGAAAACCCAACTTGCCTATCAGCTTTGGTTTACCGGTACGAACCTGCTTTTGGCCTTCGCCGCGGTGTTCTTCACCTTCCTTGTGTTCATTCAGCGGCGTCGGATTCATTCGCCGAAATCAACGGAAACCGGACAGATAATCGTGGTCCTTACGACCACCGCGCTTACCCTGTGGATAAGTTTCGTGCCGACCCCGGCCTTTCCGCAGTATTTCGTGCTGCCGATCATCAGCCTCATACTTCTGCTTGGGATTTTGTATCGCCAGTTTGGTCCTCAACGAAAGATCATGGTGCCGCCCGCGCTGGGGGCGGCGACATTGCTGATTTTGGTCTCTGCTCTGCCGCGTTATGCGCCCGGCACCGCCACGTTCATTGACCCACGCACGACCGAACACGCAAAAGTCGCCGCCAGCGCAGAGTTGATCCGCCAAAGGCTGACCAAGCTTGGCTTGGAAGAGGGCAAGGTCGCGACGCTGATGCCGATCTATCCGGTTCAGGCCGGGCTAAAGGTGTACCCGGAATTCGCGACGGGGCAGTTCGCATACCGAATCGTTCCGTTCACGGATCCAGAATTGCTAAAGCAATATCGCGCTGTCGGGCCGGATGGCTTGTCGAAATTCTTTAGCGCTGATCCACCTTCGGCGTTCCTGCTTGGGTACGAGCCGCTGTTAGAAGCCCCGCTTTTGAATTTCGCTGAAAATAAGGGGTATCGGCGGATCAACGACATGACGATCCCCAACCGCTATGGCGAGGGTTTTCTTTATGTCCGCGAACCTGCGGATTCCAATTAATGCACACGCCGATGTTGCGATATTTGCGCGATCACCCATAGTGAGACACAATTGATTTTGTATTTTTATATTGATGTTAAAGGGAAGTTCCCATGAAGGTATTGCTGCTTGCTGGTGGGCTTGGCTCGCGCCTTGCCGAAGAAACAGTGAGGATTCCCAAGCCGATGGTCGAAGTCGGCGGTCGCCCGATTATTGTTCGGGTCATGGATATTTACAGCCACTTTGGGCACAAAGATTTTCTGGTCGCGGCGGGGTACAAATCGCTTCTGCTGAAGCAGTTTTTCATGAACTTCCACCTTGCGTCGAACGACGTGTCTGTCGACCTTGAAACCGGCACGACTGAACTGCTTCCTGTGCGGCCGAATGACTGGAAGGTTTCGATTGTCGACACCGGGTCGCACACGATGACCGGCGGGCGCGTGTTGCGCCTGCGCGATCAGTTGCAGGATGGCCCGTTTATGGTCACCTATTCCGACGGCGTCGGGAACATCGACATTGACGCGCTTTTGAAGTTCCACAAATCGCACGGAAAGCTGGCGACCGTGACAGCCGTGCAGCCCCCCGCCCGCTTCGGCAACCTTGAACTGGACGGTGATCAGGTCAGCGAATTCACCGAAAAGGTCCGCAAGCACGAAACCTGGATCAACGGCGGGTTCTTCGTGTTTGAGCCGGGCGTGATCGACTATATCGACGGCGACAGCCAACCGTTGGAGCTTGAACCCCTGACCCGCATTGCCCGCGACGGGCAGTTGATGGCGTATAAACACCACGGGTTCTGGCATCCGATGGATACGGTCCGTGACCGCGATTATCTTGATACGCTGTGCGGCGATGCGACCCCACCTTGGCTGAAATTTGACGATGGCGCGAATGACTCTGGTTCGCCTTTGACGCGGCGGTAGACGTCTATGACCGGAACGAGCACGGCTGATTTCGGCGGCGTCTTTCAGGGCAAACGCGTTCTTGTGACCGGGCACACCGGGTTCAAGGGCGGGTGGCTGTGCCTGTGGCTGCGGCAGTTGGGGGCACGGGTGACCGGCCTTGCCTTGCCGCCCGAAACCACGCCTTCGATCTTTGACTGTTGCGCCCTAGATGGCGTTATCGACAGCCGGTTCGCCAATATCAACGACAGCGCCGCATTGGCCACAGCACTGAACGGCGTAGACGCGGATATCGTCATCCACATGGCCGCGCAGGCGATTGTGCGCGCGTCCTACGACACCCCTGCTGAAACCTTTCTGACCAACGTGGTTGGCACCGCGCATGTGCTGGATCAGGCCCGCGCGATGCCCTCGCTTAAGGGCGCGATCGTTGTGACCAGCGACAAGTGCTATGAAAACAACGAATGGGTCTGGGGATACCGCGAAAATGACCCGATGGGTGGGTCCGACCCCTATAGCGCCTCAAAAGGCGCGGCAGAGCTTTTGACGGCCTCTTACCGGCGGTCATTTTTTTGTGCCCCGGAGGGCCCACAACTGGCCAGCGCACGGGCGGGCAACGTGTTTGGCGGCGGCGATTGGGCAGCTGACCGGCTGATCCCCGACATCATCCGCGCGACACTTGCCGAAAAACCCACGGTCATTCGCAACCCGGCCAGCGTGCGCCCGTGGCAACATGTGATGGAGCCTTTGTCGGGTTACCTTACCCTTGCCGCGCGGATGTTGACCGGTGACCGCGTGGACGAAGGGTGGAACTTTGGCCCCGACAACGACGCTGTGGTCGAAGTTGAAACCCTTGCCGCACAGATAAGCGCGGCGTGGGGCAACGGCGGGCCACGGTTTGAATTCGGCCGACGCAGTGACGCATTGCACGAGGCCAAGATTTTGAAACTCGATAGCACCAAGGCCGCAACCTATTTGGGCTGGCGGCCGCGGCTGACACTTGATCAAGCCATTCAAATGACGGTGGAATGGTATCGAAAACAGGCCGAAGGCGCCGATATGCGCGCCCTGACCGAAGGCCAAATTAGCCGCTACTGTGAATTGGCGGCAAAGGGATGAATTGCACGGCCCCGGCATTTTCCGACGGCCCGACAGGAGTAACGATATGCGCGTAAATTACGGCCAGACCGTTCATGGCGAAGAAGAGATTGAGGCCGTTGTTAAGGTCCTTAGAACCTCGACCCAGATGGGCCCACATGTGCGCGAGATGCAGGAGAAAGTCGCTGCCCTGTTCGATAAACCGCACGGGATCATGGTGAATTCTGGTTCTTCGGCGAACTATCTTGCGATTGAGGTGCTGAAGCTTCCAGAAGGCGCAGAGGTGATCACCCCCGCCCTAACGTTTGCCACCACCGTCGCGCCCTTGGTGCGCAACCGGCTGATGCCCAGCTTTGTTGATGTGGAACCCGGCACCTACAACATCGACGTGAACGCGATTGAGGAAATGATTACGCCAAACACCAAGGCCGTGATGATCCCGTCGCTGATTGGCAACCTGCCAGACTGGGCCCGCATCCGCGAAATCGCTGACAAACACGGCCTGAAAGTCGTCGAAGACAGCGCCGATACCCTTGGCGCGACCATCGGCAACAACAGCACCGGCGTGTATTCCGATATTTCCACGACCAGCTTTTATGGCTCTCACGTCATCAACGGCGCAGGCAACGGCGGGATGCTGTGCGTGAACGACGAAGAAACCGCACGCAACGCGCTGCTGTTGCGATCATGGGGGCGCACGTCGTCGCTGTTTGTGGAATCCGAAAAGATCGAAAACCGCTTTAACGTCGAACTGGATGGCATCAGCTATGACGCCAAATTCCTGTTTGAGGATTTGGGGTACAACGTCGAACCCTCTGAAATCAGCGCGGCGTTCGGGTTGGTCCAGCTTGGAAAGTTGGATCAGAACATCACCGCACGTGAACAGAACTTCAAAGCGCAGTATGATTTCTTCAAGCAATACGAAGATTGGTTCATCCTGCCGCGCCAATTGCCAAACTCACGGACGGGCTGGCTGGCATTTCCGCTGACAATCCGCCCGGATGCCCCGTTCATGCGCCGCGAATTGCAGATCTATCTGGAAGAGCGGGACATTCAGACGCGGCCCGTGTTCACGGGCAACATCCTACGCCAACCGGCGATGAAAAACGTACCCTGCAAAACGCGCGATGGCGGCTATCCGGAATCCGATGCCGTAATGCGCGGCGGGATTTTGTTAGCCTGCCACCACGGGCTGGACGACGCCCAAATCGGGTACATGCATGAAACATTTAAGGCGTTCGCTGACAGGCTGTAGCGGGCGCAAAACAACAACGGAGGCCCCGAATGGCGCGGGTTCTGATCACTGGCGGGGCTGGGTTCATCGGCTCACATCTGGCGCGGGCATGCCTTGCCCGCGGGGATGAGGTGACGGTGATTGTCCGCGCGTCGACCGACCTGTGGCGCCTTGCCGACATCGCTGGCGAACTTGACGTGTTGCCCATCGATTTGACCAACAGTCAGGCCGTGCGCGCCTGTTTGGCGGCAAAGCGGCCCGAATTCATCTTCCATCTGGCGATCCAAACCCGCCGCGCAGGGGTGCCGGACTATTCGGATGTGATGATTGGATACCAAGACGATCTAGGCGCGTTAGTAACGCTTGCAGTGGCCGCAGCCAACGCCGACGTGCCCCCGCGCGCCTTCGTTCGGTGCGGCACCTTGGCTGAATACGGCAGCGGCATCGCCCCCTTTGACGAGGACCAGCGCGAAGCGCCGCTTGATGCCTATACCGCCGCCTTGGTCTCTGGCACCCACTACCTTCAAATGATGCAATCGCGCCTGCCGTTTTCTGGCACGACTGCGCGGCTTGGCCTGACATATGGCGCGGGGCAATCCACGGGGTTTCTGGTGCCTGCATTGATTGAAAACTGTCTGACCAGCAACCGGATGGAGCTTCGCCACCCGGATGACATGCGCGACTTGATCCACGTTGACGATGTGATTTCCGGCCTGTTCGCCATTTCCTATAACAGGGCCGCCGCCGGGCAAGTGATCAACATTGCAACTGGCATCGCGCCACCGGTTCGTGAGATCGCCGCGCTGATCGCGGAATTGACCGGCGCTAATCCAAAGCTGCTGCATCCCCACAAAAACGCAGGCACCGGGGGCATTCCCGACTTTCGCGCCAAGACCGAAAAGGCCAAGCGCCTGCTTGGTTGGCAATCAACTATCCCGTTTGGTGAAGGGTTGGCACGCACCGTCCGCGATGCCCAGCACCGCCACACAAGTACAGAGTTGACGCAATGACCCAACCCTCCGTGCCAGAAACGACGTTCCTGTCAGTGCTTATCCCCGCCTATAACGAAGAGGCCACTGTCGAGCGCGCCTATACCGAAGTTTGCGCCGTGTTAGAGCCGATTGCGAACCTTGAATTCGAAATCATCGTCACCGACAACCACTCAACCGATCGCACGTTCGAAATTCTGATGGGCCTTGCCGAAAAGGACGCGCGGTTAAAGGTGATCCGCTTTTCGAAAAACGTTGGGTATCAGCGCTCTCTCTTGGTGGCGTATCAGTCCGCATCGGGGGATTGCGCCATTCAGCTGGACTGCGATCTGCAAGATCCGCCCGATCTGATCCCCGATATGTTGGAAAAATGGCGCGAGGGTCATCAGGTTGTCTATGGCGTGCGCCGGTCGCTGAAAGACGGGCCCGTGACCGCGGCCATGCGGCGGTTGTTCTATTTCGTCATCAACAAATTGAGCGAGGATGATCTGCCCCTGAACGTCGGAGAGTTTCGACTGGTGGATCGGCGGATTCTGGATGAGTTGAAGACCATCCGCGACAGCTCTCCCTATTTGCGTGGTTTGATCAGTGCCATGGGGTTTTCGCAGGTCGGTTTCGAATACGACCGGCAGGCCCGCATTGCGGGGGAAACCAAGTTCCCCTTCAAGGCCATGCTGTCACTTGCCATCGATGGCATCGTGAACCACTCGCTCGTGCCGCTTCGGATTGCTTCGTTGGTTAGCCTGACGGTCGGAACCCTGACGTTTTTGCTGTTGGTGGGGTACCTCGTAGGGAAGCTTCTGTTCGGTCAGGAATGGCCGGCAGGTTTTGCCACGACCACTATGATGTTGTTGATGTCGATCATGCTGAACGCAATGTTCTTAGGGATCATCGGGGAATATCTGGGGCGTGTCTTCATGCAGACAAAGAATATGAACAAGCCCATCATCCAAGCACAGCTTAACGTCGACGATACAACACAACAAACAGCCGAATTTCATCATTTCGAGGCCAGGAAATAGACAATGCGCACCGTTTTTATTCAAATTGGCCTTGGCGCAGGTGGTGCCGAAAAAATCATCGCCATGCTGGCCCGACATCGTGCCGAACTTGGTGACGAAGTTCATGTAATTGCGATGAATTGCCCGGCCGACGGCCCGTATTTCAAATACCCCGACAACGTTACGCTTCACGTGATGGACAAAGAGACCCCGAAACGCGTCAGGTTCCTTCAGCTAAGGCGGCTCCTTTTCATCCGGCGAACGCTGAAAGAGCTTCAACCCGATGTGGTGATCTCCTTCCTGACGAAAATCAACGTGCTGACACTTCTTGGTAATTTCTGGCGTAAGTTCCCAATTATCGCCTCCGAACGGAACAACCCAAAAGCACAAAAGAACAACGGCCTTTGGCGCCACCTAAACAACCTGACATCCGTGACTGCCGATTTGGTGGTCATGCTAACGCACAAGGCGTTAGGTGAACTGCCGGACAGCGTGCGTAGAAAAGCGATCGTGATCAACAACCCCTGCGGCGAATTTCCCGGCATTTCGTTTCAGCCTAAGGGCCTAAAACGGGTCGTGTCGGCGGGGCGTCTTGATCACCAGAAAGGGTTTGATCACCTGATCACCGCGTTCGATATCGTGCGCAAAGCGCACCCCGATGCGACGCTCACAATCTTTGGCGAGGGCAAGGAGCGCGCGCCCCTTCAAAAGCTGATCAACAAACTTGGCTTGAATGACGTCGTCACCATGCCCGGCACGACAAAGCGCAACGGATCATGGATTGAAAAGGGCGATATCTTCGTTCTTTCCTCGCGTCATGAAGGGTTTGCAAATGTGGTCGCCGAGGCGACGGTTGCCGGCATTCCAACGGTTTCAGTTGATTGCGATTACGGGCCGCGCGAAATCATCAGATCTATGGAAAATGGCGTTCTGGTTCCGCTTGGCAGCACCGATGCATTGGCGAACGCGCTTGTCCTTTTGTTAAATGATCCCGACCTGCAGAAAAAGTTCACCGCGGCGGCACAGATTAACCGTGAACGGTTCATGCCTGAAAAAATTCTGTCGCAATGGGACAATGCCATCGACACGGTCATGGCCGCACGAAGCGAAAAGGATTAGCCTCCTTTATCGCACAACGAATTCAGCATGCAGGGCACCGGCGGCTTTTATGCTTTTGAGGATGTCGATCATATCACGCGGTGACACGCCCAGCGCATTCAGGCCCTGAATAACCTCAGAGAGCGAGGTTCCGCCCTGAATTTCGGCCAAACCTGTTCCCTCCTCTTCCTCTAGCCCCGCAGTGGTGCGCGGAACCACGACCGTTTCGCCAGTGGCGAACGGGTTTGGCTGCACAACTTCGGGCGTTTCACTGATGCGCAGGGTCAAATTGCCCTGAGATACCGCGACACGCGAAATCCGCACATCTTCGCCCATGACGATCGTGCCGGATCGCTGGTCAACCACGACACGGGCCTTGCGCTGCGGCTCTACCTCGATGTTTTCAACGCGCCCAAGCGCATGCGCCGGCGACGCCGCGCGGGTTTCCGTAATATCAAGCTGTACCGTTCCGGCATCCAGCATAAGCGCCACCGGGCGACCGAACGCTTTGTTCAGCGCGGTTTCGATACGGCCCGCCGTTGTGAAATCTGGCGTTCGCAACGCCAGCCGAAGGGTTTTCAAAGATGCAAAGTCGAAATCGATTTCACGTTCCACGCGCGCCCCGGCGGGAATAACGCCAGCGGTCGGAACGCCCTGAACCACCGACGCGCCATCGCCTTCGACGGACGCGCCCCCCGCAATGATCGTGCCTTGGCCAACCGCATATATTTGCCCGTCGGCCGCGTTCAGCGGCGTCATAATCAGGGTGCCACCCAGCAGGCTTTTGGCGTCGCCAATCGCCGAAACCGTGACGTCAATTTGCGACCCTGCCCGGGCAAAGGGCGGTAGCGCAGCAGTGACAAATACAGCCGCCACATTCTTTGGCCGGAACTGTTCACCAGTAATGTTCACGCCCAGCCGTTCCAAAAGGTTCGACATGATCTCTTCGGTGAAGGGGGCATTGCGGATGCCGTCCCCGGTGCCATTCAGGCCAACAACCAGACCGTACCCAATCAGGTCATTTCCCCGAACGCCATCAAACTCTACCAAATCTTTGATACGGATCGGCCCGGCGAAGGCATTCTGCGTGAAGCTTGCGATGATCAGCGTTAGGGCGATGATGAACTGCTTCATGACAAGTAATCCGTCAAGCTTAGCCGCGAAAGCCGCGCCGTGATCGTGTACAGCGTTTCGATCTGAGCCTGCACAGATTCCAGTTCTGTCGCGACTTCGTATGGATCGACACCCACAATTTCTGACTTGGCCAGCTCCAATATCGCTGATTTAGAGGTGTTTTCGACTTGGATCGTCTCTATCCTTTCTTGCGCAGTGCCCAACGTTCCCTGAAGGGCCGCCATGGGGCCGCTGGCTGTCAAAAGTTGTTCTGCCGATGCCTTCGCCAATTTGGCCCGTTCTGTTGTGTCACCTGCGAACAGACCGCCATCTGCCAGCAATGCGCCCATCGCCAAGCCGCGTATCACGTCACGGATAGATTGATCTTCGGCGGTGATGCTTAACGATAGTGTTGCACCATCACCCAAGCGCACGTCGCCAATCGGTTCTTCGCTGCCCACATAACCGACGGTTTCAAAGCCGCCACCGCGGGCGTTAAACCAAGCCTCCATGACGTCAGAAACACCTTGGGCGGTTGTCTGTCCTGCTAGGGATGTTTGCAGCGCCGCCATCATTTCATCGCCCGAAATAAGGGGCGCGCGGTCTGTCGCCATTCCCGAAAACAATGACCGCCCCGCAACGGATGCGTTAAGCGCGCCGATGGCTTGATCCAGCTTTTCGTGCGCATCTACGCCGGTGCTGGTTAACAGGTTCGTTTCAGGGGAGCTTGCCGCAATCAAAAGCGACGATTCCAAACTAGACGCTACATCGGATACGTTTGTCAGGCTGGCCTGCATGGCAGCCGTCATTAACGCGGCCTCTGAACCGGCCATTTGGTAGGACGACAGCGTGTTGAGGCTGTGTTCGATCGCCGAAAGCGGCGCGAAATCACCCGAAACCAGCTTCGCAGGGTCCGCCGACTGACCGCTTGTCAGTTCCTGCGCAAGGGTGGAAAGCCGCGTTTTAAGATCAGAGTTATAGCGGCGCATTTGCAGGTTTTGCGCCAAGTCGCCAATTGCAACGGTGGTCATGGTCAAATCCTTAGCAGGGTATCGATCATCTCATCGATGGTTTGAATAACGCGAGCGTTGGCGGAATAGCTTTGTTCGATCAAAAGCAATGACTGCATTTCGTGATCAGTATCGACGCCACCGGCACGCTCTGCTTCGCGCAGGGTTTCTGCTTTTGCTTGGGCGAAACTTTGGTTTGCTTCAGCGTTCAGGCGTTCGGTGCTGACCGTTGACAAGAACTCTGCCGAAAGGCCGGCAGCGCTGCGCGCGGCACCGGTGTAGGTTCCCGATGACGCGATCCGGTTTTCGTTCAACGCATCTGAAAACGCATTCAACAACGTGCTGTCGCCCACCGCGCCGGGATCAGTGGCACCCAGACCGGCGCGAAGATGCCAAACTGCGCCGCCCTGATCGGGGTCAACCAAGGCATTGATCGAAAGCCGCGAAGACAGGCCGACCTCTTGCGCGGGGTCGAACGACCCGCCCGCATCCGTAAACAACCCCGGCGCGCCGGACGCTGTTGTGGGGTCCACACCTTCGAAGCGTTCGATCAGGTCCCGTGCAAGCGCATCAAGGTCGGCCTGCGCATCAACGGCCAAAACGTCGCGCTGATCAAACAGCGCCTGCAAGCTGCCCCCCGCGATCGGCGAATATGGCCCGGCGACGGAAATCGGCTGACCGTTCAGCGTAAGGCCAGACAGCGCGCCAGATTCGATTTTCATCTCTGGAACGATGGTGCTGGCGGGCGTAAAACCGAACTCTGCTGGTTTACCTTCTAACAATGTTGCGCCGGTTTCGGTGTAGATCGCGATTTCGCCATGATCCCGCTGTACGACCCTGACTGGAACGATTTCAGCAAGGTCATCAACCAGCACCTGACGCTGATCCATCAACGCGGCGGTATCGTTTCCCGACCCGTCCTGAAGCCGGATTTGGTGGTTCAGGTCCGCGATCTGTTCCAGCCGGGTGTTCAGCGTGCGGACCTGCGCATTGATACCCTGTTCGGCCTCGGCCCTGAGGGTTTGGATTTCATCAGATATGTTCGCGAATTGATCAACGACACCGTTTGCGGCCGTCAGCACATTGGCAAGGCGCGCATCAGAATCTGGCCTGCTGGCGGCCTCGATCAGGGCGCTGTCCAGCGCGGCGATGCTTCCTGACAGGGAATTTGCGCTGTCAGGCGTGCCAATCGCCACCTCTAGGCTGGAAAAGAAATCGACATATTGTTCGGCGTTGGCAGCCGACGCATCGGCCAACCGGCGGTCCGCCAGCACCTTGGTGTCGATTTCCCGGCGAACCCCATCAACACGCACGCCAGCACCCTGATCGCCCAGCGCCGCGGCCGAGCTTTCAAGGACTCGTCGCCCGTACCCTTCTGTCGTCGCATTGGCGACGTTGGCAGATACCACTTCGGCCGCGCGCGCCGCTGCGGTTAACCCAGACAGGGCGTTTGAAAGTGAGCTTGAAATTGACATGGCAATTCCCCCTTAAACGTCGATCAATCAGCGCTTGATGTTGGTGGTTTCCTGCAACATCTCGTCCACCGTCTGGATGATTTTGGCGTTCGACGAATAAGCCCGCTGGGTTTGGATCAGATGAGTCAGTTCGGCCGCCACATCGGTTGCGGATTCTTCGCGCGCATAACCAACGACCGAACCCGTAGGCCCATCCCCAGCGTCCCAAAGGAAGAACGCGCCGCTTTCGTGCGAAATTTGATAGGCCTGATTATCAAGCGCGACCAAGCCGTTCGGGTTAGGCACATCAACCAGCGGGATTTGATAAATCGTGCGGGTAAAACCAGCGTCATAGATCGCGTGGACGAAACCGTTTTCGTCAATCTCAACCGATGTCAGGTTCCCAACAGGAGACCCATCTTTGGTAATCGCGGTGGGCGCAAACGTGTCCGATAGTTGCGTCAACCCGCCCGGATCACCCGGCGCGCCAATCGAAATTTCGATCGGTCCGCCATCAACGTTGATCGTCACAGTCCCTTCGGTTGCGTCATATGCCCCGCCCGAAACCGTGGTCACAGATGCAAGCGTGCCCCCGTTTTCCCGGCTGTCATCAAATGTCAGGGTGTATTCACCCACCGTAGCCCCACCCGATGCGGAATCTGTGATGACCATCGTCCATTCATTTGACGACCCCACCCCCGGCACCGTTGGCGTGAAATCCACCGAAAGCGTCTCTGACGTGCCTAGATTACCGAAATATTCCACCGATAGGTTCAGCGTGTCACCAGAGGCACCAACCTCGGTTTCCGAGGCTGGTAAATTCACGCCAACCGACATTTTCGTCGTCGGATCACCCGCAAATTGGTTGATATCAACCTGCACCGGTTCCAACCCGTCGACGGTATCGCGCGGATAAGCGGGGATCGTGCCATCCGCCGATGCAGGCCAACCCATCAAGACCATCCCGGTGTCGGAGGTCAGGACGCCGTTTTCATCGGGACGAAACGATGCGGTGGTCATCATATACATGGGCAGGGCACCGCCCGCCTCGACAGCGGTGGTATCGGTAACCGGCACCATGCCGCGGCCCGACACGGCAATGTCAGTCGCGTTTGATGTCGCAACCAGCGGGCCACGTTCGTCAATCAGCTTATAGTTGGTCGCACGAACACCACCTGCGGACCCGCCGCTTGCGCCATCGATAACCATGGAATGAAATTCAGTGTCCGACCGTTTGTAACCATAGGTCGACGCATTCGCGATATTGTCGGAAATGGTGGCAAGGCGGGCTGCGTTTGCGTTCAGCCCGGCCACGCCCGCATTGAGCGAGGAGGAAATCGTCATCTAAAGCGCCTTTCTGATGCTTTGGCTCCGGTATCTGACTCAAGCGATACAGACCGGCGCTTAACACGGCGCTAATAGCTAAAATGCCGATGACTTTCCCGTTGGCCCCTCTGAACGCAGCAACACAACCTCGATCCGATTGTTGCGGCGGGCCGTCGGATCAGGGGCAACCAGTTTGCGGTCGGCGAAACCCGTCACACGCTGAACCCGGCGCGCGACAATGCCGTCCCCCTCCAACAGTTGGCGCACGGCATGGGCGCGCCGTGTCGACAGGTTCCATGATGGATCTTGCACCAAAGGCCCCGCATGGGCACGGGTGTGCCCCCCCACCGCAATGGCGTTTTCGACCAGCGCGAACACTTCGGCGATAATGCTGGTCAGGGCTTCCATTTCAGGGGTCGGGGTATCCGTGCCATCCAGAAAAAGCCGACTGTCGTTTAGATCGAACAACTCAACAATCAGGCCTTCGTCGGTGACGCGGGTCACGATGTGCCGCATCGTGCCGTCACTTACCATACTTTCGCCAGAGCGCGCGGTAAGGGCTTTTTCCAGCTCCTCTTGCATCGCCTGCATCTTTTGCACCTGTTCTTCGGCGCCGGTGGGGGACAAGCCGCTTGCCCCAACTGCCTGCTTGTTTGCGGTGGTATGACGCCCCGACGCACCGGTCCCATTTTGCGCCATGGTGTTTTCGGAAAAGACACTGTTGCCGCCAAATGCACCGTCGCCACCGCCTGAGATACGGTTCACCGGAATCGTCGGATGAAAGTAATCCGCAATCCCTTTTCGCTGTTTTTCCGTTGTCGCGTTAAGCAGCCACATCAGCATAAAGAAGGCCATCATGGCCGTCACGAAATCAGCATAGGCTACTTTCCAGGCCCCACCATGGTGCCCACCGCCGCTGATAACCTTCTTTCGCTTGATGATGACTGGCGCATTGTTTGACGCGCTCATCTTCACCACCTCATATTCACCCACAACAGGGATAGCAGCCGCAGGATTAACCCGCGTTTAACAGTTAAAATTCGCGCGATTTCTGGGGTCGCTTGGCGTTTTGGTGCGATTTTGCACAGACTTGGTTTTGCATTTGGGGTTTCTTTGCACGCCAACAGGCCGATATTTCCCTCAACCAAAGATTCACGCCGAAGGAGGCGACCAATGCTGAAACAGATCAACGGCCTGCACCATGTTACGTCGCTTGCCAGTGGCGCACAGGAAAACAACGACTTCTTCACCAAGGTGCTCGGCCTGCGCCGTGTGAAGAAAACCGTGAACTTCGACGCACCGAACGTTTACCACCTGTATTACGGTGACGAACTTGGAACGCCCGGGTCCGTCATGACCTATTTCCCTTTCGAAGGGGCCAAGGGTGGGCGCGCTGGTACGGGCGAGGTTTCCACGACATCCTTCACCATCCCCAAAGGCACTATTCCCGCATGGAAAGAGCGTTTAGCGACCTTCAACGTGGCCGGGTTAAGCGAAGACACGCGGTTTGGTGAAAACCGGCTGTTGTTCCGCGGGCCTGACGGCGATGCCTTCGCCCTTGTCGAAGGCGAAGATGACCGCGCCCCATGGATTGGGAACGGCGTTGGTGAACAAACCGCCATTCGCGGCTTCCACTCTGCCGCGATGCGATTGGCGGATGAGGGGGCCTCGGCCGAGCTGTTGAGATTTATGGGCTACGAAGAAATCGACCAGCAAGGTGCCATTAGCCGCTTTGCCGTTCCCGGTGGCAACGGCGCAGATGTGATTGATCTGGAAACGGTCAGCGCGCCATCGGCGGGCCAAGGGGCCGGGTCCGTGCACCACATCGCGTTTTCGGTCGACAACCGCGACGCACAGCTAGAGGTGCGCAAAGCCCTGATGGACACTGGGTATGATGTAACCCCGGTCATCGACCGCGACTATTTCTGGGCGATCTATTTCCGCACCCCCGGCGGCGTGTTGTTTGAAATTGCCACCAACGAACCCGGCTTTGATCGCGACGAAGACACCGCGCATCTGGGCGAAGCATTGAAGCTTCCCGATCAGCACGCCCATCTTCGTGAGGTTCTGGAACAAAAGTACCTCTCTCCGATTAAGGACTAAGTGCGAATGGCTGACTATATCACCCGTAAGACGCCCGGCACGCCGAATGGAACGCTGATCTTTATCTTTCACGGCACCGGCGGGGACGAAAATCAGTTTCACGGCTTTGCACAGGAATTGATACCCGGCGCGACCGTGATCTCGCTGCGCGGGGATGTGTCAGAAGGCGGCGCATTGCGGTTTTTCCGCCGGCGTGCCGAAGGCCTTTATGACATGAACGATCTTGCCGTGCGGGTCCGCGCATTGGCCGGGTTTCTGGAAAAGCAAAAGGCCGACGTCGCACCAACGCGCACTATCGGCCTTGGATATTCCAATGGCGCGAACATCATGGCGGCGATCAGCTTTCTGCATCCGTCGATCTTTGATGATATGGCGCTGATGCACCCGCTGATCCCGTGGGCACCAGATCCGCAACCCGGCCTGTCCGCGTCGCGCGTGCTGATCACCGCGGGGCAGCGTGACCCGATTTGCCCCGCACCAGAAACCCAAGCTCTGGCCGACTACTTTAGCGCACAAGGCACCGACGTGACCTTGGAATGGCACCCAGGCGGGCATGAAGTGCGTGATACAGAACTTACCGCCCTGCGCGCATTTCTAACCACGTAAGCGGCTGATAAAATTAGAACATCCGGGACCACCACAGGCCCGCGCCCCCACGTATTTACGTAGGGTAAGCACAGCGGCTTACCCTAGAGGCATTTGAAAAGCAGTAAGTTTTTGTGCTATCCAAAGGCAGGCCGACCTCGGTTGGCACGAATTTGAACTGGAAAACAGTCACGGCGGAACCACAATACGTTGATGAGCGCGCCTAGAATTAAGACCCGGCAAACAGTTCACGGGCACCAATCTTCCAACAAGGGAAATATGATGATCTCCAAACTCTTTAAATCCAGCGCTGCTGTTGTAGCGTTTGCTGGCTTTGCGTCCGGCGCACAAGCGTCTTGCGGCGATGTTACAATCACTGAAATGAACTGGGCCTCCAGCGCGGTTGTGACCTCTGTTTCCAAATTCCTGATGGAACAGGGCTATGGCTGCACTGTGACGACGGTTCCATCTTCGACTGTACCATCGCTGGTATCTGTTGCTGAGACAGGCAAGCCCGACATCGTAACCGAGCTTTGGATCAACGGTGCCCCTGCGTACAACGAACTGCAGGACGCTGGTAAAATTGAAACCGTGGCTGACGTGCTGTCCGATGGCGGCGTCGAAGGCTGGTGGGTTCCCCAGTACATGGTTGATGCAAACCCCGAGCTTGCAACAATCGAAGGCATCCTAGCCAACAAAGACCTTTTGGGCGGCCGTTTCCACAACTGCCCCGACGGCTGGGCCTGTAAAAACACCAACGGCGACTTGGCAAAGAACTTTGGCCTTGTTGACGCTGGCTACGAAATCTTCCTGCACGGTTCAGGCGAAACGCTGGCAACCTCCATCGCGTCTGCGTTCGAAAACAAAGAGCCTTGGTTGGGCTACTACTGGGCACCAACAGCGATCTTGGGCAAATACCCAATGGTGTCTGTTGATCTGGGCGTAGATTACAACGAAGAAGTCTTCCTTTGCGCGGCGAACGCTGAATGTACTGCAGAGGGCGTTTCCAGCTGGCCTGTTGGCCCGGTTAAAACCATCGTAACCACCGACTTCTCGTCGCGTGAGCCTGACATCGCTGCCCTGATGGCGAATGTTTCGTTCACCAACGCGCAGATGGGTGAAATCCTTGCATGGAAAGAAGCAAACAACGGCTCTAACGAAGAAGCTGCTGTATTCTTCCTGACCAACTACAAGGACGTTTGGGCCGATTGGATCAATGACGCCGCGAAAGAAAAGCTTGCAGCACTGCTGCAATAATCGATCTTTCTAGTTTGGGGCGCGTTTCGCGCCCCAAATCTTATCTGGTGCGTCCTGTGCCGGTGAAACGACACCCAAGGAATAAACATGGCTGCGTATGACGGGCTTTTCCAGACGCTTGGATTAAGCGATTGGTGCGATCAAAACAAAACCGACGGGCCGATGACCATGGCCGAGTTGTTGGCGCAATCCGGCAAGAAGAGCGACGATACCGCCTCTGCCGAACCTGCGACATCATTCTGGGACACACCGTTCCCATCGTTGGATGAACTTAACCAATCTTGCAAATCCATCGCTCGAACACGGGATATGACCTCGTGGGTGGAAGAGCTGTTCTTGTCAGTGAAAGACACGCTTAAATTCGTGCTTGATCCGCTGACACAGCCGCTCAGCTGGGCGCTGGACGGGTCTTTGTGGCTGTTTCAGGCGCTTCCTTGGTTTGTAATGATCCCGCTGCTGTTGCTGGTCGTCTGGGCGGCAACGCGGTCTTGGGCCTTGATCGGCTTTGTCGCCGTGTCCTTCCTGTTCCTCAGCTTTATCGACCACTATGTGCCCGCGATTCAGACCCTATCGATCATCTTTGTCTGTACGGGCTTCTGTGTGGCGCTGGGGGTTCCGATCGGAATTCTGATGTCGCGCAGCAATGCGTTACAGCGGTTCGCGATACCAGTGTTGGACATGCTGCAAACGCTGCCGACCTTCGTTTACCTGATCCCGCTGATTTTCTTGTTCAGCGTGACGGAATCCAAGCTCTATGGCATCGCCATTATCCTTTACGCAATCGTGCCGGTCATTCGACTGACAGACCTTGGCATCCGCCTGGTCGACCGTGACGTGATCGAAGCCGCCGATGCCTTCGGGATGAGCACACGTCAAAAGCTGTTTGGCGTTCAGATCCCGTTGGCGTTGCCCAACATCATGGCCGGTGTGAACCAAACGATCATGATGTCTTTGGCGATGGTGGTCATCGCGTCGCTTGTATCTGCGCCGGGCCTTGGCGTTCTGGTGCTGCGTGGTATCCGCAACCTTGAATTGGGCGTCGGCCTTGTGTCGGGGCTGTGCATCGTGCTGCTGGCCATCGTGTTGGATCGCGTCACCAAAGCATCTCTTAGCCGCATCAACGCCGCGCAACAGCACTAAGGAAACGACCATGACAAACGATCCCAAAGTGTCGATCCGCGGGCTTTACAAGATTTTTGGTAACGACCCCCAAAATGCTTTGCAGCATGTCTATAACGGCATGGGCAAAACAGAGCTGTTGGAAACGCACGGCCATGTGCTGGGCCTTCAGGACATCAACGTTGATATGCAGCCCAACGAGGTGACGGTCATCATGGGCTTGTCCGGTTCGGGCAAATCCACGCTTATCCGGCACCTGAACCGGCTGATTGAACCCACCGCGGGCGAAGTTATCGTCGATGGTGAAAACGTACTGGACTATGACGAAGCAGCACTGCGCCAATTGCGCCAGCAGAAGATGTCGATGGTGTTTCAGAAGTTCGCGCTTTTGCCACATCGCACGGTTCTGCAAAACGCGGGCATGTCGCGCATCGTCCGTGGCGAGGACGAGGAAACCGCAAACCTAGCCGGCCAAAAATGGCTGGATCGCGTGGGTCTTGGTGGGTTTGAGGGGCAGTACCCTCATCAGCTTTCCGGCGGTATGCAGCAACGTGTCGGCATCGCGCGCGCGCTTGCGTCTGACAGTGACATCATGCTGATGGACGAGGCATTTTCGGCGCTTGATCCGCTGATCCGGACCGACATGCAGGATCTATTGCTGGAACTTCAGCAAGACCTGCACAAGACCATCGTTTTCATCACCCACGACCTTGATGAGGCGTTGAAACTGGCCGATCATCTGGTGATCCTGAAAGACGGCTATGTCGTCCAACAGGGGGAACCGCAGGACATTCTGCTGAACCCCAACGACCCCTATATCGAAGACTTCGTCAGCGACATTAACCGCGCCCGCGTATTGCGCGTTCGTTCGGTCATGAAGCCGCTGAACGGGGCTGACAGCTTTGCCGGGGTGGTGGATGCCAACGACAACCTAGAAAAGCTGATCGAACTTTCCGGCGGCGACACGACCTACGCCTATAAGGTTCAGCAGGATGGTCAGGACGTGGGTATTCTGGACATGAAAGATCTGGTCCGCGCCCTCGTTCCCGCGCATGCCAGTGAAAGCACCGTGACGCGCTAACTGGCCCCTCGCAAACGCACTTCCGGCACGCGACAGAACTGTGCCGGAAGTCATCCCGCAGCCTGATTTCCAAGCCTAGGTTCAACCCGCTACTGATGAATGCTGGTGATGGTGCCTCAAGAGGGACTCGAACCCCCGACCTTGTCCTTACGAAGGACCTGCTCTACCAGCTGAGCTATTGAGGCTTGGTGGCGCGGCTTTTAGCACCGTCTGAAAGAGGTGTGTAGCCCTAATTTTAGGCCTTCACCTCTTCCTCGGGTTCCAAAACTTCGGCCTCTTCCACCGGTACTTCTGTCGCGTCGGTGGCGTCAGTTTCAAACACTTCTTCGGCGGCCGAGTGATCCGCCAAAGCACCGACAATCAGTGGAAGCATTTCAACCGAATGGGGCATTGTCATTTCACCCATTGGCGCGGTTTTCCACGACATGGTGTCAAAGCTGCTGCAATGATCACAGACAGGCGCCCAAGCCGCGTGCGCGGTGCCGCAACTGTCACAAATCCACTGTGGGCCACGCGACGCCGTCAAAGCACGGGTCAACCAGCCACGCACGACGCTGTCATCGACACCTTCGCCACGCTCAATCGCGGCCATCAACGTCAGTGAACGCGCTGTAGGTTCTTTTTCAGCCAGATCGCCCAGCGCTTTTCGGGCACCGGGGAAATCTTCGGCAGCGATGCTAAGCTCGGCCAGCAACATCTTTGTTTCAGGATGCTCTGGCGCGATTGCCGTCAGGGCGCGGAACCGTTTGATCCGCTCTTGCGGGTTTTCATCAGGTTTGATTTCGGCGAACGCGGTTGCAAGATCTGGGTGCGGCTGCACCTCCCAGGCCTTCTTGATTACGCGGGCCGCATAGCGTGGTTTGTTTTGCTCAATATAAGTCCGCGCGGCCATGGCGGCGGCTGGGATCAGATCGGGCGACAGACGGTTCGCTTCGATCGCGGATTCGCGCGCCTCGATCGTCTTGCCTTCGCCCAGCACATCGCGCGCTTCGGATAGGGCAAGCACCGCATCACGACGCTTGTGCACATCACGCGGAAGCGCACCGTGTTTCAGCTTTGCGTTCAGCGTTTTACGCGCGCCGGACCAATCCGCCTTTTCCGCCTGAAGACGCAGAAGCGTGTCTTGTGTTTCTTCATGGGCTGGCTTCAGCGAAAACGCTTTTTCCGCCAGCTTCAGCGCGGTGTCTGTGTCACCGTCTGCAAGCTTTTGCTTCATGATTCCGCGTACACCCACAAACCGGGTCCGGTCATCCTGAAGCAGTTGTTTGTATACCTCTTGCGCCTTTTTACGGTCACCCGCCATTTCCGCCGCTTGCGCGGTCAGAAGGTTGGTCAGTTCCGGGCGGTGCAGCAGGCGTTCAGCCTTGGCAGCTTTGGAAATTGCATCGCGCCCATCGCCCGAGGCAAGCGCCATCATGCCATCAGCAAGCGCCTTGAACCCGCGCCGTTCGCGGTTGCGGTTGAAATAGCGGGAAATGGCGGTTTCATCACCGGTCAGGAAACGCAGCAGCGCCACCAAGAACCCGGCAAGCTTCATCACAAGCCAAACCAGAACCACCAGCAAAAGCGCACCGATAATCGCCTGAAGCGGGCCGAGGGTGAATTCCCAGCCGCCAAATGCAATGCGCAGGCCAGCGTCACTTTCCATCAGCATACCAGCGCCGATGGTCAGGGCCGCAACAAGCACGACGAAAAATAGGATCTTAAGAAGGGACCAAAGCATCCGTCGTGTCCTTAGTTTGCGTTTAAGCTGGCGGCCAGATCGTCGGCGGCAGCCAATGCATCAATACGGGTTTGCACTTGGGCAACCCAACCAGACATCGCCTCTTGCCCAGCTTCGGGCAGGGTTGCGATTTCACTAAGTGCGGCTGCCAGCTGACCACCGCCAAGCGCGGCTTCGGCGCGCGACAGCACGGCATCCGGGTCGTCACCTTCACGCGGTGTCAGCGAACGCGCGCCAACCTGTGACCGCAAGAAGGCACTGAATCGATCACTGGCGTTGTCACCAGCCTGCGCGCGCAACGACGCATCCAGCGCGTCGCGTGCTGGCTGTGAAAACCCTTGCCGCAGGGCCTGAAGCGTTGGAACGCCGTCGGCGGCCGTTGCGGAAAGTGCTGGGGGAACTTCGATACCGTCCAATCCGGACAACGCGCTTTCAAAACCGCCACCCGCTTCCAGCGCGGCGCGGACACGCATGATTGCAGCGCGCGCTTCCAAATCTTTTGCACGCGCGGCGGCGGCGTCGATCTCTGCGGTGGCGCTATTGGCAGCGGCGGATACGTTTGCCGCAAGCTCTTCGTTATGGGCACGCTGGGCTGCAAGCTCGTTGCGCATCGCCGCCAGCTCTCGCTCATAGGCGTCGACGGCCCCGGAAATATCGCCGCCCGTGCTAACCGGGCGCTTTTCGATTTCGGTCAGGCGGGTGTCGATTGTTCCCAACTGATCGGACAAACCTGAAACCGTGCCGGAAATCTGGCTAAGCCCATCTGTGAAACTGCCCTGCGCCGCTTCGATCTTCGCCTCGATTTCAGCGGTGTCATTCTGACCCGCTTGCGCCTTCAACTGACCGCTAAGGTCGGTCACGCGGGCGCTTAGGGTTTCAATCCGTTTACGCTGTTCATCCAACAGTTCGGCTGTGTTGCTGTTTGCGCCGATCTTCAGGAAGGGAAGGTCAACTGGCCCAATGAATTGCGCCGCGCCAAACCCGATGACCGCTGCAAGGGCACCGCCAAAGACCGTACCCCAAAAACCGCTGCGCTGTTTCTGCGGGGCGGGGGTTGGTGCAATGGCTTCGACCGCTGCCTCTTCGGCAAGGTCTTCGACCACGTCAACCTCTTCAGGGGCTTCAGAATCTTCGGGCTGATCAACTGTTTCTGGCTCTTCCAGCGCAGGTTCAGCTTCCGTTTCAGATTCTTCCACCACAACAGCGTCTTCAGAAACGATGGTTTCCTCTGCCGGTTTAGCGTCAGATCCTTCGGTTTCAGTTGATTTCTTGGATCCAGCCACGGAGTCCCCACCCTTTTTTAACGTCAAACAAATCACAGCAACTGGCCGCGCAACCTAAGTCTAGCTTGGCCGGTGGTTACCCTCAAGGCACTGGAGTGCGTCAATAAGCCAACCAAGCGCATCCAGCATTGCCTCTGAGGTCGGAACGGACGCTTGTTTTAACCACGTCGGCTTCGGGCCGGTCCACGCATTTGTCACAGCCTCGCTCATCGTGGCGATTGCAAGTGGCGCACGCGTGCTCTGCGCGACCTCGGACAAAAGCATCGCGCTGCGTGGCGAAAAGATCGGCAACAGAACGGGCGTCGTGCCTGCCAGCACTTCAAGCGCATTCTGGCTCAATTTCTGCGGAGTTTGGTCATACAGCACCTGTTGCGCGCATCTTTGGCCCGCCGCCGTCAACCGGCGCGCCACATCACCGCGCGCATTTGCGCCGCGCAAATGCACCAGCTTTCCCCCCGGCGGATTGGCCGTCAGATAGTTCACAAGAGAGGACGCATCAGAGCCAACTTCACGCGCCCGCAACCCCAAATTTCGCGCCGCCTGCGCCGTCCGCGACCCCACGCAATAGGCGGCAAACCGCCGGTCTGCGACCAAAGTCCGAAAGGCACGCACGCCATTTTCGGACGTAAAAATCAGCCCCGACACGCCATCCAACCCGATTTCGGTATCTCGCATGACGATTTGCAGGATCGGGGATCTGATGATTGGGATCGTATTTCCGAATCGTTCGGCAAATTCGGTCACGAACCGCTCCGCTTGCGCGTGCGGTCGTGTCAGCAAAAGAGTGGGGGTGTCAGCCGTCACGTAAACCTGCCGGGATTGTCTGAAACCTTCCTCGGTGATACCTGCCGGGAAGGAAACACGCAACGGCGGACATATGGGCGACACGCTTACAATCCTTGGTCTTGAAAGCAGCTGTGACGATACGGCAGCCGCCGTCGTGCGCCATTGCGTTGGTGAATCGCCCGCTATTCTGTCGTCTGTTGTGGCTGGTCAGAACGATCTGCACGCGGCTTATGGCGGCGTCGTGCCCGAAATCGCCGCCCGCGCGCATGCCGAAAAAATGGATGTCTGCGTGGAACAGGCCCTGCGTGACGCCGATGTGGCCTTGGGCGATGTCGATGCAATCGCCGTGACCGCCGGGCCGGGGCTTATTGGCGGTGTTTTATCGGGTGTCATGTGCGCCAAGGGGCTGGCCGCCGGGTCTGGCCTGCCGCTGATCGGGGTGAACCACCTTGCCGGTCACGCGTTGACGCCAAGGCTGACCGATGGTCTGACATTTCCGTACCTGATGCTGCTGGTTTCCGGTGGCCATTGTCAGTTCCTGCTGGTGTCCTCGGCTGATGAATTCACGCGCCTTGGCGGCACGATCGACGATGCCCCGGGCGAGGCTTTCGACAAAACCGCCCGGATTCTGGGCTTGGCCCAACCCGGCGGCCCAATTGTCGAGCGTGAAGCCCTGAATGGCGATGAAAAACGGTTCCGCCTACCGCGCCCGCTGTTGGATCGTGCGGGGTGCGATATGTCGTTCTCGGGGCTGAAAACTGCAGTTCTTCGGGCGCGTGACGCTTTGGTTGCGGAAAAGGGCGGTATCACGGTTCAAGACCGCGCCGATCTGTGTGCCGGGTTTCAGGGTTCTGTCCGCGATGTGCTGGCCGAAAAGTCGCGCCGCGCGCTGCGTGAATATATGGCGCTTAACCCTGCGTCCCCGGCGTTTGCAGTTGCCGGCGGCGTTGCGGCAAACCAAGCTATTCGCGGTGCGTTAGAGACTGTTTCTGCGGAATTTGGCGCGCAATTCGTTGCCCCACCGCTGGCGCTGTGCACCGACAACGCCGCGATGATCGCTTGGGCCGGGATCGAACGGTATCGCGCGGGGCATGCTGACGACATGTCCCTTTCCGCACGGCCCCGCTGGCCACTGGACACTTCAAGCCCATCAATGCTGGGCTCTGGCAAAAAAGGGGCCAAGGCATGAGCCATATCGGCATCATCGGCGCAGGTGCGTTTGGGACTGGGCTGGCCATATCGCTAAGCCGCATTGGCACGAAGGTGACGCTGTGGGCGCGCAGTGAAGAACAAGCTGCGGATATGCAAAAGCATCGCGAAAACCGCGCGCGGCTGGCCGGGTGCGCGTTTCCAGACAGCTTGCAGGTTTCGTCCAAGATCGCCGACCTGCACGATGCTGACGCCGTGTTGCTGGCGACCCCAATGCAATCTCTTTCCGGGTTTCTGGGCCAGAATGGTGACGTTTTGAACGGCGCGCCGTTGGTCGCCTGTTCCAAGGGTGTCGATCTTTCGACAGGGCGTGGGCCAACTGCGATCATCCGCGAAATTTGCCCTGCATCTGTGGCGGCTGTTTTGACCGGCCCCAGCTTTGCCGCGGACATTGCGCGCGGGCTTCCCACCGCGCTGACATTAGCGTGCAAAGACGCGGCGGCTGGCACGCATCTGCAACAGCTACTTTCCACCCCCAACCTGCGCCTTTACCGCAGCACCGACACCACAGGCGCCGAACTGGGCGGCGCGTTGAAGAATGTCATCGCAATATCCAGCGGTATCGTCATTGGCGCCGGGCTTGGCGACAGTGCCCGCGCCGCGCTGATGACCCGTGGTTTCGCGGAAATGCAACGCTTAGCCAGCGCGTTTGAAGCCGAAACAGAGACGCTTTCGGGTCTGTCGGGCCTTGGTGATCTGGTGCTGACCTGCACGTCCACCCAATCGCGGAACTTTCGCTATGGGCACGCGCTGGGTACGGGCGAAGGGTTTGACAGCTCTATCACCGTTGAAGGCGCGGCAACCGCCAAGGCCGTTACGAAAATCGCACGCGACCGCGACATCGATATGCCAATCACGATGATGGTTGCGGCCGTCATTGATGGTAAGTGTAGTATCAAACAAGCGACCGAGGCCCTTTTGGCCCGTCCGTTGAAGGAGGAATAAATGCCGTTTTTCGCCGTTATCTGCAAAGACAAACCCGGCCATCTGGAAACCCGTAAGGCAAACCGCGAAGCACATGTCGCGTACCTGAAAGAGACGAACGTCGCCCAAGCCGGCCCGTTTTTGGACGGGAACGGCGAAATGTGCGGCTCTTTACTGATCCTTGATGTTGCCGATGTCGCTGCGGCGCAGGCATGGGCGGCGAATGACCCTTACGCCAAGGCTGACCTGTTCCAAGATGTTCAGATCCAGCATTGGAACCGGGTGATCGGCTGATGGCCTATTGGTTGTTCAAATCCGAACCCAACACCTGGGGCTGGGAACAGCAGGTCGCCAAAGGTGACGCGGGCGAAGAATGGGACGGTGTTCGCAACTATCAGGCCCGCAACAACATGCGCGCGATGAAGGTTGGCGACCGGGGGTTCTTTTACCACTCGCTTAAGGAAAAAGCAGTGGTCGGCGTGGTCGAGGTGATCACCGAAGCCCATCCAGACAGCACAACCGACGATCCCCGTTGGGAATGCGTAGACATCAAAGCGGTAAAACCCGTCGTGACCCCCGTGACCTTGGACATGTGCAAAGCGGACGAGCGGTTGAAAGACATGGTGTTGGTCAACAACTCGCGCCTGTCAGTACAGCCGGTTTCAGACGCTGAATGGGTCGTGGTTTGCGCGTTGGCCGGTATCGAACCCTAGCCCGACGAACCGGCCTTTGGCATAGTTCGTCCCATAATTCTAATGAGGAGGGACCCGTGGATTACCTTTCAGTCATCATCGCGGCCATCGCGTCATATGCGTTCGGCGCGGTCTGGTACATGAAACTGGCCCGCCCGTGGATGCAGGCCGCCGGAATTGAGGCCGATGAAAACGGCCGCCCGAAAAACAACGCTGGCGCGATGCCCTATATTATCGCGTTCGTATCTGCGGTGATCGTCGCGGGCATGATGCGCCATATCTTTGCACTAAGCGGGATCGACACACTGGGCGCTGGCATCATCAGCGGTTTCGGGCTTGGCCTGTTCATCGCCACACCATGGATCGCGACCAATTATGGCTTTGCAGGGCGTCCACGGATGCTGACCTTGATTGATGGGGGCTATGCCACGATCGGCTGCACGATCATGGGGCTGGTCCTTAGCCTATTCTGAAAAAATGGAGGGCCCCGACCCATCGGAACCCTCCATCCACCCCACGCGCACCACTGCACCAGCACGTGTTATTATGAAGGTCCGACCATCCTGGCCCAACAAGAACAGGTTAGGAAACTTCGCGCCGCCGGGCAACGATCAAGCGCGTAAAATCTAATTCAAATACCCCAATAGAAAACGCCCGCCTGAAAACCAGACGGGCGTTTGAATGTTCACTGCGGCAGTAATTTAGCCGTAGATTTTTTCTTTACCAAAGTGCTTGGTCAGCATGTAATAAACCACAGCGCGGTATTTGTTACGCTCGGATTTGCCATAAGTTTCGATCACGGAATTGATCGCATCCATCAGTTCTGGCCCGTCGGACAGACCCAGCTTTTTGATCAGGAAGTTATCCTTAACGGTTTCAAGTTCGCTTTTCTGCGAGCCTGCAACGGTGGAGGCATCTGCATTATAGATGGACGGGCCGCAGCCAATCGTCACTTTTGTCAGCAGGTCCATGTCTGGCTGCATGCCGCATTTGTTGCGAAGGTCGTCGGCATACTGCGCGATCAAGTCGTCTCTCTTACCCATGTTCTCTGTCTCCCACCGTGGCTCGGTTTACGTTATCAAGCGCCCATAATTTATTTTTCAGGCGCGCGCGGGAAAGGTTACTTACGAATGCTGCGCAAACAAAGGGATTTTTGGTCGTAAGTTCCCCGCAAGTTTTACAAAAGCAAAACGCCGCCGCGGTTCCCCGCGACGGCGCCAGAATTGGGCAAACACCCGCTTAGTAGCGATAGTGTTCCGGCTTGAACGGCCCTTCGACTGCAACGCCGATGTAATCTGCCTGTTCTTTCTGAAGCTCTGTCAGCTTTACGCCGATACGGGCCAGATGCAGACGGGCGACTTTTTCATCCAGATGCTTAGGCAGGATGTAAACGTCGTTCTTATATTCGTCGCCTTTCAGCCAAAGCTCCATCTGAGCCAGAACCTGGTTGGTGAATGACGCGGACATCACGAAGGATGGGTGACCCGTGGCATTACCAAGGTTCAACAGACGACCTTCGGACAGAAGGATGATGCGGCTGCCGCTTGGCATCTCGATCATATCGACCTGATCTTTGATGTTCGTCCACTTGTGGTTCTTCAGGTGCGCGACTTGAATTTCATTGTCGAAGTGACCGATGTTGCCAACAATCGCCATGTCCTTCATCGCGCGCATATGCTCGATCCGGATAACGTCTTTGTTGCCAGTGGTGGTGATGAAGATGTCAGCGTCGGAAACCACGTCTTCCAGAACCACAACTTCGAAGCCGTCCATTGCGGCCTGAAGGGCACAAATCGGGTCAACTTCGGTTACTTTCACGCGGGCACCAGCGCCACGAAGGGACGCGGCCGAACCTTTGCCCACATCGCCGTAACCGCAAACAACCGCAACCTTACCGGCCATCATAGTGTCGGTGGCGCGGCGGATGCCATCAACCAGCGACTCTTTACAGCCGTATTTGTTGTCGAACTTCGACTTGGTGACAGAGTCATTCACGTTGATCGCAGGGAAAGGCAGCTGGCCCTGTTTCACCAGATCGTACAGGCGGTGAACGCCAGTGGTGGTTTCTTCGGAAACGCCTTTGATCTGGTCGCGCACCTTGGTGAACCAACCGGGCGATGCTTCCATGCGCTTCTTGATCTGCGCCTTGATCACCTCTTCCTCTTCCGAGCTTGGAACAGGAATGATGTCTTCGCCAGCTTCGGCACGCGCGCCAAGCAGTACGTAAAGCGTGGCATCACCACCATCATCAAGGATCAGGTTCGGGCCGTCTTCGAACATGAAGGACTTATCAAGGTAATCCCAATGCTCTTCCAAGGATTGACCCTTGATCGCGAAAACTGGTGTGCCACCCGCAGCGATCGCCGCAGCAGCGTGGTCTTGGGTCGAAAAGATGTTGCAAGACGCCCAGCGCACGTCAGCGCCCAGCGCGACCAGCGTTTCGATCAAAACAGCCGTCTGAATCGTCATGTGCAACGACCCAACGATGCGCGAACCTTTCAACGGTTTGCTTTCGCCATATTCGTCGCGAAGGGCCATCAGGCCCGGCATTTCGGTTTCAGCGATATCCAGCTCTTTTCGGCCGAAGTCGGCCAGCGCGATATCCTTTACGATATAGTCTTCCATGTCCGTCTCCTGCGGAATTCGTATTTAAGGTGGCAGATAACAGGGACATTGGGTTCGGGCAATGGTTTGCCCCCGAAACGTTGAGGAAGATCAAAGCCAGCAACGGCGAATCCTGTGATGCGTCATGGCATGGATTTGTTGATCAGGATTGCTCCAAATGTCACTTCCCAAGACTATGAAAGCCGCCGTCGTTCCATCGCTTAAGGCGCCGTTGGAAATTCGCGAAGTTCCGGTGCCCGAAGTCGGCCCCGGCCAAGTACTGATGCGCGTGCGCGCGTCGGGCGTTTGCCACACCGATTTGCACGCCGCCGAAGGCGATTGGCCGGTTAAGCCCACCGCGCCCTTTATTCCCGGCCACGAAGGTGTGGGTGAAATCGCCGCTGTTGGTGCTGGCGTCACGCATCTGAAAGAGGGTGACAGGATCGGGGTGCCGTGGCTCCATTCCGCGTGCGGCCGGTGCGAACATTGCGTCGGCGGGTGGGAAACGCTGTGCGATTCACAGTCGATGACCGGCTACACCGTCAACGGCGGCTATGCCGAATATGTTCAGGCCGAAGCAGGCTATGTTGGCAAGCTTCCCGACGGGCTGGATTTTGGCGGGGCCGCGCCAATCCTCTGTGCCGGGGTTACCGTTTATAAGGGTCTGAAAATGACCGATACGAAACCCGGTGATTGGGTTGCGATTTCGGGCATCGGCGGCTTGGGCCATATCGCCGTGCAATACGCCAAGGCGATGGGCCTGCATGTGGTCGCGATCGACGTGCATGATGACAAGCTTCAGCTGGCCAAAGCCCTTGGCGCAGACCTGACCTTTAACGCGACAAAAGAAGACGCCGTGAAGGAAATCCAAACCCATCTGGGCGGTGTTCACGGTGCGCTTGTGACGGCTGTGTCGAATGCCGCGTTCGGCCAAGCGGTCGGGATGATGCGTAAGGGCGGCACGCTTTCGCTGGTTGGCCTGCCACCCGGCGACTTCCCTCTGCCAATTTTCGAAGTTGTTCTGAAAGGCATCACCGTGCGCGGATCAATCGTCGGCACGCGCAATGACCTGAACGAAAGCCTTGCCTTTGCAGGCGAAGGGTTGGTGAAATCTCATTTCACATGGGACAGCTTGGACAACATCAACGCGATCTTTGACAAAATGCGCGCCGGGCAGATTGATGGCCGGATTGTTCTGAAAATCTGATCAAGGGCCGGGCGGGCAAACGCGCTGCCCGGTTTACCTTTGGATGGGCATTTCATATTCCAGTGATGACAAGCACAGGACGGTGACAATGCCCAAGACCCAACCGCGCGCATGGCAACGAATGCTTTCGGGCCGACGGCTTGATCTGCTGGACCCTACCCCAGTCGACATAGAGATTGAGGATATCGCCCACGGCTTGGCGTTTGTCGCGCGTTGGAACGGGCAGACGAAGGGCGATTTTCCCTATTCGGTCGCTGAACACTCTTTGTTGGTTGAACAGCTTTACGCTCGGATCGTGCCCGATGCCCCGATCAAGTGGCGGCTGGCCGCGCTGCTGCATGACGCGCCTGAATATGTGATTGGCGATATGATTTCACCGGTTAAGGCATCGGTGGGGCCCGGTTACGGTGAACTGGATGACCGCCTGAGCAGCGCAATTCACATCCGGTTCGGCCTTCCTGCGGCGGTGCCTGTTTCCGTCAAGAAACAGATCAAACGGGCCGACCGGGTTTCAGCGTGGCTTGAGGCGACACAGATTGCCGGTTTCACACACGCCGAGGCGGACAAATTCTTTGGAAAGCCAAAACCAGACCTGATTGAAGGGCTGGGCATTCGTCTAAGACCGCCAGTAGAGGTGCGCGCAGAATACACCGCGCGTCACCAGGCGCTGTTGGCGGAATTGTCATCCAAACCGAAGCGCACTTAACGCAGGCCCGCGATCAGCCCCCAGATACGTGCGCTTTTGCGGCGATGTTCTTCCTTTGCTGGATCGTTCCGGTGGCGCAGATCATTGTGGAAGGTCGGATCGTCCATCCGGCTGGCGATCATCATTGCATTTGAAAGTAGGGTCAACATTTCTAAAACTCCTTAATCTCTGTTGCCCCTCGTGTATAAATTGAAAGCGAGGTATCGCTGAGTCAGGGATATTTCAGATATGTTAGCCAAACTTACAGGTGGTCGAATTGGACTGGCGCACAATACCTTCGCTGACTGCCCTGCGCGCGTTTGAAGCGACGGCGCGGTTGGAAAGTTTCAGCGCCGCCGCGCGCGAACTGAACGTCACCCACGCCGCGATTTCCCAACAGGTGCGCGCACTTGAAGAAGATTTGGGCGTCGGGCTTGTTTACCGGGATGGGCGCACAATGGCCCTGACGGCTGACGGTGCGCAATTGGCCGAGGCCCTTCGTGATGGGTTTGAAACCATCAAAGCTGGTGTTCTGGACATACGTGACCGCGACGCGGCGCAGCCTTTGAAAATCTCGCTTACGCCGGCGTTTGCCACGCAATGGCTGATGCCCCGGCTTGGCCGCTTCTGGAAAGAGCATCCGGACACACCTATTTCCCTGCATCCTGACCGGCGCATCGTTGATATGCGGCGCGATGGGATGGATCTGGCCATTCGGTTCGGTGCGGGTGATTGGCCCGGGCTTCAGTCTGAATATTTTATCCCTGCGGGCTACATGATCGTCGCGGCGCCGGAACTTTTGCAAGGCAAAACGCCAACAATTGCCGAGATGGAAAAGATGCCGTGGGTGATGGAACCGAACCGGCCTGAACCGCTTGCGTGGCTCAAAGGGTTGGGGATGGACACCGATGCCTTGAACATCAATTTCATTCCAACCGAAGAGCTTGCAATTGCAGCCGCGCGTCAGGGCTATGGCCTTTACGTGGAGCTTGAAGCGCTGGGGGAAAAAGACCTTCACGAGGGGCGGTTAAATCTGGTCCATTCCAAATGCGAAAAGACACCTGCGTATTTTCTGGTGTCGCGACCGGGTATCGTTAAGCCAGCACAGAAAACCTTTGTCCGTTGGTTGAAATCGGAACTCTAAGCTGCGGTTTACTTTTTGTTACGCTTCACGATCGCCGTACCTTCCACAAAGGCACGGTCGCCCGTCAGGCCCTTTTCGGCGAAAATAGCGTTTCTGTCTTCATCGCTCAGCGGACGCCAAGGTTCGCGCCGTTCGATAAAGCCAGATCGCACCAATTTACGCTGAAGGCGGGGCAAGTGCAGTTCGCCAAACGACAACCGGCTGGAACGTTGCTTGAATTGCGGCACCCATTCGCGGGCCAACGCATCAAGCACGATGGGCTCTCGTTCGCAAAAATGGGTTAGGTGGTTGATCAGGTTATCCACAACATTCGACGACCGGCGCAAAACCACCGCGACCTGCTGATCCGGACGGCCGACCATCGCAAACAGATGCAGCGCCGACCCGTCGCCCGCGATAATCTGTTTCGCAGCCTTATACCGGGCAACCTGCGTTTTCATGTCGTGCTTTTGCGGGTGGAAGATTTCGTATCCCTGCTCGGCCAGCTTTTCTTCCAGCGTCACTTCGCCCAGCAAACCGCCCTTGCCAAGACCCAGCTCGGAGCGTGACACATAAAGCCGATCTGGCCCGTCAGCAGGAACATCGGCCCCGAACCGTTTGTGGATTGAGGCGCGATAGGCCTCTGTTCCGGCGGAAATTTCGCCAAGGCCGAACCCCTGCCCCGGCACGATCAGTTCTTCCACCTCGCCGGGTTCCGCCATGACGCGGATCGGAAGGTTGCAACCCATCATGTCAAGGTAATCGCGATGAAACGGTTGGATCTGTTCGCCCAGACGCGGGCGTTTGGGGATGAACAAAACACCGTCGAACTTGCCGCCTTCGTAATCAAGCGCCCACAGACGGGCCGTGCTTTCCGCAAGGAAGTGCCCGAAATGCGCCCACAGAAGGCCACCCCACAACCAACGCCCCTCTAGACGCGGCAAAGGCCCCGTCGGCATAGAGGGTTCTAACGTGATCGGCTTCTTGCCACGCCACAGCGCCGCATGGGCGCAATAGCTGCCATCGCGGTGCAAAACACCGGCAGGCTGCCGCATCTTGGAGATTTCGGGCGGCATGACAATCGCATCCCGAATGGTCACGATTTCCGTTGACCAACCGCCGTCTGGGTTGGGAATGGTCGCGCTTTCGTTACTCATACAAACAATGCTCTCTCTGACGGCTTACCCGTTATCGAGGGCTTCGCTTGGCCAGAATACGCTGAAGCGTACGGCGATGCATGTTCAATCGACGCGCCGTTTCAGAAACGTTGCGGTCACACAGTTCATACACGCGCTGAATATGTTCCCACCGCACACGATCCGCGGACATGGGGTTTTCAGGCGGCGGCGGCAACGCATCGCCCGGCGCAAGAAGCGCGGCGGTGATGTCATTCGCGTCAGCGGGCTTAGACAGGTAATCAGTCGCGCCCATTTTCACCGCAGCAACAGCCGTGGCAATGGCGCCGTAACCCGTCAAAACAACGATCCGCGCATCTGGGCGCTTTTCACGCAGCACTTCGACAACATCCAGGCCGTTACCATCTTCGAGGCGCAGATCGACAACCGCAAAAGCCGGGGGGCGTGCGGTGGCAATGGCCTTACCCGCAGCAACGGATTCAGCCATTTCAGGTTCAAACCCGCGCTTTTCCATGGCCCGTGCCAATCGCCGCAGAAACGGCTCGTCATCATCGACAAGCAGAAGGGACTTGTCTTCACCGATATCCTGAGACTCACCGTCCGCCATTGCGCACACTCCTGAATGTCTTGGTATACGTTAGAAACGTTCTAGGGCGTTCTGTGGCATGGGTCAAATTACCCCGTGCCTTAGTTTTTTGATGCGTCAATGAAACAGGTGACGCGGTCTGCCATCTGCTCTGGCGTTTCTTCGCGGCGGAAATAGTCGATGAACCCTTCCCCCGGAAAGACGAGGTAGGTGAACGTCGAATGATCCATCAGATAGAACTCTTCATCCTCGGTCTGTCGTTTGGCGTAATAGGTCCGGTATGCTTGTGACACGGCTTTGATCTGTTCGGGTGAGCCCGACAGGCCGATCATCTTTTCATGCATATAGTCCGAAAATTCGCCCATCACCTCGGGTGTGTCACGGGCTGGGTCGATCGTGATGAAAACCGGATTAACGTCATAGCCACGCTCGTCCAGAATAGAGACCGCTTCGGCATTGCGCGCATTGTCCAACGGGCACACATCCGGGCAGAATGTGTAGCCAAAGTAAAGCAGTGACGGCTTGGTGATCACATCCGTGTCGGTCACCGTTTGGCCGGTTTCATCAATCAGCGTGAATGGCCCGCCGATGCTGGCTGTCCCACCTGCAACCTGCATGCCACGGCACTGGGCATATTTGTCGCCCTCACTATCGGGGCGAAGGGCAAACACCACCGCGACCGCCAACAGGGCCACAACGGCGACGGCAGACAGGATGGCTGAAAGGCGGGTCATTCGATCTCTCCATGTAAGCATATAGCGGCGCATTGATCCCGCGTCTGACCGGGATATACAAGGGAACAGCTTGCCACAGGGAACAGGTGCTATGACAGACCGCGGGAACATCGGCATTCTAAGCCCCGGCGAACGCAGCCAATGGGTCAGGCTTCGCACGCTGATCTTGCTGCGCTGGGTCGCCATTACCGGGCAAATCGTTGCCATCACCATCGCACAAAACACGCTTGGGCTACAGTTGCCGCTTGGCATGTGCTTTTTGGCGATTGGCACCGCCGTAATCGCGAACCTACTTGCGATCTTCATTTACCCCGAAAACAAGCGTCTGTCGGAAGAAGAGGCCACGCTGATGCTTTTGTTCGATGCTTCGCAGCTGGCGTTTCTGCTGTTCCTGACAGGTGGTTTGAACAACCCATTCGCGCTGTTGATCCTGACGCCCGTTACCATTTCTGCGACGGCGCTTCGGCTTCGTTCGACGCTGTTGTTGGGGCTGTCCGCCGCAACGTTGATGACGTTCGTCGCCTTTGTTCACGTACCGCTGCGCGACGCCATGGGCGAGGTTCAGCGGCTGCCCGATATCTTCTTGTTTGGCTTTTGGGTCGCCATCCTGATCGGGGTCGCATTTCTGGCGATTTACGCGGGCCGCGTGATGTCTGAAATTAACTCCATGTCCGACGCGCTGCTGGCCACACAAATGGCATTGGGGCGCGAGCAAAAGCTGACGGACCTTGGCGGCGTCGTGGCGGCCGCTGCGCATGAACTTGGCACGCCATTGGCCACGATCAAACTTGTCAGCAGCGAACTGATGGAGGAACTGGGCGATAACCCGGAACAACGCGACGACGCGGCGTTGATCCGTGAACAGGCTGATCGGTGCCGCGACATCCTGCGCTCTATGGGGCGGGCGGGCAAAGACGATTTGCAGATGCGCATCGCCCCCTTGGCGAATGTCGTCAGCGAAGCAGCCGAACCCCATCAGGACAGGGGCAAAACCGTGCATTTCGAAATTGCCGCCGCCGCTGGCAGCGATCCACGGGAACCCAGCATCGAACGCCGCCCGGAAATCATTCACGGTCTACGCAACCTCGTGCAAAACGCAGTGGATTTCGCCGCCGAAAACGTCTGGATCGAGGCGCAGTGGTCCGACGACAAAATCAGCGTGCGGATCATGGATGACGGCGCGGGCTATTCACCCCACGTTCTGGCGCGCATCGGTGATCCGTTCATGCGCCGCCGTCGCAGCCCGCGCGATAAGGAAAAGCGCCCCGAATACGAAGGCATGGGGCTTGGCCTTTTCATTGCCAAAACGCTGCTTGAACGATCCGGCGCCGAACTTAGCTTTGCCAACGGGTATGATCCGTTTGAAGAAAGCACAAAGCGCCCGGAACGCTGCGGCGCCGTGGTCGAGGTGGTCTGGCCACGTGCGGCCATCACGCCTGATCCGAAAACCGCAGGCCTTGCATTGGGTGAAAACCAGCCCTTCCAAAGCTAAGGATCCGTATAGTTAACCGGCGCTTAACCTTTCTGTCCAAAAACTGAAGCTCAAGAACTTGGAAAGAAATGGTTAAGCAAAATGGGTTTCGACTGGGGTATCGTGCTTGTCCTGCTGGGGTCGTCGCTTTTTACGGCAGTGACGGCGTTATACGTGCTCACCCGGTTTGGAACGCCACGCCTTCCGCCCATCGCCGCGACAGACGCTCAGGGTGAAGACACCGTTTTCCTATTCGACGAAGAACACCTGATTGACGCCACCCCACGTGCGCAGAAGCTTTTGGAGGGCGCGCCAACAGAATTGCCCGAATGGGATAAGCTGTCGGCGCTTTTGACACCTCGTTTTCCCGACTATCTGGCGCAACTGAAAACAGTGGCCGAACACGGTGCCGTCGTTTTGGACGAAGCATCCGGCGCGGCGCAGCTGCGCATTCGCGCGCTTGGTGAAACCCTTCGTATTGCGCTGATCGACCCCCAAACAGCCGAAGACAACGCCGCGATAGATCAACAAAGCCTTGCGGCCCTAAATTCAGAGCTTTCCGTTCTACAGCGGGTCGCCAGCCAAGTCCCCGCGTTGGCCTGGCAACTTGACAGTAGCAATGGGGTAAGCTGGGCCAACAACGCATATCTGAACCTTGTGCGCGAAACGTTGGAAGACGGCGAAACACTGGTCTGGCCCCTGCCCCACCTGTTCAAAACCGATGGCCTTGAACCGCGCCGCCTTTCGATCACGCTGCCCAGTGGCGAAACGCATTGGTTTGATTGCATGGCTGGCACCGGCGGCGAACAACCGATGTTCTTTGGCCTTCCCGCCGATGCGACCGTCCACGCCGAGGCTAGTCTGCGCAATTTCGTGCAAACGCTAACCAAAACCTTTGCGCACCTGCCAACCGGGCTGGCGATTTTCAACCGGTCCCGTCATCTGGTGATGTTCAACCCCGCCCTGATTGACCTGTGCCTGCTAGAGCCAGAGTTTCTGACCGCGCGCCCAACGTTGTTTGCGTTCCTTGATCGGCTGCGTGAAAAGCAGATGATCCCGGAACCGAAAGATTACAAAACCTGGCGGCAAAAGATGACCGCGCTGGAACAAGATGCCGCCAGCGGCGTGTTTGAGGAAACATGGACGCTGCCATCTGGGCAAACCTACCGCGTGGCGGGCCGCCCGCATCCCGATGGGGCTGTTGCGTTCATGTTCGAAGACATCAGTTCGGAAGTGTCCCTAACCCGCCGCTTCCGCGCAGAATTGGAGGTCGGCCAAGCCGTCTTCGACAGCCTTGATGAGGCGATGGCCGTCTTCTCCTCGGCTGGGGTTTTGACGATGTCGAACAACGCCTATGCCGAATTGTGGGGAAGCGATCCATGCCTGACATTGGGCGAGGTTGGCATTCACGACTCGGTTCAGCTTTGGCAGCAGAAATTCGGCCCTGCGCCCGCATGGAGCCACATGCAGGATTTCATAACCGGGCGGCAATTGCGCCAACGGTGGCGCACGGACCTTACACTGCCCAACGGTGAAACCCTGACTTGCCAGTTAACGCCGATCGCAGGCGGTGCAACGCTTGCGGCCTTCAGTATGGCGCAGCCGAACCCGGGCCTTTCGCCCAGCAGCACTTTGGCGGTTTCAGGCGCAACACTGTGATCAGCCCTTGCGGGTGCGCAGTGGCGGGTTAAAACTGACGGCATGTCCGCGAATACCGTGCCGTTGCCATTCTCATGTACCCTTCGCTCTGAAGAGGAAACCGCAAAGCTGGCCCAACGGCTTGCTCCGGCGCTTGGCGCGGGCGACGTTCTGTTGCTTCAAGGTCCCATCGGTGCCGGGAAAACTCATTTCGCGCGGTCGTTGATCCAGTTTCTGATGGCCCGCGATGGCCATGTCGAAGATGTGCCGTCACCGACATTTACGCTTGTTCAGACCTATGACGCGGGCGCGCTGGAAATCTGGCATTCTGACCTCTACCGGCTGACGCACCCTGACGAGGTGACAGAGCTTGGCCTTGAAGACGCGTTTGAAACCGCGCTGTGCCTGATCGAATGGCCCGACCGGTTAGGAGAGCTGGTGCCAGAGACCGCCTTGACCCTTACGTTTTCGCAAGGCGACACAGATGACGCGCGCCAGCTTACACTATCCGCCACTGATCCGCGCTGGGCGGATCGGCTTACCCCGCTTTTGGCTGAGGCCTCGTATGATTGATCGCTCTACACTTTCCCGTAACTTCATCGAGGCCGCTGGCTGGGGCGCGGCCCAGCGCACGGTTCTTGCCGGTGATGCATCCAACCGGCGCTATGATCGGCTTACCGACAAAAAAACCGGCGGAACAGTTGTTCTAATGGATGCGCCCCCGGAAAAGGGCGAAGATGTCCGCCCCTTCGTGCGGATCGCCAAATACCTGAACTCTTTGGGGTTAAGCGCGCCCCAAATTCTGGCCGAAGATACCTCTGCCGGGTTCTTGTTGTTAGAAGATTTGGGCGATGACCTGTTCGCACGCGTCATCCCCGAACAACGCGGCCCTGAACAGGCTTTGTATGAAACCGCGACCGACCTGCTTGTCGCGCTTCACAATAACGCCGCCCCGGCAGAGCTTGATCACTATTCCCCACCCGTGATGAGCGATCTGGCCGCCCTTGCGTTGGATTGGTATCTTCCAGGCGCGACCGATCAACCCGCCGCTGACGATACCCGCGCGACCTTTTGCGCAGAGTTAGAGACTGTTTTGACCCAGCACGCACCCGATGACACGGTGCTTATCCAGCGCGACTATCACGCCGAAAACCTGCTTTGGCTTCCAGCGCGTGACGGGGTCGCCCGCGTCGGTTTGCTTGATTTCCAAGATGCGATGGCCGGGCACCCTGCCTATGATCTGGTAAGCTTGCTGGAAGATGCGCGTCGCGATGTGCCCCCTAGCATTCAAGCCGCGATGGTCGCGCGTTACATTGCGGCAACCGGATGCGACAGTGCCGCGTTCAATGCGGCTTATTCCGTGCTGGGTGCCCAGCGGAACCTTCGCATTCTGGGAGTTTTTGCACGCCTGTGTATCCGCGACGGCAAGCCAAATTACACTGACTTGTTGCCGCGCGTCTGGAACCACCTGCAACGCGATCTGTCACATCCAGCGCTAAGCGGCGTGAAAGAACAGGTTGATCAGCTTCTTCCGCACCCGACACCCGAGATTTGCCAAAGGATTAAAGACCGATGCAAAACCAACCCGATGCGCTGATGCTTTTCGCCGCCGGGTTTGGCACCCGGATGGGCATTCTTACGGCCGACACGCCAAAGCCCATGATCAAAGTGGCGGGGAAGCCGCTGATCGATCACGCGTTCCAACAGATCGACGCGGCGAAAATCAACACCGTTGTCGTAAACACCCATTACCACGCCAGTCAGGTCAGCAAACACATATCTGGGCGGCCAAATGTTCATGTCGTGCACGAAGCGTCAGAGATTCTTGAAACCGGCGGCGGCCTACGTAACGCCCTGCCAAAGCTGGGCAGCGACCCTGTTTTCACGATGAACACCGACGCCGTCTGGACCGGGCCAAACCCGCTTAACACATTGCTGCAGGCTTGGGATCCGGACCGGATGGATGCCCTGTTACTGCTTGTGCCGCGTGAAAACGCGATTGGGCATTCGGGTTCCGGGGACTTTGAGTTTTCCGACAACGGGCACCTTATCCGCGGCCCCGGTGACGTCTATTCCGGTTTGCAGATCATTAAGACCGAGGGGCTGAAAACCATCCCGGACAAGGCATTCTCGTTGAACCTGCTGTGGGACTCTATGCTGCTGGACGAACGTCTATTCGGCGTCGTTCACGATGGCGGCTGGTGCGACGTCGGCAAACCCGAAAGCATTGCCCTTGCTGAAACGATGCTGTCCGAGGCCAAGGATGTTTGATCGCCCCGGCCCACGGGTATTTGGCCTTCCCCCCGGTGCGGATTTCCCGAAGGAGCTGTTGCTTGGTCTGGAAAAGCGGCTGGCCGGTCACCCCCCCGAAGCATGGGCCAAGGTCGAGATTTTCGTGAACACGCGGCGTATGCAGCGCCGTTTGGTTTCGCTTTTTGACAAGGGCCCGGCCCGGCTTTTACCGCGCATAAGACTTGTCACCGATATGGCGCGGATTTCTGGCCTTGGCGACCTGCCGCCCGCCATTCCGCCCCTGCGCCGCCGGCTTGAGCTAAGCCAACTGGTCGCCGGGCTTTTGGCGCGTGAACCCGATCTTGCCCCAAGTGCTGCGATTTTCGATCTGGCGGATAGCCTTGCCGGGCTGATGGACGAAATGCAGGGCGAAGGTGTTGCGCCCGAGGTTTTGCATAACCTTGATGTGTCGCATCTTTCCGAACACTGGGAACGGACGCGAAGCTTTCTGACCATTGTGGAACAGTTCTTTGGGACAGACGGCCAAGATGGCCTTGATGGAGAGGCGCGCAACCGTCGCGCCGCAGAGTTTCTGGTAAAGCTGTGGGAAACATCGCCGCCTCAACACCCAATTATCGTTGCGGGCTCAACCGGATCACGCGGGGCAACCGCGTTATTCATGGAGGCCGTGGCGCGGCTTCCGCAGGGCGCGGTTATCCTTCCGGGCTTTGATTTTGACCAACCCGACGTCGTGTGGGATGCCTTGGACGACGCGATGACGGCCGAGGATCACCCGCAATTCCGCTTTCGCAAACTGATGACAGCGTTGGGCATTTCCCGACCGGATGTTGATGAATGGAACGAAGGGTCACCCGCACCCAATCCCGCACGAAACCGCCTGATTTCGCTTGCATTGCGCCCTGCCCCTGTGACCGATCAGTGGCTAACGGAAGGGCGTGATCTGACCGAAATCGCCGCCGCAACTGCGGACATGACCCTGATCGAGGCTCCCTCGCCCCGGGCAGAGGCGATGGCGATCGCGCTGCGTCTGCGCCAAGCGGCAGAGGACGGCATCACCGCCGCGCTGATCACGCCCGACCGGATGCTGACCCGACAGGTTACCGCCGCCCTTGATCGCTGGGGCATCGAACCGGATGACAGCGCGGGCCTTCCGCTTCAACTTTCCGCGCCGGGCCGGTTTTTCCGCCATATCGCTGCGTTGTTTGGCCAAAAACTGACGGCAGAGGCATTGCTGACGCTGCTGAAGCACCCGCTTACCAGCTCAACCCCCGGTCTGCGCGGTAACCACTTGCTGTGGACGCGCGAACTTGAACTTTACATTCGCCGCAACGGCCCGCCCTTCCCGACAGGTCATGATTTGATCAGCTGGGCAGAAAAGAATGACGACGGTCGAATGGATTGGGCCATATGGCTGGCGGATATTTTAACCGGGCTAGACACCATCCAAGAGCGTCCGCTTAGCGATCACCTGACGCAGCATATTGCCCTGTCCGAAGCTTTGGCCGCTGGCCCATCCGCCGAAGGCAGCGGCGGGTTGTGGGACAAACCCGCCGGAAAAGAGGCGCACAAAGCCGTCACCGCGCTTGTCGCCGAAGCAGGCTATGGCGGGGATCTTTCCCCACGCGACTATGGTGATCTGTTCCGCGCGGTCCTTGGCCGGCACGAAGTTCACGACCCAATCCAGCCCCACGCCCGTATCATGATCTGGGGTACGCTAGAGGCCCGCGTTCAGGGTGCCGATCTGGTTATTCTGGGCGGGTTGAACGAAGGAAGCTGGCCCTCGGTCCCGCCGCCAGATCCGTGGCTAAACCGCGAAATGCGCCGCAACACGGGCCTTTTGCTGCCCGAACGCCGTATCGGCCTTGCGGCCCATGACTTTCAGCAGGCCATCGGCGCGAAAGAGGTGTTCCTGACCCGCGCCGTGCGCGATGCCGAGGCTGAAACCGTCCCGTCCCGCTGGCTGAACCGGCTTACCAACCTGCTGAACGGCTTGCCCAATCAGGGTGGCGACGCGGCGTTGAAAAACATGCGCGCAAAAGGGGCCTATTGGCTGTCCGTCGCAACAGCGCTGGAAGAACCAGCATCGCGCGAACCCTCTGCGCAGCGCCCGTCACCCTGCCCGCCCGTTACCGCGCGGCCCAACAAACTGTCGGTCACCCGGATTCAAACCCTGATCCGCGACCCTTATGCGATTTACGCGCGCTATATTCTGAACCTGAACCCACTTGATGCGCTGCGCCAAGAACCTGACGCGCCATTGCGGGGCACCATCCTGCACAAAGTGTTCGAAGAGTTCATTCGCCACGGTGTGGATCAAGATCCCGAGGTCGCAAAACATCAGCTGCTTTCAATCGCCGATCAGGTGTTCGCCGAAAGCGCGCCGTGGCCTGCCGCCCGCCGCATGTGGCGTGCCCGGCTTGCCCGCGTGGCCGATTGGTTCTTGCTGGGCGAAGCTGAACGTCAGGTCGATGCCCATTGGATCGCGCTGGAAAGAAAAGGCTCTGTTTCACTACAAAACGGCTTTGAACTTACCGCCGAAGCGGATCGGATAGACCAGCGCACGGATGGCACGTTGGTCATCTACGATTACAAAACCGGTTCGCCGCCATCGAAAAAACAGATGGAAGAATACGACAAACAGTTGTTGCTCGAGGCAGCGATGGCCGCACGCGGCGGGTTCAAGGATTTGGCCGCAGGGCCCGTGGCGCAGGTCGCCTATATCGGCCTTGGGCCAAACCCCAAGTTTGATCGGATGGACCTGCCTGACGGGATGGCCAACGAAACCTGGGCGAACCTTGGTGAGCTGATCGAAAAATACCGCCAACCGGAACGGGGCTACACCGCCCGCCGCGCAAGTTTCCGGCGCGAGGATGCTTCGGATTACGACCACCTGTCCCGCTATGGCGAATGGAATGAAAGCTTACCCCCATCCCCCGAGGAGGTCGGCGAATGAAGCGCGACGCAGCGACAGAGCGGCAGGTTCAGGCCGCTAACCCCGGCGCCTCTACATGGCTATCGGCGAACGCCGGGTCGGGCAAAACCCGTGTTTTGACCGATCGTGTGGCCCGGCTTTTGCTGAACGAGGTGCTTCCGCAGCACATCTTATGCCTGACCTACACAAAAGCCGCCGCAAGCGAGATGCAGAACCGGTTGTTCCGCCGACTGGGCGAATGGGCAATGCTGGACGAAACCAAACTTCGCAAAGAGCTGGTTAACCTTGGATTGGACCAAGGCGTCGATGATGAAACTTTGCGTCGCGCGCGCCGATTGTTCGCACGGGCTATCGAAACCCCCGGTGGGCTAAAAATTCAGACGATCCACTCGTTCTGCGCGTCACTGTTGCGCCGCTTTCCTTTAGAGGCGGGCGTTTCCCCGCAATTCGTGGAAATGGACGATCGCGCCGCGCGCCGTCTTCGCGAAGACATTGTGGAAAACTTGGCCGACGCGCCGGTGCCTGTTGCCTTTGACGGTATCGCACGGTGGTTTACGGGCGACGATTTATCAAAGCTGACCGGCGAAATCGCCAAGCACCGCACGCTTTTGCCAAAGGCGCTGGATACCGAGGCCGTTTTCAAAGAATTCGGGCTAAAACCCGGCTTCACCATCGACGCCCTGTTGGCTGAGGTTTTCCTTGGGTCGGAACACGTGATCCTTGGCCAGCTTATTCCGGCGCTGCGCGCGGGCTCAGTACTGGACGCCAAGGCGGCCGAGGCCTTGTCGCTGATCGACGTTACCAAACCTGACGCGCAAACCCTTCGCGCGCTAGAGGGTGTTTTTCTGACGGGTGCTTCGGCAAAGGTTCCGTTTTCTGCCAAGATCGGCACTTTCCCGACAAAGGGCACCCAGAAAACCATTCCCGACCTGATGACAGAGTTGGAGCAATTCATGGCCCGCGTCGAAGGCGCGCGGGAACGGCGGCTTGGACTTGGGTCGGCGGAAAAATCCTTGGCCCTGCATCAGTTCGCCACTGAATTCCTTCCGCAATATCAGGCCGCCAAGCTGCGCCACGGGTGGCTTGATTTTGACGATCTGATCCTGAAAGCGCGTGACTTGCTGACCAACCCCGGCGTTGCCGAATGGGTGTTGTACCGACTGGATGGCGGGATCGACCATATCCTTGTGGACGAGGCGCAGGATACCAGCCCGGTGCAATGGCAGGTCATCGACCTTCTGGCGCAAGAGTTCACATCGGGCCGCGGTGCGCGGGCGAATGTGGAGCGTACCATCTTCGTCGTGGGTGACAAAAAGCAATCGATCTATTCGTTCCAAGGCGCGGACCCAGACGGGTTCGACCGGATGCGTGAACATTTCGCTGAGCGGCTGAAAAACGTCTCTAACGCACTGCAAGAGCTGCTTCTTGAATATTCATTCCGCTCTTCCGATGCCGTTTTGCGCACCGTGGACTGCACGTTCCACGAACACGCGCGCCAAGGTTTGGGGAATGAGGTCACGCACCGCGCCTTTAAGTCAGAAATGCCTGGCCGGGTTGACCTGTGGCCCGTGATCGAAAAATCCGAAGATCCTGAAAAGCCGCACTGGGCCGACCCAGTGGATACGCCATCGCCCGAACATCACAACGTGCGCTTGGCCAACCGGGTTGCCAGCGAAATTGGCCGCCTGATCCGCAACGGCGAAACGCTTGAGGATGGCCCGGGAACACGGCGAAAGGTGCGCGCGGGCGATTTTCTGATCCTTGTGCAGCGGCGATCGGCGCTGTTTCACGAAATCATTCGCGCCTGTAAAAGCGCGGGCCTGCCAATTGCAGGCGCTGACCGGCTGAAGGTTGGTGGCGAATTGGCGGTGAAAGACCTGAACGCGCTGTTGTCGTTTCTGGCCACACCGGAAGACAGCCTTTCACTGGCCTGCGCGCTGCGGTCGCCGCTGTTTGGCTGGGACGAAAAGGCAATTTATGGCGTTGCGGCGGGACGGGCGGAAAAATACCTGTGGGAAACGCTGCGCAAACAGAAAGACCAGTTCGGGGACACGTTCGAAACCCTTGATGCCCTGCGCAGCGATGCGGACTTCCTGCGCCCCTATGACCTGATCGAACGCATTCTGACCCGTCATGACGGGCGGAGAAAACTGATCGCACGGCTGGGGGAAGAGGCCGAAGATGGGATTGACGCGCTGCTGTCACAGGCATTGGCCTATGAACGGCTGGAGGTTCCAAGCCTGACCGGGTTCCTGACGTGGCTGTCCAGCGACGAGGTCGAAATTAAGCGTCAGCTTGATAGTGCTGGCGACCGTATCCGGGTGATGACCGTCCACGGCTCCAAGGGGTTGGAGGCACCGATCGTTATTCTGCCCGACACCGGAAAGCGCGACATCCGCATCAACGATGAGATTTTCGAAACGCCCGACGGCATGGCGATTTGGAAAACCGCCAAAGCCGAAAGTGCGAAGCCCGTGTTGGCTGCGAACGAACGACTTGTCGTTAAGCAGCAGGAAGAACGCCAGCGCCTGCTTTACGTCGCGATGACCCGTGCGGAACAATGGCTGATCACCTGCGCGGCGGGCGATCTGGCCAAAGGTGAAAGCTGGTACGAACGCATCGCCGGAGGGATGGAGCGGGCAGGGGCCGAGGATCACGATTTTGGTTTTGGCATGGGCAAACGTGTGCAAACCGGCGATTGGTCCGCGGGCGAACTTACCGAAGCGCCCGTCGTCGTCACACCGCCGCCGTCTGTTCCCGATTGGGCAAGGGCGCGCGCCGTGACACCTGAAAAAGAGGCGCCCGCACTTTCACCGTCTGATCTTGGCGGTGCAAAAATCCTACCCGGCGACGGGGCGGGGCTGGACGAAGAAGCCGCAAAGCTGCGCGGGACGCGCCTTCACCTATTGCTGGAACATCTTCCGACGTATGATCGCAGCGAATGGGCCGACGTTTCGCAAAGCCTGTTGTCTGGGGATGAAGGCCCAACACCGAATGAAATTGCCGCGCTTTTGGCTGAAACAGAGACTGTTTTGACCGCACCCGCACTTGCCCATCTGTTTACGGCAGACGCCTTGGCCGAGGTCGATGTGACCGCCACATTGCCAGATCTTGGCGGTCAGCCTCTTCATGGCACCATCGACCGTTTGATCATCGAAGAGGGGCGCGTGCTGGCCGTGGATTACAAATCAAACGCCATGGTTCCTGATACTGCCAACGACGTTCCTGACGGGTTATTGCGCCAAATGGGGGCCTACGCCGCCGCGCTTTCGGCAGTTTTCCCTAATAAAACCGTGGAAACCGCCATCCTGTGGACACGCACCGCAACCTTGATGCCGCTGCCATCACAACTTGTTGCTCAGGCACTTGGTCGCGCAACGACATCTTGACGGGGGTGGGGTGGCTCCATAGGTTCCAAGCAACCCAAGACACGCCAAGGAGAACAATCATGGCAACTGTTGCTGTCACCGATGCCACGTTCGACGCAGAAGTTAAGGCCTCTGACATCCCCGTAGTGGTGGATTTCTGGGCAGAGTGGTGCGGCCCCTGTAAGCAGATCGGCCCAGCGCTTGAAGAACTTTCCGCCGAAATGGACGGTAAAGTTAAGATCGTCAAAGTGAACGTTGACGAAAACCCAAACAGCCCGGCCCAGATGGGTGTGCGCGGCATTCCTGCGCTGTTCCTGTTCAAAGGCGGCGAAGTGGTTTCCAACAAAATCGGCGCAGCCCCCAAGGCGGCTCTGCAAAGCTGGATCGAAGAATCCATCTAAATGTCGGTTGAATGACCGAAATCGGGGCGCTTCGGCGCCCCTTTTTCATGCGCCGCTTGTCCCCAGCGGATCGCGCGGCCATATATCGTTGAAGAGTAAGGAGGCCCCGATGGCAGAGAGTGATTTTCCCGGCTGGCACGGCACCACGATTTTAGGTGTAAAGCGCGGCGGCGAGGTGGTGATTGCCGGTGACGGACAAGTCAGCCTTGGCCAAACCGTAATTAAGGGCACCGCCCGCAAGGTGCGCCGTTTGTCGCCCGGTGGGTATGACGTTGTGGCCGGGTTCGCCGGATCCACCGCAGATGCGTTCACCCTGTTGGAGCGGCTTGAAGTCAAGTTGGAGGCCACGCCCGGCCAACTTCAGCGCGCCGCGGTAGAGCTGGCCAAAGATTGGCGCACCGACAAATACCTGCAAAAGCTAGAGGCGATGCTGATCGTTTCGGATGGCGAAGCGATTTATGTGATCACCGGTGCGGGCGATGTTCTGGAACCGGAACATGACGTGGCCGCCATCGGATCAGGCGGGAACTTCGCGTTGGCCGCCGCGCGTGGCCTTCTGGAAACGGACCTTTCCGCCGAAGATGTGGCGCGTAAGGCCATGGCGATTGCCGCCGATATTTGTGTTTATACCAATGGTAACCTGACGGTAGAGAAGATCGCCAAATGACCGACCTGACCCCCCGTGAAATCGTTTCGGAACTTGACCGTTTCATCATCGGCCAAAAGGACGCCAAGCGCGCTGTGGCCGTGGCCCTTCGCAACCGCTGGCGCCGCAAACAGCTTGGCGCTGATCTGCGTGACGAGGTGTATCCAAAGAACATCCTGATGATCGGCCCCACTGGCGTGGGTAAAACCGAAATCAGCCGCCGTTTGGCGAAACTGGCCCGTGCGCCTTTCATCAAGGTTGAGGCGACGAAGTTCACCGAAGTCGGCTATGTCGGCCGTGATGTGGAACAGATCGTGCGCGATCTGGTGGACAGCGCCATCGCACAGACCCGCGAATACATGCGCGAAGATGTTAAAGCCGCCGCCCATGAAGCCGCCGAAGAACGTGTTATCGAAGCCATCGCCGGCACCGACGCCCGCGAACAAACCCGCGAAATGTTCCGTGGCAAGCTGAAGCGCGGCGAACTGGACGACACCGTGATCGAATTAGAGGTCGCGGATACATCAAGCCCGATGCCGATGATCGACCTTCCAGGTCAGCAGCCCGGCCAGAACATGGGCATGATGAACCTTGGCGATATCTTCGGCAAAGCCTTTGGCGGGCGCACCGTTAAGCGCAAAATGACCGTCGCGGAAAGCTATGAGTTGTTGATCGGCGAAGAGGCAGACAAAATTCTGGACGACGAAACCGTCAACCGCGCCGCTTTGGAAGCAGTTCAGGAAAACGGCATCGTGTTCTTGGATGAAATCGATAAGGTCTGTGCCCGCGCCGATGCGCGTGGTGCCGATGTTTCACGCGAAGGCGTACAGCGCGATTTGCTGCCCCTGATCGAAGGCACCACCGTATCCACAAAATACGGGCCCGTGAAAACCGACCACATCCTGTTCATCGCCTCTGGTGCGTTCCACATCGCCAAACCGTCTGATTTGTTGCCGGAACTTCAGGGTCGCTTGCCCATTCGGGTTGAGTTGCGCGCACTTACCGAAGGCGACTTCGTGCGCATTTTGACGGAAACCGACAATGCGCTGACCCGGCAATACACGGCGCTTATGAACACCGAAGAAGTTGTCGTCAGCTTTACCGACGACGGCATCGCGGCCTTGGCCAAGATCGCAGCAGATGTGAACCAGACCATCGAAAACATCGGCGCGCGGCGCCTTTACACCGTGATGGAACGTGTCTTCGAAGAGCTCAGCTTTACCGCGCCGGATCGTTCCGGCGACACGGTGACGGTAAACGCCGAATTCGTAGACGCCAACCTTGGTGAACTGCTGAAATCAGCAGATATGAGCCGATACGTGCTGTAACGAACGCTGGTAAGGGCGAAGATGTTTACGTAACACTTCGCCCGAAACCATTTTCGAAACAGCGGCCATGTCCTCTTTCAAATTCCTCGTTTTTGCACTTGTCGCACTGGCCGCCTGCACACCGCGGCCCAGCCTTATCCTTGTTCCTGAGGCTGCCAACGTGGGCGAGGTGGTTGATGTTTACTATGCCTCGACCCGGACGCCGGATGTTACGGTTGGGCTGGGTATAGAACGGTCATCCTCTTCGTCGTTCGGGCGTATTTCCGTGGCCATCCCACCAGAACACCAAGTGGGAAAAGTCGAAGTGGCCGAAGGACGGCCCGACCCTGCGGAAAGCTTTGCAATTGCGGACGTCACCAACTTTCCCAACGCAGACACGTTTCGAAAAACACTGGCGCAAACCTTTCGCAGCAAACCCAAGGGCGCGCGCGAGGCTGTGATTTTCGTGCATGGGTTCAACAATAACTTCGCCGAAGGTGTCTTTAGAACCGCGCAGCTGGAACATGATTTTGAACTGGATGGCGTTGCAATCCATTATGCCTGGCCATCACGCGGAAGTGCCGTCGGATATGCCTATGACCGTGATAGCGCGCTATTTGCCCGCGACGGGTTAGAGCAATTGTTGCGCGATGTTCGCGCGGCTGGTGCTGAATCGGTGCTGTTGATTGCGCATTCCATGGGCGCGCAGCTAAGCATGGAATCGATGCGCCAGATGGCGATCAGATCCCCGGCGGAGCTTCGCCGTTCTGTTGATGCCGTCGTGCTGCTGTCACCGGATATCGACATTGATGTGTTTCGCTCTCAGGCCACGCGTATCGGGCAACTGCCGCAACCTTTCGTCATTTTCGTATCGCAGCGCGATAGGGCGCTGGCGCTTTCGGCACGGTTATCTGGGGAAAGTAACAGGCTGGGCAACGTTGAAAGCATCGATCAGGTGGCCGACATCGACGTAACGATTTTTGATGTGACCGAGTTCACCAAGGCGACTGATCTTGGCCATTTCACCGTTGGCAATTCGCCCGCATTGATCAACCTGCTCGCCAGCTTACCGGGGATTGATGCGTTGTTCCGGGGGGACACCTCTGGCCGGCTCGGGTTGTTGCAGGGCACCGTTCTGACGGTACAAGAGGCAACGAAGGTCGTGCTGTCACCGATCTCTGTTCTGGCCGAGTAAGCCTAACGCTGACGGCGCAGATACACGTAATAGGCGCCGCCGCCGCCATGTTTTTGGTGGGCGGGCGAAACCTGCAGCACGACGGACCCCAGCGGCGGAGAGTTAAGCCAATGAGGCACCTGATGTTTCAAAATTCCACGGCGCACTGGCATGGGGCCGGTATCTTCGCCGCGCTTTCCTTTGCCGGTGATGACAAGCACCAACCGCTTACCCGCCGCATGTGATTGCAGAATGAACGACGTCAGCGCGGGGTGCGCCTGTGACAAGGTCATTCCATGAAGGTCGATCCGGCCTTCGGGCGAAAGCTTGCCGCGTTTCATCCGGCCGTAACTTTTACGATCCATATGCACAGGGGCACGGCCCAGCGCCTCGGCCGGGCCAAGGGCAAGGTCATGGGGCAGGGGATGATCGGCGGCCTTTTGACCCAAACGAAAGCCCGAAATCTCTGTCCGTGTTTTCGGTTTGGGTTTTGGCTTGGGCTTAACCGAACTTTCATCCAATTTCGGCTTTTTGGGGTGATCGGCATGCATCGGCACGGCCGTTTCCGTCACCTTCTGCCAAAGCGCATTTTCTTCGGGGCTTAACCCGCGGGGTGGGCGGCGGCGCATGGCTTAACCCTCCGGCACTAAGTCGAAGGCCTGTTCGATGGGCAGCAAAACGACCATCCGACCGGGGTCGCGAACGCGCCCTGCATCTCGGCCAGCTTCATCCCCCGTGCCAAAGAATATATCTGCGCGTTGTGCGCCCTTGATCGCGGACCCAGTGTCCTGCGCGATCATCAGCCGGCGCAATGGCCCGCGCCCGCCTTTTTCGATCCAAACAGGCGCACCAAGCGGCGTATACGCAGGATCAACCGCGACGGTCCGTAGTGTGGTGATCGAACGGTTCATCGCGCCAAGCGGGCCTTTTTCAGCGGGTACATGGCCAACTTCGCGAAAGAAAACGTAGGATGGGTTGTGTTGCAACAATTCGCGCCCGGCCTCTGGGTTGCGGCGCACCCAATTGCGGATCACCTGAGCAGACACCTGATGACGTTCATAGATGCCGCGGCGCACAAGTTCCGCGCCGATGGACCGGTATTTGTGCCCATTCGCGCCGCCATAACCAACACGCAACGCACTGCCATCGGGCAATCGCACACGGCCTGACCCTTGGATTTGCAGAAAGAAGACCTCTACCGGGTCGTCGACCCATGCAATTTCCAAACCTCGATCACTTAGCAAACCTTCGTTTTCAATCTCGGCGCGGGAATTCCATTGAACCCCGTCCTGAAGCTCGGGCGGTTTGCGATAAAGCGGAAAGCGAAAGCGGGCAGAGGGGCGAAGCGCGCCGTTAAGCTCAGGTTCGAAATAGCCTGTGAACAAGGCCGGAGCTTCACCACCGATAAGAACCGGGCGAAAGAACAGCTCAAAGAAAGTGCGGGCGTTGGGTTGGCTTTGGGCAAGGGAACAGATCGGCGCCCAGTCGGGCGATTTCAGATCGGCGCAGGTTTCCAGAAAAACGGAAAGGGCGGCCTGATGGTCATCATCCGCCCACCCATCCAGGTCTTCGAAACGCAAAATCTCTGCCGAGGCGCCGGATGCGAAATTTGCACCGCTTACGGCAAGGGCCGCCGCGGCGGCTACGGCCCTTAGGCCACGGATCATTCCCCCGTGGCCACCAGCTGCCAGTTGGGGTCGTTGGACCCCATTGTCCGGGCAAAGGTCCAGACATCGCGCTGGCGCTTAATCTCTGTCGGGCTGCCTTCGACAATTTCGCCAGCGGCATCACGTACAACCGACGTCAGCTCGCCCACAAATTTCACCGAAAGTTCGCCGATGCCTGTGTCAGGTTGGAAGCTGGCCTCTTGCAGCACCAGTTCACGCACGCCAACGAAGTTCGCCTCGATCGTCAGGCCCCGTTCTTCGCGCAGCGCGATCCCTTGGCGGAAACTTTCCAACACGTCGGGCGCAAGGAAGGATTCAACTTCGGAGATGTCGCCGCTTTCGAACGCCATCAGGATCATTTCATAAGCGCCGCGTGCGCCAGACAGGAATTCACTGACGTTAAAGCTTGGCTCTGCGACCTTCATCGCGGCCAATGCTTTTGCAGCATCTGACCCGTCTTCGACGTGATCTGTAATGTCGGAATCTGGCCCGCCTTCGATCACCTCGAAGTCGCGTCGGCCATTTTTACCCGCGTCCGAAGCGCCTTGCATCGGGGCGCGGGGCTTTTCAAAACCTTCACGCGTGCCAAGCACAGAGCGGAGCCGCAGGATCAAAAATACTGCAATACCGGCCAGAACCAGAAGTTGGATGATGGCGCCGTTCATATGATCCTCATTGCTTCGGGGGTTGGTAACATGTCTACAACGCACATATGTAAGGCACGGGGTCAATCAAGTCCACCAGCGACCCCCAAGGATAAGAGGGTTTGCCATGTGGCTTTTTGTGCTTTTTCTAGCTGTTCCGTTAATTGAGATCGCGTTGTTCATTCAGGTTGGCGGTTTGATAGGCCTTTGGCCAACATTGTTGATCGTCATTCTGACCGCACTTTTGGGCACATCACTGATGCGAAATCAGGGGGCGCTGGCCATGGGGCAGATACGATCGTCCTTCAACGAATTGCGCGACCCGACAGAGCCCTTGGCCCATGGCGCGATGATCCTTTTTGCGGGCGCGTTGTTGCTGACACCGGGTTTTTTCACCGACACGCTTGGGTTTCTTTTGCTGATCCCCGGATTTCGCTCTGCCGCGTACAAACGGATTAAGTCGCGCGTAAATGTTCAAAGCTTTTCCACAGGCCCAACAACGCATCATCGCGGCCCGCAGCAGGCAAATGACGTGATCGACGGCGAATATGAAGAGGTCAGCAAAGAAAACACGGCGCCACGCGGCCCCTCAGGTTGGACACAGCATTGAGGCAGTTCCGGCTTCCTGTTAAGCACCACTCAAAGTTCAGGTTCTTTTCAGGAGCATAAAATGACCGAAACTGCCGAAACTGGCGCGCAGGCTACAGCGCCTGTACAACCCAAGATGCAAATTCTGGGTCAATTCATTCGTGATCTGTCCTTTGAAAACCTGCTGATGCAGAAAGGCGTTCAAGGCGAAGTATCCCCCGAGGTGCAGGTGCAAGTCGCACTTGATGCCAAAAAGCGCCCTGCTGACAATCAGTACGAAATCATCGCGAAGTTCACCGTTCGCTCGGACAACAAAGCCGACAAGTCGCCTCTGTTCCTGCTAGAGTTGGAATACGCTGGCATTTTCACGGTTGAAAACGTTCCAGAAGAACAGCTTCACCCCTTCTTGTTGATCGAATGCCCACGGATGCTGTTCCCGTTTGTGCGCCGCATCGTAAGCGATGTGACCCGCGACGGTGGCTTCCCGCCGCTGAATCTGGAAATGGTGGATTTTGTGGCCCTGTATCGCCAAGAAATCGCTCGCCGCGCCGAAGCGCAGGCGGCCAGCCAGCCTACAAACTAAGCCTAGCTTAGCTTTTTCCAAAGCGCGCCATCGCCCATGTTTTCGACGAAAGCAGCGTGGGCGGTGGCCTCTTCCTCGGTCAGGCGCGAGGGCAGGGGCGTTGGCCGGGGTTTGGGGCGCCAATCATCGACTTGAACGCCTGTATTACTGGCCTGACTGCTTTGCCCGCTTAGCCCGAAATCGGGTTGGCGACCGCCGACAAGCTCCAGATACACTTCTGCCAAAATCTCGGAATCGAGCAACGCGCCGTGCAAGGTACGTGATGTATTGTCGATTCCAAAACGACGGCACAATGCGTCAAGCGACGCCGGAGAACCCGGAAACCGTTTGCGCGCGATTGCCAATGTATCAAGCGCCTGTTCCCACGGAAGCGTCGGCAAACCCATCCAGCCAAGTTCAGCGTTCAGGAATTTCATATCGAACGCCGCGTTGTGGATGACCATCTTCGAGTCACCTACAAAATCTAAGAACGCTTGCCCGATCTGACTGAACACAGGCTTGTCACGCAGGAAATCATCGCCAAGGCCGTGCACCTCAAACGCTTCTTTAGGCATCGAACGTTCGGGGTTGATGTATTGGTGGTAGGTGTTGCCGGTCGGCAGGTGGTTCCACAGTTCAACCGCGCCGATTTCGACAATCCGGTCGCCTTGCTCGGGCTCAAAGCCGGTTGTCTCTGTATCAAGAACGATTTCACGCATTGGCCAGTTTTTCCCGAATATCCGCAATCACAGAATGAACCGCAGCTTCTGCGCCTTCAAGCGTTAGCGTTTCAATCACATAATCCGCGCGCGCGCGTTTTTCCGCATCTGGTGTCTGTTTGGCAAGAATGGTATCGAATTGGACTTCGCTCATCCCTGGGCGATCCAGCACGCGCTTGCGCTGAACCTCGGCCGGGGCGGAAACGACAACGATGGCATCCACGGCTTTGTCACCGCCTGTTTCGAACAACAGCGGAATATCCAGAACCAGAATATCTGCATCGCGATGATCCGCGATGAAAGCAGCCCGATCCGCGGCAACAAGCGGATGAACAACGGCCTCAATCTGACGCAGCGCGGATTTGTCGTTGGCGATCCATGTTTTCAAAGCATCGCGATTGACAGCGCCATCAACAATGGCGGCAGGATGCAGTTTTTCGATTTCCGAAACGGCAGCACCGCCAATCGCATAAAGCCGGTGAACCGCTGCATCGGCATCCCACACAGGAAGGTCGGCTTGGCCGAACATCTTAGCCGTAGTCGATTTCCCCATACCGATCGAGCCGGTCAAACCGATACAGAATGGCATTAGACCCCCAAAACGACAGAGCGTGTCTGGTCGTCAACTTCTGGGCGGTGGCCAAACCAACGTTCAAAGCCGGGCGCGGCTTGGTGCAACAACATGCCCAGCCCATCAACGGTAGTGCATCCCTTGGCCTCGGCTTCTTCCAGAAACTTGGTGCGCAGAGGGTTATACACAATGTCGGTCGCGACGGCGTCGGGCGACAGCGCATCAAGCGAAATCCGGAAATCTGACTTTCCGGCCATCCCCAACGACGTGGTGTTCACAACCGTTGTGGCCCCTTCCAGCATATTGCCAGCCTGCGCCCAGTCATAAACGCTTATCTTGGGGCCAAACTCTGCGCGCAAAACATCGGCCCGCGCGCGGGTGCGGTTTGACAGACGAATTTCCGTCACGCCGATTTCGACAAATGACGCGATAACCGCGCGCGCAGCGCCCCCGGCACCCAACACAGCGGCTGGTCCAGCAGCGGGATCCCAACCCGGTGCGCCTTGGCGGATGTTTTCGACGAACCCGTAACCATCTGTATTGTCTGCATAAAGCTTACCGTCTTGACGAAAGATCAGCGTGTTCGCAGCCCCGATCAGTGCGGCCCGGTCGCTGACAACATCAGCCAAGGCCAACACGGTTTCTTTATGCGGGATCGTGACGTTTACCCCGACAAAGCCCAACTTCGGCATCATCTTAAGCGCGTCCTTAAGGTCCGAATGGTCGATATCCATCGGAACATAGAAGCCCGGTATGCCGTATTTCTTCAGCCAATAGTTATGAAGGCGCGGCGATGCGGAGTGAGCGATGGGGGAGCCAATAACGCCCGCGAGTGGAATTTTATTACTCATGCCTGCACTTTTCCACGCATTGTTAGATAAGATAAAAGTTCAAGAAGCGGCAAACCAAGCACTGTGAAATAATCACCCTCTACCCGAGAGAAGAGGCGAACACCTTCTTCTTCCAGCTTATAGCAGCCGACAGAATGCTGCACACTTTCCCAATTTCGGGCCAAGTAATCTTCCATATAGCTATCTGAAAACGGGCGCATGGTCAGGCGGACTTCGCCGACATGGCGCCAAACGGGCTTTCCTTCGTCATAGATAACAGCGGCAGACAGCAACTTGTGCCGATTTGCCCGCAATTGCCGCAGCTGAACGCGCGCTTGGTCAAGGTCGGTGGGTTTGGACATCACCTTACCCTTCAGCTCTAACACCTGATCGCAGCCGATAACCATTCGGTCTGGGAACTTGTCGGCGATCTTGCGTGCCTTAAACTCGGCCAGCGCGTCGGCGATGTCGCGTGGGTTTGCCTCTTCGGCTTCAAGCGCCGCGCGGATCGCTTCTTCGTCAATTCTGGACGGCAGAACCTCAAATTCGACGCCAGCTTGGCGCAGCATCTGCTGCCGAATTTCGGACGATGAAGCAAGGATGATGGGCTGGGACATGTTGATTAACCTGTGGATGACCCGGCTAAGAACCTGCGTGTGGTTTTGTGGGCAAGTGGATGTTTTCGCCGACTTGGGAATTTCGGGGGCGGTTTGTCAAGCAAGACACACAATTCATCCCATGAGGAAAAGAGGAATCTGAAACGCGGGAAAACTCTGAATACCGTCCGCTGCTTCCAGAATAGTTAACAGGCTGACACGGAAATTACATTATTTAAGTTATTGTATTTTATTGATAATAATATTGCTCAGAAGAAATCCGGCTTTTCTCAACACTGTTATCCACATCCGCGGTTTCCTGTGGATTTTTTCGTGGACCTAAAAATAATCCCCATTATCCCCAGCCCCTACATCATCATCATCTTTTCTTTTTTTCTTTTATTATTTTAGAAGGGAGCCCGAAACACAGCACAGGGATAAGATTTCAACATGGGCGATTTTCTGGCCAGCGCTTATCCTTGGACGAAGTCCCTTCATGTCATCGCTGTTCTGACCTGGATGGCAGGGCTGTTCTATCTTCCCAGGCTTTTCGTCTATCACGTCGAAAGGGTGGAAACCGGGTCAGACACCGATGCTCTGTTCCAAACGATGGAATACAAACTGCTGCGGTTCATCATGAACCCATCGATGATCGCTGTGTGGGTCTTTGGGCTTGCGTTGGCCTTCACCCCGGGAATTGTCGATTGGTCCGCTGTGTGGCCCTACACGAAGGGCGCAAGCGTGCTTGGGATGACTTGGTTCCATCATTGGCTTGGACGTCGGCGTAAGGAATTCGTTGCAGGGGCCAACACCCTGACAGGCAGACAATACCGGCTGATGAACGAAGTTCCGACGATTTTGATGCTTGTTATCGTTGTCTCAGTGATCGTTAAGTTCTGATTTCGTTGACTCGCGTGGGTTGAGCCCTTATGTGATCGCTTAACGGGCAGTCCTGCCCTTGATCTTCCCATTCTTGACAGACCTGATCGCTTCGTTGCGAAAGGCCAAAGTGTAGTTCCCATTCCCATGACCGAAGAACGTCTGAATCTATCCGATCTTAAAGCGAAAAGCCCCAAAGACTTGCTGTCTATGGCGGAAGAGCTGGAGATCGAGAACGCCTCGACGATGCGCAAGGGGGACATGATGTTCTCCATCCTCAAAGAGCGCGCCGAAGAAGGCTGGGAAATTTCCGGTGATGGCGTTCTTGAGGTTCTGCAAGACGGGTTCGGTTTCCTGCGTTCGCCCGAAGCGAACTATCTGCCGGGCCCAGATGATATTTACGTATCACCTGACATGATCCGTCAACATTCGCTGCGTACCGGTGACACCGTCGAAGGCGTCATGCAGGCCCCGCGCGAGAATGAGCGTTATTTCGCGATCACCAAGGTTTCTCAGATCAACTTCGAAGATCCAGAGAAAGCCCGCCACAAAATCAACTTCGACAACCTGACGCCGCTGTACCCCGATGAGCGTCTGAAAATGGAAGTCGAAGACCCGACAGTCAAAGACCGTTCAGCACGGATTATTGATCTGGTTGCGCCCATCGGTAAGGGCCAGCGTTCGCTAATCGTGGCGCCGCCGCGCACAGGTAAAACCGTGCTGCTGCAAAATATCGCCAACTCGATCGAGCAGAACCACCCAGAGTGTTATCTGATCGTTCTGCTGATCGATGAACGCCCGGAAGAAGTGACCGATATGCAGCGTTCCGTTAAGGGTGAGGTTATCTCCTCGACCTTTGATGAACCTGCGACGCGCCACGTTGCCGTGTCGGAAATGGTTATTGAAAAAGCCAAGCGTTTGGTCGAACACAAACGAGATGTTGTTATCCTTCTCGACTCGATCACAAGACTTGGTCGTGCCTTCAATACCGTGGTTCCATCCTCGGGTAAGGTTTTGACCGGTGGTGTGGACGCAAACGCATTGCAACGCCCCAAGCGTTTCTTTGGTGCAGCCCGAAACATCGAAGAGGGCGGCAGCCTGACCATCATCGCAACGGCGTTGATCGACACCGGGAGCCGGATGGACGAAGTCATCTTTGAAGAATTCAAAGGTACGGGTAACAGCGAAATCGTTCTTGATCGTAAGGTTGCTGACAAGCGCGTCTTCCCAGCGATGGACATTCTTAAATCCGGCACACGGAAAGAGGATCTGTTGGTTGATAAGGCTGATCTGCAAAAGACATTCTTGCTGCGCCGGATTCTGAACCCGATGGGCACGACAGACGCGATCGAGTTCTTGATTTCGAAGTTGAAGCAGACGAAGACGAACTCCGAATTCTTCGATTCAATGAACAGCTAACGTTCTTCCGTTGGGAAAATGTCGGTGGATACCATTTATGCTCTCGCTACGGCGCGCGGCAAAGCCGGTGTAGCCGTCATTCGGATATCCGGGCCGGATGCGAAAACGGCTGTGGCGTCTTTCGGGGCGTCGTTGCCGAAACCGCGTATGGCCGGATTACGAAATCTGCATTCCGCTGACGGCACGCTGTTGGACGAGGCGCTGATCCTTTGGTTTGAAAGTGGCGCAAGCTTTACCGGCGAAGAGGTCGTAGAGCTGCACACCCATGGCAGCCCGGCCACCGTTACCGCCGTTTTGCGCGCCCTGTCCGACGTTGACGGGTTGCGCCTTGCGGAACCGGGCGAATTTACCCGCCGCGCTTTGGAAAACGAACGCTTGGATCTGGCCCAAGTTGAGGGTCTTTCCGATCTTATCGAAGCCGAGACTGAGGCGCAGAGGCGACAGGCCCTGCGTGTTTTATCCGGCGCCATTGGCCAACGGGCTGAATCCTGGCGATCTGACCTTATTCGCGCGGCCGCTCTGATCGAGGCGACGATAGATTTTGCCGACGAAGACGTTCCCGTCGACGTCTCGCCCGAGGTTTTGGAGCTTCTGGACCGTGTAGAATCGGATTTGCAGCGCGAAGCAGCCGGTGTGTCTGCCGCTGAACGCATCCGAGAAGGGTTTGAGGTGGCGATTGTCGGCCCACCGAACGCTGGAAAGTCCACTCTTTTGAATGCGTTAGCTGGTCGCGAGGCGGCGATCACCTCGGAATATGCGGGCACGACGCGCGATGTTATCGAAGTTCGGATGGACCTTGGTGGCCTTCCGGTAACGGTCTTGGACACCGCCGGATTGCGCGAAACCGCGGATGTTGTTGAAGGCATCGGAATTGACCGCGCGAAAGAACGCGCAGCGGGCGCAGACCTTCGCGTGTTTTTGCTGGGCGATGGCAGCGATGATCTGGGCCTTGAACCAGCGCCCGAAGACATTGTCGTTCAAGGAAAAGCCGATCTTTCAGGCACCGCTGCCCGCGCAGTTTCTGGCAAGACGGGTGCGGGGGTTGCGCAGCTGATTGCCGATATTACATCGCATCTTGAAACCCAAGCCGCCCGCGCGGTGACAGCGACGCGCGAACGCCACAGGGTGGCGATTGTTAGATCACTGGCCTCTATTGCGACGGCACGGAATCAGGTATTGAGGGGGGCAGACAGCGCGGAGCTTGCCGCGGAAGAGCTTCGCACTGCCATCCGTTCCCTCGATTCCCTCGTGGGGCGTGTGGATGTAGAGCATATCCTGGATGAGATTTTCGCTAGTTTCTGTCTTGGTAAGTAAGGAGTGTTTCACGTGAAACATCGCGACTTTGATGTTGTGGTGATCGGCGGCGGCCACGCCGGAGCGGACGCAGCGCACGCTGCGGCCCGGCTTGGCGCGCGTACTGCTTTGGTCACGCTGAAACGTTCGGGCATCGGCGTTATGTCCTGCAACCCAGCGATTGGTGGGCTTGGCAAAGGGCATCTGGTCCGGGAAGTCGACGCAATGGACGGCCTTATGGGTAAGGTTGCTGATCGTGCTGGTATTCAATTCCGGCTGCTGAATCGGCGTAAAGGCCCTGCGGTTCAAGGCCCGCGTGCGCAGGCAGATCGTAAGATTTACCGCGAAACGATGCTGTCGTTTATCGAAGCGACCCCAAACCTTACCGTGGTGGAGGGGGAGGCGACAGACCTTATTTTAAAGGGAAAAACCGTTTCTGGGGTCGTATTGGCCGACGGATCCGAGCTTCACTCTGGTGCGGTTGTTCTGACCACGGGCACATTTCTGCGCGGCGTTATTCATATCGGTGATGTCCAGCGCCCCGGGGGCCGTATGGGCGACAAGCCTTCTGTCAAATTGGCGGAACGGATTGATAGCTTCGGCCTGCCGCTTGGCCGCTTGAAAACAGGTACACCGCCGCGTCTTGATGGGCGCACGATTGATTGGGAAGGTCTTGAAAGCCAGCCCGGCGACGATGATCCAGTGCTGTTTTCATTTATGTCGACGACGCCATTCGCGCAGCAAATTTCCTGTGGGATTACCCATACCAACGAAAAAACACACGATATCATCCGCGATAACCTTGGCCGCTCGGCCATGTATGGTGGGCACATTGACGGGGTCGGGCCGCGGTATTGCCCGTCAATCGAAGATAAGGTCGTGCGCTTCGCCGACAAAACGTCTCATCAAATCTTTCTGGAACCTGAAGGCTTGGATGACCACACGGTTTATCCAAATGGCATCTCCACTTCGCTGCCTGAAGATGTGCAGGAAGATTACGTTCATTCGATCCGTGGGCTTGAAAATACGACGATCCTGCAACCCGGATACGCGATTGAATATGACTACGTCGATCCGCGCGCGCTGTTGGCCACGCTTCAGCTAAAGGACGTTCCGGGCCTATATCTTGCGGGCCAGATCAACGGAACCACAGGATATGAGGAAGCTGCGGCCCAAGGTATGGTCGCCGGCTTAAACGCCGCGCAGCACGTCGCAGGTCAGGAACCTGTCATTTTCAGCCGCACTGACAGCTACATCGGCGTTATGATCGATGATCTTGTGACGCGCGGCGTTACGGAACCGTACCGGATGTTCACCTCGCGCGCAGAGTTCCGGCTTTCCCTTCGGGCGGATAACGCAGACCAGCGCCTGACGCCGCTTGGAATGGAGCTTGGCTGCGTCGGGGATGAGCGCGGGGAAATTTTCTCTGCGAAGATGGATAAGATGGCGGACGCCCGTGCGAAACTCGACGCACTATCCCTGACGCCCAAACAAGTCGGCGAGGCGGGGATCAAGGTTAGCGCGGACGGAACGCGCCGATCGGGCTTTGATTTGTTGTCTTTCCCAGATGTGACCTTTGGCGACATTATTGGGTTGGCACCTGATCTGGCCGCTGTTCCCGAAGAAATCCGCTCTCAGGTCGAACGGGATGCATTGTACGCAAACTACATCGCGCGGCAGAAGCAAGATGTAGCAGCGATGAAGCGGGACGAGGCGCAAAGCATTCCAGCGGACTTTGATTACGACGCGCTAAGCGGGCTTTCTAACGAACTAAAGCTAAAACTTGGCCGAGTTCGCCCGGCCACCTTGGGCCAAGCCGGCCGTGTTGATGGGATGACGCCAGCGGCGCTTACATTGCTGTTGGCGAAGCTGCGTCAGAAGGAGCGTAAATCCGCATGAGCGAAGCGAATAGCTTGGGCTTGGATGTTTCACGTGAAACATTGGAGCGTTTGCAGACCTACGAAGCGTTGCTGAAAAAATGGAACCCGGCGATCAATTTGGTCAGTAAAACAACGCTTAACGACGCATGGAGCCGTCATTTTAAGGATTCCGCTCAGATTTTCGAACTTGCGCCGACTGACGCCAAACATTGGGTTGATCTGGGCAGCGGTGGCGGCTTTCCCGGCATGGTCATTGCGATAATCGCTGCTGAAAAGGCACCCGATATGAAAGTCACGCTTGTCGAAAGCGATCAGCGAAAGGCGACCTTCCTTAGAACAGTCGCGCGCGAAACGGGCGTTACGACCGAGGTGATTGCCAAGCGCATCGAAGAAACCGATCCGCAAGGCGCTGATGTGGTTTCCGCGCGCGCTTTAACCTCGCTTGCTGGGCTGTTTGAGTTCGCGGAACGCCACCTGTCACCCAAAGGCACCGCCATTTTTCTGAAAGGCGCAACGCATCAGCAGGAAATCTCCGATGCGCTTGCAAAGTGGCGATTTGACGTTCAAAAATCAGTAAGCCGTACCGATCCGAACGCGGTCATTCTCACAGTTGGAGGTCTTGCCCGTGTCTGATCCGACGCGCCCAGAGGGGCCGAAAATCATCGCTGTTGCAAACCAGAAGGGCGGGGTGGGTAAAACCACGACGACCATCAACTTGGCCGCTGCGATGGCCGCCGAAGGTTTGACGGTTCTGATCGTCGATCTTGACCCGCAGGGTAACGCCTCGACAGGTCTAGGTGTTGAGGCCAACCAGCGAGAGCGCACAACATATGACCTGTTGCTGGACGAAGCGCCGCTAAACGAAGTTATCCGCGCGACGGATGTCGAGGGGCTTTTGATTGCGCCTGCGACGACGGATCTAAGCTCTGCCGACATTCAAATGGTTTCCAGCGAAAAACGAAGCTTTTTGCTGTTTGATGCGCTGCGCCAGCCCGCGATGGACAGTTATGGCTTTGATTACATCCTGATTGATTGCCCACCTTCGCTTAGCCTGTTGACGGTGAATGCGATGGTTGCAGCGCATTCCATCCTTGTGCCGTTGCAAAGTGAATTCTTCGCGTTGGAGGGGCTTTCGCAGCTTATGCTGACAATTAGAGAGCTTCGCCAGACAGCAAATCCGGACCTTAGAATCGAAGGTGTTGTGTTGACCATGTATGATGGACGCAACAACTTGTCCCAACAGGTCGAAAAAGATGCGCGCGAATATCTTGGTGGTTTGGTGTTTAATACGGTAATTCCGCGAAATGTTCGGGTAAGTGAGGCGCCATCTTATGCGATGCCGGTTCTGGATTACGATCCATCATCGCGCGGTGCCGAAGCATATCGCAACCTGGCCCGAGAGATTTTGAAATTGCCGTCGCCCGTAAGCGCGTGAGGAGACCTAAAGAATGAGCAAGAAGCCCGAAAAACGCGGTCTTGGCCGGGGACTTTCCGCGCTTATGGCGGATGTCAGCCTTGATGATGGCCAGAAAACAGATGCCGCCGCGCCGCGCCGCGCCGATTTGAACGTTCCCATTGAAAAGCTGTTTCCAAACCCTGACCAGCCGCGCCGCCGTTTTTCGCCCGAAGCGCTGGAAGAACTGGCCGCTTCTATCCGTGAGAAGGGCGTAATTCAGCCGCTGATCGTTCGAGAGAACCGCAGAAAGGCCGAAACCTTCGAAATTATCGCTGGGGAACGGCGCTGGCGTGCCTCTCAGATGGCGCAACTTCACGAAGTGCCGGTAATTATACGCGAGCTCGACGACACAGAGGTGTTGGAAGTTGCGATTATCGAGAATATTCAGCGCGCGGACCTTAATCCGGTGGAAGAAGCGCAGGGTTATCGCCAGTTGATGGACCGTTTTGGTCATACGCAAGAAAAACTGGCCGAGGCGTTGAGCAAAAGCCGCAGCCACATTGCGAACTTGATGCGTCTGCTTCAGCTGCCGGAAGAGGTGCAGGAATATTTGCAAGAAGGGCAGATTTCAGCGGGCCACGCGCGAGCGCTTATCACCACTGAAAACCCCGCCGCTTTGGCACGCGAGGTGATCGCCAAAGGCCTTTCTGTTCGGGAAACCGAAAAGCTGGCGAAGGGGCCAAAGCCAACAAAGGCGCGTACCGCGGCGCCTGCTGGTGAAAAAGATGCCGATACCCGTGCGTTGGAAAATGACCTGTCTGCTAATCTTGGCATGAAAGTCGCGATTGATCACGCGGATGGGCAGGAATCCGGGAAGCTGGTGATCAGCTATAAAACGTTGGAAGATTTGGATGACCTGTGCCGGGTTTTGACGGCTACGCCTCTGGGCGGGTCCATATAAACACGGCGACCGCGCACAGCGTTACAGCTTGAACCATTAAAATTGTTGGCCTGACACCCATCGCGAGTGACAGGCCAAATGCCGCGGCTATAGACGCGCTGGAAATCCACTTTACCCGTCGACTGATCGCACCGGATTCTTGCCAATCGATGATTGGTGGCCCGAAAGTTGGATGTGTCAAAAGCCAGTTGTGCAACCGTTCGGATGAGCGGGCGAAGAAAAACGTGGCCAAAAGCAAGAACGGAACTGTTGGCAAAAGCGGAAGCACGGCCCCGATCATCGCCAGACCGACAGCGACAAGCCCCAAAATCAGCCAAACGATACGCATTTTCGTGCTACTCCGGCAAAAGTTCCCGCAATACGGCGTTCAGAACCGCGAGGCCTTGGGGGGTTGGGCGCAAATTGTCGCCTTCATGTACTACCACGCCAATTTCACTTAACTCATTGATTTTATTATGGCAAAGCGGTTTTCTGGCAAGGCTTTCGTATCGGGATAGGCTGATCCCATCGATCAGCCGCATCCCCATCAACAGATATTCCGTTACCTGATCTTTCAAGGGCAGGGCGATGCTATTCGCTTCTCCGCTGCCGGTTTTTTCGACGGAATTCAGCCATGCGCCGGGTTGCAATGGCGTATCGGTGGCATAGCGGTTGCCGTCAATTGTAACCCGACCGTGGGCACCGGGGCCAACGCCAGCATAATCGCCGTACCGCCAGTAGATTTTGTTGTGACGGGATTCAGAGCCGGGACGGGCGTGATTTGACACTTCGTAAGCAGGCATACCCGCCTTTTCGCAAAGCTCTTGGGTGATGAAATACATGTCGCCGGCGCTGTCGTCATCGGGAAGCCCGCGCAGTTTGCCGCGCTCATAGCGGTCACCAAATGCGGTGCCGGATTCAATCGTCAGCTGATAGAGCGACAGGTGGTCAATCGCCATGGTCAGGGCTTCGGACAATTCCGCACGCCAGTGATCAGCGGATTGATCTTGGCGGGCATAGATCAGGTCGAAACTGACGCGGTCAAAGGTGTTACGCGCGATGTCAAAGGCCGCGCGGGCCTCTGCGACGCTGTGTAGTCGTCCCAAACGCCGCAAGTCATTATCGTTTAGCGCCTGAACGCCCATCGAAATGCGGTTAACGCCCGCATCGCGATAGCCCTGAAACCGACCGGCTTCGACCGAAGTTGGGTTTGCCTCTAAGGTCACTTCCATGTCGTTGGAGGTGGGCCATGTCGCGCGGATCTTTTCGATGATCGCAGCGACAAGCGAAGGTTCCATCATGCTGGGTGTGCCGCCACCGAAAAATACGGTGTTCAGCACGCGGCCCTGCGTTTGAGCGCCAACACGGGCAATTTCGGAAAGATAGGCGTTTTTCCAGCGATCCTGATCAATCAGCGCGGAAACATGAGAGTTGAAGTCGCAATAAGGGCATTTCGCCTGACAGAACGGCCAATGAAGATAAAGGCCGAAGCCGCCGTTTTGCCAATCGTCAACTTTCAAAGAGCCTCACAAGTTTTTCAAACGCATTTGCGCGGTGGCTGATGCGGTTCTTTTCGGCCCAGTCCATCTGGCCGAAGGTCACCGTGTATCCGTCGGGACGGAAAATTGGGTCATAGCCGTGGCCCTGTTTGCCCTGCATCGGCCAAACGATTTGGCCATCTACGTGACCTTCGAAAACTTCGTCATGACCATCAGGCCAGGCCAAAACGAAGGTACAGCAAAACCGGCCGGTGCGCGGGAAGGGGGCGTTCGCCTCTTCCAGTTTGTTCCAAGTGTTGGTCATTGCCATCACGAAATCGCGCCCGTCGGGGGTTTCGGCCCAATCCGCCGTGTAAACACCGGGTGCGCCATCAAGACCGTCAATTTCGATCCCGCTGTCGTCGGCAAGTGCGGGAAGGCCGGTGGCCTTCGCCGCAGTGTGCGCCTTGATCCGGGCGTTGCCGACGAATGTAGTTTCGGTTTCCTCAGGCTCGTCCAGGCCAAGGTCCCCCGCAGAGGTGACGGAGATGCCGAAAGGCTTAAGAAGATGCGAAATCTCCTCTAGCTTGCCCTTGTTGTGGGTCGCGACCAGCAGGGTATCTCCGTCGAACTTGCGCATTTAGCCCTCCACGGCTGCTTTTTGGGCGGCAACCAATTCGGCCACGCCTTTTTCGGCCAAAGTCAGCAGTTCGTCCATTTCCGAACGGGAATAGGTTGCGCCCTCGGCGGACATCTGAACCTCAATCATGCGGCCAGTGCCGGTCATGACAAAGTTACCATCGACGCCTGCAACGCTATCTTCGGGATAATCCAGATCAAGCACGGGCTGGCCTGCATAGATACCACAGGACACAGCCGCCACAGGATCAACCAGCGGGTCGGAAATAATGTCGCCCGCCTTCATCAGTTTGTTCACAGCCAAACGCAGCGCGACCCAGCCACCGGTGATCGAGGCGCAGCGGGTGCCGCCGTCGGCCTGAATAACGTCACAGTCAACGGTGATCTGACGTTCGCCCATGGCAACGCGGTCAACACCGGCACGAAGGGAGCGGCCAATCAGGCGCTGAATTTCAACCGTCCGGCCACCTTGCTTGCCAGCCGTCGCTTCGCGGCGCATCCGCGATCCTGTCGAACGCGGCAGCATGCCGTATTCTGCCGTCACCCAGCCTAGGCCGCTGTTCTTCATGAACGGCGGAACGCGCGCTTCAAGAGAGGCAGTACACAGCACATGCGTGTCGCCGATCTTGATCAGGCACGACCCTTCGGCATGTTTAGTTACGCCTGTTTCAATTGAAATCGGGCGCATTTCGCTTACATCACGGCCAGAGGGGCGCATCAGATAGTCCTTTCGCTTTGTTGCTGACTTGCTCACATGACGGGCGGCATGATGCAAGCCCGATTGACGCCGCTAACGCTTGGTCTTTAATGGCAGAGCACCAAGGAGATGGTTCCGGTGAACGATGGGCCGAACATTCTTAACGAGATGAACGCGCGAAGCCGGGAAGTGTTCCGCCGCGTGGTTGAAGGCTATCTAGAGACTGGTGGCCCGGTCGGTTCGCGCACCCTGACCCGCACGATGGAAGAAAAGGTCAGCGCCGCCACGATCCGCAATGTGATGCAGGATCTGGAGTATCTGGGCTTGCTCGACAGCCCTCATATCTCTGCTGGTCGCATCCCGACCCATATGGGTTTGCGGATGTTCGTCGATGGCCTGTTAGAGGTGCGCGACCTTGATACCGACGATCGTGAAAAGATTGATGCGACGTTAGGGTCGAATGAACGCGATGTCGGCACGATGCTTGATCGCGTGGGTTCGGCACTGTCGGGGGTGACCCATGGCGCCAGCTTGGTGCTAACGCCCAAGCACGAAGCGCCGATCAGGCACATTGAATTCGTAAGCCTTGGGCATGACCGCGCGTTGGTTGTGTTGGTCTTCGCGGATGGCCACGTTGAAAACCGCGTGTTCACACCACCCGCCGGCCAAACGCCATCTTCGATGCGCGAGGCGGCGAACTTTTTGAATGCGCTGGCCGAAGGGCGAACCGTAAGCGAACTGCGTCAGGTGATGGAGCACGAGATCACCGCACGTCGCCAAGAACTTGATAGCCTTGCCCACGCGATGGTCGAAAGCGGCATGGCAATTTGGGAGAATGAAGGTCAGTCCTATGAGCGGCTGATCGTTCGTGGCCGGGCGAATCTTTTAGAAGAGAGCGCCGAGGCAGAAGAGTTGGAGCGCATCAGAAACCTATTCGATGACCTTGAACGCAAGCGAGACATCGCCGAATTCTTGGAACTTACCGAAGATGGGGACGGTGTGCGTATTTTTATTGGCGCAGAGAACAAGCTTTTTTCACTTTCGGGTTCCTCTTTGGTGGTGTCTCCATATATGAACTCTGACCGAAAGATCATTGGTGCCGTAGGCGTGATCGGACCGACCAGGCTGAACTATGGCCGCATCGTTCCGATCGTGGATTATACGGCACAACTGGTTGGAAAGCTGATCTCTGATCGGGGTAAAGGGTAAAGAATGGCCGACGCTAACAAAGACGAAAGCTTGGAACCAGAAGAAGGTTTCGCTGAAGACGGTGCTGAATTCGAAGGGATCGACGGAGCCCCCGAGGATGAGCTGGAAGTGCTGCGTATCGAACGTGACGATATGCGCGACCGGTTTATGCGGGCTTTGGCAGACGCCGAAAACGCGCGTAAACGCGGCGAGCGTGACCGGCGCGAGGCCGAACAATACGGTGGTTCCAAACTGGCACGTGATATGCTGCCAGTGTTTGACAACCTGAAGCGCGCACTTGACGTTGTGACCGACGAACAGCGCGATGAAAACAAAGCGCTGATCGAAGGCGTTGAACTGACCCTGCGAGAGCTGATCAACGTATTCGGCAAGCACGGCATCAAACCAGTCACCCCCGAAGTGGGCGAAGCGTTTGATCCCCAGCTGCATCAGGCGATGTTCGAAGCACCCGTTCCAGATACCAAAGCGGGCGACATCATTCAGGTGATGACCGAAGGTTTCACATTGCATGAACGCCTACTGCGCCCGGCGCAGGTCGGCGTATCATCCACGCCCGGTTAATCGGACGCGGTCAGGGCTTTCAGCTCGTAAATCAATTGAAGCGCCTCTTTTGGCGTAAGCTCGTCGGGATGAACCCCGGCGAGCTTTTCTTCGGCCTGCGACGTGGTTTGAGGGCGCGGCGCAGGTGCGGGCGTGGCTGAAAACAGCGGCAGATCGTCAATAATCGCCTTCTGTCCCGTCCCGCCTTCGCGTTCACCCTTTTCCAACGCATCCAAAACGACCCGCGCGCGTTCGACCACTGCGTCGGGAAGACCGGCCAGTTTGGCGACCTGAACCCCGTAAGACCGGTCCGCGGCACCCTTGCGGACCTCGTGAAGGAAAATTACGTCACCTTCCCATTCTTTCACGGCTACGGTGGCGTTTTCCACGCCGTCCAGCTTGGCGGAAAGGGCGGTCATTTCGTGATAATGCGTCGCGAACAGCGCGCGACAGCGGTTTACGTCGTGCAGATGTTCCATGGTGGCCCAAGCGATCGACAGGCCATCATAGGTCGCCGTACCCCGCCCGATTTCATCAAGGATAACCACCGCGCGGTCGTCCGCTTGGTTCAGAATGGCGGCGGTTTCGACCATTTCGACCATAAAGGTGGATCGCCCACGTGCCAGATCATCCGACGCGCCAACCCGGCTGAACAGTTGCGACACCAGCCCAATGTGGGCCTTTCGCGCTGGAACGAACGATCCGGCCTGTGCCAGCAATGCGATCAGCGCGTTTTGGCGCAGGAAGGTCGATTTACCCGCCATGTTGGGCCCGGTTAGCAACCAAATCGCGGCGTTTCCGTTGGTTGCGGTCAGTTCGCAATCGTTGGCGATGAACGGCTCGCCACCCTGTTTGCGCAGCGATTGTTCCACGACGGGGTGGCGGCCGCCTTCGATGTCAAAGGCGCGGCTGTCGTCGACGGTTGGTTCGCACCACTCTTCGCCGCGCGCTAGATCGGCAAATGCGGCGGCAAGGTCGATTTCGGCCAGTGCTGACGCCGCCTGCCCAATCTCGGCGGCGCGGTCTAGAATAGCCTCTTTTAAGGTGTCATAGAGCCGTTTTTCGATCTCTAGCGCCCGGTTTCCGGCGTTCAGGATGCGGGTTTCCATTTCGGAAAGCTCAACCGTCGTGAACCGAACCGCGTTGGCGGTTGTTTGACGGTGGATAAAGGTTTCCGACAGCGGTGCAGACAGCATCTTTTCAGCATGCGTTGCCGTCGTTTCAATGAAATAGCCCAACACGTTGTTATGTTTGACCTTCAACGCCGACACCCCGGTTTGCGTGGCATAGTCGGCCTGCATTTGCGCGATCACGCCGCGCCCTTCGTCGCGCAGGGTGCGTGCCTCGTCTAGATCACCGTCATAGCCGGGCGCGATGAAACCGCCATCGCGGGCAAGAAGCGGGGGATCTGCGACAAGTGCTTGATCCAGCAGGTCCAGCAGTTCGTCATGCCCTACCAAGGCTTGCGCGGCTTCGTTGATAAGCGATGGCAACTCTGCCCCGGCAAGGAGTGACGAGATTTCGGCAGCCTGTTCCAACCCGTTGCGAACACCGGCCAAATCGCGGGGGCCACCCCGATCAAGCGCGATGCGGGAAAGGGCACGGTCCATATCGGGCGCTTTGCGCAGATGATCGCGCAGATTTTGCGATAGCCGACCCTGTTCCGCCATGAAACGCACTGAATCGAGGCGCGCGTGGATGGTGGCCAAATCCCGCGACGGGCTAGAGATACGCCGCTCCAACAATCGCGCGCCGGGGGCAGTCACTGTTCTGTCGATAGTAGACAGTAACGACCCATCGCGCCCGCCCGACAGGCTGGACGTCAGTTCAAGGTTGCGCCGGGTTGCGGCGTCGATCTGGACCGTTCGTGCAGCAGCTTCGCGCACGGGGGCCCGCAATAGGGGCAGTTTGCCCTTCTGGGTGATGTCCAGATATTCGACAATTGCGCCCATCGCCGAGATTTCGGCGCGGGTGAAGGTGCCGAACGCCTCCATCGTGCCGACCTTGAAAAGGTCGGTCAGGCGTTTTTCTGATGATGTGCTGTCAAAACTTGCGCGGGCTAGGGGTGTAATGGCGGCGCCAGATTCAGTGACTATTTCAGCCAAATCCGCCTCTTTCGCCTCGGATACCACAACCTCTGTCGGGGCAAGGCGGGCCAGTTCGGGCGACAGGCGCACAGGCGGGCAAGGCATCACGCTGAACGCGCCGGTCGAAATATCGACCCATGCCAGTGCGCCTTCTTCGCGAACTTCGGTATAGGCGGCCAAATAGTTGTGGCGCCGCGCCTCTAGCAGGCTTTCTTCGGTTAGGGTGCCGGGTGTGACCAATCGAACCACCCCGCGCTTCACGACGGATTTTGATCCGCGCTTTTTCGCCTCGGCCGGGTCTTCAAGTTGTTCACAGACGCCAACGCGAAATCCTTTGCGGATCAGCGTCAGCAGATACCCTTCGGCGGAATGGACGGGGACACCGCACATCGGGATGTCTTGGCCCAGATGCTTACCGCGTTTTGTTAGAGCAATATCAAGGGCTTCGGCGGCGGCGACGGCGTCTTCAAAGAACATCTCATAGAAGTCGCCCATGCGGTAAAACAGCAGGGCATCCTTATGCTCTGCTTTGATTTCAAGAAACTGCGCCATCATGGGCGTTACGGATGCATTGGCGACGGTCACGAATTTCCCCCGGTTTTCGGTTCGCAGACCTTACAAATCGTGGGCCGTTAGCAAAAGACGCAATCCCATCTTTTGTTGAGACAATCGCCGCGGGGCGTTAAGACGCGATGACCTGATTTGAGGAGACCGGGCGCCGATGTCCACGAAAAACAAGATTACCCGCGAAGAGGCCCTTGCCTATCACTTGGACCCTACGCCCGGAAAGTTCGAGATTGTCGCCACAACAGCGATGACCACTCAGCGCGATTTGTCGCTGGCATATTCCCCCGGCGTTGCTGTTCCGGTTGAGGCAATCGCCGAAGCGCCCGAAACCGCGTATGATTACACCACCAAGGGTAACTTGGTCGCCGTGATCACCAACGGCACCGCGATCTTGGGCCTTGGGAACCTTGGCGCGCTGGCCTCAAAGCCTGTGATGGAAGGTAAGGCGGTTCTGTTCAAACGCTTCGCTGACGTGAACGCGGTGGACATTGAGCTGGATACCGAAGACCCCGAAGAGATCATCAAGGCGATCAAACTGATGGGCCCGACCTTTGGCGGCGTCAACCTTGAAGACATCAAGGCACCCGAATGCTTCATCATCGAACAACGCTTGAAGGAAGAGATGGATATTCCAGTCTTCCACGACGACCAGCATGGCACAGCCGTGATTTGCGCGGCGGGGCTTATCAACGCGCTGCATCTGTCTGGCAAGAAGATCGGCGATTGTAAGATCGTCCTGAACGGTGCTGGCGCCGCTGGCATTGCGTGCCTTGAGCTGATCAAGGCGATGGGCGCAAAGCACGACAACTGTATCATGTGTGACACCAAAGGCGTGATCTGGCAGGGCCGTACCGAAGGTATGAACCAGTGGAAATCGGCCCATGCGGCGAAAACCGATGCCCGCACCTTGGAAGACGCGATGAAAGGCGCCGACGTGTTCCTTGGCGTTTCGGTTAAGGGCGCTGTTACGGCTGAAATGGTCGCCTCGATGGCGTCTGATCCTGTGATCTTTGCCATGGCGAACCCCGATCCAGAGATTACCCCCGAAGACGCCCATGCGGTTCGCGAAGACGCGATTGTGGCGACAGGCCGGTCCGATTACCCGAACCAGGTGAACAACGTTTTGGGTTTCCCGTACCTGTTCCGCGGTGCGCTGGACATTCACGCCCGCGCCATCAACGACGAGATGAAGATCGCCTGTGCCGAAGCCTTGGCCGAACTGGCCCGTCAGGATGTGCCCGACGAAGTGGCGATGGCCTATGGCCGGAAGCTGTCGTTTGGTCGTGATTACATCATCCCCACGCCGTTTGATCCGCGCTTGATCCACGTGATCCCGCCTGCGGTTGCGCGTGCGGGTATGGACACAGGCGTTGCCCGCCGTCCGATCGTTGACATGGAAGGGTACGAACAGTCGCTAAAGGCGCGGATGGACCCGACCGCTTCGGTTCTGCGTGGTATTTCGGCGCGTGCTCGTGCTGCTCAGGCACGGATGTTGTTTGCCGAAGGTGACGATGACCGCGTGCTGCGTGCTGCGGTTGCGTATCAGCGGTCTGGTTATGGTAAGGCGCTGGTTGTTGGGCGCGAAGCGGATGTTCAAAAACGGTTGGAAGCAGCCGGTTTGGGCGATGCCTATGGCGACCTAGAGGTCGTGAACGCCGCGAACACTCCGCATTTGGGGCTGTATAAAGAGTTTCTTTATAACCGCCTTCAACGCGAAGGTTTCGACATGCAAGATAGCCACCGCCTTGCGGCGCGTGACCGGCATGTGTTCGCCGCGCTGATGCTGGCGCATGGTCATGCCGACGGTCTGGTCAGTGGCGCAACCCGCAAATCGGCCCATGTGTTAGAACTGATCAACCACGTGTTCGACGCCCGTGCTGAACATGGCGCGGTTGGTGTAACCGCGCTGTTGCACAAGGGTCGGATCATGTTGATCGCTGATACGTTGGTGCATGAATGGCCCGACGAAGAAGACCTTGCCAACATCGCTGAACGTGCGGCGGGTGTGGCCCGTGGTTTGGGCCTTGAACCGCGCGTGGCTTTTGTCAGCTTCTCGACCTTCGGCTATCCGGTCAGCGAACGCGCAACCAAGATGCACATCGCGCCAAAAGTTCTGGATAAACGCGGCGTCGATTTCGAATACGAAGGCGAAATGGCTGTGGATGTCGCGCTGAATGCGGATGCGATGGCGAAGTACCCATTCTCGCGTCTAAGCGGCCCGGCGAACGTTCTGGTGGTTCCGGCGCGGCACTCGGCTTCGATTTCGGTCAAGTTGATGCAGGAAATGGCCGGGGCGACTGTGATCGGCCCGATCCTTACCGGTGTGGATAAGCCTATTCAGATTTGTTCCACGGTTTCGACGGTGAACGACATCATGAACATGGCGCTGCTTGCGGCGTGTAAGGTGGGCTAAATGACGGTTTTCAACCTCGGTTCGATCAACGTGGATTACTTCTACGAAGTGCCGCATATCCCGGCCGAGGGTGAAACTATCGCCGCAAAAATGCATCGCAGCGGGTTGGGTGGCAAAGGCGCCAATCAATCCGTTGCCGCAGCTTTGGCCGGGGCGAATGTGACCCATATCGGTGCAATCGGCGAAGACGGCGGTTGGACTGTCGAACGTCTGAATGGCCACGGCATCGATGTGTCCCATGTGGCGACTGTGGCAACGCCCACGGCGCATGCGGTCATTACCGTTGATCCGGCGGGCGAAAACACAATAGTTTTGTTCACCGGTGCGAACATGGAACAGTCAGAGGATCGGATCAGCGCCGCGCTTGCGTCGGGAAAGCCGAACGATACGCTTTTGCTGCAGAATGAGACGTCGCATCAGGTATTTGCCGCCAGGGGCGCGCGGGAAAAGGGAATGCGTGTCGTTTATTCCGCCGCGCCGTTTTCGGTGGACGCGGTCACGGCTATGTTGCCCCACCTTTCGATGCTTGTGCTGAACGAGGTTGAGGCAGAACAACTAACCGCCGCGCTGGGCGAAATTAATGTGCCCGATCTGATCGTGACGCGCGGGTCAAAGGGCGCAAGTTGGGAAACAGCCGGCGCTGACCCCATTACGGTTCCTGCGTTCAGCGTGACGGCGGTTGATACGACCGGCGCGGGTGATTGTTTCATCGGCTCGGTTGCCGCTTCGATTGATGGCGGTGAAGCGCCAGAGGCCGCGTTGCGATATGCCGCTGCCGCCTCTGCCATTCAGGTCAGTCGCCCTGGCACGTCTGACGCAATGCCAAAACGGGCCGAGGTTCTGGCGTTTCTGAACCGGACTTAAGATCCGGCGAACGCTGCCTGACCACCCCACAACTGCAACACGCGCTGATCGCGGCCACAGGATTTACGGTAAAGCTTGTACGCCTCTGCCTTTGATTTGGGGCCAAAGCGGGTGATGACCAGATCTTTCTTTTTGTAATAGTCCTGATGGTACTTGTCGGCCTTGTAAAACCGCGCGGTGTTCAGGATAGGCGTGGCGATCTTCGCGCCAAGCGCTGCACCCGCTTCGGCTTTCGCAGCCTCGGCTGCAGCCTTTTCAGCAGCGTTAGAGACGAAAATGGCAGTGCGATAGCTTTCGCCACGATCACAGAACTGCCCGCCCGCATCGGTCGGATCAACGCTGCGGAAGAACATGTTCAGCAACGTCGCATAGCTGACTTTGTCGGCGTCATAGGTGATTTTGACAGCTTCGTAATGGCCCGTGCCGCCCTTAACGACCTGCTTATAGGTCGGGTTGGCAACAGATCCGCCGGTAAATCCGGAAACCACGTTTTTCACGCCGGGGACTTTTTCAAAATCAGCCTCAACACACCAGAAACATCCGCCAGCCAGCACCGTGGTTTCAATTGATGCGGCCTTGGCCGCGTTGCATTGAACGGTCATTCCGAATGCGATGGCAACGGCAAGGGTCAGCGACTTAATGTTTTGTAAAGCTAGGGGCATCTCACCCTCCTTCAATTTGCTGACCAACCATAGGCGCGGGGTGCAACTATGCGGAACTGACAAGGACGTGAGATCACGACAGTTCGAACAACTGAAACATTTCAGGGCAGACGGCGCGCGATCACGACCCTTGGCTAAGGCGCTTTATTTCTTCGACTCTGTCGGTGTGGGATGGATGCGTCGATAACCAGGCAGGGCCGCCATCGCCCATTATCTCTTCCAGATGCTCAAAGAATTCAGCCAAACCTTCTGGGTCAAACCCAGCGTTTTTGGAAAGCTTAACCCCAAACGCATCGGCAGACGCTTCGTGCTGGCGCGAATATGCAAGCGACAGGATCAGGTTCCCTTCAAGCAAGATGTCTTCCAAGATTGGGCCGGTATCGCCAGCAAGGACAGCGATCAACAGATAAATCCCGGCAGAGCGGTACATCTGGCGCAGGCCGTGTTTTTCAACCACGTGGCCCAGTTCGTGCCCAAGAATGCCGGCTTGAATGTCCTCTGACGGGAAAGTGCGGACAAGCGCATCGGTCATGACGACCGTACCGCCGGGAAGGGCAAATGCATTCGGGCCCATGCCACCAATCTGGCGAAAGCCTAGGGTGAAATTGGCTTGCTTGCGGGAACCTTCGTCCATCTGCTGAACAAGCTGTGCGAAAATCGCCTGTGCCTTTTCTTTGTCATCGTCGCTTAGCCGACTGGGCGCGGCGATGGTTTTATCCATCGAATAAAGCACACCGGCGTCGATCGTGTTCACCAGCGGCTGTGGCGTCAGCCAAATCGCCGCCGCGACCAACAGATCAAGCCCAAAGCGCCAAATAAACCAAACACCGGCAAGGCATAGGGCAATCACAGCCACCAGACGGGGATGGAACCTTTCCAATCCGTGTAAGCCGCCGTCTGGGTGCCTTCCGGTGATCGTGGCAAGCCCATGGTGATCATCGGTTTCAAATAACGCGCCGTCGGGGAATGTGATCCGCCGCGGGGCAGAGCCAAGCCGGGCGTCGAACTGAACATCGGGCCCCATGGCATTGGTAATCACGCCGCCATCTTCTTCGACCAAGGTCAGGCCGCCGGATGCGTTTTGGACAAGCCGGGCTTGGACCATCCGCGAACTTCCCGGGAAAAAAGCCCGTCCACTGACGAACGGGCTTTGCGTGTTTTTGTGACCGATCATGGCGCCAGATTACACGGGAAGGCCAAGATCGAAACCTTCGATGTCAGAATAAGCATCGCCCACGGCGCCCGCGTTTTTCTCGATCGTGCCGACAAAGTCATCAAGCGACCCACCGGGGATCAATGTGGTGTTCGCCGCCATATATTTGGCGTAACGCACCTTGGCCCAAGGCAGCAAAAGCCCAAGACTTAGGATCGTCGCCAAAGTGTTCGTCAGAATGATCAGCAAAAGCTTTAGGGGCTTCACGGTTGACTGGAACCGGTGCTGGCCGCCCAATACGGTGTTGTTGTAGGTCGTGTTGCGGATCATCGCCTGATAAATGCTGATTGCTGGCAGAATGGTCACGAAACTAAACACATAGATGCCGGCAATCGCCAAAGCGAAGGCGCCGCTTTCTGGGTTATCAAAGCCTTGTGCGATCATAACAATGGGCGGACCGAAAATTACGGATGACACAAGCGTGACCAGAACAACCCAACCAACGGCCGCAAGGAATGCTTTGTAAAAGGCGCCGATCCCACTTTCAAAACTGAAGGCCGTGTCACCAAGGCTGTGGTTGTTCACAACGTAATTCTTGACCGAGCGGCTGGCAAAGGGCCACGCAAGGTAAAGTGTAAAAACGGTCAAAAACGGGTAAAGCATATAGCTTAGGAAGGCGCGGCCTGCCTTTCCGTGAAAGCGGAAGCGGACGTTAGACCAGCTGCTCATCTGCGCGTTGAACCGCAAAGATCTGACAATCAAGACCGGAAGCAGAAAGAGCAAAACCAGCAGAATTAAGATTCCGACCAACGGAATTGCGCTGAGTATTGAAAACACAACAAGCCCGGCAGCGACGATCAACCGCCCAATCAGGATCTGTTTGCCTGTGGCGTGATAATCAAACCCGCGTCCGGCGACTTTGGTGTTCTGATAAAAGTATTTTTTGGTGCGCACCTTGGCCCACGCGGAATAAATACCGAAGGTGACGATGGAAAGTGCAAGGTTTACGATCCAAATCCCGAAGTACTCGCGGGCAGAGCCGGTAAATTCGAAATCCTCGGAGCTACTTGTTTGGCTAAAATTCATTAAATTACCTTCGGTTAGGTTGAACAGATTAATTCCGGCGCATCCTAGTGGTGAAGCTGGTCATTTCATGAAAAAACGCCCGCGCTTCGGAAAACCGGTTGATCTGTTGCTTTTTGGCAAATCTGAAAATGCGCCTTGGATTGGGCGGCAAAACATCACTTTGGGTTGCGTTTGGTAGAGCGTGGTGCGCCTAAGCGCTTAGGCGGCGCTTCCGGTGTTTGGCGTGTCACACTTTGCGTCGTTCGTGGCTGCATCGTCAGTGTCCTGCGACGAAAGCGCTTGCACGGCGCGTGCCTCATACTTCTTCATGACGACGCGCGCAGATGTGGGGTGCAGGGCGGCACCGTGCAGTGAAAGCTGGGGAAAAAGCATCTCTATTTCATCGCGCTGGGCGCTTTTCATGTTCCGCGAAATGACATCTCCCAAAAAGAAGCTTTCGGTAAACAGCCCGTTGCTTTCAACAATTTCATGCTGGTCAAACAACATGTGAAAATACCGGCGGTCTTTCATGTTGCGGGCCTGTGCGATGCCGTTTTGACCCACCAAATGTATCGCGGCCACCAGCGCGTCTTTTGACCCGGTAACCAACTCTACGGCCCAGCCTTCCAGACGCACCCGGTGTTGGGGCGATAGGTGAAGATCGTGTGTCGGTTTGTTGTGTCCAAACACATGCGCGGGAATTCGGACAGGCGCGATAGAGGGGCGCGCCAAAAGCTGGCGATCTGTCGCTTCGCTGAACCCAATCCAACGGATCGGTTGCGGCCCATGATCCAGCGTTTCGACCAAATCGCCGATGCTCAGATCCTCGACCGGAATTAACCCGTTCGGGGTGCGAATAAGGCTGCCAGCGCAGAAACAAGCAACGTTATCATAATTCAGAGGTGTGAAATTGGCGAAGGATTGAAGGTTGATCGTGTCATCAACATCGACACCCGGCAGATTGTAACCGCTGGTGCTCATGATGAAGGAACGGGTGTCTCCATCGACGGTAAGTTGGAAGGTTTTGACCGAATAGGCGGTTCCATTGATCAACAGCTCGTCGTTGTAAAAGAACTGATAGCTTTCGATGGTGCCCGAAAAGGACGCGGTAAGAACCTGAGGCGTGCCAGAGTCAGCCCCAGCTGTTCCATCCAGAAAGCCATCATCGTCGTCGATGCTTAGATAGAACACACCGGTAATTGCTACGCTTCCGCCCGTGTCGACGTAGGAATTTGGGACTTCGTAAATCTGAAAAGTAGCGGATGGCATAAAAGCGCCTCACAATTTTAAAGCAGCAGAGAACCGGAGTACATTGGCATGTTCTAAGGTAGGCGGGGCACTAATTCTGTCAAATGCGCGGAGAGTCGCGCATCAATTCGTACCGGTTGAGCAAGGCTCAGCCGTTATTCATGCCCTGGAATCTAGTGTTAGGTTAGCTTTTTAGCAGCTGTCCCAGCTTCAGGGCCACACTGGGGTCACCTGAAACTTTCAGCTTGCCCATCATCACGCCCGTCATCGGGTTCAGGTTTCCCGCCACCAGTTTTTCAAGATTACTTGTGGATATTTTGATTGTGCAGTCTGTCTTCTGATCGACCAACGAAGTTTTCTTGTCGGCAATCACGATGACGCCATCGTCGCCACAATCAAATTTCAGGGTATCCGTGAAATCGCTCGTATCAAGGCCGGACTGAATGGTTTCGGCGATAGAAGAGAGAGGCATTGCGGTGTCCTGTCTAGTGCGTGCCCCCCACGGATAGGGGGGCAGCAGAACATCGGCAATTCTGACGTTGGGTCGTTACTTCAACCGGCGGTTACGCGCGGCAAGAAGTTTCAGGCGCAGCGCGTTCAGCTGAATGAAGCCAGCCGCGTCTTTTTGGTCGTATGCACCAGCGTCGTCTTCGAATGTCACGTGCGCTTCGGAATAAAGGCTGTGATCGGACCAGCGGCCAACGGTACGTGCCAGACCCTTGTACAGTTTCAGGCGAACGGTGCCTGTGACGTGCTCTTGGCTTTTGTCGATCAGGGCCTGAAGCATCTCACGCTCGGGGCTGAACCAGAAGCCGTTGTAAACCAGTTCGGCGTACTGCGGCATAATCTGATCTTTCAGGTGGGCCGCGCCGCGGTCCAGCGTGATTTGTTCGATGCCACGGTGGGCTTCCAACAGGATCGTGCCGCCCGGCGTTTCATAGATGCCGCGCGATTTCATGCCAACAAAACGGCCTTCGACCAGATCAAGACGGCCAATGCCGTGCTTGCCGCCCAGTTCGTTCAGCTTGGTCAGAACGGTGGCCGGGCTCATCGCTTCGCCGTTGATGGAAACCGCGTCGCCTTTTTCAAAGCCAACTTCGATGAACTCGGGCTCGTTCGGGGCGTCTTCGGGGCTGACGGTGCGCTGGTAAACGTAATCGGGCGCATCCACGGCCGGGTCTTCCAGAACTTTGCCTTCCGAAGACGTGTGCAGCAGGTTCGCATCAACGCTGAACGGCGCTTCGCCGCGCTTGTCTTTTGCGATCGGAATCTGGTTTTTTTCAGCAAAGTCGATCAGCTTGGTCCGGCTGCTTAGATCCCATTCGCGCCAAGGTGCGATCACCTTGATGTCGGGGTTCAGCGCGTAAGCTGCCAGTTCGAAACGAACCTGATCGTTGCCCTTGCCGGTTGCGCCGTGTGCCACAGCATCGGCGCCGGTTGCTTCGGCAATTTCCACCAACCGCTTGGAAATCAGCGGGCGCGCAATCGACGTGCCCAGCAGATACAGCCCTTCGTACAGCGCGTTCGCCCGGAACATCGGGAAGACGAAATCGCGCACGAACTCTTCGCGCAGGTCTTCGATATAGATGTCGCTTGCGCCCATCATCTCGGCCTTTTTGCGGGCCGGTTCCAGCTCTTCGCCTTGGCCAAGGTCAGCGGTGAAAGTCACCACTTCGCAGCCATATTCGGTTTGAAGCCATTTCAGGATGATCGAGGTGTCGAGGCCGCCGGAATAGGCCAAGACGACTTTCTTAGGGGCAGACATGCGCACAACGCCTTTATTAATAGGAAAGGTTTCGGCGGCGTTTATTGCTTTTTTGACGTGCGGGCAAGGGGCTGCCCCGTGAAACGGAGGTTCCAGCACGGTGGCTGGCGCCGAAACAAAGTGCGAATTGCGGCAAATGGATCGCGAATGCGCAGATCGCTTGCCTCAACCGCGTTTTCGCGCCAGAGGTTTTGCATGACCAATTTCGCTGAAAAAGCCCGCGCCGCCGAAATGGCGCTTCGCCTTGTGTTTCCGCCCACGCCTTTGCAGCGGAACGATCATCTGTCCGCGCGGTTCGATGCGGATATTTATCTAAAGCGCGAAGATCTTTCGCCCGTTCGGTCATACAAAATCCGCGGTGCGTTTAATGCGATGCGCAAGGTGTTGGCCAACAATCCCGATCAGGGCGTGTTCGTCTGTGCCAGTGCGGGCAATCACGCACAGGGCGTTGCGTTTGTTTGCCGCCATTTCGGGGTGAAGGGCGTGATCTTTATGCCTGTCACCACGCCGCAGCAAAAGATCGACAAAACCCGCGTGTTCGGGGGCGATGCGATCGAAATTCGCCTGACGGGGGATTATTTTGACGACACGTTGGCCTCGGCCCAAGCGTATTGCGCCGAGGTAGAGGCTCATTTCCTTGCGCCATTCGACGACCCTGATGTGATCGAAGGCCAAGCCTCTGTCGCGGTAGAGGTGTTAGAGGCGTTGGAAAACCCGCCCGATATGGTGATCTTGCCGGTCGGTGGCGGCGGGCTTTCCGCAGGGTTTCTATCTTATTTCAATGAATGTTCGCCCAACACGGCGTTGCGGTTTGTCGAACCAAAGGGCGGGGCATCCCTTACGGCGGCTTTGGCGGCGGGTGCGCCCGTGACGCTGCCCAAGGTTGATACATTCGTTGATGGTGCCGCTGTTGCCCGGATCGGCGCGAAACCGTTCGAGGTTCTGAAAAACGTCCCGCAAAACGACGTGTTGATCGCGCCAGAAGACCGCATTTGCACAACGATGCTAGAGATGTTGAACGTCGAAGGCATCGTATTGGAACCAGCCGGCGCGCTGTCGGTTGATGTGCTTCCTGATCTTGCTGAACAGATTAAGGGCAAAACAGTTGTCTGCGTAACCTCTGGCGGTAACTTCGATTTCGAACGCTTGCCAGAGGTGAAAGAGCGCGCGCAGCGTTATTCCGGGATCAAGAAATACTTCATCCTGCGCTTGCCGCAACGCCCCGGTGCGCTGCGTGATTTTCTGGAAATGCTGGGCCCCGAAGACGACATCGCCCGGTTTGAATACCTGAAAAAATCCGCGCGAAACTTTGGGTCTGTCCTGATTGGGATTGAAACGAAGAATGCCGAAAACTTTGCCAAGCTGTTTGGCAAGCTTGATGCGGCGGGTTTCGTTTATCAGGACATTACCGAAGACGAGCTGTTGGCGCAGTTCGTGCTTTAGGCAGCTGCGCTTGCCTTGGCCAATTTGGTCAGGAATTGCGTTTTCGACAGGGTGTAGCATTCGACCAACGCGCTGACATCGACAGCGGCGGCGCCTTGTGACGCCACGCGCTTTTCACCGTCGTGGCACATGTCGGCAAATTGCGCGAAACCCAGGCTAAGGGCAGAGCCTTTCAGGAAATGCAGATCATCGCTAAGCGCCGCTTGGTCTGGCGAGGTTACAAGCCGTTCGGTGACCTCTTCGACCTCCTCCAGAAACATTTCGACGACTTCGCCGAACGCTTCGCTGCCAACTTCTGCCTGAAGCTCGGAAACGCGAATCCAATCAATCATCAATGACTCCTAAACCTCATAGGTCAAAACCTAGGGGCCAGGAGTTAACAAGTTATGATCAGATTTTGCTGAAATGATTCACGGGCCGTTAACACGCAGCGCTTAGCACCGGTGTAACTGCACCCAGAACGGGCCATGATGTGTCGTTACCTGTTATTTCAAATATGAAGGCTCCCACCGCGCCCCGGCCTAGGGCTGGGCAAACGGTGCTGTTGGTTGACGACAGCCGCGTTCAGCGGCGGATTTTGCGCGCCTTGGTGGCCAAGTGGGGCTATTCGGTTTTGGAAGCTGCGTCTGGCGCAGAGGCGCTTGAAATATGCGCGGACAGTGCCGTTGATTTCATCATAAGCGACTGGATGATGCCCGGAATGAACGGGATAGAGTTTTGCAAACGGTTCCGCGCGTCAAAGCGGGCCAGTTATGGCTATTTTATCCTGCTAACCTCCAAGTCTGAAACCGGTGAGATCGTGAATGGGTTAGAGGTTGGGGCGGATGATTTTCTGACCAAGCCGGTGAATTCAAGCGAACTGCGCGCCCGCCTGAAATCGGGCGAGCGGGTCCTGAGGATGGAACAGGAGCTGCACGAAAAGAACAAACTGATCGGGGCGGCACTGGATGAACTTCAGGGCCTTTACGACACGATTGATCGGGATCTTATCCAAGCGCGAAAAATTCAGGAATCGCTGGTACCAGATCGGTTTTTCGAATTCGGACCGACGACAGTTTCCATGCTGATGAAACCTTGTGGCCATGTTGGTGGCGACCTTGTCGGTGCGTTTTCCCCGGGGCCTAACAGGTTGGCGTTTTACAACATCGATGTATCGGGGCACGGCATTACATCCGCACTGATGACAGCGCGGCTGGCAGGTTATCTAAGCGGAAAATTTCTGGAGCAAAACATAGCCGTAGAGAAACGTTTTTCCCGGTTCTTTGCGTTGCTTCAGCCAAACCACGTCGCGCGCGTTTTGAACGAGCGGCTTTTGTCAGACACCGGCGTGGAGGAATATTTTACCATGGTCTACGGCATTGCGGACCTAACGACGGGCCACTTGCGTATGGTGCAGGCCGGCCATCCCCATCCAATGGTCCAACGCGCAGACGGCAGTGTTGAATTCATCGGCGCCGGTGGCGTTCCGGTTGGGCTGGTCAGCGGCGCAGAATACCAGTGTTTTGATGTCACCTTGTCTGTAGGTGACCGCATCCTGATTTGTTCGGACGGGTTCACCGAAGCCGAGTGCGATGACGGCCAGATGCTGGAAGAGGAAGGCCTTGAACAATTGCTGTGCGATTGCGGCGATTCCGCTGCCTCAGAGGTGCTGGACGATATGTTTTGGCGGCTCACCCAGCGGCGCACGACGGCGCCGTTGAATGATGATGTGTCCGCCGTCCTGTTGGAATACGGCGGCCCGGAAGTTCGTTAAACCTGCTTGCAAAACGTCGAAACGAAATGCCGATCGCCACTATTTCCAAGCTGGTCGGCGGCTTGTTCCATAGGAAGAAAAACCGCCGTGTGGCCCGGTTCTGTTGGTGGCCCATGAGGGCGAATAGGGCGCGCCAGATAGATATGGCACATCTTTTCGGCCCAGATGTCATAGTCGGGCATAAAGGTGAAACGCCGAAAAGCACCCAGCCGACGCACGGGTGCGACGCGCCATCCGGTTTCTTCAAACACCTCGCGGTGCAGGGCGGCCAAAGGCGATTCGCCCGGGTCGATCCCGCCGCCGGGCAGTTGGAATTCGGGAACCGGAGCATTTTGGTAAGTTACCAACAGCGAAGACTTCAGCGGCAAAATAGCGTAAACCCCATGGCGCAATTTGTATTTTCGGCCGCTTTCGACCGTACCACCAAACCGTCTGATCATACTTGCCCCCTTGGTGTGCCGGTTGTGCCCACTATATAGTCGCGGTATGCCAACCAAAGGCGCTCAAGGAAACCCCATGTCACTCGGATCTCAAATCGCTTGGGACGATACCGTCCTTCCCTTTCAGCTTGACCGGAGCGATGTTCGTGGCCGGGTCGCACGCTTGGATGGCGTGTTAGATCAGGTTCTGGAACAGCACGACTATCCGCCCGTCATCGAAGCATTGGTGGCAGAGGCCGCATTGCTGACCGCGCTGATCGGACAAACCATTAAGCTGCGTTGGAAATTGTCATTGCAAATCCGCGGGGATGGCCCTGCGCGGTTGATCGCGACCGATTATTACGGGCCGACCGCCGATGGCAAACCAGCGCGTATTCGCGCCTATGCCAGCTATGACAAGGATCGGCTGTCGCTGTCCGACCCCGGTTTCGATCAGATCGGTAAGGGATACTTTGCCATCCTGATCGATCAGGGCGAAGGCATGGTTCCCTATCAAGGCATCACCCCCATCGCTGGCGGGTCGCTTTCCGCCTGCGCAGAGACCTATTTCGCCCAATCAGAACAGCTGCCAACCCGGTTTGAGCTTAGCTTTGGCCGCTCGCAATTGCCCGGTCAGCCAGAACATTGGCGCGCTGGGGGTGTGATGTTGCAGGTCATGCCAGAAGCATCGCCGCTGATGGCGAACGAAGGCGGCACCGGCGAAGAGGGGCTGTTGAAACCTTCTGACATCCTGTCTGGCGATGCCGAAGAAAACTGGACCCGTGCCAACACCCTGCTTGATACCGTCGAAGAGATGGAGCTTGTCGGCCCAACCGTTCACCCAACGGATCTGCTGGTGCGCCTGTTCCACGAAGAAGAACCCCGTGTGTTTGACGCACAGGCTGTCGGCTTTGGCTGCACCTGTTCAGAGGACCGCGTGCGCGAAAGCCTTTCCATCTATTCGGCGAAGGACATTGGCCACATGACCACAGAAGAGGGTCGCGTAACCGCCGACTGTCAGTTCTGCGGCGCCCACTATGACCTTGACCCAAAGACCGTTGGCTTCGAAGCCGAGGAGAGCGCGGGTGACAAAGGTTGACCCGCTCATCCGTATAGAACGCGCGCTGTCCATGACGGGCGGCGCGTCTTCTGACTTTGACCTGAACCCTCAATATAAACCACCCGAGGGCCGCGTGTTGCGCCCGGCGGCGGTGTTGGTGGCCATTCAGGACGGCATCAACGGGTTAGAGGTGGTGCTGACCAAACGTTCTTCGCGGCTTAAACATCATCCCGGTCAAATCGCGTTTCCGGGTGGCAAGCAGGATGATGTTGACGGTGGCCCGATTGATGCGGCCTTGCGCGAAGCGTCAGAAGAGGTGGGCCTGAATCCCAACTCTGTCGATGTGATGGGAACGCTGAACAGCCACGAAACCGTCACCGGGTTCATCGTCACGCCTGTTTTGGCCCGGATCAAAGCCCCTTTTGTGCCCGTCCCAGAAGCTGGTGAGGTTGAAGAGGTTTTCAATGTGCCGCTGGCGCACGTGACCGACCCACGCCAGTTTTCGGTTCAGTCCCGCCAATGGCGCGGACAAACGCGGTACTATTACACCGTCCCTTATGGTCCGTATTACATTTGGGGCGCGACGGCGCGGATCTTGCGTGGCCTTACCGAAAGGATCGCCCAGTGACGCAGCTGACCGACGATTGGGTGGCGGCACCCGAAACGCAGGCCGTTTGCGCGATGCTGACAGGCGCTGGCTTTCAGGCACTGTTTGTTGGGGGTTGTGTGCGCAATGCGCTGTTTAACCTGTCGGTGAACGATATCGACATCGCGACGGACGCGCGGCCGGAAACTGTTGTAAAGTTGGCCAAGGATGCAGGGTTGCACGCAATTCCCACTGGCATCGACCATGGCACAGTGACCATCGTTTCAAACCACGTCCCGCATGAGGTAACGACCTTTCGCCGGGATGTTGAAACAGATGGCCGCCGCGCAGTCGTCGCCTATGCCGACAGCGCCGAGGAAGACGCGCACCGGCGCGATTTTACCATGAACGCCCTCTATGCAACGCCCGAGGGTGACGTAATTGACCCGCTGGGTGGTCTGACCGACCTTCAGGCGCGGCGGGTTCGGTTTATTGACGATGCCGAGGCGCGGATCAAAGAAGATTACCTTCGTATCCTGCGTTTCTTTCGGTTTCACGCGTGGTACGGCGACGCAAAAGCCGGGCTTGATGCTGACGGGCTGGCGGCATGTGCCGAAAACGCGACCGGCATCGCCGCCCTGTCGAAAGAGCGTATTGGAGCCGAGGTTAAGAAGCTGTTGGGGGCACCGGACCCCGCGCCAAGTGTCGCCTCAATGGCGCAGGCGGGCGTTTTGATGCAAGCCGTACCCGGAGCAGACGCAAAGCCCCTGCCGATACTGGTTCACATGGAACAGCAGCTTGGTGTGGAACCGGATGCGATCCGCAGACTTGCGGTAATCGGTGGCGAAGACCTGCCCAAAAAGCTCCGTCTAAGCCGGGACGACGCGCGGCGTTTGGCGCGATTGCGCGACGGGATCGAAAACATGCAGGCCCCAGCGGCGCTGGGCCATTACTTTGGCGTTGATGGCGCGCGCGATGTTTTGCTTTTGCGCAGCGCGATATTCGAAACCCAGATGCCCGAGGGTTGGGAAAGCGATGTCGCCACCGGCGCTGCTGCCACGTTCCCGATTAAAGCCGCCGATCTGATGCCGGCCTATTCCGGCGCGGCGCTTGGCGCACATTTGAAAGAGCTTGAGGCCCGATGGGTTGCATCTGGGTTCAGCTTGGGAAAGGATAAGCTTCTGTCCTGAACTGGTAGCATTGAAGCGACCCCATTCAGGGTCAGCCACCAGGATATTTGACATGCAGCTTGATACGTTTCTTGCACTCATCACACTTGCCTTCACGGCGGCTTGGACACCGGGCCCTAACAACGCGCTGGTTGCAAATTCGGCTGTGAATTTTGGATTCCAGCGCACGATCCCGCATATCTTGGGTATCGCGCTGGGCTTTTCGCTGATGATGTTCATCGTTGGATTTTTCTTGGCCCAAATCTTTGCCGAAAGCACCCTATTGCGAGAGGTTTTGCGTTGGGGTGGGGCCGCGCTGTTGTTGTGGGTGGCTTGGAAAGTGGCCAATTCAGGTGGAATAGGCACAGTTTCCGGAGAGCCGCGTCCTTTTTCGTTCTTGGAGGCCGCAGGCTTTCAATGGATCAACCCAAAAGGGTGGTCGATGGCGATTGCGGTAACCACGCAGTTTGTATCGGGCAACGCCCCCCTGAATTCAGCGCTGATCGTGGCGGGGGTCTTCGTTGTGGCGGGCTTGGGGTCGGCCACAAGCTGGGCTTTGGCCGGTCAGGCGATTACCCGTTGGGTAAATAGCGAACTGCGGCTGCGTATGTTTAACTACACCATGGGCGGTCTGATTGCCGCCTGCGTCATATTACTGTTTCTCGACTGATAGGGGCTGCCGGAGTATATCTGCGCGGCACCCGCTGAAAGCATTGTCTCGTGTTAGGTTTCTTCGAACGCCTCGTTGATCCTTATACACCGTATAAGGAAAGCGATCATCCGCCCCAACGGCTTTGGCCGTTTCTGAAAGAATACGCGCAACCCTTTAAGCGCGTGTTTGTCTATACCGCGTTGGTGTCTGTCATCGTCGCCGCGATGGAGATTTGGCTGATTTCCTACATGGGTCGATTGGTGAACCTGTTGTCGGAAGATAACCCCGCCGACATGTGGCGCGCGCATGGTCTGGAACTGGTGCTTGTGGCGCTGTTCATCCTGCTGGTCCGTCCGGTGATGCACGGGCTGAACGTGGCGCTGCTTAATAATTCCATCTTGCCGAATTTCGGGACGCTGATCCGTTGGCGTTCCCACGGGCATGTCCTGCGCCAATCCGTTGGTTGGTTCGAGGATGACTTTGCCGGGCGTATCGCCAACCGCATCATGCAGACCCCGCCCGCTGCGGGCGAGGTGATCTTTCAGGTCTTTGACGCGATCACCTTTGCGCTGGCCTATCTGGTGGGGGCGATTGTTCTGTTGGGGGGTGCCGACATACGGCTTGCCGTGCCGATGCTGATTTGGGTCACGCTTTACGGCCTTTTGGTGCGCTGGACGATGAAGCGGGTCGGGCCCGCGTCCAAAGCATCTTCGGATGCCCGCAGCGAAGTCACCGGGCGCGTTGTGGACAGCTATACCAATATCCATTCGGTCAAGATGTTCGCGCATCATGATCAGGAACTGAACTACGCCAAAGAAAGCATCGAAAACACCCGCCAGACCTTTTTCAAGGAAATGCGCATCTTCACCACGATGGACGTTGCGCTGACGGCCATTAACGGTTGGCTGATCGTTGGCGTGGTGGGTTGGGCGGTTGCCTTGTGGATGCAGGGATTGGCCAGCGTGGGCGTTGTGGCAGCGGCGACGGCCCTGACCCTGCGGCTGAACGCGATGACCGGCTGGATCATGTGGGCGCTGACCTCTTTCTTCCGCAATCTGGGGGTTGTGTCCGAAGGGATGGAAACGATCGCGCAGCCGGTGAAACTGGTCGATAGCCCCGGCGCGGCACCGCTGTCGGTGACGAAAGGTATGGTCGAATTTAAGGCTCTAACACACCACTATGGACGTGAAAGTGGCGGGCTGGAGGGTGTCAATTTAACACTGAAGCCCGGCGAAAAAGTGGGGCTGATCGGGCGTTCGGGTGCCGGGAAATCCACCCTCGTGAAGCTGCTTTTGCGGTTTTACGATGCCGAGAAGGGCGCGGTGTTGATCGACGGGCAGAACATCACCGATGTCACGCAGGATAGCCTGCGAAAGAATATCGGGATGGTCAGCCAAGACAGCTCGCTTTTGCATCGCTCGGTGCGGGACAACATCCTTTACGGCCGCCCCGACGCAAGCGAAGATCAGATGGTCGCCGCAGCCAAGCGGGCCGAGGCGCATGATTTCATCCTTGATCTGGAAGATCCCAAAGGACGGCGCGGATATGATGCGCATGTCGGCGAGCGGGGCGTGAAACTTTCCGGCGGGCAACGCCAGAGGGTCGCGCTTGCGCGGGTCATTTTGAAAGACGCGCCAATTTTGGTGTTGGACGAAGCGACAAGCGCGCTAGATTCCGAAGTCGAAGCTGCCATTCTGGATACCCTTTACGGGGTGATGGAAGGCAAGACCGTGATCGCCATTGCGCATCGTCTTTCGACGATTGCGCATATGGACAGGATCGTTGTGCTGGACGACGGGCGCATCGTTGAAGAAGGAAACCACCAGGAATTGTTGGCAAGCGGCGGGCTTTATTCCCGTTTCTGGGAACGACAATCAGGCGGATTTCTTGGAACAGAGGAAGCGGCAGAATGACATTCAATGATGCGATTCAACGCGTAGGTTTGACCCGCCTTGCCGACTTGATCGAACCGTTTGCCCGTGCTGATGGCCCGCCGCCGCAGACGTTGATGCGGTTCATCCTGTGGGCGCTGCGTGGGGCATACCCGCTGCTGATCTTTGCGGCTGGCGTTTCTATCCTGAACGGTTTGATGGAGATTTTGTCGGCGTTCCTGTTGGGCCATGTCATCGATACCGCCCTAGAGAACGGCCCAGAAGGTCTGTTTTCCACGCACTTTTGGCTGTTTATCGGTTGCGGGGTATTTCTGGTCATTATTCGCCCGGCCATCGCTGGGGGCATGTCATCGCTTCAATCCATTGCGATTGGGCCAAATTTGAACCCGCTTATCCTGTCGCGCCTGCACCGCTGGACGATGGGACAGGCGGTGACGTTTTTTGACAACGATTTCGCAGGCCGCATCGCGCAAAAACAGATGCAGGTTTCGCGGGCGATCACCGATATCACCGTGGATGGTATCAACACGCTGATTTTCGCGCTTGCCTCGGTTGTGTCGGCGGCGGTGTTTTTGTCTGCCATTGATTGGCGGATCGCGTTGATCTTGTTCATCTGGATCGCGGTATATCTACGGTTCATCACGTTCTTCATGCCCCGCATCCGCAAGCGTTCGGCGGCGCGGGCAGGCGCACGGGCCGAAGTTTCGGGGCAGGTTGTCGATACGATTTCGAACATGCGAACGGTCAAGCTGTTCGCCCATTCCGAGTTTGAGGATCAGGCTGCCATTGGCGCGATGAAATCGTTCCGCAAACGCGCGTTGGAATTTGGCTATATCTCGTCCACGTTCCGGTTTTTGCTGATCGTTTTGGCGGGGATTTTGCCGCTGACGGTTGTTGGAACCACTCTTTACCTGTGGACGATCGGCGAAGCATCGACCGGCCAGATCGCGGCAACGGGTACGGTGACGCTGCGCATTTCGCAGATGACGGGCTGGGTCAGCTTTTCGCTGATGGGGATGTATTCCCATATCGGCGAGATTGAGAATGGAATGAAAACCCTGACCCCGCCGCACGCGCTTACGGATGCGTCCGGTGCGGTTGATATGGCGCGCCCCAAGGGGCAGATCACCTTTGACGATGTTTCTTTCGCCTATGGCCGGCAAGCGGGCGGGGTTGAGGGGATCAATCTGACAATCAACCCCGGCGAAAAGCTGGGCATCGTAGGTGCGTCCGGCGCGGGTAAATCGACGTTGGTTTCGTGCCTATTGCGGCTCTATGACACCGAAAACGGTGCAATCTTGATTGATGGAACCGATATCCGCAATGTGACGCAGGAAAGCCTGCGCCGCCAGATCGCGATGGTGACACAGGAAACCGCGATGTTTAACCGGACCGCGCGCGACAACATCCTGTACGGCGCCCCAGATGCGACCGAGGAAGAGGTCATCCGCGCTGCAAAGCAGGCAGAAGCACATGATTTCATCTTGGGGCTGGAGGATTTCAAGGGAAACACCGGCTATGACGCGTTCTTGGGCGAGCGGGGCGTGAAGCTGTCCGGTGGTCAGCGGCAACGCATCGCCTTGGCGCGTGCGTTCCTGAAAAACGCGCCAATTCTGGTGCTGGACGAGGCGACTTCGGCGCTCGATTCCGAGGTGGAAGCCTCTATTCAAGAGGCATTGACCCGCGTGATGGTTGGCAAAACGGTGTTGGCAATTGCGCATCGGCTTTCAACGATTTCGCAGATGGACCGCATCGTGGTGCTTGACGACGGGCGCATCGTCGAGCAAGGCACGCATTCCGAACTGTTGGCCCACGGCGGCCTTTACGCCCGATATTGGGAACGGCAGTCCGGCGGGTTTATCGGGGCAGAGGAAGCAGCCGAATGACAGTAACGATCAGGCGGTTGGGCCACTTGGGCGACGGCGTTGCCGATGGGCCGGTCTTTGTGCCCCTTACCCTTCCCGGTGAAGAGGTAGAGGGCGAACTTGTCGGTGACCGCATTGCGCAGCCGCGCATTGTCACGCCTTCGGCTGATCGGGTGCGCCCGCCTTGCAGCCATTTCAAAAGCTGCGGTGGCTGTGGTCTGCAACACGCGTCCGATGAATTCGTGGCCAAGTGGAAGGTGGACGTTGTGCGTGCCGCCCTTCACGCGCAGGGCCTAGAGGCGCAGATGCGGCCGATCATTACATCGCCCCCGCAGTCGCGCCGTCGCGCGGTTCTGTCGGGTCGGCGCACTAAGAAGGGTGCGCTGGTTGGCTTCCATGCGCGCGCCTCTGACACAGTCATTGCCGTGCCGAACTGCACCTTGCTTCATCCTGATCTGATGGCGTGCATCCCGGCGTTGGAAGAGCTTGTGCCGCTGGCCGCCTCCCGCAAGGGCGAAGTCAGCTTTAACATCACCCAGTCCAGCGTCGGCGTGGATGTCGCCGTGGGGAATGCCAAACCCTTGGAACGTGCGCTTTTGGCAGAGTTGGGCACGATTTCACAAAAGAACGGCTTTGCGCGGCTATCGTGGAATGGCGAACTTGTGCTTGAACAATCCGCGCCACAGCAACGCTTTGGCCGGGCCGATGTTACGCCGCCGCCGGGTGCGTTCTTGCAGGCAACGGTGGAAGGACAGACAGCGCTGACCGATGCAGTCCTTGCGACGTTGGGAAAAGCCAAAAAGGTTGCCGATCTGTTTGCCGGGTGCGGAACCTTCGCCCTGCCCATCGCCGAGCAGGCAGAGGTGCACGCCGTCGAGGGTGAGGCATCAATGCTGACCGCGCTTGATCAGGGTTGGCGCCGTGCGACGGGGCTGAAAACGGTAACGACAGAAGCGCGCGACCTGTTCCGCCGCCCGTTGTTGCCAGACGAGCTTAAGCGATACGACGCGGTCGTGATCGATCCGCCCCGCGCAGGTGGCGAAGCACAGATCGTGGAACTTGCCAGATCCGACGTTCCCGTCATTGCGGCGGTGTCCTGTAACCCGGTGACCTTTGCCCGCGATGCGCGTTTGCTGACGGAATCAGGGTATACGTTGGAATGGGTTCAGGTGGTCGATCAGTTCCGTTGGTCCACCCACGTGGAACTTGCCGCGTTTTTTCACAAGCAGTGACATCTGTTTAATGATGCGAAACTTGTTTGTTTCGGGTAATATGCCGCCAATAAAAAACGGCAAAACGGGCAAGGCAGTAACGTGATGATTAAACGGCGCGGGTTTTTCCTAAGTGGCGCAGCGCTGGCGCTTACGGGGTGTTCGTCCCCCAGTATTCGGTCTTATGACGGGCCAGAAGTGACGCGGATCGTAGTGATGAAAAGTCATCGCAAAATGTATCTGCTTCACCACCAGAAAGTCCTGAAGGGATATCCGATTGCACTTGGCTTTGCGCCCAACGGGCACAAACAGGTTGAGGGCGACGGTAAAACACCCGAAGGCCGCTATTTCATTGATCGGCGCAATCCCAACAGCAATTTCCATTTGTCCTTGGGTATCTCTTACCCGAACCAGGCTGATGTCGCGCGCGCGCAGGCGATGGGAAAAAGCCCGGGCGGTGACATCTTTATCCACGGTCGTGCGCGAAAGCACCGCGGCAAGGGCCCGGATTGGACAGCCGGATGCATTTCGCTGAAAGACGGCGAAATCGAAGATGTCTATTCGATGGTGCGGGTCGGTACGGCGATCGATATCTTCCCGTAACCGGCTGGGTTAGCCGCCGGTTACAAGGGTCCACCAAATTTTGCCATTCGGCTCTTGGTAATATGCAAAACCCAGATCACGCGCTTTAGGATCAAGAATCACAGAGCGCGTGTCAGCAACTTCCATCCATGCGGCGAGCGTTTCCAGCTCTGTCTCGTATGTCTCAGAGATGTCTTCGCCCAGAAGTAGGCCAGGATACCCTGCTCGACGCGCACGATCCAGCGGTGAAGACCCGTCAGAGCCGAAGTGCCAAGGGCGGTTTTGAACGGCCATATCGCGGGAATGCGTTGCCGCAGCCGCGTTCAACTGAGCGTTCAATTGCAGCGGGGCACTTCCAGCGGCTTGTCGCAAAGAGTTGACCGAATCCAGCACTCGGAACTGAATTTCAGCAGCGTCGCGGTCCGAAATCCGGTAAACGCGCGGCAAAGGCTTGCCATCGGGCCCAAGGGTGGGCGTCGTGGTGGTACATGCTGCAAGCGAAAAAGCCGCAACCAAAACAAGAGCAAAAAACCGGATCATTCAGGGTCACCCATGATATTTCCATATCTCTGTACAGCCAAGCGTTGCATGGTTCAAACGCTTCGGCGGGCATTCGCCTTGGTTACAAGTGTTTGAATTGCGACTGAGGCATTAGCGCCATATTATCTTTTCAAACTTCCTTTTGTGGATGGAGCTTCAGATGAAACGCCGCCAAGACATTATTACAAGCCGAAGATCGTTTCTTTCAGGCAGTGCCGCGATGCTTACAGGGTTGGCAGCGCCAGCTTTCGCGCAAAACCAAAACAGCATTGAGATAGAGCCAGACTTGGGCGGCGCGGATTCTGCGATCCGCCGGAATATCTCTAGTTTCCGTTCGTTGGGATGGCGCCCTTATTTTGGTGACCTGAAAGGCGGGGCGATCCTTGTGGATACCACGTCACGCGCGCTTCACTATTGGTCCGAGGATGAAAGTACGTACAAGCTTTATCCAACAAGCGTTCCAATGACCGAAGATTTGACCCGCCGCGGCCGCACGTCGATTGTGCGCAAAGTGGAAGGGCCAGAATGGCGCCCAACCCCGTCGATGAAAGAGCGTAACCCAGAATGGCCCGATTATGTCGGCCCCGGTCCCGATAACCCGCTGGGCACACACGCGCTTTATCTTAGCTGGACGTATTATCGTATTCACGGAACCCACGATACGCGCAAAATCGGTCGTCGGTCTTCGAATGGCTGCATCGGTCTGTTCAACGAACATATTTCCGAGCTGTTCAGCTATGCCACTGTCGGCACGCAAGTGTTGCTGATTTGACGACAAGCCGCCGTCTTTTTTCTGTCGGCTAAAACGTTGGTTGCAATATCTGAATCTTACTGATTAGACGGTAACGCACACTACAGTCTTGAGTGCGTGTCAGCAATATCATGCACGCTGGCACGTTGATTCTGGAGGATAACATGAAGAAACTTGCTCTCGCTGCTGCTCTGTCCGTTGCCGCTTCTACAGCTTATGCTGGCAACATGTCCGAGCCAATGATGGAACCAGAAATCGTCGTAGAAGAAACTTCTTCTTCGAACGGCGGCGTACTCGTTCCTCTGCTGTTCCTGGTACTGGTAGCTGCTGCTGCTTCGTCCTAATAGGCACACAGATTCGAAATGAGAGGCGGTGGAGCAATCCACCGCCTCTTTTCTTTTGCGCAAGGGTCAGGTGACGTCCAACCACCCTTTAAGATTATCCTGAATAATCTGACCAAGTGCCGCGATATGCGCATCGTCATCGTTCAGGCATGGGATATAGGTGAAATCCTCGCCGCCCGCTTCTTCAAAGCTTTCGCGGATTTCTTCGTTAATCTCTTCCAGCGTTTCGATGCAGTCGGCTGAAAACGCCGGTGCGATGACGGCGATGTTTTTCTTGCCCTCTTCCTCGGCCAGACGCGCGACCTCTTTCACCGTGTAGGGTTTCAACCATTCTTCGGGGCCGAAGACGGATTGGAACGTCGTGGTGATGTCGGTGTCGGCCCAGCCCAAACGCTCTTTCAACAGGCGCGTCGTTTTCTGGCATTGGCAGTGGTACGGATCACCGTCCGTAAGGTAGCGTTCGGGCATCCCGTGATAAGACACGACCAACAGTTCGGGCTTCTTTTCCGCGGCGGCATAGGCACGTTCGACCGAGGCTGCCAGCGCTTCGATATACATCGGATGTTCGAAATAGGCCGGAACCGTCCGTGCGGGCGGCTGCCACTTTTCATCCATCAACGCGCGAAAGAATTCGTCATTCGCTGTTGCCGAAGTTGCGCCCGCATAATGAGGGTACAGCGGGAAAAACAGGATCTTTTGACAGCCCTTGTTGATCATCTCGCGCACCTTCGACTTGGTCGATGGGTTGCCGTAACGCATGCAGAAATCAACTTCGACGTTGTCGCCATAGACTTTGGCCATCTCGGCCTTGATCTTGGCGGTCTGATCCCGCGTGATCGTCATCAGCGGGCTTTCGTTTTTCTCTTCGTTCCAGATCGATTTATACGCTTTTCCTGATGAAAACGGGCGTTTCGTCAGGATGATCAGCTGCAAAAGCGGCTGCCATTTCCATTTCGGGTAATCGATCACGCGCTGATCAGATAGAAATTCGTTCAGATAGCGCCGCATCGACCAATAGTCGGTGCCGTCCGGCGTTCCGAGGTTGGCGACCAGAATGCCAACCTTTGCAGGCGGAATTTTGGGGTGATCTGCTGGCGCATGTGCGGGGCATTTTGCGGTCGGCAGTTGTGTATAGGGCAGGTCGGCTGCCTTTTGTGGATCCTGCATCTGATCTCCGGCGTTGCGGGCTGATTTAGAGACGTTCCAAGGTGAAATAAACGGTTTTCGCGATGCGTCAATCGCGGCGCGGGCGCGCAGGGTCAGGTAGCGGCGTTTCGTCCACGTTCAAAGCATCGGCTAGGCGGGCCGTGGCAGAGCCGGGCCGCAGCGGTTTTTGCTGGCTTTGATCCGGTGCCCAGCCGGTCAGGAATATCGTTTCGAACGTTGCGGGAATGCGCCCATCGGGCGTTGCATAGGCTTCGGCGTAAATCTGCGCCATTTCCGCGAAAAGCCGACGGGGCGGGGCGGTGCGGCGGCGTTGGTCAAGAGCGTTGACCTCGCCCATGGCGCGCAGGTCGGCCATCAGGTGAAACGGCGATGAATAGGTAACGCTGCGCGCGGCGCTATCGGCGACGGGCAGGGAAAAGCCCGCGCGTTGCAGCAACGCGCCAAGGTCACGGATTTCGGCCATGGGAATGACGCGCGGGGATAGGCCGCCGGTGGTTTTAACCTCGGCCTCTGACATGGCCGCGCGAAGCTCTTGCAGGGTTTGGCCGCCGAACAGAACGCCGATGAACAACCCGTCGGGCTTCAAAGCCCGGCGACACTGTACCAGTTGCCCAACGGGGTCATTGGCCCAATGCAAGGACATGCCATGGATCACCAGATCATGCGCGCCTTCTTCCAGTGCAAGAATGTCGGCATCTGGCACATGCACTGCATCGGGGAACGCAGCATGCCACACCTGCGGAAAAGGAGAGACCACGGCCGGTGCCGTAAAGGTTCTGTTAACCTCTGTCAGTCTCTCTTTAACCTCATCAGCCGCGTCTTCCTGCAGGAACATGGCGGGTTCGGCCATGAACAGGGCGCGGTCGCGAAACCGGTCTAATGCGGCGCGGTCGGTCAGGGGTGGGGCTTGCTCGGGCATGGGCTCTCCTTGCTTGGGGGATATGTAGAAGGGAAAAACCGGGATGCAAAGCGCGCTTCGCCTGATCTTTCCGCCGCAGTGCATTTCATGCGGTGTGCTGGTGGAAAGCGAATTTGCCCTGTGCGGTTCGTGTTGGCGCGATACGCATTTCATTTCCGGCTTGGTTTGTGACACTTGCGGCGTGCCGTTGCCGGGTGAAGACGAAGATGTGCAATGCGACGACTGCATGACCATGGCCCGCCCATGGACGCGGGGGCGGGCGGCGGTTTTGTACCAAGATAACGCGCGTCGCCTGATCCTTTCCCTTAAGCACGGCGACCGAACGGAACTGGCCCGCCCCATGGCCACGTGGTTGTCCCGCGCGGTTCAGCCGATATTACGGCCAGATATGATGGTTGCGCCGGTTCCCTTGCACCGAACACGGCTTTTGCGGCGGCGGTATAATCAAGCGGCTTTGCTGGCAGCGGCCGTCGCAAAGGATGCCGGGCTTGAGTATTGCCCTGACCTTTTGTTGCGTAAAAAGCGCACGCAGATTCAGGAAGGGATGGGGGTGGATGCGCGTTTTGCCAATATTGCTGGCGCGTTGCAGGCCCACCCGAAACGCCGCGAAATATGCGCGGGTCGGCACGTTCTGTTGGTGGATGACGTCATGACATCCGGCGCGACCCTTGCCGCAGGGGCCGAGGCATGCCGGGCCGCTGGCGCGCGTGACGTTTCGGTCTTGGTTCTGGCGCGCGTTGCGAAGGACATGTGATCCCCTATAGTGCGCCCAACAATTTAGGGCCCATTATGAAACCAGTCGAAATTTACACCACGCCGACCTGTGGCTTTTGCCAGATGGCCAAGCGCCTGTTGGACAATAAAGAAGTTGCCTATACCGAAATTGACGTGTCGGGCGACGCTGACAAGCGCCAGCAAATGATGGAACGCGCCAATGGCCGTTACACCGTGCCGCAGATTTTCGTCGGCGATACGCATGTGGGTGGCTGTGATGACCTTTATGCGATGGAACGCGCGGGTAAGTTTGACCCGTTGTTGGAAGGCTAAGTGATGCGCGCGGCTTTGTTGCAACTGTGTTCCAGTGACGATCCGGGTGAAAACCTTGGCGTGGTGCGGGGCATGATGCGCGAAGCTGCCGAAAACGGGGCCGGGTTCATCCTGACGCCAGAGGTCACAAACTGCGTTTCCTCCAGCCGTGCCCGCCAGAACGAAGTTCTGTGCCACGAGGATGCCGACCCGACACTGGCCGGTCTTCGGGAAGAGGCTGCCGCGCTGGGCGTTTGGCTGCTGATCGGATCACTTGGGTTAAAGACGGGCGATGCGGATGGGCGGTTTGCAAACCGTTCGTTCCTGATTGGCCCGGATGGGCAGATCGCGGCGCGGTATGACAAGATCCACATGTTTGATGTCGAAATCGGCGCGAATGACAGTTTCCGGGAATCCGATGGGTATCGCCCTGGTTCGGCGGCGGTGGTGGCGGGCACCCCTTTCGCCAAGATCGGGATGAGCATCTGTTACGACATCCGCTTTCCATATCTTTACCGCGATCTTGCCCATGCCGGGGCGCAGGTTTTGGCTGTTCCGGCCGCGTTTCACCCCGTTACCGGCGCCGCCCATTGGGAGGTTTTGTTGCGCGCCCGTGCGATTGAAACCGGGTGTTACGTGCTCGCCCCCGCTCAGACCGGGCGCCACAACACACAAACCGGCAAGCCGCGCCAATCTTACGGGCACAGCATGGCAATCTCGCCATGGGGCGAGGTTCTGACTGTCGCTGATGACGCACCCGGCGTGGTTTACGTTGATCTTGACCTGTCAGAAGTGGAAAACTCTCGTCAACGCGTGCCATCGATGACACATGACCGGAATTATGAAGGCCCCTGAGTGAGCGATCCGTCCGAATCCCTAGCCGTGTCGCTGTTCAGCGAATTGTTCATGGCCGATCAGTTGGCCCGCAACCGGCTGACAAAAGTTCTGCCCAAAGGGATGGAGCTGAGCCAGTTTTCCGTGCTGAACCATCTGGCCCGAACCGGCGAAGAACGCACGCCTGCCCAACTTGCCCAAGCCTTTCACGTGACGCGCGGCGCGATGACCAACACGTTGGGCAAACTGGAATGGGCCGGCCACATTCACATTCGCCCTGATTGGGATGATGCCCGGCGCAAGCTGGTTTCGATCAGCCCCGCCGGTTTGCGCGCACGGGATGTGGCGATTAATGCAATCTCCCCCCTTATCGCCGACGTCGTGAATGACATCGGCGCCGAAGAGGTGAAGGCAGCCTTGCCGGTCCTACGCGCCCTGCGTCAGCGGCTGGGCGAAGAGGTTTAGGCCGACGCCTTTACCGATGCGGTGACATAGTTCACGCTTAGATCCCGGTCAGACAGGGACCACGTCCACGCGACGGGGTTAAACACGAAACCCTTGCGATCAACCGGGTCCAGCCCGGCATTGCCGATCAGCGCGAACAATTCATCTGGGGTGATGAACTTGTGCCATTCATGCGTGCCCTTGGGCAGCCAGCGCATAACCCATTCGGCCCCTACGATTGCCATCATAAAGCTTTTGGGGTTCCGGTTGATGGTGGAGCAGATCATCAAACCACCCGGTTTCAGCAATTGCTGGCACGCGGTCAGATAGGCCAACGGGTCGGCGACGTGTTCGACCACCTCCATGTTCAGCACGATGTCGAACTGTTCGCCTGCCTCTGCCAATGCCTCGGCGGTGGTGTGGCGGTAATCGATGGTCAGACCGGACTGTTCCGCGTGAACCTGCGCGACAGGGATGTTTCCAGCGGCGGCATCCGCGCCAACAACGGTTGCGCCAAGGCGCGCCATGGGTTCGGCCAACAGCCCACCACCACAGCCGATGTCCAACAGGCGCAGCCCGGTGAACGGCAGAGGGCCAGTCAAGTCACGGTCAAATTCCGCGGCGATTTGCGACGTGATATAGTCCAACCGGCAGGGGTTCAGCATGTGCAGCGGCTTGAATTTTCCGTTGGGATCCCACCACTCGGCGGCCATAGCCTCAAATTTAGCGACTTCTGCGGCATCAACGGTGGTTTCGACGGCTTGCATGTGGCTCTCCGATCCGGTCTTTTTGTCTGAGGCCCTGTTAGGGCACGTTTTTGCGTTATATAGGTCGAATATGGACAAAGCCGCAGGCCAAAAACGCGCAGTGCATTTTCTTTTTCCGCCGATTGACCCATTCGATCAGCGAATGTTGGCCGTGGGCGACGGGCACAGCGTGTATGTAGAACAGTGTGGAAACCCCAATGGGATACCCGTTGTGGTGCTTCATGGTGGCCCCGGTGGTGGGTGCAGCCCGGCGATGCGGCGCTATTTCGATCCGGCGCAATACCGCATCATTCTGTTCGATCAGCGCGGATGCGGCCGTTCGCGCCCCCATGCCAGCGTGTCAGACAACACCACCTGGCACCTTGTGGCCGATATTGAGAAGATTCGCGAAACCTTGGGCATTGAACGCTGGGTCGTGTTCGGCGGCAGCTGGGGTGCAACACTTGCGCTGATCTATGCGCAGGCGCACCCGGAACGCGCGGCGTATCTGGTGTTGCGCGGCGTGTTCCTGATGACGAAGGCCGAACTTGATTGGTTCTATGGCGGCGGCGCGGGGCAGTTTTGGCCCGACCTTTGGTCGCGCTTTGCGGACCTTATCCCGGCGGATGAGCAGCACGATATGATCGGGGCCTATCACAAACGGCTGTTTTCTGGCGATATGATGCTGGAAACGCGGTATGCGCGGGCTTGGGCGGCTTGGGAAAATGCACTTGCGTCGATTGAACATGATGGCCCGGCTGGTGTTGCGCCCGCTGATTATGCCCGCGCGTTTGCCCGGCTTGAAAACCACTATTTCCAGAATGCTGGCTTCCTTGAGAGGGACGGGCAGATTTTGGACGACGTGTCGCTGATTTCGCATATCCCGGCTACGATTGTGCAGGGGCGGTACGATATGATCTGCCCGCCGTCGTCTGCATGGAAGCTGGCCGAACGGTGGGGACGTGCTGAAATTAAGATGGTGCCGTTGGCCGGGCACGCGTTGTCTGAACCCGGAATCAGCGCTGAATTGGTGCGCACGACAAACGCTGTGGTGCGACAGGCGACCGGTCTGGGGTTCTAACGCAACCCGGTACATCCGTACGCTAAGTGAAGGTGAACAACGATGCTTGCCCTTTTCCTGACATTTCTTGCGGCATCTGCTGCTGCGGCGGCGACGGGCGTGATTTTTAAGCCGGGTGCTTGGTATGACGCGTTGAACAAGCCAAGCTGGACACCGCGCCGTTGGATGTTTCCCGTGGTTTGGACGATCCTGTATATCGCCAGCGCCTATGCCGCCGCGCGGGTCGCCATGGAGTCGGACAGTGGTCAGGCCTTGGCGTTTTGGACGCTTCAGATCGCGTTGAACACGTTGTGGACGCCGGTTTTCTTTGGCGCGCATCGGATTAAGGCCGGGTTGGTGGTGATCATGTGCCTGTGGCTGGCAATCGCGCTGACGCTTCTGGCGTTTGTGTCGGTTGACCTGATCGCCGCGCTTTTGATTTTGCCCTATCTGCTTTGGGTCACGATTGCGACGGCGCTGAACCTGTGGATTTGGCGGAACAATGTCGCGCAAAGTGCCTAATTTCGGCTGCCCCTTGCAGACTCAGCATAACAAGCGTATATCCCCCTCAACAGCGGCGGTTTGGTCTCCACCTCCAAGCCTCCACCGGACAGTGTGAACGGGCCGCGCGCCCGTTTTTTTGTTTCTGGATCACGCATGAACGATCTTATCGCCAAAGCCGCAATTGACCGGCGCCTTGCAGAAATCCTCCAGCCCGTGATTGAGGGTATGGGGTTTGAACTTGTGCGCATTCGTTTGATGGGCGGCAAAACGCATGTCTTGCAGATCATGGCCGAACGCCCCGAAGGCGGGATTGAGGTTGATGATTGCGCCGAAATTTCCACTGCGGTGTCCGCCGTGATGGATGTCGAAGACCCGATTGACGATAATTATACGCTTGAGGTTTCCTCGCCCGGGATCGACCGCCCGCTAACGCGGTTGAAGGATTTCGATACCTGGGAAGGTTACGAGGTTAAGCTTGAAACGACCGAACTGATTGACGGCCGCCGCCGCTTTAAGGGCGAATTGCGCGGGACCGAAGATGACGAAGTGCTGATTGAGATCGACGAAGGCATTATCGGTTTGAAATTTGACTGGCTAAGCGATGCGAAGCTGGTGCTAACAGACGAACTGATCCGCGAAATGCTGCGCCAACGTAAGGCGGCCGGTATCGTGGATGAAGACCAGTTCGACGAGATTGAAACAGAAGCGCCCGTGCCGGGCGATGACTCAGACGCTTCCGAGGAGGAGTGACAATGGCGATTACCTCTGCAAACCAGCTGGAGCTGTTGCAAACCGCCGAGGCCGTGGCCCGCGAAAAGATGATCGACCCCGATCTGGTGGTTCAGGCGATGGAAGAGTCGCTGGCCCGTGCGGCCAAGTCCCGCTATGGCTCGGAAATGGATATCCGCGTGGATATCGATCGCAAGACCGGCAAGGCGACCTTCACCCGTGTGCGCACGGTTGTTGAAGATGAAGAGCTTGAAAACTATCAGGCTGAACTGACCGTAGAGCAGGCCAAGCAGTACATGGCCGATCCGTCCGTTGGCGATGAGATACGCGACGAAGTTCCGCCAGTTGAAATGGGCCGTATCGCAGCGCAATCCGCCAAGCAGGTTATCCTGCAGAAGGTTCGCGAAGCAGAGCGTGACCGCCAGTATGAAGAATTCAAAGACCGCGCCGGCACCATCATCAACGGTGTGGTTAAGCGCGAAGAATACGGCAACGTTATCGTCGATATCGGTCGTGGCGAAGGTATCCTGCGCCGCAACGAAAAGATCGGCCGCGAAAGCTATCGCCCGAACGACCGTATCCGTTGCTACATCAAAGACGTGCGCCGCGAGGCGCGCGGCCCTCAGATTTTCCTTTCGCGCACCGACCCTCAGTTCATGGCTGAGCTGTTCAAGATGGAAGTGCCGGAAATCTATGATGGCATCATCGAAATTAAGGCCGTTGCCCGTGACCCAGGTTCGCGTGCCAAGATTGCCGTGATTTCCTATGATGGTTCGATCGACCCTGTGGGTGCCTGTGTTGGTATGCGTGGTAGCCGTGTTCAGGCTGTCGTGAACGAACTTCAGGGCGAAAAGATCGACATCATTCCTTGGAATGAAGATCAGCCAACCTTCCTTGTGAACGCGCTTCAGCCTGCTGAAGTATCCAAGGTAGTTCTGGATGAAGAAGCCGAACGCATCGAAGTTGTGGTTCCGGACGAACAGCTTTCGCTGGCCATCGGTCGCCGCGGTCAGAACGTGCGTCTTGCCAGCCAGCTGACTGGTCTGGACATCGACATCATGACCGAAGCCGAAGAATCCGCGCGCCGTCAGGCAGAATTTGCGGAACGCACTGGCGTCTTCATGGAAGCGCTGGATCTGGACGAATTCTTTGCGCAGCTGTTGGTCTCCGAAGGCTTCACCTCGCTTGAAGAGGTGGCTTACGTTGAACGTGACGAGCTGTTGGTTATCGACGGTGTCGACGAAAGCACCGCCGAAGAGCTTCAGGCACGTGCGCGCGACTTCTTGGAAGCGGCCAACAAAAAGGCGCTGGAACAAGCGCGTGAGCTGGGCGTCGAAGATAGCCTGGTTGAATTTGACGGTCTGACACCCCAAATGATCCAAGCATTGGCCGAAGATGGCGTGAAAACGCTGGAAGACTTCGCAACCTGTGCCGACTGGGAGCTGGCAGGCGGTTGGACAACCGTCGACGGTCAGCGCGTCAAGGACGACGGCGTTCTAGAGAAATTTGATGTTTCGCTTGAAGAAGCGCAGAACATGGTCATGACGGCACGTATTCAACTTGGCTGGGTTGACCCGGCAGAGCTGGTTTCCGAAGACGATGCCGAAACTGACGAAATCGTAGATGACGAAGAAGAAGCCGAAGCCTGATATCGGGCTTCAGGAGGGCGTTTTGGGTCGCGGGGGCCAAGAAAAAATGCGCGAAGCGCCAGAACGCCGTTGTTTAGCGACCGGAGAGGTTCAACCCAAGGGTGGGATGATCCGCTTCGTCGTTGGGCCGGGCGATGAAATTGTGCCCGACCTGCTTGGCAAATTGCCCGGTAGGGGAATTTGGGTAAGTGCAGATCGTGCTGCGTTGGAACAGGCCGTGAAAAAGCGGTTGTTCGCGCGCGGTGCAAAACAAGCGGTGCAAGTTCCTGACGATCTTGTCGAAAAGATCGAAGCAGGGCTGGCACGGCGGGTCATCGACGGCATTTCGCTTGCGCGAAAAGGCGGTCGTGCGGTGGCTGGATATGAGAAGGTAAAAAGCTGGCTGACAACGGGTGAGGCACGCGTGCTGATCCAAGCCAGTGACGGGTCAGAACGGGGCAAATCAAAGCTTCGTCTGCCGTCGGATACGGATACATTTATAGGCTGTCTGAAGGCTTCAGAATTGGGTTTGGCTTTCGGACGGGAACATGTGATACATGGCGCGCTTGCGGCTGGCGGACTCACTAAACGTGTAGTAGAGGATGCAGCCAAGCTTTCGGGCGTCCGCAAAGTGGACGGGGGCGTAGCCTCTGGAAAGGGTACGAAGACCATATGAGCGATGACGGCAAAAAAACACTCGGTTTGCGTGGCGGGCCACGGGCTGGTCAGGTGAAGCAAAGCTTCAGCCATGGGCGCACTAAAAACGTTGTGGTTGAGACCAAGCGCAAGCGTGTTGTCGTTCCCAAGCCCGGTACCGGTAAGGGATCAGGCGGCGGCGCCCACTTGGGTGACCCCTCCAAGCGTCCTGCGGGTATTTCCGACGTGGAAATGGAACGGCGCCTGAAGGCACTTCAGGTTGCTAAGGCAAACGAAGCGGAAGAGGCCAAGCGCCGCGAAGAAGACGAAAAGCGCCGTGTCGCTGATCGTCAGCGTCGCCGTGACGAGCTGGAAGCCAAAGAACGCGAACAGCGCGAGCAGGAAGAAGCCGCGCGTCGTAAGGCTGAAGAAGAAGAACAGAAGCGTAAAGAGGCTGAAGAGGCGAAGAAACGCGCCGCTGCTGCTCCTGCTGCGCCGAAGTCTTCGCCCGCGTCGGCCAAACCCGGTGCCGCAGCAGAGCCGGAAGCTCCGCGTGGTGGTGGTGCAAAACCTGCGCCTCGCAAGACAGATCGAGAGCGTGACACGCGCGACGATCGCCCGAACCGGAATAACAAAGGCCGCGGTGACGATAACCGCCGCTCTGGCAAACTGACGCTGAACCAGGCTTTGACTGGTGGCGAAGGTGGTCGCCAGCGTTCGCTTGCAGCGATGAAGCGTAAGCAAGAGCGTATGCGCCAAAAGGCGATGGGTGGTGCGGAAAACCGTGAAAAGGTTGTTCGTGACGTTCAGGTGCCTGAAACCATCGTTGTGCAAGAGCTTGCCAACCGTATGGCAGAGCGCGTTTCCGACGTCGTAAAAGCGCTTATGAACATGGGCATGATGGTCACGCAGAACCAGCCGATTGATGCTGATACTGCCGAAGTGATCGTCGAAGAGTTTGGTCACAAGATCGTTCGCGTTTCTGACGCTGACGTCGAAGACGTGATTCACTCGGTCGAAGACAAAGACGAAGATCTGGTTCCACGTCCTCCGATCATCACGATCATGGGCCACGTTGACCACGGTAAGACTTCGCTTCTGGATGCGATCCGCAACGCGAAAGTTGTTGCTGGCGAAGCTGGCGGCATCACGCAGCACATCGGTGCTTATCAGGTAACAACGGACAGCGGCGCTGTTCTTAGCTTCCTTGATACGCCGGGCCACGCTGCGTTTACATCGATGCGTTCGCGCGGTGCGCAAGTGACCGATATCGTTGTTCTGGTTGTTGCGGCGGATGACGCTGTGATGCCTCAGACGGTAGAGGCGATTGCACACGCCAAGGCCGCCGGTGTGCCGATGATTGTCGCGATTAACAAATGTGACAAACCATCTGCCGACGCCAACAAAGTGCGGACTGATCTGCTTCAGCACGAAGTGATCGTTGAACAGATGTCGGGTGAGGTTCAGGACGTTGAAGTTTCTGCAATCACCGGTCAAGGTCTGGATGAACTGCTGGAAGCCATCGCGCTTCAGGCTGAAATCCTTGAACTTAAGGCGAACCCAGACCGGGCTGCATCCGGTGCTGTGATCGAAGCCCAGCTTGATGTTGGTCGCGGTCCTGTAGCCACAGTTCTGGTTCAAAACGGTACATTGCGCCAAGGCGACATCTTCGTCGTGGGCGAGCAGTGGGGTAAAGTTCGTGCGCTGATCAATGATCAGGGCGAACGCGTTAACGAAGCTGGCCCTTCTGTTCCGGTAGAGGTTCTTGGCCTTAACGGTACACCCGAAGCTGGTGACGTTCTGAACGTGGTTGAAACCGAAGCTCAGGCACGTGAGATTGCGGAATACCGTGAAAGCGCGGCGAAAGAAAAACGCGCTGCCGCTGGTGCTGCAACGACACTTGAACAGCTGATGGCGAAAGCCAAAGAAGACGAGAATCTGCAAGAAATGCCGATCCTTGTTAAGGCTGACGTTCAGGGTTCTGCTGAAGCAATCGTTCAGGCGATGGAAAAAATCGGCAACGATGAAGTGCGCGTTCGTGTTCTTCATGCGGGTGTTGGTGCCATCACCGAAACCGACGTTGGCTTGGCCGAAGCATCCGGCGCGCCGATCATGGGCTTTAACGTGCGTGCAAACGCACCGGCCCGTAACGCGGCAAACCAAAAAGGCGTGGAAATTCGGTACTATTCCGTCATCTACGACCTTGTGGACGATGTGAAAGCTGCGGCTTCTGGCCTGCTTAGCGCCGAGATCCGCGAAACCTTTATCGGTTACGCTCAGATCAAAGATGTCTTCAAAGTATCCAATGTTGGTAAAGTTGCGGGCTGTCTGGTTACCGAAGGCGTTGCACGCCGTTCGGCCGGTGTGCGCCTGCTGCGTGACAACGTCGTGATCCACGAAGGCACCCTGAAGACCCTGAAACGCTTCAAAGACGAAGTTCCAGAGGTCCAGTCGGGTCAGGAATGCGGTATGGCGTTTGAGAACTACGAAGATATTCGCGCAGGCGATGTCATCGAGATCTTTGAGCGTGAAGAGGTTGAACGCCAGCTGGACTAATACCAGCCCGATTTTTGAATTGAAAAAGGACGGCTTTATGGCCGTCCTTTTTTATTGGCCGGATGTTCACATCGGCCACCAACCTAACAACAGAGATACGCGTTATTCGCTGAGCGCCGGTTTGGCAGCGGCACGCTGTTGGGCGGACACTTTCATGTTCTTGTTGTGTTGAGCGATCGCCTCTTCGACATCCTCAAAGTAATCAAGTTTGCCGTTTTCCAGAACGATGGCGGCGTCACAAAGTTCGCGGATTTGCCCCATCCCGTGGGACACAACAATCGCGCCAGCATTTTCCATCCTGGCGCGAAAAACCTCAGAACTGCGTTTCCTGAACGATGCGTCCCCGACCGATGTCACCTCGTCCACAAGATAGGTATCGAAGGGGATCGCCATCGACACCCCGAATGCCAGGCGGGACTTCATCCCAGCAGAGTAGGTCCGGAACGGCAGCTTGTAGTGCATTCCCAGCCCTGCAAACCCTTCGACAAAATCCGAAAGCTCGTCTGTGTCGACGCCGTAAATGCGGGCAATAAACCGCGCGTTCTGTGCGCCTGTCAGTTCGCCATGGAATGAGCCTGCGAAACCTACGGGCCATGAGATCGTCCCGCTGGACACGATCCGGCCCGACGTCGGGTCCATCGTGCCCGCGATCATCTTAAGCAGAGTTGATTTACCGGCTCCGTTGCGCCCCAACAGGCCAACGGACTGACCCGAGGGGAGTGTCAGATTAATATTCTCAGCAATGACCTTCCGCTTGCCGCCAAGCCGGAACACCTTGGTCAGGTTTTCAAAGCGGATCATAGCGCGACGCCTTGTCTCAACGCCGGTCGCGAAGCGAGTATGCGACCAGCAACGTGATTGCCCAAATCAGAAAGATGAACAGCGAAAACAGCGACAGAACCGTAATCCGTTGCGGGTATTGCGCCCGTTCAGCATGGGTCGGTTGCACATGCGCCGCAAGATAGCGGCTTTGCCGTGCAGACTCGGCCAGTGCGGAATCGTATGCCGCCAAGGAAGAGACATAGGTCTGTTCGGCAAATTCACGATCAACTGTCAGGCGTTCGTATTCACCGACAAGGGTTGAATAAGCTTCGATCCCGCTTCCACCGACATCAGAAATCCCACGCTTGCGCCGTTCTTCTTCGATGCGCCCTTGAATGACCTCGACGCGCCGGTTGGCCTGCGCCAGCCGCGGATCGTTTTGCCGCGTTGTGGAGGCAAGCAAATCCACATCGATCAGCGCCTCGGCCAGTTGCGCCTGAAGGTTTCCAAGAAGCCCGGCCTGTGTCTGCAAATCGACGGTTGGATCAACGATCTGGTTTTCATTTCTGAACAGCGTAACAGCCTCGCGCGCGGCTTTTAGCCGTTCAACGGACTTATCAAGCTCTTCGCGTGAATAGCGGACCGCATCTTCCCGCGCGATGGCGGAAAGCGCGTTGATCATGTCGGAGCTTTCTTGAAAAATCCCCTCGGCGATAAGCGTCGCATCGTCCGCGGTGAAGGCAAGAATGCGCACTTCGATCAGTCGGCTAGAGCTGTCGTAATAGATTTTCACCATCCGCGACCAATAGCTCATCAAGTCTTCGATCGTGCCGTCAGGGTTAAACGAGAAGACCGGATCAAATTCTGGCTTGGACCAAAGTGATTTTAGATCCAGCTTCGCGTCCAGCGTCGAGACGAGTTTTTGGCTTTGAATGAATTCGTACAGAATATCGGTATCTGACGAGCTGGAGCCTGAAAGTTCCGTGACACCGCCCAACAGTTCCACGGCCGACGACACCTCTTCTTTGCGAACGGAAAACCCAACCGTAGAGGCATATTGATCAACCGCCACCGCCCACAGGTAAATCGCAACGACCAGTACCGGAATCAGAACGAATGCGGCGAAACTGCCCAAGATTGCGAAATGCCGCCGCTTGGCCTGTGCAGGACGCGCCGGTGGATCAACCGGTGCCGCAGCTTGGCTGGCGGGCTTGGAAGGCTGAGGCGTAGGCTGTTTCACGTACAAAGACCCCGGCTACTGTTCATTCAGACTATCTTAGGTGATAGTGCTATCCAATCGGAACCGGGAAGACCAGACATGACTCCTAACCCTCAAGTTAGCTTGCCAACGTCAAAACCCCGAACCAACCGGCGTTTTTCCAGCTTCCGCACCATTGCGGCGCTTATCTTGCGCGAAATGGCCACAACCAACGGCCGTTCGCCGGGGGGATATGCCTGGGCGATTTTGGAACCCGTGGCCGGCATTGCCCTGTTAACCGCGATCTTTTCGGCTGGGTTTCGCTCTCCGGCGCTTGGAACCAATTTTCCGTTGTTTTACGCGACCGGAATGCTGCCATTTCTGATGTTCGTCGATGTATCGGGCAAACTGGCGACCTCGTTGTTGTTTTCTAAGCCGCTTCTTGCCTATCCGACGGTCACCTTCCTTGATGCGCTCATCGCGCGGTTTGTCGTGAATATGATGACCCATCTTATGGTGGCATATCTGCTTTTGACGGGAATATTGGTCATCTTCGACACGCGTGTTGTGCCCAATTTTTCGATCGTGGTCCAAGGATTTGCGTTCGCTGGGTTGCTGGCCATAGGGGTCGGAACGATGAACTGTTTCTTGTTCACACGCTTTCCCGTCTGGCAGCGAATGTGGTCGATATTGACACGGCCGCTGTTCATCATCAGCGGTATTTTCTTTCTGCCCGAAGCAGTGCCTCAGCCCTATCGCGAATTCCTTCTGTATAATCCGTTGGTGCACGTCACAGGTTTGGTGCGGCGCGGTTTTTACGCCAGCTACGATGCGCCATACATTTCCGAGCTTTACGTGGCCGGTGTCGGCTTTGGGCTTTTGCTGATGGGGTTGGTCTTTCTGCGCCGATATCACCGCGATCTTTTGAACGAATAGCGGCGGGTGTTTCACCCGTCTTGCGTTCAGTCGGGTAAAATCTCGGACATCAGCACCTCATCCAGCGTTGCGAACGCTTCGAGCTTTTTAATAGAGCTGTCGCGTTCCAGCCGTTCGACCAGTTTCGGCCAGCGGGCCTCATTTGTGGGGTGGTTCCCGGCGTTATGGTATTTGCCGGCGACGGATATCTTTTTGCCGAAACGGATTTCGATGTCAGTTTCAAGATGAACCAAGCTGTTCGTTGAATAGATGCCTTGCATCATGTCCAACCCGGCACGCGCGCGGGAAAGGCGTTCTTCCACTGGAAGGCCTGCGATTTCCGCCCGCCCACGCATTTTGCGCGTCGCAAAGTACGAGCAGTAGAAGTTGTCATAGTGATCCAGAATGAACTTCTGCCACGGGGGCTTCCCACCAAAGAAGTAATCGTCGGCCGACTGCTCCAAGAGCACCTTTTTGCCCTTGTGACCCGGCAGCTCCAGTTCTTCCGGCGATAGCTTTTGTGCTTCTTTCAGAAGGTAGAAATAGAACGACGCAATGCGTTCTCTCGGGTCGCGAAGGACCGTAAACGTAAAGCGATCTTCGGGAAGGGTATCGATTTCTGTCCAGTTGATATGCCCAGAATACAGCCTATAGCCCGCAGGCATCTGCGGCCCTTTAGGTGCCTGTGTGTGGACCCTTATGGGCGAAACATACTTTTCGCCGCCGACGACTTTGACAAGTTCGTTGTGGATCGTCTGGCCAGCAGTTTTAGGAATATGCAGGAAGACGATCGTCGTCATAGGGAGTCTTTCGTCAGGTCGACGACGGTCGGTTCAAAAGGTGGCGTATCTTGCATTTTCGTGACCCCAGCGACGAATTCCTGCAGCTTACTTGGGTCAAGATGCGCCAACTGCCATGGGGCAAAGCGCCACCAACGGCCACGCAGCAATGGCGAGATAAGCGTTGGCGGAACGCGGAACTTTTTGATGACAGCGGGGTTTCCCGCAACGACGGCATAGGGCGGGACATCGCGCGCGACCACCGCGTGTGCGGCGACAATGGCGCCATCGCCAATGGTAACGCCTGCTTTAACCAGCGCGCCGTGGCCGATCCAAACATCGTTGCCGATGGTGGTGATCTTGGCTTTGGTCGCGGGCTCTGCGCTTTTGACTTTGTGGTCGTGATATTCCTTGGACCCTTCGAACCCGTGGTCGAGGTTGAAAAGCCTGTCATGCAAATAAAATGCCGGGCTGGTGGAGGCCCATGTCAGCGGGTGATCTTGGCGACCGATCTGCACATCTTCGCCGAAGGAACAGTAACGCCCGATGCGTGCGGCAAAGCAATATCCCGAAACCTGATACGAGAACGCGCCAAGATGAATGGAATGTTCGTACTGCGTCCACTTTAGCCCGCTGGGGGCTTCAAGCCGGGTGTTTTTCGGCAGGTTGACGGTTCGGCTGTTGTCTCGTGGTAAGACTTCTACGCCTTTTTTCTTAAGTGCGTTGATGGAAACAGACAACTTACTCATGATAGCACTTTCTGCGGAGTTTGAAGTATCAGCTCGATGATCTCGTGCGGGTTGGATTTTTCGGTGGGTGCCTTGATCACCCCCCCTTGGCCCAGTGTCGCTGCCGCCTTTGCGACGGTGTCCGCCTGCGCCCCTAGATCAAAACACCAAACCGGAAGCCCCGTCGCAAGGGTTTCGTGTGTCGTGTACGAGAATGTCTCGGGCCAGATCGAAGGCATAAGCCAGCAACTGATCCCGTACCGTTGTACCAATGCCGGAATGTCTTGGATGCGGTAATCGCCGTGGACCTTGGCTGGGGGCGAAAGTGGAAAGGCAGGGTCGATATTTCCAATAACAACCAGCTGCGCGTCGTTGGTTTTTGCCAGCTCTTTCGCCAGTTTGCTAAGGACGCCCGCACCCTTTTGATAGCCGATATTGCCCAAAACCCCGATCACCGGCACACCATCCCTGCCGCAGCCGGGTTCAACATTTGGGACGTCGGTGATCAGTTTGTGCGGCTTGACCACGATCTGGGATTGCGTGTCTGGATACGCATCAGAAAGCAACCGGGCACTGCTTTGTGAGAAGACCACAATGCGATCAGCCGCCGCCAGAAGCTTGCCCCATTCGGCACGCCATTCTGCAAGCGATACTGGCTGCCCATCAGGGCGTTTTGTTTCGTGGGCAGGGTCTGTGTTCGCGGCGGCATCGGGCAGGCCGTGATATGCGCCATCCTGCCCCAACAACGTGTATGACGGGCTAAGCGGAAAGTAGTCATGGATCAGCACTTCGATGCTGTCCTCGGCTCTGCTTGCGAATTCAATCAGGGCTTGGGGCAGGCCGGCAGGGTCATGGTCGCCCACGCCACAGGAATAGATTACGCGACATGACCGGAACAGGCCCAGCAGCCGAGAAACAAACGCGGCATCATCGGTTTCGCCCCGAGTGATGCCATACTTGCTGTAAAGTTCGATCTGCCAGCGCGACATGCCACCAACACGAAGAACGATCGCGGCGGCGTCATTCGATAGGTCCGCTTTCAGTTGGTCCTGAAGGTAATGTTCCGCGCCGCCACCCATATCATGGGCGACATATACCGGTATATCACCGGTCTGGCGGTTTGCGGCCCACGCCATCGCCAGCGCCAGCCTGGGCGTTGTCAGCGGGTCGTGCCGAATGAAATCTTGAACTTCCTCGTCATAGTCCGGGTAGCGACGTGAAATGATGGCGTTGTTGGTCTGAACCAGCTTCAGCTTTTCTTCGTAACCAAAGGACGTGCCGCCGCGGTGTTCGACGAATATGCCCCCATGCCCAAGATGCCGTCCGCCCTTGGCGCGAATGCGCTGGCACCAATCCACTTCTTCGCCGTAGCCCCGCCCAAACCCGGTATCGAGCGTTTTCTGCATTTGAAGAAACTTGACGTTGATCGCCATGCAAAAGCCCACGCCTGTCGGGGCGTCGGCCAGATCCGCGCCGGGAAAGAAGAGCTGAGCTGTCTTGTCGATCTTATCCGCTTCGCCGGGGGCCAGTTTGGTGCGTTGGCAGATCACCGGCACAGTGAAGATTTCGGCGTCGTTGGACATCGGCGTAACGGTTGCGACGTTGTCATGTTCTAGAATTGGCCGGATTAGACGGGATGCCCAGCGTTCAGGCACGAACGCGTCCGAGTTCAACAGCACGACGTGATCACCAAAGGGCAGTGCCAGTTCAAACGCCTTGTTGACGGACTGTATGAAGCCAAGGTTCTGATCATTCTCTATCAGAGAGACGCGGTCCTGCGTTGTCTGATCCAAGCTGGAAAGCCAATTGCGAAGCCACGGCCGCACGGCTGTGTCAGAGGAACAATCCTCTATGATGATCAGCCGCCAAGGCAGGTCCGTGTTGGCGCAGACGCGGTTAAGAACATCGGGTAGCAAATCGGCGGCGTTATAGACCGGCAAGACAATGGTGATGCCTGTTTCGGCAAGTGCTGCGGGGGGAACAGACTCAATCTCGACGTCTTGGGCAAAGAGGAAAGAGTTCAGCTGCACAGAGCGTGGTACGGTGTTCAGCTTCAGGATCGTTTTGATCTGCGCAACGGCAAGCGGGTCTTTCCAAACTAGCCAGCGAAGCGCGGCGGGAAAAGCACGCGCGGCGTCGCGCAGAAATGGCAAAACCTGACGCAGTTTCAGTTTACGTATGTCGTTTCGCGTGATCGGTGGCAGATCAAAGCTGTAACGGGTGCCGTCTTTTTCGGCCCACATCGCGGTATCTTTGAATGCCACAGGCTGATCGATCGAAAAGCCGGGGGTTCTTCTTTTTTCGGTCGCGCTGACATGTGCGGGAACATCGTGGCGCACCATGTCAGGGGTTTTGGAAACAGAATGCTCGTCCGTGGTAAGGCCGACCGTTTCGGCAAATGCCCAGCCTTCGATGGTCAGCCGACCATCAAGAATTAGAACACGTTCGACATGGCCGAATTTTTGCCCAGTCCCATCAAGCAGGGGAAACCCTGCGCGGGTGATCTTGCCGTGGCGTGTGGCGTAACTGTGAAACAAGCGGATCGCCCGGCGGATCAATGGTGCTTTTCCTTTGACAAAGCGGTGCCAATACAAAGATCGCATTAGCGAAGGTTGAATACCGTTTTTGTTAATGCCTGTCCATGGCGGAGCACCTGTTCAACAGCGTGCCGCGCGTTGCGTGGTGCACGGTTTTGGCCAAATTCTGCCGAGCCGTGACCGAGTCAGAATTGAAACCGGCGAAAGTGCCGGGTGCTGTTCTATTCGCCGCAGCAGTGTCAGTATTCACATCTCAGAAATGACAAAAGGACGGCATAGGCGCCGCCCTTTTCGTTCTAATACACTTTGTCGGAGTATTAGGCTGCGGTTTTACCAACTGGGCGGCCTTCAAACACACGCTCCCCAACGCGTACCTGAACATTGCCATTAGAAAGCTTGCGCACAAATGCTCCCTGCACCGAAACACAGCTTCCCATCGTGATTGTCTTCAACATTTCTGTATCCCCCCAGAATGATCGATAGAGAGAGGATACATGATAAAATAAAGAAATCACCCACAATTTTGACAAATTAGCGTCACAATTGCACAAATTTGACGCAGTTTTTAGATGATCCTGTGCGAAAATCGCGAATTTGGGCAGGAATTACAGCCAGTCCCGCAAAATGGGAATCAGTGGAACATCGGCCGCCGGCATCGGATAATCCCTTAATTCCGTGGCCCGAACCCACTTTAGCGCTTGTCCTTCACGTGACTGTGGGATGCCCTCCCATTTGCGGCACGCAAATAGGGGCATCAGCAAATGAAAGTTTTCATAGGCGTGGCTGGCGAAGGTCAGCGGGGCAAGACAGCTTGCCCAAGTGTTGATTCCCAGCTCCTCTTCCAGCTCTCGGACAAGCGCGGCCTCTGGGGTTTCACCAGATTCGACTTTGCCGCCGGGGAATTCCCACAGGCCAGCCATTGATTTGCCTTCCGGACGCTGTGCAATCAACACGCGCCCGTCCACGTCGATCAGTGCGACCGCCGAAACCAGAACAACCTTCATGAGCGATAGTCTGCGTTAATCTCGATATAGCGGTGGGTCAGATCGCAGGTCCAAACGGTCGCGGCACCATCGCCAAGGCCCATGTCCACGCCGATCACCAGTTCGGGCTGCTTCATATAAGTCGCGCCGTCGTCTTCGGTATAGTTGGGCGAAACCCAACCCTTTTCTGCGACCAGAATGTCGCCAAACCGGATCGACAGCAGGTCACGGTCGGCTTTCGCGCCCGATTTTCCAACCGCCATGACGACGCGGCCCCAATTTGGATCTTCGCCAGCAACGGCGGTCTTCACAAGCGGCGAGTTGGCAATCGCCATCGCGACCTTTTTAGCGTCCGTGTCGTCAGCAGCGCCTGTCACGGCAACTTCGACGAACTTGGTCGCGCCTTCGCCGTCTTTCACCACTTGGTGGGACAGATCCAGCATCACCTCTTTCAGTGCGGCGTTGAATGCTACTGCGGTCGGGCCGGAAAGGTCTGTGATCTCTGGCGCGGCAGACTGGCCTGTTGCGGCCATCAACAACGTGTCCGAGGTAGAGGTATCGCCATCAACGGTAATCGCGTTGAAGGTTTCGTCGGTCAGCGTGCTAAGCATCTGTTGCAATGGCACCTGAGCGATTTTCGCGTCGGTAAAGATGTAAACCAGCATCGTCGCCATATCGGGCGCGATCATCCCAGAGCCTTTGGCGATACCGGCGATGGTGATCGTTTCGCCGTCCACGTCGATTTTTGTCGTCGCGGCTTTGGGGAAAGTGTCGGTTGTCATGATGGCGCGGGCCGCATCCGGCATTGTCGCACCGTCAAACCGTTGTGCCATGTCACCCAAAACAGCGGTGATACGATCATACGGCAGTGGTTCGCCGATCACGCCGGTGGAGGATGAAAACACACGATCCTGAGGCACACCAACGGCGGTGCTGACCGCGGCGGTGACGCTTTCGACGGCGGCCTGCCCGCCAGCGCCGGTAAAGGCGTTCGCGTTGCCAGAATTCACGATGATCGCGGCGCCAGCACCACCAGCCGGTTTTCCGATCTTTGCTTCACAGTCCAGCACAGGGGCGGCGCGCGTGGCGGAACGTGTAAACACGCCGGCCATCTGCGTGCCGGGTGCAAGGCGTGCAAGCATTACGTCCAGCCGGCCTTTGTACCGTACGCCTGCTTCTGCAACGGCGAAATCAACACCCGCAATTGTGGGCAGGTCGGGCATTCCCCCCGCCGGAGCGAGGGGGGAAATCATGGGGCCCTTGGAAGGGGTCGCTACCGTTTCGTGCGCCTTGCGAAGTTTTTTGCGCAATTTTGACAGCTTTTTGCGAAGCGCCTTCAGATCACCTTTGGGGTCATCTTTTGCTTTCGCCTTTTTGTTTTTATCCTTCGCCATTCGGGCCCCCTGAAGTTCTGATCAGTCTGCAAGCAATTCCTGATTGCGAAGTGCAGCGGGGTCAATCGCTGTTTCTGGGCGAACGACATTTGCCTTTTCGGTAATGTCGGCAATCGCCGCGTCAACCGCTGCCTGTTGAAGTTCGCCAGCAATCTGTTCGCGCACAGCGTCAAGTTCGGGCTTGGGCTTATCACGTGCTTCGTTCAGCAAGATGATGTGCCAGCCGAATTGCGTTTCAACGGGGTCGGATACCGTGCCAGTTTCCAGAGCGATCACTGCATCTTCGAACGGTTTGACCATCATGCCTTTGGAAAACCAGCCAAGCGCGCCGCCAGATGGGCCCGACGGACCTGTTGATTTTTCTTTTGCCAGCGCGGCAAAGTCACCGCCGTTTTCCAGCTCTGCCTTGATGGCGGCGGCTTCTTCCTGTGTCTCTACAAGGATGTGCGAGGCGTTGAATTCAGGCTCTGCTTCGACGCTGGCGAATTTTTCGTCATAGGCTTTGGCGATCGCCTCTTCGGTAACCGCACCTTCGGCGATTTCGTTCAAGGCAACACCGGCGATGAACGCACGGCGTTCGTTTGCAAGCGCAAGAAGCGATGCTTTAGACAGGCCTGCTTCGGCGGTTTGGGCAACTGCAGTCTGGCGGACCAGCTGTTCCAGAATAGCGTCGAAAAGAACGCCATCTTCCAGCGCCTGATACTCTGGCGGAAGCTGCCCGGTCATGACGATCATTTCACCCAGGGTGATGTCTTGGCCGCCAACGGTGGCCACCACGGTGTCGGCTGTGCTGTCCTGCGCAAAGGCGGGCGCGGCAAGCCCAAAGGCAAGCGCGGCGGCAAGAACGGTTTTCATTGGGTTCGACATCTAGGCAACTCCTTTAAGTCGTGCGGTCTGGCGACGTTGACACTACTAGGGCGGGCGCTTACATCCCAGCAAGGTCCGAAAGTGCCGAGCCGCCCTAATTTTCCTTGACCTACCTAGGGGTCACGGGCCGGGCGGGCAAGGTATCCCCTTTCACGATCGCGAAAAATGGCCACCAAGCGGAGAAAACATGCTGGGCATCGGAACACTCGCCAAAAAGGTTTTTGGCACGCCGAATGATCGCAAAGTCAAAGCAACGCGTCCGCTGGTGGAGAAAATAAACGCGCTTGAACCCGAGTTCGAGGCGTTGAGCGATGAAGAGATCATCGCAAAAACCGCCGCCTTGTCGGAACGCGCGAAAGCGGGCGAAAGCCTTGATGCGCTGCTTCCCGAAGCGTTTGCCAACTGTCGCGAAGCGGCCCGCCGTGCGCTGGGCCTGCGTGCGTTTGATACGCAGTTGATGGGCGGTATCTTCCTGCACCAAGGCAATATCGCGGAAATGAAGACCGGTGAGGGTAAGACCCTTGTTGCCACTTTCCCGGCGTATCTGAACGCGTTGACGGGTAAAGGCGTGCATATCGTTACGGTCAACGACTATCTGGCCAAACGTGACGCGGAATGGATGAGCAAGGTTTACAACGCGCTGGGCATGACCTGCGGCGTTATTTACCCGATGCAGCCCGACGAAGAAAAGCTGGCGGCGTATAAGTCCGACGTAACCTATGCCACGAACAACGAATTGGCGTTTGATTATCTGCGCGACAACATGAAATCCGACCTCGCGCAGATGGCTCAGCGCGAACACAATTTCGCGATTGTCGACGAGGTTGATTCGATCCTGATCGACGAGGCGCGGACGCCGCTGATTATTTCCGGGCCCAGCCAAGACCGGTCTGAACTTTACGTCGCAGTTGATGCCGTTGTTCCAAGCCTGACCGAAGAACATTTCACGCTGGACGAAAAACAGCGCAACGTCACCTTCACCGACGAAGGTAACGAGTTCATCGAACAAGAGCTGTTGAAGGCAGGCATCCTGCCCGAAGGTCAGTCGCTTTATGATCCGGAAAGCACCACCATCGTGCACCACGCTACGCAGGCGTTGAAAGCACACCGTCTGTTCCAGAAAGACAAAGACTATATCGTGCGTGACGGCGAAGTGATGCTGATCGACGAATTCACCGGCCGGATGATGGCCGGCCGCCGTTTGTCGGATGGCCTGCACCAAGCGATCGAAGCGAAAGAGGGCGTCGAAATTAAGCCCGAAAACGTGACGCTGGCCTCGGTCACGTTCCAGAACTATTTCCGGCTTTATAACAAGCTGGGCGGCATGACCGGCACGGCAGTGACCGAAGCGGAAGAATTCGCCGAGATTTACAGCCTTGGTGTGGTCGAAGTACCCACCAACCGCCCCATCGCCCGTGAAGACGAACATGACCAAGTATTCCGCACCGCACGCGAAAAGTTCGCGGCAATCGTGGAATCGATTCACGAAGCGCATAAAAAGGGCCAACCTATTCTTGTTGGCACCACCTCGATTGAAAAGTCCGAGTTGCTGTCCAACCTGCTGACTGAAGCGGGCGTAAAGCACAACGTTCTGAACGCGCGTCACCACGAACAAGAAGCCAAGATCGTGGCCGATGCAGGCCGTTTGGGTGCGGTGACTATCGCAACCAACATGGCCGGCCGCGGAACCGACATTCAGCTTGGCGGCAACATCGACATGCAGGTGATGGAGGCGCTGGACGCCGATCCAGACGCTGACCCAGAAGAGGTGCGCGCGCGTATCGCCGCCGAACACGCCGATGAAAAAGCCAAGGTGCTGGAAGCGGGCGGTCTGTTCGTTCTGGCAACGGAACGTCACGAAAGCCGCCGGATTGATAACCAGCTGCGCGGTCGTTCAGGCCGTCAGGGTGATCCGGGCCGTTCATCGTTCTTCCTAAGCCTCGAAGATGACCTGATGCGCATCTTCGGGTCCGAACGGTTGGAAAAAGTGCTGGCCAGCCTTGGCATGAAAGAAGGCGAGGCGATTGTTCACCCGTGGGTCAACAAATCCCTCGAAAAGGCGCAGGCGAAGGTCGAAGGCCGTAACTTCGACATTCGTAAACAGCTGCTGAAATTCGACGACGTGATGAATGATCAGCGTAAGGTGATCTTTGGCCAACGCCGCGAAATCATGGAAACCACCGATCTGTCCGAGATCGTGAAAGATATGCGCGATCAGGTGATCGACGATCTAGTGGATGTGCATATCCCTGAACGCTCTTACGCCGATCAGTGGGACGCCGAAGGGTTGTATGCCGCTGTCATCGAAAAGCTGGGCATCGACGTGCCGGTCATCGCATGGGCCGAGGAAGAAGGCGTCGACGACGGCGACCTGCGCGAGCGTATTGAGAAGGCCGCAGATGAAGCGATGGCCGCGAAAGCCGCGCAGTTCGGCCCCGAAAACATGCGCAACATCGAAAAGCAGGTTCTGCTGCAGACGATTGATGGCAAGTGGCGCGAACACCTGCTGACGTTGGAACACCTGCGTTCGGTTGTGGGTTTCCGCGGTTATGCGCAGCGTGACCCGCTGAGCGAATATAAGACCGAGGCGTTCGCCCTGTTTGAAAACCTGCTGAACGCGCTGCGTCTGGAAGTGACAGACAAGCTGGGCAAAGTTCGCCCGCTAAGCGAAGAAGAACAGGCTCAGATGATGGCCCAGCTGGTAGAGCAACAGCGCGCCATGCAGCAAGCCGCCGAAAAGCCTGCCGATTCGCCACAAACCGTTGTCGCAGAAGGGTTTGACGAAAATGACCCTGCATCTTGGGGTAACCCAGGCCGCAACGACTCGTGCCCATGTGGATCGGGCAACAAGTTCAAACATTGCCATGGTCGTTTGGCCTGATTTCTGCCGCAGTTTTTGACATTATCTGGGCACGGCGGACTCCATATTTATGGAGTCCGACCGGATTTGGGTGACGTGACGCAACGCCGCTCAAAATATGGGGGGCGATTTACTGTCTCCTATTCCGAAACACTCCCCCGTGCTGCCACGGACTTGCCCGATTTCGCGTCTAGGTTTAACCGGAACCAAAGGGAAAGGCGCTGCCGTGAAACTTGACCGTAGGTATCTTATTGCCGGGACGACGCTGTTTCTTGCGGCGGGGTCGGGACACATCGTTCAGAACGCAGATCGCTGGTTGGGTGAGGATGCTGGGGTTGTTGTACAGCCCGAAAGCTCTCAAGCCGACTTTGACAGTTTTGACGTTGAAAATGTTGTGCCCTTGGCGGGCGTCGCTGATGAAATCGGCGAAGCATCCGCCGCCATTCCGACCGGGGGCATTTCCCTGCCGGGTGTTCCTGATGTCGCCTTTCGTGCACCAGTTTTAAGTACGTCCACTGCCGGGTTGGGCCCGCGCATGAAGTCTGTCGAGCAGAACTATAAGCCGATGAAACACGTCGGTGATAACCTGAACCAGTATGGCCTTCCCTGTGACACTGATGTGATCGCAGAACCGACAGAGGCCGCCATGGTGCGTGTCACGCTGTTCGCGGCCTGCCGACCTGATCAACGGGTCGAGGTTGTGCATAACAAGCTGCGCTTTTCTGTTTCTACGTCGAACACCGGGGGCATGACGACATTGATCCCGGCGCTGGAAAAAACGGCGAATTTCGCGCTAAAATTTCCAGATGGCGAGGTTCTGACCGTCGCGGCCGATGTACCAGATGCCGATGATTTTCAGCGTGTCGCCGTTCAGTGGCGCGATAAAAATGAAATGCATATCCACGCCTATGAATTCGGTGCGGGCTTCAACGATGACGGCCATGTCTGGGCGGGTTCGCCACGATCACCCGCGTTTGGCGCGGGTGGTAAGGGCGGATTTCTGACCACGCTTGGCGATCCAGAGATGCGCGCGCCATTGATGGCCGAAGTCTACAGTTTTCCTCGTGGGGAAAGCCGCAACACCGGGGTTGTGCGCGTCAGCGTCGAAGCCGAAGTGACGAAAGCCAATTGTGGGCGCACCATCGCCGCTGAAACTATCCAGCCGGGTGTGGGTGGAAAGCCGCAGGCGGCGGAATTAACCATTTCGGTGCCTGCCTGCGACGCTACGGGTGAATTTCTGGTGTTGAAAAACATCCTCAGAGACCTGAAGATCGCGCGCAACTGACGCGAAGCGGTCTTAAACATGATCCGAAATCTTTTTGGCGCGGCGATTTTCGCCGCGTTTCTGTTCTTTGGCTATGGCTCAGCCGCGTTTGCGCAGGATGTGACCCTTACCTCGCGCGACGGAACGGTCGCGTTGGAGGGTACGCTTTTAACCTTCGACGGCGAATTCTATAGCCTTGATACGGCCTATGGCATTTTGGTTCTGGATGGGCAGGGCGTCGTGTGCAGCGGCCCCGGTTGCCCCGATCTGGAAGCTTACGTGGCCGAGTTCACCTTTTCCGGCGCACCAGGGCTGGGCGCGGTTCTGATGCCCGCCCTGATCGAAGCCTACGCCGCGCGGCGCGGGCTTGCGCTGCACCGCATCGTGCTAAGCGATCATGACTTTCGCTATGTGCTGCGCGACGAGGACGCCGGGCGAGATCTTGCGCGGATCGGGTTTCGGATCACCTCGACCGCCGAAGGGTTCGCCGACCTGCTTGCGGATGAGGCAGACATCGTGATGGCCGTCCGCGAGGTTAGACCAGACGAGGCTGAACGCGCCGCCGAAGCAGGGCTGGGCGACCTGTCTGTTCCGGCGCGTAGTCGGATCGTTGCATTGGATGCGCTGGTGCCGATCGTGGCGCGGGGCAACCCGGTTCAATCTATCGATGTGGAAACGCTGACCGCGATGCTGGCCGGAGAGATTTTGGACTGGCCCGCGCTGGATGAGCCGGTGATTTTACATGCGCGCACGCCCGACGCGGGGCTGCAACAAGCCGTCGAAGATCAACTTCTTGCCCCGCTTGGTCGGGCGTTTGCCACGGCGGCCGTCCGACATGAAAGCGATACAGATTTGGCGGATGCCGTCGCGCTTGATCCAACCGCGCTGGCTGTTACCCGCTTTTCGGAAATCGGGAATGCCGTGCCGCTGATGGTCGAGGGGTCGTGTGGTATGCCGTTGGCCGCCACCCGGCGCAGCCTGAAAACCGAAGACTACCCTTTTACCGCGCCTCTGTTCCTTTACACGCCCGCGCGCCGCCTGCCACTTTTCGCGCGGGAGTTTCTGTCGTTCCTGTCCAGCCCACCCGCGCAGCTTGTGGTGCGCCGTGCCGGGTTTGTTGATCAAGGCCGCGAGGCCATCGGGTTGGATGAACAGGGCATTCGGTTTGCCAACGCGATCAGCAATGCCGGAAGCGAGGTTCCCCTGCCAGAGCTTCAGCGCATGGTGAACGCCCTAAGGGGCGGTGTGCGGCTGACCACCACATTTCGTTTTCGCGGCGGCTCGACCGAACTTGATGCGCAATCCTCTGGCAACGTTGCCGATCTGGCGCGGGCCTTGGAAAGCGGGCTCTATGATGACCGTGAACTGGTCTTTGTCGGTTTCAGCGACGGCGAAGGCGAGTGGGAGGTGAACCAACGCATCGCACGCCGCAGGGCCGAAGCCGTGCGCAAGGCGGTGCGCGCCGCGGCGATTACGGCTGATCCGTCCCGTATCCGCCTAACGGTCGAAGCATTCGGAGAGGCGATGCCGATGGCGTGCGACGACACCGAATGGGGTAGCGGCGTGAACCGCCGGGTCGAAGTTTGGCTGCGCTAAAGATACCCAGCAGAGCGGAAGCTCAACTCTCGTGATTTTCCGACAATGATGTGGTCATGCAGGGTCAGGCCAAGCGCGTTGGCGGCATCGTCGATCTGGGCGGTCATCGTGATGTCGGACTCGGATGGGGTCGGATCGCCCGAAGGGTGATTGTGGACCAAAATCAGGGCCGAGGCGTTCAGTTCCAGCGCACGTTTTACCACTTCGCGGGGGTAGACAGGAACATGATCCACGGTGCCGCGCGCCTGTTCTTCATCCGCGATCAGCACGTTTTTACGGTCCAGAAACAGCACGCGGAACTGTTCTGTTTCGCGATGGGCCATCGTTGTGTGGCAGTAATCCAAAACGGCGTCCCAGCCGGAAATGACCTGCCGTTCCATCACGCGGGCGCGGGCTAGGCGATGTGCGGCGGCCTCGACGATTTTCAGTTCCTGCACCACTGCATCGCCCACGCCATCAACCTCTTTCAAACGGGGGATGGGCGCGGATAGGACGCGGTTAAAGTCACCGAAGGTTTCCATCAGCCGCCGCGCCAGCGGTTTGACGTCTTGGCGTGGAATGGCGCGGAACAGAACCAGTTCCAGCATCTCATAATCCGGCATGGCGGCGGCACCGCCGTCCATGAAACGCGCGCGCAGGCGTTTACGGTGGTCGCGGATATAGGAAGGCAGCTTTTCCCCGGCCCTTAAGGGCGGGCTGGCCGATTCGAACATCGGCAAATGGGGTTCTGAAAATGCATCGGGTCGGCTCATAGGCCGACCCTTGCAAAACTTGCTAAACGAAAGGTTAACGCCAGTAAGGTGTTAGCTTTTCATACCATCCCAAAAATGCTTCACCTTCGAAAAGAAGTTGCTGCTTTCGGGGTTGTTGTCTTCGCTTAGTTTATCAAACTCGCGCAGCAATTCTTTCTGGCGCGAGGTCAGGTTTACAGGCGTTTCAACGGCCAGTTCGATGAACATGTCACCGTGTCCGCCACCACGCAGCCCGGGCATGCCCTTGCCGCGCAGGCGCATCTGTTTGCCGGTTTGGCTGCCAGCGGGCACTTTCACCCGGCTGCGGCCACCGTCAATCGTCGGCACCTCGATGTCGCCGCCAAGCGCGGCAGAGCTCATCGAAACGGGAACGCGGCAGAATAGAGATTGACCGTCGCGCATGAAGATCTGGTGCTCTGCTACCTCGATAAAGATATAGAGGTCACCCGTCGGGCCACCGCGCAACCCGGCCTCACCTTCGCCAGCAAGGCGAATGCGCGTCCCGGTTTCAACACCCGCGGGGATGTTGACGCTAAGCGAACGTTCTTTTTCAACGCGACCCGCGCCGCCACAGGCGTCGCATGGGTTCTTGATGATCTGGCCCATGCCTGAACACGTCGGGCAGGTGCGCTCTACGGTAAAGAAACCCTGCTGCGCCCGCACTTTGCCCATGCCGGAACATGTGGGGCAGGTTGTCGGCTCTGCGCCGCTTTCCGCACCGGTTCCACTACAGACAGTACAGCTAACCGACGTCGGAACGTTGATGGTTTTCTGCATGCCAGCATAGGCATCTTCCAGATTGATGCGCAGGTTATAGCGCAGGTCAGAACCGCGGGTGGCACGTTGCCGTCCGCCGCCACGCCCACCGCCGCCGCCGCGGAAGTCACCAAACAGGTCGTCGAACACGTCCGAAAACGCCGAAGCGAAATCGCCTTGGCCGCCATACGCACCACCGCGCGCGCCGCCACCCATGCCGCCCATACTTCCGTCAAAAGCAGCATGACCATAGCGGTCATAGGCGGCTTTCTTGTCCGGGTCTTTCAGCGCCTCATAAGCCTCGTTCACTTCTTTGAACTGGGCTTCGGCGTTTGGATTGTCAGAGTTTCTGTCAGGGTGAAGCTCTTTGGCCTTCTTGCGATAGGCCTTCTTTAGCTCGTCGCCCGTTGCACCTTTGGTGGCGCCCAGAACCTCATAATAATCGCGTTTTGCCATTAGCTATCCCTCTCGGGGAACACGCGAGGGCCAGCCCGGGAACCCGGACTGGCCTCAAGGGTTCCAGCGCGATTAAGCGCGCTTGTCGTCGTCCAGATCTTCGAAGTCAGCGTCTACGATGTCGTCATCAACGCTGCGCGGCTCTTCGTCGCCTTCTGGCGCTTCAGCCGTTTCTTCTTGCTGAGACTTATAGATCGCCTCGCCAAGTTTCATCGCAGCTTCGGTGACGTTCTGGATGCCAGACTTGATCTTACCCGGATCGTTGGTTTCCAACTGGTCCTGCAGCGCGCTGATGGCCAGTTCGATCGCTTCGATCGTGGTTGGGTCAACCTTGTCCTTATGCTCTTCCATCGACTTCTCGGTCGAGTGGATGAGGCTTTCGGCTTGGTTAACCGCTTCGACCAGCTCTTTACGATCTTTATCGGCCTCGGCGTTTTCCTCGGCGTCTTTGACCATTTGCTCGATGTCGGCATCCGACAGACCGCCGGAAGCTTGGATCGTGATCTTGTGCTCTTTGCCGGTGCCTTTGTCTTTCGCGGTCACCTCTACGATGCCGTTGGCGTCGATATCAAAGGTCACTTCGATCTGTGGCATGCCACGTGGCGCTGGCGGGATTTCTTCAAGGTTGAACTGGCCCAACATTTTGTTGTCGGCGGCCATCTCACGCTCACCTTGGAACACCCGCAGGGTCACTGCGTTCTGGTTATCCTCGGCAGTCGAGAAGACTTGCGACTTCTTCGTTGGGATCGTGGTGTTACGGTCGATCAAGCGTGTGAACACACCGCCCAGCGTTTCGATACCCAAGCTCAGCGGGGTAACGTCCAGCAGAACAACGTCTTTCACGTCACCTTGCAGAACACCGGCCTGAATGGCGGCGCCCATGGCAACTACTTCGTCCGGGTTCACACCTTTGTGCGGCTCTTTACCGAAGAACTTGGTCACTTCTTCCATGACGCGCGGCATGCGGGTCATACCACCAACAAGAACAACCTCGTCGATGTCGGATGTGGACAGACCGGCGTCTTTCAATGCAGCCTGACAAGGCTTCATCGAAGCTTTGATCAGGTCAGATACAAGGCTTTCCAGCTTGGCACGGGTCAGTTTCATGACCATGTGCAGCGGCTGACCACCGTTCGGATCCATCGAGATGAACGGCTGGTTGATTTCGGTCTGCTGGCTGGACGACAGTTCGATCTTGGCCTTTTCAGCAGCTTCTTTCAGACGCTGCAGGGCCATCTTGTCTTTCGACAGATCAACACCGTTTTCCTTTTTGAATTCGTCAGCAAGGTACTTAACGATGCGCATATCGAAGTCTTCACCGCCAAGGAACGTGTCGCCGTTGGTGGATTTTACTTCGAACAGGCCGTCGTCGATTTCCAGAATGGTGATATCGAATGTACCGCCACCAAGGTCATAAACAGCGATTGTCTTGGTTTCTTTTTTGTCCAGACCATAGGCCAGCGCGGCGGCTGTCGGCTCGTTGATGATCCGCAGCACTTCCAGACCGGCGATTTTACCGGCGTCTTTGGTTGCCTGACGCTGAGCATCGTTGAAGTACGCCGGAACGGTGATAACCGCCTGCGTTACGTCTTCGCCCAGATAGGATTCTGCGGTCTCTTTCATCTTTTGCAGGATGAAGGCCGAGATTTGCGATGGGGAGTATTTCTCACCCTGCACTTCAACCCATGCATCGCCATTGCCGCCATCGACAATGGAATAGGGGACGTGCGTTTGGTCTTTGGTCACTGCCGGGTCGTTTGCACGACGACCGATCAGACGCTTTACAGCGAAAACCGTGTTTGTGGGGTTCGTCACTGCCTGACGTTTTGCAGGCTGACCCACAAGGCGTTCACCGTCGGTGAAACCGACGATAGAGGGCGTCGTACGCGCCCCTTCTGCGTTTTCGATCACACGGGGTTGCGAACCATCCATGATGGCGACGCAAGAGTTGGTTGTCCCGAGGTCGATCCCGATGACTTTGGCCATAATAAACTACCTCTTCATTCGGCGATGTTTTGGCGAACGGAGCCTTGAAAAGGCCTCTGCCCGCCGATCCCAATGCGGATGGAACTGCCCATAACCGCGCTTCTCGGCGTATATAAGGAGCGGGCATGACGCCTGCAAGCGGGGCGACTAACGGAAATGTGAGGTATAGCCGTGAAAAATGGGCTTAATTCGGGTGTTTCGGCCAAAAGACCGCAGCCAACGCTGACATTGCGCGGATTCGAGCTGTTTAAAACGCTTTTGGATGCAGACGAACAAAACGCGTTGGTCGAAGAACTTCGTAACGTCATTCGCGCCGCGCCGCTGTTTTCGCCGATGACGCCCTATGGAAAACCGATGCGGGTTCGTATGACTTCGGCGGGGAAATATGGGTGGTATTCGGACCGTTCCGGGTATCGGTACGAACCGCGCCACCCGTCTGGCGTGCCATGGCCTCCGATCCCTAATGCCGTATTGCAGCTTTGGCAGACGGTGACCGGAATTGACCGATTGCCGGACTGTTGTTTGGTGAATTTCTATGACGCTGATGCGCGCATGGGGATGCACCAAGACAAGGACGAGGCAGACTTTGGCTGGCCGGTCGTGTCGATCTCTCTTGGGGATGAGGGGCTGTTTCGCATTGGCAATGCCACGCGCGGCGGATCAACGGAAAGCCTTTGGCTGCAATCCGGGGATGTCATGGTGATGGGGGGTGACGCGCGGTTGACCTATCACGGGGTCGACAAAATTCGCGCGGGCTCTTCTTCGTTGCTTCCTAAGGGCGGGCGGATCAATCTGACGTTGCGTGTGGTGGATTAGCAAAGCCCAGCGCGATGACCGGGCTTTGCTGACAATCTTATGATGGGCATTCGGCGACGTATTCTGTGCCATCGGGATATCTGTAAAGGCAGGTCCCGGGTTCCTGCGCCGCACTGATCACTGCCCCGGCGGCAAGACCAGCAGCAGCGCCAATAACCGCGCCTCTGGTTTCGTCTTTGCCGGCAGTCGCAGCGCCGATTGCAGCCCCTGTCGCGGCCCCAAGGGCTGCGGTTTGGCCAGGTGTTTCGCAGGCGGCGACCATGCTGGCCATACCAAGCGCGAGGATCAGTTTCTTCATAACAAATTCTCCGTTCATGCAGGTCGGTGGCCCATCCCTTTTTGCACACCTTAGAAAAGAGATGGACGCACCTTGTCTGTGGAAAGACAACGCAGATGACCGAAGTTGGTTCCGTTTAGGCGGAAATCAGCGCCCCGCGCTCCAGCTAAGAGAGGCGCGGTGGCGGGTGAAATATTCGCCCATCATCCCAAGCATCAGCAACACGATCGACAGGTAAAGTGGGTAGCTGACCGATGAAAAATGCGGGTTATAGTTCATGAAGATGAACCCCCGGTTCTGATCAATCGTGTGAAACAGCGGGTTCCAATCGAACAGGGCAAGCATGCTGCTGGGCAGAGTGTTGGCCACAAACATCTTTCCCGACGCGATCATGTTCGCCCGCGAATAGATGTTAGAGACGATGCCGACAAAGCCGGGAAACCACGGCTTGATCGCCAGCAAAACGATGCCAACCGCGCACCCGGAAAACCACGCCAACAACAGCATTCCAAGCGCACCCATCGGATTAATGATGACGATGGGCGTGACGGCTGCGTGATAGACAAACAGAACCACGCTGACGGACAGGACTTGGATGTAAAGCGAACTCAGCGCAGATGATGTGATGGCGACAACGGTATTCATCGGCGCGTGTTGCATCATGGCCGATGTCGGGCCTTCGGACCCCAAAACGGCGCTCATGGCTTTGTTGTGCGTCAAATAAAGAAACACGCCCGACATAATGTAGAGCAGGAAATCGCCGCGAATGGCCGCGCCCTTCATCCCAAGGATAGAGAACATCAAATAAAAGAACGCGACGAACAGTAGGGTCTGAAAGATATTGGTCAGCAAGCCGATCAGCGGGTTTCGATGAGATTTACGCACGTCTCTTACCGTCGCGTGATAGATCACCGACGCGAGGCTGAACCCACTGGCCCAGTTTGATTGTGACTTGCGTGCCTCGAACATCGGCAAGGATTCCCGGTTTGTCGGCAATGGGCCAAGGCCTGCTTGCCGTTCTTGTGGCAGCAGATCATAAGGTAATTGCGGAATTCTTACAACGCCCGGCGGTTTTACCGCATTGTCGCCGCGGCCTTAACGGAGTCAGGGATTTGGACTTTCAGAAACTGGAAACGGTTAGCCGCCGTGCTGCCTTGGAAGCTGGCGCGAAGATTATGGAAATTTATCAGTCCGACGATTTCGAAGTGAAATCCAAGTCTGATGAAAGCCCGGTAACCGAAGCAGACGAAGCCGCTGACGCGATGATCAGCGCCGCGCTGAAAGAAGCGTTCCCCGACGTTCTGATCGTGACCGAAGAACAGGCCGACAGCCACGCTGAAAGCGCCGAAAATTTCCTGATCGTCGATCCGCTGGATGGCACGAAGGAATTCGTAAAGCGCCGCGGCGAATTTACGGTGAACATCGCCTACGTCGAAAAAGGTGTTCCTGTACGCGGAGTGGTTTACGCCCCCGCTAAGGACCGGCTGTTTTACACGCAGGCTGATGGCACATCGGTCGAAGAAACTGGCGATTTGGCGCTGGATGCTGTTGGCGCGGTTAAGCCGATCAAGGTTTCGACCCCTAACAATGACAGCTTGATCGTCGTCGCCTCTAAGTCGCACCGCGATCAGGCGACGGATGATTACATCGGCAAATACGCTGTTAAAGACATGACCAGCGCCGGTTCGTCGCTGAAGTTCTGCCTTGTCGCAACGGGCGAGGCTGACCTTTACCCGCGTCTTGGCCGGACGATGGAATGGGATACCGCTGCCGGTCACGCTGTTGTTCTGGGTGCTGGTGGTCAGGTTCTTCGGTTCGACGACCACTCGCCTCTGACATACGGCAAACCGATCTATGAAAACCCGTTTTTCATCGTGACCGCACCGGGCGTAGAGCTGAAAGAAGCTTGATGTCCGTACTGATCGTCATTCCCGCCCGCTTTGCGTCCACCCGGTATCCGGGCAAGCCGCTTGTGAACCTGAAAGGTGTAAACGGGCAGGAAAAGAGCCTGATCCAACGTTCGTGGGAGGCGGCGATGGCCGTCTCTGACGCTCCGCGCGTGGTGGTGGCGACGGATGATGATCGGATTCGCACGGCGGCTGAATCCTTCGGGGCCGAGGTTGTGATGACCTCGGAAAAATGCGCCAACGGCACCGAACGCTGCGCCGAGGCGTATGACGCGCTGGGCGGCGGTTTTGATATTGTCGTCAACTTGCAGGGCGATGCGCCGCTGACGCCGTCGTGGTTCGTTGAAGAATTGGTCGGGGGGCTTCGCGCCGACCCGGTGGCCGAAGTTGCCACGCCGGTTTTGCGCTGTGATGGGCGTGCGTTGAACGCGCTGTTGGGCGACCGTCGCGAAGGGCGCGTCGGTGGAACCACCGCTGTTTTCGGACAAGACCGCAAGGCGCTCTATTTCTCGAAAGAAGTCATTCCCTATACGGGGAAGGTGTTCGCCGACGAGGATGAAACGCCGGTGTTCCACCATGTTGGTGTCTATGCCTATCGCCCTTCAGCTTTGGCGGCCTATCCGCGTTGGGATGCTGGCCCGTTGGAGCAGCTTGAAGGGTTGGAGCAGTTGCGTTTTCTTGAACGCGAACGCCCCGTTCTTTGTGTCGAAGTCGAAGGTCGCGGGCGCCAGTTCTGGGAGTTGAACAACCCGGAAGATGTGCCCAGAATCGAAGCAATGTTGGCAGAAATGGCTGTTGAATAGCGGCTGGCGCGGGGGCGAAACCTTTCCTCTTGATTCTCTTTGGGGGGAAGAGGCTACGCGCCACCGTCATCTGTGTTTGCCAAAACGTGCGGCGTCGAATCATGGGTTTCTTTATTCTTGTAGTTTTGCCCCCATATCAGGCATTTAGCAGGAACTTGCCGATGAATTCGGTGTTATGAAAACCTAAATCGGCGGCAATTCTCGCAATTCCGCCATAAGTTCTCCCAAAATGGGTTATATTTTGCACAGGTGCTAAGTAAATTGAGCAAGAAAAATGCGAGAGAAAAGTTCGCGCGTTGCGGGCATGCTTCAATCGATTTCCGCGAACGCGGTTGTGAATTAGGGTGACAGTATGAAAAGAAAAGTTACGAAGGCAATCTTCCCCGTCGCGGGCATGGGAACGCGGTTCCTCCCAGCCACTAAATCTGTCCCCAAAGAAATCATGACACTGGTTGACCGGCCATTGATTCAATATGCAATCGATGAAGCACGTGCAGCCGGTATTAAAGAATTCATCTTCGTTACGGCACGCGGGAAAAGCGCGCTGGAAGATTACTTCGACAGCGCCCCCTTGCTTGAGGCAGAGCTTCGCAAGAAGGGCAAAACCGATCTGTTGGACACGCTGAAAGCCACAAATATGGATAGCGGCGCGATCGCCTATATCCGTCAGCAAAAAGCGCTGGGCCTTGGCCACGCTGTGTGGTGTGCCCGTCGTCTGATTTCGAACGAACCCTTCGCGGTGATCCTGCCCGATGACGTTATCGCGGCTGAAACACCCTGCCTTCAGCAGATGGTCGAAGCATATCAGGAAACCGGTGGCAACATGGTTGCGGCCATGGAAGTGCCACAGGAAAAAGCCGGCGCTTACGGTATTCTTGATGTGAAAGAGGATATGGGCCAGATGGTTTCCGTTGGCGGCATGGTTGAAAAGCCAAACGCAGACGAAGCCCCATCCAACCTTGCCGTAATCGGGCGTTATATCCTGACGCCAAGTGTGATGCAGAACATCAACAAGATGAAACAAGGTGCGGGCGGCGAGATTCAGTTGACCGACGCGATTGCGGCCCAGATCGGTACAGAAGAAGGCGTTTACGGCTTCCGCTTCCGTGGTCAGCGGTTCGACTGTGGTTCCAAGGCGGGCTTCCTGCAGGCAACGGTTGCGTTTGGCCTTGCCCGCGATGAATTGCGCGATGAATTCTCGCAATATCTGGAAGAAATGGCCGCACTTAAGAATGCAGCACAATAAAAGGACGGCGTAGTGCCACATGTTTTGGTCACTGGCGGTGCGGGCTATATCGGCTCGCACGCTTGTAAGGTTTTGCGCGCAGCTGGGTACACACCGGTTACTTTCGACAATCTTTCCACCGGCTGGGCGGACGCGGTTAAGTTTGGCCCGCTAGAGCAGGGCGATCTGAATGACCGCGCGCGGTTGGATGATGTGTTCGCCCGTTACGAACCCGTCGCCGTAATGCATTTCGCGGCCTTCAGCCAAGTTGGCGAAGCGATGCGCGAGCCTGGAAAATACTGGCGCAACAACGTGTGTGGTTCGCTGACGCTAATCGAAGCTGCGGTTGCGGCTGGCTGCCTGAACTTTGTGTTTTCGTCCACCTGTGCCACTTACGGCGACCAAGACGGTGTTGTGTTGGATGAAAACAGCCAGCAGATGCCGTTGAACGCCTATGGCGCTTCAAAACGCGCGATCGAAGATATCCTGACAGACTTTGAGGCCAGCCATGGCCTGAAGTCTGTGATCTTCCGCTATTTCAACGTGGCGGGCGCTGATCCCGAAGCCGAGGTTGGTGAATTCCATCAGCCCGAAACGCACCTTATCCCGCTGATGCTTGATGCGATTGAGGGTAAGCGCCCCGCGCTGACCGTCTTTGGCACGGATTATCCCACGCCCGACGGCACCTGCATCCGTGACTATGTTCACGTGATGGATCTGGTCGACGCGCATGTGTTGGGTGTGAAGTGGCTGGAAGACGGCAAAGGCAGCCGCGTGTTCAACCTTGGCACCGGCAAAGGCTTTTCCGTGCGCGAAGTGATTGATCAATCGCGAACCGTGACAAATCGCGAAGTTCCGTATGAGATTGGGCCACGGCGCGGCGGCGATGCGGTGCAGCTGGTTTCTGGGTCTACCCGCGCAGAAGCAGAGCTTGGCTGGAAGCCGAAACGCTCCACCATGGACGCGATGATCAAGGATGCATGGCGTTGGCACCAAAACGGTAGCTATAAGGGCTGAGCCCATTAGCGGGCAGAGGACGTGTTCGCCAATGAGGATGCCTTCCAAGTTATGGACAGCGTACCGCCTGCGCCTAAAGCGCCGGCGGTATCTGTTTCGGGCATTTCGCAAACGTCGTCAGCTGACCGAGGTGGAAAACCGCACGGCTGACATTCTGCCCAGTGATATTCTGGCGTTCGCGACCGTGCGCAACGAACTTATCCGGCTTCCGCATTTTTTGGACCATTACAGAAAGCTGGGCGTCGGGCACTTTCTGTTTGTCGATAATCAAAGCGATGACGGGACGGCGGAATATCTGCGCCAGCAACCCGATGTTTCGCTTTGGTCCACCGGGCACAGCTATAAGGCTGCGCGGTTTGGCGTGGATTGGCTTACCTGGCTTCAGGTCAAATATGGTCATGGGCATTGGTGCCTGACCTTGGATGCCGACGAATTACTGGTTTATCCCTATTATGAAAGTCGGCCCTTGGCGGCACTGACCGCGTGGCTTGATTCCACCGGCGAACGGTCTTTTGGCGCGATGATGTTGGATATGTACCCAGAGGGCCGCTTGGACGATCAAACCTATGTCGCTGGCGAAGACCCGATCGACATTTTGGGCTGGTTCGATAGCGGCAACTACATCATCCATCGACAGCCAGAGCTGCAAAACCTGTGGGTGCAAGGCGGCGTTCGTGCGCGCAGTTTCTTTGCAAATAACCCGCGTCGTGCCCCGACGCTTAGCAAAACGCCCTTGGTGAAGTGGAACCGCAGGTTTGCCTATGTCAGCTCAACCCACAGCATTTTGCCGCCTGATCTGAACCACGTTTACGACGACACCGGCGGGGAAAAGACATCGGGCATATTGCTTCATACAAAGTTCCTGCACACGGTCATTGAAAAGTCACGTGAGGAAAAACTGCGCAAAGAACATTTTGCCGTTAGCAGTCTTTACGACGAATACTACGATAGCATCGCGGCGGACCCGGTTTTGTGGACCGAAAAATCGACCCGCTATAGGAATTGGCGACAGTTGGAAGCGATGGGTCTGATGTCGAAAGGCGGGTGGCTTTAGAACGGTCCGGGATGATCTTTGGTGGCAGAACTGCCTGCTTGTGAAGAAATCGGCTGTGTTGGGGTCGAAAACCTATGAAAAGCAGCTACATAACCGCTACTAATGATCCATGGCTGGATCTAGTCGCTTAGGGAGTGAGAAGAGTAACAGTTGGGCGCGTGGAATTCATATCGCTTACGAATGAAAAGAAAGCAGTTGCTGTTCCGTGCCTTCCGTAAACGGCGGGAGATGACGCCCGTTGCCAATCGCACCGCCAGCATCGCCAAAGGTGACATCCTTCTTTTCGCGACAATCCGTAACGAAGAAGTGCGCCTGCCGTATTTCCTGAAATACTATCGCAACCTCGGCGTTGATCATTTTCTGATCGTTGACAACGGCAGCGAAGATGGCGGCCGCGCCCTGTTGGAGGGTCAGCCGGATGTCTCTCTCTGGTCCTGCGACAAAAGCTATAAGAAATCCCGTTACGGCGCCGATTGGCTGAACTGGCTGCAACGTAAATATGGGCATGATCATTGGTCGCTGGTCGTCGATGTGGACGAATTTTTCGTCTACCCCTTCTGCGACTCGCGCCCGATCCGGGCCTTGACCGACTGGCTGGACAATTCAGGCAGGCGCAGCTTTTCGGCGATGCTGCTTGATATGTATCCGCGTGGGCCTTTGGACTTGGTCCCCTATAAAGCGGGCCAGAACCCGTTTGAGATTGCCGAATGGTTCGATAGCGGCAACTACACGATGAAGAAGAATAACTTCTTGGGGAACCTGTGGATTCAAGGCGGACCACGGGCGCGGGAATACTTTTCCGACAACCCTGCCAGTTCACCGGCACTGAATAAGATACCGCTGGTGAAATGGCACCGCAGCTATGCCTATGTCAGTTCTACCCATATGTTGTTACCGCGTGGGCTAAACCTTGCGTATGACGAATGGGGTGGGGAAAAGGCATCGGGCTGCCTGTTGCATGCTAAGTTTATCAATACGCTGGCCTCTAAGTCGCAAGAAGAGCTTCTGCGAAAACAGCATTTTGCCGACGGTAAGGAATACAAAGCCTATTACGCTGGCCTGAAAGAAGACACCGGGCTGTGGAGCAAGTGGTCAGAGCAATACATCAACTGGCGCCAGCTTGAAATTCTGGGCCTGATGTCGAAGGGGAACTGGGCATGAGTGTCGGCTTCATCATGCTGGTTCATGCCGCGCTTGATCGGGCGTCTTCGGTGGCACGCCACTGGGCGAACAGCGGGTGCCCTGTTGTCATCCATGTCGATGCAAAAGTGTCCGATGCGGATCATGCTGCGTTCGTCGACGGCTTGTCAGATCTTGATAATGTTAAGTTCTGCGCGCGTACCGATGTGGAGTGGGGAACGTGGTCTGTCGTGAAAGCAACGATCGCCGCCTCGGAAATGGCGCTAGAGGCGTTTCCACACACGCACCATATCTATTTTGCATCAGGCTCGTGCCTGCCCCTGCGCCCCGTGCAAGAACTGAAGGCCTATTTGGCCAGCCGCCCGCGAACCGATTTCATTGAATCCGCCACCACGGATGATGTGCCTTGGACAATCGGCGGGCTGGACAGTGAACGCTTTACCCTGCGCTTTCCTTTTTCGTGGAAAAAGCACCGGTATCTGTTTGATCGATACGTGCGTTTCCAACGCAAAATCGGGTTTAAACGGCGCGTTCCCGCCAAGTTAGTGCCGCATCTTGGGTCGCAATGGTGGTGTCTGACCAGACAGACGCTAACGGCCGTTTTGCAAGATCCAGACAGGCCAACCTATGATCGGTTTTTCCGGCGCGTCTGGATTCCCGATGAAAGCTATTTCCAGACGCTGGTGCGCCTGCATAGCCAAAGCATCGAAAGCCGCTCGCTTACCCTTTCGAAGTTCGATTTTCAGGGAAAGCCGCACATTTTCTATGATGACCATCTGCAATTGCTGCGTCGGTCTGATTGTTTTGTGGCGCGCAAAATCTGGCCACAGGCGGATAAGCTTTACTCAAGCTTTTTGTCCAACGATCCAGCGGTCACCAAAAACACCGAACCGAACCCAGGTCAAATCGACCGGATTTTCACCAAAGCGGTCGAGCGGCGCAAAAAAGGCCGGCCCGGCCTATACATGCACAGTCGTTTTCCGAAGGAAGAGTGGGAAAACGGAAAAACCTGCGCGCGCTATTCAGTGTTCGAAGGTTTCAGCGACTTGTTCGAAAACTTCGAAACCTGGCTGTTTAAGGCCGTGGGTGGGCGTGTTCACGGGCATCTGTTCCACCCTGATTCCGTGCAGTTTGCCGGTGGCGAAACGATCTATAACGGTGGCCTGTCAAACAGCGCTGCCTTGCGCGACTATGAACCCAAGGCCTTTCTAACCAGTCTGATCTGGAACACCCGCGGCGAACGGCAGTGTTTTCAATTCGGGCCCGGCGACGCGCAGCAGATAAGCAAGTTCATGGCGATGGACACCAACGCACAAATCTCGGTCATTACGGGCGCTTGGGCTGTGCCGTTGTTCAAATCATCCGACAACTTCGCCTATATCCGGCGCGAGGCAGCAGCATTGCAAAAGATTGAAGCAAAGCATTTGCAGATACTGCGTTCGACCCACGCGAAGGCTCAGGTTCGGGTTTGGACGATGGCTGACTTCATCCAAAACCCGATGGAACCGCTGCAAGAGATTGTCGATGACATCGCCCCGCGTGGCCAGCACCGGTTGGCCGAGGCACCGCAATTGGTGAATTTGGATGGCTTTGGCCAGTTCCTCCAGAACCTGAAAAATCAGGGGATGCACCCTTATCTTATGGGCGACTTCCCGGTGGGTGATGATTTGCAGGCATCGGCTGCCAAACCACAGCGTCCCTATCTGGTGAAGTAACCTGTCATGTCCGGTAAATTCGACTATTTCGTTGTTCTGGCCGAGATGCGCACAGGCTCCAACTTTCTAGAATCCAATATCAACGCGTTCGAAGGGCTTCGGTGCTATGGCGAGGTTTTTAACCCCCATTTCATCGGGCAAAAAAGCAGACGAGAGCTGTTCGGCGTTGATATGGCCCTGCGCGAGGCGGACCCACTAAAGCTGATCACGGCCATCAAGGCTGAAACACATGCGCTGCCTGGTTTTCGGTTCTTTCACGACCATGACCCTCGCATCATGGATCATGTGTTGAATGATCCGCGCTGTGCGAAAATCATTCTGACCCGGAATCCGGTTGATAGCTATGTGTCGCTAATGATTGCGCGGGAAACCGGGCAGTGGAAACTGGGCGATATGAAGCATCAACGCTCGGCCACGGTTACGTTCGATGCGGACGATTTTGAACGCTATCTGGCGGGCATTCAGGGCGCGCAGCTTCGGCTTCAGCGCAGCCTGCAAACCAGCGGGCAGACCGCGTTTTACATCGCATACGACGACCTGCGCGATGTGGACGTGTTGAACGGCTTAGCCCGGTTTTTAGGTGTAACAGAGACGGTAAAGGCGCTGGCGGGTGGTGTAAAAAAACAAAACCCTGCTCCGCTGTCAGAAAAGGTTTCGAATTACGCTGATATGCAGGCCGCCCTCGCCGGATTGGACCGGTTTGATCTTTCGCGAACGCCCAGTTTTGAACCCCGCCGCGGCCCGCTGGTTCCCGGATATGTTGCCGCCGCCAACGCGCCGCTGATCTATCTTCCGCTACATGGCGGCCCCGTAACACAGGTTGAGGGATGGCTGTCTGCGATTGATGGGGGCACGCCAAACGATTTGCGGCGCAAGTTCACCCAAAAGACCCTGCGCCAGTGGAAGCGCCGCAACCCCGGGCATCGCAGCTTCACCGTGGTCACACACCCGGTTCAGCGCGCGCACACCGCGTTTTGCGAACGTATTTTGAGCACCGGAGAGGGCAGTAACCCCGAGCTTCGTGCCGTTCTTGTGGATAATTACAAGCTGCCGGTGCCCAAGAACGGGCCCGACGAAAACTATGGTGCCGTACAGCACCGCACCGCGTTCTTGGCGTTTCTTAACTTCCTGAAAGGGAACTTGGGCGGGCAGACCAGTGTGCGCGTTGATCCATCCTGGGCATCGCAAAGCAATCTGTTGCAGGGTATGGGCGAATTCGCGCTGCCGGATATGGTGATGCGTGAAGAACGCTTGGCCGAAGACCTTGCCCTGATCGCGGGTATGGTTGGCTGTAATGTGCCGGACGTCGATGCTCCGCCACAGCTGCCTGTGGCGCTGTCTGAAATCTACGATGAAGAAGTAGAAGCCGCCGCGCGGGATGTTTACCAGCGCGACTATATGACATTCGGCTACCGGGCGTGGCGCGCTTAGGCGGCTTGCGAGGCAGGGCCTTCGGTTAGAACCGCGTGAAGTGCAGCGGGGTCTAGGTTTGCGCGAAGCTTGGCGCAAATCGTTGCGTCACGCAGTGTGCGCGATACCAAAGCCAATGCTTTAAGGTGATCGACGCCTGAATCTTTTGGTGCAAACAACGCAAATACCAAATCCACAGGCTGGCGATCCACCGCATCAAAATCCAACGGTTTTTCCAGCCGCAGGAATGCGCCAGCGACGTGATCCAGCCCTTCAAGGCGGGCGTGAGGCAAGGCAACGCCGTGTCCAACGCCCGTCGGGCCCAGACTTTCGCGTTCCTGAAGTGCGTCAACGACATCAGAGCCGTTAAGAGAATACACAGAAGCAGCCATCTCTCCCAAATCTTGGAAGAGACGTTTTTTACTTGAAAGCGTGCCAAATACTTTGACCGCCTCGGGCCTTAAAATGCTCGAGAGTTCCATTTATCCAGTGCTTTGCCGCCCTGTTACAGGCGCTCCGTTTACTGCCCTTTAAGGATCAATCCACCCCACATTGCCGTCTTCACGGCTATGCACGACATTGACCCCCCCAGTCTTTTCATTGCGGAAAACCAAAAGAGGGACCCCGGCCAGTTCCATTTGCATCACCGCTTCACCAACCGAAAGCGACGGAATACTTGTTTCCATCTCGGCAATGATCATGGGCTGGAGCGTCTCGGGTTCCGACTCTTCGTTGTCTTCAGCACTGGCGAGGATATACGAGGAACCGCCGGTTAATTCAACCGGCTGCGAGCGTTCACGGTGATGGTCCTTCAATCTCCGCTTATAGCGGCGCAACTGTTTTTCCATTTTATCGCGGCAACCATCGAACGCAGAATAGATTTCTGTTGCGTGGGCTTTCGCTTGGGCCGTCAGGCCGGTTGATAAGTGTACGGTAGCTTCACAGACATACTCGTGCGCATTGCGTGAAAAGATGACTTGGGCGTCAGTTGGGCGTTCTGCATATTTGTCGACGGCTTCGCCAAGCTCTTGTTTTACATGGGTTTGCAGGGCTTCGCCGATGTCGATTTGTTTTCCGCTGATTTGGTAGCGCATACAATGCCTCCTGTTAATGACGCAGAAAAACGCGGGTCACGCGGACGTGTCCGTATCAAGGCTGATCTGGGGGTTCGCCTCCCGGAGCCTCCGGGCGCGTCCGCCGCGCGACCTTGCGTCGGCTGCGTTCGAACGATGATGGAACATTCATACATCCCCTGTATTTGGCGACAGTTCGACGGGCGATGTCAACGCCTTCGCGTTTAAGAATGGTCGTAATTTCATCGTCCGAAAGGGTCGAATCGGCGTCTTCCTGCTCTATCAGGCGTCGAATTTTGCGCTGAACGACATAGGCAGAAACGCGTTTTCCGTCGGCATTTCCCACGCTGGATGTCAGGAAATCGGACAGTGGATAGACCACGCCATTAAACGTAAGCGCCTTATCTGTAAGGGCGCGACCGACAGTTGATGGGTGAAGGTTCAACGCCTCGGCTAGGGCGGCGCGGGTCAGGGGCTCCATGTGGTCGGGGCCGAAGGTAAAGAACTTTTGCTGACGTGCGACAAGCGCTGTGGCTACTTGGCGTAGGGTCTGCGCGCGAAAGGCTAGGCCGTTCACCAATGCCTCGGCTGGGGCGCGATGGGCGCGCAGAAGCTCATCTTTTGCGTCGAGTCGCGCCAAAAGTTCAGCATCAAGGCGAACGGCCGGCATGACAGATTGGTTGATATCCACACGAAACCCACCCTGACCATCTTCTTCGACCAGCACCTCGGGCATGATGTGGCGCGTCGGTTCTGCGACTTGGCGGGCTGGGCGCGGGTTCAGGGTGCGGATCAAATCGGTAAGCTTTTCAAGTTCCGCCTGGGGCAGCCCGATCAGCTTTTCAGCCTTCTTCCAATTTCCTTCGACCAAAATATCAAGATGCTGACACGCCAGCCGCGCAACATCACCCGAAACGCCCTTGTCGATCAGTTGTAGCTGCAGACATTCCGCAAGGTTGCGCGCCCCAACCCCGACGGGTTCACAGGCCTGCAAGGCACGAATGGAGGCGGCCACATGATCAAGCGGAAGGCCAAGGTTCTGTGATAACTCTTCGGCGGTGCTATCCAGATAGCCGTCGTCGGTCAGGTCGCCCGTCAGGAACTGCGCCAACAGCATGGTGGGGCGTTCCAGCTGCATCAGAGACAGTTGGTGCCGCAGGTTTTGTGCAAGGGTTTCTTGCTCAGCAACGAAATCTTCTGCGCCCTCCATACCCCCGCGAAAGCTGACGGGCTGGGCGTCTTCCACCAGAATCAGCGGGTTTTCCGCCGCCAGCCGCGCGATTTCGGCGTGCAGTTCAATGATAGGCGTCTGAAGGATTTGCAGCCCATGTCGCAGGGCAGGCGTTAGCGCGATGCGCTGTGTTTGACGTGGTTGAAGCCGTTGGTTTAACGCCATGGCTTGCGTCCTTACGATATGCGGAAACTTTGGCCCAGATAGACCCGCCGCACGTTTTCGTCGCGCACGACTTCGTCTGTTGTGCCGCTCATCAGTACCTTGCCGTCATGCAGGATATACGCGCGATCGACGATTTCCAGCGTTTCGCGCACGTTGTGATCGGTGATCAGCACGCCGATGCCGCGGTTCTTCAGATCAGATACCAGCCCGCGAATTTCACCCACCGCGATTGGATCGACCCCGGCAAAGGGTTCATCCAGCAGCAGGTATTTCGGGTTCGCCGCCAAACAGCGTGCGATTTCGACACGCCGGCGTTCGCCACCAGACAACGAAAGGGCAGGGGCGCGCCGAAGGTGGCCGATTGAGAATTCCGAAAGCAGCTCTTCCAGACGCTCGCGGCGCTTGTGGCGGTCTTTTTCGGATATTTCGAGAATGGCGAGGATGTTATCCTCAACGCTCATCCCGCGAAAAATGCTGACCTCTTGCGGCAGATAGCCGATGCCAAGCTTGGCACGCCGATACATTGGCAGGGCGGTAACTTCGCGCCCGTCGATGGTGACAGACCCGCCTTCGGGCCGGATTAGACCCGCAATATTGTAAAAACACGTGGTCTTGCCCGAACCGTTTGGCCCCAGCAATGCAACAACTTCGCCGCGGCCAAGTTCAAGGCTGACATCGCGAATGACAGGGCGGCGGCGGTAACTTTTGCGCAGGTTCACGACCTTCAGGCCAACATCGCCGTCAGCAACTGTAAGGTCGGGGGCTTGGCTCATTGGTTCGCGCCCGGTTGGAAGATGGTTTTAACGCGGCCTTCCATCTGTCCGGTGCCAGCTTGCAGATCCACAACAAGCCGCTGCCCGGAAAGCGCGCTTAGGCCCTGTGTCAGGATCACGTCACCGGTCATCACGATGGAACCGGACGCAAGCGTATAAATCGCCTCTTGCGCCTCTGCGGCTTCACCGCCGTTCACCAAGACGACGTTGCCGGTTGCGTGCATGCGTTGGATGTCGCCGCTTTGCTGGCCGTTTTCAGTTGCGTATTCCACCTGAACCCGGTTGGCAGACAGGCGCATTTCGCCTTGGCCAATCAAAACATTCCCGGTGAAGATCGCGGTGCCGTCTGCTTGGTTAACGCGCAGCTCATCAGCGGTCACCTCAACCGGCAGTGATGTGTCCTGCTTCAACCCGCCAAACGCGACCTGCGCGCCCTGAGCAAAAGCCAAAGCGGGCAGTAAAGTTAGGCACAATGCCATAAGGCCGGTCCGCAAACGCATCATTCCAATTCCCCTTGCTCCGCAGGATCGTATACCAGTTTCACACCCTGCTTGAAAACCAGAAGATACCCGCCATTTTCCCCGTTGGTCTGGTTCAGCTCCATCTGGCCAGCCGTCAGTGTGCCCAAGGGGCCAGTGGCGTTGATTGTGCTGTCCGTCACGACCGAGGTTTGGTCCAGCGCGGTGGTCAGTTTGTTGGTGGTGATGTGATAACCATCTGACGTATCGATGATAACCCCGCCGTCCAGCACTGCGTTGCCCGCGCCCGTATCAATTTGGCCGCTGGCGGACTGGATGTCGGTATGGCCCCCATTCGCAAAGTCCAGCCGCGCGGTCATTGCCGTCGCCGATGCTCGTTCGGGGTTTCCAAGTTCAGGGATGGCGGATTCGGCGGATACCGATATTGCGGTTCCGTCGGATGTTACGCCGGAATAGTGGGGGGCGTTGACGCGCTGTTCGCGCACCAATTGTTCAACATCCACGTTTGAATAGGGGATGGACCGGGTTGGATCCACATCCCGTGAAAACAGGAACAGCGTTGAAAGCAGCGCCAGCGCGGCCAGTGGCAATACGATTTTGGCCAGCGCAATAAAGCGGGAATAGGTGTTATCGAACGAGGCCATCGCCTCAGGCCACCCCGGCGCGCAGGCAGTCGTGAATGTGCAAAATCCCTTGGGCGCTGCCATCCCCATCGGGTTCGACGACGAACAGGCAGGTGATCTTGCGGTCATTCATCAGGGCCACGGCCTCTTCCGCCAACGCGGTCGGTGCGATGGTCAGTGGGCTTTCCGTCATTACCTGATCTGCGGTCAAGTCCAGCAGCCCCTTCATGTGGCGGCGAAGGTCACCATCCGTCACGATGCCGATCAGTTTGCCATCGCTATTCGTGACACCCACCACGCCAAAGGTCTTTTGGCTCATCGTTAACAGGGCGTCGCTCATCGGGGTGCCGGTGCGCACGGTTGGCACCTCAACGGCGCCGTGCATCAGGTCGCGCACTTTGGACAGGCGCGCGCCCAGTTTGCCACCGGGGTGGAATTCGCGGAAATGTTCGGGCGTAAATTGGCGGTGTTCCATCAACGCAATGGCCAGCGCATCACCCAATGCCAAGGTCATCGTGGTGGATGTGGTCGGGACGATGCCGGTGTCACAGGCTTCTTCCGCGGGGGGCAGCAACAGCGCCACGTCGGATTCGCGCAACAGGGTCGAATTTGACCGGCTTGCCACCCCGATCATCGGGATGGAAAAACGGCGGGTATAGGCAATGATATCCGCCAGTTCAGGCGTTTCGCCCGAATTTGACAGCACCAGCGCAACATCGCCCTTTGCCACCATGCCAAGGTCGCCGTGGCTTGCCTCGGCCGGGTGCACGAACTGCGCCGGTGTGCCGGTTGAAGCAAAGGTGGCCGCGATTTTGCGTGCGATGTGGCCCGATTTGCCCATGCCCGAAACGATCACCCGACCGCGGGCTTTCAACAAGACCTCGACCGCCTCGGAAAAGCTGTCGCCCAAAGCGTCAGAGAGGAGGGCCAGCGCGTCAGCCTCGCGTGTGATGACGCGGCGGCCGGTTTGGATGAAGGTTTCGTTTGTCATGGGATCAATGATCAAAAATGTCGATTTCGGGCCAGCCCGCAAGGTCCAGTTGCGCGCGGACCGGCAAGAAATCATAGCACGACTGTGCCAGTTCCATGCGTCCTTCGCGCACAAGGCGTGTGTTCAATTCGTCGCGCAGGCGGTGCAGGTACAGCACGTCGGACGCCGCATAGGAAAGCTGCGCCTCGGTCAACTCAGCCGCGCCCCAGTCAGAGCTTTGCTGTTGCTTCGAGATATCTACGCCGATCAATTCCTGAAGCAGCGCTTTCAGCCCGTGACGGTCGGTGTAGGTGCGGATCAGTTTGGACGCGATCTTGGTGCAATAGACAGGCGCGGCCAGTGTGCCAAACGCGTTGTACATCGCGGCAATGTCAAAACGGCCAAAATGGAACAGCTTCAGCACGTTCGGATCGGCCAGCATTTTGCACAGGTTCGGTGCCTCGGTCTGGCCGATTTCGATCTGCACCATATGCGCGTTTCCGTCACCGCCCGACATCTGCACAACGCACAGGCGGTCACGATGTGGGTTCAGCCCCATGGTTTCACAGTCGATGGCAACAACTGGACCAAGGTCCAGATCATCGGGAAGGTCGTTCTTATAAAGGAAATTCGCCACGTCGGCCCCTGATCCAAGGGGCGCGACCAAAGGTTTTGGCCAACTTAACCCCGCAAGCATTGTTTAGCCGCAGCCGCATGGTCGTTCTAACCGCGCGCTGAGCCGCATTTATCTAACGATGCTGGCGTCTTGGTGCAACCTGTATGGGGGCTTGGGCGCGGCGATGAATTGCCGATGTCGTTTATTGCGCGGGAAACCCCGGCCATAAGAGGCTCCCCGCGCAGGTGCGCGGAGAGCCCAATTGTTTAGACGAGGTCGAAGCGATCCGCGTTCATAACTTTGGCCCAAGCGGCAACAAAGTCGTTCACGAACTTCTCGGCGTTGTCATCCTGAGCGTAAACTTCCGCATAGGCGCGCAGGATCGAGTTGGAACCGAACACCAGATCCATGCGGGTCGCTGTCCACTTCACGTCGCCAGACTGGCGATCACAGATTTCGTAAAGACCGCCATCAACGGGCTTCCACGAATAGGCCATGTCGGTCAGGTTAACGAAGAAATCGTTCGTCAACGCGCCGACCCGGTCTGTGAACACACCGTGCGACGTGCCACCGTAGTTGGTGCCAAGAACACGCATGCCGCCCGTCAGAACGGTCATTTCGTCCGCGGTCAAGCCCATCAGCTGCGTGCGGTCCAGCATCAGCTCTTCTGGGCTAACGACGTAGTCCTTTTTCAGCCAGTTACGGTAACCATCAGCAAGTGGTTCCAGCGGTTCGAACGACTCTGCATCGGTCATCTCGTCGGTGGCGTCGCCACGACCTGCCGAGAATGGAACCGTTACGTCAAAACCAGCGGCCTTGGCTGCCTGTTCGACACCAACGTTACCGGCCAGAACGATCACGTCAGCCACGCTTGCGCCGGTATCGGCTGCGATGCCTTCCAAAATGCCAAGCACTTTGGCCAGACGTGCAGGTTCGTTGCCTTCCCAGTCTTTCTGAGGAGCCAGACGGATGCGCGCGCCATTGGCACCGCCCCGCATGTCCGAGCCGCGATAAGTCCGGGCGCTGTCCCAAGCGGTGGAAACCATTTCGCTGACGGTCAGACCGCTGGCGGCGATGGCACCTTTTACAGCAACGACATCGTAGTCGGTGTTGCCAGCAGGGATCGGGTCTTGCCAGATCAGATCTTCCTGCGGGACATCGGGGCCAACATAGTTTGCCTTGGGGCCCATATCGCGGTGCGTCAGCTTGAACCAAGCGCGGGCGAACGTGTCGGCGAAATACGCTGGATCAGCGATGAATTTCTGACAGATCGCGTTGTAAGCCGGGTCAACCTTCATCGCCATGTCGGCGTCGGTCATCATCGGGTTGTGACGCTTGGATGGATCACTTGCATCCAGTGGCTTGTCGTCTTCCTTGATAGAGACGGGTTCCCACTGTTGTGCGCCTGCTGGCGACTTGCGCAGTTCCCACTCGTGCCCGAACAGCATGTCGAAAAAGCCCATGTCGAACTTTGTCGGCTCGGATGTCCAAGCGCCTTCAAGACCCGAGGTCACGGCGTTAGCTGCCTTGCCCTTCATGTTCGGGTTGGACCAGCCAAAGCCCTGCTCTTCGATGCCAGCGGTTTCTGGATCAGCGCCCAGCGCGTCAGCATTGCCGTTACCGTGGGTCTTACCGACGGTGTGACCACCAGCCGTCAGCGCGACGGTTTCTTCGTCGTTCATCGCCATACGGGCAAAGGTTTCGCGAACCTGAGCGGCTGTTTTCAGCGGATCAGGTGTGCCGTTCACGCCTTCAGGGTTCACATAGATCAGGCCCATCTGAACTGCGGCCAGCGGATTTTCCATCGTGGATGGATCATCAACGTTTTCGTAACGGCCATCGCTTGGTGCCAGCCACTCTTTTTCCGAACCCCAATAGGTGTCGATTTCAGGGTGCCAGATATCTTCGCGACCAAAGGCAAAGCCAAACGTCTTCAGACCCATGGATTCATAGGCGATGTTGCCGGCAAGGATCATCAGGTCGGCCCAGCTGATCTTGTTGCCGTATTTCTTTTTGATGGGCCACAGCAGACGGCGGGCTTTGTCCAAGCTTACGTTATCCGGCCAAGAGTTCAGAGGCGCGAAACGCTGGTTGCCAGTGCCGCCGCCACCACGGCCATCGGCCAGACGGTAAGACCCTGCCGAATGCCACGCCATGCGGATCATCAGACCACCGTAGTGACCCCAGTCTGCTGGCCACCAGTCTTGGCTGTCGGTCATCAGCGCGTGCAGGTCTTTTTTCAGCGCGTCGACATCCAGCTTCTTAAGCTCTTCGCGATAGTCGAAATCAGGACCCATCGGGTTGGTCTTGGTGTCGTGCTGGTGAAGGATGTCCAGGTTAAGCGCGTTCGGCCACCATTCCATTACCGAATTGCTGCTGGCGGTGTTCGCCCCATGCATGACCGGGCATTTGCCAGCCGCATTGATATCGTTGCCGTCCATTTTTTCCTCCGAGAGAAGCTGCGTTTATCGTGGCACGGAAAGACGACCCCAGCACAAAACCGTTGCGCAACTGCGTGGCGATTCTGGATGAAGGGGCGTCCTCTTGCGCGAAAATTACAGGAGTCTGGCGATAATGCAAAATTGCATTTTCTAAACGCTCTGATAGGATTTTCTTATGAATAGAATCTCGATGAAGCATCTTCGTTATTTTGAGGCACTTGCCCGGAATCGCCACTTTGGCCGCGCGGCTGAGGATTGCTCGATTTCGCAGCCTGCGCTGTCCGTGCAGATCAAAGAACTGGAAGGGCTGATCAGCGCGCCCCTTGTTGAACGGGGGACGCGTCAAATTCGTCTGACCGGGCTGGGCGAAGAATTCGCAAGCCGTGTAAGCGACATCCTGCGCGCCGTTGACGAGCTGGAGGATTTGGCACGCGCAACGCAGGCCCCGCTGATTGGGCGGCTGCGGATTGGTGTGATTCCCACGGTCGCGCCGTATCTGCTGCCCGAGGTGATCAAATCTCTTACGCTGCATTATCCGGGGTTGGATCTGCACCCGCGCGAAACGGTGACGCAAAAGCTGATCAAGGATTTGCTGAAGGCGCGGTTGGATATGGCGATCGTTGCGTTGCCAATTTCTGAACCGTCGTTGGTCGAGGTGCCGCTGTTTGACGAAGAATTCGTTCTACTGCGCCCGCTTGAGGACGCCGACAAACCCGTGCCGAATCCCGAAATGTTACAGCAGATGCGTTTGCTGTTGCTGGAGGAAGGGCACTGTTTTCGCGATCAGGCGATTTCGTTTTGTAAAATGTCGTCTTCGCTGCCACGTGAGTTGATGGAGGGCAGTTCCCTTTCCACCCTCGTTCAGATGGTGGGCGCGGGAATCGGTGTAACGCTGATTCCAGAGATGGCGGTGCCGATTGAAACGCGCTCTGCCTCGGTTTCGTTGGCGCGTTTGCCAGATCCGCGGCCCTCAAGAACGATTGGGATGGTTTGGCGAAAATCCAACCCGTTGTCCGATCAGTTGGCAAACATAGCCGAGATCGTCCGCCAAGCAGGTGTAAAACAAAGCGCGTTGCCGACGGCGGGGGAATCGATTCTCAAATAACCCGCGTGCCAAAAGCTAAGCCATGGACCTGTGAAGGTGCTGCATGTAAAAAACATTGGAAATGTCGTTGGGGTTTTTTGGTGCCCAGGAGAGGACTCGAACCTCCACATCGTTGCCAATACTAGCACCTGAAGCTAGCGCGTCTACCAATTCCGCCACCTGGGCAGGTGTCGTGGAGCGGGGATGTAAAGCCGGTGGCGGGCAGTGTCAACGGGTCATTGCGACAGAATTTGCACAATCGCGATATCGGCTTGTTTGGCGCCGGTCAGAAAGCTATTCAGGCACGTAACGAATTAGATGGAGGCCACCTTATGTCCAAGCTTGTGACCATTTTCGGCGGGTCGGGCTTTGTCGGGCGCTATATCGCACGTCGCATGGCCAAAGAAGGCTGGCGCGTCCGCGTCGCTGTACGTCGCCCAAACGAAGCTGGCTTTGTGCGCCCCTATGGCGCGGTCGGGCAGGTGGAACCTGTTTTCTGCAACATTCGCGATGACGATTCCGTTCGCGCGGTTCTTCATGGTGCGGATGCGGTGGTGAACTGCGTTGGCATTCTGAACGAAGTCGGCAAAAACAAATTCGATGCGGTTCAGCACGAAGGTGCAGAACGCATCGCGCGTTTGGCAACCGACGAAGGCGTTGCGCGTCTGGTTCACATGTCGGCCATCGGTGCAGATGCCGAATCCGAAAGCCGCTATTCCAAGTCTAAGGCTTTGGGTGAACAGGGCGTGCTGGAAGGGTTCGCAAACGCGGTCATCCTGCGCCCATCGGTGATCTTTGGTCCCGAAGATAACTTCTTTAACCGCTTTGCTTCGATGTCGCGGCTTGGGCCAATCTTGCCCGTTGTCGGTGCCGACACAAAGTTTCAGCCGGTATACGTTGATGATGTTGCGAAAGCCGCTGTTGCCGGCGTGCTGGGGCAGGCTGCCCCCGGCGTTTACGAACTGGGCGGGCCAGAGGTCAGCACATTCCGTGAATTGATGAAGGACCTGATGAAGGTCGTTCACCGCCGCCGTCTGATTGTAAACATTCCGTTCTGGAAAGCGCGCATCATGGCGGGTGGCTTTGACTTCCTTCAGTTCATGACCGGCGGCCTTATCACCAACGGCATGCTGACCCGTGATCAGGTCAAAAGCCTGCGTGTTGATAACGTGGTGGCCGAAGGCGCAGCAGGGTTCGAAGAGTTGGGCATCGTGCCAACCTCGGCCGAGGCTGTGACGCCGGAATACCTGTATCGTTTCCGCCCCGCGGGGCAGTACGACGCGATCATGGATTCCGCGAAGAACCTAAAGGCCTAAGCCTTAGCTGTAAGCGATGAACAACAGCACCACGCCCAGGATCACACGATAGATCACATAGGGCGTGAAGCTGGTCGACCGCAGCAGGCGCATCATCAACGTCAAGGCCACCAGCGCCGAGCCAAAGGCAAACACAGCCGCAATCGCGCCATCCCGCGCGGCTGCGGCATCGGCTGTCATTGCAACCTCTGCGCCCAACAGGGTGCCTGATGCAATGATCGTGGGAATCGACATCAGCATTGCGATCTTTGCGCCATCTTCGCGCTTATACCCCAGCTGACGCGCGCCAGAGATGGTGATGCCCGAACGTGACGTGCCGGGGATCAGCGCAACCGCCTGCCACAGCCCCATAATAATCGCGTGGCGCAGCGACCAGTCTTCGGCTTTCAGCGTTGTTGGGCCTTTCTGGTCGGTCCAGTAAAGGAACAGCCCGAAAATCAGCATCGTCCAGCCGATCACCTTGATCGACCGCATCGCATCATCCAGCCCGCTGAGTTTTAGCAATAGCCCGCACAGAATCACCGGGATGGTGGCGACGATCAACAAGAACGCCAGCCGCGCGCCATCGGTGTCGATTTTCCCGCGTATCAGGCGCAGCAAGCCGCCAAATGCGCTGGCAACGTCCTGCCTGAAATAAAGTATGACGGCGAAAAGCGTGCCGACATGCACCGCCACGTCGATCACCTGACCTTGGTCTTCGTGGCCCGTTAGGCTGGGAAGAAGAATCAGGTGCCCCGAGGACGAGACTGGTAAGAATTCCGTAACGCCTTGGATAACTGCGACAATTAGGAGATAGTAAAGAGACATACGAAACCAGCCCGATTATTTTCCGCCATCCTAAACTAATGATTCTAAGTGGAAAGTGCGTAAAAGGGTCACTAGTGCTGACATAAATTTTACCCAAAACGCTTGATGTTCGGGCGTCTCACGCGAAAATAATTACTATTAGGTCATACAAACTGACTTTTATTTCTTTCGCCGACACCGTAAGAGAGGCGCGATCTAAGGAAATCGGGAGAATTTCGCGATGGCGAAGGAACGTATGCTCCAATTTGTAGACGTGACCAAGGAGATGCCTGAAAAGCGTCCCCCCAATCTGCGTGCGCATGATTTCCACGAAATCTATGCGGAATACGCAGATGAGAAAGCGAAAGAGCAGGCAAGCCGCTGCTCGCAATGTGGTGTGCCATATTGCCAATCGCATTGCCCCCTGCACAACAACATTCCAGACTGGCTGCGCCTGACCGCCGAAGGGCGTCTGAAAGAGGCGTATGAAATCAGTCAGGCCACAAACACCTTCCCTGAAATCTGCGGCCGTATTTGCCCGCAGGATCGCCTGTGCGAAGGGAACTGTGTGATCGAACAATCCGGCCATGGCACTGTGACCATTGGGTCGGTCGAAAAATACATCACCGATACGGCGTGGGAAAACGGCTGGGTTCAGCCTGTGACGCCATCGGTCGAACGCGCCGAAACCGTTGGTATCATCGGTGCCGGCCCTGGCGGTTTGGCCGCGGCGGATGCGCTGCGCCAGCAGGGTGTTCAGGTCACCGTATATGACCGTTACGACCGCGCCGGCGGTTTGCTGACCTATGGTATTCCGGGCTTTAAGCTTGAAAAAGACGTGGTCATGCGCCGCATCGAACAGCTTGAAAAGTCGGGCGTTAAGTTCGTTCTGAACTGCAACGTTGGTGAAGACATCAGTTTTGATGACATCCGCAGCAAACATAACGCCGTTCTGATTGCCGCTGGCGTTTACAAAACGCGTGACCTTCAGGGGCCGGGCTCTGGTGCCGAAGGTATCGTGCGGGCGATTGATTATCTGACGGCCTCTAACCGCGTTAGCTTTGGTGACGATGTCGCTGAATACAACAGCGGAGAGCTGAACGCCGAAGGCAAACGCGTTGTGGTTATCGGCGGTGGTGACACCGCGATGGACTGTGTGCGCACCGCGATCCGTCAGGGCGCGACCAGCGTGAAGTGTCTGTATCGCCGCGATAAGGCCAACATGCCGGGTTCCCAGCGCGAAGTTCAAAACGCCGAAGAAGAAGGCGTAGAGTTCGTTTGGCTTTCGGCGCCCAAAGGCTTCACCGGTGACCGTGTTGAAAGCGTGATGGTGCAAAAGATGCGTCTTGGCGCACCCGATGCATCCGGCCGTCAAAGCCCCGAGGTGATCGAAGGCGCGGATTATTCCGAAGGCGCCGATCTGGTTGTCAAAGCCCTTGGTTTTGAACCCGAAGACCTGCCAACCCTGTGGGGTGAGCCTGCGCTGGAAGTGACCCGTTGGGGCACGATCAAGGCTGACTTCCGCACGCATGAAACGTCTCTTCCCGGTGTGTTTGCCGTGGGTGACATCGTGCGCGGTGCGTCATTGGTGGTTTGGGCCATCCGCGACGGTCGCGAAGCGGCAGACAGCATTTTGGATTTCCTCGCTCAGCCCGCGCAGGTCGCGGCAGAGTAACCAGCGGGCAGGCGCAGTGCGCCGGGCAAGCTGACCAAATGGAACGCAAGCAATGACGGAAAGACACCTCGCCCTGCTACGGATCGCCCCGGCCCATTTGGCCGGTGCCTCCGCACGGCAAGGATTTCCGGCCAACGAATGGAACAGCGCAACACACAGCATCGGCCCCGCCGGTGCTTCGCTGCGCGGATGAGGAGAAGACCCATGACCAAATATGACGCCGAATGGGTGGCCGCCGAAGAGGCCAAGCGCAAGTTCATGTCCGAAAACGGCCTGTACCGCGAAGAGGACGAACATTCGTCCTGCGGCGTGGGGCTTGTTGTTTCGGTTGATGGTAAGCCAAGCCGCAAAGTCGTTGAAAACGGCATCAGCGCGCTAAAGGCGATCTGGCACCGTGGTGCTGTGGATGCCGACGGTAAAACCGGCGACGGCGCGGGTATTCACGTTCAGATCCCGGTTCCGTTCTTTTACGACCAAATTCGTCGCACAGGCCACGAACCCCACGCCGATCAGCTGGTCGCCGTTGGTCAGGTGTTCCTGCCGCGTACTGATTTCGGCGCTCAGGAAACATGCCGCACGATCGTTGAATCCGAAGTGCTGCGCATGGGCTATTACATCTACGGCTGGCGCCACGTGCCGGTCGAGGTGGAGTGTCTGGGCGAAAAAGCCAACGCAACCCGCCCCGAGATTGAGCAGATCCTGATCTCCAACTCCAAGGGCGTGGACGAAGAAACATTCGAGCGTGAGCTTTATGTTATCCGCCGTCGGATCGAAAAAGCGGCGGCTGCGGCTGGCGTTGGGTCGCTGTACATCTGTTCGCTGTCCTGCCGTTCGATCATCTACAAAGGCATGATGCTGGCCGAACAGGTTGCGGAATTCTATCCCGACCTGAAGGACGAGCGTTTCGAATCCGCGTTCGCCATCTATCACCAGCGGTATTCCACGAACACGTTCCCACAGTGGTGGTTGGCTCAGCCGTTCCGAATGTTGGCCCACAACGGCGAGATTAACACGCTGAAGGGCAACCTGAACTGGATGAAAAGCCACGAAATCCGCATGACATCGTCCGCGTTTGGCGATCTGGCGGATGACATCAAACCGGTTGTTCCACAGGGGTCTTCTGACTCTGCCGCGCTGGACGCTGTGTTCGAAGTGTTGGTGCGCGCCGGTCGTGATGCGCCGATGGCCAAGACAATGCTGGTGCCCGAAAGCTGGTCCAAGCAGGCTGTAGAGCTGCCCGAAACGTGGCGCGACATGTATTCCTATTGCAACAGCGTGATGGAGCCATGGGATGGCCCCGCTGCGTTGGCGATGACGGATGGCCGCTGGGTCTGCGCGGGACTTGACCGGAATGGCCTGCGCCCAATGCGTTACGTCGTGACGGGTGATGGCCTGATGATCGCCGGTTCCGAAGCCGGCATGGTCCCGACAGACGAAGCAACCGTTCGTGAAAAAGGCGCGCTTGGCCCTGGTCAGATGATCGCCGTGGACACGAAAGAAGGCGTTCTGTTCCACGATCGCGAACTGAAAGACAAACTGGCCGAGGCACAGCCCTTCGGCGAGTGGGTCGGTAAGATCACCGAACTGGACAGCGTTCTGGCCGACGTTACCGAAAAGCCGACTTTCGCGGGTGCTGAACTGCGCAAGCGTCAGATCGCGGCTGGTTATTCCATCGAAGAGCTGGAACAAATCCTTGCCCCTATGGCCGAGGACGCGAAAGAAGCGATTGCTTCGATGGGCGATGACACGCCATCGGCTGTGCTTTCTGAAAAGTACCGCCCGCTAAGCCATTTCTTCCGCCAGAACTTTAGCCAGGTGACGAACCCGCCCATCGACTCGTTGCGCGAATTCCGCGTGATGAGCCTGAAGACACGGTTCGGCAACCTGAAGAACGTGCTGGACCAAGACAGCAGCCAGACGGAAATTCTGGTGCTGGACAGCCCATTTGTTGGCAACGCTCAGTTCGACGCAATGGTTGGCGAATTCAACGCGCCGATGGTTGAAATCGACTGTACCTTCGCCGCTGGCGGTGGTCAGGACGCGCTGCGCCAAGGTCTGGCCCGCATCCGTGCCGAAGCCGAAGATGCCGTTCGTTCGGGTGGTGGCCACATCGTTCTGACGGATCAGCATCAGGGGCCGGACAAGGTCGCCATGCCGATGATCCTTGCCACCAGCGCCGTTCACAGCTGGCTGACGCGCAAGGGCCTGCGGACGTTCTGTTCTGTTGGCGTGCGTTCTGCCGAATGTATCGACCCGCATTACTTTGCGGTTCTGATCGGCTGTGGCGCGACCATCGTAAACGCCTATCTGGCCGAAGACAGCCTTGCCGACCGTATCGAACGCGGCCTGCTGGATTGCTCCCTGAACGAAGCCGTTCAGCGGTACCGCGCGGCGGTGGATGCTGGCCTGCTGAAGATCATGGCCAAGATGGGTATTTCGGTCATTTCGTCCTATCGCGGTGGTCTGAACTTCGAAGCTGTCGGTCTGTCCCGTGCGATGTGTGCTGAATACTTCCCCGGTATGCATTCCCGCATTTCCGGCATCGGTGTCAGCGGCATCCAGCGCAAGCTGGAAGAGGTGCACGCACGCGGCTGGAAAGGCGGCTCTGACGTGTTGCCGATCGGTGGCTTCTATAAAGCGCGCCGTTCCGGTGAAAAGCACGCGTGGGAAGCGCAGACCATGCACATGCTGCAAGCAGCCTGTGACCGGTCGTCTTACGAGATGTGGAAAAAGTTCTCGGCCGCGATGCGGGCGAACCCTCCGATCCACCTGCGTGACTTGTTGGACATCAAAGCAATCGGCAAAGCGATCCCGCTGGAAGAGGTTGAATCGATCACCTCTATCCGCAAGCGTTTCGTGACGCCGGGCATGTCGCTGGGCGCCCTGTCGCCCGAAGCACACCGTACGCTGTCCATCGCGATGAACCGCATCGGCGCCAAGTCGGATTCGGGTGAAGGCGGCGAAAGCCCCGATGACTTCACGCCGGAACCCAATGGCGATAACGCGTCCGCCAAGATCAAACAGGTGGCTTCGGGTCGTTTCGGTGTAACCGCCGAATACCTGCTTCACTGTGAAGAGCTTGAAATCAAGGTCGCACAGGGTGCGAAACCGGGCGAGGGTGGCCAGCTTCCGGGGATGAAGGTTACTGACCTGATCGCCAAGCTGCGGCATTCGACCAAGGGCGTGACGCTGATTTCGCCTCCGCCGCACCACGACATCTATTCGATCGAAGACCTTGCTCAGCTGATCTATGACCTGAAACAGATCAACCCGCGCTGTAAAGTGACGGTAAAGCTGGTTGCATCGTCCGGTGTCGGCACGATTGCAGCAGGTGTTGCGAAGGCCAAGGCCGATATCATTCTGATTTCGGGCCACAACGGCGGCACGGGTGCTTCGCCTGCGACCTCGATCAAATACGCGGGTCTTCCGTGGGAGATGGGCCTGACAGAGGCGCATCAGGTTCTGGCTATGAACAACCTGCGCGAACGCGTGACGCTGCGCACCGATGGTGGCCTGCGCACGGGTCGTGACATCGTCATGGCGGCAATGATGGGTGCCGAAGAATACGGCATCGGCACCGCCGCGCTGATCGCGATGGGCTGTATCATGGTGCGTCAGTGCCAGTCGAACACCTGCCCGGTTGGCGTCTGTACGCAAGACGAACGCCTGCGTGAAAAGTTCACCGGCAACGCCGACAAGGTTGTGAACCTGATTACGTTCTATGCCCAAGAGGTGCGTGAAATCCTTGCCTCTATCGGCGCACGTTCCTTGGACGAGGTGATTGGCCGTGCCGATCTGCTTAGCCAGGTCAGCCGCGGGTCCGCGCATCTGGACGATCTTGATCTGAACCCGCTTCTGATCACGGTCGATGGCGCGAACAAGATCGTTTACGACCGCAACAAGCCACGCAACGCTGTGCCCGATACGCTGGATGCTGAAATCGTCAAGGATGCCGCGCGCTTCCTGAACGACGGTGAAAAGATGCAGCTTTCCTATGCGGTGCAGAACACGCTGCGTTCCATCGGCACGCGCACGTCCAGCCACATCGTCAAGAACTTCGGGATGCGCAACAACCTGCAACCCGACCACCTGACGGTAAAGCTGACCGGTTCTGCGGGTCAGGCGCTGGGTGCGTTCGCCGCACCGGGGCTGAAGATCGAAGTATCGGGCGACGCCAACGACTATGTCGGTAAGGGCCTTTCGGGCGGTACCATTGTGGTGCGTCCTCCGATGGCCAGCCCGCTGGTTGCGTCTGAAAACACGATCATCGGCAACACGGTTCTGTATGGTGCGACCGACGGTTACCTGTTTGCGGCTGGCCGCGCGGGCGAACGTTTCGCTGTGCGTAACTCGGGCGCGACTGTGGTGATCGAAGGCTGTGGCTCCAACGGTTGTGAATATATGACCGGCGGCCTTGCCATTATCCTTGGGTCCATCGGTGCCAACTTCGGCGCGGGTATGACGGGTGGTATGGCGTACCTCTATAACCCCGACGGCGCGTGCGAGAGCATGATGAACATGGAAACGCTGGTAACCTGCCCCGTAACCGTGGACCACTGGGAAGAGCAGCTTAAGGGCCTGATCGAACGCCACTTGGCGGAAACCAACAGCCGCAAGGCCGCTGATATTCTTCAGCATTGGGATCTGGAACGCGGCAATTTCCTTCAGGTTTGCCCGAAGGAAATGCTGGTTCACCTGAAACATCCGCTCAGCTTGGAAAGCACGGCTGTTCCAGCGGAATAAGAAACGAAACGGCGGCCACTGGGGCCGCCGTTTTCATTTCACCTCGGCGACGCCCACAACATAGTTTTCGCCATAGGCTTTCGCGCATTTTGGACAGGTCGTGTAAAAGAACCAGACCTCGCCGGGTTCTGACCCGCTGGCACGCACGGTGTCTTTCATTTCCTCGTACCAGTCTTTCGCTTTGCGGTAGGGGCCTTCGAACACCTTTGTCACGAAGTCACCTGAAAGCGTCATGTTCTCTTCGTTCTCGACGCGGACGGGCGATGAAAACAAATGCTCACCCTGCCACGAAGAAAGATCGCGGCTTAGCACGATGTAATTGTTCGGGTCGATGGCGTCAGCTTCTTCCATATGCTTTTGCACGCGGGTGAAGACTTTTCCCATGTTCACCGGCACATGCATGACCGATTTCGTCGTGGCACGAACGAACGGCTTTTTGTCAAAATGAAGCTTTTGCCCGTCCCACCCATCCGGGTTGAATTTCGGGCAACAATTGGTCGTATTTTCGCTGGTGTCGCAATGAGGAAGCGTGTTGGTTTCCATCAGGTGGCCCTCCTTTGATGGTGGGTTCACTTTGCCGAAGCGGTGCGCAGGGGCCTTGATCCGGATCAACATGCTTGACCTTGGCCGTGCGGAAAGGGCAATCAAGACCCGTGGCAAAGGCAGCGAAAAAGAAACCAACGAGCAAGAAGAAACCGGCAAAGCCCAGCGTAAGCATGGGCCGTCGGGTGCGTCGTTATGCTGTACGCGCGATCTTGGGCGTGGTGGCATTCTTTGCCTTGCTGATCATTGTCTTCCGCTTTGCCGGCCCGCCGACAACCCACACGATCTGGTCAGAATCGCGCCGTTTGGGCGGTGTCGAATGGGATCGGGTCGCCATCGAAGACATCGCGCCATCGGCTGTACGGGCCGTTGTTGCCGCCGAAGACGCTGATTTTTGCGGCCACTGGGGCTTTGATATGTCCGCGATACGGGACGCCATCGAAGATGGGGGGCAGCGCGGGGCCTCGACCATTTCGCAGCAGACTGTAAAGAACGTGTTCCTGTGGCAGGGCCGCAGTTGGATGCGCAAAGCGACAGAGGCTTTGCTGACCCCCGCGGTCGAAGCCATCTGGCCTAAACGCCGGATCATCGAAGTTTACCTGAATATCGCGGAATTCGGTGAAGGCGTGTTCGGCGTCGAAGCCGCGGCGCAGCACTATTTCGGTGTTTCCGCTGCCGATTTGACCCCGGCACAGGGAGCGCGGCTGGCAGTTGTTCTGCCGAATCCCAAAGAACGCAACGCTGCGCGTTTGCCGCCATGGCTTCAAAAGCACGCCGCGCGGGTGCAAGATGGGGCGGCAACGATTAAGGCGGATGGCCGCGCATCCTGTTTCGAGAGTTGAAAATCCCCGCGTAGCGCGGCATGAGGGGGATGTCCCTCCAGTATTGAGCAACAGGCCATGAACCGTCTTTTCCACGTCCCGCTGTCCCCCTACTCCCGCAAGGTGCGCCTTGTGCTGGCCGAAAAGAAGATCGAGGTCGAGCTGGTAGAGGAACGGTATTGGGAACAAGACCCCGATTTCATGCGCCGCAATCCGGCCGGGAAAGTCCCGGTTTTGCGGATGGATGGGCGTTCAATGTCGGAAAGTCAGGCAATCTGCGAATACGTCGAAGAAACCCACCCAACGCCCGCGCTAATGCCCGGCACAGCGGCGGAACGGTACGAAACCCGGCGGCTGATCTTTTGGTTTGATGATAAATTCCATGCCGAAGTCACCTCAAAGCTGTTGTTTGAGCGGGTGAACAAAAAGGTCATGGGGCAGGGATACCCGGACAGTAAGAACGTCAAATTTGGCGCGCAGAAGATCAAATATCACCTCGATTATATGGGTTGGTTGCTGGATCAACGCCGCTGGTTGGCGGGTGATGTCATGACGCTGGCCGATTTCACCGCCGCCGCGCATCTGTCGTGCCTTGATTACATCAGCGACGTAGACTGGAACCGGAACGCCAACGTCAAAGACTGGTACGCCAAGATCAAATCGCGCCCGGCGTTTCGCGGGCTGCTGGCCGATCAGGTGCCCGGCTTTCCGCCGCCCGCCCACTATGCGGACCTTGATTTTTGAGCGGCGCGCTCAAACAAAACCTTACTACCTATGCCCTAGAGGCCGGTTTTGCGAAGGTCGGCATTTGCCGCCCCGACGCCGTGCCCGAGATTGCCGCGCGGCTGGACGCATTTCTGGCCGACGGTCGCCACGGTCAGATGGCTTGGATGGAAGAGCGAAAGCATTGGCGCGGGAACCCCGCCGCCCTTTGGCCCGAGGCGCGCTCGGTCATCATGCTGGCCGAACCTTATACGCCCGCCCATGACCCGCTTGCCGTGCTGGAACAGCGCGACCATGCCGCGATTTCAGTTTACGCCCAGAACCGCGATTACCACGACGTTGTCAAAAAGCGGCTAAAGCGCGTTGGCCGGTGGTTGCTAGAGCAGGTGCCGGGCGAACAGATCAAGGTTTTCGTCGATACGGCCCCCGTTATGGAAAAGCCGTTGGCACAGGCGGCTGGGCTGGGATGGCAGGGAAAGCACACCAACCTGTTGTCCCGCGATTTGGGCAGTTGGTTCTTCCTTGGGGCCATCTTCACGACCATCGAATTAGAGCCTAACACAGCGGAATACGAACATTGCGGGTCTTGCACCGCGTGTTTGGATATCTGCCCGACCAAGGCGTTTCCGGCCCCGTTTCAGCTGGATGCGCGGCGCTGCATTTCCTACCTGACGATCGAACACCACGGCCCCGTCGCAGAAGAGCTGCGCCCGATGCTGGGCAACCGCATCTATGGCTGTGATGATTGCCTTGCCGCGTGCCCATGGAACAAATTCGCCGCCACCGCCCAAGAGGTGAAATATGCCGCGCGGCCCGACCTTATCGCGCCGCGCTTGGCCGATTTGGCGGTATTGGACGACTCGGCGTTTCGCGCGTTGTTTTCAGGTTCACCGATCAAACGGATTGGCCGCAACAGGTTCGTGCGCAATGTCTTGTACGCCATTGGTAATTCGAACGATGAAACCCTGCGCCCTGTCGCGCAGCAGTTGGCCGAAGACCCTGATGAAACCGTTGCCGATGCGGCGCGATGGGCCGTTGGGCGGTTGGACCGCGTCAGTTCATGAACGCGTTCAGCACGGTCACACCAAAGGCTGCGATGCCAAGGCCGGTCGCGCGAACCACAAACTCACCAATTTTGAACTTTGCGAACAGGCCAAGGAACGCGCCACATGCCTGAAGCGCAACTGCCCCGGCGATCAGCCCCGCGGCGAATGGGTAAGGTTCGGCCATCTCGGTCAGGCCTCCGCCGTGAGCGTGGCCGTGAAACACCGCCAGTGCTGCGATGATGATCCCGGAAATGGCCAAGGGCGGGCTAACCGCCAGCGCAACCAGCAAACCCATGGATATGCCAGAAAGCGCCAGCCACAGTTCGACTGCCGGCAAGGCGATGCCCTGCATGGCCAATCCGATGCCACCCGCCATCGCCAACGCGAAGACCAACGGCAAAACAAAGGCCGTGCGGCGCCCCAGATATCCGGCCCACAGGCCGACCGCGAACATCACGGCAATATGGGCCCATGATCCAAGCGGATGCATGAATGCCTGACTGAACCCACCCAAGGCGTCTGGGCCAGTATGCGCCGTGGCGGATGTGGCAGTAACTGTCAGCGCGATGGCTAGCGGGAGGTAGGTCATATTAATCCGTTCTATTCGCCGGGAACCTGAAATGTCAGGGCGGCCCAAAGAGAGTGCCAAACTGGACCGGCTTCAAAATCGTCGTTTCCGGTGCTTCGTAATATCACAGCATCTAGCAGGTACTCATGGCCACGGGCAACGGGGATGGTCGCATGACCCAAGGGGTCGGTGAAAATCTGGGTCACTGTGACCTTGCCGTCGGGCGCTTTGTCAAACACCTCGACCTGCGCATTCTGGCGCGGAGAGCCGTTATACAGAACCTGAACGGGCAAGCCGTTGGTCATGTCGTCGGTATAGGGGTTGGAAAGGGCGACAATCTCGGTCTCTAGGCCCACGGGGCGGTCTGTGCCCGCACCATCGCCCACTGCGATCAGGCTTTTGGCAAACCGGCGATAACTTTCGCGAAAACCCGTTTCGGGCAAGCCGCGCGCGGCGTGTTGTTCCAGCGCATCGGGGAAGTGTTTGTCGGTCACGAAGGTCAGGAACTTGTCCCAATCGGTATAGGTCAGGATGGTATCGGTCGTTTCGTGAACGACAATCGCCATCCCGCTTTCAGGTGGAATAGTGACCATTGCGGGCCTGTCGCCCATGCGCCCCTCAACAGGAATGACGCTGTCTCCGACGATCAGATCAAACCGTTCAAACCGCTTGGGGATATAGGCATAGGCGGACCCTTTCAGGTTTTGCCCCACCCGGATGTCAGCGCGGATAGGGTCATCCGGCGCAATCTGATAGGACTCGGGCGAGATCCAGAATTCATGGGCTTGCGCTGAAGCCGCGCTAATTAGCATTGTTGCGATGAAAGTTATTGATAAGGGAATGCGCATGTTTCCAACCGGGTTTGTCATAATCAACTACCTGCTGCGGCGCGGGGTCAAGTCAACCCTGCACGGTGTTCTGCTGGCGATTCTCACGGGGTTGTTTGCGGCATCCGCCACCGCGCATGAGGTGCGGCCAGCCATCGGTGATGTAGAGGTCACCCAAGACGCCGTGCGCCTGGACCTTCGGCTGGCCCTAGAGGGGCTGGTGGCCGGGATCGATCTGGCCGGGCTGGACGATACCGACAATTCCCCGCTTTCAGGATATTACGATCAGCTGCGCGCGCTTCCCCCTGCGGATCTGGAAACGGCATTCAACGACATTTGGCCAGCGATCAAAGATGGCATCCGGATAGAGGTCGACGGCGCCGAAATCGAACCGTCACTAGGCGATGTTCAAATCCCCGAGGTCGGCGACACAGACATCGCGCGCGACAGCGTTCTTACCCTTACCGCGCAGCTTCCCGATGGCGACGCGCCCGTCATGATTGGGTGGAACGCAACCTACGGCCCGCTTGTTCTGCGCCAAGTTGGTGAAGGTGACGCCCTTTACACCGGCTATCTTGAAGGCGGCCAGATGAGCGACCCACTGCCGCGCGAAGGCGTTGCCGAACTGGGCGCGCTTCAGGAATTCGGGCGCTATGTCGTGCTTGGCTTCGAACATATTGTGCCCAAAGGGCTGGATCATATCCTGTTCGTGCTGGGGCTTTTCTTCTTCTCGCTTCACCTGCGGCCGCTGCTTTGGCAGGTGACAGCGTTTACCGTTGCGCACACGGTAACACTGGCGCTGGCGACGCTGAAAATCGTCACTATTTCACCCGAAATCGTTGAACCGCTGATTGCCGCGTCCATCGTTTATATCGCCGTTGAGAACGTCTTGGGCGGGCAGATGAACATGCGCCGGATCGTGGTCATCTTTGCCTTTGGCCTGCTGCACGGCTTGGGCTTCGCCAGCGTGTTGGGTGAAATCGGGATGAACCCCAGCCGCCTGATTGCAGACCTTGTGGCCTTCAATATCGGGGTAGAGCTGGGGCAACTGGCCGTTATTTTAGCCGCGTTCTTGTTGGTGGGTATCTGGTTCGCAAAGAAAGACTGGTATCGCGCGGTTATCGCTATTCCGGCGTCTGTGATCATTGGGCTGATTGGGTTCTGGTGGTTTGTCGAACGGACGATCCTTTAAACCCATTCCCATCGCGCAAAGACAGGCGTAGGACAGACTCATGCAACCCGCGCGCGCCATTGCCTTCAAGCTTGCCTCTGTCACACTTTTTGTCGTGATGTCTTCGCTGATTAAGTCGGTGTCTGAACATGTGCCGCCGGGTGAATCGGTGTTCTTCCGCTCTCTGTTTGCGCTGCCGGTGATCATCGCGTGGCTGGCCGCGCGGCAAGAATTGTCGGTCGGGCTGCGCACCTCTAACCCGCTGGGTCATTTCTGGCGCGGGCTGGTCGGGTCGATGGCGATGGGGCTTATGTTTGCCGGGCTGGGCCTGCTGCCCCTGCCCGAGGTTACGGCCATCGGATACGCCGCCCCGCTGTTGGTGGTAATCTTTGCCGCGATGTTCCTTGGCGAAGAGGTGCGCGTGTTTCGTTTGGCGGCGGTGGGCATGGGGCTTGTCGGGGTCTTGATCGTACTTTCGCCGCGTCTGACAGCCTTTTCCAACAATGATATGGATGCCAGCCAAACCTTGGGCGCGGTCGTCGTGTTGGGCGGTGCAACCTGTGCCGCGCTGGCGCAGGTGTTTGTGCGCAAACTGGTGCACACGGAACGGACGGCCGCGATCGTCTTTTGGTTTTCGGTCACGGGCACGATCCTGTCGCTGGCCACAATCCCGTTTGGATGGGTCGTGCCGGCCCCGCGCGAAGCGGCCTATTTGATCTTGGCGGGCTTGCTGGGCGGGGTGGCGCAGATCTTCCTGACGTCAAGCTATCGCTACGCGGATGCGTCGGTTGTGGCACCGTTTGACTATGCTTCGATGCTGTTGGCGCTGCTTATCGGGTATTTCGTGTTTGACGAGGTGCCGACCCCAATCATGCTGTCGGGTGCGGGTCTGGTGATTGCCGCCGGAGTCATGATTATCTGGCGCGAACGGCAGCTTGGCCTTGAACGGTCAAAGCAGCGCAAGGGCATGGCGCCGGGTGGCAAATAGCTTTGCGCCAAACAGGTAAAGTTATCTGACCAATTTCTGATTTAATTTTGAGTCCACCGCCTGATGGGTTAGCTTCCCCTACGGAAAGCAAAGGCTTTCGCGTGCCGTAAATTCAGTGCGGCTCAAAATAATCGCTAGGGAGGAACCAATGAAAAGTACGTTTTTGTGCGCCGCGGTTTTGGCTGCGTTTACGGGTCCAGTATTCGCGCAGTCAGCCGAAGTCCCCGATAATCTTGAGAAACTTTCGAATTTCCAATCGACCGGCGTGACCGAGTTCACGTTCGTTGAACAAGGGGGCGATTACGCCGCCGGGATTGAAAAAACGCTGGCGGGAATCACTTTGCCGCCTGGTTTTAAAATCGGGCTTTACGCAATCGTGCCCGACGCGCGGCACATGGCCGTGGGGCCCCAAGGCATCGTAACCTTTGTTGGCACGCGGAAAGATAAGGTCTGGTCGGTCACTGACCGTAACAAAGACCGCGTCGCGGACGAGGTGAAGGATTTCGCGCCCTCGCTGCAATTCTCTATCCCGAACGGGCCGTGCTTTTCCAAGGACGGGTTCCTTTACATCGCCGAACAGAACCGCGTGCTTTTGTTCCCAGCGGCCGAATTCTTTTACGAAAGCCCGGACGTGGCGGCGTTTAACCTTGTGGCCAAGGGCGACCTAATTCCGGTGGAAGAGGAAAGCTTTAACCACACCGCGCGGGTCTGCAAAATCGGGCCGGACGGCAAGATCTATATCTCGCTTGGGCAGCCGTTCAACGTGGCCCCGGCGGAAAAGCTGGACCTTTACAATCAGGTCGGCATCGGTGGGATCATCCGCATGAACACCGACGGCAGCGGGCGCGAGGTTTATACCTATGGCGTGCGCAACTCTGTCGGCCACGACTTCCACCCCGAAACCGGAGAGCTGTGGTGGACCGACAATCAGGTCGATGGCATGGGCGACGATATTCCGCCGGGTGAAATCAACCGCCAAACGGAAATGGGCCAGCATTTCGGCCATCCGTGGTTTGGCGGCGGTTCGGTACGCACCAACGAATATAAGGGCGAAGACGTGCCGGTCGATGTTGTGATGCCTGCCGTTGAAACCGTGGCACATGCGGCTGACCTTGGCATGTCGTTCTATTCCGGGAACATGTTCCCGGCGAAGTATAAGAACGCCATCTTTTCGGCTCAGCACGGGTCATGGAACCGCACAACGCCGGTTGGCGCGCGGGTCATGGTGACCTTCATTGACGGCGAAGGAAACGCCACGACAGAGCCGTTTGCCGAAGGCTGGATCGACGAAAACGGCGAATACCTGGGCCGCCCTGTCGATGTCGTGTCTCTGCGCGATGGGTCGATCCTTGTGTCGGATGACCTTGCCGGTGCGCTTTATCGCATCTGGTACGAAGGCAACTGATGCGTTGCGTTGTTCTTGCTCTCGGCGGGCTGATGCTTGCCGGGGGTGCCCTTGCGCAGGACGTGGATGCCGGGCGCAAGGTCGCTGGGATGTGCCGCACGTGTCACGGGCTGGACGGCTACGCCAAAATCCCCATCGCACCCCATATCGGAGGTGAACCGGCGGCCTATCTTTCCGCGCAGCTTCACGCGTTCAAAACCGGCGCGCGCGTGCACGAAATGATGACCGTCGTGGCCAGCGGCCTGTCCGATCAACAGATCGCAGATGTGTCGGCATGGTATGCAAGCCACACCGCCGTGGCGACCATCACGGCCAACCCCGACGACGCGCCCGAACTGTGCGTGGGATGCCATGGGGCTGACGGTATCGCCGTCGCCGAAGATGCGCCAAATCTGGCCGGGGAAACCAACATCTATATCGACACACAGCTAAAGGCGTTCCGAAACGGCAAACGCGTGCATGAGGTGATGTCAGACATCGCCGCCGACCTGACCGACGTTGAAATCCGCGCGATGGCCGATTGGTACGCCGCAGTCGGGTTGAAGATTACCGCAACGGACTGACTGTGTCTGGGCAACGACGCGCATAAATGGTTTAGCTGCTGCAACATGTTCAGTGTGTCAGTGGAGTGTCGTCGTGCCCGAAACGTTGGAGCCGTTTGCATGGCTTGTTATCGTTCTACCGTACTTGTTTTGTGTGAACCTGATTACCTATCTCCTTTTCGCATGGGATAAGCATCGGGCGGCTAACGGTGGCTGGCGCATACGCGAATCCACGTTGCTGATCTGGTCATTCGTTGGTGGAAGCCCGTCGGCCAAGCTGGCGCAAAAAGTTCTTCGCCACAAAACCCGGAAACAGCCGTTCCGGACAGTGTTGAATTTGATCGTGCTGGGGCAGGTGGTTGCGCTGATGTCACTGTTCCACCCGCAAATCCGTTCAACGGTGGGCGCTGGGCTGAACGGCCTTGCTCAGTTCGCGGTTCGTTATCTCGGCTAACGCGGTTCTTAACGAAAAGAGCACGCCCAAGGCGTGCTCTTCTTAATCTTGATCTGCGTGGCTGAAACTTATTCCCGAACCAGCTTTTCATATGCTTCGGCGATGTCGCGTGTCAGGGCGCCCACTTCGAAGTTATAGTCACCAATCTGGCCCACGGGGGTCACTTCGGCGGCGGTGCCGGTTAGCCAGCACTGTTCGAACCCTTCCAGCTCTTCGGGCATGATGTGGCGTTCGTGCACCTTGATGCCGCGGTCTTTCAGCATGCCGATAACCGTCTGGCGGGTGATGCCGTTCAAGAAGCAATCGGGGTCAGGCGTGTGCACTTCGCCGTCTTTGACGAAGAAGATGTTCGCGCCGGTCGCTTCGGCCACATAGCCGCGATAGTCAAACATCATCGCGTCGGAACAGCCCTTCGCCTCGGCCGCGTGCTTGGACATGGTGCAGATCATGTAAAGACCGGCGGCCTTGGCGTGCGATGGAATGGTTTCGGGCGACGGGCGTTTCCATTTGGAAATGTCCAGCTTCGCGCCCTTCATCTTGGCGTCGCCGTAATAGGCTCCCCATTCCCACGCCGCGATCGCCATGCGAACCGGGTTGCGCGCCGATGCGACACCCATATCTTCGCCAGCACCGCGCCATGCGATTGCGCGCACATAAGCGTCCGACAGGCCCGAGGTTTTCAGAACCTCTTCTTTCGCGGCTTCGATCTGATCAATCGAATACGGAATTTCGAAGTCGATCATGTTGGCAGAGCGTTTCAGCCGCTCTGAATGTTCGCGGCTTTTGAAGATTTTGCCGTTATAGGCCCGTTCGCCTTCGAACACCGAAGAAGCGTAGTGAAGCGCATGCGTCAGGATGTGAACATTGGCGTCCCGCCACGGCACAAGCTTACCGTCCACCCAGATATGTCCGTCACGATCATCGTAACCAGCCATTGTTCGATCCTTTCTTAATGCGCGGGCAATCGCCCAGTTTTGCAAAAATTGCGCTGCTTAAGTCCGTTTCGGACATAATGTTGCGCTGAATTGTAGGATCGCTATCAATTGATTCCGATAAAGTCAACAAGACTGACATATAATTGGCCAAGGCGCTAAAAAAGCGGGCAGCGTGAATATTCCTTGGATCGTCAGCAAGGCTGACATAAAATCCAGAAAACGTTGTGAAAAACCCGGAGGGACACGCGATGGCAGAAGGTGGGCATCAGGGCACACCGGGCAGCGAAGGCCTGTTGTTCCTGACGGACGAGCAATTGCGAAAAGGGATCGAGGCGATGTTTTTCGCCTATCGCGGCTTCACCGCAGACCCTGATCGAATCCTAGAACAGCACGGATATGGCCGCGCGCATCACCGCGCCATTCACTTCATTCACCGCTCTCCTGGGACGACGGTGAACAATCTGCTGTCGATCCTTGGGGTCACCAAACAGTCACTAAACCGGGTCCTTCGGACCCTAATTGACGATGGGTTGGTCGAAAGCCGTGTGGGTAAACGCGACAAGCGGGAACGCCACCTGTTTCTAACCGAAACCGGCGATGCGCTGGAACGTGAGCTTTCGGATGCGCAGCGCGAAAGAATGCGCGCGGCGTTTCGGTCCGTTGGCCCGGACGCTGTCGTTGGGTTCCGCCAAGTGCTAGAGGCCATGATGGACCCAGAAATGCGCCGCCATTTCCAAACGCTGAAGGATAGTGGGCAATGAATGCAGACGCCGAAGCCCACCTGTTGATCGTCGATGACGATGAACGTATTCGCGGCTTGTTGCAGAAATTCTTGGTGCGGCACGGCTTTCTTGTCAGTGCTGCGCGCGACGCGGCCCATGCGCGCCGTTTGTTGGGCGGGCTGGCGTTCGACCTGTTGGTGCTGGACGTGATGATGCCGGGCGAAGACGGGATCTCACTTACCAAAAGTCTGCGCGAAGAGATCTCGACGCCAATTCTTTTGCTGACCGCGCGAGGCGAAACCAGTGATCGGATTCAAGGGCTAGAAGCGGGGGCCGATGACTACCTTGCCAAACCGTTTGAGCCGAAAGAGCTGCTGTTGCGTATCAACGCCATTCTGCGCCGGGTGCCACAGCTAAAGCCGGAAAATGTTGGGCCAAAGGTACTGCACCTTGGCCCTGTGCGTTACGACATTGACCGCGGTGAAATGTGGCGCGGCGAAGATTTGGTGCGCCTGACGGCCACGGAAAGTCAGCTGATGCGCATCTTTTCGGCCACCCCTGGTGAGGCTGTGACCCGTACCAAGCTGGTCGAAGATTTGGGGCGTGACAAAGGACAGGCGCAGGAACGTGCCGTTGATGTTCAAATCACCCGCCTGCGCCGCAAGATAGAGACTGACCCGAAACAGCCCAGATATCTGCAAACCGTTCGGGGCGCGGGGTATATGCTGGCGCCGGATTAACCGTTCGCAGGTTCATTTCCATCTGAAAGGGCTTTCATATGACGACAGCCATTCTGACCCACCCTGATTGCCTTAACCACGTCACCCCGGCGGGCCATCCCGAACGCGTTGCGCGGCTGGAAGCGGTTCTAACACGCCTGAAAGCGCCCGAATTTGACGTGCTGCAGCGGGTCGAAGCGCCGTTGGCCGAAGAGGCTCAGGTATTGCGCTGTCACCCGCAGGCCTATCTGGAAAAGGTCAAATCCGCGCTTCCGGCCAGTGGCTCAACCGCGTTGGACGCCGACACCCATCTTTCACCCGGTTCGCTTAACGCTGCGCTACGTGGGGTGGGGGCGAACCTTAAGGCCGTTGATATGGTTCTTGGCGGCGAGGTTGCGAATGCATTCGCAGCTGTGCGCCCGCCCGGTCACCATGCCGAAACGCAGACGGCGATGGGGTTCTGCCTGTTCGGAAACGTCTCTATTGCTGCCAAATACGCGTTGGATCATCACGGGCTGTCGCGCGTGGCGATCATGGATTTTGACGTACACCACGGTAACGGCACCCAAGATTTGCTGTGGGAGGAGGAGCGGATTCTTTTCGCCTCTACCCATCAGATGCCGCTGTATCCCGGCACGGGCGCGGCGCATGAAACCGGGGCGCATGGCAATGTGCTGAACGTTCCGTTGCCGCCCATGTCCGGCGGTCGCAGGTTCCGCGAGGAAATGGAGGGGCAGGTTCTGCCCGCGCTGGATGCGTTCAAGCCGGAACTGGTTCTGATTTCGGCCGGATTCGATGCGCATTTCGCTGATCCGTTGGCGCAACTGCAATGGCACGAGGATGACTTTGCATGGGCCACGCACCGCTTGTGCGACATCGCGGATGCGCATGCAGGGGGCAAGGTGGTCTCGACACTTGAAGGCGGATATGATCTGGATGCGCTCGCCGCAAGTGTGGCGGCGCATCTTACAGTGCTGATGGAGCGTGGAGCATGACCGATAAACCAGTGGGCGAGATGAGCTTCGAAGAGGCAATGGCCGAACTGGAGCGTGTGGTGAACCAACTTGAACGCGGCGACGTGCCGTTGGAAGATTCGATCAAGCTGTACGAACGCGGTGCCGCGCTGAAAAAGCGCTGCGAAGAAAAGCTGAAAGAGGCCGAAGAAAAGGTCGCCGCGATCACGCTTGATACGGATGGCAACCCCACCGGCACCACGCCCGTCGAAGGCCTTTGAATGTTTCAGACCCGGCTTGAGGAAACCGCCGCGCAAGTTGCGGCGCACTTGACCCATGTTCTTGACGGCTACCCCGCACATCCGGTGACGGATGCGATGCGCTATGCCGTTCAGGGGGGCAAGCGGCTGCGCGCGTTTCTGGTGATGGAAAGCGCGGCGTTGCACGGCGTTGATCCGCAACAGGCGATGCAAGCGGCGGCGGCGGTTGAGGCGCTTCATGCCTATTCGCTGGTGCATGATGACCTGCCTTGCATGGACGATGACGATCTGCGCCGCGGCCTTCCCACCGTTCACGTGAAATGGGACGAGGCGACCGGCGTTCTGGTCGGTGATGCGTTGCAAACCCTCGCGTTTGAGCTTTTGGCGGCGGAACAGACCCACAATAACGCAGACGTGCGCGTGGCTTTGGTGGCCTCGCTTGCGCGTGCGTCTGGCGCGCATGGCATGGTTTTGGGGCAGGCGCAGGATATCGCCGCCGAAACCGCAGGCCGCCCGCTGACCTTGGAAGAAATCACCGCCCTTCAGGCCAACAAAACCGGCGCGCTGATCTGTTGGTCGGCCGAGGCCGGCGCAGTGCTGGGCCAAGCCGACCCAACCCCGCTTCGCACCTATGCAACGGCCCTTGGTTTGGCGTTTCAGATTGCCGATGACATTCTGGATGTCGAAGGCGACGCCGCGAAGGCGGGCAAGCGGTTGCAAAAAGATGCGGACGCCGGAAAGGCGACTTTCGTCTCTCTCCTTGGGCTGGATGGTGCCAAACAGCGCGCAAAAACGTTGGTTTTGGAGGCCGAGGCCGCACTTTCCCCCTATGGAGATGCTGCCGAAAACTTGCGGGAAGCCGCGCGGTTCGTTATCTCCCGCGAGAACTAAGCCGCCCTGAGGAGGGCCCGCGATGAGCGATACCCCAAACACACCCCTGTTGGACCGTGTGCATACCCCTGCTGATTTGAAGCAATTCAACGACCGCGAACTTTCGCAGGTTGCCGATGAACTGCGCGCGGAAACGATTTCGGCTGTGTCTGAAACGGGCGGGCATCTGGGCGCGGGTCTGGGTGTTGTTGAACTGACCGTGGCGCTGCATGCGGTGTTCGATACCCCGAAGGACCGGTTGATCTGGGACGTGTCGCACCAATGCTATCCTCACAAAATCCTGACCGGGCGGCGTGACCGTATCCGCACCCTGCGTCAAAAGGATGGGCTTAGCGGTTTCACCAAACGCAGCGAAAGCCCGTATGACCCATTCGGGGCCGCGCACAGCTCTACCTCTATCTCTGCCGCGCTGGGCTTTGCCGTGGCGCGCGATCTGGGCGGCGCGCCCGAGCATGGGATCGGTGATGCGATTGCCGTGATCGGCGATGGCTCGATGAGCGCGGGCATGGCGTTCGAGGCGTTGAATAACGCGGGTCATCTGAAAAAGCGGATGATCGTTATCCTGAACGATAACGAAATGTCGATCGCCCCGCCGGTTGGCGCGATGTCATCCTATCTGTCGCGCCTTTACGCCGGTGCGCCATTTCAGGAACTGAAAGCCGCCGCCAAGGGCGCGGTCAGCCTGCTGCCTCCGCCGTTCCAAGAAGGCGCGCGCCGGGCCAAGGACATGCTGAAACACATGACCGTCGGCGGCACTTTGTTCGAAGAGCTGGGCTTTTCCTATCTAGGCCCCATCGACGGGCACGACATGGATCAGCTTTTGGCCGTTCTGCGTACCGTCAAGGACCGCGCGACCGGGCCGATCCTGATTCACGCGATCACCAAAAAGGGCAAAGGGTACCGCCCCGCCGAACAGGCCATCGATAAGGGCCACGCGACGGCCAAGTTCGACGTTGTGACCGGTAAGCAGACAAAGGCGCCGTCCAACGCGCCCAGCTATACCAAGGTCTTCGCCGACGCCCTGCTGCAAGAGGCAGCTGGCGATGACAAGATCGTCGCCGTCACGGCCGCAATGCCCGATGGCACCGGCCTGAACCTGTTCGCCGAACGTTATCCCAGCCGGTGCTTTGACGTTGGTATCGCCGAACAGCACGGCGTGACCTTCTGCGCGGGTTTGGCCGCGGGCGGGATGAAGCCGTTCTGCGCGATGTATTCCACCTTCCTTCAACGTGGGTACGATCAGGTTGTGCATGATGTGGCGATCCAACGCCTTCCCGTGCGCTTCGCGATTGACCGCGCTGGGCTGGTGGGTGCCGATGGCGCGACCCACGCGGGCAGTTTTGACATTGCCTATCTGGCGAACCTTCCCGGTTTCGTCGTTATGGCCGCCGCGGACGAGGCAGAGCTGAAGCACATGGTCGCCACCGCCGTTGCCCATGACGAAGGGCCCATCGCGTTCCGTTTCCCACGCGGCGAAGGCGTGGGTGTCGAAATGCCCGAAAAGGGCGAACCGCTGGAAATCGGCAAGGGCCGGATGATTCAGGACGGGGCAGGGGTTGCCATCCTTTCCTTCGGCACGCGCCTGCAAGAGGTTCAGCAAGCCTGCGAAAACCTAGCGGCCAAGGGCATCACCCCCACAATCGCCGATGCGCGTTTCGCCAAGCCGCTGGACCGTGACATGATCCTGAAACTGGCCGCCGACCACGACGCGCTGATCACGATCGAAGAGGGCGCTGTTGGTGGGTTCGGCTCTCATGTTGCGCAATTGCTGGCGGATGAGGGCGTGTTTGATAACGGGCTAAAGTTCCGTTCGATGGTGCTTCCCGATATCTTTATCGATCAGGCCAGCCCGGCCGATATGTATGCCGTTGCCGGGATGAATGCCGACGATATCGAAGCCAAGGTTCTGGAAGTTCTGGGCGTTGCCCAGTTGCCTGATCGCAAGCTTAAATAAACAGCGATCCAAGCGATATGCCCAGCCCGATAAAGGCGTAACCGGCGATTATGAACATGCCGTCATGGGTCAACAGGCCAATGGCAAACAACGTAATCGCCGTGGCACTTACGGTGGCCAGCATGGGCAACACCTCTAGCAACGGCATGGTCAGCGTTAGGGCAAGGCAGGTCAGCAGCGCGATATAGCTAAGCGGGCGAACCGTCAGATACGTCAAACGACGGTGAACATGGCGGTCCACCCAAGTTGCGGGTTTGCGCAGCCAGTTCACCGCGCTTTCAACACGTTTGGCCGGTAAAGAACGGCGTGCCAGAAATTCAGGGATCCAAAGGTGTTTGCGCCCCATGATCGCCTGAACCAAGATCAGGCCAATCACCAACGCGCCAAACGTCGGCATTCCCAAGATCGATGAAACGGGCGACACCAATATCATCGCCGGAACCAGCAAAAGCGGCGCGAACGACCGTTCGCCCATCTTTTCGACGATATCGCGCACCGTCACCCGGTCTCCGTTGCGGGCGTGGCAAAGCGAATCCAACACCTCGTTAATTGTGCTCGGTTCTGCCCCTTCGGCCATTTGCTGTCCGTTCGTTGCCGTTTCCGCATAAAGATGGGGTATCGGTCAGCTTGGGTCCAGCCCCTCGGCGGAAAGAAGCGCAGCAAGCCCGTGCCGGTATGTGGGGTATTTCAGCGTGACCCCCAGTTCATCCTTGATGCGATCATTCCTGACCTTCTTTGACTCGGCATAAAAGCTGCGCGCCATTGGGGTCATCTCGGCCTGTTCGAACGGGATGGCGGGGGGAACGGGCAGGCCCAAAAGCTGTGCGGCGTGTTCGATCACGTCTTGGGGCGGGGCCGGGTCGTCATCGCACACATTATAGGCAGCGCCGGGGTTTGGCTTGGCGATAGAGGCCGCCACGATCTGCGCGATGTCTTCCACATGGGTTCGTGAAAACACCTGCCCCTCTTTGATGATGCGGCGTGCCTTTCCGGCGCGCACCTTGGCAAACGGTCCACGACCGGGGCCATAAATGCCCGCCAAACGGAAAATATGAAGCGGCAGGCCCAGCTTTTCCCACGCGGCCTCGGCCTTGACCCGCGCAAGGCCACGCTTTGTGGATGGGGACAGGGGCGTTTCTTCGTCTACCCAATCGCCGCCATGATCGCCGTAAACGCCGGTGGTCGACAGGTAACCGACCCATTTCAGATGGTCGGCTTTGGCCAGTTCTGGGCCAAGTTCGGCAATGATAGGGTCGCCTTCGTCATTCGGCGCGATCGACATCAAAACATGGGATGCCTTCGCCAAGGCCTCGGTCAGGTCACTACCGGGCCAAATCAGCGCCTCTATCCCTTGCTTGTTCAGCTGGGCGGCTTTTTCGGCGTTTCGTGTGGTTGCGATGATGCGCCAATCGTCCGGCAAGAGCCGCGCCAGCGCCTGAGCAGAATACCCATGCCCAAGGGATAGAAGAGTGTTGTTCATGCGCGGATCATCTGGCCTTAGCCAATTGTATGCAAGGGCGGGCTTGATCCCTTTGGCCAAGTCGTGACATTTGGGAAGGAACGGTGCCGCCGTCTTCTAATATTTAGGCATATTTTTCCTGTTCAGGGTGTCCGCGCATGACAGTATCCGACCAAAACCTGCCGATCGAAACGCCCACCCCGGTAGAGCTGCAAAGCTTTATGGACCCAACCGCAGCGGTGGCACGCCTAAGACAGCTGTTCGACGAGGCGACGGATTTCTTGCGTGCAAGGTTTCAGGAAACGCTGGCCGGCCAACCCCGCCGGGCGCGGTACCGTGCGTATTATCCTGAAATCCGGCTGGTCACGACCAGCTTCGCTAAGGTGGATAGCCGCCTAAGCTTTGGCCATGTGTCCGACCCCGGCACCTATACCACGACCGTTACGCGCCCCGACCTGTTCGAAAACTATCTGGAACAACAAATCGGGCTGCTGATTGAAAACCACGGCGTCCCCGTGACCATCGGCCTGTCGCACACGCCCATGCCCGTGCATTTCGCCGTGGCCGGGGACGACACGATCACCGTTCCGCAGGACGGGGTGCTGGATTTCCCGTTGCGCGACGTGTTCGATGTGCCGGATCTTTCGACCACGAATGACGACATCGTTAACGGCTATGGGTTCAAATACACCGACGGCTCTGCGCCGCTTGCGCCGTTTACCGCACAGCGTGTGGATTATTCCCTTGCGCGCCTGTCGCACTACACCGCGACCCGGGCTGAACACTTTCAGAACCACGTTCTGTTCACCAACTATCAGTTCTATGTCGAAGAGTTCGAACTTTACGCCCGCAACGCGCTGCGTGATCCCAACAGCGGCTACACCAGCCTTGTTGGCCCCGGTAACATAGAGATCACCGACCCCGACGCGCCGCTTCCCGCGCCGGCGAAGCTGCCGCAGATGCCGACCTATCACCTAAAGCGTGACGATAATGCCGGGATCACTTTGGTGAACATCGGCGTCGGCCCGTCGAACGCCAAAACCGCAACCGATCACATCGCTGTTTTGCGCCCCCACGCGTGGCTGATGGTTGGCCACTGCGCTGGCCTTCGCAACAGTCAAAGCCTTGGTGATTTCGTGCTGGCCCACGCCTATCTGCGCGAAGATCACGTGCTTGACGATGACCTTCCCGTTTGGGTGCCAATCCCGGCCCTGGCCGAGATTCAGATCGCCCTTGAAGACGCGGTTGAGCAGGTGACAGAACTGGAAGGGTACGACCTGAAGCGGATCATGCGTACCGGCACCGTCGCGACCATCGATAACCGCAACTGGGAACTGCGCGATCAGTCCGGCCCGGTTCAGCGGCTTTCACAGTCCCGCGCCATCGCTCTGGATATGGAAAGCGCGACAATTGCCGCGAACGGCTATCGTTTCCGCGTTCCTTACGGCACGCTTTTGTGCGTTTCCGACAAGCCGTTGCATGGCGAACTAAAGCTGCCCGGCATGGCGTCTGACTTTTACAAAACGCAGGTCACGCGGCATCTTTTGATCGGAATCCGCGCGATGGAAAAACTGCGTGAAATGCCGCTGGAACGCATCCATTCACGCAAATTGCGCAGTTTTGAGGAAACAGCATTCCTTTGACTCTGCGTAAACAGGCACAAAATGCAGGAAATATGCATGTTTGCTTACACAAATCGTTGTGTCTGACCCCAATATTCCGTTAAATTACTGAAATCGCCCCGATATGAGAGGGCATGAACGAGGAGACCATACATGGCAAAACCGATGACGAAGACGCAGCTGGTTGCCGCTCTCGCAGATGAAATGGGTGCGGACAAAAAAGCCGCATCGGCTGCGCTGGACGCGATCACTGGTGTGATCACCAAAGAAGTTGCAGACGGCGGCGCAGTAACACTGCCAGGCGTTGGCAAAATCTATTGCCGCGAGCGCCCAGAGCGTATGGTGCGCAACCCTGCCACCGGCGAGCAGATCAAAAAAGAAGCCGACAAGGTCGTGAAAATGACCATCGCCAAAGCGCTGAAAGACAGCGTAAACGGCTAATCCAACGGGGCCTTGCCCATGTTGTGAAATACACTAGGGTCGCCTTTTGGCGGCCCTATTCGTTTTTCAGGAGACATCATGGATTTTCGCGCCATCGCTATGGGCTTGGCATTTGCCTTGATGTGGTCCTCGGCCTTTACCTCTGCCCGGATGATTGTCGCTGACGCGCCGCCATTAACAGCCCTTGCAATACGGTTTCTGATTTCTGGCGTTATTGGCATCGCGATTGCGTTTGCGCTTGGTCAAACCTGGCGTCTGACGCGGGCGCAATGGCGCGCAACTTTCGTCTTTGGCCTTTGCCAGAACGCGCTGTATCTGGGCCTGAACTTTGTCGCGATGCAAACGATCGAGGCCTCCTTGGCCGCCATCGTCGCATCGTCGATGCCCCTGCTTGTCGGGGCCATTGGTTGGGCGGTTTACGGCGAAAGGTTGCCAACGCTTGGCATTGTGGGGCTGATCGCCGGGTTCGTGGGTGTTGCCGTTATTATGGCCAGCCGGATCAGCGGCGGCGTTGACCTATATGGCCTGGTTCTGTGCCTTGTTGGCGCGCTTGCGCTGGCGGTGGCGACCTTGTCCGTTCGCGGTGCGGCGTCGGGCGGCAACGTTTTGATGATCGTTGGTTTGCAAATGCTGGTTGGCAGCGCGGTTTTGGCTGTCGCCGCCCTGTTCCTTGAAACGTGGCAGGTCAATTGGACCCCTCGGTTGCTGTGGGCGTTTGCCTATACCACGATTGTGCCCGGCCTTTTGGCGACCTTCACTTGGTTCATGCTTGTTGGGCGCATCGGCGCGGTGCGGGCGGCGACGTTCCACTTTCTGAACCCGTTCCTTGGGGTGGCCATCGCCGCCGTCCTTCTGGACGAAGCCTTGGGCCTAAGCGATATCATCGGCGTTTTGGTCATCGCGCTTGGCATTTTGGCGGTCCAACTGTCCAAGCAGCAGGAAAATGTTTCCAAACCCTGACGCGCATGTGAAACCGCGTTAGGGCAATGTTGGGTGACAGGGGCGCAATCTTAGCGCACCTTCCCAGCCATGGAATTTTTGCTTGGATATGGCGCGGGCCTTCTGACGTTGATCAACCCCTGCGTATTGCCGATCTTGCCGATCGTACTGGCCACCGCGTTGCAGGCCAGCCGTTATGGCCCGATGGCCGTCGCCGCAGGGATGAGCCTGTCATTCGTCGTTCTGGGCATGGGCGTCACCGTTCTGGGTCGCAGCCTTGGCATCACCGAAGAAACCATCGCTGACGCGGGGGCCGTTCTGATGATCGGCTTTGGGCTGGTCCTGCTGGTTCCGCGCTTTTCCGAAGGCTTTGCCACGGCAACGGCCGGGTTTTCCGCCCGCGCAGACACCGGAATGGATGGGCTGGACCGGTCCGGCCTGAACGGGCAGTTCCTTGGCGGTATGCTTCTTGGCGCAGTCTGGAGCCCCTGTATCGGCCCCACGCTGGGCGGCGCCATTTCACTGGCCAGTCAGGGCGAAAGCCTGTTCCGCGCGGGCGGTATCATGGTGGCCTTCGCGCTTGGCGTGTCGTCGGTCATTCTTGCGCTGGGTTATGGCGCGCGATCCGTGATCCAAAAGCGTCAGGCGTGGATGCGCGGCATCGCTGCGCGGGCCAAGCCGGTTATGGGCATCGTTTTCGTCGCTGTTGGCGCAGGCATCCTGTTCCGCGTTCACCACATGTTAGAGTTTTGGGCCGTGCAGAACCTGCCGCCCTGGCTAATCGATCTTTCCGTTGCAATTTAAGGAGTTTCCGATGAATCGCCGTGACTTTTTCCTTCTCACCGCCGCTGTTTCCACCGTCGCCCCGTTGGGCGTGTGGGCCGCTGCGATGGATTACACCCCCGGCCTAGTCGAAAAAGAGCTGGCCGCCGGCAAAACCGTCTTCCTTGATTTCAAGGCAAGCTGGTGCAGCACATGCGCCGCGCAGGAACGTGTTATCAATGCGCTTAAGGCTGAAAACCCCGCGTATGAGCAGGCGATCAGCTTTATCAACGTCGATTGGGATGCCTACAGCAAAGATGCGCTAACCACTGGCCTGAACATCCCGCGCCGCTCTACGCTTGTGGTGCTGAAGGGCGACGCAGAACTGGGCCGCATCGTTGCGGGCACCGGCAAGGACGAGATTAAGGCGCTGATGGATGTCGCCCTTGGTGCGGCGACCGCCTGATCAGCCGATTTTACCGCGGTTTTCACCAACTTGGCCACGATGCAGCAGCACGTGGTCAAGCACCACACAGGCCATCATCGCTTCGCCCACGGGAACCGCGCGAATACCGACACAGGGGTCATGACGGCCCTTGGTCACAATCTCTGTCTCTTCGCCGGATTTGGTGATCGTCTTGCGCGTGGTCAGGATCGAAGAGGTCGGCTTAACCGCAAAACGCACGACAACATCCTGCCCCGTGGAAATACCGCCCAAAATACCGCCCGCGTGGTTGGACGAATATTCAGGCCCGTTCGGCCCCATCGAAATCTCGTCCGCATTCTCAACGCCGGTCAGTTCAGCCGAGGCCATGCCATCGCCAATCTCAACGCCTTTCACAGCGTTGATAGACATCATCGCGGCGGCCAAATCAGTGTCTAACTTGCCGTAAACCGGTGCGCCGATCCCTGCGGGAACGCCTTGGGCGATCACCTCGATCACGGCACCAACGGAATTGCCGGATTTGCGAAGCTCATCCAGATAGGCGGCCCATTCATCAGCAGCCGTGGCATCAGGCGTCCAGAACGGGTTCTGTTCGATCTGGTCCATATCCACCCGCGCACGGTCAATTTTATGTGGCCCGACCTGAGTCATATAGCCGGTGATCGCGATGCCGGGCACAAGCGCGTTCAGCGCCGCGCGGGCAATCCCACCGGCCGCAACACGCGCCGCAGTTTCACGGGCAGAGGACCGCCCGCCGCCGCGATAGTCACGAATCCCGTATTTCTGCCAATAGGTGATATCGGCATGACCGGGGCGGAATTTTTCAACGATATCGCCGTAATCTTTTGAACGCTGATCGGTGTTTTCGATCATCAACTGGATCGGCGTGCCAGTTGTCTGCCCTTCGAACACACCAGACAGGATCTTTACCTGATCGGGTTCGCGGCGTTGGGTGGTGAACTTGTTCTGGCCCGGTTTACGCTTGTCCAGCCAGTGCTGCAGCATCGCCTCGTCCACCGGTACGCCGGGGGGGCAGCCATCAACCGTGGCGCCAAGGGCGGGCCCGTGGCTTTCGCCCCATGTCGTGACGCGGAACAGGTGGCCGAATGTGTTGATGCTCATACGCTGGGCTCCTTCTTGGGGCGGGAATATCCGCAGGGGCGGCTTGGGGCAAGCCCACGCAAAAGGCCGCCGGGATTATCCGACGGCCTTTTACTAAGTTTCGCGGGGATTATTCTGCCGAAAGGCTGGCAAGATAAGCGTACAGGTTTTCCGCATCGCCTTCTTTGCGCACCTTGAAGGACATGTTGGAACGCGCCTTGGAATCGCCGCTTGCCTCTTTCATGTACCCGCCGGGGTCTTTCACGAAGGCAACAAAGCTCTCTTCGGTCCAAACAAGGCCAGCTTCGCCAGCGGCAACCATGGACTTAGAGTATTTGAACCCTTCTTGCGCACCAGCAGCACGGCCAGCGATGCCATACAGGTTCGGGCCGGTCTTGGCCTTTTTACCGGCAAGCGTGTCGCCCGCTTCGTTCACAACGACGTGGCACGCCACGCATTGACGGAATGCTTTTTCACCGGCTGCGGCGTCACCTGTGGCGCCGTGGCTGTCAGCAAAAACCGGTGCAGCGGCCAACAGGCCCGCGGCAACAATTCCTAGTTTGAGTTTCATAACTCTCTCCCTTTTACGGTTCGGCAGTCTGGGCAAACAATATGTCGCCAGCGCCGCCGGTCAAACGATTCACCAATACTTATGGCCTAATCCGAAGGTATCGCGACAACGTGCCGCCGTTTCAATGCGACGTTCGTTCAAGCCGAAAGCTCTTTCACCGCGCCGAACTGCGAAAGGAACACCTTCCCCGTCAGATCATGCAGAAAATGAGAGCGCCCCAGCCGGTCCATCACAGGGCCTTTCACCTCGGATAGGTGCAGGGTGATTCCCATGTCCTGAAGGCGGTGGTTGATTGCCTCTAACGATTCCAGCGCGGATGTGTCGATGTCATTCACGGCCGAACACATCAGGATAACGTGTTTCAGATCGCAATCGCCCACAACGCGGTCGTAAAGGTAATCCTCCAAGAAACGCGCGTTGGCGAAATACAGGTTCTCATCCACGCGGATCGTCAGGATGGCCGGATTGGTTTCGACCTTGTGCCGTTCGATGTTTCGGAAATGCTCGGTTCCGGGCACCAGACCCACTTCGGCGATATGCGGGCGCGAGGTGCGGTAAAGGAACAAAAAGATCGACAGCAGAACCCCCGCCGAAACCCCGGTTTCAACACCAAAGCCCAGCGTCAGCAGAATCGTCGCGGCAACGGCGGCGAAATCGGCCTTTGAATAGTTCCACGTGGTTTTCAGGATCGAAAAGTCGACCAGCGATAGCACAGCAACGATGATCGTCGCGGCCAAGGTCGCCTTGGGCAGGAAGAACAACAGCGGCGTCAGCGCCAGCGCGGCCAGCGCAATTCCGATCGCGGTAAACGCACCAGCAGCCGGCGTTTCAGCACCCGCATCAAAGTTCACAACCGACCGCGCAAAGCCGCCCGTAACCGGATACCCACCGCTGACAGAGGCCGCGATGTTTGATGCGCCAAGGCCAATCAGCTCCTGATCTGGCACGATCCGCTGGCGCTTTTTCGCGGCAAGCGTTTGCGCAACGGACACGGATTCAACAAAGCCGATGATCGAAATCAACACGGCAGAGCCGAACAGGCTGGTCCAGACATCGGCGTCGAATTTTGGCACGGTCAGCGGCGGCAACCCCTGCGGAACCGACCCAACGATGGCGACGCCGTGGTTTTGCAGGCCGAACATCCATGTCACCAGCGTGGTCACAACAACCGCGCCAACCGGGCCAGCCTTGGCCAAAATCTCTGCCATGCGCGGCTTTAGCCCGGCGTTCAGCAGCATCGGCTTCAACCCTTTGCGCACCCAAAACAGAAACGCCGTAGAGGTGACGCCGATGATCAGCGTCCAGATGCTGATCTCGTTCAGATGGGTAAAGATGGAATGCACCAGCTCGGCCAGATTGTGGCCCGAGGCGTTGATGCCAAGAATATGCTTTAACTGGCTGGTCGCGATGATGATGCCCGAAGCCGTGATAAAGCCCGCAATCACCGGGTGGCTAAGGAAATTCGCCAAGAACCCCAGCCGGAAAAACCCCATAATCAGCAGGATTAGTCCCGAAAGAAACGCCAGTGTGATCGCCGCCGCCGCGTATTCAGCGGTGCCTTGCAGGGCCAGATTGCCCACAGCCGCCGCCGTCATCAGCGAAACCACCGCCACCGGCCCCACGGCCAAGGCGCGCGAGGTTCCGAAAATCGCATAGGCCACAAGCGGTAGGATGGAGGCGTAAAGCCCCATTTCGGCGGGAAGGCCCGCCAACAGGGCATAGGCCAGCGATTGCGGAATCAGCATGATCGTCACAATCACAGCCGCCACCATGTCATTGGTCAGCGCATCGCGGTTATACGTCTTCCCCCAATCCAAGATCGGCAGGTAGCGTTCGAACGGTTTCAAAGCTGTAAATCGCACGGAAGGTTACTTTCACATTCATGATTTAATATATGAATAGTGGTCGCAGGTCGAAATTACAAGAAGCTAAGACCAGCCAAGGCGATTGCACAGGATGGGTCAAGCGGCGTGGCCCAGCGGCCACAGGGCAACTTGGTTCGAATCGCCATGGCACGCGGAATTATGTGTGGGGGTTCAGATGCTTGTGGGAAACGAGGCCCACAAAAAGAAATCGCCCGGTACGCACTAGGCGCGCCGGGCGATTTTCATAAGACGGTTGGCTGCAAGATGCGCCAACCGAATGTTAGACGAGCGCAGCTTCTTCGCGTGCGATACGTGTAATCTCACCACGGTGGATGCCGAGGTCAGCCAGATCACGATCAGTCAGCGCCGAAAGCTCGCGGAATGTTGTGTTGAAAGCAGCGCGGCGTGCGCGTGCAACACGAACAGTGTCGATAACGTTGCGGACAGCGTGTGCCAGACCGGTTTCAACGTTGCGGATATCAGAGGCTAAAGCCATTTTACCATTTCCTACTAAAGTGTCCTGCGGGACGGTCCCGCCGTTTCCTGTGACACTGAAATAGGGATTTGCTGCAATTGCACAATCCACGATCTGGAATTGCCGCCATGCAGCAATTGCATGTCATAAAAACGCCTATTTTCAACGATGGGTGCGCTAACATCAATTTGGATGCACGCGCAGCATAAGTTGCCCCAGCGTCAGTCTTTGACCTTGTGCGCACCCATGTGGCGTTCACCGCGGGCATGTGACAGCGCGATCTGGCGCTGGCGTTCGCGGAACCGTTCGCGCCGTTCGTCCGAATTTTCGGTGATGCACTGGTGGCAGCTGACACCCTCTTCGTAATCGGCGTGTTTCAGATCCTCTGGGGCCAGTGGGCGACGGCAGGCGCGGCACAGGGTGTGCGGCCCTTCGGTAAGCCCGTGGCCAACCGATACGCGTTCGTCAAAGACGAAACATTCGCCATCCCACTTGCTTTCGTCCTGCGGTACCTCTTCCAGATACTTCAGGATGCCGCCTTTCAGGTGGAACACATCTTCCACGCCCTGACCCAGCAGGAAGTTCGTGGATTTCTCACAGCGGATACCGCCGGTGCAGAACATCGCGATGCGTTTGTTGTGGAACCGGTGTTTGTTTTCATCCCACCACTGCGGAAATTCGCGGAACGATTTTGTGCCGGGGTCAATCGCGCCCTCAAACGTGCCGATCTGAACCTCGTAATCATTGCGCGTATCAATCACCGCAACGTCGGGGGCTGAAATCAGCTCGTTCCAGTCGTCTGGCGAAACATAGTGGCCGACCTTGGCCCGTGGGTCCACGTCGGGCTGGCCCATCGTCACGATCTCTTTCTTCAGGCGCACTTTCATGCGGCCAAAGGGTTCGTGGGATGCGGTGCTTTCCTTCCACTCCAGATCTGCGCAACCGGGCAGGGCGCGGATATAGGCCAGCACCGTATCGATGCCGGCGCGAGACCCGGAAATGGTGCCATTGATCCCCTCAGAGGCGATCAGAAGGGAACCTGTGGTTCCCGCCTTCTCACACACCTCTTCCAGCGGCCCACGCAGGGCGGCCGGGTCATCAAAACGGGTAAAGTGGTATAGGGCTGCAACTGTAAACATGGGCGTTCTCTTACGCCTGCGCGGGGGTTTGCCGCAAGCCCCAGCCATTGACGAAGTGACGCAACCCCCCTTACCTCTGGTATAAAGATACAGGAGGTGCCCCATGCGACCCGCCCATGACGCCCTTATCGTGATTGATGTCCAAAATGACTTTTGCCCCGGCGGCGCGTTGGCCGTTACGGGCGGCGATGACATCATTCCTCAAATCAACGCGCTTTTGACAGAATTTCAGGTGCGCGTGTTTACCCAAGACTGGCACCCGGCCAACCATTCGTCCTTTGCCAGCCAGCATTCGGGCAAAAACCCGTTTGAAATCGTCGATATGCCTTATGGCGGTCAGGTCTTGTGGCCCGACCACTGCATCCAAGGCACCCCCGGCGCGGCCTTCCATGCGGACCTGAACACAGATCCTGCCGATATGATAATCCGCAAAGGGTTCCGCCCCGCGATCGACAGCTATTCGGCGTTCTTTGAAAATGACCGCGAAACCCCAACCGGGCTTGATGGTTACCTGCGCACGCGCGGGGTGTCGGCTGTTACGCTTGTTGGTCTGGCGACAGATTTCTGCGTGCAATATTCGGCGCTGGATGCCGCGCGGCTTGGCTACAACGTGACCGTCGTGGAAAGCGCCTGCCGCGCGATTGACCTTGATGGGTCATTGGAGGACGCCCGCGAAGCGATGCTGGACGCAGGCGTCGTGCTGGATTAGCGCGATCCTTGCAAACCCGCCATCGGCTTGATTTAACCGATCCGACAAGATCGGGAGTTTCCAATGGTCGATATCGCCACCCGCGTTCATAACCACAAGTGGAAGATCGACCCGATCGTCCGCTCTTTGATCGACACCGATTTTTACAAGCTGCTGATGTGTCAGTCGGTGTTTCACAACAAACCCGACACGCAGGTCAGCTTTAGCCTGATCAACCGCACCAAAACCATCCGCCTTGCCGAACTGATCGACGAAGGCGAACTGCGCGAACAGCTTGACCACATCCGCACCCTGCGCCTGTCCCGCGGCGAAAGCACCTGGCTGCGCGGCAACACCTTTTACGGCAAGCGTCAGATGTTCAGCCCGGACTTCATGCAGTGGTTCGAAAACCTGCAACTGCCGCCCTATCACCTTGAAAAGCGTGACGGCCAGTATGAGCTGACATTCGAAGGCAACTGGCCCGAGGTGATGCTGTGGGAAATCCCCGCCCTCGCCGTGTTGATGGAGCTGCGCTCGCGCGCTGTGCTGCAACAGATGGGCAAATTCGAACTTCAGGTGCTCTATGCCCGCGCCATGACCAAGCTGTGGGAAAAGGTCGAACGCCTGCGTGGCATCGATACCCTGCGCATCGCTGATTTCGGCACCCGCCGCCGCCACTCTTTCCTGTGGCAGGACTGGTGCGTTCAGGCGATGCTGGAAGGGCTGGGCGATAAGTTCGTCGGCACCTCCAACTGCCTCATCGCCATGCGACGAGAGGTGGAGGCGATCGGCACCAACGCCCACGAACTGCCCATGGTTTATTCCGCGCTGGCCGAAACCGACGCCGAACTGGCCCAAGCGCCCTATCAGGTCCTTGCCGATTGGCAGCGCGAGCATGAAGGCAACCTGCGCATCATCCTGCCCGATACCTACGGCACCGAAGGTTTCCTAAGAAACGCCCCCGACTGGCTGACAGGTTGGACAGGCATCCGCATCGACAGCGGCGACCCGGCCGAGGGCGCCGAAACCGCCATCCGCTGGTGGAAAGAACGTGGCGAGGATCCCCGCGAAAAGCTGGTCATCTTCTCCGATGGGCTGGACGCTGACAAAATCGTCGACCTGCACAGCCGGTTCGCCGGGCGGGTCAAGGTCAGCTTCGGCTGGGGCACCCTGATGACCAACGATTTCCGAGGTCTGGTCACCGACGACGCGCTGGCGCCCTTCTCACTGGTCTGCAAAGCCGTCTCGGCCAACGGCCGCCCCACGGTGAAACTGTCCGACAACCCCAACAAAGCCATGGGCCCCGCAGACGAGATCACCCGCTACAAACGCGTGTTCGGAGTAGGGGAACAGGAACGGTTGGAGGTTGTGGTTTAGGGTGAGTAGCCAAGTGCAACATCACGCATGTATCGAAACCCAATCCTATTTTTTAGTTCTTGAAGATTGGACGGGTCGTTTTGTTTGTGGATCATCCGATGGCAATTGGGACAGAGCACAAGAAAATCGTCGGGTATCCGGTATCGTCTAGTTTCACCTTCGGCGAGTTCACGAAGTGGCTTTGAATGGTGTACATCCAATGGAGTGTTGTCTTCACGCCCAGTGAATTTGTAGTCGATTTTTGGATTTAAGCCGCAGCCCTCGCAGATCGCTTTGCGCGTTGCCAACACATCGCGTCGAACATTGTTCGATCTCTCAATGCGACGAGACAGAATGTATCTTCTCGTTTCGTCTATGTCTTGGGAGCCGGCTTCAGCAAGCATGAGATCGGTAGGAACTGTTCCACCTCGATCTACCAGAGCGCTATAGGCTGAGAGCATGTTTTTAAGATCGGCAATCAGCTCATTTTCAGAAACCTTGTTGGCTTGATATGTACGACCAAATGCATGGCCGGCCTCATAACCCAGTGGCAAAGATTCTTTTGAGCCTAGTTGAATGGGTGATGTGTCAAAACCGCTCGCGAAATCCTGGACTCTTTCGGCAATGTCTTGTGCCCGGCGTTTTAGAACATCCCGTCCCCGACTTTGCCCGAACTCCTCATAAACAGCTGTGGCTCCCTGATTCATTGAGAGCGAGTAGGATTGATCCTGCGTATTTATCAAATAGACAACGTAAAACCCCTTTGTCGCGGTTTCCGTAATTAAAGGATCAAAGAACCCAAGCCAGGGAACGCTGGCCCAGTTTCCGGCTCCGACACTTGACTTCACTTTTAGATCAAAGGGCCAAAATATGAGTTGTTTTTTCGCTTCGATCGGGAGGTCGTGGCGTACAAAGTTTCCGAATTTATTTCCTGCAAATGGCTTTGCGCGCTCAAATATGTACTGAATCGAAATTTCACTCAGCATGCTAGATAACATAAACAATTTTCCTTAGAACAATGATCCCTGTCTCTGATTTTGGCTCTGTACCTCTTACTCCTCAACCCGCCCCCTCAACGCCTTAACTTCCCCGCGGACCTTCTTCGCCTTTAACCGGCGTTTCTTTGATCCCAACGTGGGTTTCGTCGCCACCCTGCGCTTGGGCGCGACCAAGGCTTTGCTGATCAGCTCTACCAGCCGCTCTCGTGCGATGTCGCGGTTGCGGGCTTGGCTGCGGGTTTCGTCGCATTGAATGACCACCGCGCCGTCCTTCGTCCAGCGCCGACCGGCCAGACGTTTCAGCCGGTTTTTCACCGGGCCGGGCAGGTTGGGGGATCGGTCCGCCTCGAACCGCAGGTCCACGGCGGTGGACACTTTGTTCACGTTCTGCCCGCCCGGCCCCGATGCGCGGCTGAAGGCCTCTGTCAGTTCCCAGTCTTCAATCGTTATCTGATCGTTAATCCGAAGGGGCATTTTACGCTTTCAAGTCTTTAAAGAACGGGGCCTGTGAACCTGTAAGTCTTGCAAGAATTCTTGCAAACGAAAAGGGCTGCCGGAAAACGACAGCCCTTCGAGTATGTTGGGAGATGGGCCAGTTAGAGCAAAGCCCAATCAAGGATGTTCTGCCTAGGTTGTTCGTCTAGACAACGGCCTCCTCAACTGTTCGGACACCTCTCTCCAATATCACTCTAGACACTGGACCACCTCCTTTCTGCTGTTGCCGTTAGAGGTAGGGTGCCACAGATTTAGTGTTTGTCAAAACTTTTTACGCAACCCGTGCCATTAATCGCTTCACAATTAGGCGAAACGGCAGAAGTGCCAATAAAGCGAGCGAAAGTTTAACAAGCCAATCCGCCACGGCCAGCGAAACCCACAAAGGCACCACCGGGCCGACCCCAATCAGGGGCAAAGCCTCGCCCGCCCAGCTGACATCGTTGGCCGGTTCCAGAAACGTCAAAGCCCCCGAAAACGCGATGCTGAAAAACAGCGCCGTATCAACCGAAGACCCAATAAACGTTGAGGCTAACGGTGCCTTCCACCACGCGCCTTCGCGCAGCCGGTCGAAAATCGCCACGTCCAACAGCTGTGCGGTCAGGAACGCGATGCCCGATCCAAGCGCGATGCGCAGCGTCACCAGCGGGCCGAATTCGCCCATGATCTGCGTGCCGATCAACGAACAGATCACGCCAACGATGAACCCAGCGAACACAACCTTTCGCGCCGGGCCAACGCCATAGACGCGGTTCATCACGTCGGTCACCAAGAACGCAACGGGATAGGTGAACGCACCCCACGTCAGCCATTGGCCGAACAGAAATTGCACAAGGATGTTAGAGGCCACGACGATGGCGGCCATCGCGATTACGCCGGGAATGATCGTGCGGTTCATGGTTATGATCCGTTTTTACAAGGTTGCGGAAACTTGGCGGCCCATCGGGCGAAGCTGGCTCAGCTAACCACCGCTGTGCTTTAAATCAAGCTATTCCGCAGCGCGGTATTCAACGAATTCGGTGTGCTGGGCCCAGTGGAAATTGTCGTCTGACAGCAAGGTCATGACCAATCCGGCTTCGTCGCGCCACACGCTGATGCCTTCTAGGTTGTCATGTTGGCCGACTTCGGTGACTAGCAATTCCTGTTCATTGGCAAAGCCGCGCGGCCCAATGGTGAAGCGCCTGATGCGGGTGCTGAACCCAAAAACGCCGTGGAAGTCGCGCTCTAACAGATAGAACCGGTCGTCGGGCCCGATGTCGGCCCCAACCGGCAGGAAATCGCCGCGACGTGGGATGGTGAACGGCTGTGTCCATGTCCCGTGGCGGTACCGGTAGACGGGGAAAGGGCGCGCCTTGTGTCCTGAACGTTCCGGCAGTGTGAACAGCGTACCGTCGGGTGAGATTGCCAATGCTTCGAGAGAGGAGTTGTTCTGCATCGCCATGAAATCGGCATGGCGGGGCAGCCACGCGCCTTCGGACGCGGTGTCGCGATAGGTCCAGACCCGATGATAGCCTTCGAACGAGATGAAAATCCGCCCGTCACTGCGAATGGCCAGCCCTTCTGGGTCTGTAATGTCTTCGGGCAGGGCGCCACCATTGATGTCTTTGATCGGCGTCAGCGTCAGGTTTTCGATACCCGTGATTGCGCCGTTTGCGCGGGCGAATTGGCCCGTCATGAATGCCCCGCGATCCGAAATGGCGGTAAATGTGCGGCCGTCTTTGGAAAGCTCTAGGCCCGAAAAGCCGCCGAAGGATTCGTGTTCAATCGTCCAGACGAATTCGCCCAGCAGCGTCGCCTTTTCAGGGTCCGCTGCCAGAGGAATTGCAGATGTGATAATCGCAAGGGTTATCGCGAGGAAAGAACGCGCGCGCATTGGTTGGGCAGATCCGCCATTGTATAATCGCGCGCTCCGCGCTTTTTGGGCGTTTTCTTGGGCTTCGCCGTGGTTTTGGGTGGGTTCAGGTAATCGGTAACCCACCAATTCAGCGTCTCGTCACAGCCGTTACCGCCGTTCGAAAGCTCGGCCACGGTCGGTTTCTGCGTTTTGCAGAAATTTGAACCCGCAGGGCATTTCAGGCGGACGTGAAAATGGGTGTTGTGCCCATAAAGCGGCCGGATTTTCTGAAGCCAGGCTTTGTCTTTTCGCTTGGCGGTTTTGCACATCTCTACCTTCACGGGGGCGGTGATGAAGATGCGGTCAACCGCAGGGTCCAGCGCGGCGGCCTTAATGATGTTGTAATGCGCGCGGGTGAAGTTGCTGTTCACGCTGCGCTGATCCTTGCTGCGCACGTTGAGAGAGCTGATCTCTTCGCGCTCTTTCCGCGTCAGGTTCAGGCGTTTGGGGGGCAGCAGCCAAATATCGGCATCCAGCCCGATTTGGTGCGATGAATGGCCAGACGTCATCGGCCCACCGCGCGGCTGGCTGATATCGCCGACGTAAAGGCCGGCCCAGCCTTGGCGCCGCGCCTCGACGCTTAGGCGTTTGATAAAGGCGATCGTATCGGGGTGGCCCCAATTGCGGTTGCGGCTAAGGCGCATCGCCTGCCACGTCGGGCCGTTTTCAGCCAGTTCGACCAACCCGGCGCCACACCCCTTTGCATAGGTGCCAATCGCCGCTGGCGCCTGCGCCGAGGCGTTACGCTTTGCCCCAAAAAGCTTGTTCGCCTTTTCCTGCGCCCCGGCAGTGCTTGCCAAGCCAAGAATAAGGAAGAGTGTTGTTAGGATGCGGACCATGTTTCTGCTCGTTCGCCATCTGGTTTTACCCAGACTAGCAAAAACAGCCCAATAAGGAAGAGAAGGATGAGGGGAGAAATTCCCAATTGTTGGCTTCCCGTGACGTCAGTCACCACCGCAATGGCAAGTGGAGCGATGAACGAAGTCGCTTTTCCGGCCAGTGCATACAGGCCAAACGCCTCTGTCATGCGGTGGGGGTTAGCTTGGCGAACCATCATTGTACGGCTGGCCGATTGCAGCGCGCCACCCGCGGCACCGATCAACGCCCCGATGACGTAAAACGCGATGTCGGGCAGGTTGGAGGTCGCCTCAACCGGGATGCCCAAAACGGAAGAGCGCGAAACGAAGACCACCGCGATGGCGACGCCCGTCAGAACCAGAACGCAGGTGATGATCACTGGCTTGGGGCCGAAACGGTTATCGGCCTTGCCGCCCAACCAAGCAAAAATCGCGCCGGTGATGGCGGCAATGATACCAAAGACGCCGACATCCGTGACCGTCCATTCCAAGACGCCCGCCGCATAGATGCCGCCAAATGTATACATCCCGTTCAGCGCATCGCGATAGAACATGGACGACCCAAGATAAGCGAACAGGCTTTTGTTATCGGGCAAGTGGCGCAGGGTTTGGCGCAGTTCGGGCAGGGCAGAGCCAACAGCCTGACGGATGGTAAGGGCATCAGGCTCGCGCGGTTCGCGGACCCACATGAAGAACGGGATCATAAAGATGGCAAACCAGATAGCGGTGAACGGGCCAACCGCACGCGTGCCTTCGCGCTGCGATGCATCCAGACCAAAGATAGGGTCGATCCCGATCAGGGTTTTCCCGGTGGAAGAGCTTTCGGCGAACAGCGCCAGCATCAGGATCAGTGCGAAAACGCCACCAACATACCCCAGCGCCCAGCCGGTGCCGGAAATCCCGCCGATTTCCTTTTTCGTGCCAAGGCCCGGCAGCATCGCATTGGTAAAGATCGTGGCAAATTCCATCCCGATCAGGCCGATCCCGAAAAAGATCAGAACCAGCGTGATGTTGAAATCATTCGGTGTTGCCAGCCACAAAGCGCCCGACCCGACCACATAAAGAAGAGAGAAGATCCAGATAAACCGCATCCGGCCACCTGACCGGTCGGCGATTGCGCCCAGCACCGGCGCGAGAAACGCAATGATAAGCCCGGCCGCACCAACGCCATACCCCCAAGCGGCCTGCGCTTGGGAGCCATCACCGACCATTTCCTTGACGTAGGGCGCAAAGATGAAAGTCAAAAGCAGGGTGTTATAAGGCTGACTGGCCCAATCAAAGAAAAACCAGCCCCAAATGCGCCGTTTCGCCGACACGTGTTCCATGCTTTTGCCCCTGTTTTGTTATGGCCGATATGACCCGTTAATTCAGGGGCGCGCAAGCTTTGTGGGGGCTTATCGCGCGGGTGGCCAGGGGCGTTGCGCTTCTGCTTCTATCCAGGTTTGGATCCAGCCGGGCAAATCGGGCAGCTTTTCTGCGCCCATCGCCTCGATCAACTTTTCTGTTGGCACGATTCCGTCCGGCCCCGTCACGGCGACGCGATAAACGGCTTGGCTGGAGCATTCGCCCTTTTTCCACATCGTTTGGTCGATATAGATAAACCTTTTGTCCGCGCCGACGAAGCGCGTGCGCATTTCCAACCGGTCGAACATCCGCACGCGGCGACGATACCGAACAGTCACGCCGGCCATCGTCATCCCCCATTTCTGCTGCATTAGGGTCTTTAACAACCCAACGCGCCGGGCTGCGGGCATCCGTCCCAGATCATACAGCGTCAGTGTGCGCCCGTTGTTCAATTCGTTCCACAGGTCCAAATCCCAAGGCCAGCAGATGTGGTGGGATACATGCGTTCCATCCAAAGGCATCGCCGGGGCGTTGCGGTGAATGATCATTTCTTTGAATAGGCGGATAAACGGATACATCGGGCGGCTCCTTTATCGGCCAACGTGCCGCAGTGCGGCGCGGCGTCAATATGAACGCTGCGTTAGGTGGTTGCCACACGGGGCATGTGCCCTTACCTGTGTTCCGCAACTGTTGGCAATGAAAGACCCGCGCCCATGCAATCGCTTATGCAGATCCTGCTTCTGATCCTTGATATCGTCTGGTTCATCATCATCGCCCATATCATCATGAGCTGGCTTATCAGTTTTCAGGTTCTGAACCTGCGTCAGCCGCTGGTCGCGCAGCTGTGGGATGGGTTGAACCGCATTTTAGAACCCATCTATGGCCCAATTCGAAACGCGTTGCCGAACACCGGCGGGCTTGATCTGGCGCCGCTGATTGTGCTGGTCGCGATCTATGCATTGCGGATTATCATCGGAAATAACCTCTACGCCTTTGCCTGAGGGGCTTGCCGCCTGAATCCTCCTGTGGGATTGTTCGAAAAAATCGAGCAGCAATAATCCCACAGGCCCAATGAACCGCGCAGAAGAACTTCTTGCCGCTATTTTCGGATTCTCGGGCTTTCGCCCCGGGCAGGCTGAAATTGTCGATGCCGTAACGGCGGGTGAAAACACGCTGGCGATTATGCCAACGGGCGGCGGTAAATCCCTTTGCTTTCAATTGCCCGCGCTGTGCCGCGATGGGGTGACGGTGGTGATTTCACCGCTGATTGCCCTGATGCGGGACCAAGTGCGCGGCTTGCGCGAGGCGGGCGTTGCGGCGGGCGCGCTGACATCTGGCAATACCGAAGAAGAAACCGATGAAGTGTTTCGCGCTCTCGACGCCGGAGAGTTGAAGCTGCTGTATATGGCGCCTGAACGGCTTGCCTCGGGCGGGACACTCAACTTGTTGCGGCGGGTCGGGGTCAGTTTCATCGCAGTGGACGAAGCCCATTGCGTCAGCCAATGGGGCCACGATTTCCGCCCTGATTACTTGCGCATCGGTGATCTGCGCCGCGCGTTGGATGTGCCACTGGCCGCTTTCACCGCCACGGCGGATGCCGAAACCCAAGTTGAAATCGTTAACCGCCTGTTTGATGGCGTCACCCCGTCAACATTCCTGCGGGGCTTTGACCGGCCCAACATCCATCTGGCGTTCGAGGTTAAGAACAGCCCCCGCCGTCAAATCTTGGACTTCGCCGCCGCGCGCAACGGGCAATCGGGGATCGTCTATTGCGGCACCCGAGCGAAAACCGAAGGCTTGGCCGGTGCCCTGCGCGAGGCTGGGCATTCCGCCTGTCACTATCACGGCGGGATGGAGGCCGGACCGCGCCGCGAGGTGGAAACGCGTTTCCAACAAGAAGACGGCCTGATTGTCGTTGCCACGGTCGCCTTTGGGATGGGTGTGGACAAGCCCGACATTCGCTGGGTCGCCCATGCCGATCTGCCCAAGTCGATCGAAGGGTATTATCAGGAAATCGGTCGCGCGGGCCGTGACGGTGCCCCGGCTGAAACGCTGACCCTATATGGCCCCGATGATATCCGCCTGCGCCGTTCGCAGATCGACGAAAGCCTTGCCCCACCTGAACGCCGTGCCGCTGATCACGCCCGCCTGAATGCGCTGCTTGGGCTGGCCGAGGCGTTGAAATGCCGCCGTCAAACCCTGTTGGCCTATTTTGGTGAACAGGCGGAACCTTGCGGCAAATGTGATCTGTGCGACCGCCCCGCCGAGGTGTTTGATGGTACCGTGGCTGTTCGCAAGGCACTGTCGGCGATTTTGCGCACGGGCGAATATTTCGGGTCGGGACACCTGATCGATATCCTGATTGGTAACGAAACCGACAAGGTCAAAGCCCGCAGGCACGACGAACTGCCAACCTTTAACGTTGGCCGTGAATATGACCGCCGCCAATGGCAGGCGATTTTCCGGCAAATGATGGGCCACGACCTTGTGCGCCCCGACCCCGAACGCCACGGCGCGTTGCGCATGACCGAAGCGGCCCGCCCCATCCTGCGGGACGAGGCGCGGATTGAGCTGCGCAACGACACCATCCAAAAAGCGCGTGGCAGTCGCCCGGCCGTGAAGGCGCTTGTCTCTGACGAGGATGCGCCGCTGTTGTCGGCCCTAAAGGCCAAACGCCGCGCCTTTGCCGAAACGGCGAAGGTTCCCGCCTATGTCATTTTCAATGATCGCACATTGATCGAAATGGCCGAAACCCGCCCTCAGACACTGGACGATATGGCCCGTATCAGCGGCGTCGGCGCGAAAAAGTTGGAACGTTACGGCGCGGATTTTCTGGCCGTTATAACCGGCGAAACAGCGGCGCGGGTTCACCCATCGCGGCGCAAGTTGGCCGGGCAGGAAAAGGGTGCGTTGTTTGACCAACTTCTGGCCGTGCAATCTGACCTGTCGCGCGGGCCAGATGGCATTGATAAACCGCTGAGTTGTTCGGCCTCGCTTTTGGCAAAGGTGGCCGAGATGCGCCCGCGTGACCTGCCCGCGCTTGAACGTTTGTTGGGCGACCGGCGCGCTGAACGTTTTGGCGCGGCGTTTTTACAGGTTCTGCAAGAGGCTTAACGGGCTGGACGTCACGATGCCCTCTGCTAGGTTGCGCAGCTGAAGAACAAGAAGGATGGCACATGCTGGTCGTAATCTCTCCTGCGAAGAAACTGGATATGAATGCGGTCGAAGGGGTGTCGCCGACGCTGCCCGCATTTCAGGAAGATGCGAACCACCTTGCAAAATTTGCCCGCGATCTGACGGTGCCAGAGCTGCAAAAGCTGATGAGCATCAGTGAAAATCTGGCCAAGCTGAACGCCGAACGCTTCGCCGATTTCGCGCCATCCTCGACCCCTGAAAACGCAAAAGCCGCGGCGCTTACCTTTGCCGGTGACACGTATACCGGCCTAGAGGCGGGCACGCTTGGCGATGACGATTTGCGTTGGGCACAGGATCATCTGCGCATTCTGTCTGGCCTTTACGGATTGTTGCGCCCGTTGGATGCGATTCAGCCTTACCGGTTGGAAATGGGCAGTCGTCTGAAAACGGATCGCGGCAAATCCCTGTACGAATACTGGGGCGATCAGATTTCACTGGCGCTGAACAAGGCGGCGGCGGAGGCGCAAAGCGATGTTTTGATCAATTGCGCCAGCCAGGAATATTTTGGCGCGGTCGCTTTGGATGCGCTGAACCTGCGCACGATCACGCCGGTCTTTATGGAAGAACGGAACGGTCAGGCGAAAATCGTCAGCTTCTTTGCGAAAAAGGCGCGCGGTGCGATGGCGCGGTTCATCATCGAACGCCGCCTGACAGATGCCGAAAGCATCAAGGAATTTGATACCGGTGGCTATCGGTTTAACGCGGGCATGTCCGAAGGGGACCGGTGGGTCTTTTTGCGCGATTACCCGGAAACCTGATCAACAAGGTTCGATTTGGCGCCGTGCCTGTCACGATCCGTGAAGCGCGCCGGCCTCAACCGGTTGCGGCGGCGTTTCGGCAACAGGGGGAACGCATCCCGCCGGGCAGAGGTCACGAACGAGCTTCACGATCGCGTCTTTTCGAAGTGGTTTTGTCAAATAGTGATCAAGGCCGGCGGCCAGTATTTCTTCCGCGTCCCCTTCTAGGGCGTGCGCGGTAAGGGCAACGATGGGCACTGGGGCGGTGCCGGCTTTTGCCTCTAAGGCGCGGATGGCGCGGGTCGCGTCCTTTCCGTCCATTTCTGGCATCGAAATATCCATAAAGATCAAGTCAGGCCGTTGTGCGCGAAACGCTTCGACAGCAAGCAACCCGTTGTTGGCAAAAGTCAGGTCAATTTCCAGCGACTTAACCATTTTTGAGAATACCAACCGGTTGGTTTTATTGTCTTCAGCGGCGAGTATTCGCATCTTTCGGTTCGTCGTTGGCGCCGGGGGCGGAAGCTGGGTTGGCGGTGCTTTTTCTGGCTGGGCGTCGATCAACCCGTTGATGGCTTCGTACAAACCACGCCGCAGGACCGGTTTGCTCATCACCAGATCAACGGCCTCTTGCGCGGCGGCGTTGCGCATCGTGGCTGGGTTAGAGCTTAGAACAAGGATCGGAACCGAACATCCCCTGGCACGCAGCGCTTGGGCAAATTCGTCGCCGTTGAGGCCGGGCATGTTTTGGTCGGTGATCACCAGACCAACGGGGCCGATTTCATCCCACGCGCTTAGGGCCAGTTCGGCGGAACGGTGCAAGATAACCTCCAACCCCATTTGGCCCAACTGCCGGTCCAGAACGGTGCGGTTAATTTCTTGGTCATCGACGACCAGCACGCGCTTTAGTTTAGGTGTTAGGGTAACGGGCCCTTCGTCGCTGTCTTCGGCGATCGGCAGCGTCAGGCGTATGCCAAAACACGCGCCTTTCCCCTTTTCGGATTCCAACCAGATTTCCCCACCCATCAGCTCCACCAGCTGGCGCGAGATGGCAAGGCCAAGGCCGGTTCCTTCGAACTTGCGGTTTTGCTGGTCTTCGACTTGGTTGAATTCGCCAAAGATATGCGCTTGCATTTCCTGCGCGATGCCAATGCCGGTGTCTTCGACAGTGATGTGAATTTGCTGATGCCCGGGCTGATCTGATTCCAACCCAACGACGCGCACAAGGACGTGCCCGTGTTCGGTGAATTTGACGGCGTTGCCGACAAGGTTGGTAAGTATTTGGCGGATGCGGCCACGATCACCGGTAAAGCGCGTGGGCTGAAACATGTCATAGTCGATGAACAGCTCTAGGGATTTGTCTTGCGCTGTGGCTTGCAGCAGCATCACCACCTCGTGAATCGCGCGTTCCAAATCAAAGGGTTCGGGATGCAGGCGAAGCTTTTCAGCCTCGATCTTGGAATAGTCCAAGACGTCATTCAGCAGGGTCAGAAGGGCCTCGCCCGAATTTCGGATCGTTTCGGCATAGAGGCGCTGTTCGTCACTTAGCGTGGTGTCACAAAGAAGGTCGGCCATCCCAACGACGCCATTCATTGGCGTGCGCAGTTCGTGGCTCATATTCGCAAGGAACGCTGATTTCGCGCGGTTGGCGGCCTCGGCTGCGATGCGGGCTTCTTCCAGCGCCTGCTGCTGTCGTTTTTGTTCGGTGATGTCCACGCGCAGGCCGACCAAGCCACCATCGGGGGTGCGCTGTTCAAGAATGCGCAGCCAACGGCCATCGCCAAGCTCTTGTTCAATCACTCCGTTGGCTTTTTGGTGGCGGGTCAGCCGTTCTGACAGCCAGTCTTCCTCGCGACCGATTGCATCGACATATTGGCCGCGATCGAGACCATACCGCAGGATTTCTTCGAAGGTTGCGCCGGGTTTCATTGCGGGCGCACTTTGGCTGTAGATTTCGCGGTAATGTTCGTTGCACATCACCATCCGGTCCTCGCGGTCATAAAGAACGAACCCGTCGGGGATCGCCTCAACCGCGGCCCACATCCGCATCATTTCGGTGATGTTCAAGTTTAGCGACACGATGTCCCCACCGGGGGTGCGCCTGTCGATCAGTTTCACATATTGGCCGTTCCACAGCCGGATAACGCGATCAGGAATGGGGTCCAGCTGCCAGCGGGCGCGCATCCCTTCGATCCAGGATGAAAGGCTTTCCCCTTCGGTATCGACGATGCCTTCTTCGGCGATTAGCCGGGCGACGTCATCGTATCGCACACCAAGAGTGACATCTTCGAGGCCGTCAAAAATTGACAGATAGGCGCGGTTGGCGGCGGCCATGCGCCCGTCGGAATCGAACACCGCGAACCCGTCACGGATGGTTTCAAGCGAATCCCACAGCCGCCGTTCCGCGATGGCGACAGCGTGGGTTACGACCTCTAGTTCGGCCTGAACCTGATTGTTCATCCCTCGCAGGGCTTCGGCCTGTTGCTTTGTCTCGACGATTTCATCACTTAGATGCCGCGCGTGGACCGACAGTTTGCGATTTGCATCGAAAAGTTCCCGGCTTTTTTGCTCCAGCAGGCGTTCAGCGGCCAACCTTGCGCGTCGCTCTTCTGCCAGTTTTTTCTCAAGAATCATGCGGACCTCTGCCACCGGGGTGTAGAGGTCAGTCAAAAGCAACAGGGTGAAAACAGGGTTAACGCCGCCGTGAAACCGGCGGCGTTTTGGGCGTTTAGACCCGTTCGATCGCCAATGCGATACCTTGGCCGCCACCAATGCACATGGTGATCAACGCGCGCTTTCCGCCGATACGTTCAAGCTCGTGCAGGGCTTTGACGGTGATCAGGGCTCCGGTCGCGCCAACCGGATGACCCAGCGCGATTGCGCCGCCGTTGGGGTTCACCTTTGCCGGATCAAGGCCAAGCTCTTTGCTGACGGCAAGGGCTTGTGCCGCGAAGGCTTCGTTGGATTCGATCACATCAAAGTCGCTTGCCGACAGGCCGGTACGGGCAAGCAGGTTGCGCACGGCTGGCACGGGGCCAATGCCCATCACCTCTGGGCCAACCCCGGCGTGGGCATAGCCAATCACGCGGGCGCGCGCTGTTAGGCCGGCGGCTTCGGCGGCGTCTTCGCGGGCCAGCACAAGGGCGGCGGCCCCGTCGTTGATGCCCGAAGCGTTGCCTGCGGTCACGGTGCCGTCTTTCTGGAACGCAGGACGCAGCCCGGCCAACGCTTCGGCCGAGGTTGTCTTGGGATGTTCGTCCGTATCAAAGGCGACCATGTCGCGCTTTACGCGCACCTCGACCGGGACGATTTGTTCTTTGAACAGCCCTGCTTCGATGGCGTTGGCGGCGCGGTTCTGGCTCTCCAGTGCAAAAGCGTCTTGATCGGCGCGGCTGATGCCATGTGCGGCGGCTACGTTTTCAGCAGTGACACCCATGTGGCCGCTGCCAAACGGGCACTGAAGCGTGCCAAGCATCATGTCCTGCGCGCCAACATCGCCCATCTTTTGCCCCCAGCGAGCAGCGGGCAGGATGTAAGGAGAGCGGCTCATGTTTTCGGCGCCACCGGCAAGGCCAAAGTCGGCATCGCCCAGCATTAGAGACTGTACGACCGAAACGATCGCCTGCGCCCCTGAACCACACAGGCGGTTCACGTTCATCGCTGGCGTGGTTTCGGGAACCCCGGCGCCCATCGCGGCCATGCGGCCAAGATACATATCGCGCGGTTCGGTGTTGATGACGTTGCCGAAAACGACGTGGCCAATTTGGCCGCCTTCGACGCCGGCGCGTTCCAGCGCGGCTTTGGCAACTGTGGAACCCAGTTCAACGGTTGGTGTGCCCGCCAAGGCCCCGCCGAATGTGCCAATAGCTGTACGTGCGCCGCTAAGTATTACGATCCCGGTCATGCTGGACCTCCCGCTTCCAGATGTGTCAGTTGCCCCGTCATACCGCGTCGCCAGAAAAGCCGTAAACGTAACGTGGCGTCCCGGCGGTTAATCCGCCGTCAGACGCGACAGGGCAGCCCGAAGATCATCGGCTTGCGGGCCAAGATTGGCCAAAAGCTCTTCTTGGAACTGATTTGCCAAGGGCAAAAGCTTGTCCATAAGCACTTTGCCCTTTGGGGTCAGGCTGATCTGAACCAAGCGCCTGTCGGTTTTATCTTCGACCTTCAACACATACCCGGCTGTTTCCAGCCGCGTCGCCGCGCGCGAGATTTTGGATTTATCCATTTCCACCTGCGCATGGATTTCACGCACAGACACGGCATCGGTTTGGGAAAGGTGTGCCAACACGCGCCATTCCGGCAAGGTCAGGCCAAATTCCGCGCGGTATCGTTCGGCGAAGTCCCGGCTGACACGGGCCGAAGCAACGGCCAGTTGGTAGGGAAGAAAGGCTGAAAGGTCGAATTCGTTCATCTGGCGATCATTGCAGGAAGGTGGCAATCGTCAAGCTTGCGAGAGACTGCTTTAGCGAGGCGTCAGCGGTGTGCGGCCATCGTGGCCTAGTACGAAGACCTTGCCGTCTTCGAAGACCGCTGCGGTCAGCCTGTCACCGCGCCCTGCGCCGGTATCCAACCCGATGCGGTTGCCGTGGTGTTCGGGCGTGTCCGTCATCGTGTGGCCGTGGACCACAACCGCGCCGTGGTCGGCGTCACTGCTTAAGAAGGGTTCGCGGATCCAGACAAGATCCTCTTCTTCTTGGTCGTCAAGGCCGACGCCGGGGCGAATGCCTGCGTGGACGAACAGATAGCCATCCTGTTGCAACATATTCACCGCACCATGCAAAAAGTCGCGGTGGGATTGCGGCACAGCCTCGGCTGCGTCTTGGTGGACTTGCCAGATGCGGCGATCCTCGTTCACCTCAACACCGTAGGACCGCAGGGTTTCGGCCCCGCCAACGCGTTCGTGAAACCAATCCAACCCGATGGGCAGGCGAGTTTCGACAATCGGGGTGGGGCTAAGGAAACGGGTGAACATGCGGTCGTGATTGCCGCGCAGAACGGTCCACGGTTTGCCGTCGCGCAGGCCCGAGGACAGCAGTTCGATCACACCCCGGCAATCAGGCCCGCGATCAACCAGATCACCCAGAAAAACGATCCGCGCATCTGGCCCGCCATCGCGTTCGATCTTTTCCAAGGCGTATTCCAGCATGCCGATCTGGCCGTGAATATCGCCGATTGCGTAAAGCGTCATGTTCAAATCCCGGAAATGAAAAGGGCCCGCCGCATTTGTTGCGGCAGGCCCAAGATGTTTCAACCCGAAAGGGGCCTTAGGCCACTTCGAATTCCAGCGGCTTAACCGATTGGAACAGGCCGGTTGCTTCCAGCTTTTGCAGCACTTCCGGTGCCACAACGCCATCCACATACAGCAACGCAATCGCATCGCCGCCTGCGGACGCACGGCCCAAGGTGAAGTTCGCGATGTTCACGCCGTTTTCGCCCAGTGTCTGGCCCAGCGTACCGATGATGCCCGGCACGTCTTTGTTGGTTGTGTACAGCATGTGCTGGCCGATCTCTGCATCGATGGTGATGCCTTTGATCTGGATGAACCGTGGCTTGCCGTCGCTGAACACTGTGCCCGCGATGGAACGTTCGCGGCTTGGGGTTTTCACGGTCAGCTTGATATAGCCATCAAATACGCCCTGCTTGTGCTGAGTTGTGCGGCTGATCTTGATGCCACGCTCTTCGGCGATCACAGGTGCGGACACCATGTTCACGTCAGGGTTCGACGCTTGCATGATACCAGCAACACCAGCGCAGTTCAGCGCCTCTAGGTTCAGTTCAGCGGCGGAACCATCGTACAGGATGTTGATGGCTTCGATCGGCTCGTCCGTCATCTGGCCAACGAAGGCACCCAGATGCTCGGCCAGTTTGATCCATGGGCCCATGACCTTGGCTTCTTCTGCCGTAACGGATGGCATGTTAAGCGAGTTGGTCACAGCACCTGTCAGCAGGTAATCAGACATCTGCTCTGCAACCTGCAGGGCCACGTTTTCCTGTGCTTCGGTGGTCGATGCGCCAAGGTGCGGTGTGCAAACAACGTTTGGCAGACCGAACAGTGGGTTTTCCGTTGCAGGCTCTTTCGCGAACACGTCGAACGCCGCGCCAGCAACGTGGCCTTCTTTGATCAGATCGGCCAGCGCCTCTTCATCTACCAGACCGCCACGGGCACAGTTGATGATGCGAACGCCTTTCTTGGTTTTCGAAAGGTTTTCACGGCTTAGGATGTTTTTCGTCTGGTCGGTGAACGGCACGTGCAGCGTGATGAAATCAGCGCGGGTCAGCAGTTCGTCCAGCTCTACCTTGGTGACGCCCATTTTGTCGGCGCGCTCTTCGGACAGGAAGGGGTCATAGGCGATGACCTTCATCTTCAGGCCTAGTGCGCGGTCGCAAACGATGCCACCGATGTTACCAGCACCGATAACGCCCAGCGTTTTGTTGGTCAGTTCAACGCCCATGAACTTGGACTTTTCCCATTTCCCGGCGTGGGTCGAAGCAGAGGCTTCTGGGATCTGACGTGCAACTGCGAACATCATCGCGATGGCGTGTTCGGCCGTGGTGATCATGTTGCCGAACGGCGTGTTCATGACGATCACGCCCTTTTTGGACGCTTCGGGGATGTCGACGTTATCAACACCGATACCGGCGCGGGCAACGACTTTCAGGTTGGTCGCGGCTTCCAGAACCTTTTCGGTCACCTTGGTGGCCGAACGGATGGCAAGGCCATCATATTCGCCGATCTTGGCGATCAGCGCGTCTTTGTCTTTGCCGAGGTTCGGTTCGAAATCTACGTCGATGCCGCGGTCACGGAAAATCTGAACAGCGGTTTCAGACAGTTTGTCGGATACGAGTACTTTGGGGGCCATGTCAGGCGCTCCTTTAGTGAAATTCTGGGGGAGAGGGCGCGCGGGGTCGCGCACCCGGAATTGATCAGGAAACAGCCCGCTTAGGCAGCTGCTTGCAGTGCCTCGATTTCGGCGTTGAACGCCCAATCAAGCCAAGGCATCAGCGCCTCAACATCCGACGTTTCAACCGTGCCACCGCACCAGATGCGCAGGCCAGCCGGGGCATCGCGGTATGCGCCGATATCCAGCGCCACGCCTTCGGCTTCCAGACGTTTTGCAACGGCTTTGGCAAAGGTCGCGCCATCGGTGATGCGGTCATCGGTGAACTTCAGGCAAACGCTGGTCGTGGAGGCAGTTGCCGGATCAACGGCAAGGTTTGCGATCCAGTCATGCGTCTCGACGAACTTGGCGATGGCAGCGGCGTTTGCATCCGCACGTGCGATCAGGCCCTTCAGCCCACCAACAGATTTCGCCCAGTCCAGCGCAACCAGATAATCTTCGACCGCCAGCATGGAAGGCGTGTTGATCGTCGCACCGGTAAAGATACCGTCGATCAGCTTGCCACCTTTGGTCAGGCGGAAGATTTTCGGCAGAGGCCATGCAGGGGTGTAGTTTTCCAGACGCTCTACGGCGCGGGGGCTGAGGATCAGCATGCCGTGGGCCGCTTCGCCGCCCAGAACCTTCTGCCAAGAGAAGGTGGTTACATCCAGCTTGTCCCAAGGCAGGTCCATCGCGAACGCGGCCGAGGTCGCATCGCAGATCGTCAGGCCAGCACGGTCAGCCGGGATCGCATCGCCATTGGCCATACGCACGCCCGAGGTGGTGCCGTTCCATGTGAACACGACATCGTTGTCATAGTTCACTTTGGCCATATCAACGATTTCACCGTATTCGGCGGTGTGAACGTTTGCTTCGATCTTCAGCTGCTTGACCACATCGGTGACCCAGCCAGCGCCGAAAGATTCCCATGCGACCATTTCGGCAGGGCGTTCGCCCAGCAGGGACCACAGGGCCATCTCGACAGCGCCAGTGTCAGATGCGGGCACGATGCCGATTTTATAATCGGCCGGAATGCCAAGCACTTCGCGCGTTGTTTCGATGGCAGCCAAAAGCTTGGCCTTGCCAACAGCAGCGCGGTGCGAGCGGCCCAAAGGCGCATCAGCAAGCTTGTCGAGGGAGAATTCAGGGTTCTTGGCACATGGGCCAGAAGAAAAACGCGGGTTGGCCGGACGCGTGGCCGGGGTATTGGTAACCATTGATGGTATCCTTACAGATAATCGCCCTTCGTTGGGGAAGGGTGTCCCGCCGCTGCAGATACGGGGCATCGCGCACTGGCGCAAGAGGGAAACCTGCGCTATTGCGCCGTTTGAATGCTGAAAAGCGACACGTCTGTTCACTATCGGAAACTGCCCCATGTTTATTGCGACTTTGCTGACCAACCCTTCCGCAAAAGGGCTTACGCCCGCGACAGTTGATGCTGTTCGCAACGCTTGGGGTGGTGGCGAAGTGCAGTGGCTTGCGCCCGATGTTGCGGCTGAATTTCCGTTGGAATCTATGCCAAGCAACCAGTGGGACGTTTGGGAAGACCTGCAAAAGCTGGGCGTCGATCTGGTGATTCTGCCGGCCGAGGGGCGGCGCAAAAAGATGCTGTTGGCCGATATGGACAGCACGATGATCCAACAGGAATGCATCGATGAGCTGGCCGCCGAAGCGGGAATCGGTGAACGCGTGGCCGAAATCACCGCCCGTGCAATGAACGGAGAGTTGGACTTCGAAGGCGCATTGAACGAACGCGTCGGCCTGTTGGCGGGCTTGGACGCATCGGTGATCGAAAAGGTTCTGGCCACCCGGATCAGCTTTATGCCCGGCGGCGCGGTTTTGTTGGCGACGATGAAGGCGAACGGCGCTTATGCGGCATTGGTGTCAGGCGGGTTCACCGCATTTACCGCAAAAGTGGCGGGCGAGCTTGGGTTCGATGAAAACCGTGCGAACACCCTGTTGATCGAAGATGGCAAGCTGACCGGCAAGGTCGCGATGCCGATTCTAGGGCGCGAGGCGAAGGTTTCGGCTCTGAAAGAAATCAGCGCGCGCCTTGGCATCAGTGCAGATGACGTAATGGCCGTTGGTGACGGTGCGAACGATCTTGGGATGCTGGGGCTTGCCGGGGCGGGCGTTGCGCTTCATGCGAAGCCAACCGTTGCGGCAGAGTGTGATATTCGTATCAACCACGGCGATCTGACGGCGCTGCTGTTTATCCAAGGATACGCCGAAACGGATTTCGCGGGTTAAGCGAACCCGTCTGCGACGCGAATAATCCCCGTTTCGATGCCGCGCCAGTTCTTGATTGGCGCATTCATCCGCTTCAGCGTGGCGGGGTGTTTCGGCTCTAACACGCCCAATTTCACCAGAATCGCCGCGATGGCGCATTCCGATGCGCGGGTCGCGCCATCGACGATCTTCAATGCGACGCCTAGCTTTTGTTCCGGCAAGATCGCGATGAAAACGGCCTCGGCGCCGGTTTTAACCGCCACGTTGCCACCCATCGCGTTCATCAGTTCGGTACAGGCACGCCCTTGGCCCGCCACCAGTTCGGGATAGGTGGCCATGGCGCGGGTCAATTTCGCCGCCGCGCGTTCGCGCCCGTCTGCTGCACCCTCGTTTGCGGCGGCAAAAAACGCCATCGCGCGGGCAAGCCCGTGCACGGTGGTTCCGAAATTCGGGGCCGAGCATCCGTCGATGCCAAAGCCGGGGCTATCCATGCCGGTGACATCTTCAAATGCATCTTTGACGGCCAGTTGAACGGGGTGGGCCGGGTCAACGTATTCCGTGCCCGCGCCCAAATGTTTCGTCAGCGTCAGAAAGCCAGAGTGTTTGCCCGAGCAGTTGTTGTGCATCTGACTGGGCGAACCGCCCGCCCGGATCATCGCGTGTTTGGCTTTCCTGTCGCGGGGGGCTTCGGCGCCGCAGCGCAGGTCACTGTCGCTGAGGCCCAGTTCGGCCAACCATTTGCTGACCATATCGGTGTGGATAGGCGCGCCTTCATGGGATGCGCAGCCCAATGCCAATTGCGCGTCCGTTAGCCCAAAGGCATCCGCCGCGCCGCTTTCGACCAAGGGCAGGGCCTGAATCATCTTGGTCGAAGACCGTGGAAGGATCACCGCATCGGCATCGCCCCACGCCTGAACAATGTGCCCAGACGCGTCACAGACGACAGCATGGCCCACGTGGGTCGACTCAAGGAACGGGCCGCGCCATACATCGACCATCGGAATTGCATGACTCATGGGAATTGTGCCTCACAGATGCGCGATTTTCTGCCAACAGGGCTTTTAAAAAACGCCTGTTTTACGTTAGTCTGTGCATATCGAGTTGAAACAAGCCGCGCCACTCGAAAAGGTCGGGAACAACGGCCAGTCAGGCGGGCGAATGAGGCATAATACAGCTGGAGGCTGTGAACGATATGACATCTTTGGTGAAGAGTGGCATTTGTGCCGGGTTGATGGCGCTGGTTGCGTTCGGGGCGAACGCCCAAGAATCCACCAACCGTGTGGCCGTGAAAACGGATTGGAACGTGTTTGCAGAGCCGCCAGCAGCGCCGACAGAATGCTGGGGCGTCGCTGTTCCAAAAGAGACAGTGAACAAGGATTCAAGCGGTCGCATCAAAGCTGTGCGCCGTGGTGAGATTTTGCTTTTCGTCACCTATCGCCCGAAATCGGGTGTGAATGGCGAAGTGTCGTTCACGGGTGGTTATCCGTTTGCTCCGGATTCGTTTGTGAAGATGGAAATCGGCGATAGCTCGTTCGAGTTGTTCACCGATGGCGAATGGGCTTGGCCTGCGTCCAAGGGCGATGACGCCAAGATTTTGACTGCGATGAAACGCGGTGCGACTGCTGTGTTGACGGGTCGTTCGGCACGCGGAACGGTGACGCGCGACACCTTCTCGCTTTCGGGTTTCACGGCGGCAACGGAATCAGCTGACCAATTTTGCGGCGGCTAAACCCCGTAAAGGTCTGTTTATCTGAGCGACCGAATCCTATATGAAGCGCGACTTGATCGACGGAGACGCGCCTCATGACCATCACGCAGGATGTTGTAACCATCCCCCGCAAGCAGCCGGAAGGCGATAAGGTGAACCTAGTTGGGCTTACCCGCGTACAGTTGCGCGATGCGCTGATTGGGGTTGGGACGCCTGAGAAAAAGGCGAAGATGCGCGCAAGCCAGATCTGGCAGTGGATCTATCAAAAGGGCGTGCGCGACTTTGAGTCTATGACCAACCTTGCAAAGGATTTTCGTGCCACGCTGGACGAAAACTTTGTGGTTGAGGTGCCCGAGGTTGTCTCCAAGCACGTGTCGACGGACGGCACGCGCAAGTATCTTGTGCGGATCGCGGGCGGTCACGAAGTCGAAACCGTTTACATCCCGGAAGAAGGGCGCGGTACGCTGTGCATCTCGTCCCAGGTTGGTTGCACGCTGACCTGTTCGTTCTGCCACACGGGGACGCAGCGTTTGGTGCGTAACCTGACGGCTGGTGAAATCGTCGGTCAGGTGATGTTGGCGCGCGATGATCTGGACGAATGGCCCGAGCCGGGCGTCCCGAACCCTCCCGAGGCGCGGCTGTTGTCCAACATCGTTCTGATGGGCATGGGCGAGCCGCTGTACAACTTTGAAAACGTGCGCGACGCGATGAAGATCGCGATGGACCCCGAGGGGATTTCCCTGTCGCGCCGTCGTATCACGCTGTCTACGTCTGGCGTTGTTCCTGAAATTGCCCGCACCGCTGACGAAATCGGCTGTATGCTGGCCGTCAGCTTCCACGCGACCACGGATGAGGTCCGCGACAAGTTGGTTCCGATCAACAAAAAGTGGAACATCGCAGAACTGCTGGACGCGCTGCGCGCTTATCCGAAGGCGTCGAATTCGGAACGGATCACGTTTGAATATGTGATGCTGAAGGGTGTGAACGACAGTGACGAAGACGCGCATCGTCTGGTGGAGCTGATCAAGGGCATCCCGGCCAAGATCAACCTGATCCCGTTTAATGAATGGCCCGGCGCGCCTTATGAACGGTCCAGCGGCAACCGTATTCGGGCGTTTTCCGACATTGTGTTCAATGCGGGATATGCCTCGCCGGTTCGCAAACCGCGCGGCGAAGATATCATGGCTGCTTGCGGTCAGTTGAAATCCGCGACCGAACGGGAACGCAAAAGCCGCAAGCAGATTGAAAGCGAAGCTGGGATGTAAGCCAGCGTTAAGCTGGCTCTTCCCAATTCGCGATATATTCCAAAGCCTCTTCCGCCGTTTCGACGAAGTGGAACAGGTTTAGGTCTTCTTCTGAAATTGTGCCCGCGTCGGCCAGCGCATCCCAGTTGATGATCCGCTGCCAGAACTCTTTCCCGAACAGCAGGAAGGGAACGGGCTTCATCCGGTTGGTCTGGATCAGGGTCAGTGCCTCGAACATCTCGTCCAAGGTGCCAAAACCGCCGGGGAACATGGCAACGGCGTTCGCGCGCATCAGGAAATGCATCTTGCGGATACCGAAATAGTGGAAGTTGAAGCACAGGTCAGGTGTCACGTATTCGTTCGGTGCCTGTTCATGCGGAAGCACAATGTTCAACCCGATGGATTCGCCGCCAGCATCGGCTGCGCCGCGGTTGCCTGCCTCCATCACGCCGGGGCCACCGCCGGTGACGATGACGTTTTCCTTGCCGCCGTTCTTCTTGCTTTCAACGGTCATCAGCCGCGCGAATTCGCGGGCGACATCGTAATAATGTGACAGATTGGCCAGCGTGTCGGTGCGGGCGGTATGCTTTTTCGAAGGCTCAGGAATACGCGCGCCGCCGAACAGCACGATTGTGCTTTCGATGCCGTGTTCCTGCATCAGAAGTTCGGGCTTCAGCAGTTCCAGTTGCAACCGGACAGGGCGAAGGTCATCGCGGCACAGGAAGTCATCGTCGTTAAACGCCAGCTTATACGCAGGTGCCCGCGTCTGTGGTGTGTCCGGAATTTCACGTACGGCTTCAACATCCTGATGCGCGTCAGGAAATACTCGTTCCTTCTTAACCTTCATGGTGATCCTCTTGTTGCAATTGCGCCCCCGTCCTTCAGCGTCTATAGCCTCAGCCCCAACGAGACCAGTCACGTTTTGGAGGAACAGCAATGTCCAACGCCCAGCTTGAAGCCGCAATCGAAGCCGCGTGGGACGCGCGCGATACTATCACCCCCGCCACCACAGGCGAACAACGCGAAGCGATCGAAGATACGCTGAACGCGTTGGACAGCGGCACATTGCGCGTCGCGGAACGTCAGGACAACGGCGATTGGCATGTGAACCAGTGGGCGAAAAAAGCCGTGCTGCTGGGCTTCCGCATCAAAGACATGGAAGAACAATCCGGCGGCCCGCAAGGCAGCGGCTGGTGGGACAAGGTCGATAGCAAGTTCAAAGGCTGGGGCGAAGCCGAATGGAAGGCTGCGGGTTTCCGCGCCGTGCCAAACGCGGTTGTTCGCAAATCCGCCTTCATCGCGCCGGGCGTGGTTCTTATGCCATCCTTCGTGAACCTTGGCGCGTTCGTTGACGAAGGTACGATGGTTGACACATGGGCCACCGTGGGTTCCTGCGCGCAGATCGGCAAGAACGTTCACCTGTCGGGCGGCGTTGGCATCGGTGGCGTGCTTGAACCAATGCAGGCTGGCCCAACCATCATCGAAGACAACTGCTTTATCGGTGCGCGTTCCGAAGTGGTCGAAGGCTGCATCGTGCGCGAAGGTTCGGTTCTGGGCATGGGCGTGTTCATCGGCCAGTCGACCAAGATCGTTGATCGCGAAACCGGCGAAGTGATGTACGGCGAAGTGCCGCCATATTCGGTTGTTGTTGCGGGTTCTATGCCATCCAAAAACGGCGTGAACCTGTACTGCGCAGTCATCGTAAAGCGCGTTGACGAACGGACCCGTTCGAAAACCGGTATCAACGAGCTGCTGCGTGACTGATAAACCGAAAAAGCCCAAGAAGCCCCACTTTGTGTACACGCTTGTTGTGCAGGTGGGGCGGAAGGCCGATGACGGCCTTCCCAAGGGCGCGACGGGCGCGGCCCTGATGTGTTTCGCCAGCGGCGTGGACGAAGCAGAGGCCGTGCGCGAAACCGTTGCTGTGCTAAAGCAGGCCGATGTGGCCCCGCTGGATGTCACCGGTTACGGCACGCTTGAAGATCGCGTTGAGCAGGGCCACGAAATTTCCGACGAGGAAAAAGAGCTGATGGCCCGCGCCTTGGAAGAAAACGCAGTGATCGTGGCGCAGATGACGCCCTTCTTCGACGATAAAAAGTAAGCTTCGGCGCGGGTTAATCCCGCGCGCCGAAGTATTTGCGATAGATACGGTCATAGGTGCCGTTTTCACGCATTTTCAGCAGGCTGCGGTCGATCGGTTCAAGCAGATCGTTGCCGCCTTGCAGGGCAAAGCCATAGCTTTCCAACCGGAACGGCGCACCCACCATCTGGGCCTTTTCACGTCCACTGTGCGCGGCATAGTAAGCCAGAACCGGCGCGTCAAAGACGACGGCATCAATTTTCCCGCTTTCAAATTCTGCGATCATAGCATCCAGATCAGGGTACCCGTCATAGTCCAGGTCACGCCCTTCCATGAACCTGGCAGCGGTCGAGTTTTCAATGGTCGCGACGCGTTTTCCGTAAAGATCATTCACCGAATTCACAGAGCCTTGAATGGCGTCTACGGTGATCACGGCGGTGATTTTCGCGACGAATAGCGACACGATGAACAGGCTGGAAACGACAAGGAAGGTCCCGAATATCCGGCCAAAGAACGTGCGCGGCACACGTTCTTCAAAGCCGCCGTTCACCACAAGGTTCAGCGCCCACCAAAACGATGGGAACATCGCCTCTTTGGCGCTGCGGTCAAAATAGGGCTGTGCGTCTCGTTCGAAATGCCACATCGCCATGCCGCCCCCGAACAGAAGCAGGAACGCCAGAACAATCGCGATCAACAGATCACGCGACAGGATCGCGGACCATATCGACACGCCATCCCCATTCGCAGGGACCATGATTTGAAGCCCGCTTTCGAAGATGGAGTGGCTGAAGTCGAAAATCTGTTCACGTTCGGCGGTAATCGAAATATTGGCAACCGCCACATCGGCTTCGCCATTTTCGACCTTACCCAGCATGGTGCTGAACCCATCTTCCAGCGAAACGGTCGATGTAATGCCGATGTCTTTTGCAACTGCGTTCCACAGCTCAATGCTAAAGCCGGTTTGTTCACCATCCACCAACGTGGAAAACGGGGGGCGTTCGACGGTAACCACCGTTAAGTCTTGTGCTTTTGCGGTAAGCGGCAGGTTTGACACGAAAAGCAGGACCAACGCGGCTAGGTATCTTAGCATTCTGAGGTATCCGGTTCTTGGGTAGTTGCGTGGAGGGTTGGCTGTCTGTTTCGCATCTGACAAGTGGCGACGTCGTCTCTTAGCTGGATCAGTTCTTTTGCGCTAGTTGGTTTCGGGAAAAGGACGAGCGGTGCATCTGTATTTGTTAACATGACCAACAGGAAAGTATCGAGCTTTTCGTTGCAACTGTGATCCGCTGAAGGGTTTTGAAACGCGCATTCTGATCTGGTCACATGGCCGGTGCGGCCACTCCTTACCTTGACGTTGCTTCTAATATTCAAATGTGAGGCATTACCGTGGGCTTGTTAAGTTGCAGTTTGCAGGAATTGTTCGTGACCGTGAAATGTTCCGCCAATGCAACATTGCACCAGTTATAGAGGGCAGGTATCGCTGTGGTAACCAATACAGGAGCCCGCCTTGACCGACCCCGTCGCCCTTACCGCCGAGCTGATCCGCTGTCCGTCTGTCACACCTGCTGAGGGCGGTGCTTTGACCTTGCTTGAGGGAAAGCTAAGCGCAGCTGGTTTTGAATGCACGCGCGTTGATCGTGGGGGGATTGCGAACCTTTATGCGCGTTGGGGTAAAAAGGGGCATGCGCGCAGCTTTGGCTTTAACGGCCACACGGATGTGGTGCCTGTCGGGGATGCGGCAGCATGGACAGTCGACCCCTTTGGCGCGACGCAAAAAGACGGATGGATGTGGGGGCGCGGGGCCACGGACATGAAATCCGGCGTGGCAGCCTTTGCCGCGGCTGCGATTGATTTCGTGACAACCACACCGCCGGACGGCGCGGTGATTATGGCGATCACGGGTGACGAGGAAGGGGATGCCGTTGATGGCAGCACTGCTTTGCTTGACTGGATGGCTGCGCATGACGAACAGATGACCGCCTGTTTGGTTGGCGAACCGACCTGCCCAGATGTGATGGGCGAGATGATGAAAATCGGTCGGCGCGGTTCGATGACAGCGTATTTCACGGTAAAAGGTGTTCAGGGCCACGCGGCATATCCGCATCGCGCGCTTAACCCGCTGCCTGCGATGGCCAAGTTAATCGACCGGCTGGCCAGCCATACTCTTGATGAAGGAACGGCGCATTTTGATGCCTCTACCCTTGCTGTCACAACGATTGATACGGGCAACCCAGCCAACAACGTGATCCCCGCAGAATGCCGGGCGACTGTGAACATCCGTTTCAATGACGCGCACAGTTCGGGGTCGATTACCGAATGGCTTAGGGGTGAGGCGGATAAAATTGCCGAAGAAACCGGTGCGACTGTTGAAATGCGGGTGCAGGTTTCGGGCGAAAGCTTTGTAACGCCACCCGGCGCGCTGTCTGACCTTGTGTCAAAAGCTGTGGTTGCGGAAACCGGCGTGACGCCTGCCTTGTCCACGTCGGGCGGGACGTCTGATGCGCGTTTTGTCAAAGACCACTGCCCGGTCGTCGAATTCGGTTTGGTCGGAAAGACCATGCATCAGGTGGACGAGCGCGTAGAGGTTGCTCAGATCACTCAGCTGAAACAGATCTATAGCCGCATCCTTTCGGATTATTTCGCGTGACCTATTCCATCGCCATCACGGACGACGTGCAGGCCTGCGTGGCCCTGCGTATCGCGGTGTTTGTCGATGAACAAAAGGTTCCGATGGAGGATGAGATTGACACCCTAGACGGTGAAGCTGTCCACATTCTGGCGACCCATGACGGAAAACCCGTAGGGACCGCGCGGTTGCTGCAGGAAGGTGCGGCGGGGCGCATCGGACGTGTGTGCATCTTGGCCGACCATCGGGGCACGGGACTGGGCGCGCAGCTGATGACATATGCCATAGATGCCCTGCGGGCGCGTGGCGGGCTGACCTCTATTCAGCTTGCGGCGCAAAGCTATGCCACTGGCTTTTATCAACGGTTCGGCTTCGAAGTGATCGGGCCAGATTACGACGATGGCGGCATTCCGCATTGTAAGATGGAACTTCGGCTTTAAGCGCTGTTTGCAATGGTGTGACCGTTCAGCGCGTGATACCAAATTGGGCATGACACGTATCCCATCCAAAGACGAAATTCTTGCGTGGATTTCAGATAATCCAACACAAACCTCAAAACGCGATATTGCCAAAGCATTTGGCATCAAAGGTTCCGACCGGATCGACCTTAAGCGCGTTCTGAAAGAGCTAGAGGCCGAAGGGCATCTAGAAAAGCGGCGCAAGACTTATCGCGACCCAGATAAACTGCCGCCGGTATCGGTGTTGCAGATATTGGAGCCGACCCCGGATGGCGATCTATACGCCAAGCCGCTTGAATGGCATGGCGAAGGGGCCGCGCCGCGTATCCTGTTTTTGCCGCGCGCATCTGATCCGGCGCTGGGCGAAGGGGACCGTATTCTTGGCCGTCTTACAGAGGTAAACGAAGACGATCATCAGTACGAAGCACGGCTTATCCGCCGTATCGGAACAAACCCCCATCGGATTTTGGGCATCTTCCGTAAAGGCGCCGAAGGCGGGCGGATCAAACCTATCGACAAAGGTGCCGACAAAGAATGGCAGGTGCCTGATGGCGCGACCCATGGTGCCAAAGACGGTGAGTTGGTCGAGGCAGAGCAATCCGGCCCCCGTTCCCGTATGGGGCTGCCCCGCGCGCGGATCGTTGAGCGTTTGGGAGACCCAAGCGCGCCAAAGGCTGTTTCACTTATCGCGATCCATCAGCACGGAATCCCGGATGATTTCCCCGATGACGTGATCGCAGAGGCGGACAAAGCCAAACCCGCCGGACTTGGCAACCGCGAAGACCTGCGGGATATGCCGCTTATCACGATTGACCCGCCCGATGCGCGGGATCGCGATGATGCGGTTTATGCCCAACCCGACGATGACCCAAAGAACGATGGCGGCTTTATCGTCTGGGTCGCAATTGCCGATGTGGCCCATTACGTCACCCCCGGCTCTGCGCTGGACCGGGAGGCGCGCAAGCGCGGCAATTCTACCTACTTCCCCGATCGCGTGGTGCCGATGCTGCCTGATCGTCTGTCCGGCGACCTGTGTTCGCTTCACGAAGGGGTGCCGCGCGCCTGTATGGCCGTGCGCATGACGCTGGATTCGGCGGGCAACAAGATCGCGCACCGGTTTACCCGTGGTCTTATGCGTTCGGTCGCGGGCCTTGCCTATGAAGAGGTGCAGGCGGCCATGGACGGCACGCCAAACGAAAAAACCGCGCCCCTGATGGATGATATCATCAAGCCACTTTTTGCCGCCTATGAGGTGACTAAAAAAGCCCGCGCCGCGCGGCAACCGCTTGACCTTGATCTGCCCGAACGGCGGATCGAACTGGGTGAGGATGGCAAGGTCACCTCGGTTCAGTTCCGCGACCGGTACGATGTGCATCGCCTGATCGAAGAGTTCATGATCCTTGCCAACGTCGCCGCCGCCGAAGAACTGACGCGGATGCGCCGCCCGCTGTTGTTCCGTGTGCACGAAGAACCCTCGCCGGAAAAGCTGGATTCGCTGCGCGATGTTGCGGCGGCCTCTGGGTTTTCACTTGCCAAGGGGCAGGTCCTGCACACGCAACACCTGAACCGGCTGCTGGACGCGGCAATGGGCACCGAGTTTTCCGAGCTGATAAACCTGTCCACGCTGCGGTCGATGACCCAAGCCTATTATAACCCGGAAAACTTCGGACACTTTGGTTTGGCATTGCGCAGCTATGCGCATTTCACCTCTCCGATCCGGCGGTATTCCGACTTGATCGTCCACCGCGCGCTGATCCTTGCGCATGGCTGGGGCAAAGATGGGCTAAGCCCCGAAGATATCGAGCGGCTGGAAGACACCGCCACGCATATTTCCGATACCGAGCGGCGCTCCATGGCGGCAGAGCGGGATACGACGGATCGCTATCTGGCGGCCTATTTGTCCGAACGCGTGGGTAACGAATTCACCGGGCGCATTTCCGGCATTGCGCGGTTTGGCGTGTTCGTAAAACTGGACGAAACCGGCGCAGATGGCTTGGTCCCGATCCGCGAGTTGGGGAACGAATACTTCCACCATGATCGGGATGCGCAAACCCTGATGGGGGCGGACAGTGGCCTTGTGATTGGGATCGGGCAGCGCGTTACCGTGCGATTGGCCGAGGCAGTGCCTGTTACGGGCGGTCTGATGCTAGAGCTGTTGTCGATCGATGACAAAACGCTTCCGCGTGGATCATCGCGTGGCGGGCGTAAATCAGCACGCCGGTTGCCCAGCAAAGCCAAAAAGAAAGCAGCCAAGGTAAAGCGAAAGGTCGCTCGAAAACGGCGTTGATCCGCCTTTTTTGTGAATGCTTGCTTTGAAGGTTTCGTTCTTCGCGCTAGGATGTTTGCAAACAAACAACGAGCAAGCAGGTTCTTTTCATGGTGTCTTGGGTAAGAGCAATCGCTCTGATCGGTACGATCGTACCGCTATTGTCCAGCGCTGGCCTTGTGCAGGCCAGCAGCTCCCGTTTTCCGGTTTATCGCGCGGAGCTTTCGCAGGTAAGTTCAATCAAGCCGCTTGCGCGCCCTGACCGGGTCGTGGCGGAAACACTGGTGCAGGTCGCAGCATCCAACAGTGCGTTTCAGCGCTGGGTCGATGGGTTTCGCGGGCGGGCCGTTGCGCAAGGCATTTCTGGGCAGGTGTTTGATCGTGCGTTTCGGGGCGTGGATTACAACACCGATGTGATCAAGAAAGACCGGAACCAGTCGGAATACACCAAACAGATTTGGGATTATCTTGATAGCGCGGCATCGCCCACGCGGATCAAGAACGGCAAATCCGCATTGCGCGAACACAGCCGCGTGCTGAACGCGATTGAGGCCAAGTACGGCGTCGATAAAGAAGTCGTCGCCGCCGTTTGGGGCCTTGAAAGTGCTTATGGTGAGTTCAAAGGCGACATCCCAACCATCGAAGCCTTGGCCACCCTTGCCTATGACGGGCGGCGGGGCAAATTCTTTGAAGGTCAGTTGGTCGATGCCCTTAGAATCCTGCAAGCCGGGGACGTATCCGCCAAGGGTATGACCGGATCTTGGGCTGGCGCGATGGGGCATACGCAGTTCATCCCGTCCAGCTACCTTGCCTATGCGGTGGATTTCACGGGTGACGGAAAGCGCGATATCTGGTCCAAAAACCCGGCTGACGCGCTTGCCTCGACCGCGGCATATTTGGCGCGGTTCGGTTGGGTCAAAGGCCAGCCATGGGGCGTCGAAGTACGTCTGCCGCGTGGCTTCAACTATGGTTTGGCGAACCGCAAGATCAAGAAAATGCCATCTGACTGGGCATCCTTGGGCGTGCGCGATGTCAGCGGAAGCGCCGTGCCAAACTATGGTTCTGCGTCGATCTTGCTGCCCGCTGGTTCCAGTGGCGCGGCGTTCATGATCTTCAAGAACTTCAGCGTGATCGAGCGTTACAACGTCGCTGACGCCTATGTCATTGGCGTTGGGCATCTGTCCGACAGGCTAAAGGGTAGGCCCGCGATTCAGGCCAACTGGCCACGGGGATACAAGCCGCTGTCTTTCAACGAAAAGAAAGAGATGCAGCGCCGCCTGACACGGCTGGGGTTTCTGGATGACAAGGTGGACGGCATCATCGGGCCAAACACGATCAACGCCATACGCGCCTTTCAGGCAAAGAAGGGCGTAACGCCAGATGGCTATCCATCCGAAGAGTTGTTGAAGCTGCTTAAAGGTCGCTGATCTGATCGCGCCCTACCTTCAACAGGTAGGGTGCCTTCCACATTGAAAAGCTAACGCTGTGGCTCCATGGGTTCGCATTTTTTGCCGCGCATGCAGTTGGTCAAACGCTTTAGATCGGTGGGGCTGGGTGCGGCAAAGATCATGCCGCCACAGGGCCCTTCCTCCACCAAATAGCCGGTTTCGGACTTTTCAATAAATACGACGACATCTTGGTTCAGCGGGGCCTTTCCGCACCAAACCGAAAGGCACGTCTCTGTAATTGTGACCGGAGCGGTAAATGGCGCGTCAAAGCCGCGGGGGCTGATGCCTTTACCTTCGAACGTGGCATCATAGCTGCGGGATGCGCCATGCTGTCCGTTCTTTTCCGGGCGTTGACGCGGGCCAGGATCAGGGGCGATGAGTTTTCCATGGGCCAGCACAAAGAGCTTGTCGCTTTCGTTGGCGAACTGAAAGCTGCGCGCCACGTCGGGTCGCATACAGCTTAGCGCATTGGCCTGACCCGCCAGACAAAGTGACAGTGTCAAAGCCAAGCGGATCATTTGATAAGCCCCGCAAATTCACCCACGACGCTGGCGTAAACATCGCGTTTGAATGGAACGATGTTGGCGACCAGTTGATCGGCAGGCAACCATGCCCATTCGGAAAACTCGGGGTGTTCGGTGGCGATGTTCACTTGATTATCTGTGCCAAGGAAGCGGAACAGATACCAAATCTGTTTCTGCCCCCGGTACTTGCCTTTCCAGACCTTGCCGACAAGTTCTGGTGGCAGGTCATAGGTCACCCAGTCACCAGTGCGGCCGACGATTTCAACCAAGTCAGCCGTCACGCCGGTTTCTTCCCACAGTTCGCGCAGGGCGGCGGTTTCGGGGTCTTCGCCTTTGTCGATGCCGCCTTGGGGCATTTGCCATGCCGCCACTTCGGAATCGAAACGTTGGCCGACGAAAATGTCGCCATCGGCGTTCATCAGCATGACGCCAACGCAAGGGCGGTACGGCAGTTCAGAGATTTGTTCTGGGGTCATGTGGGCAAAGGGCCGGCGCGTGGCCGGCCCCTTCCTTTTAGTCAGAGGTTTCGAGAGCAGACAGACCTTTGAGAAGATCAACCGCATAAGCGAGCTGATAATCCTCTTCGCGCAGCTTGGCGGCCTCGGCGGCTTTGGCTTGTTCTTCCTCAGCCTGCTTGCGCTCATCGTCGGTCATCGAGTCATTGGACAGGCTGCCACGAAGGTCCGCCTCGGACCGGGTGCGGGGCGTGTCTGCGTCAGTCTCTTCCTCGGTCACGGGCACGCGTGGCGGTTGTGGCACGACGATGTCGGGCGATACGCCAAGCGCTTGGATCGAACGACCTGATGGCGTGTAATACCGCGCGGTCGTCAGGCGCATCGCGCCGTTGCCACGCAGCGGCATAACTGTCTGAACCGAACCTTTACCGAAGCTTTTCGTGCCCACAACAATCGCGCGACGGTGGTCTTGCAACGCGCCCGCAACGATTTCCGACGCCGAGGCAGAGCCGCCGTTGATGAGTACGACCATCGGTTTACCATCGGAAAGGTCACCATCAACGGCGTTGTAACGATCACTGTCTTGTGGGTTACGGCCCCGCGTTGAAACGATTTCGCCCGCGTTCAGGAACGCATCGGATACCTTGATCGCCTGTGTCAGCAACCCACCGGGGTTGTTGCGCAGGTCAAGAACGATGCCGTTTACGTTGTCCATGCCGCCCAGTTCTTCGATCGACTCTTCAAGCTTTTGCTTAAGGTTCGGGTAAGTCTGGTCGTTGAAGGTCGTGACCCGAAGAACGACTGTTTCGCCTTCTACGCGCGAACGCACGGCGGTCAGTTTGATGGTGTCACGTGTGATGGTTACGTCAAACGGTTCGTCGATGCCGGAACGCACCACCGTAATGACAATTTCAGAACCAACCGGCCCGCGCATCAACTCAACAGCGCCGTCCAGCGTTAGGCCAAGAACACTTTCGCCATCGACATGGGTGATAAAGTCGCCCGCTTCGATGCCAGCTTCGTCTGCAGGTGTGTCATCAATCGGCGAGACGACTTTGACAAAGCCTTCCTCTTGCGTGACCTCAATGCCAAGACCGCCGAATTCACCGCGGGTTTGTACCTGCATATCGTCAAAGTCTTTGGGCGGCAGATAGCTGGAGTGCGGATCAAGCGACGTCAGCATGCCGTTGATCGCGGCCTCGATCAGTTCTGCGCTTTCGACCTCTTCCACGTATTGGGCGCGTATCCGTTCAAAGATGTCGCCAAAAAGGTCAAGCTGTTCATAGACCGAGCTTTGCTTATCTGCCTGCTGCGCAATCAGAGGGCCAGCCACTTGGGTAGTCAGCACTGCGCCTGCAAGGGTGCCACCCAGCGCGGCCATCACGAATTTCTTCATGGCGTTTTAATCCTTTATCACTCCGAACCACTCAGCGGGGTCCACGGGCGCGTTGCCCTGTCTCAGCTCAATATAAAGCGTTTCTGTGTGGTCGCTACCACCGCCTTTTGCAGAATTGCCAAGAAACACACCTACTTTTGGGTTTGTTCCGCCCATAAGGCCCACGGGGGCGCCTGCGGAAAGAACTTCGCCAACCTCACCATAGACATCAGAAAGGCCAGCCAGAACCAGTAATGTGTCGCCAGCCGGTTCAAGGATCATCACATTTCCGTAGTCCAGCAATGGTCCGCGATAACGGATCGTCGCAGGGACAGGGGTTGTGACCAGCGCCAGCGGCCGCGTTGCAATCAACAGGCCGGGGCGGCGAATGCCGGCGGCGTCTGCTTCGTCGAAACGCCGCAGGATGGTTCCACGAACGGGCAGGGGCAAGGTGCCCTTGTTGGCCGTGAACTGTTCCAACGGGGGCAAGTCGCGCCCTTCGCTAAGGCTGGTCAGGCCACTTGCGAACCCTTCCAGCGTGTCGGTGCTTTCCAGCAGCGCGCGCAGTTTTTCGGAATCCGCGGCGAAGCGGGGCGGCAGGTCGGTTCTGTCGGATATGGCTTTGGAAAGGGCGGTTCGCGCATCCTGAACGCCACTCAGCCCGTTGGCCAAGGTGTCTTCGGCGCTTTCCTGAAGAGCGCGCAACAGGGCGACCTCTTCCAATTGGTCGCGCAGCCGTTCTGCGTCCGCCTGAAGCGCGGGGGTGACTTCGCTGATAATCATCCCAGAGCGTGCCGTGCCCAAGGGGCCAGACGGGTGCAGCAACAACATCGTTTCCGGCGCGCGCTGCATCGTTTGAAGAACCCCCAGCAAGCGCGAGATTTCGTCTTGCTGGGCGTCAAATACCAGCCGGATAGATTGTTCGCGGATGGCCGCGCGCCGCATGCCTTCGCGCAGGGCGACCAGCCCTTCTTCATAGGCTTTGATGGTTTGCGTCAGGGCGCTGACCCTGTCGCGCGCGCCATCAGCATCTTTCAAGGCCAGCGCGGCTTGATCCAACATCTGGGCCGCGCGGCGGGCGGTACGCTCGGGGTCGGTTTCGGCGCTAAGCGGCGTGACACCCAGCGCCAGCAACACACAAAGCAGAAGGCCGGCGCGAAGTGTCATCTGCTGATCAGGCTTTCACCGGTCATCTCTTCCGGCTTTTCCAGCCCCATCAGCGCCAGCAACGTTGGCGCGAGGTCTGAAAGCCGACCCTTGTGCAGGGTTGCCCCTGTCGGCCCGCCAACAAGGATCACCGGAACAGGGTTCAACGTGTGTGCCGTATGTGGCCCGCCCGTGACTGGATCGACCATCAATTCACAGTTGCCGTGGTCCGCAGTAACGATCATCGCGCCGCCTGCCTTTTCCAAGGCATCCAGCGCGCGGCCTAGGCCCTGATCCACCGCTTCACACGCTTTCATGGCTGCCTGAAGGTCGCCGGTGTGTCCAACCATATCGGGGTTTGCGAAGTTCACGACGATCAGGTCGTATCCCTTTTCGATTGCTTCCACGAATTTGTCCGAAACCTCGGGTGCGGACATTTCGGGCTGCATGTCATAGGTCGCGACTTTGGGCGATTTCGGCATAAAGCGATCTTCGCCGACCTCTGGCACCTCTTTGCCGCCGTTCAGGAAGAACGTGACATGCGGGTACTTTTCCGTCTCGGCGAGGCGGAACTGGGTCAGGCCCTGTTTGGCGACCCATTCGCCCAAGGTATTGACGATTTTCCGCTTGGGATAGGCGGTGGTCATATAGGCGTTGTGGCCGTCTGAGTATTCCACCATGCCCAAAAGCGCGGACAGCGCCGGGCGTGGTCCGGTTTCGAAATCGGCAAAGTCGGGCTCTGCGATGGCGCGCAGGATTTCGCGCGCACGGTCGGCGCGGAAGTTCAGGCAGAAGATCCCGTCGCCGTCTTTGACGCCAGCATAGTCCCCGATCACGGTTGCGGGGATGAATTCGTCGAAGGTGTCTTTGGCATAGCTTTGCGCGACGGCCGCAACGGCATCTGGCGCGGTGCCGCCCTTGGCGTTGATCATCGCGTCATAAGCGGTTTGCACGCGTTCCCACCGATTATCGCGGTCCATTGCGTAATAACGCCCGATCACCGTCCCGACGCGCGCACCGGATGGCAGTTTTTCGACCAGTTCGGGTATGAACTTGTCGGCTGAATTCGGTGCAACATCGCGGCCGTCGGTAATGGCGTGAATCACGACGGGCAGACCGGCCTCGGTGATTGCTTTGGCGGCGGCAAGAACGTGGGTGATATGCCCATGTACGCCACCGTCCGAGATCAGGCCCATCAGATGCGCAGTGCCACCGGCAGCTTTCACTTTCGCGATGAAGTCATTCAACGAGTCGTTTTTGAAGAACGAGCCATCCTCAATCGCCAAATCGATCTGGCCCAGATCCATCGCCACAATCCGGCCCGCGCCGATGTTGGTGTGACCGACTTCTGAATTGCCCATTTGCCCGGTTGGCAATCCTACATCCGGCCCGTGCGTGATCAGCGTAGCGTTGGGGCAGGTGCCCATGATCCGGTCAAAGTTGGGCGTATTGGCAAGGGCGGGGGCGTTTGCCTCCTGCTCTTCGCGTTTTCCCCAGCCATCAAGAATACATAGCACGACAGGTTTCGGAATGGTCATGGAAGGCGCCCCTCTTTCGGTTGGGCCATTTCTACGGCTCGGACGAAGGAAGAACAACAGGCAGACGGTGCGGAGGCGGAATGTGGGCATGAGGTGTTGGGACATCATGCCCTTCCCCGGCCTGTGGGTTTCACAAAACCCGCCATCCCGCCTTCGCAGTCTTTGCTATACGGCAGGCAATGGAATGCGCATAACGAATTTGGTTTTGATTTGAGATGAGTAATTCTTATAGATAGGTGCCATGGATATCGCACTTATCAAAACCTTCCTCGAAGTTGCGGCGACTGGGTCGTTTGTCTCGGCATCAGAACGCCTGTTGGTCACGCAATCTGCTGTTTCCCTGCGCGTGCAGCGTTTGGAAGCATCACTTGGCCGACCGCTTTTCACGCGATCAAAGGCTGGAGCTGAACTGACGGCGGCTGGTCAAGAATTCGAGCGCTATGCCCTGAGCATGATCAAAATCTGGGAAGAAGCGCGCCAGCAGGTGGCGATTCCCGAAGGGTTTCGCAAAAGCCTGACCATTGGCGCGCAATATTCGCTGTGGCCACGGTTGGGCTTTCGCTGGATTGATGCGCTCCGCGAGCAGATGCCAGACCTGAACATCCGCGCGGAACTTGGCATGCCCGACCGCCTGACCCGCTTTTTGTTGGAAGGTGTCGTTCAGGCGGGGCTTTTATATACGCCCCAGCTGCGGCCCGGTTTGGCCGTTGAACGGGTGATCGACGAAGAGCTGGTTCTTGTCGCGTCGTGGCCGAACCCCACCCTTGATATCGCCGGGCGCTATGTGTTTGTGGATTGGGGGCCAGAGTTTGTGCAGGCACACGCGCTGTATCTGCCCGACCTTACCAACCCCGGACTTACGCTTTCACTGGGCGCGTTGACCGCTGAGTTCATCGTAAACCGACAGTTTGCCGCATATTTGCCTGCGCGATACGTCAAGCGTTACATCGATGCTGGGCGATTACATTTGGTGCCTGACGCGCCGCGGTTCCCGTATCCGGTCTGGATGGTTTGGCGCGAAGATCTGGACGAAGAAGTCGCCGAGGCCGCAAAAACCTCGTTCCGCCAAGTGGTTACGCAGATCGACGTCATGCAGGACGAGGTGATGGAAATGCTGCGTGACCTAAGTGAGGAAGACATCAGCGTCCTTGGGGATGACCTATCTGACGCCCCGCCATTCGATGAGGAATAAAGATTCCCTATCCATAAGCGATACTCATCCTAAGCCTAAATATTTTGAATTTTCCTTTTGTATAGGTGGGTCATATACCACGGGGTAGCAGAAATGCTCCCGATCCTTTGCAGGACGGGTCACCTTGTTGGGAAAGGAAAGACCCATGCAGATCACTAAAAAATTCGCCACAGCATCCGCGATTGCGATGCTCTTGGCCTCCCCAGTATTTGCGCAAGGCGCGCTGGTTGGAATTGACGATCTTGATGACCGTATCGACGACATTACGTCCGACGTAGAAGACGAGCTGGCAAAAGGTAACGACAGCGAGCGTTACGGCCCATTGGGCGTTCAGCAGGGCTGGAAAGGCTCTGTCGCACTGTCCGCTTCGGCGGCATCGGGTAACACCGACAGCGGCGAACTTTCGATGGCTGGTCGTCTAAGCTATGGCGTTGGTGCGTGGAACCACAGTGTTGGTTTTGCTGGTGAATACGGCGAAGCAAATGACGTAAAGAACGAAGAAAAGTTCTATGCGACATACGAAGCTAACCGTTACTTCACGCCTGAATTCTATGCCTTTGGCTTGGGCCGTTTTGAATACGATGGCTTTGCTTCGAACGAGCGTGACGCATTCTTGGGCTTTGGTCCTGGTTACCGCGTCATCAACCAGCCTGACATGACATGGCGTCTGCAGGCGGGCCCTGGCGTTCGTTACATCAAATACCAAGCAGGTGATTCCGACACAGAAACCGGCTTCATCGCATCGTCGCGCTTTTACTACAGCCTGACAGACACAGTCTCGCTGACCAACGACACCGATATCTTGGGGTCCGAGGCAAACACATTCGCGACCAACGACTTTGGCGTGAACTTCAAAGTGACCGACACACTGTCGACCCGCGTAAGCTACCGGACCGAGTACAACTCGGATCCTCTGCCGGGCCTTCAGCACGCAGACAACACCATCGGCCTGTCTCTGGTCGTTGGTTTCTAAGACCACCACTCACTACCCTCATTCAAACTTGGGGCGGAGCAATCCGCCCCTTTTTTTCAAGGTGACGACACAATAAAAAAGGGAGGTTGGGATGAACCTGCTTGCAACCGCTTGCGAAAACCATCCATCGGGGAAGTTTGTTAAAACTCTGTCGGCCGGAAACACGGCCGCGCCGCTTGGGTACTGTATTGGTGGCACACGTCCGGGCCCATACGTATTGGTTTCAGGGCATTCCACAATTTCCGACAGCGTCTATGAACGACTGTTGGCAATTCCAACGCTGTCTTGGATGCGGGGAAAGTTATTCTTGGTGCAGTTGGATACGTTGGATGAACAGCTCAATAGCAACCCGTTGAAAGAGCTGGAGGGGCTGCATTTCGACAAGACATTCTTCCTGCCGTTCTGCGCGATGCCTGCCTTTACGCAGGACGCGATTGAGCAGGGGTACAGATCAGTTTTGCGCGTATGTACGCAGCTTGGCATGATCGATGGGCGCGGCGTATCGTTGCGCAACTAGACCCGGTGATAGGGCGATCCAGCCAGAATAGAGGCCGCGCGGTACAGTTGTTCCGTCAACATCGCGCGGGCCAGCATATGTGGCCACACCATCTTGCCCAGTGAAATGCTGGCATCCGCCTTGGCGCGTAGCGATGGGTCAATCCCATCCGCCCCGCCGATAACGAATGCCGCGTCGCCACGCCCTTCGTCGCGCCAGCGCGCCAGAAGGTTTGCGAAATCGGGCGACGACATCTGTTTACCGCGTTCATCCAGCGTGCAGATAAGTGCACCATTGGGAATGGCGCGTTCCAGCAGGGTGGCTTCGGCAGCCATCCCGCCCTTTTTCTTATCCTCAACCTCATGCACAGAAAGCGGGCCAAGGCTAAGCGCCCTTCCCGTTCTGTCAAATCTGGTTGTGTAGTCATCTATGAGCGTGCATTCGGCACCCGCCCTCAGGCGCCCAACTGCACAGATATGGACCCGCATTCAGACCTTGGCTTCAGCAGCGCCGGTCGGCATCCACATTTTTTCAAGCTGATAGAACTCGCGCACTTCAGGGCGGAAGACATGCACGATGATGTCGCCCGTATCCACAAGAACCCAGTCGCCTTGCCCTTTTCCTTCCAGCTTAGAGATGCGCCCAAGCTCTTGCTTAAGGCGATCGGCCAGCTTTTCGGAAATCGAGGCAACCTGACGTGTCGAACGGCCAGAGCAGATAACCATGTAATCAGCCATTGCGGTTTTGCCGCGCAGGTCGATTGTCACGATATCTTCGGCTTTATCGTCATTCAGGGAGTCGAGAATGAGTTCAAGCAGTTCTTCGCTTGATACATTTACCGGGGTCTGCGTCATGGGCAGGCCCGTTGCGGGATTTGAATGCACCGCATCTGCATGATGAGACAGGACATTGTCCTCCTTACCGACACACCGACAAGGCCCCGGTGCTGGGCATGATTTAAAGTAGCATTTGAAAAGCAAAATCTCAACTCGCTGCGACATTCGGCGCTGGGCGTGTTGCAAGTTCACTCTTTCGCGGTGCTTGTAGTGGTCTCGCCGCTATCTAACAAGGTGACTTCGCGTTGCGGGAACGGGATGGAAATATCGTGTTCCTTAAACGTATCCCACAGGGCCAAGAACACGTCGCCGCGAACGTTCGTCAGGCCGCCTGTTGGGTCGGTGATCCAGAACCGTAAAATGTAATCTACGGAACTGTCACCAAAGCCGACGATGTGGCACACGGGCGGGCGCGAACTTAGCACGCGTTTCACGCTTTTCGCGGCCTCAATCGCCAAGGCGCGCACATGATGCGGGTCATCGCCATAAGCGGTGCCAAAGAAGATATCCAAACGCACGAAGTCATTGGTGTGGGACCAGTTAACCACCTGACTTGTAATCAGATCTTCGTTCGGGATCAGGTATTCTTTGCCGTCTCGCGTAACGACGGAAACGTATCGCGCGCCCAGCGAATTGATCCAGCCAAAGGTTTCGCCAAGGGAAATAACGTCCCCCGGTTTGATCGACTTATCCAGCAGGATGATGACGCCTGAAACAAGGTTCGAAACCACCTTTTGCAGGCCAAAGCCAAGGCCAACACCGATGGCACCTGACAGCACGGCAAGCCCGGTCAGATCGAACCCAACAGCTTTTAGCCCGATGAAGAACGCAGCGCCGTACAGGGTGACCTGTAGCATCTTTACCGCAAGCACCCGCATCGAGGGTGAAATATCTTCGTTCGTCTGGATTCGTTTCGAGGTGGTTTGGGCCACCATCCGCGCAATCGTGAACAAGATGCCGGTTACAACAAGAGCTTTTAAGATGGAAAGCGCACTGAGTCGGAAGTCGCCAAACGACACAGCGATTCCATCCAGGAATATGCGGGCCTCTTCGATCAGACCCAGATAGTAGAAGGTTACATATATCCACAGACCCCAGGTCACGATGCGGCGTAAGAACTGGTTTCGGACAAATCGCGCGGCCAGCCCGACGCAAAGCCACGCGGTGGCCAATGTCGCGGCGATGGACACCAAATAGCTGCGCGAGGGCCATGTTGTTTCGCGCAGGAACCACACGACCGCCCATGCCAGCACCACAAAGGCGATCAAGCGGATGCGTTTGTGCAGCACCAAAAGCGCCCTTAGCCGCCACTTTGGCCAACCTTCCAGCTCTCTCATCTTTTCGCGAAGCCGGGGGGCCAAAAGCCACGTAAACAGCTGGGCCGCAAGGATCAGGCCCGCGATGATGCAGATTTGGTATAGGCGCCAGCCCGGCGTTGTCAGCGTTAGGGCAAAGTTCGTTGCTTGGGTCAGCAGGCCCTGCAACTGCTCTATTAAGGGTGCGGCGTCTGTTTCCATTGGTCCTCCGGTAGGGGTCACTTTGCACAGCTCTTTCAATGCGGACAAGCGCATACCCTTGATAGACTCAGTCTGAAGGAGTATCTGAGCACCCATGAAACAGGTTTTCGACATGGACGATCGCGCCCGGCTGCCTTGGCGCTTTTTCGGCGCGACGCTGACGGTGCTCGCCCGCCTATAAGGCGTGCCCATATCCCTGCCTTCACAAAATTCAGAAAATATCCACGGGAGAGGACCAAAATGACCGCCCCGAAGACACTCTATGATAAAATCTGGGATGCCCACGTTGCTGACGAAGCCGACGATGGGACCTGTTTGCTGTATATTGACCGCCATCTGGTTCACGAAGTGACCAGCCCGCAGGCGTTCGAAGGTCTGCGTATGGCGGGCCGCAAAGTGCGCGCGCCGGAAAAAACCATCGCTGTGCCAGATCACAACGTTCCAACCACGTTGGACCGTGCCGGCGGCATCACCAACGAAGAATCCCGCATTCAGGTTGATGCGCTGGATAAGAACGCCAAGGATTTTGGCATTCACTATTATCCTGTGTCCGACGTTCGTCAGGGTATCGTGCACATCGTTGGCCCAGAACAGGGTTGGACTCTGCCGGGCATGACTGTTGTGTGCGGCGACAGCCACACCGCCACCCACGGCGCGTTCGGTTCACTTGCCCACGGCATCGGCACGTCCGAGGTTGAGCATGTTCTGGCAACTCAGACGTTGATCCAGAAGAAGTCGAAGAACATGAAGGTCGAAATCACCGGCAAATTGCGCCCCGGTGTTACGGCCAAAGACATCACGCTGTCGGTGATCGGTGAAACCGGTACGGCTGGCGGCACAGGCTATGTCATCGAATATTGCGGCGAAGCGATCCGCGATCTTTCGATGGAAGGCCGGATGACCGTTTGTAACATGGCAATCGAAGGCGGCGCGCGCGCTGGCTTGATCGCGCCGGACGAAAAGACCTTTGAATACGTCAAAGGCCGCCCGCACGCCCCTAAAGGTGCCGCATGGGAGGCCGCGCTGGAATGGTGGAAGACACTTTACACCGACGAAGGCGCGCATTTTGACAAGGTCATCACCATCAAAGGCGAAGACATCGCGCCGGTTGTGACTTGGGGCACCTCGCCCGAAGATGTGCTGCCGATCACCGATGTTGTTCCGTCGCCCGACGATTTCCAAGGCGGCAAGGTCGAAGCAGCCAAGCGTTCGCTGGAATACATGGGCCTGACCCCGGGTATGAAACTGGAAGACATCCAGATCGACACCGTGTTCATCGGGTCATGCACCAACGGGCGGATCGAAGATCTGCGTGCCGCTGCTGCCATTCTGAAGGGCAAGAAGGTCAAAGACGGCATGCGCGCCATGGTCGTTCCTGGTTCTGGCCTTGTGCGGGCACAGGCGGAAGAAGAAGGTCTGGCCGAAATCTTTAAGGACGCTGGTTTCGAATGGCGTCTGGCTGGGTGCTCCATGTGCCTTGCTATGAACCCAGATCAGTTGGCCGAGGGCGAGCGTTGTGCCTCCACCTCGAACCGTAACTTTGAGGGGCGCCAGGGTTATAAAGGGCGTACGCACCTTGTTTCCCCAGCTATGGCTGCCGCTGCTGCTATCACCGGTCACCTGACCGACGTGCGGGAGATGATGTAATGGATAAGTTCGAAAAAATCACCGGTATCGCGGCCCCTATGCCGCTTGTGAATATCGACACCGATATGATCATCCCCAAAGTCTTTCTGAAGACGATCAAACGGTCCGGCCTTGGCGTGAACCTGTTTGATGAGATGCGCTTTGATCGCGAAGGCAACGAAATTCCTGATTTCGTGCTGAACAAGCCGCAGTACCGCGACGCAGAGGTTCTGGTCGCAGGCGATAACTTTGGTTGTGGCTCGTCGCGCGAACATGCGCCTTGGGCGATCAAAGATTTCGGCATCCGCTGTGTCATCTCGACCAGCTTCGCCGACATCTTTTACAACAACTGCTTCAAGAACGGCATCTTGCCGATCGTCCTGCCGCAAGAGCAGGTAGACGTGCTGATGCAAGACGCGGAAAAGGGTGCCAACGCACGCATGACCGTCGATCTGGAATCGCAAGAGATCACCACCTCGGACGGGCAGGTTTTCCCGTTCGAAGTGGACGCGTTCCGCAAGCATTGCCTGATTAACGGGTTGGACGATATCGGCCTGACGATGGAAAAGTCTGCCTCAATTGACCGATTCGAGTCGGCAGCGCAGGTTGCGCGGCCTTGGGTTTAACCTAGGTCTGGCTACAATATATTGGGTCGCCCGCATCGGGCGGCCCTTTTCCATTTCTTTTTTGATGCAAACTCGCGACAGTTTCCCCACGAAATTGTCTCAATTTTTTCGTACCTCTTAACCGTCCGCCGTGTACGTGAGACAAAACTTGGGAACATAGGCCCAAGAAAAACCAGCACAAAACGATGCTGCGGTAAGATGGAACCGATTCCATCATGTCGAACAAACGGGCCAGTTTTGGGGAACGGGTGCATTGATCGCTCAGGTAATAGGCGCCATCGCGCGCGCACTTCTAGTGGTGTTGATGATCGCCACGCCAGCAATGTTGTTGCCGTCTGCCACGTCAGACGCGACTCAAATCGGTGCGCTTGTCGCGATCTTCGCCGGTGCCATGACGCTGTTTGAATATTCGGCAACCTATCCAGGGATTGTCGAGTTTCGCGATGCGCCGCCGTTCAACCGGGTTCGCTTTGGCGCGATGTTCATCGCGGTGTTCCTGCTGACAGTCATCTGCCGCGGAGAGATTGAAACCTCTCCTATGACAGAGTTTGTTGTCGCGATCGCAGCCTTGCTTGGCCAAGTGTTGGATTTCCCTTACAGCCCGGTTCATCTGATTGTGCTTATGCTGCCAGACACCGCTGCGCCGGCGCAGGTGGAACTTGTGCGCAATGCGGCTGGTCTGACCTATTTCATCTCGATCCTGTCGCTGGTCGTTCTGGCAAGCGTCATCCGCGTAAAGCGCTGGCCGATGGGCAATGGCGCGTTCAACGTTTGGGTGAACCTTCCTACGTTTGACCCGACTGCGGGCGGCGATGTCGTTGCGCGCCTGACGCGGGATGCCCGGTTCAACGTTGCCGCTGGTTTCCTGCTGCCATTCTTGTTCCCGGCGGTGATGAAGCTTTCGACGTTGTTCTTTGAGCCTGTCACGCTTGAAAACCCACAGACCTTGATTTGGACGATTTCCGCATGGGCCCTTCTTCCTGCCAGTCTCTTTATGCGCGGGATAGCGATTCAGCGAATTGCGAACCTAATCAACGAACAGCGCCGCCGTGCCGCTCCTCCAAAAGAAGAGCAGGTCTGGCAGCCGGTCTAACCGCGCTGCTTCTGGCCAGCCCGCTGGCCGCTGACACACTTCGAATTGCGACGTTCAACACCGAACTGTCCCGGCGCGGGCCGGGCTTACTGTTGCGCGATATCCTATCGGGTGATGATCCGCAGGTAAGTGCCGTCATTTCCGTCATCACCGAAGTTCAGCCGGACGTGCTGTTGTTGCAGGGTATCGATTATGATCTGAACGGTGCCACGGTTTCTGCCCTTATCGATGCGCTGGACGATGCTGGGCAAAGCTTTGACTTTATCCACGCGGGGCGACCGAATTCAGGGGTGCGGACGGGCTTGGACCATGACGGCGACGGCACCACCGATTCCGCGCGGGATGCCCAAGGGTTTGGCCGTTTCCCGGGCGAGGGGGGTATGGCCCTTCTTTCGCGGTTTCCGATTGATACGGCGGGGGTTAAGGATTTTTCGGCGCTGCTTTGGGCCGATCTGCCCGGTGGCGAACTGCCCGTGAAAGACGGCGCGCCTTTCCCATCCGCAGAGCTTTATACGACACAGCGGTTGTCATCGGTCGCGCATTGGGACGTTCCGGTTTTGGTTGCTGGAAGGCCGATTCATATTTTGGCGTTCCACGCGACGCCGCCAGTGTTCGATGGCCCCGAAGATATGAACGGCCTGCGCAACCGGGACGAGCTGCGCCTTTGGATGCGCTATCTTGATGGTGCGTTGGGCGAACCAGCGCCGGATGGCCCGTTTGTGGTGCTTGGCGATGCTAACCTTGATCCTTTTGACGGGGATGGTCTGGGCACCGCGATGCAGGAGTTTATGGCCGACCCAAGGTTGCGCGCCCTTTATCCTGAAAGTGACGGTGGGCGGCTTGCACCCCAGTCTGGCGCGAATGCAGGTCACAATGGGGACCCCGCGCAGGATACGGTGGCTTGGGCTGATAACGGGCCGGGGAACATGCGGGTGGATTATGCGCTGCCGTCGGTTGAGCTGACGGTGACAGGTACGGGCGTATACTGGCCCGCGCCGGGTGATCCCGGCGCAGAGGTTGCTGCGGCAGCGTCACGCCACCGCTTGGTCTGGCTGGACGTGATGCTGGAGCGCTGAGGTAAGCGCCGTGTCCAGCGGTGTGTGCTGAAATTCTGGCAACAACTGCGCAAACCGGGTGCCGTCCAGATAGTGCGGTTTGCTCCATAGATAACGCATTTCCAGAATGTATTTCGCCATTGGCCAAAACGGCTTGATCACAGAGATGGGCAGCCATTTCATACAACATGTACGAACCGGATGGCCGACGGCCTGCTGCGCGCCTTTTGCCAGCTGTGCGCCAGTAAGGGTGTAGCCCGGAAATGGGACATCTTCGAACGTTGCCAGTGTTTCGCGCTTTTCGATCAGCGCGAAGGCCGCGCGGGCAAAGTCGGGAAGATACGCCCAAGCATGGGGCATATCCGTCGGGCCGGGATACACAAACCGCCCCTTTTGCAGGGATTTGGTGATGATCATGTCGAACCAGTTCCCCGACGGCCTGTCATCGATGAAATCCCCTGCGCGCAGCAGGATGCAGCGCACACCGGATGCGCGAAAGGCGTCCTCCATATCACGGCGAACCTGACCCAGTGGATTTGTCGCTAAGTGCGGCGTGTGTTCGTCAAACTGGTCAGGGGCGTCCTGCCCAAACACATAGACGTTGCCGGGAATAAGGACGGTCGCACCCGAGGCAGAGGCGACCTCGATGATCTGGCTGGTCATGTCGGGAACCTCGGCTGCCCATTGGGGGTATGGCGGGTTCCAGCCGTGGACGATCACTTGGGCACCCCATGCGGCATCCCACATGTTGTCAGTTTTGCGGTTGAACTGGCGTACATCCCAGCCTGCTTTGGAAAAGACGTTGGTCATATGGCGGCCAAACCGGCCCGATCCGCCAAGAATAAGAACAATGGGTTTCATCAATGTGCTCCGTTCTGAATTCTGCGGGTAAGATGCGGTATTCACCAGAATTGGGGAATTGCCAAAATGTTGAGGTTTGGTATTCATTTTTGAATGGATAGACAGCTTACATCGCTAGACTGGTCGCTTATTCAAGCGTTCCTTGCCGTTGCTGAAAGCGGCTCTCTTTCGGCTGCGGCGCGGGCGATTGGGGTAAGTCAGCCGACGATAGGTCGCCAGATTCGATTGATGGAGGACGCGCTGGGCGTGCAGCTGTTTTTGCGACAGCCACGCGGCTTTGCACTAAGCGAAACCGGAGCCGCCCTGATGGGACCCGCACGCGCGATGCGTGACGCGGCCGGGGCTATGGCCCTTACGGCCGCTGGCCATTCCCAAGGGATTTCCGGGGTCGTGCGCGTTACGGCAAGCGTTGCGGTTTCACACTATTTGTTGCCGCCAATCCTGGCTGAAATCAGAAACCGCCACCCAGAGATAGAGTTGGAGCTGGTGTCCAGCGACACGTCGGAAAACCTGCTGTTCCGCGAGGCTGACATCGCACTTCGAATGTATCGCCCGAAACAGTTGAATGTGGTGACCCAGCATTTGGGGGACATCCCATTGGGGGTGTATGGCGCAAAGACGTATCTGGAAAAGGCGGGGGTGCCCAAAGGTATTCCAGACCTCTTTGATCATGCGCTGGTGGGGTATGACCGATCAGAGCTGATCATATGCGGAATGCGGGAACGCGGGCTGGAAGCTGATCGCCATGCCTTCACAACGCGATGCGATAATCATGCGGTTTACTGGGAAATGGTGCGTGCGGGTTGTGGGCTGGGCTTTGGTCAGGTGCCGATCGGCGACTATGATCCACTGGTCGAACGCGTCTTGCCCGAACTTCCCGTGCCGCCTTTGCCGATCTGGCTGACGGCCCACGAAGCAATGCGTCAGACACCCCGATTGCGTCGCGTTTGGGACATGTTGGCCGAGGGGTTGAAACCCCATCTGGCTTGACCCTCTTTCCCCAACCCGATAGGCGAAGGCGACCCCTTTTGCACAAGGATTATAAGACGATGAGCAACCCTTCCCTTCTCATCCTGCCAGGCGATGGTATCGGCCCCGAAGTTATGGCCGAGGTTCGCAAGATTATTTCGTGGTTCGGTGACAAGCGCGGCCTTGAATTCGATGTAAGCGAAGATCTGGTTGGTGGCGCGGCATATGATGCGCACGGCACCCCGCTGACAGACGAGACGATGGAGAAGGCGCAAGAGGTTGACGCAGTTCTTCTGGGCGCCGTTGGCGGCCCTAAATACGACAACCTTGATTTCAGCGTTAAGCCTGAACGCGGCCTGCTGCGTCTGCGCAAAGAGATGGATCTTTATTCCAACCTGCGCCCTGCGCAGTGTTTTGACGCGTTGGCAGATTTCTCTTCTTTGAAGAAGGATATCGTTGCCGGGCTGGACATCATGATCATCCGCGAGCTGACTTCGGGTATCTACTTTGGTGAGCCGCGCGGCATCATCAAAGAAGGCAACGAGCGTGTGGGCATCAACACCCAGCGCTATACCGAAAGTGAAATTGCGCGGGTTGCACGCTCTGCGTTTGAGCTGGCGCGCAAGCGCGGCAACAAGGTCTGCTCCATGGAGAAGGCCAACGTGATGGAATCGGGCATCCTGTGGCGCGATGTGGTGCAGGAAGTGCACGACGCCGAATACCCCGACGTTGAACTTAGCCACATGTACGCAGACGCGGGCGCGATGCAGCTTGTTCGCGCGCCAAAGCAGTTTGACGTTATCGTAACGGACAACCTGTTTGGTGATCTGCTGTCCGATGCCGCCGCGATGCTGACCGGTTCGCTGGGTATGCTTCCGTCTGCTTCGCTTGGTGCGCCGATGGCCAATGGTCGCCCAAAAGCGTTGTACGAACCCGTACACGGTTCCGCGCCCGACATCGCTGGCCAAGCCAAGGCGAACCCTTGCGCATGTATCCTTAGCTTCGCCATGGCGCTGCGGTATTCGTTCGATCAGGGCGAAGAGGCAACTCGTCTTGAAAAAGCTGTCGAAGCTGTTTTGGCCGACGGTGTCCGCACGGCGGATCTGATGCAGGCAGATGGTGTTGATCCTGCGACGACTTCGCAGATGGGCGATGCCGTTATCGCAAAGCTGGACGCAAGCCTGTAAACACTGGCGACAAAGACTTGAAAGCCCGGGTCGCAATCGCGCCCGGGCTTTTTTAATTTCCGCGCATCAATTCTCTTGCTGGCTTCCTCTTGAACAGGGGAAAAGTTTCGGAAAGAGTGTTTGCGTTAACACCCATGATCAGGAGATGCGCATGCTTGGCGCGAATGCAAAAGGTGCGCTTCTAGCGCTGGCTGGCTTTGCCATTTTCGCGACGCATGACGTGATCGTAAAGGTGCTTGGCGCGCACTATTCCCCGATCCAGATCGTGTTCTTTAGCGTGTTGCTGGGCTTTCCGCTGGTTTTGCTGATGCTGATCCGTGATTCTTCGGGCGGAAGTCTGCGCGCGCGCCATCCTTGGTGGTCGGCGTTTCGCACTGTGGCGGTTATCATCACGGGCTTTTCCGCGTTTTATGCGTTTTCGGTTCTGCCGCTGGCGCAGACATATGCCATCCTTTTTGCGACGCCGTTGTTGATCACCATCCTTTCGATTCCGTTGCTGGGTGAAACTGTGCGATTGCGCCGTTGGTTGGCTGTTATCGCGGGTTTGATCGGCGTCATGGTGGTTCTTCGCCCCGGCCAGTCCGAGCTGGGCACAGGGCATCTGGCGGCACTAGCGGCGGCAGTCGGTTCGGCGTTTGCGTCGATCATCGTGCGCAAAATCGGGCACGAAGAACGCAGTCTTGTGCTTTTGCTTTATCCGATGATCGGAAACGTCGTGGTGATGGGCGCGGCCCTGCCGCTTGTTTATCGCCCGATGCCGATCGAACATCTTGGCGGATTGGCTTTGATTGCGGGGTTCGCCGTGTTGGCCACCCTCTGCATCATCGGAGCGTATAAGAAGGGCGAGGCCGTCGTAGTGGCCCCCATGCAGTATTCGCAGATTCTGTGGGCGACGCTGTTTGGGTATCTGTTCTTCGACGAAACACTGGACCTGCCAACCGCGGTTGGCGCGGCGATCATTATCGCAAGTGGTTTGTACATTCTGTTCCGCGAAGGCAGTGGTAGCGTTTCTGAAAACCGGCCGGTTCTACGCACCCGGTCGCGCCCTGAAACGGGAACTACCTTGCGTATTGGGGCCTTAATGCGCCGCGGGCAAAGCCGCGACTAAGCCTTACGGCAACTTGCGGAGACACGTGTAGAGCGGGTTCTGCACAAATCCTGCACGACATCCCAACCGGGTTTGCACGTAGCCTTGTGAAAACAGGGCATGGAACAAAAACACGACACCCCGCTTTGGATCGGCCTGACCCTTGCGTCGGCTATGTTGGCCATCGAACCCATCAAGTGGCTGATGACCAGCTGGCGCGACCCTTCGTATCAATCCTATGGGGCGTTCTATTGTGTGGTGATTGCAGGCCTGATTGGGCTGTCTTTGGCACATAAACCGGCGGCGGGTGCCCCGCCAGCCCGGCGCGCGTTTGCGTTTTTTCTGGTCGCGGCGGCTTGCCGTCTTGGCGGTCAGATGTTGGCAATCAACATCCTTAGCGCCTTGGCGTTGGCGATTGATGTCTTTGCATTGGCAACCTTCTTTCGGCTTGATCAGCGCAAGTTCGCGCTTTCCCCACTTTGGTTGGCGGTCTTCTTTCTGTTCGCGCTGCCGCTTGGGCCGATCCTGCAAAGGGTCGCGGGCTTTCCCATGCAGATAATCTCGGCCGAGCTGGCCTGTGGAATGCTTTCGCCATTTTTCCCTGACCTGCTGTGTGAAGGTGTTCGCCTGCAGATCAGCGGGCATGACGTTCTGGTCGATCTGCCTTGTTCTGGCGCGTCCGGGCTTTTGCTGATGGTCAGCCTTTGGGCCTTTCTGAACGTTCTTTACCGCCCACGGCTAATCGCGGCGATTACGGGTGGGGTGGCCATTGTGGCCGTCAGCATCCTTGGGAATGGCCTGCGTATTTCGTTGCTTGCATCGGGATTGGCCTTGGGCGTCGATACGATGGAGCCGGTGCTGCACGAAGGCATCGGGTTGCTGTCGCTGGCCCTGTCGGTGTTGCCGGTGATGTTGACCTATCGCCCAAAGCCAGCCCCGATCAGCCTTCGGCGGACAAATTGCGCGCCCATCCCGCGCAGGTTTCACGTGCCGGTCGTTTTGGCGGCGCTGTGTGCTGCGATGATGATCCTGAACGCCCCGCGCAAACCTGTTGATCGTTCAAAGCCGGTTGCGAATATCGAAATGCCTGTTCAGTTGCTTGGGTATCGTGGGCAGTCTGTGGCGTTGAGCGATACCGAACGGACCTATTTCACGACCTATGGCGGCACGGCACAAAAGGTACAATTCGGCCCCCTTGGCGTGAACGTCGTGCGCACGGGTTCGCCGCTTCGCCATCTGCATTCTCCGGCGACCTGCCTGCTTGGCATGGGATTCGATGTGCGTTTCCTAGGGACACGGTTCGACCCAATTCCAACCTCTGTCTACGAGGCAACCGGCCCCGATGGCCGCGTATGGACGGTCGCCGTTAGCTTCGTTTCAGAGAATGGCCACAAAACCGCCAGCGTCGGCGAAGCCGTGTGGAGCTGGCTGAACGGGTCATCGCGCAACTGGCAATCCATTCAACGTATCACCCCGAAAAACCTTCCTGCGGATGCGCAGGGTGATTTTGAAACCGCGGTACTTGCCGCCCTTGATATTTAACCAAGTGAGGACCCCATGAGACTGTTTTTCGTTTTGTTGCCCGTTATGGTTTTCTTTGCGCACCCCGTCCGTGCAGCATCCGATATGGAGGACGTCGCCGGGCGCATTCTTGGCAAGGCGGACGGTGGCACGTTTGACCTTCCGATGTTGGACAGCACGCTGAAGGTCACCATCGAAGGCGATATGTCTACGGTTGAGATTACTCAGGTGTTTGAAAACCCGTCGCTTGTGCCCGTAGAGGCCGAGTATCTGTTTCCGCTGAACCAGAACGCCGCGATCTACGCGATGGAGATGCGCGTTGGTGACGAAATCATTCAGGCCCGAATTCGTGAGAAGGCAAAGGCGCAGGCCGAATTCGAACAAGCCGCCGTCGAGGGCAAATCCGCAGCGCTTTTGACCCAACACCGCCCGAATATGTTCACGCAGCGGATTGCGAACCTTATGCCGGGCCAGCCGGTGACGGTTGTGCTGCGATATGTTCAGATGGTGCCAAAGATTGATGATCAGTACGAACTGGTTATCCCGATGATCGTTGGCCCGCGCTATGACGGCACACGCTTGCCCGATGAATTCGCTGACCTACCGGACGAAGACGCGCTGCAGCCCGCGAATACCTGGGCGGTAAGCAAGGTGCCAGCATACCCACTGGTCGCCGGATTGGATGTACCTGATGAGGTGGCGACCGACAGGGTTCGTTTGGACCTGCACTTTACCAGCGGTGTAACAGCGTCAGATTTTGGCAGCGATACGCACCCGTTGACGATCACCCAGACCGAAGACGGATACAGCGCACAGTTTGCAGCCGGGAAGGTGATGGACAACCGTGATTTGGTGCTGCGCTATTCGCTGGGTGGTGACGTGCTTGAGGCCGCGACCCTTTCCCATACTGATGAGCGTGGCGGGTTTATCTCGGTTATGATCGAGCCGCCAAAGGTGGTTGACGAAGACACCGCAGCCCCGCGTGAATTGGTTTTCGTGCTTGATACGTCAGGTTCGATGTCGGGCGAGCCTATGTCGGCAAGCAAGACGTTCATGGATGCGGCGCTGGTTGGGCTGCGTCCGGGGGACTATTTCCGCATCATTCCGTTCGCCAACACGGCCCAACGATTTTCGAACGACGCCCTGCCTGCAACCGCCGCCAACATCCGCAAGGCGCGCGCTTATGTACGCGCGCTGAGCAGCGGCGGCGGGACAGAAATTGACAACGCGATCCGGACGGCTTTTTCAACACGACCGGTACGTGACACGATGCGTATCGTTGTGTTCCTAAGTGACGGTTATATCGGGAACGAGGCCGATGTTCTGCGCACTATCCGCAACCGAATTGGCAGCGCGCGCATCTATGCCTTTGGGATCGGGAATTCGGTCAATCGATACCTGCTGGACGCGATGGCGGACGAGGGCCATGGATACGCGCGTTATGTCGGTGTGGATGAAAAAGCGAAAGAGGTTGCACGCGATCTGGCCGCAGACCTGAAAACCCCCATCCTGACGGACATTCAGATTGATTGGGGAGAGTTGAACGTAACAGGAGTGACGCCAAGCCACTTGCCCGATCTGTTCGATGGTAACAGTCTGCGCATCTATGCCCGCCACGACGGTGCCGGAGAGAACACAATTCACGTCAAAGGGGTTGTTCAGGGCCGGGTCGCCCAGATGCCGGTCACGATCCAGACCACTGGCAAGCCTGAGCACACCGCATTGCCGTTGATTTGGGCGCGCAACAAAATCTCTTCGCTGACACGTCAGGTCGCTGTGGGCGAAAACCCCGACCTCGCGAATGATGAGATTACAAAGCTGGGGTTAGAGTTTTCGCTGCAAACTCAGAACACGTCGTTTGTCGCAGTCTCGCAAACGGTTGTGAATAGCAGCGGAGCCGCGGCAGAGCCTGTTGGTGTTCCGCTGCCCATGGTGTCGGGCGTTAGCAAACAGGCCTACCCATCCGGTTTCTCAGGGTCTTCTTCGCCTGAACCAGAAACGTTGTTGGGCCTTTTGCTGACGGCGGTGATGACCCTTTTGGGCCTGCGGCGCCGGCGTACGGATGAGTTGTTTCTGGACACACCAATCAAGCGGGTTAAAACGTAACTTATGGCACACCGTATTCTGATTGCTGACGACGACCCTCATATCCGTGACATCATTCGCATCGCACTGGAAAGTGCAGGGAATACAGTGGTCGAAGTTTCAAACGGGCAAGCCGCACTTACGGAACTTGGGCGCACAGAGGTTGATCTTGTCGTGCTTGATATCGGGATGCCGCATATGGATGGCTTTGATTGCTGTCAGGCAATTCGCGCCAAATCCAACGTGCCGATCCTGTTTCTGACAGCGCGAGATGACGAGATTGACCGCGTGTTGGGGTTTCAGCTTGGCGCGGATGATTTCGTGGCAAAACCGTTTAGCCCGCGTGAACTTGTTCTAAGGATCAAGGCCATTCTAAGCAGGGGCAAACCAGATCCGGCGCGGGCGTTAAAACATGGTGCGCTGAAGATCGAAAGCGAAGGCCATCTTGCAACGCTTGGCGGCGAAGAAATGGCGCTGACGGCGCGGGAATTCGCGCTGCTGGCCTATCTTGCCACCCACGCTGCGCAGGTCCATAGCCGCAACCAGTTGATTGATGCTCTTTACGGCGGCAACACCGATATGTCCGGGCGTACCTTGGACAGTCATATCCGCAACATACGCGCAAAGGCGGCCAAGCTGGGGTGCGACGAAGTCATCGTCACGGTTCACGGTGTTGGTGTGAAGTTGGGCGGATGCGCGCTGTGACGCAAGTTCGCAAAAAATGGCGCCCTCCGTTGATCTTGGTTGTTTTTGCGGTTTGCGCGTTGCTGATCGCGATTCCGGTTGTGACGCTTTTGGCGATGCGCCTGACGTCGAACCAATTTATCCGCACGACAGAGGCGGCCTTGATCGAACAGGGGGCCATTTATGCACAGGCCTTTTCCGACGCGTTTCAGGCCTTGGACGGCCCCATGATCGGCACGCCGCTGAATGAGGAACTTAAGGCCCATTGGGGGGCGGATTTTCACCCCGCGCAGCCGGGGCTAAGTCTTCAGGCTGATGGATTGCATGCCCCGCGCCCGGACGGCGTACCAGACGAAACCACGGCTGACCCGCGATATGCGGCGATCTATCCTTTGATGATCGATCTGGCGCGCGGGGCAAGAAAAACCACGCTTTCGGGTGTGGTTTTTCTGGATGACACCGGTTCCAACATTGGCGGAGAGGAGCGACGTTCATTCGCCACCCTAACCGAGGTGCAGTCGGCGCTTGGTGGTCAGGTCGGCTCGATTCTACGCGCAAGAGAACAGGATTATGACCCCCATCCGCTGACTTCGATAAGCAGGGATACGAAGTTCCGTGTCTTTGTGACCTATCCTGTCATCGCGGACGACCGTGTCATTGGCGTGGTCTACTTGTCGCGGACGCCAACCAATTTGAACAAGTTCTTGTATCGTGAAAGGGCTGGGTTTCTGATCATGGTCGCGGCGACTGTTTCTGGCACGGCGCTGGTTGGTTTTCTGCTGTTGCGGCTGCTATCGGCCCCGATTCACGCGCTTAAGAACAACACCTCTGCGATTGCCAAGGGCAAGACATCTCCGTCGCAGGTTTCGGCGCATTACGGGACCAAAGAACTGGCTGAACTGGGGGAGAGTGTCCTTTCGATGGCGGATACGCTTTCTCAACATGCGCAAGAGCTTTCGATTTACACGGACCATGTAACGCACGAGCTGAAATCCCCAGTCACTGCCATTTCTGGGGCTGCGGAGTTGCTGGAACTGGAAGACCTACCTGCGGAACAGCGTCAAAAATTGCTGGGCAACATCCGATCAGAAGCAAGCCGTATGAACACCTTGCTTGGCCGGCTTCGTGAGATGACGAAAATGCGGGGGCAGCAGCCGGGCGGACCGGGCCGATTGATGGATATGATGCCCGACCTTCAGGGGCTTGCGGTCTTGGCCGAGGGTTTAAGTGGCGTCACGCTTCCGATTTCGGCCGAACATGGCCGGATGGTGCTGTACCACATGGCGCAAAATGCGCAGCAGCATGGTGCGGATGAGGTGCGCATCACCTATTCCGAAGGAGTGCTAAGGGTTGCGGATAATGGCAACGGGTTGGCGCCAAGCGATGCCAACCGGGTGGCTGATCCGTTTTTCACGACCCGCCGCGATATGGGCGGAACGGGAATGGGGTTGGCGATTACCAAGGCGATACTGGATATCTATCGCGCAGAGCTGAACGTGCGCCCGAACGACCCCGGCGCAGTCTTCGAGATACGGTTTCACAAGGTCTAGGGCCTTGCAAATCGACGGCGCAAGTTGGGTTATGCCTTCAGCAACGCGTTCTGATCGACCAAGAAGCGATCAGAAAGCGGAAGGCTGGCCGCACCAAGCGCGCGGGCACTGGTGCCGATGGTGCCCTCTAGGACTGGGGGTTTTTCAATGCCCGCGATTTCCAGATCCGTGAGCTTCTGTTCGGTTTGACGTACCAGCTCTGCCCGGACTTCTTCGGGAAGCCAGCCGTCGATCATGGCGTATTCACAGTCCATTACCGACGCTGCGGCGGCAATTGCAAAGGCCAAGCCGGAAGACGCATCATCAACCCAATCGCGCAGGATGTCGGCCGGAACAGACCATGACTTTGGTGGTTCCCATAGGATGTTCGCATCACCGCCGGTCGCGATAATGGCCGTTTCCAGTGTCGCGAGAGAGGCGACATCAACCAACAACCGTGCCTTTTTGCCCGTCACGCCAATGGGAATAGAGCCTAACGCGCCCGCATTGCCCGACCGGCCGGTGAAAAGGCTTCTATTCAAGACCACGCCGCCACCCACGAAGAACCCGATGTAGAAATACAAGAAGTCGCGTGGGGTTTCGCCTTTGCCAAAGACCAGTTCAGCACCGCACGCCGCCGAGGCGTCGTTCTGAAGATAAATAGGAAAGTTCCAATTTTGCGCGATTTCGGCACGGATGTCGCGCTCGCGCCAAGCTTCCATATCGGTTTGTTCCAAGCCAAGCGCGACGGACCAATCCCAAAGCCGGAATGGAATAGCGATGCCCAACCCAGCCACGCGTTTGCGTTCTTCCGGTGTTAGCTGATCCAGCAGTTGGCCGATGGAGTCATTGGTGAACCGAACGACACCGTCGGGAGTGGGGTAGGGATGCGTAAGGTGCACGCGGCCGATGACCGTGCCCAGAAAATTTATCAGGATCATTTCCAGGCTTCGCCGCCCGACTTTCAGGCCGAAGAAGAATGCGCCACCTTTTGCAAGATTCATCGGAACGGAGGGTTGCCCGACCTTGCCGCGAATTGGCTCTCCTTTTTCCAGAAACCCGTCTGCCTCTAGCGCGCGCATGATGACAGAGACCGTTTGCGCCGAAAGACCAGAGATACGCGCGATTTCCGCTTTGGGCAGCGCGCCATTCTGACGGATCAAAGAGAGTACAAGCCGTTCGTTATAGGCGCGCATACCGCTTTGGTTGGAGCCGCGAATGCCGCTCGCTGGTGCAGTATTGCTGTCTTCTTTCATTGGCTTACGTTTCTTTTCTGGGTCAGTTGGGCGCACCGCACCGATTGAATTCCAACGATCTTTGAGCACGGAAGGGGTCACTGTCAATAATAAATAAGAGTGATTTATTTATTGACAGTTGCCTGCAGAATCGGTTTGTTTTGCTACCAAGGAGAACTGGGAAACCGGCGCTCTTTGGGCGCTCGTGGGGGACTGCAGCGCTCTGTTGAATGCAAATCTCGGGAGGATTGCTATGAACACGAAATTTAGCCTTAAGGCCAAACTGGCTGGCGCTGCCGCTGTTGGCATGATGATCAGCGCGGGTAGCGCACAAGCTGCAAGCCATTCGATTGGTGCGTGCCTGATCACAAAGACCGATACCAATCCATTCTTCGTGAAAATGAAGGAAGGTGCCCAGAAAGGCGCCGAAGAAAACGGCATCGATCTGCAAACCTTTGCTGGCAAACTGGATGGCGACGTTGAAACACAGATCGCCGCTGTTGAAACCTGCATCGCGTCGGGTGCCAAAGGCATCCTGATCACTCCTTCCGACAGCCGCGCGCTTGCGCCAGTCGTTACACAGGCTCGCGAAGCTGGCTTGCTGGTGATCGCGCTGGATACGCCATTTGAACCGGCTGATGTGGCAGACGCGACTTTCGCGACAGACAACTTCAAAGCTGGCGTTCTGATCGGTGAATGGGCGAAGGCGAAGATGGGCGATGCGTCTGCTGATGCGAAAATCGCGCTGCTTGATCTGAACGCTTCTGAAATCTCGGTCGATTACCTTCGCGATCAGGGCTTCCTGACCGGCTTTGGTGTTGACGTGAAAGACCCCAAAGACATCGGCGACGAAGATGATCCGCGTATCGTTGGCAACGACGTCACCAACGGCAACGAAGAGGGCGGTCGCACCGCGATGGAAAACCTTCTTCAGAAAGATCCGGGCGTGAACGTGGTTTACACGATCAATGAACCGGCTGCTGCTGGCGCATACGAGGCGTTGAAAGCTTTCGGTAAAGAAGGTGATGCGCTGATCGTTTCCGTTGATGGCGGCTGCCCGGGCGTTCAAAACGTTGCAGACGGCGTTATTGGCGCGACATCCATGCAGTTCCCACTGTTGATGGCGTCCAAAGGCATCGAAGCGATCAAAGCCTTCGCAGACGGTGGCGCGAAGCCAGAGAACACTCCTGGTCTGGATTTCTTCAACACCGGGGTCCAGCTGATTACAGACACTCCAGTTGATGGCATTCCGTCGATCACTTCGGCCGAAGGCCTGGAGATGTGCTGGGGCTAATCCCTCCGCCGAGGTTTGAATTCACACTCCCAGCCTTGGCATTGCGGGCGGCTTCGGCCGCCCGTTTTAACACGGATTCCCCGCAAGCCGGCGGAATCATGTAACCTGAACACCTAATTTCCGTCTGGAGAGAATGTTATGAGCGGTGCAGAGAGCGCGGCCAGTCCAAAGCAGGATTTTGAAAAAGCGTTGGACCAAAGCGATACCAGCGTGGCCTCCTTTGACACGAAAGAAAAATCCTTCCTGGATCGAATACAGCACTTCCTTCACGGGAACCCGACGATGGTTCCTGTCATTGTATTGTTAGCAAGTGTCGTTGTGTTTGGCCTGTTGGCCGGATCACGTTTCTTTTCGCCATTTAACCTTTCATTGATTATCCAGCAGGTTTCGATCATCGGCATCCTTGCTGCGGCGCAAAGCCTGATCATCCTGACCGCAGGTATCGACCTTTCGGTGGCCGCGATCATGGTGTTGATGTCGGTTATCTCGGGCAAGCTTGCTGTTGAAATGGGCGTACCGGCGCCGCTGGCCCTTTTGGTCGCATTTGTTGGCGGTACTGCGGCTGGGATCATGAATGGCCTGTTGGTGACGCGCATTAAGCTGCCGCCGTTTATCGTTACGCTGGGCACGTGGAACATCTTTTTCGCGCTGAACCTGTGGCTGTCGGGTGCGCAATCCATTCGGTCGCAAGACATCGACAGTGCCGCGCCGTTGCTGAAGTTCTTTGGCAACAACATCGCTCTTGGCAGTGCGCGCCTGACCTATGGTTCGATCCTGATGGTCGTTGTGTTTGTTGCCCTGTGGTACATGCTGAACAAAACTGCGTGGGGCCGCCACGTTTACGCAATCGGTGACGATAAAGAGGCGGCAGAGCTGGCCGGTATTCGGACTGACCGCACGCTGGTGTCTGTTTACGCACTGGCCGGGTTCGTCTGTGCCATCGGCGCGTGGGCGTCCATCGGGCGTGTTGGTTCGGTTTCTCCGCAGTCGTTTTACGAAGGCAACCTTCAGTCGATCACGGCTGTTGTGATTGGCGGCATTTCCCTTTTCGGCGGGCGCGGATCCATCATGGGTGCGTTGTTTGGCGCGTTGATTGTGGGTGTGTTTCAGTCGGGCCTGCGTTTGGCGGGCGTGGATGTTCTGTGGCAAGTGTTCGCCATCGGTTGGCTTATCATTATCGCGGTCGCAATTGACCAATGGATCAGAAAGGTTTCGGCATGAACCCTGCAGTGGAACCCGTTCTTAAGGCGCGTGGGCTGGTCAAACGCTATGGCCGTGTAACCGCATTGAACAACGCCGATTTCGATCTGTACCCCGGAGAGATCTTGGCCGTCATCGGTGATAACGGCGCTGGTAAGTCATCGCTGATCAAGGCTATCTCGGGCGCGACGAACGTGGACGAGGGCAAGATGTGGTTGGACGGAAAACCGTTCCACTTCAACTCGCCGCTTGAAGCACGTGAGGCTGGCATCGAAACGGTGTATCAGAACCTTGCGCTTTCGCCCGCGTTGTCGATTGCGGACAACATGTTCATGGGGCGCGAAATCCGCCGCTCGGGCGTGATGGGCAGCATGTTTAAGATGCTTGATAACAAAGAGATGCAGCGCATCGCGCGTGAAAAGCTGAATGAACTTGGCCTGATGACGATCCAGAACATCAACCAAGCGGTTGAGACCCTTTCGGGTGGTCAGCGACAGGGCGTTGCTGTTGCCCGCGCTGCGGCGTTCGGGTCGCGCGTTGTGATCTTGGACGAACCGACAGCGGCCCTTGGCGTAAAGGAATCCCGCAAAGTGTTGGAGCTGATCCAAGACGTTCGTTCGCGCGGGATGCCGATTGTGCTGATCTCTCACAACATGCCGCATGTGTTTGAGGTGGCCGATCGTATCCACGTTCATCGTCTGGGTCGTCGTCTGTGTACGATCAACCCGAAGGATTACACCATGTCCGACGCGGTGGCCTTTATGACTGGCGCGCAAGAACCGCCCGCCGAAGCGGTGGCCGCATGAACCAGATCAGGCGCGAGGCATTGGCCGACCGCCTGATCACCCTTGCCCAAGGGCAGGGGCGCATAATCGTTGCCATTGCCGGAGCGCCCGGCAGTGGAAAATCAACCCTCGCAGAGGCGCTGGCCAAGGCTATCGGCCCTGATGCCTGCGTTGTGCCGATGGATGGGTTTCATCTGGACAACACGGTACTGAAAGAACGCGGCCTATTCGCCCGCAAAGGCGCGCCCGAGACGTTCGATGCCGAGGGGTTTCGCCACTTGATTACCCGGCTGTCGGCGGGTGGCGATGTCATCTATCCCACCTTTGATCGCGAACTTGATCTTGCCCGCGCTGGCGCAGGTGTTGCCCCCGCACAGGCGAAGATCGTGTTGTGCGAAGGGAACTATCTTTTGTTGGATCGCCCGATCTGGGCCGATCTGGCGCAGCATTGGGATGCCACCGTGTTTCTTGATGTGCCGATGGAGGAGCTTGAGCGGCGGTTGATCCAACGCTGGCTGGATCACGGCCATTCCCCCGAACAGGCAAAGGCCCGCGCGATGGGGAACGATATTCCAAACGCGCGGCAGGTTGTCGAACACTCCCGCCGCGCGGATTTTGTCGTTACTTGATCAACGCCGCCAGAACGGTGTCTTTCGTGGCCTCGCCAATCAGCGCGCCGTTTTCCGTTACCCCCACGGCACCGTCCATCGATTCCAGTTGCGCCATGACGTCTTGAATTCGTGCATTCGCTGTCACTGTCTGTGTGTGGGCGCCGGTGCTGGGTTGTAGCACGTCACGCGCACACAGAACGCCAAGTGGGTTCATATGGGCGACGAAATCGGCCACGTACTCATTCGCCGGGGCCGAGAAGATTTCACGCGGCGTGCCACATTGAACGATGCGCCCGCCTTCCATAATCGCGATACGGTCGCCCAGCTTGAACGCCTCGTCCAAATCATGGCTAACGAAGATGATCGTGCGCTTTAGTTCGTTCTGAAGGTCCAGCAATTCATCCTGAAGCCGGGTGCGGATCAGCGGATCAAGCGCGGAAAACGGTTCGTCCATCAACAGGATGGGCGCGTCTGTGGCAAAGGCACGGGCAAGGCCAACACGTTGCTGCATGCCGCCTGACAGATCGCCGACCTTGCGTTCCGCCCAGTCAGACAAGCCCACAAGGGCAAGCTGTTTGTCGACCTGTTTGGCAACCTCTTTCCGGCTAAGGCCTGCCAGTTCCAGCCCAAGCCCTGCGTTTTCGCGGACCGAGCGCCAAGGCAGCAGACCGAATTGCTGAAACACCATAGCAACCCGCGTTTGGCGCAGGCGGCGCAGATCGGCGGGGGCGGTGTGGGTGATGCTGACCATCTGGTCTCCATCGTTAATCCGCACCTCGCCGCGCACGACGGGGTTCAATGCGTTAACGGCCCGCAGCAGGGTGGATTTGCCAGACCCGGACAGGCCCATCAGCACAAGGATTTCGCCTTCATCCACGCTTAGCGAACAGTCGTGAACGCCCAGAACTTGGGATGTTTGCTCTTGCACCTCGGCGCGGGATTGGCCGGCGTCCATAAGGGGCAGGGCCGCTTCAGGCTTGTCGCCAAACACGATGGAGACGTTGTCGAATTCAACAGCTTTGGTCATTTGCGTTCCATCCTCAGCATACGGTCCAGAATGATCGCGACGACCACGATGATGAAACCGCTTTCAAATCCAAGCGCGGTGTTCACCTGGTTCAGGGCGCGCACCACAGGCACGCCAAGCCCATCGGCCCCAACCAGCGCGGCGACAACCACCATCGAAAGCGAAAGCATGATGGTTTGGTTCAGACCAGCCATGATTTGAGGCAGGGCATAGGGCAGTTCGACCTTCCACAACGTTTGGCGCGGGGTCGCGCCGAATGCCCGCGCGGCCTCTAGCAACGCGGTGGGGGTAGAGCTGATGCCAAGATGTGTCAGCCGGATCGGGGCAGGCAGAACGAAGATCACCGTGGCGATCAGGCCGGGCACCATGCCGATGCCAAAGAACACAATCGCCGGGATCAGATAAACAAATGTAGGCAGGGTTTGCATAAGGTCCAGCACCGGGCGGATCGCCTGAAACAGCCGCGGGCGGTGGGCTGTGGCGATGCCGATGGGTGTTCCCACAGCCATACAGACGACGCAGGCAGACAGGACCAGCGTTAGGCTTTCAGTCGTTTCTTCCCAATAGTCTTGGTTCAGGATGAACAGAAACCCCAGCGCCACGAACAGCGCGGTTTTCCAGCTGCGTTGAAGATACCACGCCAAGGCAACGAAGAAGCCGATCACGACCAGCGGATGGGGCGTTTGCATTATCCACAAAATCCCGTCGATCAGCGCCTCCATCATCGCGGCAAGCCCGTCAAAGAAGCCCGCGCCATGATCTTGGAGCCAGTCGAACACGGTCTTCGCCGTTTTTCCGACCGGTATTTTATGGTCTGTCAGCCAGTCCATCCGTCACCCCTGTTGTTATTAGTCGTCATGGTGAAACGCCCGCCTCAGATGGGGCGGGCGTTTCCGATTTTGTGATTAAAGGCCGAATTCGGCTTTTACAGCGGCAAGGCCGTCTTGGCCGTCTTTGGTGGTCACACCGTCAAGCCATGCGTCCAGAACCGAACCGTTCGCCTTCATCCAAGCCATGGTCGCGTCATCGGCTTCTTCGCCATCAACCAAGATCTTGCCCATGATTTCGTTTTCCATCGGCAGGCTGAATTTTAGGTTGGCCAGCAGTTTGCCGATATTCGGGCACTCTTCGGCGTAACCTTTGCGCGTTACTGTGTGAACGACGCCTTCACCGCCAAAGAAGTCTTCGCCGCCGGTCAGGTATTTCAGATCGTAGGTGGAGTTCATCGGGTGCGGTTCCCAGCCAAGGAAGACGACGTGTTCGTCTTTCTTAACGGCGCGGCCAACCTGTGCCAGCATCCCCTGTTCGGAGCTTTCGACCACCTCGAAACCACCAAGACCGTGAGTGTTCGCTTCGGCCAGGCTTACAAGATAGGCGTTGCCTTCGTTGCCGGGCTCAATGCCGTAGATCTTTTCGTCCAGCTCGTCGCGGAACTTGGCGATGTCTGCATAGGTTTTCAGGCCAGCTTCGTATGTATAGGCGGGCACGGCCAGCGTGTATTTGGTGCCTTCAAGGTTTACGGCAACCGATTCAATCTCGCCGCTATCCAGATAGGGGCCGATTGCGCCAGCTTGTGCAGGCATCCAGTTGCCAAGGAAGATGTCTACATCGTCGCTTTCAAGCGAGGCAAAGGTCACTGGCACAGACAGAACCTTGACGTCGACGTCATAACCAAGGGCTTCGATCACCTGTTTGGTGGCGGAAGTGGTGGTTGTGATGTCGGTCCAGCCCACATCAGAAAACACGACTTCTTCGCAATTTGCCAAGGCTTGTCCGGCAACAAGAACCAGCGCCGCGGCTGAAACTGTGGATTTGAGATGCATGTTGAGCTCCCTGTTTTTTTGATTGACGAGTTAATTAAAACTGCCCTACCTCGAAATACAACTGCTTTGAGAGGATCGATGCCAAAGATCGGAATGGAGCCCATCCGCCGAAGTGCGCTGGTGCAGGCCACGATCGCCGAAATCGGCGAGGCGGGTTCGCTTGAGGTGACGGTCGGTCAGATCGCCAAACGCGCGGGTATGTCCAGTGCGCTGGCGCATCACTATTTTGGCAGCAAAGACAACATCTTCCTTGCCGCGATGCGTCATATTTTGGCAGTTTTCGGCGCCTCGGTTAAGGTGGAATTGCAGGGCGCAAAAACGCCTCATGAGCGGATCGAGGCGATCATCCGTGCCAGCTTTTCCGAAGAAAATTTCCAGCCAGAAGTCATCAGCGCGTGGCTGAATTTCTATGTGCTTGCACAAAATTCAAGCCAAGCTGGGCGGCTTTTGCGCGTCTATCAACGCCGCCTGCATTCGAATCTGGTGTTCAATCTGCGCCCCTTGGTTGGCAATTCGGCCCCAGAAGTTGCCCAAGGGTTGGCTGCGATGATCGATGGTTTGTACATCCGGCAGGCCCTGCGCAACGAAGCCTTGGGCCGTTTGGGCACCACGGCGATGGTCGTTGATTACCTTGATATGTCCTTGCGTCTGAAAGGTGCAAAATGAAGCAGCCGAATATTCTTATCCTGATGGTTGATCAGCTGAACGGTACGCTGTTCCCGGATGGTCCGGCGGAATGGTTGCATGCGCCAAACCTGAAAAAGCTGGCCGCGCGGTCGGTGCGGTTTCGCAACTGTTATACCGCGTCCCCTCTGTGTGCGCCGGGGCGGGCCAGTTTCATGTCAGGGCAGCTTCCCAGCCGCACGCGCGTTTACGACAACGCGGCTGAATTTGCGTCGGACATCCCGACCTATGCCCACCACCTGCGCCGCGCTGGGTATCAGACGTGTCTATCGGGTAAGATGCATTTCGTCGGCCCGGATCAGTTGCACGGGTTCGAAGAGCGTCTGACGACGGATATCTACCCCGCCGATTTCGGCTGGACACCAGATTACCGCAAACCGGGCGAGCGGATCGATTGGTGGTATCACAACATGGGGTCCGTCACCGGCGCGGGCGTGGCCGAGATTTCCAACCAGATGGAATATGATGACGAGGTTGCCTATAACGCGACCCGCAAGGTTTACGATCTGGCACGGGGCAAGGATGACCGCCCATGGTGCCTGACCGTCAGCTTTACCCACCCGCATGATCCATACGTGGCGCGTAAGAAGTATTGGGATCTGTACGAGGATTGCGAGCATCTGCTGCCCGAAGTCCCAGCGATGGACTATGACGACCACGACCCCCACGCCAAGCGCATCTTTGATGCCAACGACTGGCGCAACTTCGACATCACCGAAGAAGACATTCGCCGTTCCCGCCGCGCCTATTTCGCCAACATCTCATACCTCGATGACAAGATCGGCGAGATCATGGAGGCGTTGGATGGCACGCGGCAGACCGAAGACACGATCATCTATTTCGTGTCTGACCACGGCGATATGCTGGGCGAACGTGGGCTGTGGTTCAAAATGTGCTTCTACGAAGGGTCCGCCCGCGTTCCGATGATGATCGCCGCGCCGGGGTTGAAACCTTCGCTGGTTGAAACACCGGTGTCCAACATCGATGTCACGCCAACGCTGTGCGATCTGGCCGGAATCTCGATGGAAGAGGTCGCGCCGTGGACGGATGGCGAAACGCTTGTGCCATTGGCCAATGGGGTGGAACGCACTGCCCCGGTTGCAATGGAATACGCCGCAGAGGCGTCTTACGCCCCACTGGTTTCGCTGCGCTATGGTAAGTGGAAATACAACCGCTGCAGTCTGGACCCGGATCAGCTTTTTGATCTGGACGCCGACCCGCATGAACTGACCAACCTTGCCGATGACCCGGATCATGCTGGCACGCTGAACTCCCTGCGTGCCAAGTCCGAAGCGCGGTGGGATTTGGAAACATTCGATGCCGCCGTGCGCGAAAGCCAAGCCCGCCGTTGGGTGGTGTACGAGGCGCTGCGCCAAGGTGGCTATTACCCGTGGGATTATCAGCCGCTGCAAAAAGCGTCTGAACGCTACATGCGCAACCACATGGATCTGAACAACGTCGAAGATGACGCGCGCTATCCGCGCGGCGAATGACACTAATACCGGAGGCACAGCCGTGACCCTACGCTGCCAACCCACCGCCAGCCATTTTGTGAATGGTCAATATCTAGAAGATGAGGCCGGAACGCCCATCGACGTGATCTATCCCGCCACGGGCGAGGTTGTCGCGCGCGTCCATTCCGCCACGCCTGCCGTGATCGATGCCGCGTTGGAAAGCGCGCGGGCTGCGCAGGCCGAATGGGCCAGTTGGACAGGCACCGAACGGGGCCGTGTTTTGCGCCGTGCGTCGGATATCATTCGCGACCGCAACCGCGACCTGTCGGTTCTGGAAACCTATGACACCGGCAAGCCGTTGCAGGAAACGCTGGTCGCTGATGCGACGTCGGGCGCGGATGCGTTGGAATATTTCGGCGGCCTGGCAGGCAGCCTGACGGGCGAGCACATCCAGCTTGGCGATGACTTTATATATACAGTGCGCGAACCGCTTGGCGTTTGCGTTGGGATCGGCGCGTGGAACTACCCCACCCAGATCGCCTGTTGGAAAGCATCGCCCGCGTTGGCATGTGGCAACGCGATGGTGTTCAAGCCATCCGAAACCACGCCGCTTTGCGCGTTGAAAGTGGCCGAGATCATGATCGAAGCAGGCGCGCCTGTGGGCCTGTTCAACGTGGTGCAGGGCTTGGGCGATGTTGGTGCTGCGCTGGTGACGGATCCGCGGGTCGATAAGGTTTCCCTTACTGGTTCGGTTCCCACAGGGCGCAAGGTCTATGCCGCTGCCGCCGGAGAGATGAAGCACGTCACGATGGAACTGGGCGGCAAATCCCCCCTAATCGTATTCGATGATGCCGATATCGAAGATGCCGTCGGCGGCGCAATCCTTGGGAATTTCTATTCCTCGGGGCAGGTCTGTTCGAACGGCACGCGCGTGTTTGTGCAAAAGGGCATCAAAGAAGCCTTCCTTACGCGCCTGAAAGAACGTCTTGCCACCGCTGTGATCGGCGACCCGATGGACGAGGCGACAAGTTTTGGCCCGATGGTCAGCCAGCGCCAGTTGGAAATCGTTGAAGGTTATATCGCGAAGGGCGTCGAAGAAGGCGCACGGCTGGTATCAGGCGGTAACCGGGTTCAGCGCGATGGCTTCTTTCTGGAACCCACAGTCTTTGCCGATGTGACCGATGGCATGACCATCGCGCGCGAAGAAATCTTTGGCCCAGTGATGGCCGTTCTGGATTTCGAAGATGAGGATGAAGTCATCACCCGCGCCAACGACACAGCCTTTGGTCTGGCCGCCGGTGTGTTCACCCGGGATCTGACGCGCGGCCACCGCGTGATTGGCAAGTTGGAGGCCGGCAGCTGTTGGATCAACACCTATAACCTTGCGCCGGTTGAGGCTCCGTTCGGTGGGGTCAAGCAATCGGGCGTTGGGCGCGAAAACTCTAAGGCCGCGATCGAACACTATTCGCAACTGAAATCCGTCTATGTGGCGATGGGGAAAGTGGACGCTCCTTTCTAAGGGGGCGCGGGGCAAGGCATGGAAGCTGATTTTGTAATCATCGGGGCAGGCAGCGCGGGCTGCGCCATGGCGTATCGGTTGGCCGAGGCGGGGAAATCCGTTTTGGTCATCGAACACGGTGGCACGGATGCGGGCCCGTTTATTCAGATGCCTGCTGCGTTGTCTTATCCGATGAACATGTCGCGCTATGACTGGGGCTATCAGTCAGAACCTGAACCGCATCTGGGTGGTCGCCGTTTGGCCACACCGCGCGGCAAGGTCGTTGGTGGATCGTCGTCGATCAACGGGATGGTCTATGTGCGCGGTCACGCGCGGGACTTTGACCATTGGGCCGAAAGCGGCGCGGATGGCTGGGCCTATGCGGATGTGCTTCCGTATTTCAAACGGATGGAGCATTGGCATTCGGGCGGTCACGGCGGCGATGCCGGTTGGCGGGGCAAAGATGGCCCACTTCATGTAACGCGCGGTCCGCGTGCGAACCCGCTGTTTCAGGCTTTTGTCGATGCGGGGCGTCAGGCAGGGTACGAAACCACCGACGATTATAATGGGCAAAAGCAAGAAGGCTTTGGCCCGATGGAGCAAACGGTCTGGAAAGGCCGACGCTGGTCTGCCGCCAATGCCTATCTGAAGCCTGCATTAAAACGCCCGAACTGTGATCTTGTCCGCGCGTTCGCCCGTAAGGTCGTGATCGAAAACGGCCGCGCCGTGGGCGTAGAGGTTTCGCGCGGTGACAAGGTCGAGGTGATCCGCGCCCGGGACGAGGTCATCGTGGCGGCATCGTCGGTTAACTCGCCCAAGCTGTTGATGCTGTCGGGTATCGGCCCGGCGGCGCATTTGGCGGAACATGGGATTGATGTCGTCGCTGATCGCGCTGGTGTCGGGCAGAACCTTCAGGACCATCTAGAGGTTTATCTGCAGATGGCTGCAAGTCAGCCCATCACGCTGTTCAAGCATTGGAACATCTTCTCCAAAGCGATGATAGGGGCACAGTGGTTGTTCACCAAAACCGGGCTTGGCGCATCGAACCAGTTCGAAAGCGCGGCGTTCATCCGATCGCGCGCTGGGGTGGAATACCCGGACATCCAATATCACTTCCTGCCGATTGCTGTGCGGTATGACGGCAAGGCGGCTGCCGAAGGGCACGGGTTTCAGGCGCATGTCGGCCCGATGCGGTCGGCTAGCCGGGGGGCGGTGACTTTGCGGTCATCCGACCCGAACGACGCGCCGAAGATCTTTTTCAACTATATGTCCGACCCGCAAGACTGGGAGGATTTCCGCACCTGTATCCGCCTAACGCGTGAAGTGTTTGGCCAAGAGGCGTTCAAGCCTTTCGTCAAACACGAAATCCAGCCCGGCGCAGATGTACAGCGCGATGATGAGATTGACGGCTTTATCCGCGAACACGCTGAAAGCGCCTATCACCCCTGCGGCACCGCACGAATGGGGCGCAGGGATGACCCGATGGCGGTAGTTGATCCAGAGGCCCGCGTCATTGGCGTGGATGGGCTGCGGTTGGCCGACAGTTCGATCTTTCCGCGCGTTACAAACGGCAACCTGAATGCGCCCTCTATAATGGTTGGGGAAAAGGCGGCGGATCACATCTTGGGCCGCACGCCGTTGGCACCCGCCAATGATGAACCTTGGATTCACCCCGATTGGCAGAACCGCCAACGCTGATCCCACCCGGAACCCTTTCACAATCGTTGCGGTTTTCTGCACCCCGGTCATTGACCTTCCGGGGCTATGATACAAACCTGCAACAAACCGCCGTTAAGCCCAGAGGGGCCAAGCGGCCAATGTGATTGAGACGAGGGATTAGCCGAATGACCGTTACCACCGTGAAGACCCAGCCGATTGAGGGGCAAAAGCCCGGCACATCCGGCCTGCGTAAAAAGACGCGGATCTTCATGGAACCTCATTACCTAGAGAACTTCGTTCAGGCTGTTTGGAATGGGATCGGTGGCGTTCAGGGCAAGACCTTGGTGCTGGGCGGGGACGGGCGCTATTTCAATGATCGCGCCGCGCAGGTGATTTTGCGAATGGCCGCGGCAAGTGGTGCGGCTAAGGTGATCGTCGGGCAAGATGCGCTGCTGTCCACGCCTGCGGCCTCTAACCTGATCCGCAAGCGTAAGGCAGATGGCGGCCTTATCATGTCGGCCAGCCACAACCCCGGCGGCCCGGACGAAGATTTCGGTGTGAAGTACAACATCGCCAACGGCGGCCCTGCGCCCGAAGATGTCACTGCCCGGATATTCGCCTCCACACAGGACATTTCCGAGTACCTTATAATGGAAGCGCATGATGTGGACCTGTCGAAGGTTGGCGAAACCCAACTGGGGGACATGCTGGTCGACGTGGTCGACCCTGTCGCTGACTATAAAGAGCTGATGGAAAGCCTTTTCGACTTCGCCGCGATCCGTGATCTGTTTGCGTCGGGCTTTGCCATTCGGTTTGACGCGATGCATGCGGTGACC
>NZ_FXYE01000002.1:1240000-1412500 GCF_900184935.1 Actibacterium lipolyticum | reverse complement strand
TTTGCGGTTTCGACCGTACCGGAGGCTCGGGTTTGACTGTGAAGCCGGCCTGTGAGGGATCCGGTGGAGTGATCACTAGTGAGAATGATGACATGAGTAGCGACAAACAGGGTGAGAGACCCTGTCGCCGAAAGTCCAAGGGTTCCTGCTTAAAGCTAATCTGAGCAGGGTAAGCCGACCCCTAAGGCGAGGCCGAAAGGCGTAGTCGATGGGAACCAGGTTAATATTCCTGGGCCAGGAGGATGTGACGGATCTCGAAGATTGTTTGCCCTTATCGGATTGGGCAGGCCGTTTAGAGGTTCCTGGAAATAGCCCTCCATGAGATCGTACCCTAAACCGACACAGGTGGACTGGTAGAGAATACCAAGGCGCTTGAGAGAACTATGTTGAAGGAACTCGGCAAAATACCTCCGTAAGTTCGCGAGAAGGAGGCCCAGTTTCTACGCAAGTATTGGCTGGGGGCACAAACCAGGGGGTGGCGACTGTTTACTAAAAACACAGGGCTCTGCGAAGTCGCAAGACGACGTATAGGGTCTGACGCCTGCCCGGTGCTGGAAGGTTAAAAGGAGGGGTGCAAGCCTCGAATTGAAGCCCCAGTAAACGGCGGCCGTAACTATAACGGTCCTAAGGTAGCGAAATTCCTTGTCGGGTAAGTTCCGACCTGCACGAATGGCGTAACGACTTCCCCGCTGTCTCCAACATAGACTCAGCGAAATTGAATTGCCTGTCAAGATGCAGGCTTCCCGCGGTTAGACGGAAAGACCCCGTGCACCTTTACTACAGCTTCACATTGGCATTAGGCCGAACATGTGCAGGATAGGTGGTAGGCTTCGAAGCAGAAACGCCAGTTTCTGTGGAGCCTTCCTTGAGATACCACCCTTGTTCTGCTTGATGTCTAACCGCGGTCCGTTATCCGGATCCGGGACCCTGTGTGGCGGGTAGTTTGACTGGGGCGGTCGCCTCCTAAAGCGTAACGGAGGCGCGCGAAGGTTGGCTCAGAGCGGTCGGAAATCGCTCGTTGAGTGCAATGGCAGAAGCCAGCCTGACTGCGAGACTGACAAGTCGAGCAGAGTCGAAAGACGGCCATAGTGATCCGGTGGTCCCGAGTGGAAGGGCCATCGCTCAACGGATAAAAGGTACGCCGGGGATAACAGGCTGATACTGCCCAAGAGTCCATATCGACGGCAGTGTTTGGCACCTCGATGTCGGCTCATCTCATCCTGGGGCTGGAGCAGGTCCCAAGGGTACGGCTGTTCGCCGTTTAAAGAGGTACGTGAGCTGGGTTTAGAACGTCGTGAGACAGTTCGGTCCCTATCTGCCGTGGGTGTAGGATACTTGAGAGGAGTTGCCCCTAGTACGAGAGGACCGGGGTGAACGATCCACTGGTGTACCAGTTGTTCCGCCAGGAGCAGTGCTGGGTAGCTATGATCGGAAAGGATAACCGCTGAAGGCATCTAAGCGGGAAGCCCCCCTCAAAACAAGGTATCCCTGAGGACCGAGGTAGACCACCTCGTCGATAGGCCGGAGATGTAAGTGCAGCAATGCATTCAGTTGACCGGTACTAATTGTCCGATAGGCTTGATTTGATCCAGTAACAGCAAGGCTGACTGATCTGAAAGCATACACTTCATTGTGAAACTTGACTTGGTATATTGTGCTTCTTTCTCGGTTTGGTGGTCATAGCGCGAGCGAAACACCCGATCCCATCCCGAACTCGGCCGTTAAGCGCCGTCGCGCCGATGGTACTGCGTCTTAAGACGTGGGAGAGTAGGTCACCGCCAAACCTAGAAAGAAGCACAAAACGTATCTCTCAAATCGATGGCTTCACTCAAAAAAATGCGCGTGAAGCAAACAATTTGGCGCGGGATGGAGCAGCCCGGTAGCTCGTCAGGCTCATAACCTGAAGGTCGTAGGTTCAAATCCTACTCCCGCAACCAAAAATCAAAAATATAAGAACAAGAAATCAGCGCCCCTTGGGGCGATATACGCGTTTGCAGTATGGCGCGACAATCCCAAGCACAAAATCAATGAAAATCACGGCTCGGAAACAAACGCGTCGCCGGATCACGAGGAGGACGCCAACCGGATGATTAGCGTGGCGGGCGGGGCGCATCATCGGCCTGCGGGTGAGTGATCCCAACCGCGTGCTCAAACGGATGCCCGGGAGCGGAAAGCAGATACGAAACGTCTTCGATCACATCCGCAATCAGATGAAGCACAATCCCCGAACGATCCAAAAAATCCGGTGAAGGGCAGCACTAGCGAACTGGTGTTCACCGGCTAGCCCCAAAATAGGTGGTCCCCACCTGTCACCATGCGTTGTAAGCGAGATATTTGCCCGACATTTCAATCTTAACCCTATCGCCTTTTTCGTGCTGGACGCGGGTTACCTCCATGTTGAAATCGATTGCGGACATGATGCCGTCACCGAACTCTTCGTGGATGAGGGCTTTGATTGTCGGTCCATAGACGCCGACGATTTCATAAAGCCGATAAATGCACGGGTCGGTCGGCACGGTTTGGTCCCAGATTTTCGTGGGGCTCTCTTCCAAAACTGCTACGGCTTCTGCCGGAAGATCGAGCGTTGTGACTAGGGCTTGCGCCTTATCCGACGGCATCGCGTTCATGCCCATGCAGGCTGAATGTGTCCAGACGGGCGACATGTTGATCGCGGTGGCAATCGCTTCCCAACTTAGGCCTGATGTCTTCTTTGCGGCGATGATCAGCGCGGTTACATCTTCTTTGGTAAGGTAGTCTGGCGTCGAAAGGTCTTTCATCGTTCATTCTCCTGTTTAAAAAGTTAGGCTGATAATTGAACCGCTAGGATGAGACACAAAACGGCGAGGAAGAGAGAAACCCCCTGCCAAAATCGGACCGGGTCACGTTCTGCCAGCGGGACATGACGACTGGCATTCCACGTGCTTCCTGGGCGCTTTAGGTCACCGACCAGTTCGGACAATGCATCATAGCGCTGCAATGGATCAGGATTGACGGCCCGACGAAGTGCAACGTCCATCCAATCGGGTACGCCGCTTTCTTCGTCGCGGGCCGTTGCATATGTCAGCCGGGCCTGATCCCGACGGGATCGGATGCGGGCAACCTGAGCGCCATAGGGCAGTCGGCCTGTCAGCATCTCATAGGCGATAACCCCAAGGGCGTATTGATCCGATCGCCAACTGACCGGATCGCCCGACAGATACTCTGGGGCGGTGTACTGATAGGTTCCGGGCATGGCGCCAAGCGTGCCGGGCGCGGCTTCTTCGACCCCGGCGACTGAGGTAGAGCCGAGGTCGATGATCCTGACAGTGCCGTCGTTGTCGATGATCACATTTTCGGGCCGCAGGTCTTGGTGAATCATTTCTCGTCTGTGGAACGCACGTAGGCCGGTGGCGAGTTGCGCGATGATGTCACGCACTTGTTCCAGCTCAGGCTGGGGATGGTCCGTCATCCATTGCCTAAGGGTGCATCCCTCTACAAACTCAGTCACTACATAAAGGGCACTGCGTTGTTCGGGCACTTTTCCGGCCTTTAGGATATGCGCAGACGAAATCCGGCGGGCGATCCATTCTTCCAAAACGAACCGGCGCAGATAGTCCGCGTCTTGCGCCATTTCGGATGCGGGAATTTTTAGCGCCACCCGATTGCAATCTGGATCAACGGCAAGAAAGACGTGGCTGCGTGCGGTTGAGTGTAGCCCGCGGATGATGCGGAACCCGTCGATGATGTCCCCAGCCTTTGGGAGCGACGGGACCGGCAACTTTGCCCCATCAACGGCAAGCTCAACACCTGCGGCTGGAAGGGCGTCAATCCGGACGATCTGAACCGTTAGGTTGTCGTCGCTACCACGTTCTAATGCGTCGGTCGCTATTTCTTGCGCGGCGGCGTCAAGGTCGGGGGCGGCTAGGGCGGTGCGTACTGCGCGGGCGTCGGTGAAGTCGTGCACCCCGTCAGTGGTCAGCAAAAATACGTCGCCAACCGATAGTGGGACCTGACGATAGTCGACCTCTATCCGGGGTTCGGCCCCCAAGGCGCGGCCCAAATAATTTTCCTCGGACGAAAGTATCATGCGGTGATCATTGGTAAGCGGTTCAAGGCTGGACCCCGACAGGCGTTGCACGCGACTGTCGCCAACATGCAGGATGTGACCGTCGCGCCCTTTAAGGATCAACGCTGATAGGGTGCAAACCCGGCCCACGTTCATATCAGCAACGGCAGAGTTCTGTCCGTGCAGCCAAGCGTTGGTTGCGTCAATCACGCGGGTTGCTGCGGTCTTTACCGTCCAGGCGTCGGGTGTTGAGTAATAGTCGGTCAAAAGGCTTTTTACTGCTGTTTCCGAGGCTTCGGCGCTTACGGCGCTTGATGAAATCCCGTCCGCAATGGCAAGCGTAATGCCCTTAAGGGTCAGCGCGCGGCCCTCTGGGACCAGCGCGCCATGAAAATCTTGGTTTTCGGGTTTGCGACCAGCCGAAGAATATTGGCCGATCGAAACGCACGGGGCGTTTTGGATGGGCGCGTCTTTGGGCATGGTCGCTCCTCCCCGAGAAATGAAACTGGTGGCCCGATAAATGCTGGGCCACCAGAACAGTGTTTATTCAGCCGGCATGGTGGCGCTGTCGTCATTCCGGCCAACCGCTGCGTTCCGCTTTGGCGACTCTTTGAAGTGGGTGGCGTAGATCATACCGCCAACGAAGGTCAGACCGCCGACAAGGTTGCCCAGAACAACGGGGATCTCGTTATAGGCAAAGTAGTCGAACCAAGTGAATTCGCCGCCCAGCATGATGCCCGATGGGAACAGGAACATGTTCACGATCGAATGCTCGAAACCGAGGTAGAAGAAGACCAAGATCGGCATCCACATCGCCATGATCTTCCCCGAGGTAGAGCTGGACATCATCGCGCCAACCACACCGGTGGAAACCATCCAGTTACACATCACGGCGCGAATAAAGACTGTCAGCATCCCAGCGCTGCCAGCGGCCGCGTAACCCACTGTCCGGGATTCACCGATCTGTCCGATCCTTTGGCCAACCGCGTTGGGTTCCTCACTGAACCCCATGGTGAAAATAACCGCCATGAAGACGGCCGTCGTCATCGCACCAGCAAAGTTGCCGCAGAACACGAGGCCCCAGTTGCGAAAGACACCTTTCCAAGTACAGCCGGGACGTTTTGCAATGACGGCAAGCGGGGCAAGGGTGAACACCCCAGTCAGAAGGTCGAAACCCAAAAGGTAGAGCATGCAAAAGCCCACCGGGAACAGCAGAGAGGCGACAAGAAAGTTTCCGGTGTTAACCGCGATTGTCACCGCGAACGCAGCAGCAAGCGCCAAGATCGCGCCCGCCATATAAGAGCGGATCAACGTATCTTTGGTCGCCATAAATATCTTGGATTCGCCAGCATCGACCATCTTGGTCGCGAATTCTTTGGGCTGGATATACGACATGTTCGTATCCTTTGCAGAGAGTTTCTGGCCTGTAATCAGACGCCAGGTTGAAGGGAAAGGTCATGAGAATGGATGTGAAAAGAGGGTGAGCAGCCATCATTCGCGCCAAAAGCAAAGCTGTTTTTGCGCGATATAAGGCAGGTTAAATTGTGGGAAATCTGGTGTCGCTTGGGCATGGCCGCCTCCGGTTTCGTGATGAGTGCGAAACCGGTTTTCAGGTGTCGCCGCTACTTCAGTCAGGAAACACAAAGCTTGTTTGCAATCGCGTTTCCGCAGTCCGACAGCTGTCGGAATGAGGATGCAGCGCCATTGCTGCGCGCCCAATCTGGGCCCTTGACGAAAATTGCCACGCCGTTGCGGCTATCGGTGAAGTCAAACTCACCGTCCATAGTCAGATTGATGTTAGGAAGGGGCCGCCCAATCCAGCAAGAAACGCGGCACCTGGGTGGGGGCTGCCCGCAGGGTTTCAAGTGGCTAGTCCATAATAAAGGCTAGGGTGCATGGTTTTTGGGCGGCAAATGGATGTTTGCGCAGCCTGTGTTGCGCCAAACCTCTTTGTTGCGCGCGGTGCGCTAGGGGCGCGTAAAGGCCATGTTCATAGGTTCGCACGCGTAAACCCAAAGAACATGGAGGGATCACCAGATGCCAAACGACAGTTTCAAAGACTTCGCCACCAGCCTTTACAGCCCCGCAGAGCGTATCGAAGAAATCATTCCAGATGATTTGACCGATCTGGCGCATGTGACCCGCGCGCTTAACGTTTCGGTTGCCGGCACGGTGCGCGTGATCACCGCAGGCGGTGACGAAAGCGATGTGTTCATCGCCGCCGGGGTGCCGTTTCCCTTACGCGTGACACGCGTGCTTGCAACGGGTACGTCGGCAACCGGGATACGTGGACTTTACTGAATTGGTATGCCGCGAGCAGGAAAGGGGTTGGCCAACGTTCTTTCCTGCCACGACTTCCCATCGTGTAGGTCGAATTCTATCAAATAGGTCTTTTCGCGTTTGCCAAAACCGTTGTCGGTAATCAGGGTGATCGTGGCCTCGCCTTCATCATTTTCCCAAACGGCGATGCCTTCGGCGTTACCCAGCTTTCCTTCAAACAACGTGCGCTCGGTCATTTCTTCTGCATCCAAGGCAAAGCTTCGAATACGACTTGTGAAGCCTTTGGTGATGCTGAATTTGCGGTCCAAAATATAAAGCCGCCCATCCGGGCCCAGATCGGCACCGCTTATCGCGAAACCGTCTGAGGTTGGGAATTTGTAGGGGCCATCCCAGAAGATGTCGTCATAGGTATAGGCATCTGTTGTCTCGCCCTCGCCCGAACCTTCGACAAAGACGACAAGCCGACCGTCAGGTAAATAGCTGCCGGATTCGAATGACTCATTCCCGAACAGTTCTTTGAAGGCTTCCCAATGATGCAATGACCGCGCGCGCCTTCCTAGTTGGGTGTATTTTTTCACCCGGGTGTAGCTTTCGAATACGACGATAAGTTCGCCTTTTGGCGCGCGTGCCAATCCTTCGGCGTCGCGCTGGAACGGCGTGAACGGCTTGCCCGGGTCGTTCAGTGCGTGCGCCGTTGCTTCGCTGATACCGGTGATTTCCCGGCCACTACGTTCGATGACGCCTGTAAACAAAGTGCCGTGATCTGACAGCGCGGAAAGCGCGCGCCCGCCGTCTTCGACCAGAATTCCAGAAAAACCACCGAATTCATCGTGGTCGACGTGCCATTCAAAGAAGCGCGGCTTATCAACTGCATACCCACTTTCGGCGTATGCGGCGGGGGGGTGCCATGCCAAACCTGACAACAACGCAAGCGCCAGAACCGCACGCTTAACGTGCCTATGTAAACCTATCATCGCCAACCCCTCGCAGATGCGGATTTCCTACATTCCCTCATTTATAGCTTTTCAAAGCATCAAAGGGCAAAAGTTCTTGACCCTATTGCACAAAATCCCGATGGATTTGCCCATGTTCAGGTCCGCGTTGCTGCTGCTTTCGGGAAATGCCTTCAGTTCGTTGATGCTGTTGGTCCGCAATCTATTGGTCGCCCGCCTGATCAGCGTCGAAGACTATGGCATCGCTGCGACCTTCGCGTTGAGCATGGCAATCGTTGAAATGATTTCCCAGCTGGGCCTGCAACAACTGATCGTGCAGGCGAAGGATGGCGAAGACCCAAAATTACAGGCAGGGTTACAAGGCTTTCAGGCGTTGCGGGGGCTGTTGGCAGGTGGTTTCCTTCTGTTGATCGCATACCCGCTGGCCAATTTCCTTGGCGTGCCAGAGGTCGCTTGGGCCTATCAGTTGATGGCGTTGGTGCCGGTGTTGAATGGGTTTGTGCATTTCGATGTGTTTCGTCTGCAGCGGCAGATGATCTATTTGCCCCACATCCTGACAATCTCGGTGCCCGCGCTGGTATCTGTCGCGCTGGTCTGGCCACTGAATGGCATCTTCGGTGACTACCGCGTGATGTTGTATGCGGTTTTGGCGCAAGGTGTCCTGACGCTGGTAACGTCGCATCTGGTGGCCAAAACACGGTATCGGGCAACGCTTGACCGTTCGATTATGGCGCGTGGTCTGGGGTTTGGCTGGCCGCTGCTCATCAATGGCTTACTGCTTTTCGCCGTGTTCAATGGTGAAAAGCTGGTCATTGGGCGCGAACTGGGGATGGTGCCGTTGGCGATGTTCGCCATGGGCTTTACGCTTACCCTGACACCGACTTTGGTTCTGGCGCGCAGTCTGCAGTCTTTCTTTTTGCCACAGTTGTCGGCCGCGAACGATCCAGACCGTTTTGAGCGTATAGGCGCGGCAACAATACAGGCGAATATCCTAAACGGCCTTCTACAGATCGCGGCAATCATGTTGCTGGGCCCGCTTTTAGTTGAGTCGGTGCTTGGCGAAAAATACGCGCCGCTGGTGCCGCTGCTGTTGTGGCTTTCGATCCTTCAAGCCGTGCGGGTGTTCAAGTCCGGTCCGGCGGTCGTGGCATTGGCCAAGGCAAAGACGGACAACGCGATGTGGGCCAACCTGTGTCGCGTCGCCTCATTGCCGTTGTCATGGTATCTGGCGGCAAACGGCTATGATCTGATCAACATCATCTGGGTCGCAATCGGTGCAGAGCTGGTGGCAATGTGTGTGTCGCTGTTCTTGCTAGGGCGCCGCGTTGGTTACCCGTTGAGCAGGGTCTGGGGTTCCATCGCGGTGGCGCTGGGCTTCATGGTGGCGCTGGCGCTGCGTGATTGGTTCGCACAAGATGGCGCAGCCCCGATATGGACAAGCGCCGTTTGCATCGCGATGTTCGGCCTTAGTTTGGCGTCGATGACTGCGCTTAAGGGCTATGTTATGGCCCGGGTCGCACGCTGAGGCGGGAAAAGGAAATACAGATGGCTGCTCCTCTACTTATCCATGTTGGCTACCACAAAACCGCCACGACATGGATGCAGCAGTATCTGTTCCGGGCTGAAAACGGTTTCATTCCTGTGGCTGGCCACGCCGAGGTGCACGACTTTATCACCGACCCGCACGGCCTGCTTTTCGACCCCGAAAAGATGCGAAACGAAATCGCGGCAAAATCTGAAAACATCCCAAACGGTGCGGTGCGCGTCATCTCGTCCGAGATCCTATCGGGCAACCCGTTTTTCGGCGGTCATGAAAGCGATGTCTTCGCCGAGCGCCTTAAGCAAATCGCGCCAGACGCGAAAATCCTAGTGTCTATCCGTTCGCAGATGCGCATCCTGCCGTCGATTTACATGCAATATATATTGCGCGGCGGCACGATGCCTTTCGATCAGTTCTTCGCCGGCGAGCGGAGTTTTGGTTACCTTGCCTTTACGCCCGAACATTTTGAATATCACCGCTTGATCGCCCATCTTCAGGGATTGTTCGGCCGTGAAAATGTGTACGTCCTAACCCAAGAAAGCCTGACAGCAGATATGGAAGGTGCCGCGCGTGCACTTGCCGATGCTGTCGGCAACACTCAGTTTTCAGGGTTGTCAGAGGATGCCAAAACCGTCCGCGCGCCAAGTTACCCGGAATACGCCGTTCCGTTCCTTCGCCGGGCGAACCACTTCCAAAAAGGACCAATGCACCCGAACCCGGTCATCGGACTTGGGGCGGAAAACAGAACCCTTTATCGGGCTGTCGGTTTCGCGATGCGCCGTCCGCCGCTGTCTTCGATCCTTGGCGGAAGGCACCCGGTTAGCGACTATGTGCGCGAACAATTCGCGGGCAGGTACGACCAAAGCAATCAAAAGCTTGCTTCCCTTGTTTCCCACCCGCTTGATTTGTCCGGCTACGATGGTATCGCCTAGGCCGCTGGCGTGCCCACCATCCATGCATCGGCGTTTATCGTGTCTGCATCGCCAGAGATTTCCTTGACCGGAACCGTTGTCGGTGCGCTGCCGTCAGTGGTGGCCTCATACCAAATCTGCACGCGTTCAACATCCGCGATCAGCTGGTTTGAATCGCTGTTCTGATACAAAACCCGCGCCTTCCGCGAGGTGGTGAACAGGCCAGAGCCGGGCGTGAACGTAAACTCTGACACCTCTACCCCGTTCAGCCGCACCTTAAGCCAACCGTTCACCTGATCCGCAGCGATTTCGAAATCGACCCATTGATCGAATGGGAAAACCCCATCTGCGGTTGACTGTGCCTGCACCATCTTTGCGCCAGTGCTATCTTCAAGCGTCATCCGCACGGCACCAGAGCTAAGGATCTGTGCGTCGAATGTGGTTGAGGTAAAGGCAAACAAGTTGTCATTGCTGATGCTTGCCGCAGGAACGCGCACCCGCCCGGCGATGGTGATGGCTGTTGTGTTCGCCGGAATATTTGTTGGCGATTCAAAACGCGGCCCCGTCGCCGTAGTGGTGAAGAACGGTGTCGAGGCAGGCAGCGTATTTGCCAGAACCGCAGGATCGGGCAGGGCGCGAACCGGGATACCCTCCAAACCCGTCGCGCCGACGTCGACGATTGGCAGGTTTTCCCAAAGTGCAGCATAGAAATCGTCGGGGTGTGCCAACATCCCAGAGGCACCACCTTCGCCAAAGTTGATCACGTCGGCATAGGTGAACGTGCCGCTGTTCGGGTAAATCCGAACGCGCCCGGCAACAACCTCTGCCCTTTGCGCGGGGATGCCGTTGATCTGCCACCCGGCGATATCGGTCCAATGGGCAAAGCTATCGTCAAGCGCGGCTTCGCCACGTGCCAGCCGCGTTGTGGTGATCGGCCCAGAACTGGACCAAATTTCCACGTAAGCGCCGGAAGCTTCCCATTCGCAGTGGTCGAACTCAGGCACGTCCCAGCCGACCATTCCCGCCGATTGCATGATCGAATGTGCGAACAGCTTGGCGCGCTGCTGCAGGCCGTCGGTCGTGCCACCTGCGGGATGGGCCCAGTCTGTCCAACCCCCAAAACCGTCAGGCACACCGTTTTGATAGGTCAGCATCTCTACGCCATACGGCAGGAAGACTCCGCCGGCATTGGCATTCGTGATCATGGATCGCCAGCTTTCGCGCGATAGCTGCTTGTTCAGCAGGTTTGTTACCTCGGTCCCGCCGTTGGCGATATGCGTGGCGTCTTGCATCGTTTCGGGAATATCGAACCGGTGCGGACCAAGGGGCGCCCATCGGGTGTAGGCAGGGTCGTAAATCTCTAGGAACGTGTGGTCGTATTGGATAGAGCCTGAAAAACCATACGCATGCGCGGCCGGTGTTGTGAACGGCGCGCCATCCATCGTCAGGCCCGTAAACAGCGGAAACAGAGCCTCTTCGTAAAAGGCACCCAGTGATCCGGGGGCAGCAAACCACGACCATGTTGCCAGCCCGACCTGTTGACCATCCGCCGTGGCATAATCATGCAGCGCCTTGTCCGTAAACCAGTCGCGACCGGTGTCACTGTCATTGACCATTTGCATTGGGGAGGTGCCGCTGTGGGTTTGCGCGACAAGCGCGAACTTGTCGTCAGGGCGTTCAGACAACAGCGTATTGGCCAACGCAGCCACCGCAGCAGAAACCGGTGTGGCGTCGGTGACGTGTGTATGAACCAACCCGTCACTGCCAGCACGATCGAAGTACATGTACTGAACAGCATCTTCGTTCAACAGGGCGGGGGCCGTCGTCTGATCGTAATAGGTGCTATGGAATCGCTCGTCCTCGGACTGGCCCCAAAACGCAATGACATGTCCGACGCCAAAACGGTTTCCGCCAATCGCCGCGATTCCGGGAAGGGCTTTCAACCGTACATCGGGCCGATACCAAGACGCATTTCGCGGTGCAGAAAGCTCCCCCGACCAGTTTCCGAAGTCGTCGACTGTTGCAATATCAACCCAGTTGGTCGAACTGGCCCCAGAATCATCCGTCGAGTAGGCGCGCGCTTGCACCACGTGACCTGCCGTTCCTGTGCCAGAAAGCGGAATTTTCCCCGTGTTCAACCCGAGCGCGAAGCCACTATCAAACAGCGTGCGATCCCGGCTTAGCTCGGTCATTGCAAGTTCGGCCTCTGGCGGGGTTGAAACCTCGCTCGTCGAAGCAGCTGTAGCGATGGAAATTCCCATCATTATCATCATGGCCGTCACCTTCCTTGCGGGGCAACCGGCGGCCGTCTTGCACAACGTCCAAAGCAGGCTTCGACACGATCGTGCCGTCCTGATTCTTGGCTGTTCGTGGGGGCGCGGCGCGCGCGGTGTGAAAATCGAAACGATGCTTTTCACAAGGCGCACGAAGACAAAGAGCTGGATGCTATGGCCAGCAGTTGCCAGCCTGAAACACGATCTGATCACGGACGTAAACCTCATCAAAAGCCGCACAAGGATGAGGCCAGGATGAAAGGAAAACGCTAATCAATCGTTCTTGGGTCTAAGGTGTCGTTAACCAACGGGCGGCGCAGACTAGGTCTTTCCCTGCTCTGCCAACGCGCTTTCGGTTGCATCAGCATCGGTGAAGCGCCCAAAAGGCCCGACGTCGATGTTAGATTTCAGTATCCGCGCCGGATTTCCGGCCACGACGGACCTTGCAGGGACGGACTTGGTGACAATCGATCCCGCGCCAACAACGCAGTTGTCCCCAATTTCAACTCCGGGCAGAATCATGCTGCCCCCCCCGATGAAGCAATTTTCGCCGATTCGGGTGTGAAGATACAAACCACGGGTTCTGTCATGCGTCATAATGCGCGCATCAAACGCCACATAGCTGTTTTTGCCAACATGAACACCTTTTGGGAACGTACGGTCAAATTTGGCTGACAGTGAAAATTGTGCAGTGGGGTGTATGTCCATTCCCCACAGGTGGCGGTAAAACCACCTTTTGGACGTGACAAGAAAGTTACGCAGGCCAGACAGACGGTTAAGTCCGCGCTTTGTTGCCTTGACGTAGGTGCGAGCAGGGAGTTCGTTGTGCATGTAACAATCCGCAGGTCGTAACCATTCTGTTTTGTTCTAAGGTCTTATGCGGGACTGTGACGAAAAACGAAAGCTAGGAGAGGTCGAATGATAGCCTTCCGATTGAGAAACTTTGCGGCGGCGCTGTGCGTGCTGTTGTCTGCTTCCTATGGAATGGCCAATTGTTTGGACGATTCGAAAGATCAGACAATCGTTCGATCGGCTGAAGAATTACGCTCTGCTTTGCAATTCGCGCGGGGGGGTGAAACCTTCGCTTTGGCGCCGGGTGACTATGGTACGTTGCGTATTATGGGCTCTGCCCGCAAGGCGTCTGGCTGGAAAAGCACGGTAACTTTGTGTTCGTCCGATGCCGATGATCGCGCACGGTTTTCTGGCCTGTTTCTGCGCAAGGTCTCTGATCTGACCTTTGATGGAATTGAATTCAACTATCGCTTTGCGAAGGGCCAAGACCCGAACGCAACACGCCCCTACATGGTTCAAGAAGCCCGCCGCGTGGCGTTTCTGAACTCTCTATTTGTTGGGGATCGTGCCGCAGGAACCAACGGTTTCGAAGATGGGTTCCCTGCAGCACAGGCACTGTTTGTGCGCGATTCGTATAATGTGCGGATCGAAAACACGGAATTTCGTCTGTTCTATCGCGGTGTGATTCTGAACAACGTCGCCTCTGTCGTATTCCGGAACAACAATCTTCACTCCCTTCGGTCTGACGGGTTGAACTTGGTTTCCGTCGATAACGTGCTGATCGAGGATAACTACTTCCACGACTTTGAGCGGTCTGAGAAAATCGCAGACCACGCCGACATGATCCAGATGTGGTCGCGCGGCGCATCGCGTGCCAGCCAGAATATCGTCATTCGCGGCAATACCATGAATTCGGGTACGGGCCTTTTCAGCCAGTCCATCTTTTTGCGGAACGAGGTTGTCGACAAAGGCCAAGCTGGCCCCGAGATGTGGTACCGCGACATCACAATTGAAGACAACGTGATTATCAATGCCCAGTCCCACGGTATTTCAGTAGGCGAGACGATCGGCCTTGTGATTCGTAACAACAGTGTTCTGCGCACCAGACCATCGCGTGGTTCCGCCCGTATGGGTGCCGTCGCGATCCCGCGGATCAATGTTAAGCCTGAATCGCAGAATGTTGTGATCGAAAACAATGTCACCAGCGCGATCAAAGGCTTTGCAGGCCAAGATGGCTGGAAGGTAGAGGGCAACGTTCCGGTACAGGATGAATCACCGTTCGCGCCCGGTTACTACGCAGATATGTTCGTCGCGCCGCCATTCGACACTGTGCCGACACTCGCCCACTTTCAGAGCCTTCCCGGTGGCCCGCTTGATGTAGAAAAGGCAGGCGCAACACGGCTGGCGTTTGAAAATGAACCGGCCGAGGTAACGCCGCTTATTCGCGTGACGCGCGCCAGTGGCCGATATGGTTACAACTTCGACGCCAGCTTCAGCGCCGGCCCCGAGGGTTTCCTGACCCAACAAGAGGGCGTGACATTCCGCTGGAAGTTCGAAGGTGGGAAAGAGGCCGACGGCCCCGAAGCCAGCTATGCGTTTGAAGGTGGTGGAAAGAAGAAGGTCGAATTGTTCGTGACAATGCCCAGCGGCGAAAAGTATTCGACGAAGATGCTTCTTTCGCTGGACGAATAAGCGCACGACCAGCCCCCTTTAGGTCCGGCTTGGTAAATAGCCCGGTTCAATTGATCTGCTATTTCGAGGCATCGTATGACCAACCCCACCGTCGGCGTCATAATCGTCAGCTTCAATTCGGGCGACGTTGTTCTTGATTGCCTGGAAAGCCTTTTGGCGGCGCAAGACCCGGACCTTCGGATTGTCGTCGTCGACAATAATTCCCCCGATGATACGGTGCAGGTGATGCGCAACTGGGCCGATGGCACCACGCAATACACCGCACCAACAGACAGCCCATTCCCGCTTTCCCCGGCGCCCAAGCCCATCAACCTTGTCGAAGGCCGGCCTGACCTAGCGCCCGATCGTGCGGCGGATGTGGTGTTGCTGCACGCGGGTGAAAACGGCGGCTATGCGGGCGGTGTTAACGTGGGCCAAGCGTATTTGGCCGCTTTCCCCGAGATTGACCATTTCTGGATTCTGAACCCCGACAGCATGGTGCCGCCAGCATCGGTTGCGGCCTTGAAGGCGCAGCTTGCCAGCGGAGCGACCTACGGCATGCTAAGCGGGCGGGTGAACTATTTCCACCAGCCGGATATGATTCAGGTCGATGGCGGTAGCATCAATTTCCGCACCGGCGTGACAGACTGCATCAACCTTGGCCAACCCCACCCCAAGACACCGCTTCCTGCGCCGGGTGAACTTCATTTCGTGACCGGTGCCAACATGGTTGCCTCGCGTGCGTTCTGCGAAAAGGCAGGGCCAATGGCCGAAGATTACTTCCTTTACTATGAAGAGGTCGACTGGGCTTTGCGCCGGGGCGACCTGCCGCTTGTGTGCTGCGATGGCTTCTTGGTCTATCACCGCGCTGGAACGGCAATCGGGTCCCCAACCCTTTCGCGCATCGCATCGCCGTTTTCGCACTATTTCAAATACCGCAGCCGCATGCTGTTCCTTCGCCGATTCCGCCCGCTTTCCCTGCCCATCGCATATGCCTATGCATTGGCGAAGGCGTTACAGATAACGCTGAAAGGGTATTACGCAGAGGCGTGGGCTTTGATCCGGGCCATCAACGGGATGGGCCCGCCGAAAAGCGTGAAGGCAATACTAAAGCAATCCGCGCCGGAAAGTTGAGCAGGGGCAACAAGGGCCGTAAAAACAGCAATCAAACGCAACTTGTGCCAAATTACTGCCACAGGTTCAGGATTTACAAACCAGCGGGTGCATGTTTTCGGTTGCCGTGCCAGACCACGGCAGCATTAGCGCCCTGAAAATTGAGACAGTCGAGCAGGAACAACAATCACCTATGGCTACCTTTCGACCCTCCAACCGTTCGGCGCTGCTGGATTGTATTCGCGCCGGGGCCATCATCATGGTCCTCGTGTTTCACGTTGCCACCCGGTATGACACGGCAGAGCTTGATGCCGTTGCCAAATGGTTCATGAAATATGGCTTTCTGGGCGTCGATGTCTTCTATCCGCTCAGTGGCTTTTTGATTACGCGGTTTCTTGTCGAACGCTCTGGTCCCGGGCACATACGCACGTTCTTTTTGCGCAGGGTGTTCCGCATTATCCCGCTCTATTTCGTTGCTGTGACGGTCTATCTGATCGCGTCGAAAGTACTGGGGTATGAGGAAGAGCTGGCCGACAAAATTTGGATAAACTACCTGTTCCTGACGGGTTGGTTCATCTTTTTCGAAGGCGTTGACCAAATCCCGTTTCGCATCACGTGGTCTTTGTCGGTTGAAGAGTTTGCATATATCGCCTTCGGCCTGTTTGCTTGGTTCAGCAAGAAGCGTTTCAATGCGTTCCTGATCGCTTTGGCGGTTCTGCCCATTGGGCTTCGCATCTATCTGAACTTCCGCGGTTTTGATGACATCTATTACCTGCCGCTTGCGCGTTTGGACTCAATCGCGCTGGGCGGTTTGACGGCTGTGATGATCCGCAAGAAGCTTCCGGTTTTGCCGATCTTGATTGCAGCGTTGATCTTTGTCGTGCTTGTCGGGCAATCCGGTGAAATCCTGCGCAAGTCGCATTTCTTTACGCTGGTTACGCTGGCGACATGCATCTTCATTGCCCTGTTCGAAACCCGCTTTAAGGGGTTCAAAAGCCTGCCAACGGATATGTTGGGTAAGCTCGGCTTTTATTCTTACTTCATCTACCTCTTTCACTTCTTCAATCTATACGCGCTTACGATCTTGGCAGAGCGCTTGGTGCCGGGCGGCATACAATTCTGGGCAATGACATTGCTGTGCCTTGCCGTGACGCTGATCCAAGCCATCATATCGTTCCGCATTTTCGAAGGCCCACTTCTGGCCTATGGCCGCACGTTAGAGACACAGCGCCCGGCCGCAGTCGTTGAAAAGTGATGTTGGCGATCGGGGTTAGAACGGTATGGTTGCGCAAAGGGCGAAACTTAGGATGAGGCCGGTTTGACCTATCTGGACGCGCGTAAAGAAAAGGCCAAAGGCGAACGTGTTCGCCTTGCCTTGCTGGCAAAGCTGACACTGATCAGCCTGCTGACGCCTGCGTTCTTTTCGGTCGGATCACTTGTGTTTACCCCGTCCCGCGCGCTGTTTATCGTGGTTGTCCCGTTTTTGTTTATCAACCTACTGCGCGGCAAATATGGCCGGTTTCATCTGGTGGATGGGCTGATCATTTTCCACGTGTTCTGGCGGTCTTTGGCCATGGCGGTAAATAGCCCAAGTGTTGCTGTGCAATACGCCGGGTCAAACGCCATCATCCTGCTGGGGGGCTATCTTGTCGCCCGCGCCACCATTCGCACGCCGCGTGATTTCGAAGCCGCGATAAGGTTTCTGGGCTGGGCTGTTCTGCTTAGTTTTCCGCTGGCTCTGTACGAAACTAAGACCAGTGATTTCATCATCCCGCTGCTGATCGACAAAATTCCAAGCGTCTGGAGCGTGGTTGACGTTAACTATGACCCCCGCCTTGGCCTTGATCGCGTGCAGGTCGTGTTTTCCCACCCTATCCACTATGGGCTTTTCTGCTCGCTCAGCTTCTCACTGGTTTTCGTTGGGTTGCGGAACGTAACGGGGCTTTTCAAGCGGATCGTTTGGGCAGGCATCATCTTCATCTGCTGCTTCCTGTCTGTGTCCAGCGGGCCGGTGCTGTCGCTGGGGATTCAGATCGTCATCATCATTTGGGGAATGGCCACGCGGCCGGTTCCAAACCAATGGGGTATGACGATGGGCGTTGCGACCATCTTCTACATCTTCCTCGAGATGGCGACGAAGGGCTCTGGCATCTATGCGCTTGTGTCAAAACTAACCTTCGCGTCCCACACCACCCGCCTGCGCCTGACGCTGCTTGAATACGGGATGGCGCAAATTCACCGGACGCCGATCCTTGGGGTTGGTTATAACCGGTTCCCGCTGCCGACGTGGATGAGCGGCAGCTTGGACAACTACTGGCTGATGGTGGCGGTCATGTTTGGCACGCCTGCGTTCTTTTCCCTGTTCGCCGCGTTCCTTACGATTCTGATCGGCATCGGCCGCCGCCCGTTTAAGGCGGATGGGTATGTTGCGACCCTGCGGCTGGGCTGGTCGTTCACAATGGTCAGCTTGATGCTGACACTGGCCACAGTGGCCGTGTGGGGCGAAATGGCATCCATCATGTGCTTCGTTTTGGGAAGCGGCGTGTGGATGCTGTTCTACGATGAAAAGGACACTAACGAAGGGCTGGCACCAGAGCCTCAGAAACGCCCTACCAACGCGTATACCCGCTTTCCACCACGCGAGGTGCGCGCGCGTGACGTACGGCGCCCTGTGGGCCAATTGGCCGGGCGTACCGCACTGCGCCGTTAGGTGTCAGACCAGAAGAAGCTCGTTCAGGTATTCTTCTTCAACCTCGTCTATGAACACAAAGTTATCGACATTACCTTCGATGCTTTCACCCCACGCACTGCCGATGGTCAGACCCCAGTTCGACGCATCCGCCGTTGTTCCGGTTGTGCCATTCAGCAAGGTGATCTGGTCATCAATCTCTAATGACAGGATTTCCTGTTCGCTGTCATAGGCGATTGTTGCAGTGTGCCAGTCTTGGTCGTCAAAGTCGGTGGTTTCGCTGATCAGGTGATAGGTGCCTTCATCCGTCGTGAGTTCGACATGCATAAAGCCATTGTCGTCGATGTAGGTATCCATGACCTCGTGCAGGTGCATCACGCGGCCGCTTTCGCCCGCGGTATCAAGCTGGAAGTCGAACGACACTGTAAAACTGTCGCTGTCGTTCAGGGCGACCTCGCCCCGCTCAAACCCGATACTGTTTGTCCCGTTCAGGTGATAGGCCTGCCCGCTGGTCCCCGTCACATATTCAGCCTGCCCCGGCATATCGCGAAAGACCGTGGTGTTTTGTATTTCGTCGTGAACGGCACCTTCAAACGACATACGGTGATCAGCAGGGTCATTTGATGGCGCAAGCTGAAGCACATTCATCGTGGCATCGCCGTAGAATTCGAAATCAACGAATGTTCCGTCCAGACCGTCGCTCCATTTATTGCCGACGGTTAGGCCCCAATGGGTTTCATCGGATGTCGTGCCTGTGGCTTCTGTCTGGGCCTGCACCAGGCCATCAACCTCTATCTGAAGGTAGCCAAGCTGAGCGTCATAGATGATCGCGATGTCATGTTTGCCCGGCTCTTCGAAGACGGCTTGCGAACTGCGCAGCTCAAACTCGCCATCAGAGGTGGTTAGCGTGAACCGAATGTGCCCTTGCGGATCGACCTCTGCGACCATGGATTTCGGCATATAAAGGAAGACACCTTCGACACCTGCGGCCTGCGTTTCCAAGGTCAGTTCAATGCGAAAGTCATCGCGCCCGAATAAGAAGTCATTGTCACGCCCAACGGTGAAGGGATCGGTTGAATTGACCTCAATCACCAGCCCGTCTTGGCTTTCATAAAGAAGTTCGGCGTTCAGACCTGCCGGGGGTGCCGATTGTTGAACGCTTCCGGATGAAATTGTTGTGCTGGGCGTCGTGCCGCCGGTGGTCCAGCCTTCTACCGGTTCAGTGGACATGGTGAAGTTGTCGATGACAGCGTGCACGCTTTCAGCCCAAGGATCACCGATGTTCAGCCCGTGATACCCAGCCGACGCCGTGGTCCCACTTGCCGTCATGCTATCGACCACCTGATCATCAACGATCAGGTTCAGCACCTGTGTGTTCGAGTCGTATGAAATGGCGATTGTGTGCCATTGCGTGTCATCCAGCACGGCGGCCGGGGTAACCATTTCGAACGCACCTTCGTCGGTGAACAGCCGGAAGAAAAGCGACCCGTCATCGTTGAGGAACAGATCCATCGTGCCCGACATGCGGATCAATGCGCCGTCTTGGGCGACCGTATCCAGCTTCAGATCAAATTCGATCGCAAAGCTATCAAGTTCGAACAGTTGAAGGTTGTCGCGGTCGATGGTCAGCAAGCTGTCCCCATCAAGGTGAAAACCGGTTCCGTCCGTCCCGGTGGCCGTCAGCGCGGTGCCGTTTGGATCTTCAACAGTGATGATCGAGTCCCACTGAGAGGTGTCTTGCGCCGTGCCCCCGAAGTTCAGCTCAAAGATTTCGTTGCTGCGAACCTCAATCACGCGGGTCAGCGTTTCGGTTTGCCCGTCATTGGTGATGACCGTCAGGGTCACACTGTGTTCCCCGGCGGTTTCAAAGGTTGGTGTTATGCTGACGCCCGACATCGTGGTGCCGTCGTCAAAGGTCCAGATGAATTGCGCGGTAGAAGGGTCAATCGGGGTGCCATCGGTAAGGCTGTATTCAGCGGTCAGTTCCACTGTCTGGCGGTCGCTGCCAACCTCGCTGATGGATATCGACGCCTCCAACGGGGCGGTCGAGGCGCTGAACCAGCTGGCATCAGCGCCGTATTTGCCATTGGCGGGGCTGTCGTTGGTAATCCGAAGGTCACGCAGATCAAGGTCGCCTGCGCCGGACAAGTTCACCACATGGTTATGCACGAACATTGCCGATGTGTAGTCCGTGTAAGAGACCACAAAATTGTCGCCCACATATTCGGTTTCATCCACGGAAATGCGGCCAACAAAGTTATGGTGGATGTCGCTGTCCAAGGTATTGCGCAGACGGATTTCGGGCACGCGGCTTACCGGGGCGGACCCTGGGCTGGAAACCATCACGCTTAGTTCATTCCACAGCACCGTGTTTTCATAGATTTCCAGCCCCTGAGTGTCAGAAACCGAAATCCCATGCGCAGAGCTGTTGTGGACCACGTTGTTGTGAATGACGATGTTTTGGTAATAACCGCCAGTTTCGCCACTCTCTCCGAAGTTTTCATTGCGGATAAAGATCGACTGCGTGCCAGAGCCGTTGGCGGAATCCAGAATGTTGCCGCTGATTTCGATGTTGGCCGAAATCGTTTCAGCGCCGCCGCCCCAGATCTGGATCATGTCCGAGTGGTTCAGCGTCTGCACCGTGCCATAAAAGTCGTGCATATAGTTGTTAGAGATCACGGCGTTCTGGATGCCGCCCCCGCGCAAGCCATCACCTTGAATGCCAGAAAGCTCATTGCCAGAGAAGATCAGCCCATCAACCTCTGTCACGGTCACGCCAAAGTAATAGTCGGTTAGCGTGTTGTGCGAAAAGGTGATGTTTTCACTGTCTCGGATCAGCGCGCAGCTTTCGCCCTGTATCGCCGAGCCCGTGCCATCCAGATAGCCATCGGCGACGCTGGACATGTCGTTGTTCACGATTTCAATGTTGTTTGAGGCCGCTACATTGATGTCCCGCAGGTAATCGGCGCGTATTCCGTAAACTTCAGAGCTATCGATGCGCATCTCTGTCAGCGTCAAATACGATGACGCTTCGATGCTAACGGTGTGAAACGTTGGCGGGTTGGTGGCATCGACTGCTTTGATAAGGATCGGGGCATCTAAGCCACCCGCGTTTTCGGCCCACAACTCATAGGGGCCACCATCTCCATCGACCAAAATCGTGCCACCGCCCTGTGCGGTTAAGGCTTCGACGGCCGCGTTCAGCTCATCAGACGTGCTCACGATGATTGTTGCATCATCGTGTTGCGCGTAAGCCGTGTACAGTTGGCTCATTCACTCTTCCCAGGTTTCAACCTCTGATGGTGTGAGCCAAAGAGGAGTCAAATTACGGTTCCTGAATGTGAGCTGTCGTTCCTATTTCAAGACACTGACGTGAACTGGCTAAGCAGATCTGGAAACAACATGCCCATATTCGCTAGATCGTCCTTATTTTGCGCCTAGAATTCTGTTCTTCGTGTGGCGCTTATTGGGCCGACGCTTGTTCCCAAGATGGCAGAAGATTTTGAGTTAAATCCTTTGCTAACTGGCAGGGACACTACTGAGTGAGGGTTTTGAATACTACCAAAAGTTGAGTGACCTCGCGTTCCGGGCGTGGTCGATTCTCATCAACCTCTCATTGGCAAGGATGCGCCGAAGCCCTTTTTTAGAAGGCTCGTCCTGATTTTTTGAACGTTGTCCAAGAGTTGTGAGAGATTAGAATTTGAAGGCGCGCGCGCAGCTGCGCAGAACAAGCCGGTTGGTTCGGTTCGTTTGGCGTTAGCGGAAGTTTGCCGACCAGTAATGCGTGCCACAATTCAGCGGGCAACTTTTGCATTGAAGGTCGCATTTTAACTTTTGCGCCGAATCATTTCCCATCAATTTGGGCTGATTTGTTAATATTTCGGTGCGATTCGCCTAAGGGTTGAAGACAAAATTGCAACTCGCCGCTATTTCGTTTCCGTTTTGGTGCCAATTCCGCATTCCTGCCACAATTGGGGTCGACCTAGCCTTTATTCCTTAATTTTTCATGGACATAGCTAAAACACTAAGTAACAACGATCTAATAGACTTGGGTGGGGACCTAAGACTTGGCTTGCAATGTATTTTTTCGGGGGTGACCTGTGAAACTTGGTACTACTATCGCCGCTGCTGTTCTTGCGACTGTTCCATTCTTCGCGAATGCGGCAACTGTTGAAAACACTGGCGTTTCTAATTTGGCTAATGGCGGCAGCTATGTTCTGGAAGATGAGGCTGCTTGGTTCTGGCAGGCGACCTCGCTCGTCGGTTCTGGCACGACTGCTTACGACGCGTCGTTTGAGTTTACTTCGGCTGTTGGCAAGGCAACGACTGCGATCGCCGCGGTTGAGCTTTCCGGCAGCTTCGTAGGCCTGGAAGCAGACTGGACCGACGAAAATGGCGCCGTTCTGTATACTTACACATTCGTTGACAATGGCGTCGTCAGCGTAGGTTCGTCGGATGTTGTGATTGGCAATGGCCCATCGACGCTGAACATCAGCTGGGATGGCATCGAAGGCAGCGCAGCACAAATCAACGTTCAGCTTTCGGCAGTTCCACTGCCTGCTGGTCTTGTGCTGCTAGGCTCTGCACTTGGTGGTCTGGGTCTGTCCCGCCGCCGTCGCAAAGCAGCCTAAGCTTCGTTAAGATAAAATTCGGAAGGGGCGTCCAAACGGGCGCCCTTTTCTATTTCAGGGTTGGCTTTCAAGTGTTCGTTGCCCAACAACCCGCGCTGGTACGCCCACAGCAATGGAATAGGGCGGGATTTCACCCCGAACCAGCGCACCGGCGCCGATGATCGACCCGTCACCGATTTTCGCACCCGGCAGAACAATTGCGCGCGTGCCTAGCCACACATCATTGCCGATAAACACGTCGGCTTCGTCCATTGGCTGTTGTGTTACAGGGCTGCCGTCGTTGAACCGATAACCGGCTGCGGTGACCATCACCTCTGGCCCGAACAAGACATCATCGCCGATCACAATCCGCCCATGCGCTGGGCCAGCCCAAAGATGGCAACGCGCCCCAAGGCGCAGTCCGCGCCCGATCTCTATCCGCTCTGCGTTAGAAAATACGGCGTTGGGGCTGATCGCGGCATCAGGGCCGGGCGACAGTTTTCGCATCGGGACGACGTGCGAATAGTTGTAATAGTTGATCAGCTTCAGCGCATGCAGATACGCCCGCGGGTCCAAAACACCGCCAATAAGCCGCAATAGACGTTGGCCTTTTGACAGGCGCTTTTTGTGGGCCTTCTGATCGTCCATGGGCTGTTCCTATTCCTTAGCCACGTATGGCCTGCGCTAACATCCAACCTGCCCGCAGCAGGCGTAGCCGCGCAAGGGTCGCAATGGCGCGGTATCGCTCTTGCGGGGTGCTGAGGCTGCGATGGGTCAGTATCTTGGGTATATGGGCAATGATGCTGACCGGCATCGCCAAGGCCCGCGCGGCCCATTTGATGCGGCCAAGTTTCTGACCTTTGATCAGGCCGAAGGATTCATCGGTTAGCCGGCGCCACTTCTTCCTAAGACCAGCCCAGTCGGTACGCGTTGGATGGCTTACGGCAAGTGCATCGGCGTATGTTAATGCGTACCCCTTTGCCGTCGCGCGCTGGCACCAGTCGAAATCTTCGGACACGCCGACCACAAAGGGGCCCACGTCACTGAACACATCACGGGTCGTCAAAAGATTAGCGGTGACAGAGAAACCCTTTTCTTCGACATAGGCCTTTTGGGCGAATGCAAAGACCGTTTCAAAAGCTTGCGCACCTGTGCGCGGCCCCGACCCTTCGTCGAAGACATCCACACGACCGCCGATAACTGCGTTAGGTCGGACAACTTGTTTTGCTGTCGCAAGCCAGTCGGGGGCAGGGACGCAATCCGCATCTAGGAAGAACAGGTTTTGTGCCGTGCTTTCCTGAACACCACGGTTTCGTGCGGCGGCGGCGCCTTTTGTGGGTTCGGTCACAAAACGGACGGTCGGAAAACGCGCTGATAGCGTATCGATCGGCGGAGTTGATCCGTTGTCGACCACCAAAACCTCGACCGATGAAAGGCCGCCCTTAAGCAGCGCATCCAAGCACCGCTTTAGCCGGGTGTGGTCATTGAAATGTGGGATGATAACGGCGGATTGGGGGGCGGCGGCCGCAAGCGGTTTCATCATGTCGCCTGTCCCAAGGTCATTGATAGGCGTAGCCGTAGTTTTCATCCGGGAAGCGGCACTTGTTCAGCACGACGCCAAGAACATTGGTTTGGGCTGCAAGCTCTCGTTCACACATGTCGATCTGCGCGGCGGTGGTGTTTTCGGCTTCGGCGACGATCATCGCACAGTCCACATTGCGCAAGAAGGCTGCGGTGTCGTCATTTGCCATCAACGGCGGCATATCGAACAGCATGACGCCGGGGCGGTATGTCGCTTCGATTTGGTCGATTATCGTTTCGGTGGTGTGGCGCAGAAACAGCCCCGCCGGGTCGCCGTAGTGTTTGAAGTTAAAAGACACGGCGACGTTGTCGCCCAACCGGCGCGCCTGCTGAGCGAAATCAACGCGACCTTCCAGAATGTCAGGGACGCTGTGTGCGCCGGTCTGATCAAACACGTTCTTCAGGGACGGGCGGCGCATGTCCATGTCCATCAGGATGGTCCGCATGTCGACCTGCCGCCCAAGGCTGATGGCAAGGTTGGCAGCCGTCGTTGTTTTACCGCATCCCGCCGTGGGCGACGTGATGGCGATACGCCGCCAGTTATTTTCGTGCAGCACCTGCAAGACTTTGGTGCGCAGCATGTCATAGGGCATCGCGTCGGCACCGCCTTCAAGCGAGACAAGCCGGGCGCGTTTGCCTTTGGGGGGCTTAACTTCAAGCGGGCTAAGCGCGGCCCATGCATCTTGCGTCGGCAGGGATGCTGATTGAAACCCGCCTTGGGCCGCGCGCACACGTCGACCAGCGGTTCCCTCGCGCATTTCGCGGGCTTGTTTGATTGCTGCCTGTAGTCGTTCCATTGGGTTCCTCGCGGTGCGCGGTCAGAGGCCGACACGCTCCATCAAGCGGGTCAGAATTAGGTCAATTGGCAGATAGAAACTATGCACCAAATAGAGTGCCACAGGAATACCTGCCGCAAGCAACATCAGCGCGACCAAGATAAAAGAGCGGCGGCGCAGGCGTTCGCCCTTGGTGCGGATATAGGGGATCGTTGCCAGCGGTGTGATATTCAACGCCTTGCTTAGATCTGCAGGGCGGCGCACCGATTTGTTCAGCATCTCAAGCAGCAAGATCAAACCAAGCGCCACAGTTAGGCCGCCGAATGTACCACCTGCGGCAATCAGCGGGCGGTTCGGGCTGGTCGGCACGGTTGGCGCTGTCGCCTGTTCAATAATCGCAATCCGCTGACCCTTGGACAAAAGCTCGATCCGTTCGCCGGTGGCGGCTTTGGACAGGCGCTCAACAGCGGCGTTGTACTGAAGCTGGACGTTGTCATAGTCACGTTTCAACCCGTCCAGCACGATAGAGTTCGAAGGTGTGCGGCGAATGGAATCGTCCAGCTTTTCCAGCTCTCCTTCAAGCAACGTTGCTTGTTCTTCCAGCGCGGCCTTACGAGAGTCGATTTCGGCCAGCTGTAGGTCAAGCAGGGATACTTCGGCTTCGGCGGTGTTTCCAATGACGGTCTGGGCACGAACGACCTCTTCCATTTGGTTAACCCGCGCGCGCAGAACTTTTACGTTCGGGTTTTCCTCGGAATAGATGGCCAGCGCGGCAGCCAACTGATCACGCAGTTCGTTCAGTTGCTTTTGCTCTGGGGTAAGCTGCGTCTGCGACTCTGACTGTAATTGGCCAGTTGCTTCGAACACTTGGATCAAGCGGCGGCGCTGATCGTCCAAGGTGATAACATCGCGGCCGATTTGGGCGATGCGTTCCTGAACAAGGGTTTGCCGACTTAACCGATAATCAAGGCTGTCGGGCAGGGCGTCCGCATTTGCGTTTTGAAATTCAAGAATCCGGCTGCTTTGCAGATCAAGTTCTGAACCGAGGCGTTCCACCTCTTGTTCAAAGAAGTCGAGCGTGTCTTCGGCTTTGCTGGTGCGCAAGCGGACGTTTTCATCAAGCACGCGGGTCACATATTCATTCACCACCCCGGCGGAAATTTGCGGCGTGCGCCCATCAAATGCCAGTTCCAACAGAGTCGCCCGATCACGGCCGCTGGTCGATTTGATGTGGGTTTTGATCCGCATCTGCTCAACGATCTGATCTGGGTTCATCTGCCCCAGTTCTTCGAACACGTTAAGATCACGCGCGATTTCGATCAGCGTGGTGCGTGTCATCAGACGCTGTTGAATGATCTCAAGCTGCTCTGATGCGTTCACTTGCACGGTAGAGGAGGCAAGTTCATCAGGGATCTGCGCGGATTCGACCAGCAGCTTGGCGCGCGAGGTGTAAACCGTCGGCAGCATGATCGCGAGTGTCATCGCCACCGCTGAGATGCTAAGGAAAACGGCAAGGAACAGCGGCATACGGCGCCAAAATACCGTTAGGTAGTACTTAATGTCGGAATTCATTCGGCTGCCTTGTGAGAGTGCTCGCGCCCAGTTGTGAAGACTTCTTCGTTACGGGTCTCGATAAAGATCGAGTCATCGATGACCCCTAGCACGGTCTTTTCGCTTACGACCTTTTCCCCTGAAGAGGCCGCATAGACCATGGAAAAGTCGCACAGTTTGTTCACCAAGCGCGGGATGCCATCGGAATAGGAGTAAATCCGATCCAGCGCTTCTTCTGAAAACTCGGCACCAGTACCGCCTGCATGGACCAAGCGATGCTTAACATAGGCATCAAAGCTTTCGCGGGTCATCGCCGGGATGTGATAACTGGCCACGACGCGCTGGGCGAATTGGCGAAGCTCGGGCTTGGTGATCAGTTCCAGAAGTTCGGGTTGGCCGACAAGGATCAGCTGAAGCAGCTCATCTTTGTTCGCGTTGATGTTGGTCAGCATGCGCAACTCTTCCAACGCTTCGGTCGAAAGGTTTTGGGCTTCGTCGATCACCAGAACGCATCGACGACCAGAGGCATATTCGGTAAGAATGAAATCCTGCAGAGCCTGAAACAAGGAAACGTAGTCGAGCCCCTGCTCGGGCATTTCGCCGAATGCGTTCAGCGCCCACCGCAACAGTTCACCGCGCCCGCCATGCGCGTTAGAGACCAGGCCGATTGTGATGTCTTCATCTACAGACGCAAGCAGCGCCTGAACCAACGTCGTTTTGCCGACGCCAACTTCACCGGTTACGACAGAAATCGGAGCGTTCGTCAGAACAGCGTATTCCAGAACCGTGAAGGCACGTTTGTGAGGACCCGTCCAATAAATGAAGTCGGGATCAGGCAAGAGCGTAAATGGCCGCTCTTTCAGGTTATAAAATTCAGTGTACAACCCTTGACGGGACACAGTCTTTACTCACTCTAAATTGCATCCGGAAACGTATCGTCCGCATGTTGCCTCACAACCGGGCGATACCGTTCTAACTGCTCTGACCCTCTCAACAAGCCTTATCGTATATTCAGATTATTATACCGCCACGTGATGCATGTCTGTAGACCTGTGCAATTTGTTATCTTCAAGGAATTTGCGCGCAGATTCCGAGGCCATTGGTTTTATTAGCAAATATACAGTTACCTGATGATATGGGCTGAAAATCGCGCAAAAACAGAGCTGCTCGAAGGAATACACGCTTGACGTGTATTTTTTCGCGTTAACCATATTCCTGAGTGATTCGTTTTGAGTGTGCTAATATCGGCGTAAATGCGCTCGTTTGCATAATATTGTTCACATATTGCTGCCGATTTCACGGCTTTGCCACAAATTCCGAGCATTGATAAAAAAGTTTCACTAAATTGCCTCAATTGGTTGCCGCCTAAAGTGTATAGAAAACATAGACTTGAAGAAGACGTGTACTTTTGGACGTGGGCTTTAAAATTGAAAACGGTTTTACCAGATGGTAACCATTCAGTGTCGGGAGTGTTTTATCTCGATGTGCCCACGTCGCCCCGATGAACCGCGACGCAGAGCCACAGAAACTTATAGAGGGTGTCGGCATTTGCCCGATGTGCAAAGTTTATGACGATTAACTTTCCTAATAACGTGGAAGAGGCAGAGTTGCTGTCCAACTCTAAACCGGTCACCCTTCAGCACCGTGAGGGAAGTATTTATCGCGATGTTGTGAAGCCGTTGTTCGATGCTGGGTTTGTGTTGGCGACCGCGCTGTTTGTTGCTCCTGTGATCCTGATCATGGCGCTTCTTGTCTCTCTGGATGGCAATACGCCGTTCTATCATCAGAAACGCGTCGGAAAGAACGGCCGCATCTTCAAGATGTGGAAGTTGCGGACCATGGTTCCTGATGCTGATGAACTTCTTGAAAAATATCTCGCGTCCAACCCCGAAGCCCGGGCAGAATGGAACGCATCGCAAAAGCTGAAGAAAGACCCGCGCATCACGCGAATGGGCGCCATTCTTCGCAAGACCTCTTTGGATGAGCTTCCTCAGGTTTGGAATGTTCTGCGTGGCGAGATGTCGTTGGTTGGCCCACGCCCCATGATGTGTTCCCAGCAAGAGCTTTATCCAGGTTCGGCCTACTACAAGCTGCGCCCCGGTATCACGGGCAACTGGCAGGTGTCTGATCGCAACGATAGCGAGTTTAAAAGCCGCGCCGAATATGACGCCGTTTATGACCGCGATGTTTCGTTCCGTCTTGATCTGTGGATCATTGCGTGCACGGTTGCAGTTGTGATGCGCGGAACTGGCTATTAAGCGGTCATTTCACGATCAGAAATAATTGAAAGGCGCGCGATTTTTCTTTCGCGCGCTTTCTGTTAGATAGCCAGAACTACAACATTTAACCGGTGCACTTGGGATTACAGGATGATTTTTCGTAAGGCTCTTCAATCAGTTCTGATGGCGTCTGTCTTATTCACGCTGGCAGCGTGTGATTCTGCTGACGAACGCGCCGAGAAGCACTTTCAAAAGGGCATCTCGTATCTGGCATCAGGTGATACTGATCGCGCACTGATCGAATTTCGAAATGTGTTCAAGCTGAACGGAAGCCACCTTGAGGCGCGCCAAACCTACGCCAAGCTTTTGCGCGACTCGGGCGATTTCAACACCTCGTTCAGCCAGTACTTGCGATTGGTAGAGCAATATCCCGACGATGCGACCGCGCGCCTTGCCTTGTCCGAAATGGCGATGCAAAGCCAAAACTGGGAAGAGGCCGAACGCCATGGTTCCAAGCTGTTGGCGCTTACGCCCGATGATCCGAATGCCCAGGTGGTTGGCATTGCGCTGGCCTATCGGGCTGCGGTTGTCGAAGAAGACACCGAAGCCCGAAATGCGGCGTTCAACAACGCGCTTGCGCTTAAAAAGACGCTGCCGGAAAACCCATTCCTGCGCAGCCTTCTGATCGACGGCCTGCTGCGCCAAGGTGATGAAACCGGCGCATTGGCCGAGATTGACGAGGCGTTGGAGCTGACGCCCGACAACATGATCCTGTACCGCCAGCGACTGCAGATCTTGAACCGCCGTGGTGACGAAGACGCGGTCGAGGCACAGTTGCGCGATATGGTCGTGCGTTTCCCTCAGGATGAAAGTGCGAAGTCGCTTCTGATCCGTTTCTATATGGCACGCAAAGACCTGGACAGCGCCGAGGCGTTCCTGCGCAGCCAGATCACCGACAACGAAAAAGATGACGCCGCGCGCACGACATTCGTGCGTTTCTTGGTTCAGACCCGCGGTAACCCAGAAGGCCGTGCCGCCTTGGATGGCTTTATCGCCGAGGGCACCAATACGGATCTCTTCCGGTCGCTTCGTGCGTCGCTGGATTTCGATGACGGAAAGCGCGAAGAGGCGTTGGCCGAACTTGAAGACATCGTCGAAAAGGCAGAGCCCTCGGAACAAACGCGCGAAATTAAGGTGACCCTTGCCCGCCTGCTTGTTGCCATGGGCAACGACGTTGGCGCGCGTGCCTTGGTGGACAACGTTCTGGAAGAAGACCCCGGTATGGTCGAGGCGCTGAAAATGCGTGCCATCTGGTTGATCGATTCTGATCAGGCCGATGAAGCGATTACCGTGCTTAGGGCCGCGTTGGACAAAAACCCGAATGACGCTGCGGTTATGACCATCATGTCGTCGGCGCATTTGCGGAACGGTAACCGCGAGCTGGCAGGCGAGCTTTTGGCGCTGGCTGTTGATGCATCAAACAATGCGCCCGCTGAAAGCCTTCGGTATGCGCAGTTCTTGGTCGCGACAGACAAAGTGTTGCCTGCTGAGGGTGTCTTGTTGGATTCCTTGCGTCTGACGCCAACCAACCCGACGATCTTGGTAGAGCTTGGTAAAATCTATATCCGGCTAGAGGATTGGCCCCGCGCCGGGCAGGTCGAACGTTCGCTTCGCGCGCTGGGGCAGGAAGAAACCACTGCTGCGGCTGACCAGTTCAAGGTGGCCATTCTGAACGGGCAACAGCGCAACGAAGACGCATTGTCGTTCCTTGAAAATCTGGCGCGTCGCGAAGACGGCAATACCCTTAGCGCGCAAATTGCGATTGTGCGTGCACATGTCGCGCGTGACGACGTTGCCGCCGCGCGGGTTTATCTGGACACCCTGCTTGAGGAAGATGGCGATAACCGCATCTTGCGTTTCTTGGACGCGGCTGTTCACGGCCGTGCCGGAGAGTTGGAGGCCGCTGAGGTTGGTTACCGCGCGCTGCTGGAAGAGGATGACACAACTGAACGCGTTTGGTTGGAACTTGTCCGCACCCTGACACGGGCTGGCAAGCTGGACGCCGCAAAAGAAGCATTGGCGGAGGGGCTGGCCGTACTGCCCGCAGCGCGTGACTTGCTGTGGGCGAAGGCCACTCAGTTCGAGCGTGAGGGCGATTATGAAGCCGCAATCGGCATCTACGAACGTCTTTATGACGAAAACTCTTCGACCAGCGTGATCGCCAACAACTTGGCGAGCCTGCTGTCGACCGTTCGCGAAGACGAAGAAAGCCATCAACGCGCCTATGCTGTTGCGCGTCGTTTGCGCGGCAGTGATTTCCCGCCCTATCAGGATACCTATGGCTGGATCGCGTATCAGCGCGGCGACTATGACGATGCTTTGCGCCATATGGAGCCCGCGGCTGCCGCACTTAGCGAAGACCCGCTCGTACTTTATCATTTAGGCATGACCTATGCGGGGCTGAAGCGCTATGATGAAGCGGTTAAGACACTGCAAAAAGCGCTTGATGTGGCGGGGGATGACCCGCGCCCGGCCTTCGAAGATGCACGTGCCGAGATAGAGCGTTTGCGCAAGATTGAAGCTGACTAATTTGACGTGGTTGCAACCGAAAGTGTTGCTGCTACGTGACGAATGGCTTGGAAGACGCTGTAATTCCGGGCAAATATTGTGAAATCGCTTCTCCCAAACGGGTTTCCGTAGCATAGACGGAATCAAAAGTTTGGGCGCAGGGCTTAAACGTGTGGAGCCGTATGATGAAACGCATTGCACTTGTTCTTCTATCGCTGCTGTTCGCGACTGCTGCGGTGGCTCAGGGTAACTACGCTATCCGCGCGGGCGATACGCTGCGCGTTGAAGTGCTTGAAGACCCTAACCTTAACCGGAATGTTCTTGTGCTTCCGGATGGAAACATCAGCTTCCCATTTGCGGGCACACTGCGTGCTGGCGGGCAAACCGTTAACCAGGTACGCCGTTCTATCACGGCTGGTATCGCGGCAAACTTTGCTTCTGAGCCAAACGTTTATGTTTCCGTAATCAATATTCCAGTTCGCACATCGGCGGCGAAAGTCGAAGCTGCGGCACCGGTTATTGATGTGTATGTTATGGGCGAGGTGAATGGCCCCGGCCTGAAAGAAGTTGCGCCAGGAACGACGCTGCTTCAATTCCTTGCTCAAAGTGGTGGTTTTACAAAATTTGCAGCAACAAAACGTCTGCAACTTCGCCGTCGTGATCCGCAAACCGGACGCGAGGCTATCTATCAAATCAACTATAAGGCCCTGTCCAGAGGGGCGAGCATGGCGAACGACATAATCCTCGCAGAAGGGGATGTCATCATCGTGCCAGAGCGGAGGCTATTCGAGTAGTTGGATGTCGTGGCGGCATAGATTTCTTATTGGCGCTGGTGGGCTTGCCCTCAGCGCCACACCGATTCTTTGGGCAAGCGCTCAGACATCGGAAACCGGGTTCGAGGCCTTCCTTGACCTATCCCAAACACTGCGTGTCAGTGACAATTCCGAAAATGTAAGCTACCCTTCGGGAACTTCCACGTTCGCGCAAACCGATCTGACATTCGGGATCAGCAGCCAAACCCGCGCCGAAAAGTTTGATTTGCGCATCGGCGGTGCCGCGCAGTTCGGATATTTCGCTGATGACGGTGGCACCGGCACTGACTTCGAAAACCCCTTCGCCAGCCTGAGCTATGAGCGAGAGGCCAGTAATTCGCGGCTCTCTTTCAGTGCGAATGTGATCCAAAAAGACGCCAGCTCTGTCATTTTGGATTCGGATTTTGACAGTTCCGATCTGACCGTCGATTCCGGTAAGCGAAACTATATCTCCGCCAAAGCTGGGTTTGAGACAGGCATCGACGGCCCTCTGGGTTTTTCGGTTGATGCAGGGCTTCGCAAACGCACCTATTCGGATACGACAGATCCAAGCCTGACCGATAACAAACGCGAAACGATTGATGCGGCGATGCGTTTTCAGGTTTCGCCAGTGTTAGAGCTTAAGGCCCTTACGGGATACGACCTTTACACTGCGGAAGACGCGGCCGACACTGAACGCAAACGTGTCTATTTCGGCGCGGGTTTTGCGTATGACGCCACGCCTTCGCTTAGCTTTTCCGGCCGTTTGACCCAAGATATGATCGACCGGTCTGAAACGGTGAACGGTACGCGCACGACAAATTCCGTGGATGAGGCTTCGCTGCGTCTTGGTGCCCAGCAAGAGCTGGCAAATGGCAACCTAAGTGCCGATTTGACCAGCCGCGCGGAAAGCACCGGGCGGCGCAACACGTTTACCCTTGGTCGCGAAATGGAACTGCGCAGCGGCGCGCTGGGCTTTCATCTGGGCGTCACCGATAGCGAAGATACCGATGCGCGTGCCATTGCCGGCCTGTCGTACGAACAGGAACTGCCTGCTGGCCGCTTTATCGCGGACCTGACGCAGACGGCACTGACCGACACGAATGATTCCGAAATTCTGCGCACGCAGCTTTCGATGAATTATCAGCACGAAATCAATGCCAGTTCCAGTTTGGGCGCGCGGTTCACCTATGCTGATGTCAACTCTTTGACGGCCGGTACTGCCGACACGGAACGTGCCTCGCTTAGCGTGTCCTATAACTACGCGCTGACGCAGGATTGGAACATGCAGACCGGTTTTGAGCATTCCTATGCAAATGAATCGGGCAGCGACGCCACGCGCGCGAACACCGTGTTCCTTGGGCTAGAGCGGCGCTTTTCGCTTCGCAACTAAGTAAACGGGCACACCTGCCCCCTGTCTGCGGCCATATTCAGGTCGCGGACAGAATGCTGTGATCCACAGTGTGTTAGGCTGGAAAAACGCCTGAAATTGCGATAGCCAACACAGGCTCGTTTCGGGCAAATTGATCAACTTGGACTAGTTTTTAGGGTGACGCGTGCATTCAACTCAACAGCCGGATCTTCATGCCGACGGTGTTAGAGGCCTGAACCTTCAAGGGCTCTTTTGGTTCGGGCTGTTGCTGGCGGTATCTGTGCCGGTGTTTTGGATCGGCTTTGTATCCTTGGTCAAAGCATGGGGCACGGCAGAGTACAGCCACGGCCCGTTGATTCCACTGATCTCGCTCTATCTGTTCTTGCGTGAACTGCGCCGATCCCCGCCTTCCGACGCCCCGGTGACGGATCGATGGCCCGGCGTCCTTGTTATTGGGGTTGCGCTTGCGATTGCAGTGTTCGGCAACTTGGTCCGCATCCCTGATATCGTGACCTACGGCTTTATCCTGTGGGTTGGCGGCGTCGTTCTGACGGTCTTTGGATGGAAGCGCGGGATCACGCATTGGGCGCCGGTGTTGCATCTGGTCTTTATGCTGCCGCTGCCGCAGTTCCTGTATTGGCAATTATCGATATTCCTTCAGCAGATATCGTCGGTTCTGGGGGTCTGGTTCGTTTCGCTGGCAGGTGTTTCTGTCTATCTGGAAGGGAACATCATCGATCTGGGGGTCTACAAACTTCAGGTCGCAGAGGCTTGTTCGGGCCTGCGTTATCTTTTCCCGATCTTGTCCTTTTCGTACCTGTTCGCGATCCTTTATCGCGGCCCGATGTGGCACAAGGCTGTGCTGTTGTTGTCTGCCGCACCGCTGACGGTGTTCATGAATTCGTTCCGTATCGGGGTCATCGGCGTCTTGGTGAACAGCTATGGCATCGAACAGGCCGAAGGTTTTCTGCACTTCTTCGAGGGGTGGGTCATCTTCCTTGCCTGCGTCGGCATCCTGTTCTTGATGGCGATTGCGCTGCAACGCCTGACGCCAAACCCGCTTTCGCTGGCTGATGCGATTGATATGGATTTTCAGGGGCTGGGCGGCGTTGCGGCACGCATCCTCAGTATCCGCTCTTCGGCGGCAATGATCGGCGCGGCGGGTTTGACTGCTGCGGTGACGGCGATGTGGGTTTCCATCAGCCCGCCGGAGGCCCCACCGCTGGACCGTGATCCCTTTGCGTTGTTCCCAAATACGGTTGGTGACTGGTCGGGCACGCGCGCGCGCCTAGACGCGGATGTAGAGGCCGTTCTGGCCGCCGACGACTATTTCCACGCTAACTTTGCATCTGCGGGTGGCGATGGGTTCGTGAACTTCTTCGTGGCCTTTTACGACAAGCAGACAGAAGGGTCGGGCATTCATTCGCCCGAGGTTTGTCTGCCGGTCGGTGGCTGGGAAGTATACGCCATCGAACCATACAGCGTATCTGTGCCGGGCACCGTTTACGGTACTTTTGAAGTGAACCGCGCGGTCATCGAAAAAGGGGTGTCGCGCCAGTTGGTCTATTACTGGTTCGAACAGCGCGGAAAGCGCATGACAAGCGATTACCTTGCCAAGGCTTCGGTCCTTTACGACAGCTTGCGAAGTGGGCGTTCGGACGGCGCGTTGGTGCGTTTCGTCACACCGATCGCCCCCGGAGAGCCAGAGGAAAACGCCGACGCCCGCCTGCAAAGCTTTATGCAAGAAAGCCTTCAGCGCCTACCGCGGTTCGTTCCTGAATAGGCTGGCTGAACAGTGGGCCTAATGGATGACTTGAAAACGTGAAAAGGATCGTGACCGATATGCCGGAAAAAGGACAATCATCGGGGCTGTCCTTGCGGGTGCGCGGCGATGATATTCCGGCCGCGTTGTTGTTTCTGATCCTGATTTGCGTTGTCATCGAAGGGGTCCTAACAGCCGGAGATTTCAATGTCTTCGGCACCGCACGGTTGCGGCATCTGGCATATGAAATGGGCGGCTTCTGGCCGGGCCTGTTGCAGGACTGGAAGTCGAACTATCCCTCTCAACCGGTCCTGATGTTTTTCACATACGGGTTTCTTCACGGCGGTTTGCTGCACCTCGCAGTGAATATGTTTACGCTCTATTCGCTTGGCCGGGCTGTGATCGACCGGGTCGGGCAACTGCGGTTCTTGGTTTTGTATCTGGGCACGGTTCTTGGCGGTGCGTGGGGCTTTGGGATGCTGGCCGATACGTTGCAGCCGATGGTGGGCGCGTCAGGAGCGTTGTTCGGATTGGCGGGCGCGTTGATATCGTGGAACTACGTTGATCGGTTTATATTCCACCGTCGGCTGTGGCCGATTGTGCGGGTCGTTATTTACCTGATCTTGCTGAATATTGTGCTGTGGTACGTCATGGGTGGCCAACTGGCTTGGCAGACCCACTTGGGTGGCTTTGTTGCCGGGTGGGTTTTGGCAATGATCATCGATCCACGCGGGCGAAAGGCCGACGCTTAGCCTAAGATCCGATCCGCCCGGTCAAGACCCGCCGCACCATCCCAAGGAAGTTGCGCATGTTCTCTTTCAACGGGTTTTGCCGTGCTGCGGCGACCAAAGTCAGGCCTCGATAGTTCGGGATCGGTTTTAGGCACAGCTTAAGGCCAGCCAGCCGCGCGAAAAGAGCCCGCCGCCGCCCGCGTTGACCGGGTTGTATGGCGGCAAGCGTCGCAACATCGAATGGTTCACTTTCAATACTTCCGGCCGCTTCGGCGGCATTCAGTAACGCTTGCCCCGCATCGGTGCGCGCGACAATCAGGCTGGTGCCATCGCGTTCTTCGAAAACGGGGTACCCTGCTTCGTCACTTTCCCAGGCATCGGCAAAGACCAGATCGGCCAGCTTGCCCGTTCCGTCGGCGCAGACTTTACACCTGTGCTGCACATGGCGTGACAGCACCTTTCCCCAACTGTCGTGATAGGTCATCGACCGTTCTGTCCCGGCGCGATCCGTGGCTGTGGCGTGGCCGGGCCAGCCTTGCCCGCGAAACCGAAAGGCGGCTGTATCGTCCAGCGTGGTACCAAGTGCGCCCAGCACCTCTTCGACCCCTTTGAGGGACGGCACACCGGCGCAAAAGAACGACAGAAGATAGGGAACCGCAGCCTTCAGTTCGGCATCATCCTTCATCAAGCCGCGCATGGCGACGATGTCACAGGGTTTGCCGACAAAGGCGTAACGTTTTCCCGGAACAATGGTTTGATAAATCGCAGTCACCGGGTCCGACGGGGCATAGCGCGAACCGGCGGCGTTAAACACATCCTCGGGGGTTTGGCTAAGCACGGTGCAGTTGCCGATCGGCAGATCGGGCGCTGCTGCGGTTTGAACTACGCCGTCAACCTTGCCGCTTTCCAGCAGGTGAACCAGCACGGCCGAAAGCCCGCCACCGGATGAGGCCTGAAACCGCAACGCAGGATTCAGCGCGTTGCCCTGCCGCATCGCCACATACGGCCCCCAAAGCGTATCAGTCTTGCGGCCATCAACCGTGACTGTCTCTCCCAGTCCGGGGCAGGCCTGGCCGACCCGCGCCTCTTCTTGGGGGGAAAGATCGGCAGATTGATCAGGGCGCAAATAGCCGCTTTTCGCGATCCGCATCGACACTTTGCCCGGTGCAATCGCTGCACAGGCGCCGCAGCCGGCACACAAGTCTCCGCGCTGAACCTTTGACAGGTTGGCCGATGAAAAATCTGACATGTGTGTCTAACCACTCAAAACCGTTTCAGGGCGACTAAAGCGCGAACATCTGCCTTAATTCAAACGCTTTTTTCGGGTTTTCCCTGTTCGGCGGGGTTTGTGCCAAAAACTGTGTGCAATCCGCTTCCACGGCCGCAGAACAATATGCTAGGCCACATTTGCGTAATTTTGTCATTGGGAAAGCCCATGGTTAATATTTGCCTGATCCTCCACTCGACCAAGTCTGACAATTTGGGGGTTGGTGCATTAACCGTTTCCGATGTGGCTATCCTGCGAGAGGTCGCACAGAAAAACGGTCTGAAACCGCATTTCACGATCATTGATTGGAAAGACCCGCGCGAACCCTATGTCGTCGGCGACGATGTCGAGGTGGTGCCGCTTTCCGCTGCTGATCTGCTGAACCCCACCAAGTTCTTTCGCCTGATCCGCCGCGCCGACATGGTTGTGGATATCGGTGTCGGGGACAGCTTTGCCGACATTTACGGGAACAAACGCTTGATGCTGATGTTCCTGATGAAGTTTCAAACTCATCTTGCGCGCCGCCCTCTGGTGATCGCGCCGCAAACGATCGGGCCCTTCACAAAGGGGCGGTCAAAACTGATGGCGCGGGTAAACCTGAAGCTAAGCAAGCTGGTCTGCACCCGCGATAAGCTTTCCACCGCCTGCCTGTCAGAGATCGGATATACCGGCGACGCGATAGAGGCGTGCGACGTCGCGCTGAAGCTGCCGTTTACCCGCCAACCCAGTCACGGTGGAACGCCGCGCATTGGTCTGAACGTTTCGGGCCTGTTGATGAACGGCGGCTATTCGCAAAACAACATGTTCGGCCTGTCGGTGGATTATCCTCATCTGATCCGTGAAACGATCCGCCAGTTTCAGGCGCATCCTGACAATCCAGAAATCATTCTGGTGCCCCACGTGATTTCCGACAAGCAGCCCGTGGAAGACGACTATCGCGCAAGCGAAGGGTTGGTGGCCGAATTCCCGGGTGTGAAGATCGCGCCGAAATTTGCTGATCCGTCCGAAGCCAAAAGCCTTATCTCGGGTTTGGATTTCTTTGCTGGCGCGCGGATGCACAGCTGCATCGCCGCGTTTTCCAGCGGGGTCGCCGTTGTGCCCATGGCCTATAGCCGTAAATTCGAAGGTCTGTTCGGAAGCCTTGGATATTCGCACACCGTAGATTGCAAAGCAGATGACGAAGCGGCAATTTTGTCTACGTTGCTGAAAGGTTACGAAAACCGTGCGGAACTGGCCAAAGATGCCGAAGCTGCGCTGGCCGTGGGGTTGGAAAGATTGGCACTTTACGAAGCCGCGCTTGGCGAATTGATGCTAAAACTGCCTGTAAACACAGCATAAATTGGTTAAGGGGCTGAAACGCAAAGAAATGAACTGTTCCAGCCTAAATTCCGCTGCTTTCCTATTTCACAATCACCACAGCTTCGTGACATTCTGTCCTTGGCGACACCAACCGAAGACACCAATCACTGCTAGTCAGAGAACAGTCGAACGATCGGGCTCCGAAACTTGTTTTCGGGGTTTTTAGGGTAACGAGGAATGACGCAGAAACGAATTCTGGCGATAGCTTCGGGCGGCGGGCATTGGCAGCAGCTGATGTTGATGCGCGAAGCGTTTGAACATCAGGATGTCTTGTATCTGACCACGCTTTCCGGATTGCCCGAACAATACGATGCCACCCCTGCAAAGCTTGTGCCCGACTGCAACCGGAATCAAAAAATCGCTACGATCAAATGCGCGTTCATCATGTTGTGGCGCGTGCTTGTTTTTCGCCCGCAGATGGTCATCTCGACTGGGGCGTTGCCCGGGGTCTTGGCGCTTGCCTTTGGGAAAATGGTTGGTGCGAAAACGGTCTGGGTCGACTCTGTCGCAAATGCCGAAGAAATGTCGATGTCTGGGATGCTGGCTCGCCGTTTCGCGGATTTGTGGATGTCCCAGTGGGAAGACGTGGCAAAAGATGCAGGCGCTGAATTCGCGGGGGCGGTTCTTTGATCTTTGTGACGGTCGGCACCCAGCTTCCTTTTCCGCGGCTTATTGATGCGATGGATGAACTTGCGCCCCAGCTTGGCGAAAAGGTGATTGCGCAGTGTGGGCCCGAAGGGAACGGCTGGCAGAATATCGAAGTGCATGACAACAATACCCCTGAAGAGTTTCGTGCCTATATGCGCGAGGCGCGGGTCGTCGTTGCGCATGCGGGTATCGGCACGATTTTAACGGCCAAGCAGCTTGGCATTCCGCTGATCATCGTGCCGCGTCGTATCGCGTTTGATGAACATCGAAACGACCACCAACTTGCAACGGCGCGTTATGCTGAAAAGCTGCCCGGTATTCACGTGGCGTGGACGGTGGATGACCTTGGCCCACTATTGCGTCAGCCCAACCTTGAGCCTGCCCAAGATACGCCCGGCCCGTCGCACCCGGCCCTAGTGAGCCGACTGCGCCGTTTTGTCGATGAGGATTAGTGGCTCAGCAGGCCCTTCAGGTAGGCACCATAGGCGTTCTTACTGAACAGTTCCGCGCGTTTGGCCAATTGATCGCGGCTGATCCAACCTGCATCGTAAGCAATTTCTTCAGGGCAGCCAGTTTGCATACCTTGGCGGTCTTGCAGCGTCCGCACGAAGTTGCCCGCATCCAACAGGCTGGCATGCGTGCCGGTATCAAGCCATGCGTAGCCGCGACCCATCTGTTTTACGCTTAGATCCCCATCGTTCAGATAGGTTTCCAACAGGGTCGTAATTTCCAACTCACCGCGCTCGGATGGCTGCACGTTTTTAGCGCGCTCCGGAGCAGACCCGTCGAGGAAATAAAGCCCTGTTACGGCGAAGTTTGACGGCGGAACCGGTGGCTTTTCGATGATTGCGCGGGCTTTACCCTCGGCATCGAACTCGACCACGCCATATCGTTCAGGGTCAGCCACGCGATAGCCAAAGACCGTACCACCGGCAGGCTGCGCGTCAGCCTCGGCCAGCAGTTCGGGCAAGCCATGGCCGAAGAAGATATTGTCGCCCAGAACCATCGCAGACGGCGCACCGTCCAAGAACCCTTCGGCCAGAAGATAGGCCTGTGCCAGCCCATCGGGTGAGGGCTGTTCGATATAGGTCAGCGAAAGGCCCCATTGCGTGCCGTCGCCCAAAAGCCGTTGGAATTGGCCCTGATCTTCGGGTGTCGTGATGATCGCGATTTCACGAATGCCGGCCAGCATCAGCACCGAAAGCGGGTAAAAGACCATCGGCTTATCGTGAACCGGCAACAGCTGTTTTGAGACACCCATGGTGATCGGGTACAGCCGCGTGCCAGAGCCACCAGCCAGAATAATACCTTTACGATTAGTCATTTTTACGCGCTCCGAGCTCTGTCAAAATATCTGCCAGCCCGGTGCGCCAATCTGGTTGGGCAATTCCGAAAGTGGCCTTGGTGGCGCTGCAATCCAGCCGCGAATTCAGTGGGCGTGTCGCGGGCGTGGGATACGCGCTTGTGGGAATGTCAGTTACGTCACAGCTAAGATCGGCTTGGCGAAAGATTTCGCGCGCAAAGTCCGCCCAGCTTACATCAGGCGCACCTGAGAAGTGGTAGGTGCCGCTGCGAGCCGGATCGTCGATCAGCTGCTTGGCGATATCGATGCAGGCATCAGCGATTGCTGCGGCTGTGGTTGGGCCGCCGATCTGATCTGCCACAATCGTCAACGCATCGCGTTCCGCGCCAAGGCGCAGCATCGTTTTGACGAAATTGTTGCCGTGCGCAGACACCACCCACGACGTGCGCAGGACTGCAAATGTCCCACCAGCGGCGCGAATGCCGTCTTCACCGATCAGTTTGGATCGGCCATAGGCGTTCGGCGGGGCGGTCGGTTCATCCGTTCCACGTGGCGCATCGCCGGCCCCGTCAAACACGTAATCGGTCGAGATGTGGACCAACGGGATGCCGCGCGCTGCCGCGACTTCGGCCAACACGGTGACCGAACTGCCGTTGATCGCGTTGGCGGCGTCCTGTTCCTCTTCCGCCTTATCGACTGCGGTATAGGCGGCGGCGTTGATAAACGCGTCAGCTTGCGCGGATTCGGCAAAGGCGCGGACCGCGTCGGGGTTGGCAAAGTCCACTGTGTCACGCCCAACGGCTGTAACACCGGCGTGGCGCTGAAGCTCTGTCGCGACTTGGCCGGATTTTCCGAAAACGACGATCTTCATTTCGATTTTCCCAATCGTTCGCCCACGCCATCACGGTTTTGAAGTGCACGCCACCAGTCTTCGTTGTCCAGATACCACTGAACGGTCTTTTCCAAACCTTGTTCAAGCGTAACCGAGGGGCGCCAACCCAGCTCTGTCCGAATGCGGGTGGGGTCAATCGCATAGCGCAGATCATGGCCGGGGCGGTCGGTGACAAAGGTGATTTGTTCGGCGTAGGCTGCATCGCCGGGCCGCTTTTCGTCAAGAATGGCACAGATCATCTGAACGATATCGATGTTCTTCGCCTCGTTCTCTCCGCCGATGTTATAGCTGCGGCCAATTTCGCCTTCGGCCAGAACCTTCAAAAGGGCGTCGGCGTGGTCTTCGACATACAGCCAATCGCGAATATTTTCGCCCTTGCCGTAAACAGGGATCGGCGCACCAGCCAAGGCTTTCAAAATAACCACCGGGATCAGTTTTTCGGGGAAATGGAACGGGCCATAGTTGTTAGAGCAGTTGGTCATGACGACCGGCAAGCCATAGGTTTCGTTCCATGCCCGCACCAGATGATCGGACGCCGCTTTTGATGCGGAATAAGGGGAGTTCGGCGCATATGGCGTTTCTTCGGTAAACTGCCCTTCGTCGCCCAACGTGCCGTAAACTTCGTCAGTCGAAATGTGGTGGAAGCGGAAATTTTCCGGCTGTCCTTCGGCCATCCAATACGCGCGCGCGGCTTCCAGCATGTGATAGGTGCCGTTCACGTTGGTTTCGATGAACGTACCGGGGGAATCGATCGAACGGTCCACATGGCTTTCCGCCGCCAGATGCATCACCGCATCGGGTTTGTGCTGAGCAAAGATACGATCCAGCGCATCGCGGTCTCTGATATCGGCATGCTCAAACGCATAGTTTGGGCTTTTTGCGGCCTCGGCAACGTTTTCAAGGCACGCGGCATATGTCAGCGCATCAAGGTTGACCACCTCATGACCACGCGAAATCGCCAACCGCACGACCGCAGAGCCGATAAAGCCTGCGCCACCTGTAACCAAAATCTTCATTGTGCTGCTCAATATTTAAAGGGTGTGTCGAAATCGCGAAGGAAGGGCGCGGCCTCATCCTTTTCGGACAGAACCGGGGCCGTGTCGCCCATGCCCCAATCGATTCCGATGTCGGGGTCATCAAACCGCACGGCACCGTCGCATTCGGGCGAATAGTAATCCGTGCATTTATAAACGATTTCGGTGTCAGGTTCACGCGTTACGAAGCCATGCAAAAAGCCAGCTGGGATCAGAAGCTGTTTGCCATTCTCAAAGGAAAGTTCTTCGCCGACCCATTGCCCATACGTGGGCGAGCCTTTGCGAATATCGACAGCGACGTCGAACAACCGGCCACGCCCGCACCGTACCAGCTTGGCTTGGGCATGTGGTTCAGACTGAAAGTGCAGCCCGCGCACTGTGCCAACTTCGCTGGAAACCGAATGGTTGTCCTGCACGAATTCATACCGAAGACCGGCGTCTTCCATAGTGCGCTTGTTCCAGCTTTCGGAAAAAAAGCCGCGATGATCGCCAAACCGCTTGGGCGTCAGAAGCTTGACCCCTTCAAGTTTCGTATCCTGAACTTGCAAACTGTTAGTCTCCGTCACTGATCAACCATAAGTTGGGAATCAGATAACAAGTGGCAAACTAGAAGTCACGGGGACAACCGCTGTGTTTGCAGCATCGCGCCGAGCCAAAGCGGACAGCGATGCGCCAAAGTTTTAAGTCTTTAGGCGATTGTCGAAACCAAACCCTTCGATCAGTTGGGCGTTCTGCTTGTGAAAAAGGGCCTCTATCCAATTGATCCGGTCCGCAGTGCGCCCGGCGTCTGGCGCTGCGCAATTCTGCATCGCGCGGTGTAGCATCGCGCGCACGTCTTGGTCTGGGGCGCCCGCGTTGATTGCTTGGACGATATTGTCACAATCGTTCATCGTTAGGGATGGGTTTGATTGCGCGCGCGGAACGGTCCAATCCATATCATGAATGTTAAGCGCCGCGGTCCAGTCCGCGCGGATTTGTTTGTGGCTACTTAGCTGGAATGCCTCATCCGCAAACAAAGTGGCCCAGCCTTTCAGAAAGCCAGCGGCGGCCATCGCACGGCTTCGGTCCACCGCAAAAAGTTCAAACGAGCGCCCATCAAACGCGCAGCTTTCGGAAATGAAGGTTTCAAGGTGCTGTTTGATAAACTGGGAATAGTCTCCGAAAATGAATTCGCTGAACGGTCGAAGATATGCGTAAACGCGCACCTCCACCCCGGCTTCGGCGGCTTGGGCCGGCAATAATTGGGCTTTCCCAGCGGCCGCAAACAGATCTTCGTGGGATAGGACGACGGTGTGGTGATGTTTGAACAGGTCCGACAAATCAGGTGACCTGAGCCCCAGTGCGATTAAGCCATTTCCCGGATGCCCCTGGCCCGAATGGGGATAGTTGATGCCGCGATCTGACAGCCATGATTGGTTTTTCAAAAGCGCCTGCTGCAAAAAGGTTGATCCGCATTTTGGTGCGCCAACGTGAAGGAACAGTCGTTTGTTCATGCGCAACGCCTTTTGTAATTCCAGCCTTCGTGAAGGTGGGACGCCAGTTGTTCAACGGTTGCGTCCAGCGTCCATCCCATTGGAGAAAGATCAATTTGACGCGACGATGCATCCGGCGCGGGGGCGGCCCAGGCCTGCTTTAACGCGGCGGTCAACGCGGGGGCGGTGGGCGCCCCGGATATGATGGCCGGGCTGAGTTGCGAAAGGTCTTTGGGCCCAAAGCTGTTCGTCACGACGTTTGCGCCAGCGGCGGCCATTTCTATCGGAAGGTGGCTGGGGTGGGGTGAATACATCAGCGAAAGCCCCAGATCGACGGTGCTTAAGAAGGACGGATAGTCCGACCATGGCAGTTTGCCCAAGCTTCGCAGGCGAATATTCCCGGGAAGTTCAATGTCGCCATGTTTCAACCCGACGCTAACAACCGAAACATCGTCACGCTTTAGTCCACTGTCCCGCAGAAAACGCGACAGCGCGTCGACGGCGACGGGGAACATGTTGCGGGCAACTTCCGGGCGGCCGTAAAGGGCGATAAGCTTGTGATCCGGTCGTCGCTTTGATGGCAAATCGGCGTAACGCGAGATGTCGATAGACGGGCGAAAGACTTGGGTCGAAGGACCCGCAAAAGTGAATCCGTGTTCTGCAAAATAGTCACGCAGCAAGCTCGTATTGAAAATCGGGTGAAAGTCGAACGCATAGCTTTCCATCGCCCCGGCATATTCTGCGCCCCACGGGTAAAAATTCGGCTCAAAGTCTTGGATCAGGTAATGGAACCGCGTTTGTGAAAAGCGGCCCGATTGCAAGATGTGATTAGCCTGATGGGCGGTCCACCACGCGGTGGCGAAAAAGCGATCTTGTGGGTGGCAGACCAGACGGCGATCATTGCACCCACACTGAATTGAAATGCGCCCCGATGTGCGCATGCGATCAGCACTGCCTTGGACGCGCTGTAATATAAACTCTAACGAGGCTGACGGTGCCGCAATTGGTAGGTCGGTTGCGATGAACCGAACCGGAACGCCTCTTTCGGCCAATCCGGTGCCGAAATCCAAGGCTGTGACGATGCCGGCAAATATCTCTGCCGGGTTAAGCGTGGGGACCAGGATGTTCATCACTGGCGCGTCGGCCGTCATGACGGGCGTGAATTTGGGCTTCGTGCGTTGATCGATCTTTTCCGCCCAGTTCGCTGCGGGTTCCGGGGTTGCGATTTCGGGGCTGGCAGCTTGGGGAAGGGGGCCGGGTGAAAGCGCGTAAACCCGCGCATCAAACTCTTTCAACGCGCCCTCGACGCCGCCGCTCATCGCGTTTTTCAATGCCCAGACAGAGCGGCCAGTTGCAATCAGCGCAAAGTGCAGCGCAGTCCGCGCCAAAGACGCGTGCCCGCGCAGCGCCAACAGAGCCGAATCCGCCACGAAACGCGGCCCGATGGTTATGGGCGAAAGAAAGGGTTTTAGCTTTTTCAACGCTGTCTGTTCTTCTGCGCCATGGCCCAGCCGCAGAACCAAACTGCGCGCAAGGTACATTGCCAATGCGTAAGAGGCTGCCCGGCGGCGCAGCCAAACCCGCCCGAACTTTTGGTTTTCGGCGGCATGTGTGATCGCGCCGACGGCGTTGGCGGCATGTTGGCGGTAATCGACAAGCTGCGCGTCAACAAAGGCTACCTTCGACAAAACGGTCGCAACAAGCGCCAGCCACAGGTCATGGTAAAAATGCACTCCGTCCTGTGGCGGGAAGGGAAGGGCGGCTTCGACCACGCGTCGCGTCATCAGGACCGTCATGCCAGTTACGTTATTGCGATAGAGCAGACCGCGCAGTCCGGGCAATTTATCGCGCCGCTCCATCCGGAACAGGGATTGATGAAGCAGATCGCCGTTTTCATCCACCACCCTTGCATCGCTGTGTACAAGATCTGCGTTCTTCGCGCGCATTTCACTAAGGCTGGTTGCCAGTTTGTCTGGGTGCCAAATATCATCTTGGTCACACAGTGCGAAAAGGTTGGTTCCCGGCATTTGCGCGGCCCCGGTCGCCAGCCCAAATTCAAAGGCCCGCACGGCATCCAGCCGGTCCGCCGGGGTGGCGATGTCGTAGGCCAGCCCAGCCTCTTTCGCGGCTTCATCGATCAACGTGTTTGATACAGTGTCGGCGACCACAAACAGAACAGAATGGGCCTGATGGGTTTGCCGCGCAATTGACGCAAGTTGGGCGCGAAAATGAATCTCATTTGGCTGGAAAACGGGAAGAATTATCAAAATATGGTCTGTCATAAGCGGGTATGCGCCTTGCCCATTGGGGAGCCTTTGATCCCAGAAAAAACCACTGGCGTTTGAGGGGCTTTCGACCCAACGCGCCACGCGAAGGGGGATATTCGTGCTGCCGCATAGCCCCCGTTGATGACGACGCTAAGTTTCAATCGTTGAAAAACCGTTTCTGAAAGCATCGAAAATGCCCTATACCGGCCTTCGTGTGGGGCAGCACAAATTTAAGAGAGCAAGTAATGGGCAAATATTTTTCGGGACTAAGCGGCGCCTCGGCGCTTGCTGAAACGTCCACGATCCGGGCCGCCGCATCCGGCAAACCCGTCTATACGGTTGACCAAATCGCGGACTATCTGATCGATGGCCTTTGGCCGCGCAGTTCTTTCAATGTTACGACAGGCGGTACACTTACGGTGCGCCTAAGTGGCCTCACAGCCGAAGGTCAGCAGTTGGCGCGCTGGGCGCTTGATGCATGGTCGGATGTTCTGGGTATCACGTTTGAAGAGGTCGCTTCGGGACCGGCTGACATCATCTTCGACGATGTCGATCCGTCGGGGGCGTACTCCACCTCAAACACGACGGGCGAGACGATCAATTTCTCGTACGTGAATGTTCCGGTGAATTGGCTGAATGCTTACGGCACGTCGATCGACAGCTATTCGTTCCAGACATACATCCACGAAATCGGGCACGCGCTGGGGCTGGGCCATGCGGGCGACTATAACGGCACCGCGAACTTTTGGACGGACGCTGTGTACGAAAATGACAGCAACCAGATGTCTGTCATGTCCTATTTTAGCCAGACAGATAACCCCTTCGTCGACGCGTCATTCGCGAGCATTGTGACGCCGATGATTGCTGACATGGTTGCCGTAGCAGAGCTGTACGGCACCACGACGACGGCAAACTTGGGGGATACGGTTTACGGCGCGAATTCCAATGTCGGCGGCTACATGGGAGAGCTTTTCGGCATTCTCTATGACGGTAATTCATCAGAGTCCGACTTTTACGACGGTGGCCCCGTGGCCTTCACGATTCTGGACAGCGGTGGGATTGATACGTTGGATTTCTCGACCGTTTCTGCGGGCCAGAACCTTAACCTGAACGCCGAGGCGATTTCCGACGTTGGCGGCCTTGTCGGCAACTTGGTGATCGGTCGCGGGACGGTCATCGAAAACGGTTATACCGGTGCAGGCAACGATGTGCTGACCGGTAATGATGTCGACAACATCCTAAGCAGCGGCGCGGGCAAAGACAGGGTTATCGGCGCGGGTGGTGACGATGACTTGGACGGCGGTAACGGCAACGACCTTCTGGGCGGCGGTGCCGGTGAAGATACCGTGGCCGGCGGAAACGGCACTGACTTCCTGTTTGGTGGCGACGATGCCGATGGCCTTAACGGCGGCGCTGGGCTTGATTTCCTAATCGGCGGCGAGGGTGCCGATCGTCTGGATGGGGGCGGCGGCAACGACATGATGATCGGCGGCGCGGGCGCGGACATCTTTGTGTTCACTAGCTTTGTTAGTGGCGAGGCAGACTCGATCCGTGATTTCGAAGACGGTCTTGATCTGATCGAACTTGCTGGCGTTGCCGGGTTCAGCGCGCTGACCATCAGCGATGCATCCACGGCGCAGATCACTGCGACAGTGGTCGAAGTGAACGGCCTGTCGATCACCCTGCAAGGCGTCGAGGTTGCCGATCTTTCGGCTGATGATTTCGTGTTCGTCTAATCCGTCAGCCCCGGCTTTTGTCGGGGCTGCACAACCGCCTGATGATGGCGGATCGCGTCGTTGACGTTGGTGTAATAGGTCAGTTTCCCTTCGTCCAAAACGGCGCCGTGCTGACATAGTCTTTGCACCATACCCAACGCATGCGTTACGATAATTGCACCGCTGGTTTTCAGGCGTTCAGCGAAGACGGCTTCGCTTTTTTGCTTAAAAGTCGCGTCACCGACTGATGTGACTTCGTCCACCAAATAGGTATCAAAGGGCACGCCCATCGAAATCCCAAATGCCAGACGCGACCGCATGCCAGACGAATAGGTCCGGACGGGCAGGTTGAAGTGATCGCCCAGCTCGGCGAAGTCGGCGACCCATTCGCACAGGGCATCCGTATCGGTGCCATAAACCCGGGCGATGAACCGCGTGTTTTGTGCGCCCGTCAGTTCGTTGTGAAAACTGCCCGAAAACCCAACTGGCCAGGAAACACTTCCCGTTGATGTAACGCGCCCCTTGTCGGGTTTCATCGTGCCCGCGATCATCCGCAGCAGGCTGGACTTTCCCGCGCCATTCCGCCCCAACAGCGCGACCGACGCGCCTGTTGGGAAGGTGGCCGAAATACCGTCGGCGACCACCTTACGCTTTCCACGCAGGGCATAGGTTTTGCGAACGCCGCAAAGCTGGATCATGGCGTTACTGCCTGTCCCGTAAGCTGAAATAGGTCAGCGTTAGAATCGACCACCCCATCAGGCAAAGCCCGCTGAACACGCCTAGCCATACAAGCCGATGCGGATGTTCGGCCGTTTGTGCGAGGGTGGGGCCGATATGTGCGGCCAAATAACGGGATTGACGACGCGCCTCTGCGCCGGCGGCTTCGACAGCTGCAAGAGTTGCCAGATAGCTTTTTTCGGCAAACTCCAAGTCAACGGTAAGCGCTTCGTATTCGCTTAGCAGCCCAGCCAAAGCCACATCTTTATCGACGCGGCTAAACCGGTCTCTTTCCGCGTCTATGCGGGTTTCGATAACACCGACGCGGCGTTCCAGCTGTGCCAGCCTTGGGTCGTTTGGGCGGGTGGTTTGGCGCAGTAGGTCAAGTTCTATCAGGGCGTTGGCCTGTTGGGCTTGAAGGTTGGAGAGAAGGCCAAGCTGCCCCTGCGCGTCTTCGCGCGGGTCAAAGATTTGCGTGCGCTTGCGAAAGTCGGTGACCGCACGGCGCGCTGATTTCAGCCGCGATTCGGCACGCATCATGTCGTCCCGCGCCAAGCGCATCGTGTCATTCCGCGCGGCCGTGGACAGCGCGTTGATCATCGCCGAACTTTCATCGAAAACCGCCTGTGCGATGGTCTGTGCGTCGTGGGGCGCAAAGGCAAGCACCCGCAGGTTAATCAGGCCACTGCCGGGGTCATGGTAAACCTTCACTGCACGCCGCCAATGTCGAACCAATTCTTCCATTGATGGATCAGGGCCGACACTGAACACAGGATCGCCGGTCTGCGAAAACATCTGAGGAAGATCCAGCCGACTTTGCAGCCGTTGCACCATGTCCTGACTTTGCATGAAATCAAACAGGATGTCGGCATCCGAAGTGCCGACGTTTGCGAAATCGGTGAAGCCGCCCAACAACTCGACCGCTGATCCCCCTTCCTCTTTCTGAACGGAGAACCCGATGTAAGAGGCATATTGGTCCTTCGCGTATCCAAACAGATATCCCCCCGCAGCCAAGGCTGGCAGTAGCACCAGCAAAGCAAAGCTGGCCACCACGGCGATATGGCGCGTGCGGACACGCGCGGGTTCAGCAGGCTCCGCAATAACCACAGAAGGATCGGCGGCCGGAATTTTCAGCGCTGTGACCTGCAAATTTCTGCCTCCGGTAACGTCTGATTCAGTGGCGCCTGTTAGGCCGGGACCACACACCTTTTCCAATTGCTACCCGTCGCGAAGTTTAAAAACGGTTCACAGAATGCAACATTCCCGCAGTGTCGCGGCCCCGCGCACGGTCTTTGCCCTGATCTTACGAGAGGTCGCTTCGACGCACGGCCGATCAAAAGGCGGGTATCTTTGGGCAGTGATCGAACCTGTGGGCGGGATCGCATTGCTGACGCTGGTGTTTTCGTTTGCGTTTAGAACGCCGCCGCTGGGCGACAGTTTTCCACTTTTCTATGCGACGGGTTTCTTGCCCTTCTTGATGTATCAAGACGTCGCTCAAAAACTGACCACGACTTTGCGTTTTTCCAAACCGCTTTTGTTCTATCCGCGGGTTACGTTTGCCGACGCTCTGATCGCGCGGTTTTTGCTGGGCTCTTTGATGCAGTTGGCCGTCAGCGGAGTGATCATTCTGGGTATATTGGCAACCTTCAGAATTGGCACCTTCGTTGATCTGCCCGAAATCGCGCTTGCCTATGCAATGGCGGCATCGCTGGGATTGGGGGTTGGCACGCTGAACTGCTGCCTGACGTCACTGTTCCCCTTGTGGGAGCGTGTTTGGGCCATCGCGAACCGGCCGCTGTTCCTTGTTTCCACCATCTTTTTCCTGTTCGAAACAGTGCCACCCGCTTATCGCGCGTGGCTTTGGTTCAACCCGTTGGCGCATGTGATCGGGCAGATGCGCAAAGGCTTTTATCCGATGTATGCAGGGGCGTTTGTTAGCCCGCTTTATGTGTTTGGAATGGCAAGCGTCATGCTTGCAGCCGGGTTGATGTTGCTGCGCCGTCATCACAGCGCGATCTTGAATGACTAATCAGACAAAGATGAAGTCTGACACGTCAATATCGTGTGCTGACACCCCTTCGATCAGGATCACATGGTCATTGTAAGAAAGCTCTACGAAGGTTGAATAGCCGCTGATGCTTAGGCTGTTGAACCCACCGGGAATGCCTTTCATGCGGATCGCATCTATGCCGTCTTCAAAGTCGGTAATCACATCGACCTCTCCGTCGGTGAAGTCGTTGAAGACGAATATGTCGGCCCCTTCGCCGCCCGTTAGGACGTCAAAGCCAACGCCGCCGTTCAACGTGTCGTTGCCGCTTTCGCCGTACAATTCATCATCGCCATCGCCGCCACCGATAAAGTCGTTTCCGGTACCGCCCCAAGCTTTGTCATCAAAGCTGCCCGCGCCGATTTGGTCATCGCCGTCACCGCCATACAGTTCATCTTTGCCGGTGCCACCGCCCAAGCTGTCGTTGCCTGCGCCGCCATAGACAATGTCGTTGCCATAGCTGCCCGCCATCGTGTCATCGCCGTTGCCGCCGTATTCCAGATCGGCGCCATAGCCGCCGCTTGTCACATCGTTCCCGTCCCCTGCGTCGATGAAATCATCGCCGTTGCCAGACCCGATGGTGTCGTTACCCGTGCCACCATAGATGGTGTCGTTTCCGTTGCCGCCGCCGATTTCATCATGGCCCGCGTCGCCATAAACAGTGTCGTCGCCATCCGACGACGAAATGTTGTCGTTGCCATTGCCGCCATGCAGCGTGTCATTGCCGGCGTGGCCGAGCACCTCGTCGTTGCCGTCACCGCCCAGCAATATGTCATCGCCACCGCGCCCCTCTAGCCGGTCACGGCCATCCCCACCGCGAAGTTCGTTGGCGTTGTCATCGCCGGATAAGCGGTCGTCGAAGTCAGAGCCGATAATTCCCTCAACCTCGACAAAGACATCCCCTTCGGCGTCGCCCGTGTTCGCGCTGGGTGTTTCCAGATCAGCGATGACTCCCACAGTGGCCAGTGCGTAATCTGCGAAATCAAACCCGTCCCCGCCGTGCAGCCGGTCACCGCCGCCGCCGCCGGTAAGCAAGTCGTCCCCACTGCGCCCATAAAGCCCCTGCGCGCCATCGCCAGCAATTAGTTGGTCATTGGCAGAGCTGCCTTCGACAGATGACAGTTCGTCCAAGGGATCGTAGGCCAGCGAAACACGGGTGACGTTCACCACATCGGCGGTCGTGAAATCCGCTGCCTCCAGCGGTTGGCCATCGGCGCTGTGCAGCACGATCTGTTCCGTCCCCAGCTGAAGGATCGCGCCATCCGCCGTTGGGGTGATGGTTAGCGATGAAACGCTGTGAATCATGCCAAGCGCGGACAAATCCAACCGGTCGATGCCAAGCTGGAAATCCATGATTTCGTCTGCCTGCCCGTCGGGGGTGAAAATGAATAGGTCCGCGCCGCTGCCGCCCGTCAACTGGTCTTGCCCATCGCCATCAATCAATATGTCGGCACCTGCCCCCCCAGACAGTGTGCCGGTGCTAACCAGCACCTCATCCTGCACGGCAGAGGGAACGAACCTGAACTGTGACATCCCCCCTTCGGCGGCCGATATGACGAACAACTGCACCTCGTCCCCGACGGTCTGAACGGCTATTTCGCTGACATTGCGCAGGCTGTTCTGCGCGCTATCCACCAGCGTTTGAACGTGCAGCAATCGCCCATCGGGCAGCAGCGTGAACAGCGAAAGCCCATCATCGCTTCCAGCGGCCAGAACGTAGACTTGGCCATTCAGGGTAAAGCTATCCAACACCGCGGCGTTGGCGAAACGCGTCGTTTGGTCATCCATGATTTGATCGACAGGCATTAGCGTCCCGTCCTCCTCTATTCGCAAGACTGTCAGGCTTGATGTTGTGGCCGAGGCAAGGATGGCGAAGGTTGCGCCGCCCAGTTCGACCACCTCAATGTTTTGGGGGGCACCAATGGGCAGGTATTCGGTTGCCCCGATGGCGTCGGTGACTGCCAAGTTGCCGTCCGGCATAATGCGATAACAGGTCACGCCATCTTCGGTGGACGAAGCAGCGATCAGGTAATCAACGCCCGCCACCTTGGCATGGGCCATTGACGTGATGTTGGCGGCATAATGGCTGGCATCGTCTGTGGCATAAGAAACCGCATCGATCGTGCCATTACCACCCACCGTGAAAGTCGCGACCCCCGCGCCATCCGTCGCGGATAGAAACATAAAGGTCTGCCCCCCGCTTTCGACGGCAAGTGCTTCGATCCGGTCAGCCTGTTCGCCGGATTGGTTGTCAAAAAGGGTCACGCTTTCTGTTTCAGCCATTGCCGTTACCGCGGCCAGATCGGCATGGGCCAAAGTCACAACGGCGTTGTCCAGAATAAGGGTGACATCTTGGCCGGGAAGGGGGTGTTGATATGCAGTGGACGCGACACCGGCCAGCGACCCTTCGGACAGGGTGAATGTAACCACCTGTCCGCCTCCGCTATCGGCAAGCACAAGCTGCCCTGACGCACCGTCCAGCCTGGCCACGCCAAACGGCGTTGTCAGAACATCATCAACAACGGTTCCCTGATAGGCGAAATAAGCCAACCGAACCCAACCCTTTCCACACACCCCTGTGTGGGATCAGCATCGGACAACGGGCTTAACCACTGCTTGCCGGATTGTGGCAAGGCAGGGGCGATTAGTGAAAATTCAACATATCTTAAACAGAGGTTACGGCGCGGCCCAGCAATCGCCGGGGACAAGGTACAGCCGTTTGGTCTTGCCGCCATAGGTGCCCGACGTTGGGCTGATCGTGGTGACAGGCTGTGCGTCGGGTTGGCACACTGGGGGGCGGCGGCTGTCGGCGATGTACAGCACTGGGCCAGCTGTTTCGTCAGGCAGCGGATATTTCAGAGCATAGTGATGCGCCGCCCGGCCCGTCGTTGGCAAAGCATAAAACGAAAGCCCGCTGTCGCGCCCAGTATAGAACAGATCGGCCAAGATATCGCGGTTCTGGGCAACAACATCTGTGGTGCCTGTACGCAGAGCGGTTTCGATGATTTGCAGGCTCATCTCGTCGCGACCGGTGTATCGTTTCAGGGCGGCACTATCCTGCGTTGCTGGTGTTTCGGCGAACACCCCAATGATGGGCAGCGCAAGCGACAAAGCCCCGTTCACCACAAACGATGCAACAAGCCAGCGGGGCGTCATCCACGGAATAACAGTCACTGTTCCAGCCAAATACGCGGCCGCGGCCCAGTTTGCATAGGCGCCTGACAACAGCGCCTGAACGCAGACAACAGCAAGGATGGGCAAGGTGAATATCAGCAGAAATTGGCGCGCATCGCTTTGTTTGCGGGCGCGCAAGGATTGCCAAATCAGCGCGCCAAACAGCACAGGGCCAAACACGGCGAATTGGCTGATCAGGAACTCAGATAGTTTGGCAAGGCTCAGCCCGGCCTTTTGACTGGGGTCGCGAACCCAATCGGCGTTGTCCAACGTGTGTTCGACCGTCGTAAACCCGTTCAGAACGTTCCAGATGATGTTTGGCGAAATGACCACCAGAAATGCGACAAGTGCGATCAAAATATCCCGCAGTCTTGGGCGTGCTTGGGGTATCAGCGCTGCAGCGATAGGCGCGCAAATCAGGTAATAGATTGCCGCGTATTTTGACAAAAACGCCAACCCAACTGCCGCGCCTGTCAGCACCGCCCACCAAGGCGCGCTTTTTTCCAACAGCCGCAGATAACCCGCCAGCGCCAGCGCCAGAAAGGGAAACATGATCGTGTCGGTCGAAATCAGGATTGATGACAGCGCGACCATCGGCAGGGTGGCAAACCCGGCGGCGACCAAGATGCCAGCGCGCCGCCCAAACACGTGGGCCGCGATGCTGCCAAGGATCAGCGCCGTCGCGCCATGAAACAGCGGTGCAGGCAGGCGTACCCAAAACGGCGCGTCACTGCCCGCAAGGTCTGTGAAAAACCGGATGACCCAGCCGATCATCGGGGGTTTGGAATAGTATCCGAACGCCAGCTCTTGGCCCCAAAGCCAGTACTGGGCTTCGTCTACGAACAGGTCCATCCGGTTGAATGCCAAAAGGCACACGCGAAAAGCGGTTATCGCAAGAACGATCGCAACGGCGGGCGCGGCCCAGCCAGCGCGTTCAGGCTGTGTTACGCTTTTCAGCATAGATCAGCCAAAGATTGCGAAGATAGATGAACAGCCCCATCGATTGGCCCAGAATGAACACCGGATCCTGACGGTAAATCGCATAGGCAAACAGAATTATCCCGCCGCCGATCGAAAAGTACCAGAATGCAATCGGCACGACCGATTTGCCAACGCGTTCCGATGCGATCCATTGCACAAGAAAGCGCGCGGTAAACAGCAGCTGCCCCCCAAGGCCGATCATGACCCACCAGAACTCTCCCCATGACTGAACGTTCAGCCATGTGAACACGGACTCAGCCATCGGTGCGTTCCACCGGTTGTGCCTTTTTGCGGCGGCGGATCAGCCACGCAACGCCGATTAGGTCATAGACACCGACCAGCGCCCGCTGGATGTTGCTGTAGTTGGAGCTGCCAGCGTGACGTTCGCGGTGGGACACATCGACCAGCGCAATTTCCCAGCCGTCACGTTTGAACAACGCGGGCAAATAGCGGTGCATGTGGTCGAAATACGGAAGCGCCAGAAACGCGTCGCGGCGAAACCCCTTTAGGCCGCAGCCTGTGTCGCGCGTGCCGTCTTTAAGGATCCGCGCGCGCAGGGCGTTCGCGAACTTAGAGGCCCATTTCTTTGACGCTGTATCCTGCCGTCCAACACGCTGACCGGCGACAAGGCCCAGCCGCCCGGTTGTGTCTTCAAGCAGTGGTGTGAACAGTTTCGGTAGTTCAGAAGGCGGGTTTTGCCCGTCGCCATCAAGCGTACAAACGACGCCGCCCTTGGCTGCCAGAACACCGCTGTGAACGCCCGCACTTTGCCCACCTGAATTGGCGTGCTGCAAAAGGCGCAGGGTTGGATGCGTGGCACGCAGCGCCAGCACCTTTGCGGCAGTATCGTCGGTTGAACCGTCATCAATGATGATGATTTCGTATTCGGCCTTCCCGTCGCACGCGGCGGCGATATCGGCCAGAACCGTCTCTACATTCTCGGACTCGTTTTTCATTGGAATAACGATGGAGACAGCGGTCATTTGGGCCTCGCAGGGGGCAGAATTGCAGGGGCGTTAAACATCAAAGGGTTTGCCTTGTCCACTCACCACTACGCAGAGTCATCAACGTTTTAGTGTGTCACCAACATCAAGACGCGGCGAAAGTTCGATGCGCTGCCCAGAATGGTCTGCCCCGTCTTCGGTGCATTTGGCGATAATTTCGGCCGCTTTGTTCCCGATTTCCCGGCGGCATGCATCCATCGTCGCCAGTCGTGGGTTCAAACCGTCAAGCAGTTCAATGCCGTTGAAGCCGGCAAGGCCAACCTGACCGGGGACATCGATGCCATTGTCCAGACAATACAACAGCCCGCCAGCGGCGATCATGTCGTTGGAATAGTAAAGGAAGTCCACATCGGGGCTGCGTTTCAGCACCATCTCTGTCAACTCGCGCCCCTTCAGAAGCCCGGACCCGCCCGAATAAAACTCGTGATCCGCGATCTCGATGCCTTCTTTGGCCAGCGCGTCGGTCAAGCCTTCGAAACGTTTGCGCGCGCGGTGGTCCAGCGGCATTTTGGTGCCAAGAAACGCAATGCGTTTGTACCCGGCCTTTGCAATCTCTTTCGCCATCTCGATCCCCGCGCGGCGGTGAGAGATGCCAACCATGGAATCGATAGGTTCCCCATCGGTATCCATAATCTCGACAATCGGGATGCCTGCGTTTTCCAGCATCGCGCGCGACGCTTCGCTATGTTCCAACCCGGCGATAATCACACCGGACGGGCGCCACGAAAGCATTTCGTAAAGCACGCGCTCTTCTTGTTCTGGGCGGTAATGGGTGATGCCGACGACGGGTTGAAGCGGGCTGTTTTCCAAGACTTCGGAAATACCGGTCATCACCTCGGGGAACACCATGTTCGACATCGACGGAATGATGACGGCGACAAGGTTCACACGCTGAGATGCAAGGGCCCCTGCGATCTTGTTGGGCACATATCCCAGCTTTTTGGACGCCTCTAAGACCCTTTCCCGTGTGGCTTGGCTAACATCGCCGCGATTTCGCAGAACGCGGCTGACTGTCATTTCGCTGACACCTGAGGCTTCGGAAACATCCCGAAGGGTCAGCGGACGGCGCGAGCGGGTGGGGGGAGTGTCTGTCAATGGCGTGGCCCTGTAACTTTTAACTCTTCCACCTAGTTAAAGACAAAGCGGGTGATTGTCCAAGCCTCATGGGAGTTTACATTTTCGCGCCGCATGTAGGGTTGAAACCAGCGAACCTTTCCTGCAACAAATGCCCCGATGGCCCCGTGGCTCAACTGGATAGAGCAGCCCCCTCCTAAGGGGCAGGTTACAGGTTCGAATCCTGTCGGGGTCACCACTTGTCAGATCATCCGAATGACGTCTTTGTCGATCGACAGCATATAGCCTTTGCGGGCGATGTTCTTGATCAGCAATTCACTGACCATCTGATTACCCAATGTATCGCGCAGACGTTTGATGCGGGTCGCACCTGCGGCCTCGTCGCAGTCAACGGCAAGTCGGCCTGAAATCATCGCCTCAATTTCGGCCCCCGAAAGCACGTCGTCGTCCATCCGTGCCTCTGCCAGAACCGCAAGGGTTTCGATGGCGGCGGCGGTCAGTTTGAATTCCATGTTGTTCAGCAGAACCGTGTTTTCATCTCGGCTGATCAGAAGGGAAGAGACCTGAATTCCGTTACGCTCGACCTCTCCCATGCGGCGGTTTAGGCCGATGATGGTGACAAGGAAGACCAACGCGGCAAGCAACAGGGCGGTCGCAAAAATCAGCAAAACGAAGATGATCATCCGGTACGAGGAAAGGACATCGGAAAACGCTGTGCCGGACTCGGCCAGAATTTCCAACAGCTTGATTTCCGCGCCCGAGCGCAGATCGTCATTTTCGATGAATATCTGTTCGACCCGCGCGTTGAAGGCGTTGGCATCCGGCAAGTTCAGGAACAACAACACAGCCGTCGCCAAAAGGATCAGCACAATCGCGGCGATCCCCAGCGGCACCACGGGAAGGTTATCGCGCCATCCCTTAGTAGCGGAGGAAGAATTTTCCGGCACTCTCTTTCCTTTCGGCAAGCCCATCCTGACCAAAGATGGACATGACGTTCAACAGCTTCCAGCCATCGCTTGCGATGCGCCGTTCGATCACGCCAGCGGCGTCACTGCGTGCGCCGCAGGCTTTGTCGGGAAGCTCAATAACCCCGTAGTGCAGGCGCAACGGGTCATTTTGCTTGGCCTTATAGTCTGCATAACACGCGGCTGAGGCAGGCGCGGCCAACAGGGCAAAGGCAAGCCCGACGGGAAGGAGAATACGAGTGTTCATAGGTTGGCAATCTGGCGAATAGCGGGAGGTTATTCAATAACAAGCGGCGTTTTCGGGGCTGCTATCGCATAACAACGTCTGGTTATTGCCTGTCAGGCCACTGTGAGGCGACGGTTGGGGCATCGTTGATAGGCGGGGTCACCCGCACCATCCACAAAAGGATACGCCCGATGAAAAGAACAATCACCGCATCATTGTTGGCAGCCACTCTTGCGCTGGGCAGCATTACCGCCGTGCCCGCATATGCAAGTTCATCAAGTGACAAGGCGCTAAAGACAGCAGTTGGCGCGCTTTTATTGTTCGGTATTGCGAATGAGCTTTCGCGGGGTGGGTCGTCAAGTTCGCCAAAGCCGGTTCATTCCACACCATATAATAAGCCGCAGGATTGGCCCCAGCATCCCGGATACGCGAAGAAAAAGCGAAAACCGTCGGTTATTCCTCTGCAATGTCTGCATTCTGTGTCTGCACCCAAAAGCAAACGTCGCGACACGCGCCATATCGTGACTGAGCGCTGTCTGCGCCGCGAGGGTTTTCGCGGATCGTTACCGGGGCAGTGCCATACCACCTATCCCACGTCCAAAGGTTACTATTCCGGGTATTCCGCGAATTGTTTGACCAAGAAGGGCTATGTCATCGGCAGAACCCGCAACTAACGCGAGGCCGAGCAGCGCGCGGATTTCCCCTGAGCAGTCCAATCCGCGCCAGACTGGCGGGAGGAGCGATCCTCCCGCCCTTTTTTGTTTCCGAATTTTTCAGAGAAACTCGCGTGCCGTGCCTTCAGGCCGTCCACGGTCGCTTGCAAAGCCACAGCTTCCCCGGCGCATGCAGCTGCCACAAATTGATCGACGGAGGTTTTCATCGCCTGCGCCAGATGTGTGTATTCTGGGTTTCCGTTTGCCCGCGCTGGCGGGGACTGAACAAAATCATTTGCAAGGTAAGACAAAACGGCGGCGCGTTCTAACAGCGCTTGTTTGGTCGTGTCATCGATCATGGTGGTATCTGTATTCAACACATGCTCCATTTCTTCATGATACGCGGCTACCGCGTCTGGCTCGATTTTGGTTCGGGAAATTTGCATCTTGTGTGGTTGCTTTGTTTGTCAGGTATGGTTGCTGTGTGATGGCGGCTCCATGACAAATATCAAATCGTGCGGTTCGTTTTTGTGTCTGGGTTTCCCCTTGTCGCCCATCAATAACCGCGCGATGTCAGGGGGCATGACAGTATTGATCCCTGATTTCAGCTTCGAAGAGGCCGCATTCGCCCGCGGCGCGCAATATGTTGTGGGCGTGGACGAGGTTGGGCGCGGCCCGTTGGCTGGGCCGGTTACCGCCGCCGCCGTGCGCCTGAACCCATCGCGGATTCCGGCGGGCCTGAACGATTCAAAGAAGCTGACCGCCAAGCGGCGCGAAGCACTTTACGAGGAACTGTTGGAGGTTGCCGAAATCTCTGTCGCGCATGCCAGCGTGGAAGAGATTGACGAGATCAACATCCTCGCCGCATCGCATCTTGCCATGTGTCGCGCCATCGCCGGGCTGCCTCAATTGCCGGACTATGCGCTGATTGATGGCAACCTGATGCCCAAAGATCTGCCGTGCGCGGGCGAACCACTGATTAAGGGGGATGCCCGTTCGGTTTCGATTTCGGCCGCTTCGATTGCCGCGAAAGTTACGCGCGATCGGATCATGGTGGATTTAGCGCAACAGCATCCCGGCTATGGCTGGGAGACGAACGCCGGATATGGATCAAAAGGACACATGCTTGGGCTCCAAAATCTTGGCGTGACCCCACACCATAGACGTTCGTTCAAGCCGGTACACAATATCTTGTATCAAGAGTAAACTGTAAGTAACTGATTCAAAAAAGAAATTGACGGCGAATCGCCTTTGACTCATCTTTGTCCTTAACAAAACGACGCCCAAAGAGGCGCGAACTGTGAGGCAGACATGAAGACAATGACCAAGGTGAAGGGGGCGTCCGCGCTCCCTCTCAATCAGATTATGGGTGGCGACTGCGTGGAGGTTATGAACAGCCTTCCGGAGAATTCGGTCGACCTCGTTTTTGCTGATCCGCCCTATAACCTTCAGTTGAAGGGTGATCTTCATCGCCCCGACAATTCCAAGGTGGATGCGGTTGATGACGCGTGGGATCAGTTTTCCTCGTTCGCGGCATATGACCGGTTCACGCGCGATTGGCTGAAAGCGGCCCGCCGCATTCTTAAGCCAAACGGCGCGATCTGGGTGATCGGTTCGTACCACAACGTATTCCGTATGGGTGCCGAACTTCAAAACCAGGGCTTCTGGATTTTGAATGACGTCGTATGGCGCAAGTCGAACCCAATGCCGAACTTCCGCGGTAAGCGCCTGACCAATGCGCATGAGACGCTGATCTGGGCGTCCAAGCAGGAAGCCAGCAAATACACCTTTAACTACGAAGCGCTGAAATCGCTGAACGAAGGTGTTCAAATGCGCAGTGACTGGGTGCTGCCGATCTGCACCGGGCACGAGCGTCTGAAAGACGAAAACGGCGACAAAGCGCACCCGACGCAAAAACCCGAAAGCTTGTTGCATCGCATCATGGTCGCCACCACGAACCCCGGCGACGTCGTGCTTGACCCGTTCTTCGGTACCGGCACCACCGGTGCGGTGGCCAAGAAACTGGGCCGCGAATTCATCGGGATCGAGCGCGAAGAAGCGTATCGCCAAGTTGCCACTAAACGTATCGAGAAGGTCCGCAAGTTCGACAAAGAGTCGCTTGTCGTGTCCGCCTCCAAACGGTCGGAACCGCGTGTGCCGTTCGGCCAGCTTGTCGAACGTGGCATGCTGCGCCCGGGCGAGGTTCTGACCTCTCTCAACCAACGTTATTCGGCTAAAGTTCGTGCAGATGGCACGCTGGTGGCGAATGACGTTAAGGGCTCCATCCATCAGGTTGGCGCGGCACTGGAAGGTGCGCCATCGTGCAACGGTTGGACCTATTGGTGCTTTAAGCGCGAAGGGAAAACCGTGCCGATTGATCTGCTGCGTCAGCAGATCCGCGCGGAAATGACCGAACGCCCAAACTAATCTGACATCACAAGATACCGCCGGTGCCTGTGGCCTGACACCACGGCATCAACTGTGCCCCGCCTTCTGGCGGGGCTTTTTTGGTTATGCGCCGCGCGGGTAAGGTGTTTCGCCCTTGTTATAGGGCGTCCAGTCTTCAATCTCGGGGTAGAAATGCTTGCGCCAGGCCCGCACGCGCGGGTTCATCCGGCGGCGCCACAACGGTGGCATCATCGCCAGCGTTGTCATCGCTGGATAGCCAAACGGCAATTGCGGTGCCTCGTCCGGTTCATAGTTCTGAAGCAGGGGAAAGCGCCGGTCGGGCTTATAGTGGTGATCAGAATGGCGTTGCAGGTTGATTAGCAACCAATTCGACGCCTTGTGCGCGGCATTCCAGCTGTGGCGCGGTTTGACGTGTTCGTATTTCCCGTCGCCCAGATGTTTCCGCGTAAGGCCGTAATGTTCGATGTAGTTTACCAGCTCTAGCTGCCAAATGGCGACGACGGCCTGAAACGCGAACAGCCCCAGCCCGGCCAAGCCACCCAACAGATACGCCAGCATCAGCATACCCGCCTGCAATGCCCAATAGCGCCAGAATGGGTTGCTTTGATGTGTCCACTTCAACCCTTTACGCGCCAGCAACGCTTTTTCGGCCTTGAAGGATGAGGTCAGGCTTTGCCGCAGAACCCGTGGGAAAAACCTGTGGAACCCTTCGTTATAGCGCGCGGTTACCGGGTCCCGTGGGGTGCCGACATAAAGGTGGTGCACACGCAGATGTTCGGACCGAAAGTGGCTGTATAGGACCGAGGCCAAAAGAAGATCGCCCAGCCAGCGTTCGAACCGGTTCTTTTGATGCATCAGCTCGTGCGAATAGTTGATCCCGACAGAGCCGGAAATCACCCCAACACCAAAGAAAATCGCAACCTGTTCCCACGTCGAAAGATGGCTGGTGTGGGTGACATACCAGATCGTGCCAAAGGTCACGCCGAACTGGATGGGAAACCAGATAAGCGTGATCAGCCGATACCAGAACAGTTGGTCATCCGTCGTTTCCAGATCAGCGTTGGCCTTGTTCAGCCCCGTCAGCAGGTCAAGGATGCTGAAAAGGCCCCAGCCGAAAAACGGCAGCGCCAGAACCCACCAGCCGCCGTTCATCGCACCCAATATCGCAAGCGGGATCATGCAAAGCGACAGCCAGAACGGCAGCGCGTTGCGCAGTTTTGCGACTTGCGAAGGTGATGTCATGCTTGTGCTTTCTACTTTGTCTGTCCGCAATATAGGCTTGCCTTATGCCGCGTTCAAAGTTGATTGCGCCAAGTCGAATGCTTTGCGCATGACCGTGGGCAGGTCAGAGGGCCGGAAATCAGACGGCGGAATGAACGTTCCCGTGCGTGGGTTTGTTCCGTCCGGCGCTGCGGCCACCCGCACGGCAAGGCGCAGGTGGAAATGGGTGAAGGTGTGGCGCACCTCTGCCCCTATGTCGTGCCAGTTGGCGTCAAACGGCGGGGTCTCTTGCGGTGCGTCGCTCCATTCGGAACCGGGCCAGCCCAACATGCCGCCCAGCAACCCTTTGTCTGGCCGCCGCTCTAACAGCCATGCGCCATCGCTGCGTTGCGCAAGGTAGGCAAAGCCGTATCGCGTAGGTTTTGCTGCTTTGGGCAGTTTGCGCGGCAGTTCGGCCTGAATGCCCTTTTTGCGCGCGGCGCAGGGGGATTGGACCGGGCAAATTCCGCAGGCGGGCGATTTCGGGCTGCATATCGTTGCGCCCAGATCCATCACAGCTTGGGCATGGCAACCGGGGCGCTGCAGCGGGGTCAGCCGTTCGGCAAGGGCGGTCAGTTCGGGCTTGGATGTCGGCAACGGCGTTTCAACGGCAAACAAGCGCGCCATGACCCGTTCCACATTGCCATCCACCACAGTCGCAGCTTCGTCAAACGCGATAGAGGCGATGGCCGCAGCCGTATAAGGGCCGATGCCGGGCAGTGTAAGCAATTCGTCGCGCGTATTGGGGAATACGCCGCCATAATCGTTCGCAACCACGCGCGCGCATTTCAACAGGTTGCGAGCGCGGGCGTAATAGCCAAGCCCGGCCCATTCACCCATCACATCGCCATCGTCCGCAGCGGCAAGGGCGGTGACATTGGGCCAGCGGGCCGTGAACCTTTGAAAATACTCTTTTACTGCGGCGACGGTGGTTTGTTGTAGCATCACCTCTGACATCCAAACGGCGTATGGGTCTGGCAGCACACCAGCCTTGCGCGCGGTTGGCCCAACCCGCCACGGCATGTCGCGGGCGTGGGTGTCGTACCATTCCAACAGGGCGTCGCTCACCGCTTCGTCACGCAATCTTTATATCCTTCGCCATTGGTTTAGGCTGGTTGCCTGCAATTCAGGACACTAGGATAGGGTGCAGAACAGGAAATGACAGGCAAGATGCGCAGTTCACCTTCCAAACCTCGCCAATTCCGCCGTAAGCGCGGTTTCGAAAGGACATCGAGCCTTTTGGGTGAACGGATTCGGACGGTCGGTGAAAAGCGCGGTTTTGCAACCACGCGCCTGTTGACCCATTGGGCCGAGATTGTCGGCGAACAAACCGCCCGAACAGCACGCCCCGTCAAAGTCAGTTATGGGCGCGAAGGATTCGGCGCCACGCTGACCGTTCTGACCACTGGCGCAAACGCCCCCATGCTGGAAATGCAAAAAGAGCAGATCCGCGAAAAGGTGAACGCCTGCTATGGCTATGCGGCGATTGCCCGTATTCGGCTAACGCAGACCGCGCCGACCGGCTTTGCCGAAGGTCAGGCGCAATTTGCTCCGGCCCCCAAGGCAAAGGCCGAACCTGATCAGGCCACGATTGATCAGGTGGCGGGGCTTTCAGAAAATGTTGCGGATGACGGCCTGCGCGCTGCGCTGGAAATGCTGGGCCGCAACGTACTAACAAGATCCAAACGGTAAGGAGACCGTATTGATGAACCGCAGAACCTTTCTGACCCTCGGTGCCACGACGCTTGGCCTTTTGGTAGGCTCGAACTTCAGCACGGCGTTGTCGCCTGTTGGCATGGCGTCGGCGGAAACGGCAGACATTCAGGATATGGTGCTGGGTGATGCTGATGCGCCAGTTACGGTCATCGAATATGCGTCGTTCACCTGCCCACACTGCGCCACGTTCCATGACAATGTGATGCCCAAGCTGAAAAGCGAATACATCGACACCGGCAAGGTCAAATTCGTCTACCGCGAGGTCTATTTTGACCGCCCCGGCCTTTGGGCCGCAATGGTCGCGCGCTGTGGTGGCGATGTGCGTTATTTCGGCATTTCGGACATGCTGTTTGACAAGCAACGTGAATGGATTGGCGACGGAGAGCCGGGCGGGATCGCGCAGAACCTTCGCAAAATCGGCAAATCCGCTGGCCTGACCGATGCCGATCTGGATGCCTGTTTCGCAGATGGCGATAAGGCTCAGGCGATGATTTCACACTACGAAGACGTGATGAAAGAGTACGACATTACCGGCACCCCGTCGATTGTCGTCAACGGCACGCTTCATGGCAACATGAGCTATGAAGACCTGAGCGAAATCATTGATGCTGCTTTGACCAACTGACGCTTATGACAACGCCTTTGGCTGGCCTGAAGGTCATCGAACTTGCGCGCATTCTGGCCGGTCCTTGGGCCGGTCAGGTGCTGGCTGATCTAGGGGCAGATGTCATAAAAGTCGAAAGCCCCGATGGCGACGATACGCGCCGTTGGGGGCCGCCATTCATTGACCGCGGCGATGATCATTCGGCGGCATATTTCCACGGCTGCAATCGTGGAAAACGCTCTATCGCGGTGGATTTTCGAACGGATGAGGGCCAGGCGCTGGTGCGCGACCTGATCGCCGACGCGGATATCCTGATCGAGAATTTCAAGGTCGGTGGTCTTGCCAAATATGGGCTCGACTATGCCAGCCTTGCCGCGCTGAACCCGCGCTTGATCTATTGTTCGGTCACCGGGTTTGGCCAAGACGGGCCATATGCCAACCGCGCGGGGTATGACTTCATCATTCAGGGCATGTCTGGCCTGATGTCGATCACGGGCGAACCGGGCGGCCAGCCGCAAAAGGCAGGCGTTGCCATCACGGATATTTTCACTGGGATGTATTCGGCCACTGCCATTCTGGCCGCTGTCACTCTGCGCAGCCAGACCGGCAAGGGCCAGCACATCGATATGGCGCTGCTTGATGTCGCCACCGCGATCACCGCAAATCAGGCCATGAACTATCTGACCACCGGAACGCCGCCGGGGCTTATGGGGAACGCGCATCAAAACCTTGCGCCCTATCAGGTGTTTGATTGCGCCGATGGGCATCTAATCATCGCCACGGGGAATGATGGTCAGTACAGCCGCTTGTGCATATTGCTGGGCATTCCCGATATGGCCACCGCGCCGGAATTCCTGACCAACGCCGACCGCATCGCCAACCGCGAAGCGTTGATTGCGAACCTGACGGCGCAAACCCTCCAGCGCACAAAGGCGGACCTTTTGGCCGCGTGCGAGGCCGTGGGTGTACCTGCCGGGCCGATCAACAACATGGCAGAGGTGTTTGCCGACCCACAGGTTAAGCATCGTCAGATGGCGCAAAAGCTGGATGGCGTGCCAACCGTGCGCGCACCTATCGTGTTTTCGGATGCCGAACTTGCGATGGAACGTGCCTCGCCCAAGTTGGATGAGCATGGCGATGAAATCCGTGCAGAGCTTAAGCGCCGGTAAGACCAAGCCGATCAAGTGCGGCATCCATCGGTGCCCAGTCGATCAATTCCAAACGCACCGGAACCGTCAGCACCTTGCGGCGGAAACTGGCGGGCAGGCGCACAGCGTCTTTTTCCGTGGTGACCAGTTGCGCGCCCAGCGTCGCGGCCTCTAACTCCAGCCGCTTCATCAGGGCTTCGGTCAGGGGTTGATGATCGCTTAGTGCCTCGGCCCTTATCAAGTGCGCGCCAAGGGCCTGAACTGTGGCAAAGAACTTTTCCGGGTGCCCGATCCCGGCGAAGGCCAGCACCGAAAGCCCATCCCAATCCATGCCGGTGAAAAGCGGTGCAAGCACCCCAGACAGATGCGGGATGGTAAGTGTTTCGCCCCACATCTGCGCGAACTGGCGCTGGGCCGCGTCTGGCCCGATGGACAGAACGACATCGCCGCGCGCAAGGCCCGCCGGTACGGGTTCGCGCAAGGGGCCCGCAGGAATGACCCGCCCGTTCCCGAACCCCTTTGCCGCATCCACAACGATGATGGACAAGTCTTTGGCAACCGCCGGGTTCTGGAAGCCATCGTCCAAGACGATCACATCGGCCCCCGCAGCTTCGGCGGCCTTAACACCTGCGGCGCGGTCTTTGGACACCCATGTCGGGGCAAAGGCGGCCAGAAGAAGCGGTTCGTCCCCGACATCATCGGCGCTGTGTTGGCGTTCAACCACCTGCACCGGCCCTTCAAGCCGCCCGCCATAGCCGCGCGAAACTACATGTGGTGAAAGCCCACGAGCCATCAGGCGGGTCAAAAGGGCGATCGCGGTGGGCGTTTTGCCTGTGCCGCCTGCGTTGATGTTCCCGATGCAGATGACCGGAACAGACGCTTTGTATGGCGCACCCTTGCGCAGCCGCCGCGCCGTTCCCGCCGCATAAAGCGCGCCAAGCGGTGCCAGCAGGCGTGGCATGATGCCCGGCGCATTCGGTGGGGTGAACCAGAAACTCGGAGCGCGCATTATTGCCCCCGTCCGCTGTCTAGCGCGGGCGCAAGTTGGCTGACGATCCGTTCGGTGGTTTCCGCGCCAGAACTTGAAACCTCCCAAGCGGCATGGGCCAGTTTTGCGGCTTGATCGGGGGCGATCAGTGTCTCTAACGCGCGGGCCAAACTGGGCGCATCACGTACCGTACGCGCCGCGCCTGCTGTATCCAGTTTGGTGTAATAATCTTCGTGGTCAGAGGTTTTGGGGCCATGCATGATGGCCACGCCCAGGCCCGCTGGCCCGGCGGGGTCAGCGCCCGTGCCATGCCCATCAGGGCTCAGTGTGCCCCCCAGAAACGCAACGGGCGCAAGGCGGTGCCACAGCCCCATTTCACCCGAGGTGTCGGCCACGAAAATCTGGGTTTCTTCGTCGGGTTCCTCATCGGTAGAGCGCAGGGCAACGCGCCACCCTTCTTGGCGCAGGTTATCGGCAAGCGAAGGCCCGCGATCGGGGTCGCCCGGAACCAGAATAAGTAACAGCCGATGCGCATGACGGGCCACGCTGGCGTGCGCCTCGATCACAATGATGTCTTCGGCGGCGCTGGTGCATGCGGCAAGCCAAGACTGACGACCGGCCATCAAACGGGATAGGTTTTCACGTTCTGACTCATTGCAAGGCAGCGCGGCTGGCCCTTCGCACAGTGGCCCCGTGATTTCGATCCGCGCGTCGGGAATGCCAGCCTTTCGAAGCCGCTCTGCCTGGGCGTTGTCGGTTACGAACAAGCGGGTTGCCCGGCGCAGGATCGTGCGTGGCAAACGGGCGGGCAGGGCGTCGCAGATCATAAAGATCGCAGCCTTGCCACGGTCGGCCGCCAAAACCAGATGCGCCGACAAGTCCGACGTGAAAAACAAGGCAGCATCCGGCTGCCATTGGTCCACAAAGCTGCGGGCCGACGTTGCGCTATCTGCAGGGCGGGGTTGGTCAGTTATTTCGGGCGCGGTTGGGCCGGGGCTTGGGATCGTAACGCCCGTTGAAAAGACGCGCAGGTCTTCGCAGTGTTCACCAGCCGAGCGGACAAGCGCCGCCAGCGCATCGGTGTTGCGAAGGTCTGTATTGTCGATCCACAGCAGCGGCTTGGCGCCCGCTTGTCCCTGCGCGTTAGGCTTGCGCCCGCGTTCAGGACGGTCAGCTTGCGCCGGCCGTCGAAACGCCGATTTAAACCAAGTTGGCAGGGAAAAGTTCATGGACCAAAGGCTCAGCCGTCAAGTTCCTCGGTAGAGCTTGCAGCGGCTTCTTCGTCACGCAGGCGGTGAAGGTGCGCAATGAAATAGCGCATGTGCGCGTTATCGACGGTGCGCTGAGCCTCGGCCTTCCAGGCATTATATGCGGCTTCATAGTTGGGGAAGATGCCCACGATATGAATGTCATCAACGTCTTTGAAGGTGCTTTTGGTTGGGTCCACCAGTTCGCCACCGAATACAAGGTGCAGGCGCTGCGTCATTGTTACTCTCCACTGCTGAGTGCGTGTTTGACGTCAAACTAAACCAAGCGTGACGCAGGCGAAAGGACGGACTCAAGCCAAGCGATGAATGATGTCGTGGTGAACCGTTTTGCATCCGGCCACTGTGCCGTGTGATGCTGGATGTTCCGTGTTGTACTTAATTTCCTTGCCGAATGTGTCGGTAAAGGTACCACCCGCTTCGGCCAAAATAAGTGCGCCAGCGGCAATATCCCATTGCCATGTGCTGTGCGTTGTCAGCATCGCGTCATAGCGGCCTTCGGCAACCAGACACAGCCGATAGGCAAGCGATGGCCGCAAGTGCGCCTTGGCTTTTGGCACTTCGCCGCGCCAATAATCGGGGGTCATGACCCGCCGCGGGGTCAGAAGGGTTGCGCCGTCAATACCACCGCATTGCGCGACCTTGATGGGGGTGCCGTTGAAAAAGGCTCCACCGCCCAGCGTTGCGGTGTAAAGCTTTTCGCGCAGCGGCAGCATCACAACACCGGTGACCACCTTGCCGTCTTCGACAACGGCCAGTGAATGGGCAAAGGTACGTTCCCCATTCAGGTAAGCGCGGGTGCCGTCCAGCGGATCAACGATAAACAGCCGGCGCGCGCTTAGGCGGGCTGGGGAGTCTTCGGTCTCTTCCGACAGCCAGCCATAATCTGGCCGCGCGCCGCAAAGGGTGCTGCGCAGCATGTCATCGATTTCATAGTCGGCTTCGCTGACTGGGCCTAATCCGGGCTTTTCCCACGTCTTCGGCGATTTTCGCCAAAAGCGGGTCGCGATACGTGCTGCCTCTTCTGCGGCGTTGATCAGCAGGGAAAGGTCACTCTCCGGCAAGGGTTAACCCTTCGACCAAAAGGCTGGGAATGCGACGCGCAAGGTGTTGGCGCGCGTCATTCGCTGGGACAATGGTTTTCAGCATGTCGCGCAGATTTCCCGCAATCGTGCATTCGTTGACCGGATAGGTGATTTCGCCATTTTCCACCCAAAAACCTGAGGCCCCGCGCGAATAGTCGCCGGTGGTCGGGTTGATCGAACTGCCGATCATCGAGGTCACAAGAAGCCCCGTGCCCATATCCGCCAACAGTTCTGCCCGCGTTTTGTCGCCCGGTGTCAGGGTCACGTTCGAAACCGAAGGCGACGGCGGCGAAGATGTCCCGCGTGCGGCGTTGCCAGTACTTTGCAGGCCAAGTTTGCGCGCAGTCGCAAGATCAAGGATCCAACGTTCAAGCGTGCCGTCCAAAACGATCGCCGATTTGGCCGTTGGCAAGCCTTCGGCGTCAAACGGGCGCGACCCACCGATACGTACGCGATGCGGGTCTTCGATCAGCGATAGCCCGCTTGGCAACACCTGTTCCCCCATCGCATCCAGAAGCCAAGACGCGCCCCGCGTGACCGACGTGCCGTTAATCGCGGACAGCAGATGCCCGATCAGCGACGATGCGATGCGTTCGTCATAAAGAACGGGGAACGCGCCGGTTTTGGGTTTGCGTGCGCCTGCGCGTTCGACAGTTCGTTCTGCCGCGATACGGCCAATTTCGGCCGCGTCGGGCAGGTCGTTCTGAAAGATGCGGACTTCGCCGTTATAGTCACGCTCCATGTCGGTGCCGGTGCCGGTAATCGCAACGCAGGAAACAGCCCGGTCCGTGCGCGCATAGCCGCCCGCGAAACCGTTGCTGCCAGCAAGGTGCACTTGGCGGCGGCCATATCCGGCAGATGCGGATTGAACCTGCGAAATCCCGGCAACGGCCATTGCGGCGGCTTCGGCGCGACGGGCGTCTTCCTCTAGCGTGGCGGGGGCAGGTTCCGGCGAAGGGTCGGACAGCTCTAGCGCGTCAACGTCCCAGCCTGTGGCAAGCTGCGCAGGGTCGGCCAGCCCGATATAGGGGTCTTCCGGGGCCTCGCGTGCCATGGCGACAGCACGCGCTGCCATTTCGCTGATCGTCGCCGCGCGCGTGTCAGAGGCCGAAACGCAGGCCTGTCGTTGTCCGACGAACACGCGAAGGCCGATGTCGGTCCCTTCAGAGCGTTCGGCCTGTTCCAGCTTGCCGTCGCGCACATCAATCGAAAGCGATGTCCCCTCTACCGCGATGGCATCGGCGGCGTCGGCACCGGCACGTTTCGCGGCGTCCAACAGCTGGGCGGTAAGCGGGGCAAGCGTTTCAGGCATCAAAAAGCGTTCCGATATTACATATGATCCGTTGGACCTAATGTGCAAAAAGGCCCCGCGCAAGCAAGCACGGGGCCTTTTCGTGTTTGTTGGCTGGGCAAATGCTCAGCGCAGACGCTGCCCGTTGGCCAGAACCTGGCCGTCTTCGGTCATCGTGATTTCGGAAACCAGCGCATCGTCGCCTTCACCCGGACGGGCAAACAGGCCCAGCATCATGCGAAAGCCCATGACTTGTTCCTGTGGCAACAGACCCATTTCCACAAGCTTGTCCATCAGGCCGTTCCCGCCATTCAGTTGCAGGTTCAAAGTACCCGCTGGTTTCGGCATGCCGCCCATTTCGCCAGTGCCGGAATTGTCGAAGGTGAACGCGCCATCGCCCGTCAGGGAAGCGCCAGCGACGGACAGTTCGATGCCGTTGATATCAAGGCTCTCGATTTCGCCGGGTGCTGTCGTGATGTCGGCCATTGCTTCTGGGTTTGTAATTTCGAACAACCAACGCGCTTTGCCCGACAGGTCAACCAACAGCGTGGCGGGATCGCGTGGCAGAATTGCGGTTGGGTCGAACAGGGCCCAAACATCTTCGTTCAGGGCAAGGCCGTTGATCTGTGTAACCAGCCCAATGTCCGTAGGTGCGTCCGTCTTGGCAACCGGCATTTTCAAATTGAACGCCGAGCTTTCCATGGTGGCCGCCAGGGCCGGAATCGGCAACTGAGTGCTTGTGAGGGTTAGATGAGAGCCGAATGATTTGATGCCATAGTCGAATGACGCATCGGCTAGCGTGACAGAGAAGCTGCCGTTTTCCGCCCCGCCTTTGACCGTTCCTTTGCCGTCTGGGGCGTCGAAATCAAACGAATAGTTGGACGCGCCATAGGTCAGTAGCGCGTCTACTGCCATGCCGCCTGCTAAGTCTTCTGCCAGATTTCCCTGCGGGTTCGCTTCAAGTGGCATCATGCCCGACGATTTGGACACCATATCTTCGATTTCAAATTTCGCGGCGAACGATCCATTTTCTTCCGGGAATTCAGCGCCGACATCCAAAAGCAATTTATCGACTTTGCCAGATGACTTCAGCGCGCGCATCTCTCCGTTCGACACCTCGTAATTGCCAGACACGGCCATCATTGCGAAGTTTGCGTTGACAGGAATTTCTTCGCCCTCGACCGTCATTCCGATGATGGCAAAGCCCAGCTGATCCGCAGAATAGTCATAGACAGAGTCGTCTGCCGTGCCGCTTACGATGGCTTTCAACCCAGATTGGTTGACGACCATCGGCACATCGATTTTTTCACCGGTTTCCGGTGTCATCGCCATGGTGAATGGGAATTCGGTCGGCAACGTGATTTCGACGGTGCCGTTTGGCAGCTCTGTCAAAATGATCTGGCCAAACGACCCGGTCGCCGTCGCATCGGGTGTTTCATGGGTCAGGGTCGCGTCGCTGATCGTCAGAACATCGCCCGACTGGCTGACGGTTCCGGTGATCTGTTCGCCATAGCTTTTGCCAAGGGCCTGAATGTTTTCCCAGACTTCCATCGCGGTAATATCCGCAGAAGCGCCGGATGCAAAAAAACCGCTTGCCAGCAAGGCGATGGCCGAAGCGGAATTAGAGTGTCTCATAACTGTGCCTTCCAAAATAAATTAGTTGGCGGAACAATCTGCTTTCGCGGCAAAAGGGTCAAGGGCATGAAGTGGCTAGAAACGGTCAAGTTTGCAGGGTACCAATTGTGTAAGTGATAGGGGGCTGCGATGGCTGACATGACTGGAAAGACGGTACTGATCACCGGGGCAAGCCGGGGCATTGGGGCCTCTGCCGCGCACCATTTCGCCAAGGCGGGCGCCAAGGTCGCGCTTGTCGCACGCAGCGGCGAAGCGCTTGAAAAGCTTAGCGCAGAGATTGGCGATGCGGCCCTCGCGCTGCCCTGCGATGTCAGCAACTACGCGGATGTCGAGGCGGCGGTAAGCGCCACGGTCAAGGCCTTTGGCGGGCTGGACGTGTTGATCAACAACGCGGGCGTTATCGAACCGATTTCCCGGATGGAAAAAGCCGACCCTGCGGCGTGGGATCACGTTATCGACATCAACCTGAAAGGCGTCTTTTACGGAATGCGCGCCGCGTTGCCGGTGATGCACCGCGCGGGCGGCGGTTCTGTGCTGACCATCAGTTCCGGTGCGGCTCATAACGCGCTGGAGGGTTGGAGCCATTATTGCACCTCCAAGGCCGCTGCTGCGATGCTGACCATGTGTCTGGACAAGGAAGAGCGCGCAAAGGGCATCCGCGCGATGGGCCTTTCGCCCGGCACCGTCGCCACCCAGATGCAGCGCGAAATCAAGGCCAGCGGTGTAAACCCGGTCAGCGAGCTTGCGTGGGAAGATCATATTCCCCCCGAATGGCCCGCCAAGGCGCTGATGTGGATGTGCACAAGCGATGCGGATGAATTCATTGGACAGGAAATTTCGCTTCGTGATCCTGAGATCCGCCGTCGCATCGGAGTTGGCCAATGATTGCACTGGAAAAGGGCGATGCCCGCTGGACCGTCACGATCAACCGCCCCGACAAGGCGAACTCCCTTACCAAAGAGATGTTGCGCGAGCTTGAGGTGATCTTTGCCGAAGCCGGGCGCGCCGATGTCGCGGCCTTGGTTCTGACGGGCGAAGGCAAAGTGTTTAGCGCGGGTGCCGATCTGGACGAGGCGAAGGCAGGCTTGGCCACCGATGGCGTCTGGGAGCGCCTTTCGACGCGGCTGGCCAATTTGAATTGCCTGACCCTGTGCGCCTTGAATGGCACGCTGGCGGGTGGCGCGTTTGGTATGGCCTTGGCCTGCGACATGCGCATCGCTGTGCCTTCGGCCAAGTTCTTTTACCCCGTGATGAAGCTTGGCTTTCTTCCGCAACCCTCTGATCCGGGCCGGTTGGTGGCGTTGGTCGGCCCTGCGCGGGCCAAGATGATCCTAATGGGCGGTGCGAAACTGACAGCGGAAGAGGCGTATGCCTTTGGCCTGATCGAGCGCATTGTCGCGAAAGACGAACTGCCGGGGGCGATCGACGCCTTATGTGCCGACGCCGAAGCGGCCGCGCCGAAAATTCGTGTTTCGATCAAGGATATGTGCAACGGCAAACCCGTATAGGGTTTCGGCGGGGGCAAATGCGCAACGAATTCCTGCGTGCCTGTGACCTTGCACCTTGAGATTACAGCAATTCATTGTATCAGCTTGTCTTCATACTTTGGTGTGGCGAAAGGCGTGATAGATGGAAAACCAACCTGAAATCGTTCAAAAAGCGCTTGGCTTTGCCCAGCAAGGTTGGGAAATCGCATTAAAGTGGCTAACCAGCCCCGCCGCGTGGTCGCAATTCGCCATCCTTGTCGTGGCGTTCTTGATCGCACTGGTGGCGACGCGAAAGATTACCCCAATTGTCACACGCATCCTGACGCCGGCTGAGGATCAGGAAAATATCATCGCCCGCGCACGGCGCTTTGCTTTGATGTTCTTGCCGCTGTTACTGCCTTTGCTGGCCTATGCCCTGACGGGGCTGGGGGAACAAATTACGCGATCTGTCTTCGGATCGGGCGCGGTGATTGCGTTCGGCAAACGGGTCTTCATGTTTCTTGCGGCACGCATTCTGGTGCGTGACATCATTAAAGACGGCTTCTTGCGCCTGCTTGGCCGTTACATCCTTATCCCGATTGCCGCGCTTTATGCGCTGGGCCTGCTGGATCTGGCTTCGCTTCACCTGACCGAAACACGGGTGGGTGTTGGCAATATCTCGTTCTCTGTCATGTCGCTGATCCGCGGTCTCATCGCCGGAAGCCTGCTGTTCTGGCTGGGGCGTTGGTCGAATGACCAATCCGCCGCCTATATCGGCAAGCAAGAGGAGTTGCGCCCCGCCACACGGGAACTGGCAATGAAAGCGGCCGAGATTTCGATCTTTGGCGTCGCGTTCCTGTTGTTGATGAACATCCTGGGGATCAACCTGTCCACCCTTGCGGTTCTGGGTGGTGCGATTGGTGTTGGCCTTGGTTTTGGCCTGCAAAAAATTGCATCGAACTTTATCTCGGGCGTGATCCTGTTGCTGGAAGGGCAGGCAACCGTTGGCGACTACGTCGAACTGGACGGGGGAGAGGCGGGCACGATCGTCAAAATGACCGCCCGCGCGGCCATTTTGGAAAGCTTCGATGGCCGTTGGATCGTGGTGCCGAACGAAGATTTCATCACCACCCGCGTGGTCAACTATTCTGATTCAGGCAGCGCCAACCGATACGAAGCACCGTTTTCCGTTAGCTACAACACCGACATCAACGCCGTGCCTGCGATCATCGAAGCAGCCGTGGCCAAGCACCCCGATGTGCTGGACGAGCCATACCCGCCAGATTGCGAGCTGCGCGGCTTTGGCGATAGCGGCATAGATTTTGCCGTCGAATTCTGGGTGAATGGCATTGATGACGGTGCGAACAAATACACCTCGGATGTGCTGTTCTTGGTCTGGAACGCGCTGCGCGACAATGGCATCGAAATTCCGTACCCACACCGGGTTGTGGAGTTCAAAGGAACGCCGCCGCAAGTATGACAGACGCATTGATCATTGGCGCAGGCCCCGCCGGTCTGATGGCGGCCGAGGCGTTGGCCGATGCCGGGCGGCAAGTGTTGGTGGTGGACGCAAAACCATCCGTAGGGCGCAAGTTCCTGATGGCCGGTAAGTCCGGGTTGAACCTGACCAAGGACGAACCCGACGCCAAGTTCATGCATGCCTATGGAAAAGACGCAGGCCCACTTGGCCCGATGATTAAGGCATTCGGCCCCGCCGCCGTTCAGGCATGGGCGCAGCAGCTGGGGCAAGAGGTGTTCACCGGCTCATCCGGCCGGGTCTTTCCAACGGCGATGAAAGCTTCGCCCCTGTTACGGGCATGGTTGGCGCGGTTGTCGGACAAAGGGGTGACCTTTCGCACGCGATACCGATTGTGTGACCTGACCAGCGGCAAAGCGGTTTTCGAAACACCGGACGGAACCAGCGAACTGTCGGCGCCGGTGATCGTTCTGGCGCTGGGTGGGGCAAGCTGGGCCCGGTTGGGATCGGATGGCGCGTGGGCTGACATCCTGTCGGCGAAGGGTGTTCCGCTGGCCCCGTTCAAGCCCGCGAATGTGGGGCTGAAGGTTGCGTGGTCGCCCCAGATGGCGCGCCATTTTGGTGCGCCGGTCAAAGGGGCAGCCCTGCAGGCCGACGGGCAAGTTGTGCGCGGCGAGTTCGTGATTTCGCAGCGTGGGCTGGAAGGCGGCGGGATATACGCCATTTCCAGCGCGGTCCGTGACGGGGCAGACCTTAGCATCGACCTGATGCCGGATTGGACCGTGGAAAAGATCGCCGAACGCCTGAACCGTCCGCGTGGGAAAAGCAGCGTTTCAAACCACATCCGCAAGGCGCTGAAACTTGATCCGGCGCGTCAGGCGCTTTTGATGGAATTCGCGCGCCCGCTGCCCGAAGGTATGGCGCTGGCGCATTTGGTAAAATCACTTCCCATCCGCCACGATGGCCCGCGCCCGATGGACGAGGCGATTTCGACGGCCGGTGGCGTGCAATGGAATGGGCTGGATGACACCCTGATGCTGCGTGATCTGCCCGGCGTTTTCTGCGCCGGAGAGATGCTGGATTGGGAAGCGCCGACAGGCGGCTATCTGATCACCGCCTGCCTTGCCACCGGGCTGTGGGCCGGGCGTGCAGCTGCGGCTTATTCCTGACGGGCCATCGCACGCTTATAGGCGGGGCGTTGGCGCATCGATTTGCCGTAATCGAGCAAGGGTTGCTCGGTCACTGGGAATTTGGCGACATAGGCCCAATTCAGGCAGTGGGTCAGCATGATGTCGGCAATGGTCATCTGCTCTCCCATCAAGAACGGTCCGTGGGACATGCGCGAAACCAGCGTCCTTTGACTGTTCTCGAATTCCCATTTCAGGCTTTCCTTGATCTCGGGAACGCGCCGTTCTTTGGGCAAGATGAACGTGTGGCGCGCGGCGGTCCAAAGCGCGGCGTCAAACTCATCAAGGATGAAGTGGGTCAGGCTGTCTTGGCGTGCGCGTTCAATCGTTCCGGGCGGGAAGCTTAGCGCGCCGTGCTTGTCGGCCAGATAGGTCAGGATGGCGGCGGAATCTGTGATTGCCTCTGCCTCGTCCAGTAAAACCGGAACCTTGCCGGAAGGGTTGGCGGCCATCACATCGTCCGAACGGGGGCCAGCCATCACATGTTCAAAGGGCTGTTCCAGTTCCTCTAACATCCACAAAACCCGCAAAGCGCGGCTGTTGACGGTTCCGATGACGGTGTACATGGCGTCCCTCCCTTGGCCTTTTGCATATCTGGCCCGGCAAAACCCCACTGGGCAAGTTATTTGCGACGGATCAAGGACAATACCCGGTTCCCACGGCAGGTTTACGCTAAGCAATGTGGAGGGCGGCCGTGAAACGCCAACTGACCAGACGAATGATTCTTGGCGGCGCTGTGCTGGGGGCAGGCGGGGTTGGCGCGGCCGTTCTGAACGCGCGGCGCACCGCAGGATATGACGCCGCGTTGGCGCGAATGCATCAACCTTTGGGCGCGGATCATGCTGCGCTGGTTCGTTATGCTACGCTTGCGGCAAACGGGCATAACACACAGCCGTGGCGCTTTGTTTCACAGGACGGCGCCATCGATGTATTGCCCGATTTCACCCGCAGCACACCAGTTGTCGACCCCGACGACCATCACCTTTTTGCAAGCTTGGGATGCGCCGTGGAAAACCTTGTTATTGCGGCGCGTGCGCAAGGGATGGCTGGCGATGTGGCGTTTGACGGGGGGCGGATGGTTGTGGATTTGACACCAGGCACTGTCGAGCGTCAGCGGTTGATTGCAGCGATACCCGAACGCCAAAGCACGCGGGGTATGTATGATGGCACGGCCCTTACGACGCAGGAGGCGGCGCGCCTGATCATAGCCGCCCAACAGCATGAGACACAGGCAATCTTCATTTCTGAACCGGGGCCGGTGGCCAAACTGACCGATCTGGTGGTCGCCGGAAACTCTGACCAAATCGCGGACCCGGCGTTTGTGCGCGAGCTGCGCGATTGGTTGCGGTTTAACCCGGTTGAGGCGGCGGACAAGGGCGACGGGCTTTTTTCGGGCTCAACCGGCAACCCCAGTTTGCCAAGCTGGGCGGGGCGGGCGGCTTTTCCGTTCGTGTTCACCGCTAAGGCCGAAAACCAGAAGATTGTTGAACAGGTCGCGTCTTCGGCCGGGTTCATCATATTGGTCGGGCCCAGCGATAATCCCGCCGGTTGGGTTGCGGCAGGGCGTGCGTGCCAGCGTGTGATGCTTCAGGCGACCATCGATGGTTTGAAATGCGCCTTTCTGAACCAACCGGTTGAGGTCCCCAGCCTGCGCGAGCAGGTTCAGGCAGAGTTCGGCCTTGGCGCCGCACGTCCGGATCTGATCTTGCGCGTTGGGCGTGGCCCGGCGACGCCCCGTTCGTTGCGTCGCCCTGTCAGTGCCGTCTTAACTTAGGTCACCCAGAACTTCGGCAGCGATGCGGAAAGAATTCAACCGCGCCGCGTGATCGTGAATTTGGCCGGTTACGATCACTTCGTCCGGTTTGAAGGTGTCGATTAGCGCCGATAGCTGTTGGCGCACCGTATCTGGGGAACCTGTCGCGGAAACGGAAAGCGCTTGATCGACTGACGACATAACGCCGGGGGCAAGCGTGGCCGTGATGTCGTCAACCGGGCGGGGCAGTGGCCCCGGATGGCCAAGGCGCAGGTTCGCGAATGCCTGCTGCATAGAGGTGCGCAGCCGCACCCCTTCATCATCAGTGTCGGCGGCGAACACGTTAATCGCCATCATCGCATGCGGCGCGGCAAGCTGAGGCGAGGGGCGGAAGCTGCGCCGGTAAACCTCAAACGCTTGTTCCAGCGCGGCGGGCGCAAAGTGAGAGGCAAACGCATAAGGCAGGCCAAAGTGCGCAGCCAATTGCGCGCCATAGAGGCTGGAGCCCAATATCCACAAAGGCACATGTGTGCCCGTTCCGGGGACGGCGCGAATGCTGGCTTTGGGGTTTGGATCACCGAACAAGCCCATCAGTTCCTGCACATCTTGGGGAAAGGTGTCGCCCTGTTGCATACCACGGCGCAGGGCGTGTGCGGTGGCCCCGTCGGTGCCCGGCGCGCGGCCAAGTCCAAGGTCGATCCGATCAGGGTACAGGGTTGCAAGCGTGCCGAACTGTTCAGCCACCACAAGCGGCGCGTGGTTGGGCAGCATAATACCGCCAGCACCGACGCGAATGGTCTTGGTCGCGCCTGCCACGTGCCCGATCAACACCGCCGTTGCCGCGCTGGCGATGCCGGGCATGTTGTGGTGTTCGGCCAGCCAATACCGGGCATAACCCCAGCCTTCGGCGTGTTGGGCAAGGTCAGTGGTGTTTTTCAACGCGTCTGCTGCGGTGAAACCTTCGGGGATTGGCGCAAGATCAAGCAGGGAAAATGGGGGCATCATGTGTGGCCTTCTGTTTGCCACCTACATTTGGGGAATTGGGGGTAAATGAAAAGGTGCGCAGGTGCAGAAGCCTTGCGCGCAAAAAACTTACGCCCCTCAACGTGAGGCACGTGAGGGGCGTAGCGAAACATTTGCACACTTAACAGAGGAACTTCGTCTAACCCCCTCATCTTGCAGGAAGTTTTGGCTGCTGCAACATGTCCAAAAGGTTAGCGGGCTACTCTATCGAGACCCCAACATAGCCAAACGTATAAGTGCACGTTCCATGAGGGCCATAGTCGGTGCTTTTTGGGTGGAGCGAAGCTGTAAATCCGTATCGGTCAGAATGGTCAGCGCTTGTTCAAGCCGGTACACCCCCCACTTAGAGGCTTGTCGCACCATTCTGTCCCGTCGTGGGCCAAATACAGGCGGGCGCATGCGGCTGATTCCCGAACTGGGACCGCCCGGATCGCAGGCTGCTGTGTGCAACGTGCGGAAATGACGGGTTGCACCAATGCACAAGCCGACAGGCTGAACGCCCTGGCTTTCCAGTTTGCGCATGATCGGGCCGATTTCTGTCGTGCGGGCTTCGGCCACGATGTTCAAGACATCATCCAGCGCCGCCTCGGTCGAGGTGGGCGCGCAGGCCAGAATATCCTCGCCGGTCACGGGCGACGGGTCCGAGAATTTGTACAGAGAGAGTTTTTCGATGGTCTGGCGAAAATCGCCGGGGTCCAACATGCGCGACAGGTTGGTCAGGTCCGTCATCGCGTCATTGTCAGCCGTCAGGCGGTGTTTCTGAAGCTCTGCCTCAATATCCTCCCGCGAGGGGGGATCGTCGTAGATGCCGATGGCATAGGCGTTCGGGTGGGCCTCAAACAACTTGCGCAGGGCTGAACGTGCGTTCAGCTGTTTCGCTGTGACAACCAGTTGGGCGTCACCTTCTTGCCATTCGGACAGGGCGGTCTTGATTGTCGGGGCCAGCCCATCGCCTGCCTCTTCGACAAAGGCAACGCGGGGCCCGGGAAAAAACCCTTGTGACTTTAGCGCGTCCAGCAATTGCGCCGGGTCAGACCGAAGGTCAGATGCAGGAATGCGGGTCAGGCGCATTTCTTCTTCGCCTTGGGGGCCAACGAGGGCGGCGATCACCTCTTGCCGTTTCAGGGCTACGCGCATGGCATCTTGACCATAGATCAACAGGCCAGTGCGCCGGGGGTCCGGTTTGGCAAAGTAACGGTTCGCGTCGCGCCCGGAAAGTTTCATTCGGCCCAACTTTCAGCGGTGGCAAGCAGCCGGGCGACGATTTGATCCGCAAGGATAATCATCAGCCGGTTATATGCGTCTGTTTCGGCAGCGCTGGTGGCAACGGTCGTGCCAGCAGCGGAATAGCCGGTAAAGCTGTTCACAGCGCCAGATGTCAGCAGCGCGCCGGTTGCTTGATCGACAAGCGTATAACTGACGTCGCCCGATAGGTTATAGCGCGTCGTCGATTGGCTGGACGTGATGGTCACACCCTGCGCGCTGGTCTTGATCGCATAGCTTAGCTTGAAATCGGGCGTCTGGGTGCGGCCCAGACGTTCTTCCAGACGCCCGGCCAGTTCATACCCGACACGGTTCTTTGGCGCGGCAACCAATATGCGGCCAGTCAGCCCGTCGGCTGCGCCGCCGGTGCCGTAAACTGGTGTAAACCCGCAGCCCGCCAATGGCAGGGCCGCGAGCATAAACAGCATTGTTCGGCGGTCAGATGACGACATTGATGATGCGGCCCGGTACGACGATAAGCTTTTTCGGGGCGCCGCCATTCAGCGCCTTAACCACAGCATCATCGGCCAGCGCCAGCTTTTCAACCTCTTCCTTCGGCATGTCCTTTGGAATGCTGACTTCGGACTTACGCTTGCCGTTGATCTGAATCGGCATGGTTACGGTGTCTTCGACCAGCATCGCCTCGTCCGCGATGGGCCATGGGGCGTTGGCGATCAGGCCTTCGCCGCCCAGCAGCGCCCAGATTTCTTCGGACAGGTGCGGGGTCATTGGCGACATCAGTTGTGCCATTACCATCATCGCCTGACGCTTGGTCGCGGCACCGGCCTTGGATTTCTGAAGCGCGTTGGCATAGCCGTAAAGCTTGGCGACCGAAGTATTAAAGCCAAAGCTTTCGATCCCCATCGTTACATCGTGAATCGCCTTGTGCATCGCGCGCAGCAGGTCATCGTCGCCCGTGCCTTCGCCTTCGGCGGTGGCAATATCGTTGGCGACCCGCCAAACGCGCGACAGGTGCTTATACGATGCTTCGGCACCGGCAGCGGTCCATTCAACGTCACGTTCCGGGGGGCTGTCGGACAGAACGAACCAGCGGGCCGTATCGGCGCCATAGGTCGAAACGATGCTGACCGGGTCCACCACGTTTTTCTTGGACTTCGACATTTTGGCGGAAGGAATGATCTCTACCGCTTCGCCCGTCGCCTTCAGCTTGCCGTCTTCGACATCGGTGGGCAGGTGATACACCGGGCGATTGTTTTCATCGCGGGTCTGGTAAATCTCGTGCGTGACCATGCCTTGGGTGAACAACGCGTCGAACGGTTCAACCGCCTTGGGGGGCAGGTGGCCGCAGATCTGCATCGCACGGGCAAAGAAGCGGGAATAGAGCAGGTGAAGGATCGCATGCTCGACGCCGCCGATATATTGATCGACGTTCATCCAGTATTCCGCCTCGGTCGCGTCGGTCGGGGTTGCGCAGCCGGGCGAGGTGAAGCGCGCAAAATACCACGAACTGTCGACGAACGTATCCATCGTGTCCGTTTCACGCAGCGCAGGCTTGCCGCACTTTGGGCATTCGCAGTTACGCCATGTTGGGTGGCGGTCCAGCGGGTTGCCGGGTTTGTCGAAATTCACATCGTCGGGCAGTTTGACCGGCAGGTTCTCTTTCTTTTCGGCCACGACACCGCAGTCGTCGCAGTGGATCACCGGGATCGGGCAGCCCCAATACCGCTGACGGGAAAGTCCCCAGTCGCGCAGGCGGAACTTTGTCACGCCTTGGCCAATGCCGTTGGATTCACAGAAGTCCACCGCCGCGTCGATCGCTTGTTCGCCGGTTTGAACGTCTTCACCCGCAAAGCCGCGCACAAATTTAACGGCTTCGGTTTTCGCCGGAACGAAGGCTTCGGCAAGCGGCGCGTCTTCGGCGTCCGTTTCGGTGAAGACTGCATTGATCGGCAGATCATACTTGGTGGCGAATTCGAAATCGCGTTGATCATGGGCCGGGCAACCGAAGATCGCGCCCGTGCCGTAATCCATCAGGATGAAGTTGGCGACATAGATCGGCAGCTCCCACGCGGTATCAAACGGGTGGCGCACGCGCAGGCCGGTATCAAAGCCCTTCTTCTCGGCCTTTTCCATTTCCTCTTCGCTGGTGCCCATCTTGCGGCACTCGGCACAGAAGGCGGCCAGTTCGGGGTTGTCCTTTTCCAGCGCCTTGGCAAGCGGATGGTCGGGCGAGATGCCAACAAAGGACGCGCCGTTCAACGTATCGGGACGAGTCGTGTAGACTTCGATCCGGTCAAACCCTTCGGGTGCGTCGATGGTCGAGAACGCGAATTGCAGCCCGCGTGACTTGCCGATCCAGTTGCGTTGCATCAGCTTTACTTTGTCGGGCCAGTTGTCCAACCCGTCCAGCGCCTCCAGCAGTTCTTCGGAAAAATCACTGATCTTAAAGAACCACTGTGTCAGCTCGCGCCGTTCGACCGGCGCGCCTGAACGCCAGCCTTTGCCGTCTTCGACCTGTTCGTTGGCCAGAACGGTCATATCCACCGGGTCCCAGTTGACGACCGCGTTCTTGCGGTAAACCAGCCCCTTTTCCATGAAGTCGATGAACATCGACTGCTGCTGGCCGTAATATTCCGGATCACAGGTCGCGAATTCGCGGCTCCAGTCCAGCGACAGCCCAAGGGCCGCGAACTGAGACTTCATGCTTTCGATATTCTGATAGGTCCACGCGCCCGGGTGGATATTTTTATCCATCGCGGCATTTTCCGCGGGCAGGCCGAACGCATCCCAGCCCATCGGGTGCAGAACGCTGAAACCTTTGCTGGCCTTATACCGGGCCACAACGTCGCCCATAGTATAGTTGCGCACATGCCCCATGTGCAGGTTCCCCGACGGATAGGGGAACATCTCTAGCACATAGTATTTCGGCTTCGCTTCATCGCGCACGGCGGTGAAGGTGCCGGCTTCCTCCCAGGCGGATTGCCATTTTGGCTCGATCTCGCGGGGTTCAAAACGGGACATGTTCGCGGTCCTTGTAAGTAAAACGCCGGGCGCATTGGCCCGGCGTGTTGATAATATCGGCGCGGCGGGGCGTCTAGTTTGCTTTCGTTTAAAGCTGTCCGTCGCGAATTCTAAGCTGACGCGCGCGCGTCAGAATGGCGTCTTCGACCGCACGAACGGTTGATGCGCTCGCCGGGCCTGACCGTGTGGCCAGCGCAACTTTCAACGAACGCGCATCAAGTGCGGGGTCTTGTACGTATATAGTGGCGCGATAAGCCGAACCGCCGCCGGGCGGTGTGCCAAAGCCGGTAATAATTACGCCCGAGAACGGATCGACGGATTGAACCGGCAAGAAGTTCAAGACCTCTAGCGACGCGTTCCAAAGATATTTGTTCACTTCGATCGTGACGTTCGGGTCGTCTTTGTTTTCGAACAAGCCCCAGATGGTTGACCGCTCATCATCGGCAAGCGGCGTGTTCTGGCGCTGACGTTCGATGTTTTCGGTCGGCGCAGGAGACGTGCGTTTGAACAGCCCGCTGTCACCGCTGGCAAGGCCACCGCTGCAACCACTAAGGGCCAAGGCTGCAAGCGCGATCGTCGCCGCGCGGAAATTCGTGTGGAAGGTCATGTAGTCCTGCCCTCTTTTAACCTCCCCGATCTCTATCCGAGCAGCTAAGGGTGAACAAGGATTTTCCCCGACTTCTGCAATGTCGTGCGATTGTCAGGACTGTGGCAGCGGTGTGGCAAAGCTGCATCAATCGAATTCGCAATGGTTTCGGGGTTTTCCTGTTTCTTGCAATCGCGACCCCAAAGAGCGACACAGCAGCATACTCAATTCGCTCCTTGGATTGAGGTGCACCTTTAATGAATGAGGGAAAACCATGAAAAAGGTTCTCTTTGCTACCACAGCACTTGTTGCTACGGCAGGCATCGCATCCGCAGAAGTATCGCTCTCCGGCTCCGCAGAAATCGGTCTGGTCGGCGGCGACAACATCGAAACTCAATTCCACAACGACATCGACGTTAAGTTCGATCTGTCCGGCGAAACAGACAACGGTCTGACTTTCGGTGCGACTATCGACCTGGACGAAGTTGGCGACGATTGTGGCACAACTGTTTTCGGCGCAGCCGAGGTTTGCACAAGCGGTGACTCCATTGCTGCTTCCGGTGCGAAGGACGAAGAGCACTCCGTGTTCATCTCCGGTGGTTTCGGCACAGTAACCATGGGTGACACTGACGGCGCTCTGGACTGGGCAATGCAGGAAGTTAACCTGGTTGGCGGTTCGATCGCTGATGACGAAACTGCACACGACGGTTTCAACGGCAACGGTGGTCTTGACGCTGCTTACGACGGTCAAGTTCTGCGTTACGACTACTCCTTCGGTTCCTTCGGCGTTGCTGCGTCCTTGGAAACTGACGACTCCGGCGCAGGCGACCCAATCTTCGGCCTGGGTGTAAAGTATGACGCTGACCTCGGCGGCATCGGCATCGGCTTTGGTCTTGGTTACCAAGCTGCTGAAGACGTGGACGTAATCGGCGTTTCTGTAGACGCTGACTTCGGCAACGGCTTCGTAGCTGGCATCAACTACTCCGAGCTGAACTCCGACGTTGCAGGTGCTGACGACTCGCACATGGGTATCGGCTTCGGTTACGAATCCGGCGCATACGGCGTAGGCATCAACTACGGTGAGTACGACTCCGGCGCAGACGGCTTCGGTATCGCAGCTACTTACGACCTGGGCGGCGCTGTTGTTCAGTTCGGTTACGGTTCCGACACCGACGACACATACTCGCTCGGCGTTGCAATGTCCTTCTAAGTTAGAAGACATTTATAATATGGAAGAGCGGGCCTTGGCCCGCTCTTTTCTGTTTGGGGGATCGGTTCGACAAGGTTGAATTGCCATGCTAGCCAACGAAGGCCGCATTTATTCAATGGACTGATTGCCATGATCCCGCTTAGCGCCGCACAGATTAAACAGCAGTTCCAAGAAGCGATGAAGCTTCTGAGTGCTGGCAAGCTTGACGCGGCAGAGGCTAAGTTTCTTACCGTTCTGGGAAGTGCGCCCAACTTGGCCGAAGCCCATTTCCAACTTGGCCGGATCGCGATGGCGCGCCGCGAAGCAGAACACGCGCTGACGCATTTTTCCCAAGCCCGCAAATTGAAGCCATCTGAGCCCGCGATTTGGCAGCAAATGGCGGAAACGCTTGCCGCGCTGGATGACAAAACCCGCACGCGCGCCTTTTTGGCAGAAGCGAAAGCCGCCCGGCTGAACCCCACCGTTTTGATAGCGCTTCAAAACAGGTTCTCTAAGTCAGGGGCGCGAAGCAAAACATCTATCGGGTCCGCCCGGGCAGAAGATGTTCAACGCCTTGTCGGGCTTGTGAAGGCCAACAAGCTGAAAGAGGCTGAAGCCTTGGGCCGTTCCCTGCGTCAGCAACACCCTAAGGTCGCGATGATCGCGCATGTCTTGGCGAATTCTTTGTTAGCTCAAGGTAAGGTGCCCGAAGGCGCAAAGCTGTTGGCCGAGGCCGTAAAGCTTGATCCGAATTATGCAGAGGCCCGCAATGATTTGGGTGGGTTTCTGATGAAAACGGGCAAGGTCGCGCAGGGCCTATCCGAAGTGCAGGCCGCCTTGAAGATTGCACCGAAGATGCCGCAGGCCCTTGGAAACCTAGGCTTTGGCCTTTCGTTGCAGGGTGATTTGGCGGGTTCGATCGCGGCGTTGATGAAGGCGACGGCGGATGGTGGCGGCTCCACCGAAACGCATCTTTTGTTGGGTCGCCAGTTGATGAACGCACGCAACTATGAGGGCGCGGCCAAGGCGTTGAAGCGTGCAGTGCAGCAGGGGCTTAGCAGCGCAACGGTATTGGCGCGCCTTGCGCAAGCCTATGAACGGGTTGACGGCGAAGAGGCCGCGCTGGCGACTTATGCGAAGGCGGAAAAGAAAGACCCCTCGCTTGCGCTTGTGTTTGGGTTGCGGGGCTTGTTCCTTCAAAAACTGGGTCAGTTTGAAGAAGCCGAGCGTGACTTTCGCCGAGCCATTGAGTTGGAGCCCGATAACGGCGAACACTATCGAACGCTTGTCGCGTCTTACAAGCTAACCGCGGACGACCCCCTGATCGCCGAGATGGAAGTGCGATTTGCCGACCAAAAGCAAAGCGATCACAGTCGGATGCATCTTGGCTTTGCCCTGTCACGCGTGATGGAGCAGATCGGCGCGCATGATCGGGTTTTCGGTTATCTTGACCCGGCAAACGCGTTGATGCGCAAACTGTACCCTTACGATATCGCGACGCGCCGCGCCGAGGTTGACGGTGTGAAAGCCGCCTTTGCGCCCGTGGATTTCAGCACCGTAAAGGGCGCGTCCGGCGCAACCGATTACGCACCCATCTTTGTCACGGGGATGCCGCGGTCTGGCACCACATTGGTTGAACAGATTCTGGCCAGCCATTCCGAGGTCGGCGGCGGCGGCGAGCTTGGATATTTCGCCGGTGAAGTTCTGCGTCACATGAAAGCCGAAGACGGGTTTCGCGCGTTTAACGAGGTGCCGGAGGCCATCTTCAAAGAGATTGGCGAGGGCGAAGAAGAGCGGCTGAAAGCGCTGTGCCCCGACACGAAACGCGCGACGGATAAGGCAATTCAGACCTATATGGTGATGGGCGCGATCAAAAAGGCGCTGCCCAATGCCAAGATCGTTTTGGTGCGCCGCGACCCACGCGATACGCTGTTGTCGATCTATAAGAATATGTTCGCTGAAGGGACGCATCGATATTCCAACAATCAGCGCGACCTTGGCCTCTATTATCGTATGTTTGAAGAGATGGTCGAATTCTGGCGTGAAAAGCTGCCCGGCGGTTTTTATGAAATCCAGTACGAAGACCTTATCGCCAACCCCGAGGATGAGGCGCGCAAATTGTTGGCGGCATGTGATCTGACTTGGGAAGATCAGTGTTTGGATTTTCACAAAAATACGCGCCGTGTTTCAACGCTTTCGGTGGCGCAGGTGCGTCAGCCCATTTATGCGTCATCCGTCGCCGCATGGAAGCGGCACGAAGATGAACTGGCAGAGATGATCGAAGCCTTAGGCGACGCGATCTAGGCGGAGGGTAATATGGCACTTTCAGATATCAAAGAACGCATTGCCAAGGCCGAAGAATTGGCCGGGCGCGCAAAGGGGTCTGTGACTTTAATCGCGGTGTCCAAGGTGCAGCCCCTAGAACGGGTCGAGGCGGTGTTGGAAGAAGGTCACCGCGTCTTTGGCGAAAACCGTGTGCAGGAAGCCGCCGGAAAATGGCCGGATTTCAAGGCGCGTTTTGACGGCTTAGAACTGCATCTGATCGGCCCGTTGCAAAGCAACAAAGCCCGCCAAGCCATGGAGCTGTTTGACGCCATCCATTCCGTTGATCGCCTGAAACTTGCAAAACGTTTGGCCGACATGGCGCAAGAGATGGGGTCGTGCCCGGATATCTTTTTGCAGGTGAACACTGGCGAAGAAGACCAAAAAGCCGGTGTTCTGCCGTCAGAGGCGGATGCGTTTGTCGCCGACTGCCAGGCGTTGGACCTGCCCGTAAAGGGGCTGATGTGCATCCCGCCCGTTGACGAAGAACCCAGCCTGCATTTCGCGCTTTTGGCCAAGATCGCCGCGCGCAACGGGCTTGAGGGGCTTTCGATGGGCATGAGCGGTGATTTTGAACGGGCGATTGCGCTGGGTGCTACCCATATCCGCGTCGGTTCGGCGATATTCGGTGAACGGACCTACGCCTGAACGATCAGCTTTGTCTGATCGCTGATCCGTGCGGCAATCCAACGTAGATGATCGCGGCGAAAAGCGATGCAGCCTTCGGTTGGGTGATGCGGCTTGCGCCATTGGTGCAGGAAAATCGCTGACCCGCGCCCTTTTTCGGACACCGGCCAGTTCCAGTCGGTCAGGATGATCAGGTCATACAACGGGTCCGCCCGGCGCAGCTTTTCGTGGCCGAAGGGGTGGGGCGCGCGGACCATGTGGTTGTAATCGGGGTCATTCACATCATCAGACCATAAATCGCCCGGACCAATGGGCGTGGCCCAATCGGATGGGGGTGTGATCCTGTCCGGCCGATAGAGCAGGCCAACGATTTGGTGGGTTCCGATGGGCGTTGCACCGTCGCCTTCGCGCTTGTTATGGCTTAGCCCGCCGCGCCCGATGGAGCATGGAATAACGCGCCCGCAAAACCGAACGCCGTAGGGGGTTAAGACCAGATCATCCGCCCTCAAAGAAGGTGCCCTGATTTTTTCGCTTTGGTGGCAAGATAGTCGGTGTTGTGGCGGGTTTCGCCCACCTTCAGTGGCACACGTTCGGCCACGTCAATCCCGTGGGCCTGCATCATGTTCACCTTGGCCGGGTTGTTCGTCAGCAGGCGGACGGCGGAAAAACCCATTTCCTTTAGAATGGCCGCGCCGATGCGGAAATCACGTTCGTCGTCTTCAAAGCCAAGCCGGTGGTTGGCCTCGACGGTATCGAACCCCTGATCCTGCAAGGAATAGGCGCGCATTTTGTTGGCAAGGCCAATCCCGCGCCCTTCTTGGTTCAGGTACAGCAGTACACCCGCGCCTTCGGTTCCCATTTGTTGCAACGCGGCGCGAAGCTGTGGGCCGCAATCGCATTTCAGGGATCCCAGAAGATCGCCGGTAAAGCATGCCGAATGCAGGCGTGCCAGAACGGGCTTGTCCCGTGCGGGTTGACCGATTTCGATGGCGTAATGCTCTTCCCCGCCGTCTTCGGGGCGGAACACATGCAGGCGGCCTGCTTCAGACACTTCCAACGGAACGCGCGCGCTGACGATGGGGTGAAGCGGGCTGGACTGGGCCATTTCGCTTTGCACCTCGTCCAGTCTTAGCTGGGTCAGCGCATTGTCGGCGGCGAAAGTGGCCGCATCGGTGATGTCCATCGCGACAACTGCGGGCAACAGCCGCGCGGATTTCGAAATGGCAATGGCAGACCGGTGAAGCGCCGCGTCTCCGCCACGCAGGCTTTTGAAGGGGCCTTTCATAGGCGAATTCAGATCATCCGCCGGGTCCGCAACCGAATGAACCCATGCGGGTGTGGCATCGGTCGGAATTGACAGGCGCGCGATATCGCCGTCATAGGCACGGGCCTTAAGCGTTTCGGCGCGGCGTGCGGTAATCACCAACGCCAATTCTGTCCCCATTGCAGACAACCGGGCCAGTCGCGCCGGTTCCAGTGTTTCGGCGGCAAGAAAGACGACGCCAGATTTGCCATTGGATAACACAACAGGCACGCCCAAGCGCAGATCGGCGCGGGCGCGGGCAAGCTGTTCAACCGGGGTTGGGCCAAGGCGCATTTGGCTTCCTCATTCCTAATTCGTGCGACAGGATGTAACTGCTTTGGACAAAATATGAAACAAAGGCCGGGTTTGCGACACGGTTCCGTGAGAATGTTGCAGTAAATCTTGCCCAAACGCACATGGCCCAACATTTGTGGTCCAATAGAACCGAGGAGGGCCACCATGGGCAACCTTAAGAAAATACTGCTTGTTGACGACGAAGAAGACCTTCGCGAAGCGTTAAGCGAACAGCTGGTCATGACCGAAGACTTCGACGTGTTCGAAGCCGGGACCGGCGCCGAGGCGATGGAGAAGGCAAAAGAGGCGATCTATGATCTGGTGATCTTGGACGTTGGTTTGCCAGATACCGATGGCCGCGAACTGTGCCGCCTGATGCGCAAACAGGGCGTGAAATGCCCTATCCTGATGCTGACTGGCCATGATAGCGACGCCGATACCATTCTGGGCCTTGATGCGGGTGCGAATGATTACGTGACCAAACCGTTCAAATTCCCTGTGTTGCTTGCCCGAATTCGTGCCCAATTGCGGCAGCACGAACAATCGGAAGATGCCGTATTTCAGTTAGGCCCATATACGTTCAAACCATCAATGAAGATGCTGGTGGATGAAGATGAACGTAAAATTCGCCTGACTGAAAAAGAGACTAACATCTTGAAATTCCTGTACCGCGCGTCCGAAGGCGTGGTCGCGCGCGAGGTGCTGTTGCACGAAGTCTGGGGCTATAACGCCGGTGTTACGACCCATACTTTGGAGACACACATCTATCGTTTGCGTCAAAAAATAGAACCAGATCCGTCAAACGCCCGCCTTCTTGTGACCGAATCGGGTGGTTATAGATTGGTGGCATAGGATCCCTTCCATGCCGGGGTTATGGCATGACCTCCCTGTTGGACTGACCCGGCTTCGCGCCGGGTCTTTTTTTGGCATCAGGCCTTGGTGTCAAAGCGCAGGAACATCAGCCCGTAGATCAGCGTTCCAATCATCGAGAGGGACGCAAGCGCATAAGGAAGGCGCAGCGCGGCTTCGCGGCCAAGAGAGGGTTCGGCCAACGTAACCAATGCGCCTCCTAGCATCGCGCCGATGGGCATGACGCCCCAGCCGAAGAAACGATAGACGCTGTTCACCCGACCCAGCAGGGCATCGGGGATCATCCGCTGGCGCAAGGACACGGTGACGACATTCCACGTCATACCCGCAAAGGTTTCCACAAACAGCGCCACGGCGACCAGCGCCGGGTTCGGTGCCAGAAAGATCAGCGCATAGGGCAGCGGGAACAGCAGCAGTGACAGGCGAACGGTCGTCTGCCCGCCAAGACGCGCGGCGATCAGCGGGCCGATCATCCCGCCCGCAACGCCGCCCGCAGCACCTGCCGTCAAAAGCAACCCATGGCCCGCAGCCGAAAGGCCCAGCACCTCTTGCGAGAAAAGCACAAGCACGGTCAGGCACATCACCGCCGTCATGTTTAACGCCCCCAACATCACGGCCAGCTTGAGGATCAGTGGGGTGTTGAACAGCCAGATGATCCCCTCGTGCATTTGGGCGAAGATACCGTCGGGCAGTTTCGCGGTGGGGCGGGGCAACAGGGTTACGGTCCACAAGCAGGCCGCGGCCAATGCGAAACACAGGGCGTTGAACGTGAAGGGGATCGGGGCGGCCAATGCGATCAGGATGCCGGCCAACGGTGGCCCGATGAACTGGCCCATGATTTGCTCAATGCTCCATAGTTGGCCGTTGGCGCGTTCCAGATCATCCGCGTGGACGACAGAGGGCAACACCGTCTGCGCGGCGTTGTCGCGAATAACCTCGGCCGTGCCCAAAAGAAACGCGGCGAGGGACAGTAAGCTGATCAGCCAGATGGCCGTTGTGGGGGCAGCGTTCAGCGGCAAGGGCGGCGCGGCAAGGACCAAGGCAACAACGCCACACGTCAGCGCGGTGCGCGCGATATCGGCCTGAAGCATCAGGCGCCGACGGTCGGTCCGATCGGTCAAGACACCCGCGGGAATTGCGAATAACAGCCACGGCAAACGCGTTGCTGCGGCGACCATTGCGATCAATAGCGGGTCATGAGTGATCAGCGTTGCAAGCCATGGGAATGCCAAAGCAGAGATGCCGTCGCCAAGGTTGGAGACTGCGCTGGCCGAAAACAGCAGGCGGAAATTCCGGTTTCGGGCAAGAAGCTGCATCGCAAGAACCTTAAATCAATGGGGCAACGCTAGCAGGTGAACAAGCATGCGCAAGCATCGGGTTGAGGCGCGCGCGTCAACCGCATAGGTTTGCGCCAACCTTTGCCAATCGGACGCGCGACATGCCCTTTACCCTTGCCACTTGGAACATCAACTCGGTCCGTTTGCGGGAACCGATCGTGCTGAAGCTGCTAGAGGATGAGGCACCGGATGTTCTGTGCCTGCAGGAATGCAAAAGCCCGGTGGAAAAGATCCCGCTCGATGGGTTCCGCGCGCTTGGCTACAACTACATCGTGGCGCGTGGGCAAAAGGGATACAACGGCGTTGCGATCCTGTCCAAGATCCCAATGGTGGACGCGGGTGAACAGGATTTCGCTGCATTGGGCCATGCCCGCCACGTTGCTGGCAAGCTGGAAAACGGCGTGACGATTCAGAACTTTTATGTGCCTGCCGGTGGCGATGTCCCCAACCGCGAGGTGAACGAGAAGTTCGGCCAAAAGCTGGATTACCTGACCGACATGCGCGATTGGTTCAACGCTGATAAACCGGAAAAGTCGATCCTTGTGGGCGACCTGAACATCGCCCCACGCGAAGACGACGTTTGGAACCACAAACAGCTTTTGAAGATCGTCAGCCACACACCGATCGAGGTGGAGCATTTGGCCGAAACGCAGGACGCGGGCAATTGGGTTGATATCACGCGCCAAGATATCCCCGAGGGGCAGCTTTACAGTTGGTGGTCATACCGGGCCAAAGATTGGGCTGCGGCTGACAAGGGGCGTCGGTTGGACCACGTCTGGGCCACGTCTGATATTTCGAACGCGGGCCATGGTTCGCGTGTGCTGCGCGATGCGCGCGGTTGGGAAAAGCCAAGCGACCACGCTCCAGTTTTCGCGACATTTGATCTGTAACAGGGCGGACTGCGGCAAATCTTGCTGCAACACTTGGCAGGTAGCATGGCGCGCGCCATATAGGGGCAAACGCGCCAGATTTATTTGAGGGATGACATGCTGGAACTTGGCGGAACGGATACTGCGGCACCTGCGGGTGACCTGATCAAAGACATCACCGAAGCGACCTTTATGGAAGACGTGGTCGAGGTCAGTAAAGAAATTCCGGTGATCGTGGATTTCTGGGCACCTTGGTGTGGTCCGTGCAAAACGCTTGGGCCCGCGCTTGAAAAAGCCGTCACCGAAGCGGGCGGTAAGGTGCGTATGGTCAAGGTGAACGTTGACGAAAGCCAACAGATCGCCGCGCAGCTTCGCATTCAATCGATCCCAACGGTTTACGCCTTCTTCAACGGCCAGCCGGTTGACGGGTTTCAGGGCGCGTTGCCGCCATCTGAAATCAAGGCATTCGTGGACAAGGCCGCCGCCCTTGCGGGCGAAGACGAAGGTCTTTCCGCTGCTGTCGAAGCGGCAGAGCAGATGCTGACCGAGGGCGAAGCCGAAGATGCCGCGCAAACCTTTGAGGCCGTGTTGGGCGAGGAGCCTTCGAACGCTGCCGCTTATGGCGGGCTTGTTCGCGCGCAGTTGGCGCTGGGCGCAGTGGATCAGGCCGAAGCGCTTATTCAAAACGCACCTGCTGATGTCGCGGCCACGCCGGAACTTGATGCTGCGAAAGCCCAGTTGGAACTGGCGCGTCAGGCAGAAAACGCGGGCCCAGAGGCAGAGCTGCGTGCCGCTGTTGATGCAGATCCCGACAACCTTCAGGCGCGGTTGGACCTTGCGCAGGCGCTTCATGCGTCGGGCGATGTCGAAGGCGCCGTAAGCGAGCTGTTGGAGCTGTTCCGCCGGGATCGTGAATGGAATGATGGCGCGGCGAAGACACAGCTGTTCACGATCTTTGACGCGCTTAAGCCCGATGATCCGATTGCATTGGCTGGGCGGCGCAAGCTTTCATCAATGATATTTGCTTAGCGCGGATTAAGGGCTACCTTGTTGGGTATGTTCTCATCGGCTGACCTTCCGGAAACCATTCCGGTGTTCCCGCTGCCAGGCGCGTTGCTGTTGCCCCGCGCGCGCTTGCCGCTGCATATCTTCGAGCCGCGCTATCTGGCGATGTTAGAGGACGTTCTAAAAACATCGCATCGCCTGATTGGAATGGTCCAGCCCATCCAATCGTCGGGCGAGGAACAGCAAAAACTGCACGACATCGGGTGTGCCGGGCGGGTAAGCGCGTTTTCGGAAACCGAAGACGGGCGATACATGATCACCCTTAGCGGCGTGTCCCGGTATCGCATCACACGAGAGCTGACATGTTTCAGCCCCTATGTTCGTGCCGATGTTTGCTGGGACGGTTTCGAACGCGATCTGGGGACAAGTGAACACGACGATGCGTTCGACCGCGACACGTTCATGGATACTTTGGGCCGTTATTTTCACGAACTGAAGCTTGCGACCGATTGGGAAAACCTGAAAGAAGCGGATGACGAACTGCTGATAAATTCGCTTTCCATGCTGTGCCCGTTTCAGCCAGAAGATAAGCAAGCCTTGTTAGAGGCACCGACGCTAAGTGACCGGCGTAAAACGCTTGTCACGCTGATAGAATTTGCCCTGCGCGGGGGCGCAAACGAAGAGGTGATGCAATGACCGATGAAATCAAAGTGGATCGCCGCATGTTAGAGGCGCTGGTTTGTCCGGTGACCCACGCCGTTTTGACCTATGACGCCGAAAACCAAGAACTGGTGTCTAAGGCCGCGCATCTGGCGTTTCCGATCCGCAATGGCATTCCGATCATGCTGGTCGATGAAGCGCGCCAGTTGGACTGACGCTTAGATCGGCCGCCCTTTCATCAGGCGCGGCAATTCCCCATTCAGGCCCGCGGCTTCGCGGATAAAGCGGCGGCGCAGGCCCGGCATGGCGTTCACCACGCCCATGCCGATATCGCGCACCCCCCGCAGCAGCGGGTTATCGTTGGAAAACAGCCGATTGAACCCGTCCGTCGCGGCGGCAAGCGTAGCCGTATCCCACCGACGCCATGTCTGATACCGTTCCAGAACATCGATCGCGCCGATCTCTTCTCCGCGGCGGTGGGCATCGACCATGACTTCGGCCAAGGCGGCGACGTCGCGCAGGCCAAGGTTCAAGCCCTGTCCGGCAATCGGATGCACACCGTGTGCCGCGTCGCCAACCAGCGCCAGCCGATCACTGACAAACGCATTCGCCAGCGACAGGCTAAGCGGATAGGTAAAGCGCGCGCCGGCCAATTTAATTTCACCCAAAAAGTCGCCGAAACGCGGGCGCAAGGCGGCAAGGTAGCTGTCGTCATCCATCGCCTGAATGGCTGCGGCTTGGTCGGTGGTTTCGCTCCAGACAATCGATGAACGGTTGCCGGGCAGGGGCAGAATGGCCAGCGGACCTGCGGGCATAAAGAATTGATGCGCAGTGCCTTCGTGTGGCTTTTCATGCTCAATCGCGCAGACCAGCGCGGTTTGACCATATTCCCATCCGGTGCGCGAAATACCAGCGCGTTCGGCCGTGCCGCTTCGTTTGCCATCGCAGCCGATCAGCACCCGTGCAGACACGGTTTTACCCGATTGAAGCGTCACGGTGACGCCGCCGGGCTGAACATCTTGCGCCACGACGGTTTCGCCCGAAAGGTGGGCGACCCGATCCTCGGCCATGACCGCATCCAGAAACGCGCGGCGCAGGTAGCGGTCTTCGATCATAAAGCCCATGGGGCCTTCTTCGATTTCGGCGTGGTCAAATTCCAAGAAGAAGGGGGCGGGCCCTTCACCAGCGTGCCCATCGGACGCGGCGACCTTCAGGATCGGTTGGGCGTGGTCGGCAATTTCGTTCCAGATGCCAAGCGCCGAAAGCAGCTTTTGCGACGCGAGGGCAAGCGCATAGCTGCGCCCATCGAACGTGTCATCCTTACGCGTGTCCAGCGGCAGCGCGTCCACAATCGTTACACTTAGCCCGCCTTGCGCCAGCGCCAAGGCAAGGGCAGGGCCGTTCAGGCCGCCGCCAACGATAACCACATCTGAATCATGTTTCATGAAATGCAATATGCGCGGCGTGGCGGGATTGTCCATGCGCTGCCCTGCCGCTACCGTTCATCTGGCATCACAGGAGGCTTCGATGGGCAAAGAGTGGCTTGGTATGGGCGCGGCGGAATTGGGCCGTGGGATCGCAGGCGGAAAGATTGATCCGGTCGCGTTGACCCGCACCTTTCTGGATGCAATCGAAAGCAGCCCGTATGCCGCGCGCATCTATTCCTGCGTCACCCCCGACCGCGCCATGGCCGAAGCAACGGCGGCTGCGGCCCGTGCAAAGTCGGGGCACCGGCTTGGCCCGTTGGATGGCGTGCCAGTTTCGTGGAAAGACCTGTTCGATACCGCAGGCGTGGCAACCGAAGCAGGATCACAGTTGTTGAAGGGCAGGGTGCCGCCCGTCGATGCAGAGGTGGTGAAAAACGCCACCGCTGCTGGCACCGTGTGCTTGGGCAAAACGCATATGTCCGAATTGGCGTTTTCGGGGCTGGGGCTGAACCCGATGACGCAAACGCCCCCCTGTATCAACGATGCCGACGCTGTGCCCGGTGGGTCGTCGTCGGGTGCGGCGGCGTCGGTGGCGTTTGGGTTGGCGGCCTGCGGAATAGGCTCTGACACAGGGGGATCAGTGCGCATTCCGTCGGCGTGGAACGATCTGGTGGGGCTGAAAACCACGGCTGGGCGGGTCTCGCTTAAGGGGGTGGTGCCGTTGGCGGAAAGCTTTGACACGGTCGGCCCGCTTTGCCGAAACGTCGAAGATGTGGCGCTGATGCTGGCCGCGTTGGAGGGGGGCAGGCCTGCTGACCTGCGGGGTGTTTCGCTTAAGGGGCGCCGGTTGATGGTGCTGGAAACGATCGCGCTGGACGATGTGCGCGGCGCGCCCGCCGCGGGGTTCAAAGGTGCAGTCGAACGCCTGCAATCTGCCGGGGCAATCATTGAACGGCGCGAAGTGCCCGAACTTGAGGCCGCAATGGCCCTGTCACCCGTTCTGTATACGGTCGAAGCTTACGCAACGTGGAAAGACATCATCGAAGCAGCGCCGGATAAAATGTTCCCCGAAATCCTAGAACGGTTCCGCGCAGGCGGGAATTTCTCGGGCGTGGAATATGTTTCGGCGTGGCAGAAGCTTCGCCAGTTCCGCCAAATCTGGGCGGAAAAGACTGCGGGGTTTGATGCGGTTATCATGCCAAGCGCGGCGAATATGCCGCCGAACGCGCAGAAACTGATCGACGATCATGATTATTATGTCACCGAAAACCTTCTGACGCTTCGTAATACGCGGATTGGGAACCTGACCGGGGGCGCGGCGCTAAGCGTTCCAACCGGTCTTCCGTCCACTGGAATTATGTTCGTGACGCCGCCAAACAGCGAAGAGAGGCTTTTGCGGTTAGGGGCTGCGGCCGAAACGGCGTTGGCTTAAAAGCCACAGCTTTGTTCGGCAAGGCCCGAAATATGCGGGCTTTTTCTGGACCAAGCGGCAAACTGTCGGTATCCTTGGGATCAAACGGGGCGAAATGATCCCGATCCTTTGAGGCAGCATAAGTGGTCCTATGACCTTTCCCGAGCGGTTTTCGAACCTGCCAGAATACGCGTTTCCGCGTCTGCGGAGCCTTCTCGACGTGCATGCGCCGGGCGGAGAGCCCGTGCATATGACGATTGGGGAACCGAAACACGCATTCCCTGCGTGGGTCACCGATATCATTGCGGAAAATGCTGCGGGTTTCGGAAAATACCCGCCAAACGACGGATCGCCAGAACTTTGCGGTGAAATCGCCAACTGGATCAAACGCCGCTTTGGCGCGACGGTGGATGGCGCAACGCAAGTGATGGCACTGAACGGCACGCGCGAGGGGCTGTTTAACGCCGCAATGGCGCTGTGCCCGGAAAAGGTGCGTGGCAAGCAGCCGGTTATCCTGACGCCGAACCCATTCTATCAAGTTTATGCCGTTGCGGCGCTTGCCGTTGGCGCGGAACCCGTTTTTGTGTCCGCCGGGCCTGACACCGGATACTTGCCGGACTATGCTTCATTGTCGGCGGATGTGCTGGACCGTGTGGCGATTGCCTATCTGTGTTCGCCATCGAACCCACAGGGCGCAATTGCCAGCCGCGCGTATTGGCAAAATCTGATCGCGCTGGCCGAAAAGCACGATTTCCGCATCTTCGCAGATGAATGCTATTCCGAGATTTACCGCGGAGAGGCCCCCGTTGGTGCCCTTCAGGTGGCGCAGGAAATGGGTGCAGACCCCGAACGGGTTCTGATTTTCCATTCGCTGTCAAAACGTTCGAACCTGCCGGGTTTACGGTCTGGTTTCGTGGCCGGTGGGCCGCAGTGCATCACGCGGATCAAACGGCTTCGCGCCTATGCGGGCGCGCCGCTGCCGCTGCCGTTGCAGATGGCAGCGCAAAAGGTTTGGGCGGACGAAGCGCACGTGGAAGAAAACCGCGCGCTTTACCGCGAGAAATATGATGCTGCCGACGAAATCTTTGCCGAGCTGCCCGGATACATGCCCCCAGAGGCGGGTTTTTTCCTGTGGCTTCCGGTGGAAGATGGCGAACAAGCAGCATTGAAATTGTGGAAGGAAACCGGCGTTCGGGTCCTTCCAGGTGCGTATCTGGCCCGTGACGTGGGCGGCTACAATCCAGGTAACGAGTACATCCGGGTCGCGATGGTGGCCCCAACCAAAGAAATGCAGCACGGGCTAATTCAGCTTCGTGACTGTCTCTATAGTTAAGGACGAGGGCATGGCGTCGTATCAGATGAAACATCGTGATCCACTTTTTGACACCAACATGCAGGCCGCGATCGAACGACGCGGGAAAGAATTGTTGGGGGTCGCGCTGATTGCGATCGGCATAATGGTGGGGCTGCTTTTGGCGTCCTATGTGCCCGAAGATCCAAGCTGGTTGTCCGCGACGGATGAGCCTACGGCGAATTATCTGGGCCGGTTCGGTGCGTCCATTGCATCGCCGTTGAATGTAATCGTCGGGCTGGGTGCCTGGGGCCTGTCGCTGGTGTTCATCGGCTGGGGCGTGCGTTTCGTACTGCACCGCGGGGAAGAGCGCGCCTTGGGTCGGGTGATCTTTGCGCCAATCGCCATTGCGGTTGCTTCGGTCTATGCCACGACGCTGACGCCTTCGGCCGGTTGGACGCATGAATTTGGCATGGGTGGGCTGTTCGGCGAAACCGTGCTTGGCGCCATCCTGAATTTCCTTCCGATTGCCCCCGTCTTTGGCCTTAAGTTGATGGCATTCGTGTCGTTTTTCGCGGTGTTTGCCATTGGGTCGTTCGTGCTTGGCTTTGATCGGCAAGAGCTGAAGACCATTGGCCGTTTCTTGTTGGTTGGCTTGATCATGGCCTATGCGACGTTGATGACCCTGCTGGGCCGTGGCGCAAGCGAAGCCGTGCGCGGTGTGCACGCTTTGAAAAACCGTAAGCAAGCGCAAAAGAAAGGCGCGTTTGACTTTTCTTCGATGCGTCCGGCCGAAAGCGAACGCATGATCCATCGTTCCAGCCTTCTTGAGGATGATGACGAAGGCGACGACCTGTTCGATATTGAAGAAGAAGAAATCGAAAAGCCCAGCCTGCTGGGGCGTATGCCTTCGCTGATCAAGCGCGTGCCTGACCCCGCACCAGAGTTGGTTGAACCTGAATTGCCACCCTTGGCTTCGCATAACGAGCCCGTGTCCGAAGAGCGTATCAAGGCGCGTATCGCGGATGTCATGCGTAATCGTATGCGCAAGGGTTCCGGCCTGCACGCTGGCCGCGCCGAGCCTCCGCTTCAGGGTGGTCGGGTGGAACCCGCGATTAGCGCCAGCAATGTCGCGACTGCGGCTGTTGCGCGTCGGCGCGGTGGCCCACAGCCACTGATCGCAGACAAAGCCCCGCGTATGGCACCGCCCCCTCAACCGCTTGCGGTCGAACCAGACTTGTCTGATGCCGCGTATCTTGATGATCCGTATGTGGCCGCACCCGTCGAGGCAACGTATGAAGCCCCGCTTGAAGCACCCATTCAAGTCGAAGAAACCAATTATGCGCCCGAACAGGTGTATTCGCCCCCCGCGTACGAACCCCCGCCCGTCGAAGCGCGCCGGGTTGTACAGCCATCGGCAAACAAGACGGTTCAGCCGTCGCGCCGCGCAAAAGAAGAAGCACAGCCCGCCCTGCAATTCGAAGAGCAGACCAGCGATTACGAACATCCTCCGCTTTCGCTGTTGGCCAGCCCGACCACGATCGAACGCCATCAGCTTTCCGATGAAGCGTTGGAAGAAAACGCGCGGATGCTGGAAAACGTGCTGGATGACTACGGCGTAAAGGGGGAAATCGTTTCGGTTCGTCCCGGCCCCGTTGTCACGATGTACGAACTTGAACCCGCGCCGGGTTTGAAAGCCAGCCGTGTGATTGGTCTGGCCGATGACATCGCGCGTTCGATGTCGGCCTTGTCGGCACGTGTATCGACCGTGCCGGGCCGCAGCGTCATCGGTATCGAACTTCCCAACGTGAACCGTGAAAAAGTGGTTCTGCGGGAAATTCTGTCTGCCCGTGACTTTGGTGATGGCAATCAGAAGCTGCCATTGGCGCTGGGTAAGGATATCGGTGGTGACCCAATCGTGGCGAACCTTGCCAAGATGCCTCACCTGCTGATCGCGGGTACGACGGGTTCTGGTAAATCGGTCGCGATCAACACCATGATCTTGTCGCTGCTTTACAAGCTGACGCCGGATGAATGCCGCCTGATCATGATCGACCCCAAGATGCTGGAACTTTCCGTTTATGACGGCATTCCGCACCTGCTGAGCCCCGTTGTGACCGACCCCAAAAAGGCCGTTGTCGCCCTGAAGTGGGTCGTGGGAGAGATGGAAGAACGGTATCGCAAAATGTCCAAGATGGGCGTGCGGAATATCGATGGGTATAACGGCCGCGTAAAAGACGCGCTGGCCAAGGGCGAAATGTTCAGCCGTACCGTTCAAACCGGGTTTGACGATGATACCGGCGAACCCGTGTTCGAAACCGAAGAATTCGCGCCTAAGGCCATTCCCTACATCGTCGTCATCGTGGACGAGATGGCCGACCTTATGATGGTCGCCGGCAAGGAAATCGAAGCCTGTATCCAGCGCCTCGCACAGATGGCGCGTGCATCGGGTATTCACCTGATCATGGCCACGCAGCGCCCATCGGTTGATGTTATCACCGGTACGATCAAGGCCAACTTCCCCACGCGTATCTCGTTCCAGGTGACCGGCAAGATCGACAGCCGGACCATTCTGGGCGAACAGGGCGCTGAACAGCTGTTGGGCATGGGTGACATGCTTTACATGGCCGGTGGGTCCAAGATTACCCGCGTTCACGGCCCCTTCTGTTCGGATGAAGAGGTCGAAGAGATCGTGAACTACCTTAAGGCCTTCGGTCCGCCGGAATACATGAGCGGCGTTGTCGATGGCCCGGATGAAAGCAAGGAAAGCGATATCGACGCGGTGCTTGGTCTGTCCAGCGGTGGCAACACTGATATGGAAGATGCGCTTTATGACACTGCGGTGGCGATTGTGCTGAAAGATCGTAAATGCTCCACCTCGTACATCCAGCGCAAGCTTTCGGTTGGCTATAACAAGGCCGCCAAGCTGGTTGAGCAGATGGAAGAGCAGGGCGTTGTCAGCGCGGCAAACCATGTCGGCAAGCGCGAGATTCTGGTGCCAGAGCAGCAGTAAATTGCCTTTCGCGATTTCGTGAGCGGATGAAGGGTGCAAACCTTTGGGCGAGCACCTAAATTGAGGGTATGAAAAAGTTTCGCTTTGCACTTGTCGCCGCCACGGCGGCGCTGTTCGCCCTTCCTGCGATGGCTGGGAAAATCCCGCTGTCGCAGATTTCGTCCTATTTCAACAGCTTCACCACGGCTGAGGGGGAGTTCACGCAGGTGAACGCCGATGGAACCATCTCCACCGGCACAATGTTCATGAAGCGCCCCGGCCGCGTGCGGTTTGAATATGCCCCACCCGACGATGCGTTGGTGATGGCAGGTGGCGGCCAAGTGGCCGTGTTTGACCCAAAATCAAACCAGCCGCCCGAGCAATACCCGCTTAAGCGCACACCGCTGAACCTGATCCTTGAACGCAATGTGGACCTTAGCCGCGCCAAGATGGTTGTCGGCCATACCAGCGATGGCAACACGACAACGGTCATGGCTCAGGATCCTGAGCACCCCGAGTATGGGAATATTCAGTTGGTGTTTTCCGACAGCCCCGTACAGCTTCGCCAGTGGATCATCACGGACGACAGCGGCTCTGCGACCACTGTCATTCTGGGTGATCTGGAAACGGGCGTTCAGCTTTCCGCGCGGATGTTCAACATCGTGCAGGAAACCGAAGCCCGTACCGGAAATTAACGGCAGCGTCTAAGCTGGTTGCGATAGGTTTCAGAGCGTCGGCCGATATCGTCGGCCACGCGCACCAGCCAGCTTTTGCTGTTATAGGTGCCGCGCGAATACCCAGTGTGCCCTTCATGATAGGCAAGGTATTGGTTGCGGGCATCGGTCAGTGGAATGCCGTTACGCTGACGCGTTAGGTTCATGTACCAACCCATAAAGTCGGTCGCGTCATCGATGCGATCACGGCGCGCGCCACGATTGCCCGTCGCCTGTTTGTATTCATCCCATGTACCATCCAGCGCCTGCGCATATCCAAACGCAGAGCTTTGCCGCCCCATCGGAATGACGCCCAGCACATATTTGACCGGCGTGCGTGCATCGCCGTCAAATTTGCTTTCCTGATAGATGGTCGCCATCTGAACATGCGTCGGCACGTTCCAGCGGCGCTCCGTCTTTTTCATGGCCCGAAGATACGCCGGACGCTGACTGACAATGCTGCACGCATCATCAAGATTTCGGGGTGACGACTTGTCACCACCGCCGCCGCAACCGGCAAGCAAGACCAATAGGCCTACGCGAAGGAGTCTGCTCATCTGCCTCTCGCATTCTTTGTTTTTTTCTAGAATACGCAAAAAAACCGCGCGTTGGAACGGGGAACATTTGCGATCAGATCAAAAATGCGAGGGTTAGGGGGATTGTTGCCACCGAAAGCAGGGTTGAAACGACGACAAGACCAGCAACTGCTTCAGAGTCGGCCTCGTATTTTTCCGCCAGAAGATAGGACGTGACTGCCACCGGCGTCGAAACTTGTAGGACAAGAACCGCAAACGGTTCGGGCGCAAGGCCGAACCAGCGGCCCACGCCCCATGCCGCGCCCACGCAGACGGCGACTTTGGCCAGCGAAAGCCACAGCGAAAGCGAAAGGTGGCTGGCCTTAAGGCGCGCCACGGCAACGCCAAGTGTGATCAGCATGACGGGAATCGCCATCTGCCCGATCAGTTCCAGAGTGTTGGTTAGGAAGGTCGGTGTTTGCCAGCCCTGCCACAGAAAGATGCCACCAAGCGCCGTTGCGGCGACAAGCGGCTCTTTCACCACCTTCAGGGGTGACCCGCCGCCTGACACAAGCCAAACGCCGATGGTGAACGAAAGGATGGCCATGACCGCAAACACGACAACCGCATAACCAAGCCCGATTTCGCCAAAAGCGAACAGCGCAAGCGGAAGCCCCATGTTGCCAGTATTGCCAAAGATCAGTGGGGCCAGATAGGTGCGCCGGTCGACGCCGGCCAGTGCCACCAAGGTCAAAGTCAGTGCTGCAACGGCCGCATAAGCCGCGAACGCGGCGAGTGACAAAGTGGTCAACGCCTGCGGATCGATCTGTGTTTTCATCAGCGCGGTGAAGATCAGGCAGGGCACCGAAAGCGTCATCGCAAGGCGCGTGACGAACTCCACGCGGTACTCAAAACCCAGTTTCACCCAAGTAAAGCCGACCGCCGCCAACAGGAAGACTGGCGCAACGATTTCTAGAACTGTAAGGACGAGGTTCACAAACTGTTTCCCTTAAATTCGGCCCGCCCGCATGGACATTGCACTGGACGAGGGATAACTAAAGAAGTGTAGGGGTTGCAACGTCATGCTGAAGTCGAACGCCAAATATCACCTAGGTCAGGTGCTCCGTCATCGGAAGCATCCGTTCCGTGGTGTCGTGTTCGATGTCGATGCGATGTTTTCAAATACCGAAGAATGGTACGATGCGATCCCCGAAGATAGCCGCCCGTCGAAGGATCAGCCGTTTTATCACCTGCTGGCCGAAAACGACCAAAGCTATTACGTGGCTTACGTTTCCGAACAAAACCTGTTGCCCGATGAAACGGGCGAACCGGTGGACCACCCCGATCTGCCCGACCTGTTCGGGGATTTCGAAGATGGCCTTTATCCGCTTCAGTTCCAACTGAACTAAACGCCGGGGTTAATACCCCAGCGCGCAGCCATCCTTGCGCGGGTCCGACCCGCCTTGCAAAACACCCGTTTCCGGATCGATCAGAATTGCCTGAGCCCCGCCGATTGCCGTCTTGGGGATCGAAACCGAATGGCCCATTTCGGCCAATTCGGCACGAACGGCGTCGGAATATCCGCGTTCGACCTGCATGTTGCCCGCGTCTGAAAAGCTGCGCGGGGCGTCAATCGCGGCTTGGGGGTGCATGCCGTAATCCACCACATTGGTCAGGAAGCGCGCATGTCCGTTGGGTTGATAGGCGCCGCCCATGACACCGAAGGGCATGATGACCTTTCCGTCTTTTTTCACCATGCCGGGGATGATCGTGTGCATCGGGCGTTTGCCGCCGATGGCTTCGTTCGGGTGCCCGTCTTCCAAGGTGAAGCCCGCACCGCGGTTTTGGAAGTTGATCCCGAATTTGTCAGACGCAAGGCCCGAGCCAAAGCTGTGGAACACCGAATAAATCAGCGAAACCGCCATCCGGTCTTTATCGACAACCGTTAGATAGATGGTTTCCTTATGCACGGCCTCGCTTATCACAGACGGGTTTTCCATTGCCCGCTTCGGATCGATCAGCGCGGCCAGTTTGGTGGCCGTTTCAGGGGCCAGCATGTGATCCAGCCGGGTGATGTGGTCTGCGTCTGCGATAAACCGGTTGCGGGCATCATAGGCCAGCTTGGCAACCTCAGCCTCAATATGGGCGCGTTGGGCACCGAACGGGTCCATGCTGGGCAGGTCAAACTGCGCCAGCATGTTCGCCATCAGAATTGCGGTTGCACCTTGGCCGTTGGGTGGATGTTCGACCAACTCCACCTCTTTATAGGTGCCGCTGATTGGCTGCGTGTAATCGCAGGCGGTGTTGGCGAAATCGTCCAGCGTATGCACCCCGCCAAGCGCGTTAAGCGAATTGACCATGTCTTCGGCAACTTCGCCTTCGTAAAACCCCTCGCGCCCGTCCATGGCGATGCGGCGCAGGACCTCTGCCTGACCGGGGGCGCGGAAAGTTTGGCCGGGGGTGGGCACCTTGCCGTTCAAAAGAAAGTAGTCGCGCGCCGCGCCCTTAAGGCTGCCTTTCGCTTCGGCCCAGTCAAACGCGGTGCGCGGGGCGACGGGAACGCCCGCTTGGGCATAATGGATCGCAGGCGCAAGCGAGGCTTTCAGCCCGATCTTGCCCCAGTCTTTGGACAAGCGGCAGAACGCATCAATCGCGCCGGGAATCGTCACGGCCTCTGGCCCGCCAAGGGGAATGGTGGTCAGCCCGCGTTCGCGCATTTCGGCGGCGGATAGGGCGGCAGGGGCGCGGCCCGATCCGTTCAGCGCAACGATATCTTCGCTTCCGGCGGGTTTCAGCAGAACAAAGCAGTCGCCCCCAATGCCAGTCATCTGCGGTTCGCAAATACCCAGAAGGACAGCCCCTGCAATCGCGGCGTCAACGGCGTTACCGCCAGCTTCCAGCATTTGGATAGCAACCTTCGCGGCCAAGGGGTGTGACGTTGCACACATGCCATTTCCCGCAAATACGGGCGAGCGCCCCGGAAGGTGAAAATCCCGCATCTAACCATCCCCTGTCAATTGTCAGACAATAACAGTAGGTCGCGGCGACGCGGATGCCAATGATGATTTTTCGGGGGGGAATTATACCTCGGCGTCACGAACTGGGTGGGGGCTGTTGACGTGACGCCGAGGGAAGCCTAAAGCAGCTACAACCCTAATATTACTTGGTAATCGGGCGGCGATAAGGAGTCATTGTGGCGGATTTGCGGCCCCGCGCACGGTGTCGGCGGGCATATCCAGCGCCATCTTGAAGCTTAGGCAGTTTCGCCCGGCCTCGCGGCAATATCGCAGGTCATGGGTCAGCGTATTTATCAGAAACCACCCAAACCCGCCTTCCGGCAAATCCTGCGTCTGTTTGTTGACGTCCGGTGCTGCGCCTGATGGCAGGCTGCCCTCGGGCATTTCGTGCCCTTGATCGCGCAGGCAAAGACAGACGGCGGATGGACAGCACGTCAAAGACAGTTCTACCGGGCCCGGCTGATCTCCGCGGTAGGCATGCTCTGAGATGTTGTTCAACACCTCAGCAAGGACCAGTTCGACCGAGCCTCTGGTTTCTTCACAAACGTCGCGATCTTTCAGCCAGTTTGTCACCTGACCCAAAGCGTCACGAACCGAAAAGGGCTCTCCTGCGAAACACAGTTTGAACCCGCACCCGCCATTCGCCGTGGTCATGCGGCGTCTGCATCGCCGGAAAAGGCGCTTTCGATGGTGTCGTGTAAGGTGAACACGGTGTCCATTCGGGTCAGGCGAAACACCTTGGCGACGGTTGGCGTTAGCCCGGCCAGTTCAAGTTTACGCCCGGGCGCGAGGAACTTCATCACGGCAACCACGGCGCCAAGCCCGCTACTGTCCAGAAAATCGACCAGAGACAGGTCCATCACCACACGTTCATGCGGGGTGGCGGTGACCTCTCGCATTTTGTCTTTGAACTGAATTGCCACCGCTGCGTCCACGCGGTTTTCCTGAACGGCGACGACAAGCGCCTGATCGCGCACTTCCGCTTGAAGGTCCATCACTGACTCCTGCATATCTTTTGACAAACGCTAGACGCCATTCGTTACCATTCGGTATCCATGGTGGGTGAGTCTTGGGAGGACACAGAATGAATGACGTGGTGATCTGCGGCGCGGCGCGTACACCGATGGCGGGGTTTCAAGGTGCGTTTGATGGGGTCGATGCCCCCACGCTGGGCGGGGCCGCAATAAAGGGCGCGCTTGATGGCGCAGGTGTCACCACCGTCGAAGAGGTGTTGATGGGCTGCGTTTTGCCCGCTGGCATTGGTCAGGCTCCCGCACGCCAAGCCGGTTTCAAAGCTGGCCTGGGGGAAGAGGTCCCCGCGACCACGTTGAACAAGATGTGCGGTTCCGGCATGAAAACCGTGATGATGGCGCATGACCAACTGGCGCTGGGGCAGACGGGCCTTATGGTCGCTGGTGGCATGGAAAGCATGACAAACGCGCCCTATCTGCTGCCCAAAATGCGCGGCGGCGCGCGGATCGGGCACGGGCAGGTGATTGATCACATGTTCCTTGATGGTCTGGAAGACGCCTACGACAAGGGCCGCCTTATGGGTACCTTCGCCGAAGACTGCGCCGAGGCGTTTCAGTTCACCCGCGAGGCGCAGGATGAATACGCGCTTAAGTCTTTGTCCAACGCACTGGAGGCACAGAAAACCGGTGCGTTTGACGGCGAAATCACCGCCGTGACGGTTAGCACCCGCAAAGGCGACACCGTTGTCGCCGAGGATGAGCAGCCGGGCAACGCGCGCCCCGAAAAGATTCCGCATCTGAAACCGGCTTTCCGCAAGGATGGCACGGTCACACCTGCCAACTCGTCGTCCATTTCGGATGGCGCGGCGGCACTGGTTTTGGCAACAGGGGCGGTGGCCGCTGAACGTGACCTGCCGGTCCGTGCGCGCATTGTTGGCCACGCCTCGCACGCGCAGGCGCCGGGGCTTTTCACCACTGCCCCCGTACCCGCCGCGAAAAAGCTGCTGGATCGGATCGGTTGGAGTGTCAGCGACGTTGATCTGTGGGAGGTGAACGAGGCATTTGCCGTCGTCCCCATGGCCTTCATGCACGAAATGGGCCTGCCGCGCGACATCGTGAACGTGAACGGCGGTGCCTGTGCGTTGGGTCATCCCATCGGGGCATCGGGCGCGCGCATCATCGTGACCCTGCTGAACGCCCTTGAAAAGCGCGGCCTGAAACGAGGCGTTGCGGCCATTTGCATCGGCGGCGGTGAAGGCACAGCGATCGCGATTGAGCGCCCATGAGGGTCGATTACGCAACCTTGGCGAAAACCATCGCCTCCCTGACTGAAGGGGAGGCTGATGCCGTTTCCCTTATGGCAACCATCGCGTGCGAGGTTCACCATGCGGATGACCGGTTCGACTGGACAGGGTTTTACCGCAATGTGGGTGATGAAACGCTAAAGATCGGGCCTTATCAGGGTGGGCATGGCTGCCTTGTCATCCCGTTTTCGCGCGGCGTTTGCGGCGCGGCCGCCCGCACGGGCGAGGTGCAGTTGGTCGCCGATGTTGATGCGTTCCCTGGCCACATTGCTTGCGCCAGCTCTACGCGTTCTGAAATCGTTCTGCCGGTGCGCAATGAACAGGGGGCGTTGCTGGCGGTTCTGGACATCGACAGCGACCAGCCAAGCGCCTTCACGACCCAGGACGCCGCGCAGCTGCAATCCATCCTTGATCGCACCTTTGCGAAGGTCGAGGTGTCGCTATGACCCTTCAGGGCTGGACGGTGTTCGCGTTGTTCTGGGTGGTATTTGTGACCACGCCGGGGCCGAACGCGGTGAACTGCATCACCAACGGCATGAGCTTTGGTTTCCGCCGCGCGTTATGGGGGGTGCTGGGTATTCTGACCCAAGCCTGCTTGTTCTTAACGCTGTCCGCTGCCGGGATAACGGCCATTATCGCGGCATCGCCCACGCTGTTTTTCTGGATGAAACTGGCTGGGGCGGCGTTTCTGATTTGGCTTGGAATACGGGGCTGGCTTAACGCGTCCATCGCGGTCCAGCCGCGGGTCGCAACTGGTGGTTCGATCTATCGCAAGGCGTTCATGATTGCCACGATCAATGCCAAAAGCGTGGCGGGCTATCTGGCGGCGTTTTCGCAATTCGTGCAGACAGACACGCCCATCTGGGATCAGATGAGCCTGATCGTGCCAACAGCGCTGACGATCACCGCCCTTTCCTATACCGGCTACACGGCCCTTGGCGCGGGGCTTGGCCGGTTGGCGCTGGGTGCGGTGCTGAACAAATGGTTCCGGCGCGTTATGGCGCTTTGTTTTGTGGTCTATGGCGTTTTGTTGGGGGCCAGCACCACGCCGACGAAGGGATAAGCGAATGCTAAAGGGGTCTTGCCTGTGCGGCGGCATTTCTTTCACCGTTTCTGGCGATGTGCCCGGGCCGTCGATCTGTCATTGCGGGCAGTGTCGCAAACAGTCGGGGCATGTGTGGTCTTCATCCTATGCACCCGTCGAACAGATCAAAATCGCGGGGCAGGGGCTAAAGTGGTTCAGAGCCAGCGACACCGCAAAGCGAGGGTTTTGCGGAACCTGCGGGTCGTTCCTGTTCTGGAAACAGGATGACGAAGACACGATGTCATTCGCGATGGGCGCGCTTGACGGAGACACGGGCCTGCGCCTGTCAAAACATATCTATACCCGCGACAAAGGCGATTATTACGAGATCGCGGATGACGCACCAAAGGCCAGCTGATGTTTGAACTTATCGCCTCCATTCCGATCGCGACCTATCTGGCGTTTTGGGCTGCTGGGATCGTGTTGAACCTTGCCCCCGGTGCCGATGTGATTTTCACAACCGCCAGCGGGCTGCGTGGCGGGCCACGGGCCGGTGGTTTGGCGGGGCTGGGCGTGGGCCTTGGCAGTTTGGTTCATATCGCACTGGCTGCTGCTGGTGTTTCTGCCCTGCTGGCGGCTTATCCTGCGGCGTTTACCGTACTGCGATGGGCGGGGGCAGCGTATCTGGCATGGCTGGCGGTAAAGGCATGGCGGGCCGAGGGTGGTCTGGCCGAAGGGCAAGGGGCACAAACCCCGCTTTCAGCCATGCGACGGGGGTTTCTGACCAACGTGCTAAACCCAAAGGTGGCGCTGTTCGTCTTGGCCTTTTTACCGCAATTCGCGGACCCGGCACTTGGCCCGGTTTGGCAGCAGATCCTGCTGTTCGGGGCGATCTTTTCTGTAACGGGCACGATCATCACCTGTGGCTATGGCATCCTTGCTGGCGCGCTTGGGCGGCGCATCACGACAAAGGGCCGTCTGTTGAACCGGATTTCATCGGTGATGTTTGGGGGGCTGGCCGTTCGGCTGGTGCTGGACTAAACCGTGGCCGCATGAGCCAAACCTACACCCCACCGAACACGCCGCTTGATGTCCTGCACCAGGACCATGAGCTTTTGATCGTGAACAAGCCCGCCGGGCTGCTGTCCGTGCCCGGTAAGGGAGAGCATCTGGCCGACTGCCTGATCGCCCGCATCCAAGCGGCCTTCCCCGAGGCGCTTTTGGTTCATCGGCTTGATCGTGACACATCGGGTGTCATGGTGTTTGCGATGACGCCAAGCGCGCAGCGCCACCTTGGTCTGCAATTTGAAAAGCGCCAGACCAAGAAAACCTATGTGGCCCATGTTTGGGGAAGGTTAGAGCCGAAAAGCGGCACGGTTGACCTGCCACTGATCGTGGATTGGCCGAACCGGCCCAAGCAGATGGTGGATCATGAAAACGGCAAGGCCGCGGTCACCGATTGGCGCGTCGTGCGCTATGGCGATGGGTTCACCCGTGTGCGCCTTTACCCGAAAACCGGGCGCAGCCATCAGTTGCGGGTTCATATGCTGGCAAAGGGGCACCCCATCTTGGGGGACCCGTTCTATGCCGAGGGGGAGGCGCAGAACGCCCCCCGCCTGATGCTTCATGCCGAAAACCTGCGGCTGCGTCACCCCGATGGCGGCAAAGGGATGAGCTTTAGCGCGAAGTGCCCGTTTTAGGGCCGCTTATTCCGCGTCCCAGCCCGAAACGGCCTTCACCTCTAGGAAGTCTTCAAGCCCCCAGACGCCGCCTTCGCGCCCGTTGCCGGAATGTTTGACGCCACCAAACGGGCTGCCCGCAGCGCGGCCTTTGCCGTTCATTTCGACCATGCCAGAATGCAGTTGACGAGCAACCCGGTTACGCTTTGCGCCGTCTTGGGACTGAACATAGTTGGTCAGCCCGTATTCGGTGTCATTGGCAATGGCGATGGCCTGTTCTTCGGTGTCGAACGGGATGATGGACAGGACAGGCCCAAAGATTTCTTCGCGCGCGATTGTCATGTCGTTGTTCACATCGGCAAAAACCGTTGGGCGCACGAAATAGCCGCGGTTGAACCCTTCGGGGCGCCCCAAGCCACCGGCGACCAGCCGCGCACCTTCGGCGATGCCTTTTTCAATCAGCCCTTGGATTTTGTCGTACTGCGCGGCGCTGACGACGGGGCCGATGTGGCGCCCGCTGTCGTGGCTTGACCCGACTGACGTGCTTTCAGCGACTTGGGCGGCGGTTTCGACGGCGGCGTCATAGACCTCGCGCTGAACCAGCATCCGGGTTGGCGCGTTGCACGATTGACCGGTGTTGTTAAAGCAATGCAGCGCACCGCGTTTCACGGCTTTTTCATCGGCATCGGCAAAGACGATGTTCGCGCCCTTACCACCCAATTCCAGATGCACGCGTTTTAACGTTTCGGCGGCGTTCTTGGAAATGGCGATGCCCGCACGGGTGGAGCCGGTGAAGGACAGCATGGCCACATCCGGGTGGCCCGACAGCTGTGTGCCCACGCCGACGCCATCGCCATTCACCAGATTGAACACACCGGCTGGCACGCCCGCTTCGTCCATGATCTCGGCAAAAACGATAGAGGAAAGCGGCGCAACCTCGGACGGTTTCAGAACCATCGTACAGCCTGTGGCGATGGCTGGAATGACCTTAAGGGTCACTTGGTTCATCGGCCAGTTCCACGGCGTGATCATCCCGACAACGCCGACCGGATCCAGAAGAATGCGGTCATTCGGGGCGTGATCGCCAAGCGGACGTTCGAATTCGAACCCTTTCAGGGCGGTGATGAAATTTTGGATGTGCCAGCTGCCTGCGCCAACTTGGTTGGCCCGCGCAAAATCAATCGGGGCACCCATTTCAAGGCTGATCGCGGCGGCCATGTCATCGGCGCGGCTTTCATAGACCTCTAGAATCTTTTCGATCAGGGCAAGGCGGGTGGCCTTGTCTGTCGCCGACCAGCTTGGGAATGCGGCCTTGGCAGCGGCAACAGCGGCATCCGTATCCGCCTGTGCGCCCAAGGAAATAACGGCGCAGGCATCTTCGGTAGAGGGGTCGATAACCTCTAGGTCGTTGGCCGCGCTTGGGTTCACCCATTGCCCGTTGATGTAAAACTGACGCTTCTCGATCATGGTAGCCTCCGATGATGGATTTCGCGACACTCTGTCACCAGCGCAAATTCTCTGCAAGCGGGGGATGCAGCGGGTGGGTTTAGTCTCTATCTTGAGGGCGAACAGGATCACGTAACTTTTAAGAAGGACATGCTTATGGCACTCCGCATCAACGACACGGTCCCCAATTTCACAGCACAAACCAGCCAGGGCGATATTACGTTCCACGACTGGATTGGCGACAGCTGGGCGATCCTTTTCAGCCACCCGAAGGATTTTACGCCTGTCTGCACCACCGAATTCGGCGCGGTTGCACAGCTGGCCGATGAATGGGCCAAGCGCGGCACCAAGGTCATCGGCGTTTCGGTTGATGGTGTTGATGAGCACATGAAATGGATCGGCGACATCGAAAGCTTTGCGGGTGCTGATGTGACTTTCCCGATTATCGCGGACGAAGGTCTGGCCGTTTCCAAAGCGTTCGACATGCTTCCGGCAGAGGCTTACATGCCCGATGGCCGCACACCCGCCGACAGCGCGACCGTGCGCAGCGTGTTCATCATCAGCCCAGACAAGAAGCTTCAGCTTTCGATGACTTACCCCATGTCCGTCGGTCGTAACTTCGCCGAGGTGCTGCGCGCCCTTGATGCGCTTCAGGCCACCTATGGCACGCCGATTGCGACGCCAGCGAACTGGACCGCAGGGCAAGATGTGATTGTTGCGCTGTCCCTTGATGACGCCGCCGCGAAAGAGAAGTTCGGCGAACTGGACATCAAGCTGCCATACCTGCGCACCGCCAAGGCGCCCAGCTAAGAATAGTTGCGCCGACGCAATGCGTTGCGGCGGCCTATTCCGCGATGAGCACCCTTAAAATACAGAAGGCCCCGGACGCTATGCCGGGGCCTTTTTTCGTAGAAAAAGTGGATCAGGCTGCGCGTTTGCGTCGCGTCAGGCCCAACAAGCCGATCGCGCCGCCAAGCAATGGCAGTGCTGGCGTTACTGGAACCGAAGCCAAGCCGAACGAAAAGTCGTCGATACCTTCGAAGTTGCCTGTGGCGTCAAAGGTGACAGATACGATTTCGTCGCCGTGCACGGTGAACCCCAAAAAGCTGATCGGGTTTCCGACGCCAAATTCTTCGGTCGTCAGTGTCTCTGTGGCCAGAATACCGGACAGACCCATGATGGTAACTGTCGCTTCAAGCGCGTCGTTCAGCAAAGAGCCGAACGTGCCCGCAACGGCGGTATACCCACTGCCTGCGGTGGTCAGATCAGCCGTCAGCGCGTAGCCGTTGTTGGAAAACAGAACGTCAGATGGGTAAGGCGTACCCAGAACAGAGTGGGTCGCGCTGATGACGCCAAGGGTGCCGCCATCTGCTGTGAAGGTGACCCCGTCAACAACGCTGGCCGTATTGACGGTGTAAGCACCGCCTTCCGGCGTTCCATAACCGTTTGCCGGGGCGATCCCTTCGAAGTCCACCAGAGTATAGCTCTCTAGGGCGTTATAATAGGATGTCTCGTCGGTAAACACAGTGACAGAGGCTGCGGTTACAGCCTGCGATGTAACAAGAAGGAGGGCCGCTGCACTTGCGGCCAGAATTGCCTTGGTCATAGCGCCTCACAGATTAACTTCTTATTTACCAAACAGTAAGAATTGGGCGCGAATGGGGCAGAGTTTCGGCAAATTGACGTCTGCGAAGCCGCTTGGCGCCGTTCGAGTTCTTCAGTTTGCTAGCCGAGGCCTAAACGAAAAAGGCCCCGGCGTTTCCACCGGGGCCAATCATTTAGGAAGTAAGCAGAGGAATTATTCCTCGTCGCCAGCTTCTTCTTTTACAGCTTCTTCGCCGGTTTCCTGATCGACAACTTTCATCGACAGGCGAACCTTGCCGCGGTCGTCAAAGCCCAGCAGCTTAACCCAAACTTCCTGACCTTCTTTCAGAACGTCGGAAGGGTGGTTCAGGCGGCGGTTTTCGATCTGGCTGACGTGCACAAGGCCGTCGCGCTTACCGAAGAAGTTAACGAAGGCGCCAAAGTCGACGATCTTCACAACTTTGCCTTTGTAGACTTTGCCTTCTTCTGGCTCTGCCACGATCGAATAGATCATGTCGTATGCCTTCTGAATGGCTTCGGCGTTTGGCGATGCGATCTTGATCACGCCGTCATCGTTGATGTCCACTTTCGCGCCGGAAACTTCCACGATTTCGCGGATAACCTTACCACCGGACCCGATAACTTCGCGGATCTTGTCGGTTGGAACGGTCATGGTTTCGATGCGTGGTGCGTGAACCGAGAAGTCAGACGCTTCGGTCAACGATTTCGCCATCTCGCCCAGGATGTGCATCCGGCCGTCTTTGGCCTGTGCCAGCGCTTTTTCCATGATCTCTGGCGTGATGCCAGCAACCTTGATGTCCATCTGCAACGAGGTGATGCCGTTTTCAGTACCGGCAACCTTGAAGTCCATGTCGCCCAGGTGATCTTCGTCACCCAGAATGTCGGTCAGAACAGCGTATTTGCCGTCATCTTCAAGGATCAGACCCATAGCAACACCAGCAACCGGTGCTTTCAGCGGAACACCCGCGTCCATCATTGCCAAAGAGCCACCGCAAACGGACGCCATAGAGGACGAGCCGTTGGATTCAGTGATCTCGGACACGATGCGGATCGTGTATGGGAAATCGGTCGCAGCAGGCAGAACCGCCTGAAGCGCACGCCATGCCAGTTTACCGTGGCCAATTTCACGACGGCCAGGGCCGGAAACGCGGCCAACTTCGCCAACCGAATAGGGTGGGAAGTTATAGTGCAGCATGAAGTTCGATTTGAAGTTGCCGTGCAGCGCGTCGATGAACTGTTCGTCGTCGCCTGTACCCAGGGTGGTCACAACCAAGCCTTGGGTTTCGCCACGGGTGAACAGGGCCGAACCGTGTGTACGTGGCAGCAGGCCGGTTTCACATACGATTGGGCGAACAGTGTCCAGTGCGCGGCCATCGATACGCTTGCCGTTTGCAACAACGTCACCACGCAGAACTGCGCTTTCCAGCTTTTTCAGTGCGGAACCAAGGTTCGCATCTTCCAGCTCTTCTTCGGAAAGGTCTGCCTTGGCGGCTTCTTTCGCGGCAGCAACAGCGGCTGTGCGCTCTTGCTTGTCGGTGATTGCATAGGCAGCGCGCATTGCGTCTTCGCCGGATGCTTTCACTTTCGCGTACAGCTCGGAATAATCCGGTGCTTGGAAATCGAACGGCTCTTTTGCGGTTTCTTCTGCAAGAGAGATGATCAGGTCGATAACCGGCTGGATCTGTTGGTGTGCGAAGTTCACCGCACCCAGCATTTCAGCTTCGGACAGTTCGTAAGCTTCGGATTCAACCATCATGACGGCGTCTTTAGTACCAGCCACAACCAGATCGAGGCGCTGCTCGGGGTTGTTGCGCAGGTCCTGCATGTCGTCGACTTCTGGGTTCAGAACGTATTCGCCATCAACGAAGCCAACGCGTGCACCAGCAATCGGGCCCATGAACGGCGCGCCAGAGATGGTCAGCGCAGCAGAGGCCGCGATCATTGCAACAACGTCAGGGTCGTTAACAAGGTCGTGCGACAGAACTGTACACATAACCAGAACTTCGTGCTTGAAGCCGGGTACGAACAGCGGGCGGATCGGACGGTCGATCAGGCGCGCGGTCAGTGTTTCTTTTTCGGTTGGGCGCGCTTCGCGCTTGAAAAAGCCGCCCGGAACTTTACCGGCAGCATAGTATTTTTCCTGATAGTGAACCGTCAGCGGGAAAAAGTCCTGCCCTGGTTTTGGTGCCTTGGCAAAGGTCACGTTTGCCATGACCGAGGTTTCGCCAAGCGTGGCGATGACAGAGCCATCAGCCTGACGGGCAACTTTGCCCGTTTCCAGCGTGAGGGTTTCGTCGCCCCACTGCATCGATTTTGTTGTTACGTTAAACATTTCGTTTCCTAACTTGGGTGCGGGACCCTCCCGATCACCCGATTGCGTACGGGGCCGTTTGCCCCGTGGTCTCTGTTCTTGTTCATCCTGCCTGCCCCTGAGACCTGGTGGGAAAGGCTGCGGACGGTCCGGCGATTGCCGGCTTGAAAAAGCAAGACGCGCCCCCCGTTGGGGAGGCGCGACTTAAGGTCTTAGCGGCGAATGCCGAGGCGTTTGATGAGGTCCGTGTAACGGGCCTCTTCCTTGCCCTTCAGGTAGTCCAGAAGTTTCCGGCGCTGAGCAACCATCATAAGAAGGCCGCGGCGGGAATGGTTATCTTTCTTGTGGGACTTGAAGTGCTCGGTCAGAGTCGTGATCCGCGAGGTCAGGATTGCAACCTGTACTTCAGGCGAACCGGTGTCGCCTTCTTTGGTTGCGTATTCTTTGATCAGGCGGTTCTTTTCTTCTGCAGTAATCGACATCGGGGTCTCCTTTGTTAAGGGTGAATGGCGCAGGCCGGGATGTCGTCCAGCAAGGCCCGTGGAGAGTCACCCGCCGGGTTTTCCAGCGGATGCGCGCGTATAGGTGAATTTTGACAAAAAGGAAAGGCCTAACCATGGCGGCGGCATGCCGCGTGCGGCCTGCCCGATGTGCCTGCCGTATCGGCCAAAGATCGGGCGGCTATTTGTGACCTGTCAGCGGGAGGGTTCCGTCCGGCTTGCCTCAATCTCTTGAGCGATGATCGTGGCCCAATCCCCGATGATCGGGATAAAGTTGATTTGCGCCAGCATGAATGCCGCGACCGACACAAGGATCGTTGCGCCAACGACCGTACCCAGACCCATCGCAAGGCCGCGCAAGAAGTTGTAGCCTAGCATCCGAAAATAGGAATCGTGGGCGACGACAAACCGGTGCTTGTTCAACTTGTCGATCTCTTCGCGCAAGATAACGATTTCTGCGGTCAGCCTGTCGGATTCTGATGGGTTGTCGGTCACGTCGAAGTGCCTTTCAGTAACGTCCGGCCGACATTATCTGCGCGACGCGCCTTCGCCAAGCCCGGTTACGCAGCAACGCCCATCGCCTGAGCCAAGGTGCTTTCGGCCACCAGCGAAACCTGCGTTGGGTCCAGATCTGCGGCACCCGTGATTTCAACCAGCGGCAAACCGTCAAGCATCAGCATGATGGTGTCGGGGTCTTCGTTGACCTCCTCAAACCACAGTTCGGGGTCGGGGTGCGCGGCGTCATCGTAAAGCACCACCAATGCGTCCTGCGTGCTGTCAAAATCTACGATCAGGGCGGGGCCCCCTTCGCTGATCCAATCGCCAAGGGTGAACACGTCAGAGCCGTCACCGCCAGTGGCATAGTCATCACTGCCCAGCACCAACAAATCGTCGCCAGTTCCGCCGTTTAGGTAATCACGCGCAGCGTCATCCGACAGCGCGCCATCGTCGCTGTTGATGCCGATCAGCGTGTCATTTCCGCTGTTGCCGTTCAAAACGTCGGTGCCGTTCCCGCCCGTCAGGACGTCATCATCGTCACCGCCCATTAAGCTGTCGTCGCCGTCGTCCCCCTGCAGGGTGTCAGCACCGGGGCCGCCGATGGCAACGTCGCCACCATCGCCGCCCACGATCATGTCATCGCCAGCGTGGCCCGTCAGCGTGTCATCGCCCGCCCCGCCGTCCAAATAGTCATCGCCAAGGTCGCCCAGCAATTCGTCGTTGCCGTCACCGCCCAGAAGCCAATCGTCGTCTTCGGCACCGTCCAGCAGGTCGTCACCATCGCCGCCGTCGATCTGATCGTTCCCCATGCCGCCATATGCAACATCGTCGCCCATATAGGCGAAGATCGAATCTGGCCCGTCGGTTCCGGCAAGCGTGTCACTATCCCCCGCGCCTTCGATTATGTTGTCGTCATCATTGTCTTCGGAATCTTTAGACGGTGTGCTGTTCGAAAAATCGATCGAAACGCTCGCCATCAGAAGACCCAGCAAACCTGCCAAGCCAAACATTTCCCTAACCCCTTCTTTCGTTCCGCGCGCCGAAGGGCGACTACGGAATGCACCAAGGTCAGGCTAAGCGCATCGCGGCCCACCGCGTATCGAAAACTGTTCAGATGGTTATCAGGGGGTTAGCCGCGCGCGTCGCGGAAATAGGGAAGGAAGGTCGCCAGCACAGCGTCTGGGTTTTCTTCCATCGCGAAATGGCCGCTGACACAGGACGCATCCTCCATCACCGGGGCCCAATGCGCCCACAGCGCCGCCGGGTCGCCGGTTTGCGCGGGAAACCCGCTTTCCGCCCACAGGAATTTCAATGGACAGGCAAGGGTGCGCCCAGCCGCGCGGTCGGCATCGTCAAGCTGACGGTCGATCGTTGCGCCGGCGCGATAGTCCGCGCACATCGCCGCGATACGGGCCGGGTCGTTTGCCTGACGCCGGTACGATGCGATGGCGTCGGGCGTGAAGCAATCCAACGACTTTTGCAGGGTCCAGCGTTGCAATGTCTGGTCGATATACCCAACCGGGTCCGCACCGATCAGGTGTTCGGGGATTGGTGCAGGCTGGGCAAGAAAGGTCCAGTGATAGGCCTTCAGCGCAAGATCCGCATTCCACGCGGCCCAGAAATCCCCGGTTGGGACGATTTCGATAATGCCGATTTTAGTCACGCGATCAGGATGATCCAGCGCAAGGCGATAGGTCACCCGGCCTCCTCTGTCGTGACCCAGAATGGCGGCCTTTTCGATGCCAAGCGCGTCCATCAACGCGACAATGTCGGTTGCCATTTCGCGCTTGGAATAGGCGCTGTGATCGGCCGTGTCTTTTGGCGCCTCGCTTTCGCCATAGCCGCGCAGGTCGGGGACGATGACGTGGAAATGTTTCGCAAGTTCGGGGGCGATTTTAACCCAACACATGTGGTTCTGTGGATAGCCGTGCAGCAGGATCAGGGGCGCGCCAACCCCTGCTTGATGCACCGAAAGGTGAATGCCGTTCACCGCAACGCGTGACTTAGTAAAACCCGGAATCCGTGATGTCATTTGCATTCCCCCCGCAGCTGCAGGTTAGGCATGCGTTTTGCTTACGTCCAGCGTTCCGGTTGCTGAGTATAGGCGATGTAAAGCGGATGTTTGGGGTGACCGGCCTTGGTTAGGCCAAGGTGGAACAGCGGAAGGTCGGTGCCGCGCAGCAGCGCCTCCATCTTTTCGCCGCGGCCAAGGTGTTCGCCGTGGGCACCCCACGCACAGATCACCTGATCGGCCCATGGGCAGCTTTCCAGAATCGCGGTGTCATTCTCTGGCCCGACAGGGTCGGCGGCTGCGCGCATCTTTTTAGGGTCGGTATCGCGCCAAGCGAAGATGTTGGTGACGCGAAACCCGCCAAACCCCAAAGCGCGCGCGCGTCGTTCACAGCGTTCAACGGTGGGGTCGTTCTGCACCTCTGTCGCGGTAGAGGGGTTCAGCATGATAAACAGCGCCTTACGCCCCTCCGGCTCCCAGATGCGGGTCAGGGTATAACGGTACCTTTCGCAGTCGGAATAAACAGCGGTGGAGGCAGCGTCGCCTTTCAGATGGGTGCGCGTGATCATGCTGCTTTTTGCGACAATCCCCCCGTGGATACAACCGCGGACCGCCACCGTGCCGAAACGCGAGGAGAATCACCCTGTTGAGTTGTGTCAAAAATTTGCGCTCAACTTATGGGCAATTCGGAAAATGGGCGGGCAAACGTGCTAAAACCTATACGAAAGAGACATATTTAGCTCAAAATACTTGTTTGTTCAGCGCAAAAACGCCGTAAATTTCCAATAGATATTTCAGCAGGCCGGGTGTGGCCGACGTGTCTGGTCAATTGTTTAGGCCACAAGTTTGAAATTCCTCATTTAGTCGCCGTGTTTTGGCGGGTTGAGGGCGTAACGAGAGCATGTTGAAGTGGTAAACAACACAAGCACGAACCCAGCGACAGAACAGGACCAGACCCTTACTGGTTCGGCGACCGAAGATAACCTTTCGGGCGGTCTGGGGAACGACATCATTTCTGGTGGCGCAGGTGATGATGTTCTGCGTGGGGACTCTGCACCTGTTGGTGCGTGGCATTACGAAGCTTTCGATTACAACTTCCTCGAAATCGCCGGGCAGGCCTTTGATATCGAAAGCGGCACCCGGATCGGGTCGGGCTATGTCACCGACTTCGATGTTTCGAACCTGACAAATACTCTTCGCGGTACGCCGGGCGCTGATCCTAATGATTTCGGCATCGTCCTGACCACCACGCTGGACGTAAGCGCGACAGGCGGCGGCACCTATCGGATCGCCACGGCGTCGGATGACGGCTCTACGGTTCAAATCTTCGATTCCAGCGGGAACTTGGTGCAGTTCACGAACCAAGACGGTTCGACCGCTGATTTCATGGACAACGATTACCATCAGGGCACAACGACCCGGTATGGCGATGTTGTGTTGGACCCGAACGAAACCTACACGATCCAGATCCGGTATTGGGAAAACGCTGGCGGTGACGAACTGACAGCCACGATTACCGGGCCAGATACGGCGGGTACCGAAAACCTTTTGACATCCAGCATGCTGGGCACACCGCCCGGCCCGGAATATAGCGTGACGGGTACGCCTGCTGGTGTGGAAGGTAACGACACCATCGAAGGTGGTGGCGGCAACGATACCATCTATGGCGACGGCGGCGATGATATCATCTATGGCGATACCGCAGGTACAGCTGACGGCGTGGTCATCTATGAAGAAAACTTCGACACAGGTGCCCCCGGTTGGACGGCCACGACGGTAACCGACAACCCCAGCCTGACAGACAACTCTGACCCATATTTCGGCTCTGTTTTGGGGCGGGTTCAGGGCACGACGACAACGAACGACGTTGAACTGTCGCGCACGGTCAACCTTGATCCCGGATATACCAGTGCGATCATCGAATTCGATTTCCACCGGATCGACAGCTGGGACAACGAAGCAATCCAGTTCTATGTCGACGGACAAGAGATCTTTTCGACCACGTTCTGGGCCAACGATTATTCTGGAATAACCTATACCAGCTCGGTCGTCGTTAACGGTGCCACCTATAACCTCACCATGGAGGCGACCGGCCCCGCTGATAATCTGGGTTACGCAGGTGGGCAAACCTATCTGGTCGACCAGACGTTCCATGTACGGATCGAGGTTGTGAATGCGCCTGATTCACTTGTGTTTGGCATTGGGTCGACCCTTGATCAGGCCATCTCTGACGAAAGCTACGCGCTTGATAACTTCATCATCGCCTCTACGGATGATCTGACGATCGATCCCTCGGCCATTGTTGCCGGCGGTGGTGCAGACACGATTTACGGTGGCGACGGCGACGATATTATCTTCGGTCAGCAGGGCGATGACTTCATTTCCGGCGATGCCGGTGAAGACCGCGTTGACGGCGGCAGCGGCGCCGACACGATCAACACTGGCGATGATCGGGATATCATCATTGCAGGTGCTGGCGATGTCGTTGACGGCGGCGAAGGCGGTGATGACTTTGACCGTTTGTTCGTCGACGATCCGGGCGCGGTCGTTACCTATGATGCCAACCCGGAAAACGGGACCGTAACGTTCAGTGACGGGTCTACGATGACCTTCACGAACATCGAAAAGGTGATGGTGCCCTGTTTCACCCCCGGTGCGATGATTGAAACCGCCCGTGGCGACGTATTGATCGAAAATCTGCGCGTGGGCGACATTGTCGTGACGCGGGATCATGGCCTTCAGCCCGTGCGCTGGATCGGTCAGCGGCTGGTCGATGGCCCGATGCTGGCGTTAAGCCCATACCTGCATCCGATCCGCATTCACGCGAACGCGCTGGGCGACGGGTTGCCCCGGCGCGATGTCATCGTTTCGCCGCAGCATCGCATGCTGATAAGCAGTGCTGCGACCCAGCTTTACTTCGCTGAAGAAGAAGTGCTGGTCGCCGCCAAGCATCTGACCCATCTGCCGGGCATTGAACGCGTGGAAGTGGCCGAGGTGTTCTATATCCACCTGATGTTCGACGCGCATGAAATCATTCGCGTTGATGGCGCATGGAGCGAAAGCTTCCAACCCGGCGAAGCGCTTCTTCACAGCGTCGATCAGGACATTCTCGAAGAGCTGTTCGAACTGTTCCCCAGCCTTGCGACGCGACATGGCCGCGAAGCTTATACCAGCGCGCGCCGCACGCTTAAGCGGTACGAAGCGTCAGTTGTTTATGCGTAAACGTTACTGGTTGAAGACCCGGCTGGGGTGAAGTTCACCTGCTTTGTAAACCCCAACGGCGACAGCTTTGCCATCCAACGATGCCCAAGCCTCGTCGCCGTATTCCACGTCAGAGGTCAGAACCATGCCGGGGTTGCCATTGCGCAACCGTGTGGCGCCTTCGGGCGTGCACATCAGTTCGGGCAAGTCGGCCAAGCCTTCTTCCAGCGGCTTCAGGTATTGATCCAGATCCGGGGATTTCGCCTGTTCTTGGATCAAATCCATCGTGATGCCATCTTCGGCGTCGAATGGGCCGGACCACAGGCGCCGCAGCTTTAGCACATGACCGTGGCACCCCAACGCTTCGCCCAGATCGCGGGCGATAGACCGGACATAACCACCCTTGCCACAGACCATATCCAACACAACATGATCGGCATCGGGGCGTGACACGAAGCTAAGTTCATCCACATACAGCGGGCGGGCGGCGATTTCGAAGTCTTCGTCGTCGCGGGCCAGTTTGTACGCGCGTTCACCATCAATCTTTACGGCGCTGAACTTGGGCGGCACCTGCATGATATCTCCGGTAAAGCCGGGCAGGGCGGCGGTAATCTGTTCATCTGTTGGGCGGGCATCGCTTTCGGCAATCACTTGGCCTTCGGCGTCGTCGGTGTTGGTTGCCTGACCCAGCCGCACAGTAAAACGATAAGCTTTCAGCGCGTCGGTGATATAGGGCACGGTCTTTGTCGCCTCGCCCAGCGCGATGGCCAGAACGCCGGTCGCTTCGGGGTCTAGGGTACCTGCGTGGCCCGCCTTTTTGGCGTCAAACGCCCAGCGCACCTTGTTGACGACCGCGTTCGAGGTAACCCCGGCGGGTTTGTCGACAATCAGCCAACCAGAAATATCGCGTCCCTTGCGGCTGCGGCCCATGTGCCCGACTCCGTTTTGATATGAGGCCCGCGTGCTATCGAAGCGGGCGGTGCCCGTCAACGGGTCTGCGGTGAAACTGTACCGATGATCGGCCCCAATGCGAAACCGGCATCACTGCGCCCGATGTCAGGCGCGTAAATGCGCGAGACATTGCCATCCAGAAACAGCGCATTTGGGGTTTTCAGTTCGTCACGAAACAACCGCCCGAATTCGTGGAATGTAACAGCGCGGTCCGAAATCGCGAAATGGACCAAGCCATCGGCCCCGACGCCAACGCCATTGCGGATATAACGCGACGTGCTGTCGACCAGAAACCGGGGGTGAAGTTTGCCGTCGATCACCAGCATTGGGCCGGATTGAGTGGCGTGAATGCACGCGGGCGGCGCGGCGACATATTCGCGGGTTTCGATCACGTCCGCTTTGCCATCGGTGATGCACAAAAGCCCGTTTGGCAGCAGGCCGAAATTCCCCGGCCCGGCGGATGCGATGACGCGGTGCTGTTCGACGCCGTCTTCGATGTACAGGCCAACGGCAGATCGGTCTTTGTGATACATCCCGGCGTTCATTGCGAAGGTCAGGGTCTTGCCCTGCTCTTGGACAAGGTTGCGCACGCGGCCAAAGCTGCCCAATACGGCACCGTCTTCATCCAAGCGGAACAGGCGAAGCTCTTCTTCGGCGGGGTTTACCGTGCAGACCGTATAGGGGGTGCCGTCATGAGTGACGGGCGCGCAGGCGGCGCTGACCAGCGATGGGCCAAAGGCGACGACAAGGGCAAGGAGAAGCCGATTAAGCCTCGTCATCCTCGTCCTCTTCCAGATCGCGGCGCACGTTATCTTGGGACAACAGGCGGCGGGTTTCGTCCATACGGTCGAATGTTTCGTCGATCTCAAACCGGATCTCGGGCGAGAATTTCAGCGTCAGGGCCTTGGACACCGACCGGCGAAGTTCCGAACGGTTGCGGCGCAGCGCAGACAACGCCTCTTCCGCGCCTTGGCCGCCAAGGGGCAGCACAAACGCGGTTGCGATCTTCAAGTCGGGCGAGGTTCGCACTTCGCCCACGGTGATCGACATGCGGTTGAGGTCCGGGTCGTGAACATCGCCACGCGCCAGAACGTCAGACAGGGTACGCCGGATCAGTTCGCCTACGCGAAGCTGCCGTTGCGAGGGGCCACCGCCCGTGTTGAACCTATTCTTTGCCATATGCCCGATCTAGGGGATGCACTGCCGCTGTGCAAGCGAGGCTTTGCCAAGCCGCCCCTGCTCGGCTAAACGGGGCCGAAGCGAATAGATGGGAGAGTGCGATGACCGATCGGCCTGGAATTGTGATTACTGGTGCCTCTGGCCGGATGGGTCAGATGCTGATCCGCACTGTGTTGGAAAGCGATGCCGCACGCCTTGTTGGCGCTGTGGAACGCGAAGGCAATGAATGGGTTGGCCGTGACGTTGGCGAAATGATCGGAGAACGCGAACTGGGTGTTTCCATCACCGATGACCCGCTAGAGGCGATGGCCAAGGCCCAAGCCGTGATCGATTTCACCTCTCCGGCTGCGACAGTTGAATTCGCGGGCTTGGCTGCGCAGGCGCGTGCCGTCCACGTGATTGGCACAACCGGCCTGACGGATGGTGACATCCAAAAAATCGGTGCCGCCGCCCGCCACGCGGTCGTTGTGCGCGCAGGTAACATGAGCCTTGGCGTGAACCTTCTGGTGCAGCTGACCAAAAAGGTCGCCGCCGCATTGGACGAAGATTTCGACGTTGAAGTGATCGAGGCGCACCACCGCCACAAGGTCGACGCGCCATCGGGCACGGCACTGATGTTGGGCGAAGCGGCTGCCGAAGGGCGCGGCATCGACCACGCATCCAACATGGACAGCGGGCGTGACGGCATCACCGGCGCACGTGAACGTGGCAAGATCGGCTATTCCGCGATCCGGGGCGGCGATATCGTCGGGGAACATGACGTTCTGTTCGCAGGCGAAGGCGAACGCGTGATCCTGCGCCACATAGCAACCGACCGCCGCATCTTTGCCCGTGGCGCGCTGAAGGCCGCATTGTGGGGGCAGGGTAAGCACCCCGGCGAATACAGCATGGCAGATGTGCTTGGTTTCTGAGGGGCTACTGTTTCCTGTCGCGTAGAAACCCAAGCGCTTGTCGGAATGTTGCGTGCCAGTCTGCGCCGGGTTCTGCGTTTAGGGGATGCCAGAAGAATTCGAACATCAGGCCGTCATCATCGGCGCAATGATGCACCCAGTTTTCCGGCAGTGGTGCGGTGGCGCAGTCGACGAAGGCCCAGATTTGGCCGGGCGCGACCATCGCTAAACCGATGTCGTTGGTCGCGGTGGCCTGTACTCCGCTTTCCTCAAAAAGCTCTCGTTTCGCTGTTTGAGGCGGGGTTTCGCCCGCGTCTGGGCGGCCTTTGATAAGTTGCAGACCAGCTTTGGGGTGGCGAAAGGCAAGAACCTCCAGCCCATCCCGCTGTCTAAGAACGACCGCGCAGACCCTAGAAATCGATGGCAATGCCCTTCTTCTCCCAATCGCCGTAACGCACGGGTTCGGGGCCGTCGCGCCCGCCCAGCTCTTTCGGGAGGGCCTTGCTGGCCTTCTTGCGGCGCTCTTCGGCTTCGGCCAAGGCGCGGATCGCTTCGGGGGTTAGGTCTTTTTTCACGTCATCGGTCATGGCATAGCGTCCTTGTGGGCTTGCTTTCCTTGATATACGCCGTGGCGGATCGGCGGCAAGCGCATAGGGGATCATCACATGGCAGAAGGCTTTGACAAAGCGCGCGGCAAGGCAGTGGAACTGCTGAACCTAGTGTTGGAAGAGCACCGGCAAATGGCCGAGCTGACCGGCGAAGATGGCCCACTGGGCGATATGGAACCGTCCGAGCGTGCTCGTGCGCAACGCCTGACCCTAACGACCCTGCGCAATATGGGCCGCGCCGATGCGATGCTGAAGCCGCTGTTGCGTAAACCGCCACCACCTGCCGTTCACAACGTCCTGCGTATGGCAATTGTAGAGCTGTTAGAGAATGGCGCACCCGCCCATGGCGTGGTGAACAACGCCGTCGCGATCCTGCGGCGCAATCGTAAGACGCAGCATTTGACCGGCTTGGCGAATGCCGTTCTGCGTAAAGCATCTGACATGACGCCCGAAGACTGGGCCGCTTTGCCGATGCAAAAGATGCCCGGCTGGCTGCGTGGCCGTTTGGAAAGCACCTATGGCCGCGCCGGGGTCGAAGCGATGGAGGCCGCCCATGCAAAGGGTGCCCCGCTGGATCTGACGGCAAAGGGCGGCAATGGCGCTGAACTGGCCGAAGCGTCGGGCGGTCAGTTGCTGCCAACCGGAAGCGTGCGTTTAAGCGGCCCGGTACAGGTATCGGCCCTGCCGGGTTATGGTGAAGGCGAATGGTGGGTGCAGGACGCGGCCGCCGCCATCCCGGCCAAGCTGTTAAACGCGCAACCCGGTGAACGCGTGCTGGATATGTGCGCAGCCCCCGGCGGCAAAACCATGCAGATGGCCGCGGCTGGGGCCAGCGTGACCGCGCTGGATATTTCCGAACACCGCCTTGCACGGCTAGAGGAAAACCTTGCCCGGACCGAATTGGAGGCGAAGATCGTCGTTGCCGACGCGCTGACGTGGCAACCCGACGAACCGTTTGATGCCATTTTGCTGGATGCGCCGTGTTCGGCCACCGGCACAATCCGTCGTCACCCTGATTTGCCCTATGTCCGCACGGGCAAAGACATCAAACCGCTGTTCGCACTTCAGGCGCAGATGTTGGATCACGCGCTAGAGATTCTTAAACCCGGCGGGCGATTGGTGTTCTGTACATGTTCGCTGTTGCCTGAAGAGGGCGAGAATCAGTTGAAAAACGCGCTGGATCGCCATGCGGGCCTTCACGTCACGCCAATCACTGCCCCCTGGGTCGAAGATGGCTGGCGCGACGAACTGGGCGGATTGCGCCTGCGCCCCGATATGTGGGGCGAAACCGGTGGCATGGACGGGTTTTACATCGCTGTGCTGCAAAAATCCGCCTAACGGGTTGTGGCAAATCCGGCCTAGTTCGCGTTTTAAGATTATTCATCGGTGACTCAGCGCGGACCAAAATGTATCGTCGTGCAAAGAGCAGGTTCAACCGCCACGACAGAGCAGTACCCGATACCATGGAAGGCGACGCCCTAACGGAAAGCTGGCCCGCACGAGGCAGCCGCTGGATGAACCGCTTTCATGCGCGGCTCTCTACGCTTGCCAAACCGGCAACCGCTTTTAACTCTCAGCCAGATCCACTTAGCATCGGGTCGTTTGCCCGTGGTCGTCAGTTGATTGGCGGCAATTTCCTATTCGCCGGTTTCTTGGTCGAAGCGCCCGATACGGTCATCTGGGATTTGCCGATGCCGTCGTCGGGCTTCGAAGAAGCGCTGCATGGATTCGTGTGGCTGGACGATCTTGCGGCGGTGGGTGACGGTGCGGCGCGCAAGCGTGCGCAAGACTGGACCACGCTGTGGATTGAAACGCATGGGCGTGGTCGCGGCCCGGGCTGGACCCCGGATTTGACCGCGCGGCGGATCATCCGCTGGATCAATCACGCGATTTTCCTTTTAAACGGCCAAGACACCGAAGCGTCCGAGGCATATTTTCGTTCGTTGGGGCAGCAGACGATTTTCCTAAGCCGCCGCTGGAAAAGTGCCGCGCCCGGATTGCCCCGGTTCGAGGCACTGACAGGGCTGATTTATGCGGGGCTTTCGCTGACGGGCATGCAGCGCCATGTCACGACAGCCGCCAAGGCGTTGGCGCGCGAATGCCGCGAACAGATAGACGAGGCCGGCGGCATCCCCACCCGCAACCCCGAAGAGTTGCTAGAGGTGTTTACCCTGTTGAACTGGGCGGCGGCTGCATTGTCCGGCGCTGGGCAGGTAACGCCCAAAGACCATGTTCAAGCGATCGAACGGATCGCTCCAACATTGCGTGCGTTGCGCCATGCCGATGGCAGCTTGGCGCGCTTTCACGGTGGCGGGCGAGGGGCCGAAGGGCGATTGGATCAGGCGCTTGCCGCATCTGGTGTTCGTGCCAGTGCGGGGGCCGACCTTGCCATGGGATACGCGCGCCTGTCCGAGGGGCGCACGACCGTGATCTTCGACGCAAGCGCGCCGCCCAAACCGGCCGTTTCGCACAACGCGCACGCATCAACGTTGGCGTTTGAACTGACGTCGGGGCGTCGCCCGGTGATCGTCAGTTGCGGTTCTGGCGCTTCGTTCGGGGCCGAATGGCGCAGGGCGGGGCGTGCGACGCAATCTCATTCTGTGCTGGCGATTGATGGCTGCTCTTCCTCGCGCTTGGGAGAGACGCGGCGTCTGGGCAATACCACACGGGAGCTGTTGGCGGACTCGCCCAAAGAGGTGGTGGTGGAAAGGACCGGTGGGTCCAAGGGGCAATCCATCAACGGTTGGCTCGATGGGTACGCGCGGACACATGGCCTTATTCATGCGCGCCAGCTTGACCTAAGCTTTGATGGCCGCAGCCTAAGTGGCGAGGACACGTTAGGTGCCTTTTCCGCGCCGCATCGCAAAGCCTTCGACCGGGCGATGGACGGTGTCAAACTGGCCGGCGTTCCGTTTTCGGTTCGCTTTCACCTGCATCCAGATGTTGATGCGGCGTTGGATATGGGCGGATCGGCGGTTTCCCTTGCGCTGAAAAGCGGTGAAATCTGGGTTTTCCGCCATGACGGGCACGCCGACCTTCGGCTGGATCCAAGCTTTTACCTAGAAGCGGGGCGATTGAAGCCGCGTGAATCGCTTCAAATTGTCCTTTCTTCGCGTGTGTTGAACTATGCGGCGCAGATCAACTGGACGCTCGCCAAGGCTCAGGATACACCGCAGGGCGTGCGGGACCTGGTTCAGGACGAAGGCCCGCTGCCCGACTGAACAGAACAGGAAGCTGCCCTTCATGACCGACCTCGTGCCTATCCGCCGTGCGCTTATTTCCGTATCCGACAAGACTGGGCTGATCGATTTCGCCCGCGCCCTTGATGCGCGTGGGATCGAATTGCTGTCCACCGGTGGCACGGCAAAGGCGCTGCGCGAAGCGGGGCTAAGCGTTAAGGACGTGGCCGATGTCACGGGCTTTCCTGAAATGATGGATGGCCGTGTGAAAACACTGCACCCCAAAGTGCATGGCGGCCTGCTGGCCCTGCGCGACAACGAAGAACATGTTGCCGCGATGTCCGAACATGAAATCGCGCCGATCGATCTGCTGGTTGTGAATCTTTACCCGTTCGAAGCAACGGTTGCGGCTGGTGCCGCATATGACGACTGTATCGAAAACATCGACATCGGTGGCCCCGCGATGATCCGCGCCGCTGCTAAGAACCATTCTTTCGTGAACGTGGTTGTGGATGTCGAAGATTACGACGCCCTGCTGGCAGAGCTGAACGCGAACGACGATCAAACCACTTTGGCCTTCCGTCAGAAACTGGCGCAAACCGCATATGCCCGCACCGGTGCCTATGATGCCGCTGTTTCCACATGGATGGCGTCCGCGATCGGCGAGGCTGCCCCGCGCCGCCGCGCATTCGCTGGCACGCTGGCACAGACCCTGCGTTATGGCGAAAACCCGCACCAGACGGCGGCGTTTTACACCGATGGCACGAACCGCCCCGGCGTTGCGACCGCGAAACAGTGGCAGGGTAAAGAACTGTCTTACAACAACATCAACGACACCGATGCGGCGTTTGAACTGGTTGCGGAATTCGACCCAGCCAAGGGCCCGGCTTGTGCGATCATCAAGCACGCCAACCCATGCGGCGTTGCCCAAGGCGCGACCCTGCTGGATGCGTATAAGTCGGCGTTTGACTGCGACCGTACCTCGGCCTTTGGTGGTATCATCGCGTTGAACCAACCGCTGGACGTTGAGACCGCAAAAGAGATTACCGGCATCTTCACCGAAGTCGTTATCGCCCCCGGTGCATCTGATGAAGCACGCGAAGTGTTTGCAGCGAAGAAAAACCTGCGCTTGCTGACGACCGAAGGCCTGCCAAACGTGCTGGATGGTGGTCTGACGGTGCGCCAAGTGGCCGGTGGCCTGCTTGTGCAAGACAAAGACGCTGGCTTCGTCGATATGGACGATCTTAAGGTTGTCACCGAAAAAGCCCCGACCGAAGAGCAGATGCGCGACCTTCTGTTCGCTTGGAAAGTGGCCAAGCACGTTAAATCCAACGCGATCGTATACGTCAAAGACGGCGCAACCGTTGGTGTCGGCGCGGGTCAGATGAGCCGCCTAGACTCTGCCCTTATCGCCGCCAAAAAGGCCGAACGTATGGCCGAAGCGATGGGCCTGCCTCAGCCGCTGACCATTGGCAGCGCGGTCGCATCGGATGCGTTCTTCCCATTCGCTGACGGCCTGCTAGAGGCAGCTGCGGCGGGCGCGACCTGCGTGATCCAGCCGGGCGGTTCGATGCGCGACAACGAAGTGATCGATGCCGCGAACGAAGCCGGGTTGGCGATGGTGCTGACCGGTATGCGCCACTTCCGGCACTAAGCAAACCATGCGTTTGATGGCCATAACCGCCCTTGTGGTGTTCCTGTTGGATCAGGCGACGAAATATTACGTCGTCTTCTACCTGAACCTGCAAGAGCGGCTGGCCATCGACGTGTTGCCGCCTTTCCTGAATTTCCGCATGGCGTGGAACCAGGGCGTGAATTTTGGCCTGTTTGCCAACGATGCCTCGACCATGCGGTGGGTGCTTGTTGGCTTGGCGGTTGCCATTTCCGTGTGGCTGGCGATCTGGGGTATGCGTGGGCAACACAAACCCATCGTGCTGTTTTCCATCGGTGTTCTGATTGGCGGCGCCATTGGGAATGCGGTTGACCGTGTGCTGCTTGGCGCGGTGGCTGATTTTCTGAACATGTCCTGTTGCGGTTTCCGCAACCCGTTTTCGTTCAATGTGGCCGATATTGCGATCTTTGCGGGTGCAATCGGTGTGGTGATCTTCGCCGGAGAGAAGAAGACCACGTGACGTGCCCGCAGCCATGCGATAAAGAGGGCGGAAGACGAATGAGGGAGCCCGGAATGCGTGGTGCGCGGCTAACAGTTTTGATGGTGCTGACAGCAGGGCTGGCGCTTGCCGGATGCTCTGGCGATAAACAGCCGGAATTGATGAACATCCGTTCGACCAATTCGACCCCCGATGAGTTCGCAATTCTTCCGGTGAAGCCGCTTGAGATCCCCGAAGATCTTGCCGCTTTGCCTGCGCCCACCCCCGGTGGCGCGAACCGTACTGACCCATCACCGGCGGCTGACGCGATTGCGGCGCTTGGTGGTAATCCGGCCCGCTTGGCGCAAACCGGTGTGCCGTCGTCAGAGTCTGCATTGGTGTCACAGGCCACGCGTTTTGGCGTGGCAGGCGACATTCGCCAAACGCTTGCCGCCGAAGACCTTGAATTTCGCCGCAAGAACGATGGCCGCCTGTTAGAGCGGTTGTTCAACGTATCGGTCTATTACCGCGCCTATCGCGCGCAATCGCTTGACCAGCACGCAGAGCTTGCCCGTTGGCGCCGCGCCGGTGCGCGCACCGTTGGTGCCCCGCCAAGCCAATAGTGCCGAACGGTCACATCCTTGTTGAGTGGCCTTGCACCACAGCAACTTTAGCGTAGCTTATGGCGGAACCTGTTTCCGGAGTTTTGTCTATGCCGCGCCTTTTTGGCCTATGCCTCAGTTTTCTGACGGTCCTATCCACCGCCGCCAAGGCGGATGATGTCACCAGCTTTCAACTTGATAACGGCATGGATGTTGTCGTCATCGAAGATCACCGCGCCCCGGTGGTTGTTCACATGGTCTGGTATCGCGTCGGTGCTGCGGATGAACCGCCCGGCCGTTCGGGCATCGCGCATTTTCTGGAACACCTGATGTTTAAGGGCACCGATGCATACCCCGATGGGTCGGTGTCTGACATCGTGGAGGCCAACGGCGGGTCGGACAACGCGTTCACGTCCTACGACTACACCGGATATTATCAGCGCGTCGCCGCCGACCGTCTTGGCCTGATGATGGAGCTTGAAGCCGATCGCATGACGGGCCTGACCCTAAGCGAAGCGGACGTCCTGACCGAACGTGACGTGATTCTGGAAGAGCGTAACCAACGCACCGAAAACAGTGCGGGCGCTTTGTTCGGCGAACAAAGGCGCGCGGCGCAGTTCATGAACCACCCTTATGGCATCCCGATCATTGGCTGGCGCGCGGAAATGCAGACGCTTTCACGCGATGATGCGTTCAATTTTTACCACACCTACTATGCGCCCAATAACGCCATTCTTGTTGTCGCTGGGGATGTAACCCCCGAACAGGTCCGCGATTTGGCCGAAACATACTATGGCCCACTGACCCCAAGCGACGCATTGCCTGTTCGTGCTCGCCCACAAGAGCCCCCGCAACTGGCTGAACGGCGCATCCGTTTTGCCGACCCTCGTGTGGCGCAGCCTTATGTGATCCGCACCTATCTGGTGCCCGAACGGGACCCGGGCGATCAAGAACAAGCGGCGGCGTTGGTCTTTCTTTCGAACTTGTTGGGTGGCGAAGGGGCGACCTCGCTTCTGGGTGAAAAGCTTCAGTTTGAAACCCAGCAGGCGCTTTATACGTCGGCCTTTTATGACGGCCTATCGATGGACGACACGACCTTTGGCCTTGTCATGGTCCCCGCACAGGGCGTTTCCCTGCAAGAGGGCGAGGACGCCATGGATGCTGTCATCGCCGAGTTTATGGAAACCGGTGTGGATCTGGAAAAATTCGAAAGCCTGAAGACGCAAATTCGGGCCGCGAATATCTATGCCAAAGACAACGTACAGGGCCTGGCCCGCAATTACGGAGAGGCGCTGTCAGTGGGTCTGACCGTGCAAGACGTCCAAGACTGGCCCGCCATTCTGGATGCCGTAACGCCAGACGATGTGATGGAAGCCGCGCGCACGATTTTTGATCGGCGCAATGCCGTAACCGGCTGGCTGGAACGCGAAGACACCACCGAGGTGACACAATGATCCGTTTCGTATTTGCCTGCCTCGTTTCGGTGGTGGCCGCGCTTCCGGTGCGCGCGTCTGTTGATATCCAAGAGGTAACATCGCCCGGCGGGATCAACGCTTGGCTGGTCGAAAGCCACGAAATCCCTTTTGTCGCGCTGGAAATTCGGTTCCAAGGCGGGGCTAGTCTTGATGCGCCGGGCAAGCGTGGAGCGATCAATTTCATGACTGGCTTGTTGGAAGAAGGCGCCGGTGACATGGACGCGCGCGCATTCGCCGCCGCCCGTGACGCGCTGGCGGCCAGTTTTGATTTCGATGTGCACAACGACGCGCTTTCGATCTCGGCCGAGTTTTTGACCGAAAACCGGGACGCCGCGATGGCGCTTTTGCATCAGGCGTTGATTGATCCGCGTTTTGATCAGGATGCCGTGGAACGCGTGCGCGGGCAGATCGTTTCGGTGATCCAGTCGGATGCGAAAGACCCAGACAAGATCGCAAGCACCACGTTCAGCGCGCTGGCCTTTGGCGACCACCCTTATGGCACCTCGTTGAATGGGACCGAAGAAACCATCGCCGCCCTTACGCGCGATGACATCGTCGAAGCCAAAGACCGGGTGATGGCGCGGGATCGGCTGTTCGTTTCGGCCGTGGGTGACATTTCGGGCGACGAACTGGGCGTGCTGCTGGACAAGCTGTTTGACGGCCTGCCCGAAACCGGCGCACCCTTTCCGGGCAAGGCTGAATACCAGCTTTCGGGCGGTGTGACCGTGGTGCCATTCGACACGCCGCAATCGGTTGCCGTGTTTGGGCACCAAGGAATCGAACGACACGACCCGGATTTTTTCAGTGCCTTCGTACTGAACGGGGTTCTAGGGTCCGGCGGTTTCGGGTCGCGCCTGATGGAAGAGGTCCGCGAAAAGCGCGGCCTGACCTATGGCATCTACAGCTATCTCTATTCGATGGATTTGGCAGAGCTGGTTCTGGGCCAAGTTGCCTCTGGCAATGACCGTATCGCCGAAGCGACAGAGGTTGTTCGCGCCGAATGGGCCAAAGTCGCCGCCGAAGGGATCACGCAGGAAGAACTGGATGCGGTCAAAACCTATCTGACGGGCGCTTATCCGCTTCGGTTTGATGGCAACGGCCCGATTGCGAACATCATGGTCGGCATGCAGATGGAAGGGCTGGGCGTCGATTACATCGCCACGCGGAACGACAAGGTGAATGCCGTTTCCTTGGAAGATGTAAAGAAAATGGCCGCCCGCCTTTTGGACGCAGACGCGCTGCATTTCGTTGTTGTTGGCACGCCCGAAGGGCTTGAAACCACCAACTGACATGCGAATTCTGGCGCCGGAGCCCCTGTTTCCGGCGTCAGAAACAGGCATGGTCGAATCGGCGTTGGGCGTGCTAATTATAGTGGTATGAACTCGCCCCACCCCAATATAAGCGCCGATCGGCCCGTTATTCGCCAATTGGACGATGCCGCAATCAACCGCATCGCTGCGGGTGAAGTTGTTGAACGACCAGCCTCGGCAGTGAAAGAGCTGGTTGAAAACGCGCTGGATGCCGGTGCCCGCCGGATCGAGGTTGCGGTTGCCGACGGTGGCAAGACGCTGATCCGCGTAACGGACGATGGTCACGGCATTGCGGCACAGGATTTGCCGCTGGCCCTGTCGCGCCATGCCACGTCAAAGATCGACGGAAGCGACCTGCTGAATATTCACAGTTTTGGTTTTAGGGGCGAAGCCTTGCCATCGCTGGGTGCGGTTGGACGGCTGACCATTACGTCCCGTGCTGGCGACGAAGCGGCGACAATTTCGGTTTCCGGCGGCGCGATGGCCCCCGTCAAACCCGCCGCGCTTAGCAAGGGCACCGTGGTTGAGCTGCGCGATCTGTTTTATGCGACGCCCGCGCGGCTGAAATTCCTGCGATCTGATCGGGCAGAGATGCAGGCCATATCTGACGTGATCAAACGGCTGGCGATGGCGGAACCGTTTGTCAGCTTCATCTTGCGCGATGTCTCTGGCGGCGGCGAAGGGCGCGTGACGTTCCGCGCCGACAGCGAAACCGGCGATATGTTTGACGCATTGCGCGGGCGCCTGTCGCGTGTGCTGGGGGCTGAATTCGCCGACAATGCGCTGCCAATTGATGCCGAACGCGAAGGGCATCACCTGACGGGCTATGCCGCCTTGCCGACCTATTCGCGTGGCTCTTCTGTGGCGCAATACCTGTTTGTGAATGGCCGCCCTGTGCGTGACAAGCTGTTGATCGGTGCGTTGCGCGGGGCCTATTCTGATTTCCTTAGCCGTGATCGCCACCCCGCTGCGGTGTTGTTCATCGACCTTGATCCCCACCGCGTTGATGTGAACGTACACCCCGCAAAGTCCGAGGTCCGTTTCCGCGACCCCGGCGTTGCGCGTGGGCTGATCGTTTCGGCGCTGCGCCATGCGTTGGCCGAAGCTGGGCACCGGGCATCGACCACTGTTGCAGACGCGACCCTTGGCGCGATGCGGGCAGAGCCGACCGGTGGTTTTCCCCCGCGGGTTTACCAGATGGACCGTCCCTCGCACGGGGCGATGACAGCCAGCTATGCCGCCCAAGCGCCAGAGGCCCCTTCGATGGGGTTTGCAGAGGCTTCCTTCCCCTCGGCCCGCGTTGAAGAGGTTGCGGAACCCGCACAAGAACCCGCGCACCTGCCACTGGGTGCTGCCCGCGCGCAGGTCCACGAAAACTATATCATCGCGCAGACGGCGGATGGCATCGTGATCGTCGACGGCCACGCCGCGCACGAACGGTTGGTGTATGAAAAACTGAAACGTCAGATGGCCGAAAACGGCGTTGCCGCGCAGGCGCTTTTGATCCCGGAAATTGTCGAGATGTCCGAAGGTGACTGTGCCCGGCTGTTGGAAATTGCCGATGATCTGGCGCAGCTTGGGCTTGGGCTGGAACCGTTCGGCGGCGGCGCGATTGCCGTGCGTGAAACCCCCGCCATTCTGGGCGAGGTGAACGCAAAGGCGATGCTGCGCGACATTCTGGATGAATTGGACGATATGGGCGACAGCCAAACGGTGAAGTCGCGGATCGAAGCGATCCTATCGCGTGTTGCCTGCCACGGTTCCATCCGCACGGGCCGCTGGATGCGCGGCGAAGAAATGAATGCCCTGCTGCGCGAGATGGAGGCAACGCCCCATTCCGGCCAATGCAACCACGGGCGCCCCACGTATGTGGAGCTGAAATTGTCAGATATTGAGCGGCTGTTTGGGCGGACATGATACAAATTGGTGACCAAACTTTCGCGTGGAATGACCCTATCGTTCTGGCCGCTGCAGCCGGGGCATTTGTGGTGTTTCTGGTTTTGCTGATGCTGTTTATGACGGTTCGTCGTGCGGGCCGTTCGGCAGATATGGCCGCGCCGATGATTTATCAGATGGATCAACTGGGCCAGCGGGTTCAGATGCTTTCTGACGGTCAGCAGCAACTGGCCGGTGGGCTGAACCACGTTTCAGAAGCGCAAGCCGCAAGCCAGACGAACATGCTGCAACTGATGGAACGGCGGCTGGCCGAGGTGACCAAAACCATGGGGGAAAACCTGCATGGAACCGCCACACGCACCGCACGCAGCCTAGGAGAGTTGCAGCAGCGGCTTGAAACCATCGACAAAGCACAAGCGAATATCGAAAAGCTGTCGGGCGATGTGCTGAGCCTTCAGGACATTCTGTCAAACAAACAAACCCGCGGCGCGTTCGGCGAGATTCAGTTGAATGACATCGTGTCCAAGGCCCTGCCAAAGGACAGCTATACCCTGCAGGCGACGCTTTCCAACGGCAAGCGGGCCGATTGCTTGATCCACCTGCCGAACCCGCCAGGCCCCATTGTCATCGACAGCAAATTCCCCCTAGAGGCTTACGAGGCGCTGCGAAACGCCGACACCCAATGGGAATTGAACGAGGCCGCAAAGGCATTGCGCGTTTCGGTTAAGGGCCACATCAAGACGATTTCGGACAAGTACATTCTGGACGGTGAAACCGCCGACGGCGCGTTGATGTTCCTGCCCTCCGAAGCTGTCTATGCAGAGCTGCACGCGAATTTCCCTGAAATCGTGCGCGAAGGTTTCGAAGCGCGCGTTTGGATCGTATCGCCGACCACCTGCATGGCCACGCTGAACACGATGCGGGCGATCCTTAAGGACGCGCGGATGCGCGAACAGGCCGGTGCAATCCGCAAAACTCTGCGCCTTTTGCACCGGGATGTGGAAATCGTGGTTCAGCGCGTGGACAAGTTGAACACGCATTTCACCCAAGCGCGCGGGGATCTGGACGGGATTACCACAGCCGCAGAACGCGCAGGTAAACGCGCCGCAAAGCTGGATAATTTCGACTTCGAAGAGCTTTCCCCAGAGGAAGACAACCGCGTTGTGCCGCTGACCAAAGCGGACTGAACGCGCGCTCACACCCTGTCAAATTCGCGTGTCGCCGATCATTGCGCGGGCGATTTCGTGTAAGGTTTCTTCATTACAGAAATACATTTCCTTGCCCGTCTGCATTTTTCTGGCGGGCGCATTCCAGCGTTTTCACAAGTTTTATTTTAGGAGTTTATTGATGCGACACGCCCTTATTCCCGCCGTTTTGACGGCGGCCCTTTCAGCACATTCAGTCAACGCAGATTCACTTCGGTTTGAGGCAATCTGGCACTCGGGAACGGGGAGCAACATTGTGTCCGAACCGCTTGACCACGCGGCGTTTGTTCAGCGCGGTGACGAACTGACAAGCGACGGTCTGCGCCTGATTGACGTCGAAAGTGAGGTTGTTGACGGAACCCGCCTATATTCGGGTCTTTGGGTCAGTGGCAGCGGATCGAACCTGTTTGATGGTCCGATGGGCCCGATTGACCTGCGCGAACAGATGATTGCGCGCCGCGAGCAGGGCTTGCGGCTGGTTGATTTTGAGATTTTCCGCAGGACAAACGGCGGGCGCCAGTACCTTGCCGTTTGGCGCCCGGGTTCTGGCACCGAGATATTGACCGGCCCGATGGAGCAGGCCGCGTTCTTTGCGCGCGGTGAAAGCCTGACGGCAGACGGGCTGCGCCTGATCGATGTAGAGGTGGAGCGCCATCAGGGGCGCGTACTGTATTCGGGGCTGTTCCAAACCGGCACCGGGTCGAATTTCATCACCGCCCCCAGACGGCGCAGTGCTTTCGTCGCTCAACGCGATGAATTCGTGGCGAGTGGTCTGGAACTTGTCGATGTTGAACGGATTCGCCTGAACGGGGTGAACCAGTTCGTTGGCGTTTGGGCGTCCGGTCCGGGCGAAAGTCAGTTTTCCTTGCCGCGTACATTCGACAAATTTGTGGAGTTCGGTGTGGCAAAGATCGCCGATGGGTTTCGGACCATGGATATGGAGCTTCGTCTGAGAAGCGGCATGCCGGACGAGCCTGAAAGACCCGACCCCGACGATTCAGAAGACCCAACAGGCGAATTGCCAGATAACCCGCCAGAGATTTCCATCGTCAGTGGGGATGTCCTGACCGTTGACTTCAGCCTTGTCGAAGGGCTGGCCCAGCTTGAATTTCCGGCTGCGAACTTGCCTGAATGGTTGCCCCGCAATGACGGAGAGATTCTGCTGCCAGATGCATTTTGTGGGCTGAACCTACGTCGGGCCGATTCCATTTTCTGGCAGGTTCCGGGCGATGATGCGGTGGATGATTTCCCGTTTGTTTCAACCGAAGAGGTTGCCGCGCTTGGGGATGATTTCTTTTTGGGCGGGGTAGAGTTCGGCGGCCCGATTGGGGCCTGTGCCGGGCCGTTCATCCCGTGGCAATTCCCTCAGCCTTTCCTTGAGGATGCGCCGTTTTTCGAACCGCTGCCCAATATGACCCTTCGCATCCAGCTTGGCGGAGATGGTGAGGTGCGGTTCAAAGAAAACGGCACACCGAACGAAGAAATCCTGTCCCCTCGGGCGCTATACACGGACAGCACGTTCGCGGCATTGCTGGACATCCTAGAGACCTTTGACCCGACCAGCCCGAACCCGGCCTATTGCGACGGCATTGACGACTATTTCGTGCACCTTTGCCAAACGACCCCCGGCCAATGCCCGGTCGATGATGGCCCTCCCCCAACCTGCTGATCCACGAAGGAAGCGGCTTCGGCCGCTTCCCTCTTGTGCAATCGTGACAGAGGGCACAGACTGGTTTCAAGCAATACTGGAGGAGATCCTAATGCTTGATATCAGTCCAAAGAAAGTCGCTCACGTTGCGGTGCGGGCACGTGAGATTGATGCCAAGGTCGCCAGATGGGACAGCCCCGGCGACGTTGCGGATGCCGACACAATTCTGGAAGCACGCGCCGGTGATGCCACGGAAAGTGAGCTGCGGGCGTTCATCGAAAGCCTAAATTCGGACGAGCAGGCCAGCCTTGTTGCGGTCATGTGGATCGGGCGCGAAACCTTCGGCGTCGATGATCTGGCCGAGGCGATTCAGACTGCCAAAGACGAGGCCGACACGCCGACCGCCAACTACCTGTTGGGGATACCGCTTTTGTCTGACTACCTTGAGGCGGGCCTAAACGCGCTTGGTCACGATGTCAGCGATCTGGAAGACGATTTTTACTAACGCGTTCTATTCGGTCAGGTTGGAGGCTTGGCGCCTCCACCCCCATTATTTCAGATGATCAACGACCTGCACGTGTTGCGCCAGCCGATCAACGGTTTCCATCCACCGCTTGATCAATTTCGGGTCGTGCGGCGCGGCGCTGACGCCTGCGGGGATTTCATGGTTCTGCACAGCCTCAACCGCCAGTGAAACCGGCCCCGAAACCAACCGCGCCATCGCGGAACCGCGGGCATCGCCCCAGGCGTCCATCGTGTATGTCTTGTGATAAACCGGCACGCCTTCTTTGCTGGCCTTAAGGGCGACGCACATGACAACGCGGTCTGGTTCGCCTTCGCCATAGGCGTTTTCGGCCCAGAACTGATCAGACATTGCTTGCAGACGGGTTTCCCCGTCGGCGTCGTCCAGCGTTTCGATTTCTTCGAACACCTTGGCCCATGCGTCGGCCCAGCCGTTCAGGCGCATCGTGCCGCGCACGAATTCCTTTACCTTCCACGTCGGTTCGAACCCGTATTCCGCCATGAACGGCAGCGAGTCGCGATTTGGGTAAACCTCAAAACTTTCGGGTTGTTCCAGCGGCGCGATATAGCTTGTTAGCGCGTGCCAAGGCCGTTTTACTGAAAGTTCGGTAAAGTCGCGGATCGACCGGGACGGGGCGCGCAGCGCCTTAAGCACGCCAAGCGGTGACCAACTGAATTTGTACCGAAACGGGTTTGGCTGTTTAGGCACGCCGCCGCAGTAAGAAATGAACTCATACTCGTTCGCAGGGTCATAAGCCCCCGAGGCGCGATAATCGGCCATCAGCCAATGCGCCATGACGTGATCAATGCCGGGATCAAGCCCAACCTCGTTCACCAATGCGACGCCGGCGTCACGGGCCGAATCGTCCAGAGCGCGCATCTCGGGCGCGATATAGCTGGAGGATACGAAATGCGCGCCCTTGCTGATGGCCAGCTTTGCAAGTGGGACATGCCAGTCAGCGGGCAGCATAGAGACGACGATATCGCCCTTGCCCAGCACAGTGGCGAGTGCGTCTTTGTCGAACGGTTTGATGTTGTCGGTCAGGTCGCCCACGGCCTGGGTGGCTTTGTCGACGCTCCGGTTCCAGACGGTGACGTCGTGACCATTTTCAATCAGTTGCCTAAGGCCGGGAATTGCTGAAAGCCCGGTTCCGCACCAGTGAATGGTCATGTTCGCCCCTTTTGCTTATGTTTTGGTGCCGCCATCCAAACTGACAACTGTGAGGCGCGAGGGCAAGAATGACTTTGGCCAATTATGCCTTATGAGACAAGAGTATCACGCGCTTTTGGTCGCGTGATACGAGGTGGCAAGCCCTAGCCGACAAGGATGATGGATGAATCACCAGCTCCACGGCGCAAGGCATGAACTGGCGCAAGTTCGGGGTCGTTAATCCATGCCAAAGCCGCGTCTTTGTCGGGAAACGACAGCACTCCGGCCAAGTCAGGCAGACCAAGCGACCCTTCGAACGAGGTTGGCGTCTTAGAGGCAGCTTCAAGTTTGCCGCCGTGCTTGGTCAACGCGTCGCCCGCCTTGTCGCGATACGCTGCTAGGGAATCTGGATTGTCGATCTTGATGTAAACCAGTGCGTAAATCATCGGTTGGTCCTTTCCGGTTGAAGACAAGGCGACAGATAGGTCGCATCAGCGCATGCGAAAACGCGTGATTTTTCGTGTCGACCATGCAAAAATGCACGGCATGCGTGAGGATTGGGATAACCTAAGGACGGTGCTGCAACTGGTGCGCCACGGCTCGCTCGCGGGGGCGGCGAAGGCGCTGGGGGTTAGTTACACCACGGTTTCGCGCCGGGTCGCAGCGGCAGAGGAGAGTTTTGGCACCCCGCTGTTTGAGCGGTTGCAGGCCGGCTATGCCCCGACCGAAGCTGGGCGAAGTGCCGCGCGCCACGCAGAACAGATGGAACAGGCCGAACTGGCCCTTCGCCGCGAATTGGCCGCGCGTGATACTGCGTTGACTGGCCCGCTGGTGATTACCGCGCCGCAACTTTTGATCGCGTCGCATCTGTGCCACGTCATTGATGCCTTCCTTGAAAAGCACCCGGGTGTGGAACTGACCATACGCGCCACGAATGAATTGTTGGACCTGAACAACCGCGAGGCCGATCTGGCCATTCGCATCAGTGACACACCGGGCGATGATCTGGTCGGGCGGCGGTTGGCGCGGCAACACACAGCTTCATTTGCATCGCCGGATTATGCCAGCAAACTGCAAGACAATCCCGGCGATATGATTGACTGGCTTGGCTTCACATTCTGGCAAGATCCGCCCAAAGCCGCGATGGCGCTGAACCCCAACCAACGGGTGCGGATGCGGTTTGACGATATGTCTGCGCTGATTGGTGCGGCGCAGGCCGGGCTGGGCGTGGCGCGAATGCCGATGTTTGTGGGGCGTGCGGCAGGCGGTTTGATGCAGGTGCCGATTTTGCCGCCACAGCAGTATCACGATATTTGGGTGCTATCGCATCGCGACCTGAAAGACGCGGCCAAGTTGCGGGCGTTCAAGGATATGCTGGTGCCGTATTTCGCGGCGCATAAGGATGATTTCGTGGGTGTTTCATGACCACGAAACATCGCCAAGAAAGATATACCCGGCCCCATAGATCGTTTTAATCAGGCGCGGGTTTCGCGGATCTTCGTCAAGCTTGGTACGCAGGCGTGAAATGCGCACATCCATCGCGCGGTCAAAGCTTTCGCCAGCGGCCCCACCAAGGCTTTCCTGCATTTGAGCGCGTGATACCAGCCGCTTTGGGCTTTCCAGAAATAGGCGCAGAACTTCGCCCTCGGCATGAGAGAATGGAACCTCGCGCCCATCCGAGGCTTCCAGAACATAGCGATCGAAATACGCGACCCAGCCTTCGAAATGCGCGGTTGTGGCGGCGGTTCCCGCCTCCCTCCCTTTGCGCAGGCGCGCGCGGACGCGGGCGACAACCTCGGCCGGTTCGAAGGGTTTGATGATGTAATCGTCAGCGCCAAGTTCCAGCCCCGTCACACGGTCCTGCACCTGTGCCCGCCCCGAGATGATGATGATCGACGCGCCAGATTCCAGCGCCAAACGATGCACCAACGCCAGCCCGTCTTTGTCGGGCAGGCCAAGATCAACAAGGCAGACATCGGGCGCGGTGCGCGACAAGGCGGCCTCAAACTCTGTGGCGCGCCCAAAGCTGGCGGTGCGAAAACCGGCCTCGCCCAATGCGTCTGACAGCATTTGGCGGATTTGCGGTTCGTCATCCAAAATGGCGATCATCGGTGCGCTCATGCGGCTTGCTCCGTGGTTAGGAACCCGGCAAGCGCGTCTTGCGTGAAGGGCTTTGTGATTAGCGGATAGCGTGCGGCGGCGGCACGGCGGATTTCATCAGATGGCGGAAGCGAAGTCATCAACAGCGTGCGCGCCGGGTGCTGCCCGTCGGCTAAGGCGTTCAGCAGGTCAAACCCGGTGCGTGACCCGCCAAGCATGATGTCTGACAAGATCAGATCGATGCCGGGTATTTCGGCCAACTGTTCTGCTTCATCCGCACTGGCGGCTTCGATGACGTTGTGGCCGATCTGGGTCAGCATCTCGCGGACGATTTCGCGGATATCGGGCGAGTCTTCGACCAAAAGCACCAGCTTAGGCTCTGTATCTTCAGAGGCACGGCGCAGCGGCAGGCTTAGCGTGACAAGCGCGCCGTGATCCGTATTTGACAGTTTTAACCGCCCGCCGCACAGCTTTGTCACATCATAAACCATCGACAGGCCCAACCCCGATCCTTCTTCGCCTTTGGTGGTGAAAAATGGGTCAAGAGCCCGTGTTAGAGCCTCTTCGCTAAACCCCGGCCCGGTGTCTGCGACGGTGATTTCGACCCAAGTGTCACCAAGAGAACGGGCCGACAAGGTGATCTGACCGGGGGCATCGCCGATGGCGTCGCGCGCATTCAGGATGAGGTTCAAAAGGGAATCTTGCAGCCCTCCAGCATCCAACATCAGAGGGCTGGGAAATAGATCGGTCGCGACGGTTAGCGTAACGCCATTGGGCAGCGTCGGCGCGGCCATCGTATGCAGGTCGGCCAGAAACGCGGGCAGGTCGGTTGGCGTGGGGTGCATGGCCCGCCGCCCCGTGATGGAGGCGATGCGGTTCAGCAAATCGCCACCGCGCCGTGCGGCGGCTTGGGTCGCGGTAATCAGTTCTTGCGCGTCAGCGGTGGGCGCGATGCGGGCCAACCGTCCCTGAAGGCCAAGGATGATCGTCAAAAGATTTGCGAAGTCATGCGCCAGCCCGCTGGTCAACTGTGCGGCCAGTTCACGTTTACGGGTTTGGGCCAATGCGGCGCGGGCCTGTGCTTCGTCCGTGACATCCATCGACAGGATATAGACGCCAAGAACGGTGCTATCGGGGCCGATTTCCGGGGTGAAGGCGGCGCGGATACGGCGGCCGCTTTCTTCGTGGTTGAACTCAAACACGCTGGCCTCTCCAGCAAGGGCGCGGTCCAAGTTCGGCTGGATACGGCTAAACGCTTCGTCGCCAAGGGCATCGCCGATGAACGAGCCGACAATGTCGGAGGGCCGGCTTGGCATCACCGCGTTTAGTTTGCGGTTTGAATAAGTGTAACGCCCATCTGGCCCGACATGCGCGATGTGGGCGGGCATCATTTCCGTCACCATCCGGGTGCGGGCTTCCATTTCGGTCAGTTGGCGCTTTGCTTCTTCCAGCGCGGCGTTGCTGGCGGCAAGTTCGCGGTTGGTTTGTGACAGTTGTTCAGCATGGGAAAGCAATTGGCCAGACAGTTCGACAGACCGCGCGCGCAACAGCTTTTCCTGCCGTTTGATGCCTGTGATGTCGGTATAAACCGTGACCCAACCCCCTTGGGGAAGAGGGCTACCTTCTACCGAGATTGTGCGGCCATTCGCGCGGGTGCGTTCCATGTAATGGGCCTGAAACGCGCGGGCCTGTTCAACGCGGGTGGCGATGAAACCTTCGGGGTCGTCAACTTCGCCATATTCGCCGCACTCAACCAAATAACGGATCGTGCCCTCGAATGATGCACCGGGCGTGACATGTTCGACGGGCAGGTTGAACATTTCGCGAAAGGGGCGGTTGCTGATCACAAGCGTCAGGTCGGCGTCATAGATCGAAAGCGCCTGCTGAATAAGGTTCAGCCCGGCTTCTGTCATGCGCGTGCGTTCGGTTTCTGATGACGCCATTGCGACCTCCCGTTCCTGATATGGCTAGCACTGCCAAAAGGTGGCGAAAAGGGGCACTGGCGCGCCGTTACAATTCGTAAGGATTGGGAAAAAGTCAGGAAAAGTTTGACGGCGACTCAGAAAAGGTCACGCTAAGTGGACGTAAGAATCGCACCAATAGCGATCAGCGTCGTCGGATCATCCGACGCAGGGAGGAGAAAACTTGGCACCTGAAAAGACGCCCGCGGGCGAATTGTGTTCTGTGCCCGCGCTGCTTGCACGCAATGCGCGTGTACATGGCGCAAGCACGGCATATCGCGAAAAAGAGTTTGGCATCTGGCAAAGCTGGACCTGGATCGCCGCCGCCGAAGAAATTCGTGCGATGGCGCTTGGCTTTCTGGCCCTTGGGTTGGAGCGGGGCGATTTCGTTGCCATCATCGGTCGCAACCGGCCGGCGCATTACTGGTCGATGATTGCTGCACAGATGTGCGGCGCGATCCCGGTTCCGCTGTACCAAGACGCGGCCGCCGACGAGATGGCCTATGTGCTGGAACACTGCGGCGCGCGCTTTGTCGTTTGCGGTGATCAGGAGCAGGTCGACAAGGTGCTAGAGGTGCACGACCGTGCGCCGGCGATTGAACAGGTGCTGTACAACGACAAGCGGGGCCTGCGGAAATACGATCACACCAACCTGAACTGGCTGCATGACATTCAGGCCGAAGGCCGCGCGGCGCACACGCGTCTTGAGACGGAGCTGGACGCACGCATCGCCGAACTGACGTATGACCACACTTGTGTGATGCTCTATACCTCGGGGACGACGGGCAAGCCAAAGGGCGTGGTCCTATCGAACCGCAATATCATCGAAACGGCCAAGGCGTCGTCGGCGTTTGATCATCTGACTGATAAGGACGAGGTTCTGGCCTATCTGCCGATGGCATGGGTGGGCGATTTCATCTTCTCAATCGGTCAGGCGATGTGGACGGGGTTCTGTGTGAACTGCCCTGAAAGCGCCGAAACGATGATGACAGACCTGCGCGAAATCGGGCCGACGTATTACTTTGCGCCGCCGCGTGTGTTCGAAGGTCAGCTGACCAATGTGATGATCCGGATGGAGGACGCAGGCCGGTTCAAAAAACGCCTGTTTGACCATTACATGGCCGTCGCCCGCCGCGTTGGCCCCGACATTCTGGACGGCAAGCCCGTAAGCGGGATGGACAGGTTCCGGTATTGGCTGGGCGACAAATTCGTCTACGGCCCACTGAAAAACACGCTGGGCTTTAGCAACGTGCGTGTCGGTTACACCGCGGGCGAGGCGATCGGGCCAGAGATTTTTGATTTCTACCGCTCACTCGGGATCAACCTGAAACAGCTTTACGGCCAGACCGAAGCAGGCGTGTTCATCACCCAGCAGCCGGATGGTCAGGTGCGTTCTGACACTGTTGGCGTGCCAAGCCCGGGTGTTGAGGTTCGGATCGCCGATAACGGCGAGGTCTTTTATCGCAGCCCCGGCGTTTTCGTCGAATATTACAAGAACCCTGAAAGCACCGCATCGACCAAAGATGCCGAAGGTTGGGTTGCCACGGGTGATGCTGGCTTCTTTGAAGAAGGCACAGGGCATCTGCGCATCATCGACCGCGCCAAAGACGTCGGTAAAATGGCTGACGGCAGCCTGTTCGCCCCGAAATACGTGGAAAACAAGCTGAAGTTTTACCCCGATATTCTGGAGGCCGTGGTCTTTGGTTCGGGTCGCGACACCTGTACCGCGTTCATCAACATCGACCTGACGGCGGTGGGCAACTGGGCCGAACGGAACAACATCGCCTATGCTTCGTATCAAGAACTGGCCGGGCATCCGCGCGTTCTTGATACGATCCAGTCCCATATCGAAGAGGTGAACCGAAGCGTTGCCGAAGACCCGATGCTTTCGGGCTGTCAGGTTCACCGCTTCTTGATCCTGCACAAGGAACTGGACGCGGATGATGGCGAACTGACCCGCACCCGCAAAGTGCGCCGCAACATCATCGCAGAGAAGTTCGATGACCTTATCAACGCGCTTTATAACGGGTCCGAAACGGTCTTCACCGAAACCGAAGTGACGTATGAGGACGGGCGCAAAGGCTCCATCAAGGCGACGCTGACGATCCGCGATGCGGCGGTCAGTGAACCCCAGCACAAAAGGATGGCGGCGGAATGAAAGACATGAGCGAAGGCTATACCACCGCTGATGGTCGCAAAATCGGCGGCACGATGATGGAGATGAAAAACATCACGCTGCGGTTCGGCGGTGTGGTGGCGATCAAAGATATCAGTTTTGATATCCGCGAGGGTGAGATCCGCGCGATCATCGGGCCGAACGGCGCCGGAAAATCATCGATGCTGAACGTCATCTCGGGGTTCTATATCCCCAGCGAGGGCGAGGTTTGGTTCCACGGTTCCAAGCGCCCGCAGATGAAGCCGTATCAGGTGGCACAACAGGGCATCGCGCGGACGTTCCAGAACATCGCGTTGTTCAAAGGCATGTCCACGCTGGACAACATGATGACGGGTCGAATGACCCGCATGAAGTCAAGCATGGCGCAACAGGCCATGTGGTGGGGTAAGGCCCAGAAGGAAGAAAGCGAACACCGCGAGGCGGTGGAAAAGATCATCGACTTCCTTGAAATTCAGGCGATCCGCAAGACGCCAGTAGGGCGGTTGCCCTATGGCCTCCAAAAGCGGGTTGAGCTGGGCCGTGCCTTGGCCGCCGAGCCAAAGCTTTTGCTGCTGGATGAACCCATGGCGGGCATGAACGTCGAGGAAAAAGAGGACATGAGCCGCTTTATTCTGGATGTGAACGACGAATTCGGCACCACAATTGCACTTATCGAACATGACATGGGCGTGGTGATGGATCTGTCAGACCGCGTCGTCGTGATGGATTACGGCAAGAAAATCGGGGACGGCACGCCTGATGAGGTGCGCAACAATCAAGACGTGATCGACGCCTATCTTGGCGTGTCGCACGATTAGGGGAAGCAGATGCCAGACCAATTACTCTTTGCGATAGAGGTCACGCTGAACGGCCTGATGGCCGGTGTGATGTATGCGCTTGTGGCGCTGGGCTTTGTGCTGATCTTCAAAGCCTCGGGAATTTTCAACTACGCCCAGGGCGTGATGGCGCTGTTTGCGGCGCTGACGCTGGTGGGGCTGCAAAACGGGCAGGTGCCATTTGCGCATCTGATCAACGCGATATTCGGGACCGATGTGCATCACTTCGGCTGGCACTTGCCCGCCTTCGTGGCGATCATTCTGACCATCGGGGTGATGATCCTGTTGGCGATTATCGTTGAACGATACGTTCTGAAGCACCTCGTGAACCAAGAACCGATCATCCTGTTCATGGCGACCATCGGCCTTGCCTATTTCATGGAAGGGTTCGGGGACATGATGTGGGGGTCCGAAATCAAGAAGCTTGATGTCGGCCTGCCGCAGGGTATTTCGGAAAGCATCGATGCGACGACCTATAACTGGTTCGGATACGGTTTCTTCATCGACCGTCTGGATATCGTGGCAACCGTGATTGCGGCGCTGTTGGTGATTAGCCTGACGTTGTTCAGCCAATATTCCAAACAGGGCCGCGCGTTGCGGGCCGTGGCCGATGACCATCAGGCGGCACTGTCTGTCGGCATCTCGCTGCGGTTCATCTGGGTGCTGGTCTGGTCCATCGCTGGGTTCGTGGCACTGGTTGCGGGTATCATGTGGGGCGCGAAGTCGGGGGTGCAGTTCAGCCTTTCCCTGATCGCGTTGAAGGCACTGCCCGTTCTGATGCTGGGCGGCTTTACGTCGATCCCCGGTGCGATTGTGGGGGGGCTGATCATCGGCGTGGGTGAAAAGCTGTTCGAATTTGCCATCGGCCCAATGATCGGCGGCGCGACTGAAAACTGGTTCGCCTATGTGCTGGCGCTTCTGTTCCTCGTCTTCCGGCCGCAGGGCCTGTTTGGCGAAAAAATCATCGAGAGGGTTTGAGGCATGTTTTACCGCGAAGCAGGCGATTTCAAAACGTCCTACACGGACGACAGCCAGACCTTCCCGATCAAGTTTGACCGTTGGCGTTACTATGCCGTGCTGGCGGTGGCGTTCGGGGTGATCCCATTTATCATCGACGATTATTGGGCGAACGCAGTTCTGGTACCGTTCCTGATCTATGCCATCGCGGCGATTGGGCTGAACATCCTGACCGGCTATTGCGGGCAGGTTAGCCTTGGCACGGGTGGTTTCATGGCTGTGGGGGCTTATGCCTGCTACAAGCTGATGACCGGTTTTCCTGAGATCAGCATCGTATTCCACGTGATCGGCGCTGGGTTCATTACGGCGGGCGTTGGTGCCTTGTTCGGCCTGCCCAGTCTACGGATCAAGGGGTTCTATCTGGCGGTGGCAACACTGGCGGCGCAGTTCTTCCTTGTGTGGCTGTTTAACAAGGTGCCGTGGTTTTATAATAACTCGGCTTCGGGCCAGATCTCTGCGCCAGAGCGTACAGTGTTTGGTATTGCCGTGACCGGCCCCAACACGGAAGCCTGGGCAAAATACTTGATCTGCCTGTGTTTCGTGGTGGTTCTGGCATGGGTCGCGCGGAACCTGACGCGCGGCACCATCGGGCGCAGCTGGATGGCGATCCGCGACATGGATATCGCCGCCGAAATCATCGGGGTGAACCCGCTGAAGGCCAAGCTGACAGCCTTTGCCGTTTCGTCCTTCTTTATCGGAGTCGCCGGTGCGCTGTTTTTCAGCGTCTACCTTGGCGCCGTTGAGGTGGGCGAGGTGTTCGGCATTCAGAAATCGTTCTTGATCCTGTTCATGGTGATTATTGGCGGGTTGGGTTCGATCTTTGGGTCGTTCGCTGGGGCGGCGTTTATGGTGCTGATGCCGGTTCTTCTGAAGAACGTGCTGGTTGGTCAGTTGGGCTGGCCCACCGATTTGGCCGCGCATCTGGATTTCATGATCGTGGGCGCGCTGATCGTCATCTTCTTGATCGCCGAGCCGCACGGGCTGGCACAGCTGTGGCGGCTTGCGAAAGAGAAACTAAGGTTGTGGCCCTTCCCGCACTAAGGCGGGGCCGGAAATGAACAGACCGGGGCAAACCCCGGCACGAACAACGACATCGATATCCTTGGGAGGAGACCAACGATGAAAACGAAACTGGCAACTCTGGCACTGACGGCTGTGATGGCCGCAAGCCCCGTGATGGCGGAACTTGTGTTCCCGTCGCTGTCATACCGTACTGGCCCTTATGCTGCGGGCGGCATTCCTTACGCTGACGGCTATGCCGACTATTTCAACCTGCTGAACGAACGTGACGGCGGCATCGGCGGCGTGATGACAAAGGTCATCGAATGCGAGACCGGCTATAACACCGAAAAAGGTGTGGAATGTTACGAGTCGACCAAGGGCGAAGGCGCGTTGGTCTATAACCCACTGTCGACCGGCATCACCTATCAGTTGATCCCGAAAGTTACTGCTGACGGTATTCCGCTTTACACGCCGGGCTATGGCCGGACTTCGGCTGCGAACGGCAAGGTGTTTTCGAACGTCTTTAACTTCCCTGCCAACTATTGGAACGCGGCTTCGTTGGCGGTGAACCACCTGTTGGACATCAACGGTGGCGACATCAAGGGTAAGAAGGTTGCGCTGGTCTATCACAACTCCGCCTACGGCAAAGAGCCGATCCGCACGCTGGAAGAGCTGGCCGCGAAGCACGGTTTCGAACTGAAGGCGATCCCGGTCGATCACCCCGGCCAAGAGCAGAAATCGCAGTGGCTTCAGATCCGTCGTGACAAGCCTGACTATGTTCTGATGTGGGGCTGGGGCGTGATGAATCAGGTTGCCATTCAGGAAGCCGCAAACATCCGCTTCCCAATGGAAAACTTTGTTGGCGTTTGGTGGTCAGGTGGCGAACATGACGTGACCCCGGCTGGCGACTCGTCCAATGGCTATAAGGCTGTGACGTTCCACAATGTTGGTACTGACTTCCCAGTCTTCGACGAAGTGAAAACCCATCTGGTTGATGCCGGTAAGGCGGCGGGTGCTGCCAACAACATCGGTACCGCACTTTACAACCGCGGTTTTTACGCAGCCATGCTGTTGGCGGAAGCTGCCCGTAAGGCACAGGAAATCCACGGTACGCCTGACATCACGCCGGCAATGATGCGCGACGGGATGGAAGCGTTGGAAATCACCGAAGCCCGCATGGCCGAACTGGGCATGCCAAACTTCGGTCCGGCGTTTGCGGTTAGCTGTGAAAACCACGGCGGTCCGGGCACCGGTGCGATCCAGCAATGGGATGCTTCGGCCAAAACGTGGAGCTTGATCTCGGAATTCGGTGGATCGGACATGGATGTTATCCAGCCGCTGATCGATGCCGACAGCGAGGCCTATGCCGCGGAAAACAACATCACTCCGGGTTGTAACTAAGTACACCCGCCCCCGGCTTTAGGGCCGGGGGCGACTTCTAAATTCATCTAAGCAGGACGCCATCAGATGCTTGACACCGGACAGACCAAAGAGACGCTGCTTGAGGTCAACAATATTGAGGTGATCTATAATCACGTGATCCTTGTGCTGAAGGGCGTATCGCTTAGCGTGCCCAAGGGCGGGATCACCGCGCTTTTGGGCGGCAACGGCGCGGGTAAGACGACCACGTTGAAAGCGGTTTCCAACCTTCTTCGTTCCGAACGGGGCGAGGTGACAAAAGGAACGATCAGCTATCGTGGCGAACGCGTGCAGGATCTGAACCCGTCTGACCTTGTGAAAAAAGGTGTCATTCAGGTGATGGAAGGCCGTCACTGTTTCGAACACCTGACCGTGGAAGAGAACCTTTTGACCGGCGCATATACCCGTGGTGACGGGCGCGGCGCGATCGCAGCGGATCTTGAAATGGTCTATTCCTATTTTCCGCGCCTGAAAGAGCGGCGCAAAAGTCAGTCTGGCTATACCTCGGGCGGTGAACAGCAGATGACGGCGATTGGCCGCGCGCTGATGTCCCGGCCTGAAACGATTTTGCTGGACGAGCCGTCCATGGGACTGGCCCCGCAGCTTGTCGAACAGATTTTTGAGATCGTGAAATCGGTGAACGAACAGGAAGGTGTGACCTTCCTTCTGGCCGAACAGAATACCAACGTCGCACTGCGATATGCGCATTACGGGTACATCCTTGAAAGCGGACGTATCGTGATGGACGGCCCCGCGGCCGAGTTGCGTGAAAACCCCGACGTGAAAGAGTTCTATCTTGGCGTGTCCGAAGAAGGGCGCAAAAGCTTCCGCGATGTGCGTTCTTACCGTCGCCGCAAGCGTTGGCTGTCGTGATGAACCCGTCGGTTTCAATGTTAAAAAGGACAGCCTGATGGCAGATTATTTCGATGATCTCGAAACCCGAAGCGCGGATGCTCGGGCGGCGGATATTGCGGTTGCCCTTTCGCGTCAAATCGCGCGTGCGCAGGCGTTGCCGGGGTATGCCGACAGTCTTGGCGGTGTGGATGCCAACGGTATCACCGACCCGGCGTCCTTGGCCGAACTTCCGGTTCTGCGCAAAGCGGAACTGGTGCAAAAGCAGCAAACCCAACCGTTGGGCGGCTTTACCGGGCCGTTAAGCGGCTTTCATCATGTGTTTCAGTCACCCGGCCCAATTTACGAACCCGGCATGACCACCAATGATTGGTGGCGCATGGGGCGGTTCCTGAACGCGGCAGGGATTGGCGCGGGCGATATCGTTCAGAATTGCTTTGGCTATCATCTGACGCCTGCTGGTATGATCTTTGAAAACGGCGCGCGTGCGGTTGGGGCCACTGTATTGCCTGCCGGAACCGGCCAGACCGAACTTCAGGCGACGGCTGCCGCTGAAATCGGGTGCACCGCCTATGCTGGCACGCCCGATTACCTGAAGCTGATCCTTGAAAAGATGGACGAGGCCGGCCTTCCGAATTTCTTCAAAACTGCGGTTGTCGGGGGCGGCGCTCTTTTCCCGTCGTTGCGACAGTATTACGTGGATCGCGGGATCGCTTGTCTTCAATGCTATGCAACCGCCGATCTGGGTAATATCGCCTATGAAAGCCCCGCGATGGAGGGGATGATCGTCGATGAGGGGGTGATCGTGGAAATCGTCACTCCGGGCACCGGTAACCCAGTCGCCGACGGCGAGGTGGGCGAGGTTGTCGTGACGACCCTGAACCCTGACTATCCGCTGATCCGTTTTGCGACGGGTGATTTGTCGGCCGTTATGGCTGGCGAAAGCCCCTGTGGTCGCACCAACACCCGTATCAAGGGCTGGATGGGGCGCGCCGACCAGACGACCAAGATCAAGGGCATGTTCGTGCGCCCCGAACAAGTTGCCGCGCTTGTCGCCAAGCATGACGAAATCAGCCGCGCGCGCGTAATCGCCACGCGTGACGGAGAGATGGATGTCATGACAGTGCAGGTCGAAACCGATGCCACCGATCCGTCGGCTTATGCTGCCAGTGTTGCGGCGGTATTGAAAATGAAGGGTCGTGTGGAAATAGTTGATCCGGGAAGCCTTCCCAACGATGGTAAGGTGATCGACGACCAACGCGATTACAACGCCTGAGGAACCTGACCGGCATCGCAGGCGTTTCCTTTCCAACAAGGGGAGAATTCCATGCGCCGCATTCTGATGACCACCACCGCTGCAATCCTGCTAAGCAGCCCGCTTTTCGCCGCCGATCTGGCCTATATTGTCGGCAACGAAGACTATGACAACTTTAGCGATGTTCGGGGCGGTGAAGACGCGGCGGATGCGGTCGATGCCTTTGCCAAGCTGCCGTTTGATACGGTCGTCCGTGCCGATGCGACAGCGACAGATATCGCCGCGTCGCTGGCTGAATTCGTTGAACGTGCGGGTGACGCCCAGCGGGTTGTCGTTGTTTTGTCCGGCCTCTTTGTCCACTCGGACCGGGATGCTTGGTTGCTGCCCGTGGATTCCGAAACACCCAACCTTGCGACTCTGCCCCAGACCGCGCTGCCGATTTCGACAGTGCTGACCGTGCTGTCCCAGCACCAGGGGCAGGCGATTTTGCTGTTGGGGGCCGATGATGACGACGACGCGCAAGGCCCGTACCTGCGCGAAGGAATCGGTAATATGGATGTGCCGCATGGAGTGACCGTGTATCAAGGCGGCCCCCGCGCGGTCGCTCGTTTTGCGGAAGATCGGCTGGCGGTTCCGGGAACTGCGCTGACCTCATCCGCGTTCAATGCGGGGTTGGTTGGTTCGGGGTATATCCCGCAAGACCGGGTTTTCATCGCAAAAGACATCGCTGAACCGGCGCCAGTGGCAACCGATGATACGGCAGAGATGGCGTATTGGGACGCCACCGTCGCCCAAGACTCTGAGGATGGGTATGCGGCCTATTTGAAACGTTATCCTGATGGTGAACACGCGGCGCTGGCGCAGGCCAAGATCGAAGAAATCCGCGCCGAACCCAACCGTGCCGCGCGGTTGGCGGAAGAGGCGCTGAACCTCAATCGTGATCAGCGCCGTGAAATTCAGCGGGACCTGTCCATCCTTGATTACAACCCCCGTGGCATCGACGGAATTTTCGGGCCAGGATCGCGCGGGGCCATCACCAAGTGGCAGCAGGAAAACGCCTTTGATGCGACCAGCTATCTGACGCGTGATCAACTGACGCGGCTTGATGCGCAGGCCGAAAAACGTGCCGCAGAACTGGAAGCAGAGGCAGAAGCCCGCCGGGTTGAACAAGAACGACAGGACCGGGCCTATTGGGCGGAAACTGGTGCCGCCGGGGACGAGGCGGGCCTGCGTGTGTATCTGAAACGTTATCCCGACGGGGTCTTCGCCGAAGTCGCCCAAGAACGTCTGGCCGTTATTGACGAAGGCAAGCGCGCCGAGGCCGCCGCACAGGATCGCGCGGCGTGGGATGTTGCGGTGCAGGCCAATACCGAAGCGGCCTATCGCGATTATCTGACGGCAATGCCAAGCGGCGCCTTTGCCGAAGACGCCAAAGCCCGCATCGCCGAGATGACGCAGGCAGATCAGAACGCCGATGAGATTGCCCGGGCAGAACGGATCGAACAGAACCTGCGCCTGAACTCTGGCACCCGCCGTTTGATCGAAGAACGGCTTCAGGCGCTGGGGCTGAAACCCGGCGCGGTTGACGGCGTGTTCGATGATAAGACTCGCCGCGCGATCCGCCGCTATCAGACGGCCCGCCAGATTACGGTGACTGGTTATCTGAACCAGGAAACCGTGGTGCGCCTGATGGCGGATTCGATCTTTAAGTAAGTTGGTCGCGCCTATTTTTGAAAGACATAGGTCCCCGGTGCGGGGGCCAAGATGGGCAGGCCCTGTTCCGGGTCGCCCATCTGGGGCGGATGAACCAGATCGGGGCTGCTTTTCCCGTTCAGCCAGTTGGCCCATTCATCCCACCACGAACCGTCTTTGGCCGGATGCTTTTGCGCCCATGTGTCGGGGTCCATATACAGCTTGCCCGGTGCGCGGTGACCGATCCGGTAATGTCGCCCGCGATGCCCCGGTTCACTTAGAATCCCGCCGTTATGGCCGCCCTTTGTAAGCACGAACGTCAGATCTGAATCGGTGAACAGCGCGGTTTTATAGGCCGACCGCCACGGCGCGATATGGTCCCGTTCGGTTCCCAACACGAAAAAGGGCGCGCTGATATCTTTCAGGGCAATGACCTTGCCTTCGACAGAAAAGCGCCCGCCTGTCAGGCGGTTTTCAAGAAACAGACTTCGCAGGTATTCAGAATGCATTCGGTATGGCATTCGGGTGGCATCCGCGTTCCAGACCGAAATGTCGAACTGGGCGTCGTCTTGGCCAAGCATGTAGCGGCGCACGGCGCGGGTCCAGATCAGGTCTTCGGCGCGTAGGGCGCGAAATGCTCCGGCCATCTGTTCCTGCTTTAGATAGCCCTGATCCCACATCATATCTTCCAGATAGGCGACCTGACTTTCATCAAGGAACATCATCAATTCGCCTGCTTCTGTGAAATCCGTTTGCGCCGCCAAAAGCGTAATAGAGGCAAGCCGGGCGTCGTTTTCCCGTGCCATCGTGGCCGCAGCGATGGAAAGGATTGTGCCACCCAGACAGTACCCGCAGGCGTGGATCTTTTGGTCAGGGACAATCTGACCAACAGCATCCAGCGCCGCCATCACGCCAAGACGGCGATAATCATCAAGGGAAAGGTCACGCTGTTCGGCCGACGGATTGCGCCATGAAATCGCAAAGACGGTGTAACCCTTGGACACCAGATAGCGGATCAAAGAGTTTTCGGGGCTAAGATCAAGGATGTAGTATTTCATGATCCATGCGGGAACGATCAGGATCGGCTCTGCTTTGACCTGTTCGGTTTGCGGGGCGTATTGGATCAGCTCAAACAGCTCATTTCGGAAAACAACTTCGCCGGGGGTGCAGGCTAGGTTGTGGCCGACCTGAAACTTGGCTTCCTCGGACGCAGGTGTGCCGGACAGTTTCGCCAACATGTCTTTGGTGAAGTTCTGCGCGCCTTCGACAAGGTTTTGCCCGCCGGTTTCCGCCGTAACCTGCAATATTTCTGGGTTCAGCAGCGGGTAGTTGGAAGGCGAAAACACATCAAGGAATTGCCGCGTCATAAAACCCACGCGATCGCTTGAATGTTTGCGCGTGCCACGAACTTCGGATGTTGCGTGTTCCCACCAGTCTTGGGTTGCCAGAAACGATTGCTTCCACAGATTGAACGGCGGCTTGTTCCAGCCTTCGTGACTGAAACGGTGATCGTTTTGGTGCGGGGTGAACGGCGCCGCGGCCCCAGTCTGTCCGCAATAAAGCGCAAGTTTGGTCAGGTTGGCCTGCGCGCGTTCGGCCAATTCCACCTGACGGCCCGGTGCGCGGGATAAGTGCATCAGCCAGTCTGCCAGCGCCGCCGCAGCAGCATGGGGGGACACCCCGTTGGTTAGCCGCGCCTGCATCGCCCGCGACGCCCGGTCGAGCGTTTCATAGGGGTGCGGTGTTGGTGTGTTCCCGTTCGGCACGGGCGGAACAGGTTTTGAAACTGCTGGCAGGTTGGGAACAAGCGCAATGTTCGGCGACGCGGTGTCTGTGTGCTGGGTGGTCATGCGAATCTCTGAGCAGTTGGCAGGGCGTTGAGGTGGCATCCGACAGGGCCAACCTCACAGATTCGCGGCAGGGTCACTTTGATCAGGCGCAATAAGCGCATGTTTGAAACGAAAAAAGCCGCCCCACGAAGGGACGGCTTTTAAATTTTGATCCGTTGATCGCTTAGCCCTGACGGGCTTTAAAGCGGCGCTGCGTCTTGTTGATGACGTAGACACGGCCCTTGCGGCGCACGACGCGACAGTCGCGGTGACGCTGCTTAAGCGAGCGGAGCGAGTTCCTGACCTTCATGGGTCTTCTCCTCATTCGCGGCGCTGCGTGCGCCTAGGTTGCACTATCTGTCTGTAAAGACAGCAAATTCATGGTGGGCGGTACTGGGATCGAACCAGTGGCCACTACGATGTCAACGTAGTGCTCTACCGCTGAGCTAACCGCCCGTCACCGCCAGATCCCGTCGTCCCCAAAAGATAAGGACGCGGAGGGACCGCGTCGGTTCGCGTGTCTATAAAAGGAGTCGGAAAAGGGTTCAAGGGCTTTTGGCAACTTCCTATTTGTCGTTATAAAGTTATCGAGTCAGGAGTAGGTATGTCCAAGTCGCCGTATTCCCTTTTAATGCCCGACGCGCGCACCACAAGTGTCGTGTTTTCTTCGCCGCACAGTGGGCGAGAATATCCTTGGGCATTCCTAAGAAAATCGGTTCTGGATGAACATGCGGTGCGATCTTCCGAAGACGCATTTGTCGATTTGCTGTTCTCGGATGCGCCATCCATGGGCGCGCCGCTGCTCTCCGCCTGTTTGCCACGGGCCTATGTCGATCTGAATCGCAGCCCGGATGAGCTGGATCCGGCGTTGATTGAGGGGGTCAAGAAAAGCTCTCATAATCCGCGGGTCAGTTCGGGGCTGGGCGTGATTCCACGTGTTGTTGCGAATGGTCGTGCCATTCAATCCGGCAAAATGGGGTTAAGTGAGGCGCAGGCGCGATTGGACGAACATTGGCATCCTTACCACAGTAAGCTTCAGGAATTGTTGGATGAAAGCCGCGATACCTTTGGCGAAGCCATCTTGATCGACTGTCACTCTATGCCGCACGAAGCGATTGATGGGATCACCCGGTCGGGCCAGCCGCGCCCCGAAGTCGTGTTGGGGGATCGGTTCGGCGCCGCCGCCCACGGTGACATTATGGAACGGCTAGAGGCTGCCTTCGTAAAGGCGGGGCTGAAGGTCGCGCGTAACGCACCCTTTGCAGGGGCTTACATCACGCAGCATTATGGCCGCCCGTCGAAGTCGCAGCATGCCGTGCAAATCGAAATTGACCGTTCGCTTTACATGAACGAACAGATGGTCCGCCCGAATGGCAACTTCCAAAATTTCCGCCGTGTGATCGCCTCTGTCATCGCTGAGATTGTGGCCATTGGGCGGGATGAACTGCCAATGGCCGCTGAATAAGGTCAGCGTAGCGCGCGGCCTTTTAGAATCGCGTCGCGACCAAACTTTTTGCGAATCTCGTCAGTGGCGCGTTCGGCTTTTGCGCGTTGTTTCGCCTGCGGGTCCAGCAAATCACCCGATGAATCGGCGGCTTCGGCGGCGGAAATGTCGGCCAAACCGACACCAATCAGCCGATATGGGCCTTGATCCCCAACCTGATCAAACAAGTTCCGCGCGGTACGATAAAGGCGATCAGCCATCTGCGTGGCATCATGCAGGGAGGTGCGCCGGGTAATCAGGCTGTGGTTTGAACGTTTCAGTTTAAGCACAACGACGCGCCCGGCTTTGCCCTTGGCCTTGGCGCGGTCGGCAACCTGTTCGGCCAGCCGCCAGATATGCCCATCAAGGATATCAAGGCTGGAGGTGTCTTCGAAAAAGGTGGTCTCTTTCGAGATGCTTTTCAGCGGTGCATGGGCCGAAACCCGGCGCTTGTCTTCGCCGCGTGCAAGGTGCCACAGACGTTCGCCGAAGCCACCGAACCGCGCTTCCAGATCACGTTTTTCCCAACGGCGCAGGTCCGCGAAGGTGCGTATGCCGGCCCGTTCCAGCGAAGATTGCGCCGCTGCGCCAACGCCCCAGATCATGCGGACGGGTTTGTGTTCCAGAAACGCCATGGTTTCGGCTTTGCCGATCACGGAAAACCCACGTGGCTTATCCAGGTCCGACGCGACTTTGGCCAAGAATTTGTTGTGGCTAAGCCCGATGGAGCCGGACAGGCCCAGTTCATCTTCCATCCGTTTCAGCAGCTTTGCCAGCATGACCGCGGGCGGGGCACCGTGCAGCTTTTCCGTGCCGGTCATGTCCAAAAACGCTTCGTCCAAGGATAGGGGTTCGATTGAGGGGGTCAGCTCCTCCATCATCGCGCGGATCTGTTTGGACACTTCGGCATAGACGGACCCGCGCGGTTTGATCACCACCGCGTCAGGGCAAAGCTTCAACGCCTTGAACATGGGCATCGCCGATCGCACGCCCCTGATACGCGCCACATAGCACGCGGTTGAAACCACACCACGCCGCCCACCGCCGATGATGACCGGCTTGTCGGCAAGTTCCGGATTGTCGCGTTTTTCGACGCTGGCATAAAAAGCGTCGCAATCCATATGCGCGATGGTCAGCCCGAACAGTTCGTCATGCGCAGTCACCCGCGGGCTGCGGCAATCGGGGCAGCGCGGCGCGTTTTCAAAAACGCTTAGGCAGTCACGGCAAAGGGCTTGCATCGGGTGTGTCCGGGTAGTGTCAGTTCGAAGTATAACCCCCAACGCTCCGCGAAAAGGAGTTTAGTTTGGCGGCCACTGCTGGGATACTGCGCGAAAATAGAATTGGGTAAAAATTATGGATCTTCAATCGGTATTGGCAGATTTGGTTGGTGGGAATCTGGTGATCCTGCTGCTTGCAGCCTTTGTTATTCTTTGCATCCTGCTGGGGGTCCGGGTTGTTCCGCAGTCTGAAAAATATGTGGTGGAGCGGTTCGGCCGTCTGCATTCGGTGCTTGGCCCCGGCTTGAACCTGATCGTGCCGTTTCTTGATCGCGTGGCGCACAAGGTGTCGGTTCTGGAACGACAGCTGCCCACGGCCTCGCAAGATGCAATTACATCTGACAACGTGTTGGTTCAGGTGGAAACCAGCGTCTTTTACCGCATTCTAGAGCCTGAAAAGACAGTCTATCGTATTCGCGATGTTGATGCGGCGATCTCGACCACGGTGGCGGGTATCGTGCGTGCCCAGATCGGCATGATGGAACTGGACGAGGTGCAATCCAACCGCGCCGAATTGATTTCGACGATCAAAGGGTCGGTCGAAGATGCGGTGGATGACTGGGGCATCGAAGTGACGCGTGCCGAGATTTTGGACGTGAACCTTGATCAGGCCACCCGCGAGGCGATGCTGCAGCAGTTGAATGCAGAACGCGCCCGCCGCGCCAATGTGACAGAGGCCGAGGGTAAAAAACGCGCCGTCGAACTGTCTGCCGACGCAGAGCTTTACGCGGCTGAGCAGGTTGCCAAAGCCCGCCGGATTTCGGCCGAGGCAGAGGCGTTCGCGACAGAGGTTGTTGCCAAGGCAATCGCAGAACACGGTATCGAAGCGGCGCAATATCAGGTCGCGCTGAAGCAGGTCGAGGCGCTGACCGTTGTTGGGCAGGGTTCTGGCAAGCAGACCGTGATCGTTCCCGCCAACGCGCTAGAGGCGTTTGGCGATGCGTTCAAAATGCTGAAAGGTCGTGGGTAATGTGGGCGCTTTGGTGGGTCTGGCTGGCTGGCGCGGTTGTGCTGGCCATCCTCGAAGTTCTCGCTCCGGGTTTTGTCTTTTTAGGGTTTGCCATTGGGGCGGCCGCGACGGGCGGGCTTTTGGCGCTTGGTCTGACGCCGCATTGGGCGACTTTGGCGCTGATCTTTGCGCTGGTTTCGCTGGCGGCTTGGTTTGCCTTGCGCAAGGTCTTCGGGCTGAAGGGTGGCCAAGTGAAAACCTTCGACACTGATATCAACGATAATTAAGCTTTCAGGCCGCTGCCGTCCGACTGTCGTATTCGGCGCGGGCAATGCGCACGGCGGCCTGATTTTCCACCGCCCATTGGCGCATAAGTTCGGTGCGTTCAACCAAGCTGTGGCCCATATCCGTTAGGGCGTATTCGACCTGCGGGGGCGACAGGGGCAGTACCGTGCGGCTGACCAGCCCGTCACGTTCCAAGTGGCGCAGCGTGACCGAAAGCATCCGCTGCGAAATCCCATCCACCACGCGCCGCAGGGCATTAAACCGGCATGGCCCGCGCGACAGTTCCATCATCACAAGCAGGCTCCACGCGTCGCCCATGCGGTCCAGCACATCGCGGATCGGGCAGTCAAAGTTTTCGCTTCGTCGTGCGGGGGGCATGGCGGTTCCCTTCTTGATACTATGAGACCAAAGAATGCGTATTACGCAGGTGGTGCCGTCTTCGTATGTAGTTACTTATCGTAACTTAATACGGATGAGGTTAAAATGAAACTGTTTCTAATTGGCGCGAGCGGGATGATCGGTTCGCGAATTCTGGCCGAGGCGACCGCCCGAGGCCATCAGGTTGTGGCGGCAAGCCGTGCGCCCGAAAACATCGTTCAGGGAGCAGGCGTGACGCCGGTAAAGGTTGATGCGACAGACGCAGATGCATTGCAGGCCAAGGCGGCAGAGGCTGACGTGATCCTTTCCGCGTCGTCCCCGCGTTCGACGGGCGATGCGGTTGCGGATGCCACTGCCCTTGGCGCGGCGCTTATTGGCGCGGCGTCCAATCTTGGGAAGCGGGTCGTCGTTGTCGGTGGTGCAGGTACGCTGAACTTGCCGGATGGCACACCGGTGCTGAATGTGCTGCCGCCCGAAATTGTGCCAGAGGCAACGGGTATGAAGGCGGTTCGCGATGCGCTGGCCCAAAGCACGCTGGATTGGTCGTTTGTCGCGCCAGCAGCACAGATTGCACCTGGCGCGCGGACAGGCACGTTTCGCGTCGGCGGCGACGTATTGTTAAGCGACGCCGAAGGCACCAGCGCGATTTCCGCAGAAGACTATGCCATTGCCTTCATGGACGAGGTGGAAACCCCCGCCCATATCAAACAGGTGTTCACAGTCGCCTATTAGAACCGGTTTGGTGCCGGTGCTTTCACCGAGGCAAGTTCTGCCTGAACGGCCTGCGCGGCAGTGCGCGGGTCGTCAGCGCGCCAGATCGGGCGGCCCACAACGATGTGATCTGCACCGTCCGTAACCGCCTGCGCCGGGGTTGCCACACGTTTTTGGTCGCCCAGTTCAGCACCGGCAGGGCGCACGCCCGGCGTTACAATCAACTTGCCTTCGGCCTGTGGCAGGGCGCGGATCAGGGCCGCTTCGTGCGGCGAGGCGATAAGGCCGTCCGCGCCAGCCTCCAGCGCGATAGCGGCGCGTTCCAGAACGATGTCTTGGACATCGCCGGGCTTGATCAGGTTCGCATCCAGATCGGCGCGGTCCATCGACGTGAGGATCGTGACGGCAAGGATTTTCGTGTCAGAGCCACCTTTCCCTTCGGCCGCGGCACGCACGACATGCGGGTCGCCGTGGACGGTTAGGAAATCAATGTCGAACTGAACCAGACCACGCACCGCTTTTTCAACCGTGGCGCCGATATCGAAAAGCTTCATATCAAGGAAGATGCGCTTGCCGTGTTCGTCTTTCAGTTCTTGCGCAAGGGCCAGCCCACCGCCAGTAAGCATCCCAAGACCGATTTTGTAGAACGACACGGCATCGCCGATTTGTTCTGCCATCTGAAGCCCAGACAGGGCATCGGGCACATCAAGGGCAACGATAAGGCGGTCATTTGCGGTTTGGGCGGTCATGGGCGCACTCCTTTTACGGGGCGTCGATAGCGGGCGGTTGGGTAAATGGCAACGTTCTGGGCTGGCCCGATGATCAATCACAAACGCGTTTTCACAGAAAAGAGACCGCAAGTTCATTTGCCCGAAGCGCCCTTTGATCAGAGGATTTTTCCTGCGGCCCACCGGTTTTGGTGGGGCCATAATTTCACAACGATCCAATTTTCGTGGGGAAAATCATGTTGAACATAAGACAGGGCCGTATGGCGGCTTTTGCCTTGGCTATCGCCAGCGGAGGAGCCATTGCGGCACCTGCTGCGGCGACGACCTTGGAAATAACAATCACCAACAATGCGCCCATCGGTGGATTTGCGATCACGCCATTGTTTGGCGCGTTTCACGATGGGTCTTATGACCCGTTCGATGTGGGCAGCGCAGCCAGCGCCGGATTGCAAAGTATCGCAGAGCTGGGTGATGTCAGCGGCCTTCCGGGGGAACTTGCTGCCGCTGATCCGAACGCGACAAGCGTGGTGATCGCCGCACCTCAAAGCGGGCCGCCCACCATCGACCCCGGTGAAAGCACAAGCGTGACGATAACGCTGAACCCGACCGAGGAACTCTATTTCAGCTTTTTGTCGATGATCGTTCCGTCAAACGACACCTTTTTAGGAAGCGATGATCCGACGGCTCATCAGTTGTTCGATTCTGCCGGGCTTTACACAGGGGACGTCACGATTGACGTGACCGGCAGCTTCCTGTTTGACGCCGGGACAGAGGTAAATGACCCTTTGCGCGGCCCGGCCTTTGTGATCGGACAAGAAGCAACGGCAGGCGCGGCAGAAAACGGCACGGTTCAGCGGGCTTCTAGTTTGTTGGATTTCGCTGGTGTTCAGACACCGCTTGGCCCGTTGGATGGTGGCTTGATCGATTTCACCGCTAACCCCGGTGCGTTTTCAATCGCCACGATTACCATCAGTCAGGTCGCACCAGTGCCGCTTCCTGCGACGGGGCTGCTTTTGCTGGGTGGATTCGCCGTATTAGGTGCCAGCCGGATGAAGCGGCGTAAGGCACGGACGTAGGCGCAAATAAAAAAGGGCACAGCCTGGAGGGAATGGCCGTGCCCTTTTAGGAACCACTTAACTGCGAATTACCTACCCGATAACGCTAGGGGGGAGGGAAGCGAAGGTATCAGGCTGCGGGGGCAGCAAAGCGGTTTTTCGTAATCTCGGAACTGCGTTCGTTCAGTTTTTTGGCGTGTTCGATCAAATAGGACCGAAGCGCGCCGGGTTTGCGGTGCATGTCGCGCGGGGCGAAGGCCATCACGTCCATTTCATAGGGAACCGGACGAAGCGTGTCTTTTACAAGCAGCGTTACAATCGCTTCGACCATGCCGAAGTCGCGGGCATAACGGGCCTTTTTTACGCGGGCATTCAGAATACGCATCGATACTACCTCAGGTTCTAGCCGCTTGAGCGGCGTTCATTACCGTGCGGACAATGCGATCATGCGACCAGCGCACATCACCGGGAATATCAACTTCTACGCGGCTGGGGGCTTGGCCCATCGCGCGGAACTCAACCGCACCGCGAAAGCGGTGTAGCGCTGCGTCATATGAAAGCGCGGCTATGCGGGTCTGTTCCTGAGTCATGTCAAACTCCTCTCGTCTACGCGGTAGGTTGGGTTTTGAGCTTTGATATTTAACAAACGGAAGGGCCGAAAAGTTCCGTCGTAGTTTCTTGTGCCCTTCACGAACCCTTGAATCGGGTCGTTTGTCGCGCTCATTCCACCGTGTTTCATGGAACCTAGTATTTCGGCGACTCGCGCAAAAGGAGAACTATCGCGGTTTTTTCCCCCAGTGACGTTACGCATCTTGAACACAGGCGCATCAAACGCCACATCCAGATCAAGGCTTGTGAATGGGTCGTGCCGCATAGTCGGGCGATCTAAGGGGCAAGCGCTTATAGAAAAGGAGAATTGCCGATGGACATGGAGAAGTTCACGGAGCGGTCACGCGGTTTCCTTCAGGCCGCACAAACCATCGCTATGCGGGAAAGCCATCAACGGTTGGCGCCCGAACATCTTTTGAAAGCATTGATGGATGACGATCAGGGGCTTGCCAGCAACCTGATCAAACGCGCGGGCGGGTCGCCCGAACGCGTGGTAGAGGCTGTGGATGCAGCCCTGACAAAAATTCCGAAAGTTACCGGCGACGCGGGCCAGACCTATCTGGATCAGTCCACCGGCAAAGTGCTGGACGAGGCGCAGAAGCTTGCCACCAAGGCAGGCGACAGCTTTGTGCCGGTTGAACGCATTCTAACGGCGCTGGCCGTGGTGAAATCCAAGGCCAAGGACGCGTTGGATGCGGGTTCGGTTACGGCGATGAACCTCAATTCCGCGATCAACGACATTCGCAAGGGCCGCACCGCCGATACGGCAAGCGCCGAAGAAGGCTATGACGCGCTGAAGAAATACGCGCGCGACCTGACCGAGGCGGCCGAAGAAGGCAAGATCGACCCGATCATCGGACGGGACGAAGAAATTCGCCGCGCCATGCAGGTGTTGTCGCGCCGGACCAAGAACAACCCTGTTCTGATCGGTGAGCCGGGCGTGGGTAAAACCGCGATTGCCGAAGGCCTTGCCCTGCGGATTATCGATGGCGACGTGCCCGAAAGCCTGAAGAACAAAAAGCTGATGGCGCTTGATATGGGCGCGCTGATTGCTGGCGCGAAATATCGCGGTGAGTTTGAGGAGCGTCTGAAGGCGATCCTGAAAGAGATCGAAGCCGCCGCAGGTGAGATCATCCTGTTCATCGACGAAATGCACACGCTGGTTGGCGCGGGCAAAACCGATGGCGCGATGGATGCCGCCAACCTGATCAAACCCGCCCTTGCGCGTGGTGAGCTGCACTGTATCGGTGCGACCACGTTGGATGAATACCGCAAGCACGTTGAAAAAGACGCGGCCCTTGCCCGCCGGTTCCAGCCTGTGATGGTGGATGAACCGACGGTGGAAGACACGATTTCCATCCTGCGCGGTATTAAAGAAAAGTATGAACTGCACCACGGTGTGCGGATTTCGGACTCGGCGCTGGTGTCGGCGGCGACGCTTTCGCACCGCTATATCACGGACCGTTTTCTGCCGGACAAGGCGATCGACCTGATGGACGAAGCCGCCAGCCGCCTGCGGATGGAAGTGGACAGCAAGCCAGAAGAACTGGATGCGCTGGACCGTGAAATCCTGCAAAAGCAGATCGAAGCCGAAGCGTTGAAGAAAGAGGACGACAAAGCCTCCAAAGACCGGCTTGAGAAGTTGGAGGAGGAGCTTTCCAACCTTCAGCAACGCTCGTCTGAAATGACGGCTCAGTGGCAGGCAGAACGCGACAAGCTGGAAGGCGCGCGCGATCTGAAAGAGCAGCTGGATAAAGCGCGGGCCGAGCTGGACCATGCCAAGCGCGAAGGCAATCTGGCCAAAGCTGGGGAGCTTTCCTATGGCGTGATCCCCGAGCTTGAGAAAAAGCTGGCCGATGCGGAAGAGGCCGATGACGACGTCATGGTCGAAGAGGCCGTGCGCCCAGAACAGATCGCCCAAGTGGTCGAACGCTGGACAGGCATTCCAACCAGCAAGATGCTGGAAGGGGAGCGTGACAAGCTGCTTCGTATGGAAGAGGAGCTTGGCAAGCGCGTGATCGGCCAGAAATCAGCGGTAACTGCGTTGTCCAACGCGGTGCGCCGTGCGCGGGCTGGCCTGAACGATGAAAACCGGCCGCTTGGTTCGTTCCTGTTTCTTGGGCCAACCGGTGTGGGTAAGACCGAACTGACCAAGGCCGTGGCCGAATACCTGTTCGATGACGACAACGCGATGGTGCGGATCGACATGAGTGAATTCATGGAGAAACACGCGGTCGCGCGTCTGATCGGTGCCCCTCCGGGGTATGTTGGGTATGACGAAGGTGGCGTGTTGACCGAAGCCGTGCGTCGCCGTCCGTATCAGGTTGTGCTGTTCGACGAGGTCGAAAAGGCCCACCCGGATGTGTTCAACGTACTGTTGCAGGTTCTGGACGATGGTGTGCTGACCGATGGTCAGGGCCGCACGGTGGACTTCAAACAGACGCTGATCATTCTGACGTCGAACCTTGGCTCGCAGGCGCTTAGCCAGCTGCCCGAAGGGGCTGACAGTGCGGATGCCAAGCGCGATGTGATGGATGCCGTCCGGGCGCATTTCCGGCCAGAGTTCCTGAACCGTCTGGATGAAACCATCATCTTCGATCGGCTTAGCCGCGGCGATATGGATGGGATCGTCAAGATTCAGCTGTCTCGTTTGGCCAAGCGTCTGGCCGGGCGGAACATTACGCTGGACCTGGACGAAGGCGCGACGAAATGGTTGGCCGACGAAGGGTATGACCCAGTTTTCGGTGCCCGCCCGTTGAAGCGCGTCATCCAGCGTGCGCTGCAAGATCAGTTGGCCGAGCGGATACTGGCCGGTGACGTGATGGATGGCGACACCATCACTGTGACTGCTGGGACCGAAGGGTTGATCATCGGCGATAAGGTCGGGGCCACGAACCGGCTCAAGCCCGACGATGCAGTCGTTCACTAAATGACCTGATGAAACGAAAGCCCCCGCAACCGGTGTTGCGGGGGCTTTTTTGTTTTGCGGCTGCCTTATTTCGGTAGCAGAACAGCGTCGATCACGTGGATGACGCCGTTTGAGGCAATAATGTCGGCGCTTGTGACGTTCGACTTGTTCACTTTGACGCCGTTGGTGCCATCAACGTGGACAGTGTCGCCCTGCACGGTTGCAACATTCAGGCGTTGGCCTGCCAGTTGGTCAGACGTAATCGCGCCGGGCACGACATGGTAGGTAAGGATCTGTACCAGCTGATCTTTGTTTTCGGGCTTCAGCAGCGTCTCAACCGTTCCAGCAGGAAGTGCGGCGAAGGCGGCGTTGGTTGGGGCGAAGACTGTGAACGGGCCATCGCTTTTCAATGTGTCGACCAATCCGGCTGCTTGGACAGCGGCGACGAGGGTTGAAAAGTCGTCGTTCGACGCGGCGATATCGACGATGTCTGGTGTTGAGGTCATCGGCGTACAGGCGGCCAATGCGCCCGCGAAACCAAGTGCGGCAATACCTTTAAGTGCAATTCTTCGGTTCATTGTAAAAGTCCCTTGATTGTTGTTGGTGGCGGGCGGGGTGTCCCGCCCGCAGGTCATTACATTGCGGATGGTGGAAGGATGACCGCGTCGATCACGTGGATCACGCCGTTAGAGGCTTCGATGTCGGCCTGCACGACGTTGGCCTTATCAACCATCACGCCGCCTTCGGTCATGATCGTCACTTCGGACCCTTCGGCGGTTGCGGCCATCATGCCGTTGCTAAGGTCGGTGGACATCACTTTGCCGGGTACGACGTGATAGGTCAGGATCGCGGTCAGCGTGCCTTTGTTTTCGGGCTTCAGCAGGTTTTCAACCGTGCCTTCAGGCAGGGCGGCGAAGGCGTCATCCGTGGGGGCGAACACGGTGAAGGGGCCATCACCCTTCAGCGTTTCGACCAAGCCTGCGGCCTGTACGGCGGCGACAAGGGTGGTAAAGCTGCCCGCTTCGACAGCGGTATCAACGATGTCTTTGGAATGGCCACCAGCAAAGGCTGGCGCGCAAAGCATGGCCGTGGCGGCGAGGGTCAAAAAGGTTCGGCGGATCATATCAAATCTCCCTTGGGTGCAAGACGGCCCATTCTGAGCAATCAAACGACTTACGGGAGGGGCGTGCACTTGGATGACCGGCAATTTCCGCGCATCGGCCTTGACGAAAAAAGACCGAGCGCTAAGCCCGGCCTTTCCGTTTTTTCCAATCACAGTTTTGTGTGTGATGGTGACCCGTTGTGAAGTGATCCGCGGTTATTCGACCCCGGCGGCTTCTTTCGCGATGCTATCCATCAGGGCCTGAATTTCCTGCATCGGACCTTCGGGGAAGGTGCGATATCCCACCACTGTTTCACCCGGCGCATCGGGGCGGGTGTAAATGAAGATGTCATAGGGGCAGAACTGAATGTTGGTGTAATCCGCCTCCATCACCTTGCGCGAAAGCGCGGCAGAGCAGAAGCTGAACACATCGGCCTTGGTGAACAGCGTTACATCCGAACCAACGTCGCCCTTTGTGCGTTCCAGCATATCGCCGGTGTGGCTGACGCTGTCGATCACAAGTCCCTGACCAATGACCGCGTTTTCCAGTGCAAAGACGACATCATCAAAGCTGTCGCTGGTGGTGTAAGTGACGGCGTCTTGTGCGAAAGCGGGCGCTGTGATCAGCGCGGCTGCTGTTAGTGCGAGCAAATTTTTCACAATATCCTCCCATATGCCTCTGAGTCTCACAGAGGGTTGTCGAAGTCTTTCACTCAACGCAGTGTAAGCTCAAGCAGAACAACGACCATGATCAAGGTCAAATGAAAGCAGTAGGAATTTGTGATGAACTGGGTTGCGCGTGTGTTGGAGTATTTGGCGCTGGGCTTTGTGCTGGTGCTGGGGGTGTTGGTTTTAGCCGCCGTCGTGCTGTTTGTGATCGACAGGCTGCAAACGGGGGATGCTGTCCGCCGCAACTATCCTGTGATTGGGCGGTTCCGGCATTTGTTCACCACTCTGGGCGAGTTTTTCCGGCAGTACTTCTTTGCGATGGACCGCGAAGAAATGCCGTTCAACCGTGCGCAGCGGGACTGGGTCGGCCGTGCTTCGCAGGGGAAGGGGAACACGGTGGCGTTTGGGTCAACGCGGAACCTGAATGTGCCGGGCACAGCGATTTTTGTGAACGCAGCTTTCCCGCCATTGGACAACCAATTCGCCTCGACTGAACCGATGTTGATCGGCCCTCGCGCGCGCGTTCCTTATAGTGCCCCTTCAATCTTCAATATTTCGGGGATGAGTTATGGTGCCATTTCGCGACCCGCTGTCGAGGCATTAAGCCGAGGCGCGGCAGAGGCGGGCGTTTGGTTGAACACCGGGGAAGGGGGGCTTTCGCCCTATCACCTGATCGGTGGCTGCGACATCGTCTATCAGATCGGCACGGCGAAATACGGGGTCCGGGATGAGTTCGGCCGTTTGGACGATGACAAGCTAAGGGCCGTCGCCGCACATGATCAGGTGAAGATGTTCGAGATCAAGCTGGCGCAAGGTGCCAAGCCCGGTAAGGGCGGCATCCTGCCCGGCGCAAAGGTCAACGAAGAAATCGCGCAGATCCGCGGCATTCCCGAGGGCAAGGACAGCTATTCCCCAAACCGGCATGTCGACATCGACAGTTGGGACGACCTGCTGGACATGATCGCCCATGTCCGCGAGGTGACGGGAAAGCCTGTTGGTTTCAAAACCGTGGTGGGCGCGGCGGAACCCTTTAAAGAGCTGTTCCGCCTGATCCACGAACGCGGCGAAGACTCGGCGCCGGATTTCATCGCCATTGATGGCGGCGAGGGCGGAACCGGTGCATCGCCCATGCCGCTGATGGATTTGGTCGGTGTCCCGATCCGCGAGGCGATGCTGATCGTTTCGGACCTGCGCGATGCGTATGGGTTTCATGATCGCATCCGCTTAATCTCTAGCGGGAAGCTGGTGAACCCCGGTGATGTGGCTTGGGCAATTGCGGGTGGGGCGGACTTTGTCACCTCGGCGCGCGGGTTCATGTTCGCGCTGGGCTGCATTCAGGCGCTTAAGTGCAACAAGAACACCTGCCCAACCGGCATCACCACGCACGATCCGCATTTGCAAAAGGGTCTGGTGGTCGAAAGCAAATACAAACGCGTCGCCAGATACGCGCGTTCCGTCATCGATGAGGTAGAGATGATCGCGCATTCGGTCGGTGTGGCAGAACCGCGGCTGATGCGCCGGCGTCATGTTCGGATCGTACAGCCCGATGGGTCGTCACGCCCGATGAACGAAGTATTCCCACGCACCGATCTTGCCAACGAGAACGTGAGTTGAATTGTTTTCGGCCTTCGGGCCGCACGCCCTAAATGGTGATAGACGCAAATCTTTGAGGATTAATATGGCCCATCGCTGGAAGAGTGACCTGAACTGGTCTGACGTAACGCCGAAACAGGCATTTCTGAATCGGCGACAGCTTTTGACCGGCGCGGCAGCACTTGTTGCCAGCCCGGCGATTGCGGGCCTGGGTGGTGCGCCAAGCGCATATTCCACGACTGAAGCCCCAAATACGCTTGAGGAGATCACGAACTACAACAACTTCTATGAGTTCGGGACCGATAAGGAAGACCCGGCGCAAAACGCAGGCGGGCTTACGACGGATCCATGGGCGGTTCAGATTGACGGGCTGGTGGACAAGCCGGGTTCTTATGATCTGGGCGATCTGTTGTCCGGTGTTTCGCTAGAAGAGCGTATCTATCGGTTCCGCTGTGTTGAGGCGTGGTCGATGATCGTGCCGTGGGTCGGGTTCGAGTTGAGCACGCTGCTGGCGCGCGTGGGCGTTCAACCCTCTGCCAAATACGTTTACTTCGAAACGCTGGTTCGCCCCGAAGAGATGCCCGGCCAGCGCCGCCCACTTTTGGATTGGCCCTATCGCGAAGGGCTTCGGTTGGATGAGGCGATGAACCCGCTGACCATTCTGGCGACCGGGCTGTATGACGAACCCCTGCCAAACCAGAACGGCGCGCCGCTGCGTTTGGTGGTGCCGTGGAAGTATGGCTTTAAGTCGATCAAATCCATCGTGCGCATCTCTTTGATGGATAAGCAGCCTGAAACCACTTGGAACATGATCAATGCACGTGAATACGGGTTCTATTCCAACGTGAACCCAACTGTGGATCACCCACGGTGGAGCCAAGCGACCGAACGGCGCATTGGCGGCGGGCTTTTCTCTAAGCGGCAAGAGACGCTGATGTTCAATGGCTATGGGGAAGAAGTTGCAGACCTTTATGCCGGCATGGACCTGAAGAAGCTTTATTGATGCCTGTATCAGATCGGATCAACGCCACGCTTCGCAAGGTTCCAGCGTGGCCGCTTTATATTGTCGGCCCGCTGCCGGGGCTTTGGGTGTTCTGGCTGGGCCTGACCGGTGGCTTGGGCGTTGAGCCGATCAAAGCGCTAGAGCATGAGCTGGGTCAGTTCGCTCTGAAGCTGCTTGTTGTTGGATTGGCGATCACGCCACTGCGCCGGTTCGCTGGATTGAACCTGATCAAGTTTCGCCGCGCCATCGGTCTGTTGGCGTTCTTCTATATTGTGGCGCATCTGGCGGTCTGGCTGTTTTTGGATGTTCAGGACGGATCACTGATCTGGAAGGACATCGTAAAGCGCCCCTACATCACGATCGGTATGGCG
>NZ_FXYE01000002.1:0-1235000 GCF_900184935.1 Actibacterium lipolyticum | reverse complement strand
TGAATTGCCTGTCAAGATGCAGGCTTCCCGCGGTTAGACGGAAAGACCCCGTGCACCTTTACTACAGCTTCACATTGGCATTAGGCCGAACATGTGCAGGATAGGTGGTAGGCTTCGAAGCAGAAACGCCAGTTTCTGTGGAGCCTTCCTTGAGATACCACCCTTGTTCTGCTTGATGTCTAACCGCGGTCCGTTATCCGGATCCGGGACCCTGTGTGGCGGGTAGTTTGACTGGGGCGGTCGCCTCCTAAAGCGTAACGGAGGCGCGCGAAGGTTGGCTCAGAGCGGTCGGAAATCGCTCGTTGAGTGCAATGGCAGAAGCCAGCCTGACTGCGAGACTGACAAGTCGAGCAGAGTCGAAAGACGGCCATAGTGATCCGGTGGTCCCGAGTGGAAGGGCCATCGCTCAACGGATAAAAGGTACGCCGGGGATAACAGGCTGATACTGCCCAAGAGTCCATATCGACGGCAGTGTTTGGCACCTCGATGTCGGCTCATCTCATCCTGGGGCTGGAGCAGGTCCCAAGGGTACGGCTGTTCGCCGTTTAAAGAGGTACGTGAGCTGGGTTTAGAACGTCGTGAGACAGTTCGGTCCCTATCTGCCGTGGGTGTAGGATACTTGAGAGGAGTTGCCCCTAGTACGAGAGGACCGGGGTGAACGATCCACTGGTGTACCAGTTGTTCCGCCAGGAGCAGTGCTGGGTAGCTATGATCGGAAAGGATAACCGCTGAAGGCATCTAAGCGGGAAGCCCCCCTCAAAACAAGGTATCCCTGAGGACCGAGGTAGACCACCTCGTCGATAGGCCGGAGATGTAAGTGCAGCAATGCATTCAGTTGACCGGTACTAATTGTCCGATAGGCTTGATTTGATCCAGTAACAGCAAGGCTGACTGATCTGAAAGCATACACTTCATTGTGAAACTTGACTTGGTATATTGTGCTTCTTTCTCGGTTTGGTGGTCATAGCGCGAGCGAAACACCCGATCCCATCCCGAACTCGGCCGTTAAGCGCCGTCGCGCCGATGGTACTGCGTCTTAAGACGTGGGAGAGTAGGTCACCGCCAAACCTAGAAAGAAGCACAAAACGTATCTCTCAAATCGATGGCTTCACTCAAAAAAATGCGCGTGAAGCAAACAATTTGGCGCGGGATGGAGCAGCCCGGTAGCTCGTCAGGCTCATAACCTGAAGGTCGTAGGTTCAAATCCTACTCCCGCAACCAAAAATCAAAAATATAAGAACAAGAAATCAGCGCCCCTTGGGGCGATATACGCGTTTGCAGTATGGCGCGACAATCCCAAGCACAAAATCAATGAAAATCACGGCTCGGAAACAAACGCGTCGCCGGATCACGAGGAGGACGCCAACCGGACCTTCATTTGGTCATTCCCCGCCGCGATGCAGCTTCACTGAAACGAACCTTCGCCGCGAGTGCAAAGTCCTACGGTGGCCGAACTCACGGCCCGCCGGACAATGTGAGCTTTCCCTGCGGAAGCTCCGTAAGCGTTGCATCTGACCCCATAAATAGGGGCTTAGCACATTCGACTTGAGAAAATATGATGTCCAAAAGGATACAGGCATCATGAACTCTCAAACATTAGGTGCACTCTCAAGTGATCAGAAAATCGATAAAGTCTTCCATGCTTTCGGCTACTCCATCCCTGTCGGAAAAGATGGCCGCCGTCTGTGGCCCACAAAATTCAAGCGCGAAATGGCGCAGCGTATGAGATCCGGCACGCTATCAATCGGTGACGTCCAGAAGACGTGCCAGATTTCGGACAAGACCGCCTACGCTTGGCGGAAGGGGCCGAAGCAGAAGAATTCGGCAAAGCGGCAAAAGGTCCAGGAACAGGCACCAGTATTTGCTGAGATCAAGGTTCAGCATGATGTGCCAGTTGAACAAACCGAGATGTGTCACATTGTTTTCAAACGCGCCGGTTGTGAATTGTTGCTGCCATCTGATTACCCCGTCGCTGGCTTGGTTGGCCTCATCCGTGCATTCGAAAGCAGATCATGATTTCTCCAGCGGGCAACTTCAAATTCTACGTGGCCAGCAAGCCGGTCGACTTCCGAAAGGGGATGGATGGCTTGGCGGCCATTGTTCAGAATGAATTTGATCTCGACCCCTTCAGCGGTGCCATATTTATCTTCCGCTCGAAACGAGCAGACCGGCTCAAACTTATTGTGTGGGACGGCACTGGCCTCGTGATGACTTACAAGCGGATCGAAGGCAAAGGCTTTGAGTGGCCTCGTATTCAGGACGGCATGATCAACATGAACAAATCCCAGTTTGAGGCCTTATTCGAGGGCCTCGACTGGAAGCGAGTTACCGCCCGAGATATGCGCCGCCCCGTGGCGGTTTAGAACAGAAGATGCTGAGGCTGGACAAAACATTAAGAGTTGGAAGTGCAAGATGACGAATTGGTATACGGCGGACACCCATTTTGGGCATGAGAACGTCATTCGGTTTTGCGACCGTCCTTTCAGATCAGCGTCTCATATGGACGGCATCCTGCTCGAAAACATGTGGAAGGTTGTGAAGCCGGAGGACGATCTGTGGATTATTGGAGATTTTGCATTTGGCGCACCAGCCAAGGATGCGGCTTACCTACAACAAGTATTTGGCCAGCTGCCCAGAGCGCGTAAACACTTGATCGTTGGCAATCACGATGGCGATCTTACCCAATCGTTGGATTGGACGTCGGTTTCTTTGATGGCCGAAGTGCCCGATGGGCCAAAGAAGCAGCGAAATACGCTTTGTCACTACCCAATGATCACATGGAACCATGCAAGACGTGAAGCTCTCCAGTTGTTTGGGCACGTACACAACAACTGGCGCGGTTCGCGAAATTCCGTCAATGTCGGCGTCGATGTTTGGGATTTCATGCCGGTAACATACGATGATATCGCACGGCGGGCACGAAAATTACCAATCAACAAGCATTGGTCAGACGTCGAGCATCGCAAGGAACTCAACTAATTCCCGAGATTCGGCGCGATCGGTGCTAACCGCGACAATGCGGGACAAAGTGAGCTTTCGCTGCCCGGATCATCAACGGCTGAAAGGACAGCACTTCGGACGCAGCGAAGAACAATGCGCCACCAATTGATGGTTGAATTGGGGCAGACCCAGACGCTCAGATCTTTTTGCGAAGGAAGACAATTGATTAGGGCAGTGCTATCGATGTCTCAACAAAGATAAAATAAGCCATGGTAATTCTGAGTACTTGAATGATTGAACAAATTTACAGGTATGACCGCGACTCGGAGTTGCGCTCCACCTCACAGGGACAGGCGTTAACGCTAGCCAGCGACCAGAACGTTCAAGCGGCGTCGACATTCTTGAAAGCTCGGGCACTCTTTCCAAACGTGACTGCAAAATCGCTCCGTGCGGTTTCCGAGATCGTAGGATCGAGGTTTTATGTACCACCATCAATGCTGGCCAAGATTCTTCGCGAAGCGGATCCCGTCGCGACGGTTGGAACGGGCGCGGTTCGGTTCGAGGGGTTCTCGGCCTGTTGCAGCGCATATATCCGGCTGGATCTGGACAACAGCGCCCTGGAAACCGAAGCGCGCAGCAAAGGAACGACGAATGTTGATTTCGGCCCCGAATTGAGAGGTGCGCTATCCACGGTCTCGCGCGATACCGAAATGGAGATCAGCATCGGCTCAAACTCGGTCGAGGTTGTCACCGACGGCACCGCCTATATCGAAAAGAAAGTGCCGCTGCCTTTGCGATGGGTCAAAGGATTTGCCGAGGTGCAGGTGGCGATGGCCGGAATGAGGCCCGCTTTCAGCCTGCCCAAGATCGGTGCGCAACGGTTTTTACGCGGGCTGCCCCGAGGGAAAAATGACCAACGGATCTGGGTTGCCGCGAATGGCCCCATGGCGCGGGTGACTGCCCGCGAGGCGCGTGGGGCCGTTCCTTTACGAGGGTGCCACCGGCTGCGTGTTTTTGAGCCTTTGGTCACGCTAGCTGATAGTCTCGACGTGCAACACAATCCGGCAACCGGCGCGACGAGCTGGGCGTTGAATTTCGGCACCCAACGGCTGTGGCTTGTTTTGAACGCAGAACCGTGGCGAGGGTTTTCGGGCGACGGCGGATTGCTCAGCCGAATGGCAAGCTCAGTCGACACCGGAATGGCAGCGGTTGCAGCGCAGTTGAACTGGCAAGACAGTATCGAACCGGCAGCGATTTCCAAGACAACTGACCTTTCGATTGAGTCCGTTGACGTTGCTTTGGCCAAGCTCGCCGCTGGAGGCCGGTTGGGGTTCGACTTGAAGCAGCAGACCTATTTCCACCGCGACCTTCCGTTTGACATGAGCAAGACTGAAGGTTTGAACCCGCGCCTGAAGTCGGCAAAGAAATTGGTCGATGCAGGAGCTGTACGTTGGACTGATGAAGTGGCCGAAGTGTCGTCAGACGATGTGATCCACAAAGTCGCACCTGATGAAGCTAGCTGGCGATGCACGTGCCCTTGGTTTGCCAAGAATGGAAACCAACGCGGACCGTGCAAACACATCCTTGCAGCTGAGATGGAATTGGACCGGCAAAATGACTGAGCAGGAATTTCTGAAGTTCATTTCTTCAAACAGCGCCAAAAAGGTGTTGGACTGGTTAGCCAAGATACCGGCGAAGGAACGACGGGCCTATGCCAAACCAACAATGGCCTTGTTCAAGAAACTGGATCGGTACTGGAACGCTGGTGCCGATATATCCCAGCCCAAAGTTAAGGATGGTGAAGCCATCTCAGTCGCGGTCCTTGCGACCTCATCTCAATCCGAACTGACCAAGCTGTCGTTTTTCCCCATGCCTGAGAAAATCCCGATTGAGGACATCATCCGCAAGTTGGACCCCGATTGGGTACAAGGCGTCGTAGAGCATTTCATTGAAGATCGTACTTTCTATATCAACCGTTTCCAAGAGCTGTGGAAGACAGGCCTGTGCAAGCGCCCCGAAAGCGATGCGATCATTCTTGGCTACTACTCTCATTGGTCTGGAACGCGGACAGAAGACAGCAAGTCAGCGTTGTTGGATGGTGATGTTTGGCGGTTCTTCGAGGTCGAGGGCGGCGGTGAAGATAGCCTTGCCAACCACGACAAGTTTCTGAAACGCGGCCAAGAAAGCTGGGCGGATCGGATCAAACGATATGCCGACGAAGGTTTGTTGGACCGCCAGCGTTTGTTGGATGCGTCGCTGGACGCGTTGGATCGAGATTTCGCCCAATACCGCGCCGGATGGTATTCGCGGTTTCATGTGTTGATGGCGCCGGTTGCCGGCGAAATGGCGATGCGGTCTGACCGGTATTTGCGATTGCTGTCATCCTCAATCCCTCCGACGGTTTCGTTTGCTTTGAAGCATGTACAGAAGTTGGAAAAATCGGGGGCCATCGCCGCGGAAGAGCTGTTAGCAGCGTTGGAACCTGCGCTGCAAGCGCGTGTTAAGGGTACCGTGACGGGGGCACTCAAGCTGTTGCTGAGCGCTGCGAAACGGAAACCTGAGTTGAAGCAGGAAGCCGCAGCGAAGATGGTTTTGGCGCTGATTTTCGAAGATGCGGGCGTGCAAGCAAAAGCGCTGGACGCAATCGAGACTCTGGGGGCTGAAAGCGTCTCGGATGAGTTGGCCAACTATGTCGATCTTGTTGCCCCCTCAGTCCGATCACGCATCGCAGAAATGGCGGGTGTTGCGTTTGGGACCGCACCTGATACCGCCCTCGACTTTGTTCCGAATGAGGCTCAGCCGATCGCGGCAGTAACATCCCCTGATGAGGCACTTGCATTGTTTCTGACCGTGCTGGAAGAGCCGCGCGATCCGTTTGAAGTCGAACGCGCAATAGATGGTATTTCGCGCTTCGGGGCCGCGCTTCGACTGGATGACAAGACTTTGTCGCCGCTTCGCAAGCGCGCAAAGCAGGTGTGCAAGTCGTCTGGCGACAGCGATATTCGCTATGTCCTTGCTTTGAGCGGACGGGCGATGGCCGAGAGCGTGCCGCTTGCGGCGATACTTGCGGAAGAAAGCGATGGGCAAAAGAACTTCAGGTTTGTTTCGGAGCTTAGCCTACAAGAACATCATCTTGCCCGAAATGCTGGTGTGATCGAACGGGTCGGAGATGGGGCTTCCCTTCCGTTGCTGGCTCTGCCAAGCGAAACCTCGGGCTTGGTTCACGTTGCCGATCTGCTGGCGCGGATAGAGTGCTATCGCGAACAGGGCATCAAGCCCGAGCCCCATGACCTTGCAATGGCATTGATGAGGCTTGCTCCGGAGGGGCGCGACGTCGGGAACCTTTCCCTTGCAACCGAGGCAGATCGGGCCATTGCCTACGCCCTGGGACAAGACGTCAAGGTCGGCCCCGCGCCTGAGCTGTGGGGCGCCGCATGGCGCGCGCGTATTCCAGAACAGGCCGACAAAGCTATCACCAAACTGTTCAAGAAGCCGCTCAAACTGAAGCAAGATTCCGTACCAGAATGCGGCACGCCTGCCACCATGGAATTGCAGGTCGAGCGCAAGGAAACGGAGGATGGTAGTTGGCATTGGCTTGTGGTTGAGGTTCCGGTAACGCCCGCGAACACGATGAAGTCTCGCGCCTTGCCCGCTCTCTTTTGTCTTCCCGACCAAGGCTACCAATACGCGACGTGCTGCGGATACACATTTTCCGACATCGCATGGGCCTCGCTAACTCGACCGGCGGATCCGGAACCGTTTTTTCGGGTTGCGTTGATCGGTTTGGATACATGGCAAAAACTTTCCGACAATCCCACAAGGGCTTATCTGGAACCGTTCTTTCGACCTGGTCCGTCGGTGGGCCCTCTGGGGGCGGCTGTGCTAGCGTGCTATGTGGCCTGTGAGGACAAATCCGTTTCCTCGCTTGCAATCGAGGCGGCCGCTGTGCTCTCGGCTGAAGGGCGACTGACAGCCCGGGTCTTTGTGCCCGAGCTGAAAAAGGTCTTGATGTCGAATTCATTGCCGACCAGCCGCTGGACAAAGGCCTTGAAAGGCGTCGCCGATTTGGGTGCCAGTCGTTTTGCCATAGAGACGATCTTGGGCCTTTTGGACTTCGCGCCAGAAGAAACCCCAAGGGATATCGGCGGCATGCTGGAGCTTTGCTTCGAGCTTCACGTTGCGCAAAATGCCCAACTTGCCAACGAACGCGCGATTGCTTGTCTGCGATCCATTCCAGGAGGCGGGAAAACGACGCGGTTCTCAAAGAAACTATTGTCCTTGGCGAAGCAAGATCAAGTTTGAGAACGAAGTAGTTTCGTTGAAACTGCGCTCGCCAACGTGGATTGGGCAGAAAGGCCGAATTCTCAAGTTTTGCCACCACGCGACGCCAGTCTAGCCAAAGTCGGCTTCCAGCAAAGTCGCCTCCATTGGTACAAATTGCAGCATCATTCACTTTGGGCTCGTTTGAGACATTCGCCGCTCGGCGCATGAATGGCAGCTCTCGCAAAATGGACAAGCTACTTTAAGTCAAATCCGCCTGACGAACACTGCAGCTGTCGTAAAGTTAAGTTTTTCGTAGGCCGCCTTATGTCAATTGTTGTTTCTACAATTGACATAGATTGCATGGCGGTCTAATACATCACCTAGGTTAGATAATCGCGATAGCGATCCCTTTTTTGTGTCGATTCTGAAAATTGTTGCCGTGTCGACAATAATATGCGACTCATTTGTTGTAAGCAACTTTTGGAGTCATGTTATTGCCTTCCACCGATGTTCAGATTAATCGCGAGAAACACGCTAAAATCAAGTATTTACTGGATTTGGCAGGCTCATCATTTTCTGATCTAGCGTCGAGCCTCGCGCTTTCTCCTTCTACAATCAGCTCTGTATCATTGGGGCGAAGTCGTTCTCGGCGCGTCGAAAAAGCAATTTCTGAACGCATAGGTGTGCCCGAATCCGAACTGTGGCCAGAACGAATGGCAGATAAATCGGAGGACGCCGCATGACCTGATCTCAAAAACTCAGGGCACGGAATGAATGAGGCCCCTCGGATGTGAAGATCCTCGAGGCCTCGGAAAATCGCTTGAACCACGATCTCTTTCCCTTTCATCCCATCCCAATCATCAAAAATCAAGCCAAAACACGCCCGGTTCGCTGGGCGTGACCAAGATCGCTGCATTTCAGCGAACAACGGGATGAACAAAGATATGCAAGAAATACAATCTGCCTGCGCGAAGCTCGCCGGGCACCCAGAAAGCGATGTGTCAAAGCTGGCACTCCTTATTGCGAACGCCGATCTGAGGCGTGATCTCGAACATGACAACGAGATCGTCGCGAAAGACGCCAAGTTGTCGACCGCGAAGGTGAAGCTAAAGGTCATGAAAGCCGATAACAGGCTTTTGAGGGCGCAGCTTAACAAGAGCCAAGACATGCAGTTTGGGCAATCCAGCGAGAAAATTCCAAAGAAACGGAAAAAGAAGAAAGGGGATGATGATGATACCGGCATAGGTGGTACTTCACCGGACGGCGGCAACCCAAACGCTGGAGGCGATGAAGCGAAGCCTGAAACTGGCAAACCAAAACCGCGTGGCATGTTGGGTCGACAGGCAATTACTATTCCCGCGAACATTCCACGTGACAAGGCGACGATATCGCCACCCAACGGTTCTATCTGTCAGTGTGGCTGTGGCATGGTTCAGATTGGCGAACAGACTATTGAACGCTTAACATACGTACCGGCGCAGTTGCGGGTCATTGAAGAACGATACCCCAAATACGTCTGTCGAGATTGCGACAAGATTGTTCAGGCACCGGTTCCCAAGCGCGCATTTGAGCAGACTCGCTTTGACGATCATCTGATCGCGGGCCTCGCTGTCAGCAAGTTTGCTGACTACATGCCCAATTATCGGCAAGAGCAGATATTCAAGCGTTCTGGGGTCCAGCTCCACCGATCTACCATGGGGCGCCTTATGGATCAGGCCGTCGATGCGTTGCTACCGCTCTATGACGTTTTGAATGATGACCTGAAGTCCAGCTCCAAGCTGCTGATGGACGAGACGACGTTGGCACAGCTGATGCCCGGCACAGGTAAAACCAAAACCTGTTTCGTTTGGGCCCTATGTCGTGACGACCGTCGCTGGAAAGGGAACGCACATCCCGGTGTCGCCTTTCATTTCAAGCAGTCTCGCAAAGGCGAACATGCTGAAGAGATCCTTGACGGGTTCAAAGGAACTCTCCAGGTCGATGGATATGCAGGTTACAACCGCCTCACCAGCGATAGCAGTGACGGCGGGCCGATAAACTTGGCATATTGCTGGGCACATGTTAGACGCAAGTTCCTTGACGTGCACAAAGCCACCAAGTCAGACAAAGCACATCAGGTGTTCATGCTGATCAACGACATCTACGCCATCGAGCATGACTTGAAAGGGCAGCCCGCAGATGTTCGCCGAGCCGTCAGACAGGTAGAGAGTGCGCCGTTGGTCACGCAGTTGCAGCTACTTATGCTGCGGTTGTCTGGAGAGATTTCGATGAAGTCCACTTTGGGGCTCGCCATCAGCTATACCATGAAGTTGTGGGATGGTTTGACGGTGTTTCTGTCAGACGGGCGTGTCGAGATGGACAATAACGCCGTTGAGAACACCATTCGCCCAATAGCACTACTGCGTAAAAATGCGCTCTTTGCGGGGTCTGAAATCGGTGGGCGCAACTGGGCGGTCATGGCCAGTCTCATCGGTACATGCCGATTGAATGGCGTCGAGCCCTATGCGTACCTCACTTGGGTATTCGAGCAGATGGCCGAGGGGCATCCGCGTTCGCGGTACGAACAATTGCTACCTTGGTATTGCCCGAACGGTAAGTTCGGCATCGAATAGTCGGGGCCATCAAATGGTACTTGCGAGCTGTCCGGCGGTCGCCGGGCGGCTAAAAGGCGTGTCCGCAGGAAGGGTGCGGAAAGCAGTCATCCGCTGCAGATGCGCATGTTGCTTCTCGCTAAGCAAAAGCAGTCACTGACCTCAAACCTCGGACGCAGAAGCAAGAGCAATCCTAGATTTGGTGCTGCAGAGGTCTAACTCGCTGAGGACTATTTCGTTCTCTAACCCTAGTGCTATGGTGGATACCAAGCGTCACTACTCAATTTGAGGTTTAGATTCACAAAATGAAGTTGAAGCAATTCCGCATTACCAATTTCCGTTCGGTCAACGATAGCGGCTGGCTTGACGTTTCCGATGTAACCGCTTTGATTGGTGAAAATGAAGCTGGTAAGACGAACCTGTTGCTTCCGCTTTGGAAATTCAACCCAACAGCAGCGGGAGAGATAAGTCTGCTCGATGATATGCCGCGCAGCCGATATGCGGAAATGCGTGATAAACCTGAATCCCATCGCTTTGTGTTTTGCCAGTTCGAATTGACTGCAGCAGAAATCAAAATTGCGAATGATTATGGTGTAGAGGTCAAGGAAGGCTCGACAGTAATTGCTCGCCGGAACTTCAACGGAGGATACGGGTTCGAGTTTCCCGAATTTTCAGATGTAGAGTTCACTCATACTTACAACCCCGCGCTTTTAAAGCCCGCTGAAGTGGAAGGTGAAGAACCTGACAAGGGCCCAAATCTTTGGAGTATTTTCTTCAATCGCCTTCCGAAGTTTGTATACTATTCAAATTATGGGAATTTGGATGATCAGATCTATTTGCCTCATGTTGTCGCTAACATGGCGCGTGATGATCTGGGACAGCGCGAAGCTGCCAAAGCTCGTACCCTTAAAGTTCTGTTTGACTTAGTAAACCTTAGCGCAGAAGAAATGTTGGAGCTTGCGCGGTCGACCGGGGTCGTTGAGCGAGTAAACCAGCAAGGTCAGAAAGTTGGAGACGTCACCACTAAGACAGACGACGAGATCCAAGAGGACGACAAACAACTGCGTGAGCGCTTGGCACTGTTGCAAGCAGCATCATCAAAGCTAACCAAGAATTTTTCAGATTGGTGGAAGCAGGGTGACTACAAGTTCAGACTAGTGGCTGACGGGAATTACTTCCGTATATTGGTCGCTGATGGACTTCGTTTAGATGAAATAGAGCTTGAGAATAGGAGTGCGGGCCTCCAATGGTTCCTAAGTTTCTTCTTGGTTTTCACCTATGAAAGTGAAGATGCTCATGAAGAGGCAATCGTTTTATTGGACGAGCCGGGACATTCGTTGCATCCGCTCGCGCAACGAGATCTGACCGCATTCTTCAACAGCCTCGCGAAAACCAACCAACTGATATTTACGACTCACTCGCCGTTTATGATTGATGCTGATCGATTGGATCGCGTCCGAAAGGTATTTGTAGGGGAGGACGGCAGCACTGAGGCGTCGAGCGACCTTGGTCTCACAAAAGGCGCGAAAGGGTTAAAGGACAGGGGTGCCACCTACGCTGTTCATTCTGCTTTAAACTTGACTGTAGCAGAAAGTTTGCTGCTAGGCTGCAAGCCAATTATCGTTGAAGGCCCCTCCGATCAGCATTATCTGACCGCGATCAAAACTATCTTGATTGGTAAAGGGAAGATCGCTCCAAAATCTGAACTGGTCTTCCCGCCGTCGGGAGGAGCCAAGACTGCAAAGCTAATAGCGTCGATCCTATCTGGGCGGGACGATGAACTTCCGATAGTGCTTTTGGATAGTGACGTTGCCGGAAAACAGGCAATTAAGTCTTTGCGCGGTGACCTTTACGCAGAAGTAAATGAGCGTGTTCTAGAAACCGACGACGTGTTTGCTGATCTTGTGGGGACGGAGATAGAAGACCTCATCCCGTCAAGCCTTATGATTCAGGTTCTTGACCGTATGGAGCGGCGCGCGGAACAGGATTTCGACGATGTCCATGATCCGAAGAAACCAATAATTCCTCAAATAAAGCATTGGGCCGCGAGTGAAGGCTTTGAATTGGAGCACGGTTGGAAAGTAAAGTTGGCTTTAGGCGTCAAGGAGAAATTACTTTCTAACTCAGACCGGTACGTTGAAGATGAAGATATTGTTCGATGGAAAGCTCTTTTCGACAAGCTTCTTTGACTTGAGTAACGTCACCATCTCGACACCCGAAATCCCGCAAATGCGAGCTGCGAAAACAACGGCTTACGCTCAAGCCGAACGGCAGCGAGTAGCCTCGAACGACACATGAAAGGAAGCATTTGATGGTGGACTTCTCTAGAGCGAGGTCGGCTCATCAAACAGCCTACCTGCTTCGCCATGCTGAGTTGAACAACCATATCAAAATCGCAACTGCAGCCTTAGACTTCCTAAGTTCGTTTTCAACAGACGACGCAACTGTAGGGAACAAAATGTCGCAACTCATTGTGGATGCTGGTGAACGCTGGACACGCACAACTTTCGTCGATCCTCGAGCTGAATTGAACTCAACTCGAAGGCAGATTTCGGAAATGGCGATTGTACGCGCTTACTCATCGTTCAACGTTTTCACTGACGAAATCGAAGGTTCGTACAATGACCTGAAAACTTCATCTGAAAAACTGGGTGAGAACCTTGTTGAACGAATTTATTCTAGGTTCAACTGGAACATTGAGAATATTGCTTATCTGTTGCCGGTATTGAACTTCTACGAAGTTGCACGACATTGTATTGCCCATCAAATGGGCGCGCCAAACAAGCAGGTATCGGAACTTCTGTCAGACGATAAATTTCTGTCAGCAATTGAAGATTGGCCGACAGTCATTAAGGGTCGCAAGCTGTCGCCACCTCCGGAGATTTCAGACGGATACATACTACTTGCTCCGCACCATCCCATTACTTACTCAGACGTTTGTCTGCGAGTTGTTCGGGACATTGACTGTCAGCTCTTCGATTCACTGGGTCTAGGATACTTTTCCAAGCGCATCGGAGATCGCGATATTTTAGGTCGACCACCCAGTTTTGATCCGAAACAACGGGATGCCTACGCTTACATCAAGCACAGATTGGGCACCGAGTATGGAATATCCAATTTAACCGTTTCTGAAATTCGACAAAGTCTAGGCCAAGAAGAAACCGCCAAACGCTATTATCACAAGTATAAAGAAATAAGACTTCATTGCGGATACTAGCATCACTTGAAGTATACCGAATTCAACAGACCGCTGAATGCCTGCTAGGGTGAAGCCGCAGCGCAGAAACCACAGATGCGATCAAAGCCCGCCTAGGGCCGAAAACAGCCCAATTTTGTTCTTCATATTGGCCGTAAGGCCAATATAGCGCCCATAGTTGCCAGCGGAAGACCTATTCCGAGGGGTCAGATGCAACGCTTACGAAGCTCCGGCAACCGCTTTCGAACGGGAGGTCAAAAACAGTTGTTTTCGCCTGTGAAAGCAACGTGTGAGTTTTGGCCGGTTGCCGCGGTTTGTGGTCTGCTGTTGCTGCTCTCGCCCAACATGGGTGAAATCGGGTTGGTCTGGCACCACAGGGCCTTCCTGTTACTGCTGCTTGTCTTCAGCACCAGCACTTGGGGGCTTTACCCGGTGCTTTTCGTCTTCCGGCTCCTGCCGCGCGTGCTGTCGGTTTGGGGGCTGATCGGCGGCCTCATGCCGGCGGTCTCCGTCCTGCTCATCTTCCGCGGCGTAGACATGTCGGCGCTGCCGACTAAGAGGTTTAGAGGCGCTGAATGAGAGCCCGTAAACGCGCCCTACGATGTCCAATCGGAGAGGATCGAGGATGTTAGCTGTCGAGACGATTGCGAAGATCTGGCGTGCGCCTCTCATCAACGCCAAGTCGATCAAACAGATCTACAGGGAGCTGCGCGTTGGCGCTGTGCCGGATCGTAGCGGACGGAAGGTCTCAGCACGATCATTACAAACTTGCTGCCATTCGCGTGCGGCTTGAAACGCAATTGATCAAAGGGCAACTGGGTTGCTGGTGCACGTTGGCGATCGACGCAGCATTTGCGCCAAATTTGAACTCGATGTCGTCGTTCTATGACTGAACTGCCACCAAAAGAAGTCGCGACGGGCTTCAGCCACCTGCTGTGAATGCCACAACTTTGCTGAAATCGCGCTGCGCCAAGTCTTCGGGCTCGATCCAGAATTCGGCCATTCCCACATCGCAGAACATGAAGTCCAGTCCGCTGTCGCTATCGAGCGCTAACAGTCGGAGACCCGGCCCCGCAGTCGAATTCGTACGGATCTGTGTGTGGCCCAGCATCATGTGTTCGCTTTGGGCCGGGCTGGGGCACAGTTCCGCGTCGAAAACGTCAAAAAGCGCCTGTGGCAGCACCGCTTGCATCTTCGTATCGGTCACCGCTTGCTGGGCCAGCGATTTCAGCGCCTTTCGCAACGCGGTATCGATCGCGGGATGTGCCCGAGCCTTCATTTGCACCAGCCATTCTGCAAAGAATTGCGCCTCTTGGTCGGGCACCCGGTCGTAGTCTCCAAAGGCGGTCAGCCGGTCCGAGACCTTATCCAACCCGGCCAAGGACTTTGAGAGTTCGGCAATCTTGGCATCCTGCTTGCGGATTCGTTCGCGGTCATGATCGGCATCCTTCGTGGTCTCAAATCCACGTTCCAAATAACTTTTGAAAGACCGTTCGCTATCGATCATTTGCCAAATTTGGGCGTTGTTCTCAGCCACAAAGCGGGTCATCGCGGCACCGCAAAAGGGAAAGCCGGCCTCCAGAAGTTCAGGATTCAGGAGAAACTGACGCTTGAGGTTGCCGGCTTCATCCTTGAGGTGGACACCCGTTTCAGGGTCGCGCAAATAAATCTCCTGAAACAGAGGATTGCGTTTGCTGTGAGATGGCGGCGGCAGAAACGGTGCCAGTGCCGCATCCTGTGCGGATTGGGCCAGATTGTGCATCGTTTGAGGCATGCCATAGTCCCAGAAAAAGCTTTCCGTTGCGTGCGGCACCACCGGCCAGAGCGGATAACTGCGGCGCCCCGGCTCACCAGAGATGTCTGCCAGCCGGGCAGGCAGCGCAGCGGGGGTGTCGGGGATCACCGGGTCAGGCACGTATACGACCTGTGCGCTGCCCGCTTCGTCCTCCCAAAGCATTTCTTCGCTGATGTTGGCGAAAAACAGCAAAAGCCCGTCCTCAGGCATCGCCTCCCCGCCTTTCACGCGCGGCAGCTCGGCACAGTCGATCTGGGCTAGGAAATGCAACGGTGCACCTGACGCCTTTAGAACGGGCCAGGCCATGCTTTTGGGCAGGAGCGGCGCGCCCCCCAGCCAGGAACGGCCCGGAACGTCTCCAGATATTGGCCATGTCCTGGCCAGCAGGATCGCTTCTTTTGCATTATCTTCCAAAGTGGTGCGAAGCTCTGCTTCCGACGGCTCTTGTTTCGGTCCCGACGTTGCGGAAGTAGCCACCGGAGTGTGCGGCGAAGCGGTGGTTGCGGCCTTAGCCCTCGGCTCAGTCGTCACATCCCAAAGATGTCTTTCAGGCACCGACACGGTGTCCATGCGGTCCTTGATCGCGCGCAATCGTTTGACGCGAGAAGGATCCGTCAACGCGATTCTGGTCATGTCAGCATTGCCAAATGCGATGCGCGAGATCAGCACCAACTCGCGTTGGACGCCCAGCGGTAGGCCGATGATTGGATCAATCGATTTGCCCGCGAACCCCTCGAGCCCGGCTTTTTTACGGGCGTCCAGGATCGCCGCCGCGAGGCTCGCAAGCCGATCGTTTGTTGACGCTTGCCCGCGGATCAGAACCTGAAAAAAGACATGGCTGATCCGACGGCGTTCCAGTGCGTTCCCCGCAAGCGGCGCAAGAGCCTGGCGAATTGTGGCCCGTGCTTGCGCCATTCGACCCCGAGGCTGGGACTTCGGCGTAGCCTTGACCAGTGCGGCTATCAAGGCAGCGCGCGGCGGGCCACTCAATCCCTCGGCCTCGGCCAGAAACTTGGCGATCCCTTCGGCCGTCAGCGGCTTTTGAAGGATTGGCGGCACCCGAAGGTCGATAGCGCGGGCATCCTGCATCAGACGCTCCAACCGCGCTGCCTGCTCGGGCAAGGCGGCTTGCGGCGCCAGATCATAGGCCTTGATCAACGCGCGGGCGATCTTTTTTCGGCGTCTTTCGGCAAGCACTCTGGGACCGCGGCTCAACTCCCAGCGCAATCGCACCAGGCCGCGCGGGCCCGCCGCACCAACCCGGCCGTTCCATTCCTGCCAAACCAATAGACCCGCAAATACCGGAAGGGCCAGGAACGCGAGCGGGATCAGCATCATCACCGCAAAGACGGCATCTTCTTTAAAGTATAGAAACGCCACGATAAGCGCTGCCAATTGGTAATAGCGGTCTAAAATCATCTGCTCTGCCCAAATGTTTTTTTCAGATTGTTGCGCCCCAAAAGGGCAATTCTAAGGCAAATTACGTAAAGCGGTGATGCTGCATCTCCTACAAACCCTTGCAACGGATTGATCCAAACAACCTGTCGTCCGCCGGGGTCGGAAAAATCGACCAATAGCAGTCATTCCATCAGGCGCTACATTGTTGCACTGCGGCCAACGAAAGCGGTCATTCGCGAAGGGACATAAAACCTGTGTCGTTCTGAATTCACGAAATCGATTTCAGGAGCATTGCGCGTGCGTGTCTGAAGCCCTTTCCTAATGCCTGGTCAATTTCCAGTTGCAGCTCTGCGTCACTGTCCTTCTGCCGGTGAACTGTCTGCATGGGTTCAGTCTTTAGGCGCGATCTTAGCAATCGTCTCTGATTTCACGGCAACTGCTTGGCGGATTTGATCGCAAAGAATGGAAGCCCGGTTAGAACAGAAAGCCGCTCATCTCCTGGCCTTTGAGGTTTTAACTACGGCTGGCGAGCGTTTGGAGGCGGCACTAATACCTCTCAACTCTGTTGCTTCAAGGTGACCGAACGACTGAAATGGTTTTGGCGATGAGGGAATTTGATACCTCCAAGCTTCCGTCTGAATTGCTGCCGCTTGTTGCTCGCATTCGGAGCCAAGTATTTGCTGTCAACGAACGCATCTGCGACGTCTACCGCACGGAAGAAAAGGACAACGACAGACTTCGTGAGCGTGAAGAACGACTAAGGCGTGCTGTTCGAGTGCGCCAGATGGCGGTTGAACTCTTTGATGGCTTAAATGTAGCCGTTGCAAAGTTCGATGTTCTAAGGTTGGAGGTTGTCACCGGTCCAGACACCAAAAGGGTAGCCGAACTGCTCAGCTCATAGTTTGCGCTTACTAACTGCGGCCCATTCCGGACATTGCTGATGCTGACAAGTGCTGCGCCGCAGCTTTCCTAAAGCAGACATCCGACAATGCTACTCCAGCTGGGTGGACAGTTTTGCATCACCGACCACCTCGCTCGAGCAGCGTCAAGAGCATCACCGCTTGATCACACCGTATTCCTCATAGGCCTTCACCCGAGTCCTAGCCAACTGGGTCAGTATGTGTCGCGTGCTTCGGAATAACTTTCCTAGGGCGCAAATTCGTGGGCAAAGACGTCGGCACTTCTTAGTGTTCACCTATTATTTGCGGCGCGCCATGCCTCGAAAGCTGTGCGGTGTTCGTTCTTGGTGCATGGGTACAGCCCGATGATTGCGTGATCGTCTTTCACGCGCTCGACGACGAAATCCTCATAGGCGGTCATTTCAACGGCTTCGTCAGCGACCTCTTCGGCGAGATGCGCAGGAATGACGATCACGCAATCTGCATCACCGACGATGATGTCACCGGGAAAAACCGGGGCATCGCCGCAGCCGATTGGCTCATTTAGCGCGATTGCCTCGTTGTTGGTCAGGTTTGTGGGGCTTGATGGCCGGGTATGATACGCTGGAATGTCCAATTCTGCGATCACCGCGGCGTCCCGAAACCCGCCATCGGTTACGACACCTGCGCCGCCACGCTTCATCAGGCGCGTGATCAGAATGTCCCCGGCAGAGGCGGCTTCCGCCTGTTTCCGGCTATCCATCACAAGCACCGCCCCTTCGGGGCAGGTCTCGATTGCGACCCGTTGCGGGTGCTCTGGGTTGCGGAATTCAGCGAGCGTATTGCGATCTTCGCGCGCGGGCATATAGCGCAGGGTGAACGCGGGGCCGACCATGTTTTTACCTTTCCAACCCACCGGGCGGACATCTTGGATCACTTGATGGCGCAGGCCGCGCTTGTAGAGCGCCGTTGCCAGTGTCGCAACGGAAACGCCCATCAGCTTTTCACGTGTTTCGTTGTTCATCTGATCCATCCTATGGAAGGTCTATGGGCAAAATGCCGGTCGGGAGGTTTTGGTAGCAAACTGGGCGCAAGAAACGCCGGATCGCCATAGTACCGACTGAAGTGGCACCAAAGTTGGTTGAGGCAGGGTAGGGTCCGCCATGGACCATTGTGTCCGACACCTCGACACCAGTTGGGAAGCCGTTGGCGAGGATCCGACCCGCTTTGCGCTCAAGAATTGGCAATAGGCTGCGGGCGTCGCTGGTATCGGCTTCATCCATGTGAAGCGTGCATGTCAACTGCCCTTCGAGGGCGCACGCAACGGTTCGCATCTCGTCCATGTCTTTGACGATGACGACCATGCCCAATGGGCCAAAGACCTCTTCGCCGAGCGCTGCATTGGCGAGCCAATCAGCGCCAGTCGTCACGAACAGATAGGGTGTTGCGTTGCGTAAATCGCAAGTGGTCGTCAGCACGCTGCGCACACCGGCAGATGCCGCAATGCGGTCACGCCCTTGGCGGTAGGCGGCGGCGATGCCATCGGTCAGCATGACTTGTGCGCCTGTTTCACCAAGCGCCTTGGCTGCCGTGTCGATGTATTCTTGTGCCTGCGGCCCGTCGAGCACGACAGAAATGCCGGGGTTGGTGCAGAACTGCCCTGCACCCATTGTCAGTGACCCTGCCCAGCCTATTGCGATACTGCTAGCGCGTGCCTTCATCGCGGCGGGCATTAGGAACATCGGGTTCACGCTGCCAAGTTCGCCGAAGAATGGGATAGGTTCGGGGCGCTGTGCACATAGGTCAAACAACGCGCGACCGCCGCCGAGTGACCCGGTAAAGCCAACCGCCTTGATCAGCGGATGCTGTACCAGTGCTTGCCCGACGTCGCGTTTGCCGCCTTGGATCAAGGAAAATACGCCCGCGTGTAGTCCGCATTTTTGAATAGCTGCGTGTATGGCTTCGGCGACAATTTCGCCAGTTCCGGGGTGTGCGCTGTGGCCTTTGACGACCACAGGACAGCCCGCTGCCAAGGCTGATGCCGTATCACCGCCAGCAGTCGAAAACGCCAAGGGAAAGTTTGACGCGCCGAATACGGCGACGGGACCAACGGGGCGCTGCATCATGTGAAGTTCTGGTCGGGGAAGCGGCGCGCGATCCGGCAGGGCCGCATCGTGACGACGGTCTAGGTAATCACCTTGCAGAATGTGCTGCGCAAACAGACGTAGCTGACCAACGGTCCGGCCGCGCTCACCAATCAGGCGCGCTTCGGGAAGGCCGGTTTCTTGGGTGCCGATTTGGGTAATGGCATCACCGCGTGCATCGATTTCATCAGCGATTGCGTTCAAGAACGCTGCTCGGTCGGCGCGTGTACTATAGCCATATGACCAAAACGCGTCTTCGGCGGCTTTGGCAGCCTGATCGACCAAATCGGGGGTGCCGACACAAAAATCATGGGCTTCGCCATGCGCTGGGCCAGAACGGAAACTGCGATCTGTCGCGACCCAATCGCCAGCGATCAAATGTTTGCCATGTGGAGCAAAGCTCATTGGTTTATCCCCTATGCCAGCTTGTTCTTGGTGAGAAATTTCAACATCTGCGCCTGCTGCCCATCGCTAAGGGGCCAGGCCGATGGGGGGCGGGTTGGGCCACAGTCATGACCCGTTGCCATGAGCGCGGCCTTTACCCCCGTGACGTTCGTGCCGTTGAGTTCTTCGGCGCGAATGTCCTCGAACGGGATCATATCGGCGATCAGCTGCTGCGCGGCGGTGTAGTCACCATCAGCCAGCGCCTTGTGGATCGCGACCGAGCGATCCGGCCAGATGTTGATCAGCCCAGACGTAAAGCCACGTGCGCCAACCGCATACATGGCGGGTGCCCAGACCTCGGCCAGGCCGCAGACCCAAGTGATGGATGGATCACAGGCGGCAATGGCCTTGGAGAGGTTCATGACATTAGGCGTGGCCCACTTCACGCCTTTCACACCGTCAATGTCGCAAAGCGCCTGAATACCGCTGATTCCGATCGCGTCGTTGCGCAGATATAGCATGATTGGTAATCCGCCCGAGGCTTTGCTGATCTCTTTGACGTATTCAACGGTGCCGCGTGGTGCCACGAAAGGGTCGGGTGGTTGATGGATCATCAGTGCGGTTGCACCTGCCTCGGCGGACACCTCGGCCAGCTTGCATGCGTCTTTGATGCCGCGCCCGATGCCAGCCAAGACAGGCGCGCGCCCATCTACCAACTTGAAGACTTCGCGGGCCATCGTGCAGGCCTCATCCGTGGTGAGCGCGTAGAACTCACCCGTATTTCCGTTTACCACGGGCATATGCATGCCTGCGCCCAGTGCGCGGTCAATGATCGGGGGCAGTTTGGCTGGGGCGATGTTTCCTGCGTCGTCGTAGGGGGTGACCAAGATGCCGGAAATTCCGGCGAGTGCGTTGTCGAGATCCATTGCTTTCATCCTTAGAAAATATCTGGCTCGCCCGCTGCAGGGCCAAAGTCGCGTTCGAGGAAGTCAAAGTCGCAACCTTTGTCTGCCTGCTGAATATGTTGCGAGAAAATGTAGCCGTACCCACGATGAAAACGTGCAGGCGGCTGTTTCCATTCCGTGCGACGGCGTTCCAGTTCTTCCTCGGAAACCAACATGTCCAAGCGGCGGTTCGGCACGTCCAGCTTGATGATATCGCCAGTCTTCAACAGCGCCAGAGGCCCGCCGACGTAGCTTTCTGGTGCGACGTGCAAAACGCATGCGCCGTATGAGGTGCCCGACATCCGCGAGTCTGAAATCCGCAGCATGTCGCGATGACCTTGCTTGATCAGTGCCTTCGGGATCGGCAGCATGCCCCATTCCGGCATGCCGGGGCCGCCCTGTGGGCCTGCGTTGCGCAGAACCAGCACAGTGGCTGGTGTGACATCAAGGTTTTCGTCGTCAATGGCGACCTTCATTTCGGAATAGCTGTCAAAGACCAGCGCTGGACCTTCGTGTTCATAGTATTTCGGATCGCATGCCGCGGGCTTAATCACTGCGCCGTCGGGGCAAAGGTTGCCGCGCAATAGTGCAAGCGATCCTTCGTGGTAAACAGGGTTCGAAAGCGGTCTTATCACATCGTCATTGTAAACGACCGCACCTTCCAATCCTTCGCCAAGTGTCTTGCCCGTGACGGTGATGCAGCTCGTGTCGAGCCGTTCTTCGATTTGCTTCATCAGTGCGCGTAGGCCACCTGCAAAGTAGAAATCTTCCATCAGGTAGTCTTTGCCAGATGGGCGGACATTCGCGATTAGAGGGGTCGAGCGGCCCAATGCATCGAGATCATCCAGATCCAGATCTACGCCAGCGCGCCGCGCCATCGCGATCAGGTGCACAACCGCGTTTGTCGAACATCCGGTCGCCATCGCGACGATTGCTGCGTTGCGAACTGACGCGTCGGTAATGATGTCAGCGGGTTTAAGGTCTTCCCAGACCATATCAACGATGCGGCGACCTGAATCTGAACCTAGTCGCTGGTGCCCGCTGTCGGCGGCTGGCACCGATGATGCCCCGGGAAGCGTCAGCCCCATCGCATCCGTAATTGCGGTCATTGTTGAGGCAGTACCCATGGTCATGCATGTGCCTGCCGAACGTGCGATCCCGCCTTGCACGCCAAGCCATTCTGAATCCGAGATATTACCCGCGCGGCGTTCATCCCAGTATTTCCATGCATCAGAACCCGACCCAAGTGTCTTGCCCGCGAAGTTACCGCGCAGCATGGGGCCAGCCGGCAAAAAGATCATTGGCACGCCAGCGGTGATGGCGCCCATGACCAACCCCGGCGTGGTTTTGTCACATCCGCCCATTAGCACAACGCCATCAAGCGGGTGGGACCTGATCATCTCTTCGGTCTCCATTGCGAGCATGTTGCGGTAGAGCATGGAGGTTGGCTTGGTGAAAGATTCGTCCACCGAAAGGGCAGGCAGCTCGACAGGGAACCCGCCCGCCTGCAATACTCCGCGCTTAACGTCTTTGACACGCTCGGGGAAGTGCGAATGGCAAGAGTTCAGCTCTGACCACGTGTTGAGAATCCCGATGATCGGGCGATCACGATATTCCTCATCCGCATAGCCCAGCTGCATCATGCGCGACCGATGGCCAAATGACCGAAGGTCGTCAGGCGCAAACCAACGCGCGCTGCGCAATTGATCTGGCGTTATTCTTTTTTGTTCGGACAAGTGATCCTCCACACTTCTCGATATTTCATCGATATGTATGCGCAAACATTATCTGGGCGTCAACGGCGTTCCGTCAATTTTTTCCTTAATTAACAAAAGTCATTGGCGCTATTGACAGGCGACCTGCGTTCGTGTTGGAAAATATGTATGCGCTTTCATGTATGCGCATTGGACAGGTGGAGATGTCCGACACTATTAATCGAAACGGCCCCGAGGCCGCTGGGAGGAAACTATGAACTTTACCCGCCGCACACTTTTGGCTGCTGCATCTGCGACAGCTTTTGTATCGGCCCCGATCGCTGCGTCTGCTGACGGATTACCCCGCAATGTCCGCATGGTCATTGGCTCAACTTCGACAGGTGGTGACACCTATCAGAACTCTGCCATCGTCGCCGAGGCCCTGTCGGAGCATCTGGGAATCAACATCAAAGTCGACGCTGTCGGCGCGTCAGAGGCATTCAAGGCGCTGAACCGTGATAGCCGCGGTAGCACGATCATGGTTTTCCACGATCAGTCCTATCTGGGTAACCTCTATGGTCGCGAAGGATACGATGATCCGTTTGCCAACTATGTGGTTGGTCCAACTGTCGCAATTAACCCCGGCAACGCCTATCTGGTGCCAGCCAACAGCCCCTATCAGTCGATCGATGACATCCTGACTGCGGCTGAAAAGGGTGAGCGCGTTCGCGTTGCGATCCAGCCGGGTGGTGTCTCCGAGATCGGTTTTTCCGCGCTGAAGAATGCGGCACAGGTCCGTGCACCTGGTTCTGAAGAAAACATTGTTGCCGTCAATACCGGGTCTCAGTCGGACAAGAACCAAGCGATGTGGGATGATCTCGCGGATGTGATCAACGGATCGATCCAAGCCAACGAACAATTCACCCAACTTGAGGACGATGACGCCAAAGGCATGCGTTTCGTTTGGATCACCGCGCGTGACACGACATTGGCTCAAGCACCAGAGGCGGGCATGGGCAACACGACACGTGACGATATGCTAGCCTATGCATCGCCGGAAACATCAGTGACCCTTGATGGCTCGGCTGATTTCACCTTCGACAAAGAGTTCTTCTTTTTGTTCAACCCGGAAATGGATCCAGCCATCATCGATCAGATCGACTCAGCGCTGACTGAAATTTACGCGGCAGGTGAAATCCAAGAACGGCAGAAAGCCTCGTTCTTTATTCCAAACTTCCTGCCATCAGCCGAGGCAAACGCGCATCTGACACAAAAGCGCGACACCTATGCTGACGTGATCGCAGCAATCGCTGGAAACTAATCAAATCATAGCAAGCGGGGCGCGTCTGACGTGTCCCGCTTGCGATAAATTTCGGGGGGGGGAGTGAATGAACGATCTAACCAAAGTTTCCATCGACTTTGAGCGTTCGCATCTGGTTTTTCCAAGGCTTATTGCTCTGGTTTTGGCGATCTTATTGGTCGCGATTATCATTCGTGATCGTCAACGCATCCTGAACGCCATGCCCTATTGGCGCGGAGTGTTCAAAGACATGGATAAAACGCGTTTTTTCGGCGCCTTGGGTGTTACGCTTTTATATTTTTCGTTGATGGTGCCTGTGGGAAATATCTGGCCAAACACTGGGCGGGGATTTCTGATTTGTTCGATCCCCTTTGTCATGTTGGTTGGGCTTTTGTTCATGCATGAACGCCCCATTCGATCAGTCATGAGCCTTGCAATCGTGTCGGTCGTCGGACCCACCTTTGTCTGGTGGCTGTTCACCTATCCGTTCTTTTTGACCCTGCCATAACGAGTCTGCCATGCTTGAACTAATCACTCCTTTGTTTGTGTTGCTGATCGTGGGCGGCACGATGGTCGGTATCATCTTTGGGTCGATCCCAGGTATGACGGCCACGATGGCGGTGGCGGTTTGTCTGCCGTTGACCTATTCCTTGGGCCTTGAAAACGGGCTTGCGCTGCTCTTGGGCCTTTATGTTGGTGGGATTTCCGGCGGGTTGGTCCCGGCAATTCTTCTAGGGATTCCGGGTACACCAAGTTCGATAACGACCACGCTTGATGGTTATCCCATGGCCCAAAAGGGCGAGGGCGAACGCGCCCTGAAAATCGGGATCGTTGCCTCATTGTCGGGCGGATTGATTTCGCTGTTGGTACTGTATCTTTTTGCCCCCGCTTTGGCCGATTTTGCGATCAAGTTCAGCTATGTCGAAAAATTCCTGATCATCCTCTTTGCGCTGACCGTCATGGCGGCTTTGTCCTCGGACATGCTGATGGGCATATTCTCGGGGTTCTTGGGGATATTTATCGCGCTAATCGGTACTTACGACATTTCAGATGGCGGAAATGGGAAATACCGGCTGATCCCACCGGGCACTGAGTATTGGTTGGACGGGGGCTTTTCACTGTTGCCGGTGCTGATCGGGTTGTTTGGACTGGCCGCGATCCTTGAGCAGGCAGAGCTAGGCGTACCCAAAGGTCACTCGGCCAGTGATCTACAGGTTAAAGAGCGCAGCAAGTTTTCGTTTTCGATCTTTCGCGGGCAGGGCACCAACGTCGTTCGGTCTTCGTTGATTGGTACCTTTGTCGGCATTTTGCCTGGGGTCGGTGGGTCCGCAGCATCTATTTTATCCTATACCAATGCCAAAACCTTTTCCAAGAAACCTGAAAATTTTGGCAAAGGTGAACCCGCTGGCATTATCGCATCAGAGAGCGGAAATAATGGCCTGACGGGTGGGGCGTTGGTGCCTTTGCTATCGCTGGGGATTCCGGGGGATAGTACGACTGCCTTGCTGATTGGGGCTTTTACCTTGCAGGGCATTCAGGTTGGTCCGCTGTTTATCGGAAACAGTCCTGACACTTGGAACGCGATGATTATAGCGATGTTGATCGCGAATATTGCCATGTTCGCGATGATGTATTTTGCTATCCGGTACTTTGCCAAAGTTGTAACCGTGGCCAAGCATCTGCTGTTTCCCATCATCCTGATGATGTGTGTGATCGGAGCCTACACGATCAACTATGGCATCATGTTCGATGTTTGGACGCTTCTGATCTTTGGGGTCTTTGGATGGGTTGCGACAAAGCTCCGGCTGGAAATTGCGCCTTTCATCATCGGGTTTATCCTTGGGCCATCTGCCGAAGTCTATTTCGTCAAGAGCCTTGAATCCTTTGGTGATCTGTCAATTTTCGTCACCAAGAGCTGGATTTCGGTGGTTTTATGGTTGCTGATCATCGGTTCGGTTGCCGGGTCTGTGATGCTTAGCAGAAAAACGAAAACCAGTTTATAACTAGAACTTGCAGCCCGTTGATCCCTAAACGACAATGGGCTGCATTATGGATACAACGAACCTCACCCGCAAAAAAACATCGCGCCGCGTCACAATGGAAGACGTCGGCAAGATGGCTGGGGTATCGCAGGTGACGGTATCACGAGCTTTGTCGGACCCTGACAAAGTATCGGCCAAGACGCTCAAGAAAATTACTGACGCCATTGATGCGACTGGCTTTGTGCCCAATGCGATTGCGGGCGCGCTTGCTTCGCAGAAAAGCAACTTGGTGTCTGCGCTTGTGCCTTCGATTACCAATATCGTTTATTCGGCGGCTGTTGCGTCATTTTCATCGGTCATGCGTGAACATGGCTATCAGGTATTGCTGTCTGAAACCGGGTTCGATCCGGCGGACGAAGAGGCGATGATTTTGACCCATCTGTCGCGGCGCCCAGATGCCGTTCTGCTAACTGGCATTCATCACACTGCCAAGGCGCGTAAGATGCTTCTTGCCTCTGACATTCCCGTGGTTGAAATCTGGGACGTGACCGAAAGCCCCATTGATATCTGCGTCGGGTTTTCACACGACAAGGCCGCTGCAATGGCGGCTGAGTTTGCTGTGTCCAATGGCTACGGGATGGCGGCGACAGTCTCGGCCAGTGACGAGCGCGCGCAGCGCCGTCGCAATGCATTTGAAATGCGTTTTGCGGAACTCACAGGCACGAAAGTTGAGTATGCGGTACAGTGTGAACATGCCTCACTCGCCAACGGTCGCGCAGGGTTGCGGGCCTTGCAGGGTCAACAGATGACGCCGGGCACCTTCGTGTTTTGTAGCTCCGACGTGCTTGCTCACGGCATGTTGATCGAGGCCAACGCCCAAGGGCTGACTGTGCCATCCGATGTGGCGATTATGGGATTTGGCGACCAAGAGTTTGCCGCACATACCGAGCCCTCGCTCAGTACTGTCCGGGTTGATCGCGCGAAACTCGGCAGTTCCGCCGCGATGGCATTGCTTTCACGGTTTGAAAACGCAGTGCCCGTTGCACCTGTCAATGACATCGGTTTCGAAATAGTCAAACGCACCAGCGCTTAGCACATTCGGCTTTAGTGGCAGTCCAGTTCGCAAAGAATGATCAGATTTTAGCCAGGCAAACTGAAACGTTAGAATAAGATTGCTGCCAAACGAGGGTTGTTTTCTGACAGCTTATTTGAAGTGTCCTGCTCCCCTGGAAGAGTCCTCGATTTGAGGTTGGCCTGTTCTCCAACTGAGGAGACAGATGATGAAGAAAAGCGGTTTCAGCAAAGAGCAGATCATTGGCATCCAGAAGGAACACCAGGCTAGGCTCGGCGCCAAGGAACTATGTCGCAAGCATGGGATCAGCGATGCTGCAGGTTCCATACCCAATCAGCATCCTTTGGAATTGAAATTCGGTGCTGACGTCAGACAATTGTCAAAAACAATAAGATAGGGCAGGTGGGCGCAAGGTGGCGCAAACCGTGCAGATGGGCCGGGCCTCTCTCATAATCTGGAGATCGTAGGTTCAAATTCCCCTCCCGCAACCAAAAATCAAACATACAAGAGCAAGAAATCGGCGCCCCTTGGGGCGATATACGCGTTTGCAGTATGGCGCGAACATCCCAAGCACAAAATCAATGAAAATCACGGCTCGGAAACAAACGCTTGGCCTGATCACGAGGATGACGCGCACCGGATGAATAGCGTGGCGGGCGGGGCGCATCATCGGCCTGCGGGTGAGTGATCCCAACCGCGTGCTCAAACGGATGCCCGAGAGCGGAAAGCAGATACGAAACGTCTTCGATCACATCCGCAATCAGATGAAGCACAATCCCCGAACGCTCCAAAATTCCGGTCACACGTAACAGCCTTCCACCCATCACGGTGCGGCGAAAACGCTCGTAAATTTTAGGCCAAACAACGATGTTTGAGACGCCAGTCTCATCTTCGAGCGTTAGGAATATTACGCCAGACGCAGTTCCTGGCCGTTGGCGGGTGATGACCAGACCGCACACACTGATCCGTTTCTTGACCGGTGCCACGGTCAACTGATCGTGGGGGGTAAGGTTAGGGATCGTAGGGCGTAAAAGTTCCATGGGATGGGCGCGAAGCGTAAGGCGCAGTGCGACGTAATCTTCGACCACCTCTTCGCCCAAAGACATGGTAGGTAACGTCACGGCGGGTTCGACCGCGCCCTCTCCGTCGAGCGGGTCCGAGAAGAGAGGCAGAGGCGACGGCGTCCGGATTGCACGTACCTGCCACAGCGCGTCGCGTCGGGTAAGGCCCATGCCGATGAACGCATCGGATTCGGCCAGCCGTTCAAGTACCTTGGGCGCTACGCCTGCTCTAAGCCAAACACTTTCAGGATCCTGATATCCGTTGCCACGGGCGCCAACGATCCAATTTGCGTCTTCTTCGCGAAAGCCTTTGACCTGACGAAACCCAAGCCGCAGGGCCAAGGTGCCATCTGTGCGCCGTTCCAGCTGACTGTCCCAGCGGCTGCTGTTCACGCATACGGGCCGTACCTCGACGTTGTGATCCCGCAGGTCGCGCACAATCTGGGCGGGGGCATAAAACCCCATCGGTTGGGAATTCAAAAGCGCGCAAGCAAAGACTGCGGGATGATGGCATTTCAGCCAGGACGAGACATAGGTCAGCATGGCAAAGGCGGCGGCGTGGCTTTCGGGAAAGCCGTAATCGGCAAAGCCTTCGATCTGTGCGAAACACTGTTCGGCAACGTCGCGCGCATAGCCGTTGTTCAACATGCCCTTGATGAACCTCTCTCGGTGGGCACCGATCGTCCCCATGCGCCGGAAAGAAGCCAAAGAGCGGCGCAACTGATCGGCCTCTTCGGCGGAATAGCCCGCGCCGACGACAGCTATTTGCATGGCCTGTTCTTGAAATAGCGGCACACCCAATGTCTTGCGCGTAACCTCTTCGAGGGCCGGGCCGAAAGGCTCTGGTGCTTCTAGGCCTTGGCGTCTGCGGATATAGGGTTTGACCATTCCGCCCTGAATTGGTCCGGGGCGGACGATGGCGACCTCAATGACCAAATCATAAAACGTTGCGGGTTTCATGCGGGGCAGAAAATTCATTTGGGCGCGGCTTTCGACCTGAAACACACCCACAGCATCGGCCCTTTGTAGCATCTGATAGGTGGCCAAATCTTCCTGCGGAACAGTGTCGAGGGTGAGGTCGGTCTTTTCATGCTCTTGCAAAAGAGCAAAGCTTTTGCGCAGGCAGGTCAGCATGCCAAGACTTAAGACATCGACCTTTAAAATGTTCAGCGCATCAATGTCGTCCTTATCCCATTCAATGACGGTGCGATCTTCCATTGCGGCGTTTTCGATCGGGCACAGTTCATCCAAGCGTCCGCGTGTGATGACAAAACCGCCGACATGTTGGCTAAGGTGACGTGGGAAACCTGTAATCTCACGGATCAGACGGACGGTCTGAGCCAGACGCCGGTCTGACAGATCAAGCCCTAGTTCTTTGAACCGGGCCGGGCTGGCGCCGCTGTTTGACATGCCCCAGATTTGCCCAGACAGCCCTGCGGTCACATCCTGCGAAAGCCCCATCACCTTGCCCACTTCGCGGATCGCTGCGCGGCTTCGGAAATGGATCACGGTGGCGCAAAGCCCCGCGCGATGCCGCCCGTATTTTTCATAAATCCATTGGATGATCTCTTCGCGGCGTTCATGTTCGAAATCCACATCAATGTCAGGCGGTTCGCCCCTGTGGCGCGAAATGAAGCGTTCAAAGACCATGCCGATCATATCTGGCGACACATCGGTGATGCCCAGAAGATAACACAGGACCGAATTCGCCGCCGAGCCGCGCCCCTGACATAGAATGCCGCGCGATCGGGCCTCTTGGACAATGTCGTGAACGGTAAGGAAATAGGCGGCAAATTTTAGCTCTTTGATTAGAGCCAGCTCTTTCTTCAGCAACTGATGCACCCGCTTGGACGCGCCGTTGGGATAGCGCCGCTGGATACCCAGCTTTGCTAATGATGCAAGCCGGTCTTGGGGTGCCAGATGGTCGGTAATTTCATCGGGGTATTCATAGCTTAATTCGCTTAGGCAAAAGCTGCACCGGGTGGCGATTTCCAATGTACGTCGAAGTGCGGCGGGGTGGCAGCGATAAAGTCGCGCCATGTCACGCGCGCTTTTGAGGCGCCGTTCCGCATTAAGCAGAGCTTTCGTGCCAATCTGATCAATCGTAATCTTTTCGCGCATGCAGGTCAGCACATCGGCAAGTTGCCTTCGCCCGCCATGATGCATCAGCACATCCCCGACCGCGACCATGGGCGCTGCGCAACGCAGGGCCAATGCAGCGCAGGTATTGAACCATTCCTGATCAGAGCCGTCATAACGCGGTGCGGCCCCCAGAAACACATGGCCGGGGTGACGGCGGGCAAGCCGCTGGATCGGCGCTTGGGCCTGTTGCAGATCAGGCGGGGGAAGGGCGATAAGGATCATGCCCTGACATCCTTCTTCCAAATCACTTAGATTAAGAATGCAGTCCCCTTTTTCTGTGCGCCGCTTGCCTAGGGTCAAAAGCCGCGCAAGCCGATGGTAGGCCGCGCGATCTTTGGGCAGGGCCAGCCACGAAACCGGGGAATCCCGCAGGACAAGCCGCGTGCCAACGATCAGTTTTGGCACATGCGTTACGCCGGAATTGGGTAAATCCTGTGGGTGCCCAACGATTTGGCGCGAACAGCCATCGATCTGCTGCGAAGAACGCACGGGCAGGCTTTCCTCGGCCTCGCTGCGCAAGGTTTTAAGCGCGCTATAGGCACGTACAACACCAGCCAAAGAGTTTTGGTCGGTGATGGCGACGGCATCCAAGCCCAATTCCGCAGCACGTAGGACCAGTTCTTCTGGATGTGATGCCCCCGTAAGAAACGTGAAATTTGAAGTCACGCACAGTTCGGCATAGCGGGGCTGTGGGATATTGGTGGGGCAATCAGAACTCACGCGAACTCTCCCTGAACGAACCAGCCGGGGTTTTGTGGTGTGTAAAACAGCCATAGGCGACGGCCTTGGCGCGTTTCGACTTTCCAATAATCGCGTAACCCCGTGTGCCAGCTTTCGTCCTGAAGCCACCATTCTGGCGTGATACGTTCGGGCCCTGTGACCCGCGCCGTGGTCAGGGACATGCGCCGCCAGCGAAACCTTTCTGGTGGGGTGCTGCCGACACCTGCGATGGCTTCGGGCCGGAACAAGAGCAACGGCCGGGGGCGCAGGCTGACCCACGGGCCTTCGGGTGTGGAATAGGCCGCCGGTGCGATGGTGAAGCCACGTTCGGGGATATGGCTGTCAGCGGGCAGAAACCGCTGCACATTTTCCAGCCCGATCCGTGTACCAATCCGGGTGATCAGATCGTTCAGTTGATCTGGGGTGTTTCGTGGTGTTGTCGCGCCGATCTGTTCCATCATCAGCGGTTCGACAAGCGTCGCTTCTAGGCGCATCTGATCAATGCCGAAACCTGCATCGACTTCGCCAAGCCCCCGTTCAAAAAGCGGTAAAATCCGCAAGGGATCGCGCATCGCAGCGGCCAAGCGCAACTCTACCTGTTGGCTGCCTTGATCGACCCGCCTTAACGTCAGGCTTAGCTTTCGCGCACCCATTTCGTGGGCTTTAAGCTTTTTGCACAGCGGGTCCAAAAGTCGCGCGGTGACACCCATCACATCATCCAAAAGCCCAATAGGGTCTGACATAGTCATACGCACACCGAAATGGGGGGGCTCTGCTTCGGGGGTGATTGGTTCTGGCTGCACGCCAAGCATTTGATCCAAGCGCAGCAAAAGGTCGCTGCCAAAGCGGCGCGCCAAAGGTGCGCGTGCTGTGGTCGAGATATCGCCAATGGTGCGCAAGCCAAGGCGTTGCAGGCCACTGATTACTTTTTCATCCAAGCGCAGCGCAGCGGCAGGCAGTTGTTCCAGCGCGCCATCCACCGGATCATTGCTATAGTGCGCCAAAGCCCAGGCCGCGCCCCGTGTGTTGGCGCAGCCAAGCCGTATGTTTAACCCCGCGCGTTCGGCGTGCGCGCGCATATCGTCCAGCATCGCCGCTTCGCCATCCCACAGATGCGTTGACCCGCTGACATCAAGCACCAACCCATCTGCCCCCTCACGCCCGACCCAAGGGCAGTAACGCGTGGCCCACCTGCGCAACACGGAAAGGAAGCGCGCGTCCTGTTCCGGGCGGGCCGGGTGGCTTACAAGATCGGGGCAAAAGGCGCGGGCATCGGCAAAGCTCATCCCACGGTGAAGGCCCCGCCGTTCTGCTTCGGTGTTCAGGCAATAAATCCGTTCGGCATTGCTTGTCTTTAACGTCAGAATAAAGGGGCCATCACATGGGCGTGCTCTAAGAACCCGGTCACTTGCCAGCCGGGGGAACCACATGCAAACGACGCGTTTCTTGATCCCATCGAACATTCCAGGCTCCAATTGTTCCCGATTTGTTCTTATTAATTTCCCAGCGCATTAGAGTCGAGTCCTTCCTCTGGGGATCAAAGAGGGGGGTCGCGTTCCAGCGGGTTTCGGCGGCGTTGGAGCCCATGCCTTCGGGGATAAGGCAAAGGCCCGTGGTACGCCCCGCCTTCGCCGCCAGTTGCAGCCGCCGACCTTCGCGCAGATCAAGCGGCCGAGTGATTTCAATAATAACGAAGCCGACACTGCCATCCTTAAGCGCCTCTTCCGCGACGGCGAGGCTGTCAATTTGATCGCGTGTCTGGGCGATCAGGATATCCGCCGGTGTCATAAAGTGAGACAGGGCAATGGGGTTCAACTGTTCGGATTGCCACCCTTCACGCACCCACAACCCCTTAGAACGCACGGTCGCGCCAGCAATGGCTGCAAAGCTTACAGATGCAGGGCCGCTGACTTCATGGACACGGCCAGAGCGCAAAGGGAAAGCGTTATGAAAAGTGGCGGGCATGGGTAAAAGTTAAACCCTATGGCGCGGGTTTCCAACGCCCGTTCAGCAGAAAATGGGACCACAGCGCGCGACCTTGGCTAATGAAGGCTGGCGATCACTTTGATTTCGAAGTCAAAACCACTCAGCCAAGTTACTCCGACGGCGGTCCAATTGGGAAAGGGCGGTTCGGCAAAAACGCGGTTCTTTACCTCCATGATGGTGCCAAGCTGCGTTTCTGGGTCGGTGTGAAAGCTGGTGACATCGACAATATCGTCAAAGGTGCAGTCCGCAGCTTTTAGTACGGCTTCAAGGTTGTCGAATGCCAGCTGCACTTGCTTTGCGAAGTCTGGTTCGGGGCCGCCCTCATTTACCTCTGAAGCATACCTCAAGAAAAAAGATGCAGCCTATCAAGTCATCGCTGGTCTTAAAGCGGGCGGTGTCAAATGGGCCGGGCTCCATTTCCGGGTCGGACGCGGTCCAGTTGTTGCCGCTTTCGGGTTCATTCAGTTTGACCGAGAACTGAACAGGTGTCCCGCCGATCACATCATTGCGTGTCAGCCGGTATTGCGACGAAAACAGACCCTTCTTCCTGACAATCGACAGACCTTGATTGTGCTGCGCCGCGTTGCACATCAAGTCACGTACCGGCACCGGTTTGACGCCGGTCAGCAGGTTCAGTTGGTTTACATAGCCTTGTTGCAGGCCATCCGGCGCGTCAATGTCATCCCAGACAAGGTCGCATTGATATTCGGCCCGTTGGCGGGCCATCATCTGCATCGACGTTCGGCACAGGTTAGACAATGGCTGCAAACGCGGACCCGCGCCAAAACCCGTAAATTCCCGACACAGCGCTGCGGCGTTTTCTTCGCTTTCAGTCATCGGTTCGACCTTGGCGAATGCGGCCTTAACCTCTTTTGTTGCGGCGTCCATGGCTGTGTTGAAGGCATCATTCGTCTGGTTTTGCGCGGTGATAAGCTCTGCTTCGATGTTTGCTAGCACCGGGGTGAAAGCTGCGTTGCGCGAATAGAGATTGGGAAGCACCTTCGACAGGTCATAGCCGTTGGTTTCAAGCAAGTCCGCACGGGTGCCCTTGCGCGCCAGAAACGCATCGCGTGCCGCATGAATTTTGACGATCGCGCGTTCTTCCAGCATGGCGGCAAGCCGATCTTCGCAGCCGCTAAACACCGTATCGACCAACGCCGAACGGCGCATCCGCGCTGTAACGTCCGCCCGCTTTTGCCGACAATAGGAAAGCAGCGCCTCTAGGCTTAGGTCAGCGGCTTCTGCTTCGGCGGCAAGGTCAGATGGAAGGGCAGCGATTGCCTCTTGGCGCTTTTGTTCCAAGACAGGTTCTAACAATTGGCCCAAGCCAAGTGCGCGGGCTTTGTTCTTCAGATCGGGCTGCAGTTCTAGCCAGTTGTTTTGCGCAACGGAGCTAAGCGAGATGTCCAATGCGGCCAAGCGGTCACGTTCTGCGACAAGCTCTTTCAGATCCTCGGCGCGCTTTTGCGCTTCTGGCCAACGTTTTGACAGAATGCTGGAAAACTTCGCGCCGCTTGGGCAGGGGGCCGCCTGATCAAGGAACGATTGTGCAAGTTCGGGCGTCCAATGCATTAGCGGCAGACCGGTTGAGCCTTCAAGAGCTTGCCGCCAATCCAGGCCTTGGGCGGTCCGCTCAACCCGTGAACAAAATTCGTCGCCTTCAGTGATGCGAAGGTCGGTCACATCCGCCCCAGCAGAAAAGAGAGCAGTGGCACGGATGTTTTGTGCCGCAAGCAAAAGTTCAAGGTTCCTGCGGGCGCGCTGCCCTTTGGAAGAACCGGTTAGCCATTCGTGCGTTAGCTGATCAAGGATTTGGTCATCCTCAACCGTCCCGGCGCGCTGTTTAGACGTTTCAAGAAACCGCTTGTCGAACGCGCGCTGCTTTTCCTTCAGCGCCGCACTTGTTGCGGCCTGTTCCAGCGTTGGCAAAAAGGCGGTGGGTGGCAGAGCGCTTAGAAGGTCGGGAACCGCAGCGGCGTCTGCAGGCGTTGGCGCGTCTATGGACAGATGAGACAGGACAAAACCATAGCGTTCCACCGGCGTTGGAACAGCCGTCAGAACGGGGGAGCAGTCTTTGATCGGTTCGCCCTTGCGATCAAGGGGGATCACTTGGGGCGCCTGCGTCCCGATCCCGATAAAACGATAGGCCGGTCTTCCGTTGCTGCCGTTGACAACCACGTCGCCAGTCAATGCTTCCGCTGAAAGCTGCCACTGCGACCCTGTCAAACTGGTGCGCCCAGTACGGCGTTGGAACGTGGATACGGTCGCGCCGGTTTGGGTGTCGCCTGCGATCTGCCATTCGCTTTCATAGCTGCGGCTACCACATTCATAGGAATCCGCCCGAAAGTAAGCCTCAATCGGGTCAGCCGCGGCAGCAGCGCCAAACAGGACGGAAATTGCAAAAATGTAGGGGCCGGTTTGTTTCATCGGGGGTCAATTCCTTGGGGCCGGTGAATGTGCGTTCACCATCTAATCTTGGACATGGGCGGATTTTGATTTGTCAGCGCAAAAGGGGGAACTGCCACCGGTAGGCGCTGTTTGTCATGTTTTGTGGGGATTTGTGCGTCTCGGTCACTCGTAAAATGATGATAATGAACAGATGTTTTGAAAAGCTATGCGCAACATGCAAGAGCACAAAAAGGAAATCAAGCCGTCGTATCTGCGAAGCGCCTATTTCGGCGTGTCATGGTCGCTGCGATGCTGGGCCGTTCGTTTTAGGCCAACAGAAAAGTCGTGTTGAACGTCCCTAGCCACAATATGTCTGCGGGAATATCGGAATAATCCAAGCCATAGTTTTCCAACCATTCCCCTAGATACTGGAAGAAGTCGCCAGAGCCGTGCTGAACCGGGCGGTAACGTGGGTTCCATGCAAAGGGCGGTGTGACGCCGTCTGGGTTGGGCAACCCGCCGTTCCAATCGGTCCATGCGCATTGCTGGCTGATATGCGGGCCAATCACGGACCCTATGACAGCGCATTTTCCAACGGCTTCCAGTGTGGCGCGGCTGATCTCTCCGGATTGTCCGTCAAGCCGAGATACCTTTCCGGGGGCGCAGGTCATCCCTGTACCGGCTTCGGCCTTGTATGGGGTCGCCCTGACGCCTTCGAACCATTGGCGCCCAAGGTAGCAGTTGGCGGTGCCGTGCCCATCGTGTGTGAACCGACAGCCATCAAACACAAACCCATATCGCGTGCGAATGTTGGTGCTTGGGGCCGTGGCCCAACTGATCGCGCCCCGCACCCCGCGCGATTTGATTTCGCAATTCTCGAAAAAGCCCGTGGCTTGGCCAAAGATGAAATCAACGTCGCCTTCGATTTTGCAGTCTGAAAGATAGGTTCTGGCGGTGGAAAACGGCGCCGGGGACTGTAGGTAAAGCGTGTCCTGAAAACTTGAAAGCTGTAGCGCATGCAGGTGGACCCGATCTGCCCCCGCGACATGTAAGGCAACCGCCTGATGCTGACCGCGCGCATAGCGCCCGTTCACGTCAAGCGGTTCCCCATCCGGGGCCGCCGCAACACGATCACAGCCATAGGTGTTTTCGACCGTCAGGCCGGAAATCACCGTGTCATCGCTTTCGATACGCATCACGGCGGAGTTCCCGGTGGAGATCACGCCCTGCGCTGCGATACGTTCAAATATCGCCTTTACGTGTGGGTGTGCGTGCAAGAAGGCACCGCCAAATCGCCGTTGGTATTCCTCTCCGGGCATTTGCGCATCGATCGGTGCTTTTACTCTGACGGCCGCCGCCCCAGCCCCCTGAAACGTGAGCGGAGGAGCAGAGCGCGGAATATAAACCGGCCCGTCATAGGTGCCCGGGCACACACGGATAAAGCGCCGCCGCTTTGAGCCGCTGGAACTGGCATCAACAAGCGCTTGATCCACGGCATCTTGCAGCCGCTGGAAACGCTGCGGGGGACGATCTGACAACGCAGAATCGACAACATAGTCGGGCGTTTGTGCTTTCGCGGGCGCTGGGCTTGGTTGCCAAGGATCAATTCGTTCGGCACCGGCGGGCCCTGTCCAACCAAGCACTTTGTTGCGTTGGAAAGCTGTGGCTTGGACAAGGGTCATCCCTGAATGGCGACCGGCTCTTTCGCCTCCCCGGCTAGGTGGGATGCGGCGACGCTCATCATTAGGGGGCCAACACCTTTTGCATCGTCCGCAACGCGTTTTTCCGACAGGTAATATTCCGCGCTGCCGTCCCGATAACGGTCACCAAACAGACCCAAACCCGCAACTTCGCAAATATCCACCATCTCGTACCCGCCGCCTTCGCGCGGGCGCAGGGATTGCGCCACCAACGTTTCGATAAGCCCATCTAGGGGCCCATTCCAAAGCCCCAACTGGTGACCCTTTTCAAGCGCATAGACGAACATGGCAGAGGCCGAGGTTTCTTCGTAATTGTCGGCCAGATCGGGGCGGTCGATAACCTGAAGCCACAATCCATTCGGACGTCTTAATCTGGCGATATCTTCAAGAAGGCGCGTGGTCCGAGCGGCGAGGGGTTGGAACTGCGCTGGGCCAACCAGTTCGGCAATATCCACCAGCGCCATGGCCAGCCAGCCAAGGGCACGTGACCAATGGGCCGGTGACTGGCCGGTTTCAGGGTTTGCCCATGGCTGTTTGCGGGCCTCGTCCATCGCGTGGGCATAAAGCCCTGTCGCCGCAACGGCGGTGGCGTCCAGCGCAACGTCAACTTGTGTCAATGCGTCCGCAACAAGGTCAGGCTGGTTTGTCCGCTGGCCATAGCCAATCTGGAATGGCACCCCCATGTACAAACCATCAAGCCAGATTTGCCAAGGATAGCGCAGCTTGTGCCAGTAAACGCCGCTTTTCGTGCGGGGATGCGTCGCCAGTTGGTCAATCAAACAGGCCGCCGCATCGAGGTATTTTGACTGCCCCGTCACCTCGTGCAGATACAGCAGGGTGCGGCCCGATTGAATGTTGTCGATGTTGTAATCACTGGGGTCATAGCCAGCCAAGCGCGGCCCCTCGAGGATCTGTGGCGTAATCAGCCGGACAATGTGGTTAAGCCAGATTGCGTCGCCCGTCGCGCGGTGCAACAATTCAAGGCCACGGTAAACGCACCCATCCTCGTAACAAAACGCGCCGCGTTTATACGGCTGATATGCGCCCGCATAGGTATCAAAATAGTCCTTCAGCATGGCTCATGATCCTCTTGGTGTTCGATTTGTTTGATATCCGCATGAACCTCGGCAAATTCAGACACGACGCTTGCGTGGCGCACCGGGGCGACGCCCAAGGCCATCAAGGCGACGTCTGGTTTTGCTGCGGGGTCATAGGAAACGGCGTAGTTGTGAAGGCGCACATTCTGAATGGGTGCTTCGGGCAGACCCAAAATGGCGGCGGCCGCCAATGTCACGCCGGTTGCTGTCACGTCTGACATTGTGATGTCTTTGACGCGGGGCGTGGTGTCATCAACGGGTGCGGGGATGCGCGATTGCACGGCATCGCTTTTTCCATCCGGATCGCAAAAATAGAACGCGTTTATCGCCAGCGGCGTCAGAACACGTTCCATCGACACGTTGCGCATATGGATCGACGCCATAAGGCCGCCCCTACCGCGACGGGTCTTTAGGCGCAGCCCACGATCCGTACCGACAAATTCGCAATTGGACACATCCACGTCGGTCACATCGCCTGACATTTCCGAGCCAATAACAACAGCGCCGTGCCCACGCGCCATGCGGCAATGAGATATGCGAACCCGGCGCGTTGGCGCAATGTGGTCAGAAACGTCGGGCGACCGCTTTCCCGACTTAATGGCGATACAGTCATCCCCAACGGAAAAATTCAGCCCGATCATCTGCACATCTTCACAGCTTTCGGGGTTGAACCCGTCGGTGTTTGGGCTGTCCGGGGGATTTTCGATGTTCAGGGCCGCAGCCGTCAAATGCTGACAGCGATAGGGGTGCACCGTCCATGATGGAGAGTTTCGCACCGTAACACCGGACAAGATGACATCGTCGCTGTGGGCAATGAACACCGTTCTGGGCCGCCGTGCGCCATCCCGTGTTTCCTTGGGCCATTGCCACCAATCGCCTTGTGCGCCGCCGCCATCAATCACACCGCGGCCGGTGATCACCAGACCGTCGCAATCAATACCCGTCAGCACAGAGGCAAAGCTTGCCTCTGGCAGGCCTTCCCATGTTCCGATGACGCGGCTGGTTTTGTCGCGGGCGGGCAAAATGGGCCAACCGGCACGGTCAGCAAGCGCGACAATTTCTGCGCCTTCCGGAATAAGAAGCGTCATGTTTGGCTTTAGGAAAAGTGGCCGTGTTAGGTGCCGCCCGGGGGGCACCAATAAGGTGCCGTTTTCGGGAACGGCCGCCAGCGCACGTCCGAAGGCTTCGGTGTTGTCCGAACTCTCGGGGCGAACGCCATGGGTCTCTGCGTGAACAAGGCCAGCGCAGAGCTTGGTGCGAAACGCGAACCTTTCGCCGCCACAGGCCAGCACATAGCTTTGATCGGGCTGCAGCCCCTCAATGAACAAAGGAACGGTGTGGGTGGTGCCAGACCTAAGGCTTTCCCCGCTGGCGTTCGACAGGCTCCACTCTCTTGGCTGGGCCAAGGTGAACTTCGCACCGTCGGGGACGACGGCAAATGCCGCTGTCCGTGCTGTTAAAGCGATAAGTTTCATCATTGCCATGATTTGAGTGCCAAGGGGGGGAGGATGCCGGGCAAACCCGGCATCCTATGGGAAGGCTTACGAACCGATATCTTCGAGCGCTTCAGCGATCGAAAGCATCATTTCATCCGCCGCCGTAGAGGCATCGATTTCACCGTAGGCAAACAGTTCCAGATTGTCCTGCATCGCAGAACGCACATCGGGGAACTCCATCATCGGGTGAATTGCCGGGCCTTCGGCGGCCAATACGCGGGCTTGCGCGTCGATCTGAACTTGCTTGATCGCGCCAGCATCCAAAAGTTGCGCGCGCGCCGAAGATGACGATGGAACACCACGGGTGGACCCCAACGCGGCAACGCCTTCGGGTTCGTTCAGCATGCAGTTGACGACCTGCGCCGCGGCCTCTTTGTTGGGAGAGTTGGCCGAGATCGAGAACACCATGGATGCCTTGCGGTAGATACCCGGTGTTTTCTGACCGTCCTGCGTAAGAAGGTCTACGTAGGCAAGCTCTTGGCCATCTTCCAACGGATCAGAGATTTTGAAATAGGTCGAATCCCACTGGTATGTTCCCGCGATTTTGCCCGAAGACCACGCCGGATTTTCATGCAGCGCCTTGATGCCGGTAGAGGCCACATCTTTCCACGGTTGAACCACATGGTTGTCGACCAGCGATTTGTAGAATTCAATCGCGTTGACCAGCTCGTCCTTATTCCAGGCCAGTTCGTTGGTGGCGGGGTCGATCAGCGGCTTGCCGGTGGCCTGCGTGCCGTAAAGGGTCATGATAAGCGCGGCGTCAAGTTTGGCGGCTTCAAACGGGAAGTAGTCGTCGCCCAGCTTTTCTTTGAAAACCGGCCCCGCGGCCAAAAGGTCATCCCAAGTTTTCGGAAGCGCCAAGCCAGCCTTGTCAAAGGTTGTCTTGTTGAAAACGAACAAGCGCCCAGTGGTCGAAATTGGCAGGCCGTTAAGCTTGCCATTCAACGAACCCGCTTGGATTTGCGCAGCATCCCAGTTTGACAAGTCGATGATGCCGGACAGTTCATTCAGGTCAGCCAAGCCGTTGCCATCTGCGGAATAGATCGACAGCCATGGCCAGTTCACCTGCATAATGTCCGCTTCGGTGCCGCCCGCGATTTGGGTGGTCAGCTTTTCGTAATGGCCCGACCAACCGGTGAATTCTGGGCTGATCGTGTGACCGTGTTTTGCGCCACATACCTTTAGCGCCTCTTGGGTTGCGGCATGTCGGCTGTCACCGCCCCACCAACTCATCCGCAGATCGGCAGCATTGGCCGCCCCGCTTAGCGCTGTTGTGGCAAGTACTATGCTTAAGAACTTAAGTTTCATTTCTTGGTCTCCTCCCTAATGGTGTCGTTCGCTTGTGGTGACAGCGATATGTTTTCTCCGCTTTCCACGTCGAACAGGTGAATGCGCGGGCCAAGAGGTCTCAGCCCGACGCTGTCCCCACGTTCGAGCGTTCGGTCAAACAGCTCTGAGGGGACCACGGCCACGAAAGTCGCAGAGCCAACAGAGGCGTGCAGATTGACTTCGTGTCCCATGAATTCGAGATTGGTAATTTCGCCGGTAAAGGCGTTTTCCGCACCGGTTTCGACGACTTCCAAATGCTGGGGCCGGATACCCAAGGTCACTGGCCCCGTGGTCCCGCCGATGCGCCCTTCCAGACCGTCTGTTAAGATGGATTGGCCATCGATCGTGATGCGCGCACTGCCGTCACGCGACACCATGGCGGGCACCAGATTCATTTCGGGCATCCCGATAAAGCCCGCGACAAAGGCGTTGGCTGGGCGTTCATACAGGGTCACCGGATCGGCGACCTGCATGATGTGACCGTCTTTCATAACGCAAATCCGGTCACCCATTGTCATTGCTTCGACCTGATCATGGGTCACGTAAACGACGGTGGCGGGGCGCCCTTCTTTGCGCAGCCGCTTGTGCAGGTCGGTGATCCGTACCCGCATGGATGCGCGCAGCTTTGCGTCAAGGTTCGACAAGGGTTCATCGAAAAGGAACACTTCGGGTTGCTTGATCAGTGCGCGCCCCAAGGCCACGCGCTGGGCTTGGCCGCCGGACAGCTCTTTGGGTAAGCGCTCCAGCAACTCCTCAATCTCAAGAATGCCAGAAACCTCTTGGGTGGAGCTTTCGATTTTGTCCGCCGCATAGCGTTTCAGCTTAAGCCCAAACGATAGGTTCCGGCGCACTTTCATGTGCGGGTACAAAGCGTAGTTCTGAAAGACCATGGCGATGCCGCGTTTGCCGGGCACCAGATCGTTGACCACTTGGTTCCCGATGCGCACTTCGCCGCGAGTTATGGTTTCTAGCCCCGCAATCATCCGCAACGTTGTGGATTTCGCGCAGCCCGACGGCCCGACAAGCACCATGAACTCGCCCTCGGCGACATCCAAGTTGATGCCGTGAACGGCCTTGTAACCGTTGCCATAAGTCTTTTCGATTGCTCTGAGTTGTAGTTCAGCCATCAGCCCTTCACCCCCCCGGTCGAGATGCCCTCGATGAAATATTTCTGCGCCAAGAAGAAAACGGTCAGCGACGGCGCAAGGGTCAGAACTGACATGGCTAGGATTTGGTTCCATGCGAACGCTTCGGTCGTGTCGATGCTAAGCTTTAGCGCCAGCGAGACTGGGTATTTTTCGACCGAAGAGATGTAGATGAGCGGCCCCAGAAAGTCGTTCATTGTCCACATGAACTGAAACAGACAGACCGAGATCAGCGCAGGCATCAGCATCGGTACGACAATGTAGATCAGCGTCTGCAACGTCGTCGCACCGTCAACACGCGCGGCTTCTTCCATGTCGCGCGGAATGGCGCGCAGGAACTGGATCACCATGAAGACAAAGAACGCATCCCCCGCCAAGGCGGAGGGCACCCAAAGCGGCAGGAAGCTATCCAACCAGCCGATATCGCGGAACAGCAGATATTGCGGGATGCGCGTCACGACATTCGGCAACAGAAGCGTCGCGATGACCGTGGCAAAAAGGATCTTCTTGCCCGGAAACTCAAATCTGGCAAAGCCATAGGCAACCAAGGTGCAGGACACGGCGGTGCCGATCACTTTGGGGATGATGATCCAGAGCGAGTTCAGAAAGAAATGCCCGAAGGTGTAGGGCGTCGAAGTCTTCCAGCCGTCGATATAGCCCTGAACAGTGGCCTCTTTCGGCCAGAACGAGGGGCTAGAGAACATCTCGGCGTTGGTCTTGAACGAGGCACCGATCATCCAGATCAGCGGATAGATCATCATCAAACCAACGACCGCCAGCACGGTGTATCGGAACGCCGCACTGATGCGTGTCTTGCGCCGCAGCTTCAATTCCAGCTCTGTCTTCGGCTCAAGCCCTGTGCCGATGTGTGATAGGTTATCCATGGCTCAGTTCCTTTTATCGCCGGCGTAATAGACCCACTTCTTCGAGGACCAGAACGCGATCAGGGTTAGCACCATGATGATGACGAAAAGGACCCAGGCGATGGCAGAGGCATAGCCCATGTCGAAACTCTTGAACGCTTCGTCATAGATATAGAGCGGCAGTAGGTAGGTTGATTTCAGAGGACCACCTTCGGTGATGATGTATGGCCCGTTAAATTCTTGGAACGCCTGCACGGTTTGCATGATCAAGTTGAAGAAGATCACAGGCGTAATCAGGGGCAGGGTGACATGGCGGAAGATCTGCCACGGTTTTGCCCCGTCAATCGAAGCCGCCTCGTAAAGTGATTTGTCCACGGATTGCAGCGCAGCCAGAAAGATCACCATCGCCGAGCCGAATTGCCAAACCCGAAGCAGGGTGATGGTGAACAACGCGTTGCCTGGCTCTCCGAACCAGTTAATTGGTTCAAATCCGAACAGGCCGATGATCATGTTAATCAGGCCGGTGTTGGCGAAGATGTACCGCCACAGAACCGCAATCGCGATTGAGCCACCCAAGATCGACGGCACGTAGTAGGCCGTGCGGAAAAACCCGATCCCTTTAATGCGGTAATTCAGGACTACCGCGATAAACAGCGCAAAGGCCAGCTTTAGCGGTACGGTCGTGCAGACGTAGATCAAGGTGACATTCAGCGACTTTTTGAACGTACGGTCGCGCGTGAACAGCTTTTCGTAGTTTTCGGTTCCGACCCATTTCGGGCTGGAAAGAAGATCGTAATCCGTAAAGCTTAGGTACAAGGACGCCACGAAGGGAAAGCCTGTGAATAACAGCAGGCCGATCACATAGGGGGCGACGTACCACAGGCCTTGATACTTGCTATCACCGCCCATTATGCGGCCCCTCGCAGTGCTTGGGGCAACCAATCTTCGGTCGCCTTAGTCATGTCTTCAAACAATTGTTTCACCTTCATTAAATGGCGCGACCAACGGGTCTGAATGATCGGCGATGGCGGCCGCCAAGTGGGGGTCGCAAGCCAAGTCCGACATCAGCGTCTGCGCCCATTTCAGGGAAACGCCACCGATATCGGCAATGCCTACCGAAATTGAATGTTCGGATTGATGCATGTTGTTACAACTTCCCCCCTCTTTGATCTGCTGAGTATCGACATCAAACCGGCCAAGAGGCGCATTCCCGGGCGCCTATCGGTCATATTCGACTCACTCGAAGCAAAATCTGTCTCCGAAAAGGAGGATACTTTATGCTGACACGGCTACGAATATCGGCTATCGCATAAAATAATGGATGAAATCGAACATTTTCCGCTAACACGCATTCCGATGCAGTCTTTGACGCTGCGCCTTGCGCGCTCTCCGATCAGGATGCGGCATGGGGCAAGCTGGAAAATCGACAAATTGAACCCGGTCCATGATCTGGTGATTTGTCTGACGGGCGGTGGCAGCTATATGATTGGCGACGATCCCGTCGATATCTCGCCGGGCGAAGCGTTGCTGATCCCCGCATACACGCGCTTTCGTGGGCGTCATAATGGCGGTGAAGAGCTTTACACCGGGATCGCGCAGCACTTTTCGCTAGAGCTGTTTAAGACGGGCGACATCATCAATCAGCTATCGCTTCGCAATAAGGTCCGGCTAAGCAATTGGGACGCATTGCGCCCGTTCATCGAACTTTACAGTGAAAACAGCCCGCGGACGGCCACCACCTTGCCGCAGCATCATCAGTTTATGGTGTTGCTGCTTGCCTATTTGCAAGATGCGTTCATCGGCTGGGACGAGGCCCCCGATACGCCAAAGCCGCAGGATCAGTTATCGCGGCAGATTATGTTGGTGGCCGCGCGTCTGTCATCGGACCCTCTTGGCGCCGGGGTCGATGAAACCTTGGCAGACATTCCCTACAACCTTGACTATTTTCGCCGCGCGTTTCGGGACCGCATCGGCCTTACGCCCCAGAAATTCCGAGAGTTGAAGCGGATGGAATTTGCGATCCACAGGTTGGACTCTGGGTTGACGGTCAAGCAGGTCGCGATTGAGCTTGGTTACAGCGACCCGTATTTTTTCAGCCGCCAATTCAAGCGCCACATCGGTGCCAGCCCATCCAGATACCGGGCGCGCAATGCGATGGATATGGATGCGGACTAAGCGCTATCGCGAACGACAAGCCGACCGCAGAATGTGCGATCCAGATCGCTTGTTTCCACGTTTTCCAAGACATCGACCAAATAGTTCGCCATGTCCGTTAGGGGCTGGCGATACGTTGTTAGCCGATAGTTGGGGCTTTCGGCTTGTGGCACATCGTCAAAGCCGATCACCGCGATATCGTTAGGCACGCGCAGGCCAAGGCGATGCCGAATTGCGTCGATCGTTCCAAGGGCAAGCGCGTCATTTTCGCATACGATGATGTCGGGCAGTTCGGCCTTTGGGCGCTCCGAAAGGGTGATGGTCACGGCGTCGGCCGCCAAATTCGCGTCATATGCCGGTACGCTAACCGACTCTGGGGTTGTGTTTAGGTGCTTTTGCCACAGTGCCAGAAACGTTTCTTTTCGCTTCAGATGGGCCGAGACAGTGCGCGGCCCCGCCAGATAAAGCGGCCGTTCATATCCGCGTTCCATCACGTATTGCGTTATTTCGCTGGTCGCCGCTTCGTCGTCGACGGCAATCGAAATTGTGTCCGGGTTTTCCGAGGTTCGCGCAAAGATGATAAGCTTTTTGAAGCGCCGGGCGGTGTGGGCTGCGCGCAGAACCTCGTCGTCGAACTGAATACCGATCAAGATCGTTGCATCAACGCGTCGTTGGCTGGCGTTGGCGATGGCCGGGGCGGCGTCGTCGCGGTTTAGCGTGTTAACCAGAAGGGTATCCCACCCACGGGATCGCAGGGCGCGGGTTAGGCGTTCAAGCATCACCAGCTTGTGTGGGTTCGCGAAATCATCGACCAACAGCGCGACAAGGTGCGAGCGATCCGAGGCCAATGCTGCCGCGCGCAGATCCGGCAGATAGCCCAGTTCGTTGGCCGCCTGCATCACCTTTTCACGCGTCTTCGGCGAAATGGACGCGTCTTTTTTGAAGGCGCGGTTAACCGTCCACCGGGAAACGTTTGCCGCCGCCGCCACGTCGTCGGCGGTTACGTTCGCAGGTAAAGCGTCTTTTTTCAATCTGTGCCACTCCGTCATCCAAAGGCCTACTTATGGTCAGTCGACAAGGATTTCTAGATATCTTGCCCAGAAGCCTCTTCTGCACTTTCAGTTCAGGTTAATGCAATTTTGCACGCGCGTGCACATTTTTTGTTGCACGCGCGTGCAAAATGACTATCCCATATTGGAAAGCGGCGAATGAGCCGCCAAAGATTCGGGGGGAATAGATGCTTAGAGTTGGTTTGCTTGGTGCTGGCCGCATTGGTCAGGTGCATGCTGTGAATATTGTGCGGAACGTCCGTTCGTCTCTTGCGGCGGTGTCGGATATTCATGCGTCTGCGGCAGAAGAGCTGGCCGCGAAATACGGTTGTGCGGCACGCAGTTCCGACGAAATTATCAATGACCCAGAAATCGACGCGATCTTGATCGCCACGTCCACCGACACGCATTCCGACCTGATCGAGGCTGCGACCGCGGCTGGCAAGGCAGTGCTTTGTGAAAAACCTGTCGATTTGTCTTTGGCGCGCGCCAAGGCCTGTTTGGCGGCATCAAAGGGCACGTCCAGCCCGGTCATGATCGGTTTTAACCGCCGTTTTGACCCAAGCTTTGCTTACCTGAAAGAGCAAAGCGTCAATGGCGAGATCGGAAAGTCAGAGCTGTTGTCCCTGACGTCGTTCGATCCGGCCCCGCCGCCTGTGTCTTATATCAAAGTGTCGGGCGGGCTGTTTCGGGACATGATGATCCATGACTTTGACATGGCGAATTTCCTGATGGGCGATCGCCCCGTCACCATCCGCGCCGTTGGCACGTCCCAAGTCGACCCCGCAATCGGCGAGGCGGGGGATGTGGATACCGCAGTGGTAACAATGACCTATTCGGACGGGCGCATTGCCGTCATCAAAAACAGCCGCCGTGCCGTTTATGGGTACGATCAGCGGATTGAGCTTCTTGGCTCTGACGGGCTGTTGCAGGCGAACAATATCTTGGAAAACACGGTGACCAAATCGACGACTGCCGGCGTCGTTTCAGGCAAGCCTGTCCACTTTTTCCTAGAGCGATACATGCCAGCCTACGCGGCCGAATGGGAAGCATTCGTAGAGGCGACGCTGTCAGGCGCGCCAGTGCCCGTATCGCTTGAAGATGGCATCGCCGCATTGGCGATGGCCGAGGCCGCGACTCTTTCGCTGCAAAGCGGGCAGACGGTCGACGTGGAATACTAAATTCCGGAATGCGGCTCGCGTTATGAAAAATCGCGGGCCTCACGGCCTGGTTGTTTTGCCAGGCTGAAAGAGCGGCAAGAGGAGTTGCCGCGTTCAAAAACCCTAAGGGAGGACTTTATAATGAATAAGCTTCTTGCAACTGTGGCGACGGTCGCCACTGTGGCTGCTGCTGTACCAGCCTTTGCGTCCGACATCATTGTCGTCGCGCATGGTCAAGCAAACGACCCGTTTTGGTCGGTTGTGAAAAATGGCGTAGAAAAAGCCGCTGAACACACTGGTGCTAACGTTGAATTCCGTTCGCCAGAAACATTTGACATGGTCGCGATGAGCCAGCTGATTGATGCGGCTGTAAACCAAGAACCCGATGGGTTGGTCGTGTCCATTCCTGACGCTGACGCGCTTGGGCCATCGATCGAACGCGCGGTTGCCGCAGGTATTCCTGTGATCTCGATGAACTCTGGCTCTGATGTTGCTGCTGGGCTGGGTGCGCTGCTGCACGTTGGTCAGTCTGAATATGATGCTGGCGAAGCAGCTGGCGCAAAGCTGGCCGCGATGGGCGGCACCAAAGGTATTTGCGTTAACCAAGAGGTCGGCAACGTTGCTCTTGATCTGCGTTGCGAAGGTTTTGCAAAGGGCTTCGGTCAGGAAGTCACTGTAATTCCAACCCAGAACGATCCTGCAGAAGTACAGTCCAAAGTGCGCGCTGCGCTAGAGTCTGACGAAGACATCGACACAGTGCTTGGCCTTGGCGCGTCGCTGGTGGGTGAGCCTGCGGTCGCTGCCGTCGAAGCAATGGGCCGCGACGATGTGCTGATCGCATCGTTCGATCTGTCCGCTGGTTTCTTGGAAGCCGTGTCTGAGGGCAAAGCAGCATTCGCGATTGACCAGCAGCAGTTCCTGCAGGGCTATTTGCCAGTCGTCTTCTTGGCGATGAACGCAGAATACGGTCTGATCCCAGGTGGCGACGTGCCGTCCGGGCCAAACCTTGTGACCCAAGAGGCCGCAGGTCAGGTGATTGAACTTTCTGCCCAAGGCATTCGCTAAATACTAATGACGGGCCGCGCCCTGTGCATGGCCCGTCACCTACATTCGGGAGGCTAGACAAATGGCAACTGATGCCAGCGTAGTTAAGGACGAACGGATCAAAGCCGAGTCCTTTGTTGCCAGACTTATGAAACGGCCTGAACTGGGTGCGATTGGCGGTGTGATCCTTGTGACCGTGTTTTTCATGATCACAGCCGATAGCGCGATGTTCACGCTTTCAGGCATCATGAACTTCATGACACCGGCTGCCCAGCTTGGAATCCTTGGTATCGCAGCGGCGATGCTGATGATCGGCGGCGAATTCGATCTTTCCATCGGTTCGATGGTTGCTTTTGCCGGGATGATCTTCGGCGTGCTGACGGTGAATGCCGGGCTGCCACTGATTGCCGCCATCCCACTTACGCTTGCTTTCGCGGCATCGATTGGCGCGGCAAACGGCATGATTGTTATTCGCACTGGTTTGCCGTCGTTCATCGTTACACTGGCAAGCCTGTTCATTTTGCGCGGTGTTTCATTGGTTGGGCTAAAGCTCTTTACTGATGGGTCAACACAGCTGCGCGGGGTTCGTGACGCCGTCGAAGGCGATTTCCTGACCCCAGTCTTTTCCGGCGAAGCGTTCGGCTTTGTCTTCCGCGCGCTGGCAGAAATGGGTCTTGTCGATACCTTCAAATCGGGCTTGCCAAAGGTTCCGGGCATTCCGGTGGAAATCATTTGGTTTATCCTGATCGCGTTGCTGGCCACTTATGTGTTGTTGCGGACGTCGGCGGGGAACTGGATCTTTGCCACGGGCGGTGACTCGAACGCTGCACAGAATTCTGGCGTGCCCGTGCGCCGTGTCAAAATCTCGCTCTTTATGGTGACGGCCATGGCCGCTGCGCTGGTTGCGATCATCACAGTGATTGACGCTGGTTCGACCGATGCGCGCCGTGGGTTCATGAAAGAGTTCGAAGCGATCATTACGGCCGTTATCGGCGGTTGCCTTCTTACCGGCGGCTATGGTTCGGCGATTGGCGCGTTCTTCGGTGCGATCATCTTCGGAATGGTAACCATCGGTCTGACCTATACGGATTTCGATCAGGATTGGTTCCAAGTCTTCTTGGGCGGCATGCTTTTGATCGCGGTGGTCTTCAACAATGTCATCCGCAAACGCGTGACGGGGGAGCGCTAATATGACCGATCCCATCATCCACATGGAAAACATCAAAAAGCACTTCGGCAACGTGATTGCGCTGAACGGTGTGACGTTTGATGTAACTCCGGGCGAATGCCACTGCCTTTTGGGCGACAACGGCGCGGGGAAGTCCACCTTCATCAAAACGATGTCCGGCGTTCACAAGCCGACAGCCGGGTCCATCAATTTTGAGGGTAAACCGCTTTCGTTCAACTCTCCGCGTGACGCGATGGAAGCAGGGATCGCGACGGTTTTCCAAGACCTTGCCATGATCCCGCTGATGAGCGTGACCCGAAACTTTTTCATGGGACGAGAGCCCACAAAAGGCCGCGGCGTTCTAAAGCGGTTTGATCTGGATACCGCCAACGAAATCTGCGTGGAAGAGATGCGCAAGATGGGCATTAATCTGCGCGGCCCTGACCAAGCGGTTGGAACGCTTTCGGGCGGTGAACGTCAGACCGTTGCGATTGCGCGTGCCGTATATTTCGGCGCTAAGGTTTTGATCTTGGATGAACCGACATCGGCCCTTGGTGTGCGCCAGACCTCTAACGTGTTGTCGACGATTGCCCGCGTGCGCGAGCAGGGCGTGGGTGTGGTGTTCATTTCGCATAACGTGCGCCATGCAATGGCTGTGGGGGACCGTTTTACGGTGTTGAACCGGGGTCAGACGCTGGGCACCGCCGTTAAAGGCAAGATCACCGCATCAGAGCTTCAGGATATGATGGCTGGCGGCCAAGAGTTGGCACAGCTTGAAGGCTCTCTTGGTGGTACGGTCTAACACGTCCACATGGCGGACGATGTCGCGGTGTGCCATCGCCCGTCAGTCAATCAAAAGACCTATCTGAAAGGGGTTTCGACATGAGCGCGAGACAATCCAAATCTCTTGGCGTGGCCCTGATTGGGTCGGGCTTTATGGGCAAATGCCACGCGATGGCGTGGAACAATGTTGCGACCGTCTTCGGTGGTGAACGTCCGCGCCTAGAGGTGTTCTGCGACGCCAGCCAAGATGCTGCCGATAGGTTCGCGGGGCCCTTCGGCTTTGCGCGCGCCACAAGCGATTGGCGTGCGGCCGTGTCCGACGAAAACGTTGATGTGGTGTCCATCACGACGCCCAACGGGTTGCACCGCGAAATGGCCGAGGCCGCGCTGAAGGCTGGCAAGCACGTGTGGCTTGAAAAGCCGATGGCGCTGACTCTGGCCGATGCAGAAGCAATGGCAGAATTGGCATCCAACTGCCCCGATCAAGTGACGCTTTTGGGGTACAACTATCTGCGCAGCCCGGCGTTTCAGGCTGCCAAGGCGATGCTGGATGCCGGTGAAATTGGCACGCTGCACAGTTTTCGCGGCGTATATGACGAAGACTATTCCGCCGACCCGAACCTCCCCTGGAGTTGGCGGATGACCCACGAGGGCGGCGGCCTAGGCGCATTGGGCGACTTGGGCTGCCACCTCGTGAGCCAGATGACCACGCTGATGGGGCCGGTTCAGGAACTGACGGCGATGACCCATGTGGCCGTGCCTCACCGGAATTCTCCGGACGGGCCAAAGGCGGTTGAAAACGAAGACAGTGCCATGGCGCTGATCCGTTTTGCGTCTGGCGCACAAGGCAGCTTTGCGACGTCGCGGGTGGCGCGTGGGCGCAAATGCCGACTGCAGTGGGAGATTCACGGCAGCGATGGCACCTTGGTGTTCGACCAGGAAAACCTGAACGAATTGTGGGTTCACCGCGCTGGGGACGACGGGTTTACCCGCCACCTGACCGGGCCAGATCAGCCCGATTTTGCGGCCTTCTGCCCCGCGCCGGGCCACAACATCGGCTTTAACGAGCAAAAGGTGATCGAAGCCCGTGATCTTGTCCGCGCGATAGAGGGTGGGGAGGCCGCAAAGCCGGGCTTTGCCGCCGGGCTGACCATTGAACGCATCATTCATGCAATGGCGACGTCGCAGGGACGTCCCGTGACGATCGGATAAGACATGACGGACAAGACTCTTGATGTAATCACCATTGGTCGTGCTGGCGTTGACCTTTACGGCGCGCAAGTTGGTGGGCGCCTGGAAGACATGGGAACGTTCGAAAAGTACATCGGGGGTAGCCCAACAAACATGGCCTGTGGCACCGCGCGTCTGGGGCTTAAGTCCGGTTTGATTTCGCGTGTCGGCGACGAACACATGGGCCGTTTCATCCGTGAAGAGCTTATTCGCCACGGTGTCGACGTAACCGGTGTGGCCACCGACACAGAGCGGCTGACGGCGCTGGTTCTTCTTGGCTTGCGCGACGAAGAGCGTTTTCCCCTGATCTTTTACCGCGAAAACTGCGCCGATATGGCGCTTTGCGAGGATGACATTGATCCCGCTTTTGTCGCCTCGGCGCGGTCAGTCGTGGCGACCGGCACGCACCTAAGCAATGTGCGCACCGAAGCGGCGGTTCTTAAGGCGTTGAAGATCGCCCGCGAAAACGGTCTGAAAACCGCGTTGGACATTGATTATCGCCCTAACCTGTGGGGCGTTGCTGGGCACAATGACGGCGAAAGCCGCTTTGTTGAAAGCGCGAAAGTCACCGAAAAGCTGCAAGAGAGCCTTCACTATTTTGATCTGATCGTTGGGACAGAGGAAGAATTCCACATCGCCGGTGGATCAACGGATACGGTCAAAGCCCTTCGTGCGGTGCGGCAGGTGTCGGGCGCAACACTGGTTTGCAAACGTGGCCCAATGGGCGCGGTTGCCTTCGAAGGGGACATTCCCGACAGCCTAGAGCACGGCGTATCCGGCCCCGGCTTCCCGATTGAGGTTTTCAACGTGCTGGGCGCAGGCGATGGGTTCATGTCAGGCCTGATTAAAGGCTGGCTGGATGGTGAGCCTTGGCCGACGGCCCTGAAATACGCCAATGCCTGCGGTGCATTCGCTGTCAGCCGCCATGGATGCACGCCCGCTTACCCCAGTTGGACAGAGCTTCAGTTCTTCTTTGACCGCGGAATCGTGCGCAAAGATCTGCGCAATGATGAAGAGCTTGAACAGATTCATTGGGCCACGAACCGGCATGGTGATTGGTCATCCGTTCGCACCTTTGCGTTTGATCACCGCCTGCAACTTGAAGAAATGGACGGGTACACCCCCGCCAAAGGGGCCGCTTTCAAAGAGCTGTGCCTAGATGCGGCATTGCAGGTTCAGGATGGCAAGCCAGGATATGGTATCTTGTGCGACAACCGCATCGGCAAATCCGCGCTTCACCGTGCTTCGGGGTCTGGGTTGTGGATTGGTCGGCCCGCAGAATGGCCCGGGTCTCGGCCGCTTTCGCTTGAGCCAGAGCTTGGGGAGGATTTCGGCGCGCTGAACGAATGGGCCCGCGAAAACGTCGTTAAGGTTTTGTGCTTTTGTCACCCCGATGATGACGAAACGCTTCGTGCAGACCAAGAGGCGACAGTGAAACGCCTGTTCGCATCGGCACGCCGCAATAAGCTTGAATTCTTGCTAGAGGTTATTCCGTCGAAGGTGGGGCCAGTCACCGCTGACACGACCGCCAAGTTGATTCAGCGTTTCTATGATATCGGGGTTTACCCCGACTGGTGGAAACTTGAACCGATGGCCGACGCTGCGGCGTGGTCAAACGCCGTGAACGCGATCGAAGCAAACGACCGCCACACACGCGGTATCGTTGTACTTGGCCTTGATGCGCCCGAAGCGGAACTTGCCCAAAGCTTCGAAGTCGCGGCCAGCTTTGATCTGGTCAAAGGCTTTGCAGTTGGGCGCACCATTTTTGGCGATGCGGCGCGCGCGTGGCTGAAAGGTAAGATGACCGACGAAGAAGCCGTTGCGCAGATGGCGACGCGTTATGCAGCCCTTTGTCAGGTCTGGGATGCGGCCCGTGCCAAGGCGTCGCAGCAAACGAACCAAGGGTGACGAAGATGACGCATACAATCCGACTGACCGCTGCCCAAGCCATGGTTAAATGGCTTAGCGTGCAGATGACCAAAGACGGCGAACGCTTTATCGAAGGTATCTGGGCGATATTTGGCCACGGAAACGTTGCCGGGCTTGGTGAAGCTTTGGAGAAATCCCAAGACACGTTCCCCACGTGGCGCGGCCAGAACGAACAAACGATGGCGCACACTGCGATTGCCTATGCCAAGGGGCAAAAGCGGACGCGGGCGATGGCGGTTACATCTTCTATCGGGCCGGGGGCAACCAACATGGTCACGGCGGCCGCACTTGCCCATGTGAACCGTATTCCGGTGCTGTTTGTTCCGGGGGATGTCTTTGCAAACCGCCGCCCAGATCCTGTGCTGCAACAGGTTGAGGATTTCGAGGACGGCACAGTTTCTGCCAACGATTGCTTGCGACCGGTCAGCCGCTATTTCGACCGGATCACCCGGCCCGAGCAGCTGTTGACCTGTCTTCCACGTGCATTGGCAACGATGACTGATCCGGCCAGCTGTGGCCCGGTGACCCTTTGTTTCTGTCAGGATGTTCAGGCAGAATCCTATGACTATCCGGCTGAATTTTTCGAACCACGGGTTTGGCATATTCGCCGCCCAGCCCCTGATCCGCGCGAACTTGACGAGGTTGTTACGCTTATCAAGGCAGCCAAGCGCCCGGTGATCGTGGCAGGCGGCGGTGTGATCTATTCGCAGGCGGAACAGACGCTTGCCGGTTTCGCACAAAAGCACGGCATCCCCGTTGTGGAAACTCAGGCCGGCAAATCCGCATTGGCGCAAAGCCACCCAATGAACCTTGGCGCGTCGGGTGTTGATGGGTCAGCGGTTGCAAATGCAGTGTCACAAGAAGCCGATTTGGTCCTCGGCGTTGGGACACGCTTTCAGGATTTTACCACCGGGTCGTGGGCTTTGTTCAACAACCCCGAACGGACCTTGGTGTCGATCAACGTGGCGGCCTATGACGCGGCCAAGCACGGCGCGGTTCCTGTGATGGCTGACGCAAAAATCACGCTGGAAGCGATATCAACCGCGCTGGGCGTTCATACCGTATCGGCCTTTGACCCGGCGGCGCGTCAGGACTGGCTGGATGCGGTGACGGCCCACTGTGCCCCACGCGAAGACCTGCCCGATGGTTATCGCCCGATGGATTGCGAAGTGATTGGTGCCGTCCAGCGCGCGACAGGCGAAGATGCAATCGCAATGTGTGCTGCTGGTACCATGCCCGGCGCGCTTAAGCTTTTGTGGCAGCCCAGCCAAGGTGGCTATCACATGGAATACGGGTTTAGCTGCATGGGCTATGAAATTGCCGGTGCGATGGGCCTTAAGCTTGCCCAACCAGACCGCGAGGTGATCTGTTTCGTCGGTGACGGGTCATACATGATGGCCAATTCCGAACTTGCCACTGCGGTGATGCGCAAAGTGCCGTTTACGGTCGTGCTGACAGACAACCGTGGCTATGGCTGCATCAACCGGTTGCAGCAGGGATGCGGGGGCGAGCCGTTCAATAACCTTTATCAGGATTGCAACGTCGAACAGCAGCCAGAGATCGACTATGTCAGCCACGCGGCGTCCATGGGCGCGTTTGCGATTAAGGCAAAAAACATCGCCGACCTTGAAGCGCAGATCGCTGCGGCGCGTGGGCGCAATATTCCAACAGTTATCGTGATTGAGACGGACCCGACGAACGGTCCGGGCTTTGGCGACGCTGGCCATTGGTGGGACGTCGCCGTGCCGGAAGAGGCGCCAAACGACAAGATGAAAGCGGCGTACGCGGCCTATCTTGAAAACAAACAGCGCCAGCGGCTGGTTAACTAACGCGGCTAAGCCGTGATGAAAACAGGCGGGTGATCCCGTCTTTGGAGATTCCAGAAATGATCCAGTTTGGTACCAACCCGATTGCATGGGCCAATGATGATGACCAGACACTTGGCGCGGATATCCCGACCGAGCGTATCTTGACCGAGGCGGGCCGTTTGATCGGCTTTGACGGGATCGAAAACGGTCATCGCTGGCCTCAGGACGACCCTGAGGCGCTGAAGCAATTGCTTGCAGAATATGGCCTGTCTTTCATTTCGGGCTGGCATTCGCTGAACCTGTTGGCGCATTCGGTCGAGGACGAAAAGAAGGCGATTCAGCCGCATCTTGATAAGCTCAAGCATAATGGCTGCAGAGTTTGCATCGTTTGTGAAACCTCAAATTCGGTGCAGGGGCAGGATAAGCCGCTGTCTGATCGCCCGGTGCTGGACGCCGCCCAGATGCAAAGTTTCGCCGCAAAGGTCGAAGAAATCGCACAGTACTGCGCCGATCAAGGGATCGATCTGGTTTATCACCATCACATGGGCACCGTTGTCCAAAGCCCAGAAGACATCGATGCGTTTATGGCGGCGGTCGGTCCGGCGACAAAGCTGCTGTTTGATGCGGGCCACTGCTATTTTGGCGGCGGTGTTCCCGAAAAGGTCTTGGCGAAACACATCGGACGGGTCGGGCATTTTCACGCAAAGAACGTACGCCCTTCGGTGCGTGCCCGCGTTGAAGGGGAAGGTCTGTCGTTCATGGATGCGGTGCGTGCGGGCGTATTCACCGTGCCGGGCGACCAAGAAGGCGGCGTCGATTTTGAGCCGCTTTTGAAGATCCTCGCTACACATGGCTACGACCGTTGGATCGTCATCGAAGCCGAACAAGACCCGGCTGTACACAACCCGCTTCTGTATCAGACGCTTGGATTTCATACGCTAAAGCGGATCGCGCGGGAAACCGGACTGGTCTGAGGAGACACATCATGCCCGACCTTCTTAAGAAACCCTTTGGCACGCACGGCAAGGTGCATCAAATAACACCTGCCGATGCTGGCTGGCGCTATGTCGGTTTTTCCCTCTACAAACTGCGGGCTGGCGAAACCGCGTCCGAGCAGACCGGGGACAACGAAGTCATTCTTGTGGTGGTCGAGGGTAAAGCCAACTTTCAGGCCGCCGGGCAGGATTGGGGTGAATTAGGGTCGCGGATGAATGTGTTTGAAAAGACGCCGCCGCATTGCCTCTATGTGCCGAATGGCAGCGATTGGTCCGTTGAGGCGACGACCGACTGTACCATTGCGGTCTGTGCTGCGCCCGGCCTTGGTGGGCACAAAGCGCGCCGTATCGGCCCAGATGGCATTACGCTGACCGCGCGCGGTGAAGGCACGAATACGCGCTATATCAACAATATCGCGATGGAGAATGAGGACTATTGCGATAGCCTTCTGGTCACCGAAGTGTTCACGCCTGCGGGCCATTGGTCGTCTTACCCAAGCCACCGCCACGACGAAGATGACTTTCCGCGCATCACCTACCTTGAAGAAACCTATTATCACCGGATCAACCCGGCGGATGGTTTCGGCATTCAGCGTGTCTATACGGATGACCTGACCCTTGATGAAACGATGGCGGTTCACGACGGCGACGTCGTTTGTGTGCCGCGCGGACACCATCCTTGCGGCGCACCGCATGGGTTCGAAATGTATTACCTCAACGTGATGGCTGGTCCGCTGCGCAAATGGCGGTTTGTAGCGGCACCGAACGTCGAACACCTGATGTAAGCCAAGCAATCATTCTGATCGGAGAAAAAGTATGGGTCAGGCTTTTCAACTTGCCGCATGCGCGGAAATGCTTTGGCCTGATCGGCCAATAGACTGGCGGGCTGCGCGTTTGACCGAGCGGGGCTTGGGCGTCGGTTTGTGGAACTGGCCCGATCATGATCTGGCAAAGTTGGAAAAAGTTGGCGCCAATTTTACGATCATGAATGGATACCTTGAGGGGCGCCTTGCCGACGACGAAGGTGCCGCGATGCTGTTGGCGTCAGCCCGCAAGACCGCGCAGGTCGGCAAGCGCCTTGGCGTGGATCGCCTGAACCTGCATGGCACCGGGTTGGGCGATGGTGGAATCCCGATCTGGCAACATCAGGTGGTCACCGGTGCGATGTGGCTAAAGGCGCGCGATACGCTGAACCGTATCTGTGACCTTGCCGCGGAAGAGGGCGTGACCTTCACGCTTGAGAACCTGAACCTGCTTGATCATCCGGGCTGTCCATTCGGATCGACCGCCGATGTCTTGGCGCTTGTGTCATCGGTGGACCGGCCGCAATTGCGCATCAACCTGGATTTGTACCACACGCAGATCGGCGAAGGGGATCTGGTGCGTTGGTGCGAAAAATGCCTGCCTTGGATTGGCGAGGTGCAGGTCGCAGACAACCCGGGCCGCTGCGAACCCGGCACGGGCGAGATTAACTATCACCACATCGCACGCGCGCTGAAGGGGCTGGGGTATAACGGGCCAGTCGCAATGGAAGCCTTCGCTTTAGGCGACAGCGACCGTGCCGTGGACGCATTTGTGGATGCCTTTACCATCGACCAAGGCTGAGGCTTTGACGACGGACGTGCCCTTTCCCAAAACCTAAAGCCCCTTTGCGTTCCCTTCGAAAACGTCGCTCATCGTTGCTCTAAGGCGGGCCACATCATCATCGGCAGAGCTGTCCAAATCACAGGCGAATGGGGCAAGCACCTCTATCTTGATGCTGCCGCTTAGGGGAGAGAACTTGCCCCTTGGCAGCAAACCGTCGGAGTTGAGGATGACGATCGGGCGGATCAGGCGGTCAGTCTCGCGCGCGACAAGAACGGCACCGGCCTTGAACTCGCCCAAGGTTTTTGTTTTTGCGCGTGTGCCTTCCGGGAACAGGACCAAAGAACGCCGTGTCGGCATGGTCTTGACCGCATCGCGCAGAGTGTCCAGCGCAAGCTTGCCGCTTTTCCTATCGATTTCTACAAGGCCCGCGCTGCTAAACCCACGCCGCAACAGCGCCGCATCGCACAGTTCTTTCTTCGCGCCAAAGGTGATCCATTTTTCATCCGGAAGGATATCCATCAACGCAAACCCATCCAGATGGCTGCGGTGATTGATCACGATAATGCTGTTTTCGTCAGACCTGAGTGCTTCGCGCGCCTCTGGGCTGATTTCGACGCGGATGCTTAGCAGCCACAGCAAACGCGAACAGGCGCGTCTGACCGTTTTCCAATACCAGCCGCGAAAACCACGGCGCGATTGGCAAAGCACCGGGATGAACGCGATGAACAGGAAATAGAACGGCCCCAACAGAACCAGTGCGATCCGTTTAGGAATTCGGATAATGGCGGGTGTGGGCGCGTCCAAAGCTTGGCCGCTTGGGTTTGATGTATCTGGCATACGGTCCTAAGGAAAAGCTGCGCGATAGGCGAAGAGAGCACTATGAAGTGTTAAGTCGGCGCACAAGTCAATTAGCTTGGCACGCCGCCTTTTGGGGCAGGCCGCCCTTTTATCAGTCAACCAAACACCGACGAAAGCCCCCAAACCGTTGGGGGCTTAACCGATATTGAAGCGGCAAAAGGTGCGGCTGGTTTAGAACGCTAGGCCCCGGTTACGCGCCAGATGATGTCGCCCACGTCATCAGCCATCAAAAGCGATTTCTTGTCTGGCCCGATTGTCACGCCAACTGGTCGGCCATACGCAATCTTTTCATCGTCGGACAAGAAACCACTAAGGATGTCACGGGGTGGGCCGCTGGGCGCGCCGTTTTCAAACGGCACAAAGATCAGCTTGTAACCGCTTAGCTTAGAGCGGTTCCACGATCCGTGCTGCCCAATGACCATGCCATCGCCAAAGCCGGGCAATGTCCCTTCGGGCATCCAGCACAATCCAAGCGAAGCCGTGTGCCCGCCCAACGCATAATCCGGCGTGATCGCCTTTGCGACCAGTTCGGCGTCTTGTGGCACGCGGTCATCGACTGTGTCGCCCCAATAGGAATAGGGCCAGCCGTAAAAGCCGCCTTCTTTCACAGATGTCAGGTAATCCGGCGGTGTTTCGTCGCCAAGGCCGTCACGTTCGTTGACCACGGTCCAAAGCGTTTCTGAATTGGGTTCCCACGCCATCCCGACCGCATTACGCAGACCAGAGGCGAAGACACGGGCGTTTTCGCTGGCGACATCAAGTTCCCAAATCGCGGCGCGGCCTTCTTCGACCTCCATCCCCTGATCGGCGATGTTGGAGAGAGAACCAACACCGGCATAAATCTTCGTGCGATCCGGGGAAACGATCAGGCTGCGTGTCCAATGCCCATGGGGTTTGAATTCCACCAGCTTCTTGCCGGTGCCAGACAGCGACGTCGCGTCGGGGGTGTAATCAAACAGGACAATCCCGTCGGTGTTGCCCAGATAGAACTTCGTACCGATCAGCGCCATGCCGAAGGGCTGCCTCTGGTTTTCAACAAAGACTTCGCGCGTTTCGGCAACGCCATCGCCATCTGCATCGCGCCACAACGTAACGCGGTTCGCGCTTGTCCCGATGGCTTTGGCCCGGCGCATCGTTGCTTGGGCGGCGTGGTCCATCAGGGTCTTTGGCGGGCCGGCCTCTTCTTTGGATTCCGCCACCAGAACGTCGCCGTTCGGCAAAACCTCGATCCAACGAGGATGCTCCAGACCAGAGGCGAACGCGTTGACCTTTAGGCCCGGCGCGCAGGTGGGCACATGGCCGTCTTCCCAGCCTTGGGCAACGGGCATTTTCAGGGTCATGATGCCCTGTTTATGTGCCTCTGGAATTTGGGGTTCTTTCCCAATTGCCTGATGGGTCGGCGACCCAAAACGGCGCATCAGCGCCACAGCGCCCCCCACAAGTGCAGTCGCCTTTGCAATCAATTCCATGCCGGGCCTCCAAGTTGATTTTTGCGCAGCCTAGCGGTGATTTCTGATCAGCAACAGCAGCTTTTCCACCAAGGTCGCCTTTTACCGAATTCGGCCGCGGCGCGACGTCAGCGAAACCTGAATTGCAGTTAGGGCCAGTCTGAAAACCCCCGGCGCAGTTCCAGCAAATCTTCGTTGCCGGGGCGCGAGACAACGGCCCGATACGCCCCGGGCGACAGGTCTGTGCGTCGTTTGAAAAAATGACTGAACCGTGTTGCGTCCGAAAAGCCCAAGTCAGCCGCGATTTTCTTTAGTGGGTAACCGGAGTTTTCCAGCCGCGCTTTTGCTTCGGCGGTAAGGCGTTCATGGACCAATTCGGCCGCGCTTCGGCCTGTTTCGCGTTTGCAGATCCGATGCAGCCGATCATAGTCGATTCCAAGCGCGGCAGCATATTTAGACACCTGCCAATGATCGCGATAGTGAAGTTCGACCAAGTGCCTGAAACGCCGCAAGATGCTGGTTTGTTCTGCCCCTTTTTCCAAGGGTTCGGGGCGATGAACCCGCAGCGCATTGATGAACAGAAGGCGAAGGTAGGCGGACAGGGACATGGGCGACTGTCGGTTCGGATCTGTCAGTTCGTCCGTGAACCACCCCAACAGCGCGTCTATCTGTTCGACTGATGCGGGCTCTTTCAGGGGTGCCAAAAAGGGCTGTTCCGCCAACATTCTTAGGTGAACGGATTCAGCGCGCGCGCCGATTGCGTCCAGAATGATCGTGTCGCTTAACCCAAGAAGTTGGGCTTGAGAGCCCGCGCTTAGTTGTAGATTTGGCCGCTTTTCATGTGGCCAATAGCACAGGGCCACACCATCGATTTCGGTGTCTGACTCGTCCAAACGCAGGGTGCCTTCCTTTAGGAACAGCAGCGTCGCGAACGTGTCCGGAAACCGGACTCGAATCGTCCTGCTGTGAAGTGCTTCGCGTTCTTCCTGAAGGGCGGCGTAATTGGTTTTCATGGGCGTTCTGTCAGATATTAACATTAAATGCCCAGAAATGAGCATTTAGTGCAAATATACTTTGGCCATAATGAAACACAAGGGAGGCCAAGCATGGCTTGGTGGGAGTGATGAACGCATTGACGACAGTTACAATGCTGGTGGTGTTTGCACGTGATTGAGCGCGTAAGCCCAACCAGCGGCGAGGTTGTGAGCCGTGAAGAGGCGCATGATCTAAACGCCTGCTTGCGCTTTGCGGCGCAGGCCGCGTCGGCCTTTCCTGATTGGTCTGCAATGGGCGCGTCTGAGCGTGCGCAGTTGCTGATCAATGCCGCAGACCTTTTGGACGACCGGATAGACATGTTTTCGGCGACGATCGTCGCAGAGATTGCCGCACCCAAAGAATGGGCGCGCCACAACGTGACCTTCGCGGCTGAAATCCTAAGGGAGGTCGCGTCTTATCACGACACGCTGGACACGGTTGAGATGATCCCGGACAGGAACGGCGTGATAAGCCGGGCGATGCGTACGCCGTGCGGTGTTGTGCTGGGGATTGCGCCTTGGAATGCGCCGTTGGTGTTGGCGGTGCGCGCGATTGCTGCGCCGCTTTTGTGCGGCAATACGGTTCTGCTGAAGGGGAACGAATTCGCGCCGCGCACCTTCCGGCTGTTCGGTGAACTGCTGCGTGACGCAGGCATTCCCAGCAACGTCGCGCGGGTGTTTCTGAATGCCGCGAAAGACAGCGAGCCGATTGTCGATGCGCTTATCGCGTCGCCAGTTGTACGTCGCGTGAATTTCACGGGATCAACCCGTGTGGGGCGCCGCGTGGCAGAGCTTTGCGCGAAGCATCTGAAACGACCACTGCTAGAGCTTGGCGGGCAGGCCACGATGTTGGTGCTAGAGGACGCCGACCTTGATCGCGCAGCCAAGGCGGCCCTGCGGGGGGCGTTTCTTAATCAAGGTCAGATCTGCATGTCGACAGAACGTTTGGTCGTGGCGGAAGCCGTTGCTGACAAGCTGGTTGCGCGGATAGAGGCGGGGCGCAAACAGCTGAAACTTGGTGATCCTGCGGCCATGGAAACCGATGTTGGCCCGGTCGTAAGCACGGCGGCTGCCGAACGCCTTTCGGGGTTGATCAGCGATGCAGTTTCAAAAGGGGCGCGGCTGGTTGGGGGCGGCGGCATTCGCGACGCATTTGTCGAACCCACGCTGCTGGATCACGTCGAACCAGAGATGCGCGTTTTCCACGAAGAGGTGTTCGGCCCCATTCTGTCGGTGACGCGCGTTGCGAACGATCTTGAAGCGATCACCGTGGCCAATGATAGCGAATATGGCTTGGCCTCGGCGGTGTTTTCCAACGATCCGGCGCGCGCTGAACGCATCGCACAACAAATTCACAGCGGCATTTGTCACATCAATCGCGCGACCGTTGATGACAACCCACACGCGCCTTTCGGTGGCGTGAAGCTAAGCGGTTACGGCCGTTTCGGCGGACGCTGGGCGCTGAACGAATTCACAGAGCTTCGCTGGGTTACCAGCGTCGCCCTGCCAGACGACTAAACGTTTCAAAGCCACGGGGAGGAACAAGATGGCCTTTGATATTACACGACGCAATTTGTTGATGAGCGGGGGCGCGGTGCTGGGCAGCTTTGCACTTGGCCGTTCGCAAGCGCTGGCGCAATCGGCCACGCCATTGAAGATCGGTTTTATCAGCCCGGTTTCGGGCCCGCTTGCCGGGTTTGGCCAGACCGACGGCTATGTCTTGGAACAGGCCCGTGCGGCGTTGGCGGGTGGCGTGACCATGAATGGTCAGGGCTATGCCGTGGAGATATTGGAGCGTGATACGCAATCCGATCCGGCCCGTGCCGGTCAGTTGGCGCGTGATCTGATCAACAACGACAACGTCGATATCATGATCGCGGTATCGACACCTGAAACCATCAATCCTGTGTCAGATGCATGCGAAGCCGCAGGCGTTCCTTGCATCTCTACCGTGATGCCGTGGGAGGCATGGTATTTCGGCCGCGGCGCTAAACCCGGAGAGCCTTCGCCGTTCAAATATTCTTATCACTTCGGCTTTGGCGTCGATGAATTCTATCGCGCCTATATTTCGCAATGGGATTTGGTCGAGACTAATAAGAAGGTCGGCGTCATGTATCCCAACGATGCCGATGGCAACGCGATCCGTGCCGTCTTGGCGCCCAAGTTGGCCGAAGCGGGGTATGAAATCATCGATCCGGGTGCTTATGAAACCGGGACAACGGACTATTCACAACAGATCCGCACGTTCCGCGAAGCCGGCATCGAGATTTTCAATTCCTTCCCTATTCCGCCAGATTTCGCTGCATTCTGGCGTCAGGCGGCGCAGCAGGGGCTGCACAAGCAGGTTAAGATTGTGCAACTGGCCAAAACTGGCCTGTTCCCCGCCGATATCGAGGCGCTTGGCGGTCTGGGTGGCAACGTTTCGTCGGCGGCCTATTGGCACCGTGATTTCCCCTATAGCTCTCCAGTGACTGGTCTGACCGGGGTGCAGCTGTGCGACGGGTACGAGGCGGCGACCGGGCGTCAGTGGACGCAACAGTTGGGCGCAAGTCTTTCGGCAATTGATGTGGCGATAGCCGCGCTGACGGCGTCTGGCAATCCGAAGGACAAAGAGGCGGTCGCCGCCGCGATGCCGGGCCTAAAGGCCGAGAGCATCGGGGGCACGGTCGATTTCACTTCGGGGCCGGTTCCGAATGTCGCGACGGGCCCGATCATCGGCACTCAGTGGCAGGCGGCCAAGGGCGGTAAGTTCCAGTATGACTATGTCATTACTGAAAACGCGACCGACACCAACGTTCCTGTCGCGGGCACCTTGCGCCCCTACAACGCGTGAGGCTCTGAATGACGTCCTCTAGTCCTATTCTCAGCTCGGACGGCATTTCGATGTCGTTCGGGGATTTCAAAGTGCTTAGCGACATCTCTTTGGATGTTGCCCGTGGCGAAATCGTCGGGGTGCTTGGGCCAAACGGTGCGGGCAAAACGACCTATATGAACCTTCTGACGGGGGCGCTTCCGCCGACCGGGGGGCGCGTATTTTTGGGCGGCGAGGACGTCACCAGACTGGACACGGCACAGCGCTGCCACCGCGGGCTTGCTCGTACGCATCAGGTGCCCAAACCCTTTTCGGGCATGACCGTGTTTGAAAATGTTCTTGTGGCCGTGAACCACGGCCGCATGACGCACCACGTCGACCCGGTAACAGAAGCTTGGCAAGTTCTGGAAGAAACGGGGCTGGCGCATGTGGCCAACCGCCCGGCGGAAACTTTGGGCCTTTTGGACCGAAAACGGTTGGAGCTGTCGCGGGCTTTGGCCACCGATCCCACGGTTCTGTTGTTGGATGAAATCGGCGGCGGGCTGACGGATGCCGAAGGCGACGCGCTTGTCGCCCTGATCCGCGATATTCATGCGCGCGGCATCACAATCATCTGGATCGAACATATTATGCGCCTGCTGTTAGAAGCCTGCACGCGCCTTGTCTGCATGGCCGAAGGTAAGGTCTTGGCCGATGGCACACCGCATGAGGTTGTGAAATCGCCGGCTGTGCAGGTCGCCTATTTCGGAGCCGCAGCATGAGCACCTTGGAAGTCAGCGATATTCACGCGGCACACGGGCAGTTGAACGCGGTTCACGGCGTAACGCTTAGCGTCAAACCAGGAGAGATGCTGTTCCTTCTAGGGGCCAATGGCGCGGGGAAGACGACGCTGTTGCGGTCCATCGCCGGTGACCACTTGGCCAAGTCGGGCAAGGTTATGCTGTCAGGCGTCGATATTTCGAAATCTCGCGCCCACGAAAGGGCGCGGTCGGGGTTGGCTTTGGTGCCAGAAGGGCGCCGTTTGTTTCCGAAAATGACAGTGCGTGAAAACCTTGAACTGGGGGCGTCCACATCACGCGAAGGGCCGTGGAATATCGCCGCCATTTACGACGCGTTTCCCAACCTTGCCAAACTGGACAAATCTTTGGCTGGCAAGCTGTCGGGGGGCGAACAGCAGGCGGTGGCCATCGGTCGCGCGCTGATGGGTGACCCGGTTGCGATTATGTTAGATGAGGTGTCGCTGGGCCTTTCGCCAGCGGCTGTCGAATTTGCCTATGACACATTGCAGAAACTTCGGGAAATGGGGCTTGCCCTGTTGGTGGTAGAGCAAGACCTGACCCGCGCGGTGAACACGGCTGACGCGTTGATGGTCATGTGTGAAGGGCACGTCACTTTGCGCGCCAAACCTGGTGACACCACGGTCGAGGCGCTGGCCGCTGCGTCCTTCGGTTACGAAGAAGGAGAGGCCGCATGAGCGCGCAAATCATAAATGCGGTTCTGTTGGGGGGCTATTACGCCGTTTTGGCGACCGGTTTGGCCTTCATGTATTCGGTGATGAACATCATCAACCTCGCGCATGGGGCATTGATCGTTCTGTCGGCCTACGGTCTGTGGATCCTTGGTTCCGACTTAAGCGTGCCACTGCCACTGGGCATTGCGATCATGGGGGGCGTCATGTTCGTGCTGGGCGTGGTGCTGCACCGTATGGTTCTGGCGCGGGCCTCTGGCGGCGGGGAGTTGTTGCCGATTTTGGCCACCTTCGGCATCGCGATCATTCTGGACAACGTCATGTTTCAGGTGTTCGGCGCAGACAGCCTGTCGTTGGCGCCGTTGGTCGGCGATCTGTCTTGGGCGTCGTATGAGCTGCCCGGAAATACCTATATCGGCAAGCTTAGTGTCTATGTTTTGGTCGCTGCAGTCGTGATCATCGCGGTGCTGGAATGGATGCTGCGCCACACGCCGTTGGGGCACCGCATTCAGGCCGTGTCACAGGATCGCGCGACTGCGGCGCTGTTGGGCGTTGATACCGGGCGCACTGCTGCGATCGCGACGGGGGTGGCGCTTGCGACGGGGGTTGTTGCGGCGGCTGCTTTGGGGCTGCGCAGCGCGTGGGGGCCATATGGCGGTTCCGCGCAGTTGCTGTTTGCCTTCGAAGCCGTGGTGATTGGCGGCGCTGGGTCGCTGTGGCGGGTGCTGATCGGTGCGATGGTTTTGGCATTTGCCCAGTCGATTGCCGCGATGATCCACCCCCAAGGGTTCCTGATCGGTGGCCATGTGGCGTTTCTGGTGGCGGTCTTCTTGCGCCTGCGGGGCGGCAGTTTCAGCCTGAAATCCCTTTTCGGAAAAGGAGTGAAGGTATGAGCGCCCCAAGCCTAACAGTCACGCGTGGTGGGAACACTGCACGCGTGACGATCATCCTGATCGCCCTTGCCGCCATTCTGCTGGCCGCGACCCCGTGGCTTTTCGGGGTGGGCGGAAGCGGGCGCGCCGTTGCCCTGTTGGTTTACATCCTGCTGGCCGTGATGTGGAACGCGCTGGCGGGTTTTGCGGGGCTGGTATCAATCGGTCAAACGCTGTTCTTCGGTGTCGCGGCCTATACCACGATCCGGCTTGCTGATGCGGGGTTGGACCCCTATCTGGCGATCCTTGTGTCGATTGCTCTTGGTGCGGGGCTGGGGTGGGTCACGTCATTGTTCATGCTGTCCTTGCGTGATGGAGAGTTCGCCATTGGCATGTGGGTTCTCTCCTCGCTTGCGCATCTGTGCGTGAACTTGGACCCGTTGATTCAAGGTGAAACAGGCACCTCTTTAATCTCACTAAACAAGTACGCCTTTGAAACCCGCAGTGCTTTGACGCTTTGGCTGGCGCTGGCGATCACCATCGCAACGTTCATCCTGCTGGTCGCGTTGTTGCGGTCACGCACGGGGGCGGCAATCACCGCCATTCGCGACAACGAGGCGGGCGCGAAATCCATCGGTGTGAATGTCACACGCACAAAGCGCATCGTGTTCGTGTTGGCCGCAACGGGAACCGCTGCGGCAGGGGCGCTGTGGCTTGCTTCGGCATCCAACTTTCAGCCGCGCGCATTCTTTGGCGTCCATTGGACGGCCTACATGTTGTTCATGGTGCTGGTCGGCGGCTTGGGCCGGATTGAGGGCGCGATTATCGGTGCGGTCCTGTTCTTCCTGATCGAAACCTATTTCGGGGCCTACGGTGCTTGGTACCTTGTTGGGCTTGGAACGGCGGCGGTGATGTTTGCGCTGCTGCTGCCAAAGGGGCTGTGGGGGTGGATCGGCCCACGGCTGCCCGGGGAAGCCATTCCAACCGGATATATCGTCAAGAAAACTGAAAACTAAGCGGAGGTAGGCCCAATGCTGACGGGTAAGAATATCATCGTAACTGGCGCCGCCTCTGGGATTGGGGCGGAAACGGCCAAGCAACTCAAGGCCGCCGGGGCCAAGGTGATTGCGGTTGATCGCAACGAACCGGACGTACCGGTTGATGCCTTTCACAAGGTGGACCTGACGGACGAAGCCGCGCTGGATGCCTTGATCGAGGAGTTGAAGCCGCTGAACGCTGATGGCTTGGCCAACATTGCCGGGGTGCCACCAACCGCACCGCCCGAGGTGGTCTTGACCGTGAATTTGGTCGCACTGAAACGTCTGACGCTTGGGCTGATGGACAGCCTCGCGGACGGCGCGTCGATCGTAAACCTTGCCTCTTTGGCAGGGATCGGTTGGGAAGGTGAGGTCGCCAAAATCAAAGCGGCTGAGGGCTTGGATCACGCAGGTGTCGCCGATTTCTGCACGGCGAACGGGATTTCCTCTGACAACAGCTATTTCTTTGGAAAACAGGCGTTGATTGCATGGACCCACGAAAACCGTTGGACGTGGCGTGACCGTGGCATCCGCATGAACGCGGTCAGCCCCGGCCCGGTCGATACACCCATTCTGGGCGATTTCCTTGAAACGCTGGGTGAACGCGCAGAGGAAGACATGCGCATCATGGATCGGCCGGGCACCCCGGCGGATATCGCGCCCGTCGTGACCTTTTTGCTGTCGGACGGGTCTGTCTGGCTGCGCGGCGTCAATATCGCCACCGATGGCGGTATGCGCGCCAATATTGATGCCACCTCGAACGGCTTGTCCTGATCGGTATTCCCAAGGAGTCTTGAAATGAACGTTTCCATGTTGATCGGCGGCGCAGATGCGACCGCCCTTGATGGTCGCACCTATGAACGCCGCGATCCGGTGACCGGCCAAGTTGCAACCGTTGCGCCGGCTGCGGGTGTCAAAGATGCCCAAGCCGCTGCAAAAGCCGCTGGTGCGGCCTATCCGTCTTGGTCAAAAACCAGCCCGGCAGAACGGCGTAGCCTGTTGTTGAAAGCTGCGGATGAACTGGAATCCATGGCGCCTCAGATCATCGCGATTGCCACTGCCGAAACGGGCGCAACCGCGCCTTGGACCGGGTTTAACTGTATGCTGGCGGCAGGAATGCTGCGCGAAGCGGCTTCGATGACAACGCAGATCACGGGCGAAATCATTCCGGCTAATAAGCCCGGTACTTTGGCGATGGCGCAGCGAAAGCCGTTGGGGGTTTGCCTTGGCATCGCCCCATGGAATGCGCCAATCATTCTTGGGGTGCGTGCCGTGGCGATGGCGATTGCCTGCGGTAACACCGCAATTTTGAAGGCGTCAGAGCTGTGCCCCGCAACTCATCTTGCGATTGGCGAGGCGTTCCGCAAAGCGGGTTTCCCGGATGGGGTGATGAACGTAGTGACCAACGCGCCCCAAGATGCCGCCGATGTTGTCGCCGCTTTGATCGCCGCGCCCGAAGTGCGCCACGTCAACTTTACCGGCTCTACCGAAGTTGGGCGCATCATCGCGCAAAAAGCTGCTGAGAAGCTGAAGCCGGTGTTGTTGGAGCTGGGCGGCAAAGCACCGATGATCGTGCTAGACGACGCAGATATTGAAGCGGCCGTAAACGGCGCGGCCTTCGGTGCGTTCATGAACCAAGGCCAGATTTGCATGTCGACAGAACGTGTGATCGTGCACGAAGGCATTGCGGATGCGTTCATCAAAGCCTTTGCAGAAAAAACTGCTGCGCTTCCTGCTGGCAATCCGCGCGATAAGGTTGTTCTTGGCGCATTGGTAACGCCGGAAGCTGCCGAAAAGATGGACGCCATCATCGCTGATGCGCTTGCCAAAGGGGGCACGGTGATTGCTGGTGGCAATCGTGACGGCGCGATTGTCGAGGCTACTTTGATTGGCGATGTGACCCCCGACATGAAAATCTATGCCGAAGAAAGCTTTGGCCCGGTCAAGCCGATCATCCGTGTCAAAAGCGACGAAGAGGCGATCCGGGTGGCTAACGACACCGCTTATGGTCTGTCGGCGGCTGTTTACAGTTCGAATATCCAACGGGCCATGGCTGTGGCGGACCAGATCGAAAGCGGTATCTGCCACATCAACGGCCCCACTGTTGGCGACGAGGCGCAGATGCCCTTCGGTGGTGTCAAAGATTCGGGTTATGGCCGGTTCGGGGGTAAGGCCGCGATTGAGGCTTTCACCTCTATCCGCTGGGTAACGATCGAGGATCCGCACCAGCATTTCCCGTTCTGATCAAGCGTTTCGGGCAGTCTGTCAGGGAAGAAAAGTCGGCGCGCGGTGTCGCGCGTCGCGACGTATCGTCAGTTGCGGTTTCCCGTTCTGCGCATGGCGGGGCGTTTGTGCCGTTATTTCCCCGTGTTTCCGTCAAGGTAAGCGTGCATCACGCAGTCTAGCGCTGACGTAACGCGCATTGCGATAGACAGACATTGAGAAAAAGGGGCGCACGCGCCATATTCAGGGGGTAATGTGAATAGCTGTAAGCGGAAACGAAAAGTGCTAAAGCCTGAACATTATAAGGCCAACATTGCGGTGTTGCCCATAAATACGAACGATTGCTGCTAAGACGCGAAAATGGGTGCAGGCCGAATGGTCTCAGGTTGTAAAGACAATCTGTCTAGCCTATGCACCCCCCTTAATCGACTTCCAAAAGTGTAGTGTTCCGGATGGCCAAGTTAAATATCTCTAAGCTTAAAAAGAAGATGGTTGAGGTTCGGGAGTACCGGTCCTTAAAGCGGCATTTTGATTACGGGTTTTACCGTGAGAAATATCCAGACCTTCAGGGGTTAAAAGACTCTCAGCTGTTGACGCACTATTGTGTGTTCGGCTGGAAAGAAATGCGCGATCCGTCGGCTTCTTTCTCGACCTCTGGGTATATCCAAGCCAACCCTGATGTGGCTTTGGCCCGTGTGAACCCGTTCCTGCACTACATTAACTTCGGCAAAGAAGAAGGGCGCGAGGGGCTTCCTCTGACCCAAAAGCATCTGGATTTGGAAAATCTAGCGCCGCATTTCGACGCCAGCTATTACCGTGAAAACAGCCCCGACATTGCTGGGTATAACGATCAGCAATTGCTAGAGCATTTTTACCAGTATGGCTGGAAAGAAGGGCGCGACCCCAACGCCAATTTTTCGGTCGCGTATTACCTGCGTCAAAACCCCGACGTGCGCGAAGCCAAGGTCAACCCCCTGTTGCACTATGTGACGGGCGGAGAAAGCGAACAGCGCCCGGTTGCGGCTCCGGCGCCTCGTCGGTGGACCCAGCTGAACGATGATCAAATGGCGCTAATTGCCAAAGACTTCGACGCTGATTTCTATCGACAGTCCGGCGATGTGCCGCAAGGCAATGACCGCGAACTGCTAGAACACTATCTGAGAGAAGGCTGGGAAGAAGGCCGCGATCCCAACCGGACCTTTTCGACCGGATATTATCTGGATACCTACCGCGATATTCAGGGCGTTTGCCCCTTCATTCACTATGTGCTGCATGGTCGAAAGGAAGGTCGGCGGACCAACGAAAGCTTGCCCATCCATCTGGAGCGTCGGGATGACGCGGTGTTCGTTCCAGAACACCTGAACACGATCCAGAAAAGACCGGCAAGCGACGCGATACCGCCCGTTGTGCCGACATCTGTGAACCCGAAATGCCTTGATATCCATTGGGTGATCCCGGATTTCTCAAAGGGCAGCGGCGGCCATATGACGATTTTCCGCACCGTGCGTTTTTTGGAAAGCTTTGGCCATCGGTGTACCATCTGGATCGAAAACCCGGTTTTCCACAAGACTGGTGACGAAGCATACCAGAACATCGTCAAGTTTTTCCAATGCGTAGAGGCCGAGGTCCGCTTCGTTGATGATGGCTTCTTTGAAACATCAGGTGATGTTGTCATCGCGACGGGTTGGTCCACGGCGTATCTGGTGAACGTGGCGCAAGGCTTTGCTGGGAAATACTATTTTGTTCAGGACCATGAGCCTGAATTCTATCCCACCGGCGCAGAAAGCCTGCTGGCCCGTAAGACATATGATTTCGACTTTGCATGCATCTGTGCAAGCCCATGGCTTGAGCAGAAAATGCACGACACATATGGCCGGTGGAGCCGCAGTTTCTATCTTGGCTATGATCACAACGTTTACAAAAACATTCGTGACCTTCCCAGCACAGAGCGCAAGCTAACCCTTGAAAACGGCCGCAAGAAAATCGCCGTTTATGCGCGTGAACACACGACGCGTCGCGCGGTACACCTTGCCCTGATGGCTCTGAAAATTCTGGCCGAGCAGCGTGACGATTTCGAAGTCCATTTCTTTGGCCAAGACGATCTGCCCTTCGACGCAACCACCTTTGAGTCATTCCAGCATGGTGTAAAAACCATGGAAGAGCTGTCGACCTTGTACAATGAATGCGATCTTGGGGTTTGCTTCTCGGCAACGAACTATTCGCTTGTTCCACAAGAGATGATGGCCTGCGGTCTTCCGTTGATAGAGCTGGACGTGGAAAGCACAAACGCGATCTTCCCGGAAGGGATCGTTACGCTTGCAGGGCCTGACCCGCAGGACATTGCAGCAAAGATCGGTCAGTTGCTGGATGATGAGGCTGCGGCCGCTGCACAGCAGGAAAAAGCGCTGGATTGGGTCAAGGATTTCGTTTGGGAATCCGCTGCCCGCAACGTCGAGACCGCCATCGTTGATTACCTAGAACAGCAGCAGACCGAATTTGCCGACACCGAAGTGGACACAACAAGCATCCTTCTGGACGTTGTGATCCCCACCTATAACGGTATGGGCGAACTTGAGCCTGTGATCGATGCGTTGCGCAATCAACGGATTAGGGACCGCATCAAAATTCACTGCGTGGATTCGTCTTCATCGGACGGCACGACGGAATGGTTGAAAGAGCAGTCTGATATTTCCCTTACGGTGATTGATCAGAAAGACTTTCAGCATGGGCGTACCCGTAACTTTGGCGCAAGCTTGGGCACAGCACCCTTCATTGCGTTCCTGACCCAAGATGCGATCCCAGCGCATGAGGATTGGGCGACTGACATTGTTAAAATGCTTCGTCATTACCCTGATGCAGCGGGCATTTTCGGGCGGCACCTGCCTTACCCGGATCACCCGTTGTTTGTGCGGCAGGAAATCGAAAACCACTTCAAAAACATGGAGCAGTTCCCGCTTGCTCTTTCCCGCGACACCGACCCGGAAAAATGGGGCAGTGGGGACAGAGGCTGGCGGCAGTTATTGCACTTCTACTCTGACAACAACTCTGCGATGCGCCGTACGATCTGGGAAAACATCCCATATGCGGAAGTCGACTATGGCGAAGACCAAGTCTGGGCGCGCGACATCGTTGAGGCGGGCTATACCAAGCTCTATGCGCCGACAGCGACGGTTTATCACTCTCATGACTTCACGCCCGAGCAGACCTACAAGCGGTGTAAGATCGAAGGGGCCTTCTTCTTTGAACACTTCGGGTATGAGCTGGGTGAGGGAACCGACGAGCAATTGGCGACCCGCATCGAGATGGAGCAGAAATCGGTTCAACAGTGGGCCAATAGGTATCACATTAGCGCCGAAGAAATCGCGATGCGTCAGGCTAATGTCGCCGAAAAATACCGTGGTTGGAAAGATGGGCGGCTTCAGGCTCAATCAGCCGACGCGTAGGCATCTTTTAAAACTCTTATGACAACGAAATCGGGCTGGACGGAGAGCACCAAATGACACGTCAATCCTATGTACTACCTGAAAAAAACCTTGTGGTCTTCTGGACGCCAAAAGCGGCTTGCACCACGATTTCAACGGCAATCTGTGCGAAACTACTGAATTTGCCACAGGAAGAGTTCAGCAGCGAAACCGGCGGTATGCGGGGATGGTTGCGCCGGAGCGATTATTGGAAGTCTGGCGCTGATGCGCTGAAGCTGACCAAAGAGCACGGTTATCATACGATCGGGCTGATCCGTGAACCCTATGATCGCTTGATTAGCGCCTACCTGAACAAATTCGTTCGAAACAAATCCCGGGATTTGGATACTCTGGAAACGTTGGAGCCGTTCGCCCGCGTCTTCTATCAGAATGTGATACTGCCGCGAAAAGGCCATACAGCAGAGTCGCAAGTGCCTTACGAAGGGCTGACGTTCACTGAATTTGTTAACGCGGTTTGCGAGCGTATCGAAGCGCGCGGTGCGAACGAGCCGCGCCTTGATCATCACTGGAACACACAAATCCCGTTCTCTTTCAAGGATGCCGGTTTCAAATTCGACGAGCTGTACACTCTCAAATCGGCGGATGCGTTTTTTGAACGGTTTGGCGAATTGACCGACTCTGACATCAAGAACAACAAGCTCAATGCGACGCACTACCAAGAAGCGTCCAACGAAAACTTGTGTGATGTAGGCAGCCTGGAGCTGATCAAGCTCCCGTCTTACTCGAAGAAGCAGTTCCGGTCTCCTGAACTGGAAAGCATGGTTAAGAAAGCTTTCGAGATCGATTATTCGTACCTCGCCGACGCCAAGTGATAACTAGTAGCTGAGATTAAAACATGGACCTGAATCCCGAACCGAACGAGACCGCAGACTATTACGAAGTCTACAATGCGGGCAGTGACACGACCCTTGTTGCTTTCGGGGGGCTTGGCCACGCTATCGGCCAGCCCATGTTTGAATTTCGCAAAACACTGCAGCCGCTGAACGTTAACCTCGTATTTTTTCGCGATGTGACGCGGGGGTGGTATCACCACCCGGTCGACGGCTTCGGAGATACATTTGCGGACAAGGCAAAGCGCATCGAAGAAATCATCGGCGGATTAGGGTCCAAGAAGGTTTTGTTTTTGGGCAGTTCCGCGGGCGGCTTCGCTGCGCTTATGTTCGCTGGGCTGGTGCGCGGGGTAGACGATTGTTTGCTGTTTGGTCCACAGGTCTTCATTGACCCTAAGACCCGCAACCTGTTGGGCGACAAGCGTTGGCCCAAACTTACAAACGCGATCACAGCAGAGAAATATATGAACGTCTGGGACGTCGTAGAAACGCTTCCAGAACGGATCAGAATTATCGCCGGTACGTCATGCGCCCCTGACATGACACACGCGCTGTATGCGGGGATGGCTGCAAAAGTTGACGTGCACGTTTTGACACGAGCAGGCCACAACCCGGCTAAAGAGATGCGATCGGGCGGTATCCTTGGTGACGTGCTGGCTGAGTTCCGGGACGGCGAAACGCTTCGCGACCGTGAAAATGTTCGGATCGCGAAGCGGATGGCCGCGCTGAAGAAACTCTAAGTCTCAGCGCTCTTTGTGAAATGCTCAACGAGGTCTGCTAGCGACGAGGCGAACAAGCAGGGCATGTCAAGGATATGGGTGTTGCCCATATCCGGGTATTTGGCCCAAGTCGGCTGAAGGTCGCCGGGCATCAGGTCATCACGCATCGCGATAACGGCTTCGTTGGACTCTCTGAACTTGGCTTGAATGCGTCGGGCATCGCTTTGGCTCAGCTTCAACGTCATTTCGCACGGCAACTGATCCAGAACCTGATAGGGGATGCGTTGCCCTTTGCCGCTGGAAATGAGCGCGTTCACCATTGCCATGACGCGGACATCCAGTGCTTCGTTGATCCGTTCCATTTTGCCCAGCGGCGAAATGTCGAGCCCGAGGTCGCCGAACAGCTTCCCCGCGAAATCCGGTGTTCTGGAAAAGGGGACGCATACAACGTTTTGATCGCCGAACGCACCTGCCCACGCCTGAACCAAATCTTTGTAGTTGTAGTAAAGATTGTCAGCGCGGGCTTGGTCGAAGAATTTCAGGGTTACCGCCCCACCAACACGTGTCTGTGTGGATGCGAGCGAGATGAGCACATCGACCTGTGGCCGCAGGTGAACATAGACAACGATTTCGTCGAAGAACTCAGACAAGAAATCGCGAATACGCTCAATCTCGTCACTTGTTTTGATCCGTGAATGCAGGTGTTCGCTGGAGATAACACAAACGCTGGCGTTCTTATTCGCGTTCAGTTCGTCCGCAAATTTCTGCTTTAGGGTGCTTCGGAAATTTTCGTGTATTTCAGGCGTGTCGATTTTCAGACCGCGCCCAGCTTCGTCCAGGTTGTCGAAATTCTGTCCGTAAACCGCGATCAGGCGGTGTGCGACACCCCCGAGGCTTTCTGGATAGAATCCGCCAAGCGAGGCGAAACCTTCGCGATTTTTAGACAAGTGGCCCTGAAACGAGGTGGTCCCTGTTTTTTCGGTGCCGATATGCAAAATACACTTCATTAATCGCCTGCACTTACCTTGTACGGTTTCGCCAAACACCAACGGAATGGTCTCGTTATCGTAAGAACTTTTATAAGTTTTAGGGGGTAGTCCGCAACGTCTGAATTTTTAAAACAGCCCAGAGTTTACTTAGCGTAAAGCGTTGCTTGCCCAGCGTGTGTGCGATGGTGCCCAATTATCTTTGGCTGGGTATTCAGGATCTACCTTGCAGAGCAGAGTTTGTGTTGAGGATTAGGCGCCGGTTACAACGCCACAAAGAAATGCCGAGGGCGATCAATATGACCTCCCCCGGCGAAAATGTTTTGGAATAAAAAGTAATTTTCGATTTGCCCTATAGAAGGGAAGGCGACGACCAACAAACCGTACCATTAACCGGTGCTTACAAAGTCCCTACAACTTAAAGGTACAAAGGATCGCGGTTTTCAGTGTCGCTCAGCCGACATTGCGCGCATTTCTTCGCAAGAATTTGGAGATGCCTGCTTAAGCGTCAGAAAATGTTAGATAATTTCTGCGGTCGCGGAGTCGCCGTTTTTGTCTTCTAGGTTGGCCAGCCACGTCTGAAGCGCGTCGCGATCCAACACTTCGATCACACCCTTTTGCAGGGCGATAAGATTTGCATCCCGCAACACGCCCAATTCACGGTTCACGGTCTGACGCGAGCAGCCGACAACATTGGCAAGGTAGGACTGGCTGATCGTGATCTTGGTGGCGCGGCCGGACATCGACAAAAGATAGCTGCAAAGGCTCTGTTCGACCGAGTAAAACTGATCAACGGCTTTGGAGTTGTTGTCGCGTACCATCACCTCGTGCAGGCTGCGTGCGATCCCTTTGATAAAGCCGGGGGCGGTCATTAGTTCAGACAAATAGCCGGGCGGAAGCAGCAGCACGGTCGTATTTTCAAACGCATAGCAACTGGCCGCGCAGGGTTTTTCGGCAATCAGTTCGATCTCCCCCAGGGTTTCGCCGGGGCCTGCGTGGTAGACGATGACCTTATGGCCGTCTTGGCTGACATAGCTGACTTCGACCAGACCGTGGGCGATCAGCATTAGAAATTCGGCGGGCTCTCCTTGGGTGAACACTTCTGTGCGTCGTTCAAACACCCGCAATTTGCAGGCGTTCAAAAACGCGATGCGCTCCTCCTCCGGTAAATCGCGAAGCAGATCTGTGCGCAGAAGTTGTGGAAACCGCCTGCTATTCTCCATTGGCGTTTGCGTGCCTTCCCATTTTGCATCAACACCGCCTGTATCTTTGCAAAACGCGCGGCGATGGCGCAACAGTGAACCGTGTTTGAAGTGCGTGTCTTGTTCCTGTGTGGCGCAGGCTCTACATCCACCCCATGAAACTTTGGTTGCCCTTTGTAAAATCTGCCCCAACAGTCGCCGTTGTGCGGCTTGCGGGAACTATTGCCGCTGCAAGTCGCGGAAGCGCTGCGTTGAACGATGCGGGGCTTGCCCCGATGTTAGAACGCGCGTTTCGTCGAAAGAAGCCGGCGGCCGTGGCATTGGTGATCAATTCGCCCGGTGGTTCCCCCGCGCAAAGCTCTTTGATATCGGCCCGCATTCGGCGTCTGGCAGAAGAGCACGAAATTCCGGTTTACGCCTTCGTCGAAGATGTGGCCGCGTCTGGTGGATACTATCTTGCCAGTGCGGCGGATGAAATCTGGGTCGACCAGCATTCCATCGTCGGTTCGATCGGCGTGATTTCCGCCGGGTTCGGGTTTCAAGACCTGATCGCCCGCCATGGCGTAGAGCGTCGTGTTTACACGGCGGGAAAATCGAAAAGCATGCTGGACCCGTTCCAGCAAGAAAAACCAGAAGACATCGCACGACTAAAGGCCCTTCAGGAACAAATCCACGAAGGGTTCATCGACCACGTAAAGGCACGCCGCGGTGCGCGTCTTGCGGACGATGATGATTTGTTTACAGGCGAAGTCTGGGTCGGTGCAAAGGCGACAGAGGTTGGGTTGGCCGACGGCGTTGGCCACCTTGTGCCCAAGATGAAAGAGCGGTTCGGCGACAAGGTTCGTTTTGTTCCTTATGGCATGCGGAGATCCCTGTTTCAGCGGATTGGTTCGCAGGTTTTTGGCGGCCTCACCGCAGAACTAGAGGAACGGGCCCTGTGGGCGCGATACGGGCTGTGACGTGATAATAAAGATTGTCACCCTATTCCTGATCGGGATGCTGGTTCTTGCGATGTTTGGGCGGTTACAGCTGCCCGGCGCGGACAAGATCGGGTCTCTTTCCAAACCTAAAAAGTGCCCGAAGTGTGGGCGGTACAAGCTTGGCAAGGGCCCGTGCCCGTGTCGCAAGGGATGACTATTACATGACTGCTGATCTGCTCTATGCGCTTCTTGGGCTGATAATTTTGCTGTTGGCTGGTGACTCGTTGGTAAAAGGCGCAGTGAACCTGAGCCTTCGTATGGGCATCCCTGCGTTGATCGTTAGCCTGACGATCGTCGCATTCGGGACGTCAGCACCAGAGCTTTTGATCGCGATTAAGGCGGTTCTGGATAACGCGCCGGGTATCGCGCTGGGCAATGTGGTGGGGTCGAACACCGCTAACGTGCTGTTGGTGCTTGGGGTGCCTGCGATCATCTCGGGCTTGAAAACGGACGAGTGTGACACGCGCCGAAACTACATCTTTATGTTGCTGGCGACGATCCTGTTCATCGTTATCTGTTTCTTGGGGCCGATCACTTGGGTTCATGGGTTGGTGTTGCTTGCGGCGTTGGCCTTCGTTTTGGGCGATGCGTTGCGGTCTGCGCGTCAGCATCGGCGCGATGTACAGAATGGTGCAGACGTTGAAGACGATGAAGAAGAAGACCTAGAGGGCGTTGACCCAACCTTGCCCGGTTGGAAAATCGCGTTGTTCTTGGTTCTGGGCTTGGTTGGCCTGCCACTTGGCGCGGATCTTTTGGTCGACAGCTCCATCAACATCGCCACGGTACTTGGCGTCAGTGAAACCGTGATTGGTTTGACGCTTGTCGCGGTCGGCACCTCGCTTCCTGAACTTGCCACAACTGTGATGGCCGCGATGCGTAAACAGGCCGATGTCGCGCTGGGCAATGTGATTGGGTCGAACATGTTCAACCTTCTGGCGATCATTGGTGTGACCGGCCTTGTTGGCGCGTTGCCTATTCCGCCTCAGATGTTGCGGTTTGATCTGTGGGTCATGCTGGCGTCGTCGCTGGTGCTAGTTCCCTTCGTGTTCAGGGGCTGGAACATGACATGGAAGTGGGGGATTGCCTTGACGGGGCTTTACGGAGCCTATGTTCTGTCAGTGTTGATCTGACGGGGGCACCTTATGGAAAAGCAACGGGCGCTTGTAACCGGGGCCGGGAAACGGCTGGGACGTGCGATGGCGCTGACGTTGGCGCGCAAAGGTTACGATGTGGCCGTGCACTATGCCTCTTCCGCTCAGGCCGCTGAGGAGGTCGTGGCAGAGATTGCCGCGATCGGGCAAACCGCCATCGCGGTTCAGGCCGACCTGTTGCAAGAGGACGACTGCCAGACCCTTGTTGCGCGCGCGACCGACGCACTTGGCGGGCCGTTAAGTGTTCTTGTGAACAACGCCTCGATCTTTGACTACGACAATATCCAAACGGCGACGCGCGAAAGCTGGGACAGGCACTTTGGCTCTAACTTGCGGGCGCCTTTCGTGCTGACCCAAAAGTTTGCCGAACAAGTCTTGCCCGCGCAGACCGATGAAAACGCTGAACCGGTGGCGGCTGCGTTGGTCGTGAACATGATAGATCAGCGCGTTCGAAAGCTGACGCCGGAATTCATGACCTATACGCTGGCGAAGATGGGGCTGTGGGCGTTTACGCAAACGGCGGCTCAGGCGCTGGGCCCGAATATCAGGGTAAACGCAATCGGCCCCGGCCCAACACTGCGCGGTGCGCGCCAATCCGAAGAGCATTTCGCAGCACAGCGTCAGGCCACCATATTGGAGCGCGGCGCCAACGCAGATGACGTAACCGCAGCGTTAGAGTATTTGTTGGCAGCGAAGGCTGTGACGGGGCAATTGATCTGCGTTGACGGTGGTCAGCACCTGTCTTGGCAAACCAAAGATGTGCTAGGGGTGGAGTGACCCGAGGGCAAGTCATGCACAGGCGGCGAAACTTGTGCACTTTTCACAGTTTCGTCACAATTGATTTACAATTTCTACAATGTTTTCAATAATTTGTCCGGCCCAAAAAAAATAACGTTTAAAAACAACAAGTTAATATTGCGCCCAAAAATTAGGCAAACTAACGAAGCAGCAAGAAAACAAGGGAAAAATGCGTTGCCAGAATAGTTACCCGCAGACTTATCCACAGAAGTCGTGGACAGCTTTTCCCTTGCTCCAACGAAACTTACATTGCAGCCAGATGCAGGAATCACAAACGCGGTCGAATGGCGGAAGAAACGCAAAACCAACAAGATAGCGCGACAGGCGACCGGCCCAGCGGGCACGCCTGTGTACAGTCCTATCTTGGCATGCTTGATAACTCGCCTGGTGTTTATCGGATGCTGGATGCGGAAAGCCGTGTGCTTTACGTCGGCAAGGCGCGGAACCTGAAAAAGCGGGTTTCAAACTATGCCAAACCCACCGGCCATTCCCCCCGTATTGCCCGAATGATCCGCGAAACGGCGTCGATGATGTTTCTGACCACAAGGACAGAAACAGAAGCGTTGCTGTTGGAACAGAACCTGATCAAGCAGCTAAAGCCTCGCTATAACGTGCTGCTGCGCGATGACAAAAGTTTCCCGAATATTTTGGTCGCCAAGGATCACGCCTTTCCGCAAATCAAAAAACACCGCGGCGCGAAAAAGGAAAAGGGGAGCTATTACGGCCCCTTCGCCAGTGCGGGCGCGGTGAACCGGACGCTGAACCAGTTGCAGCGGGTATTCCTTTTGCGCAACTGCACGGATTCGACGTTTGAAAGCCGCACGCGGCCCTGTCTGTTGTATCAGATCAAGCGGTGCAGCGCGCCTTGTGTTGGCTACATCTCGGCCGAAGATTACGCCGCCACCGTCGCAGATGCCGAACGGTTTCTTGAAGGGAAAAACACCCGCATTCAGGCAGAGCTTGGCGAACAGATGCAAGAAGCTTCGGAGGCGATGGAGTTTGAACGCGCCGCCGCCCTGCGGGACCGTATTCGCGCGCTGACGCAGGTACAGTCTGCCCAAGGCATCAACCCGCGCGGAGTGGCCGAGGCAGACGTTATCGCCCTTCACATGGAAGGCGGGCAGGCCTGTGTTCAGGTTTTCTTTATTCGCGCCAATCAGAACTGGGGGAACCGCGATTATTACCCGCGCACCGGCACCGATGTTGATGCGGCTGAGGTGTTAGAGGCCTTCCTTGGCCAGTTCTATGACAACAAGGAACCGCCTCGGCTGATCCTGCTGTCCCACGGGATCGAAGATGATGACCTGATGGTACAAGCGCTTAGCGAAAAGGCTGGCCGCAAGGTTGAACTGTCTGTGCCGCAGCGTGGCGAAAAGGCCGAACTGGTTGCCAATGCCGCCCGAAACGCGCGCGAAAGCCTTGCCCGGCGCATGGCGGAAACGGCGACGCAGGGCAAACTGTTGTCTGGTTTGGCAGATGCTTTCGGGCTGGATGGTCCGCCCAAACGGATCGAGGTTTACGACAACTCTCATATCCAAGGTACGAACGCAGTGGGCGGGATGATCGTTTCCGGCCCCGAAGGGTTCATGAAAAGCCAATACCGCAAGTTCAACATCAAGGGCGAAGATCTGACCCCCGGCGATGACTTTGGCATGATGAAAGAGGTGCTGAACCGCCGTTTCAAACGTTTGCTAAAGGAAGACCCTGACCGTCAGGGCGAAACATGGCCCGACCTTCTGTTGATCGATGGTGGGGCGGGGCAAGTCAGCGCCGTGGCTGAAATCATGGCCGAACTGGGCGTCGAAGACATTGCCATGGTGGGTGTGGCCAAGGGCGTCGATCGCGATGCCGGTAAGGAAGAATTCTACCGCCATGGCGAAAACGCTTTTGCGCTGAAACACAACGACCCGGTGCTGTATTTCGTGCAACGCCTGCGGGACGAAGCGCACAGGTTCGCCATTGGTGCCCACCGTCAGAAACGCGCCAAGGCCATCGGGGCAACGCCGTTGGACGATGTGCCCGGCGTTGGTGCAACGCGCAAACGGGCGCTGCTTTCGCATTTCGGCTCTGCCAAAGCCGTCAGCCGGGCGGGGCTGTCTGACCTGAAGGCGGTGGATGGAATTTCCGACAGTATGGCGGAAACCATCTATGGCTACTTCCACGAGAAGGGCTGACTTGTTAAGTCACGTTCTATGACATGGAACATTCCTAATATCCTTACGGTATTCCGGCTGCTTGCTGCGCCCGGCGTTGCCATCGCTTTTCTTTTGTTTCCACATCCTTTTGCTGACTGGGTGGCACTGTGCCTGTTTGTCGGCGCGTCGGTGACCGATTGGTTTGACGGTTATCTGGCCCGCAAATGGAACCAGCAAAGCCGCTTTGGCGCCATGTTGGACCCGATTGCCGACAAGGTGATGGTGGCCATCGCGCTTTTGGTCATCACGGGTCTCTATGGGATGAGCTTTGCCGTGATGCTGCCCGCCGCGCTGATCCTGTTCCGCGAAGTGTTCGTTTCCGGCCTGCGCGAATTTTTGGGCAATCAGGCGGGGCTGCTGCAAGTCACCAAACTGGCAAAGTGGAAAACCACGACCCAGATGGTCGCGATTGCAGTGCTTTTGTCGCAGGGGATTTTTGAACATTACGTCGGTATGCTGAGCTTCGGAATGGACGCCGCGATGGTGGATGACGTTCTGGCCGGGCGTCAGGAAGACGTGCACGGCCTGATCTGGAAACACAGCGCGATGGTGGCCACATTATATGCGGGCGTTGGTTTGCTGTGGATCGCGGCGGTGCTGACGCTGATTACGGGGTGGGACTACTTTGCCAAATCCCTACCGTATCTGCGCGAAGGGGATGACGAATGATCGACGTTTTATATTTCGCTTGGGTGCGTGAACGTATTGGCCTTCCGAAAGAGCAGGTCGAAACCAATGCCACGACCGTCGGCGAACTTGTTGAAGAGCTGAAAGCCCGCGAAGAACGGTACGAGGCTGCCTTTGCCGATCTGTCTGCCCTGCGTGTTGCCGTCGATCAGGATCTGACGGACTTTGACGCGCCGCTGGCAGGTGTGCGCGAGGTTGCGTTCTTTCCCCCAATGACGGGCGGCTGACATGACAGTGCGCGTGCAAGAGGCGCCCTTTGATCTGGGCGCAGAAACCAACGCATTCGCTACCGGGCGCTCGGACGCGGGCGCTGTTGTTACTTTTACCGGGATCGTGCGCGACCTTGCGCGCGGTGATCTGGATCGGATGGTGATCGAACATTATCCCGGCATGACCGAACGTGCCTTGGAAAAGATCGAGGCTGACGCCCGCGCCCGTTGGGATTTGCGCGACTGCCTGATCATCCACCGCTATGGCGCGATGGGGCCGGGGGATATGATCATGATGGTTGCCACCGCATCACCCCACCGGGCCGACGCGTTTCAGGCAGCGGAATTCCTGATGGACTACCTGAAATCCCGCGCGCCGTTCTGGAAGAAAGAGATTACTTCAGACGGGGCCGAATGGGTCGCCAGCAAGGCCGAGGACGAAGACGCCCTAGGCCGCTGGTAACTTAGCCTGCGTTTTGGCGTTCGACGTAAGCACGCAGCTCTTCCGCCTCTTGGCGGGCTTCACGCAGACCATCCATCGCCGCGCGAAGCTCTGCTTCTGTCTGGCTAAGCTGGTTTGTTAGGTCAGCCTCGCGTTGCTGCATATAGGTGACCGCCTGATCACGCGCCTCTTCGGCATCGTGCAGTTCTTGCGCCATCTTATCCAGCTCGCCCATTTCGGATTGGGTTACGCGCGATACGCGATGTACCAGCCATGCGGCGAACCACCCCAAAAGGAACGCAACGAACAGGGTGATGGCAGTTGCCACGATAAGTTCAGTTCTGTCCATCGGTCGCTTCCGTCTCTGTTGTCGGCTCTGGGTTGGCCGGGGTTTCTTGGGGTTCGCCAGTGTCGTCTTCTGCTGCGTCGGCTTCGGCGGGTTCTTCCGCCTCGGGCACGATCAGCGTGAATTCAATCCGACGGTTGGCTTCGCGCCCATCGTTGGTGTCATTTGTGGCGATTGGAACCGCTTCGCCGTACCCTTTGGCGGTCATTCCGGCCGTCAGCACACGCCGTGAAATAAGCGCGGTCAAAACAGCATCCGCACGTTGTTGGCTAAGCTGTTGGTTCATTTCTTCGCGACCCTGACTATCGGTATGGCCCCCGATCTCTAGCTCTAGGTTCGGGCATTCTTTGATCGTGTCAGCGATGCGGTCAATGACCTTAAGAGAGTTCCCTTCGACGGTGACAGACCCAGGCGCGAACGTGATTTTCTGATCCGCCAGAATGGCGTTGATCCGGTCCACGCATTGCTGTGGCGACGGTAGCGCGGCAACTGGGTCAAGCGCTTCTTCATAGCGGACTTGGATGTTGAAATCCTGCGCTTCGCCCAGCTTTTCACCGAACAACTTTGCGATGCGTGCGTTTGCCTCGCTGTTGCCGGTGACGCCGCTAAGTTCGATAAATTCGGCCTGCACGATGGCACTGCCGCTGTTCAGTTCTGACAGGGCTTCCAGCGCGGTCAGAACACGGATGGGCCAACCATCCGGCAGCTCTTCGTCAAGCTTCATCGCGGCGTAGACGTCGTTCAGCCCAAATCGCGAACGGGCATAGCTTTCTGTGGCGGATCGGACCAGTTCGTCGGTGACGCGCCCCCGCAGTTGCACTTTCCCTTCGGGGCTTAGTGTGGCGACGAATTCGGGCGGGCCGTCACCTTCGCCGGTGCCGTCAATCTTGACCGGTTCGGGCAGGATTGAGTGAAGCGAGAAGACCTCGGGCAGGTCCGACTCTAGCTCGCCTGTGACTTTGTCGAACAACGCCTGTCGTGTGGTGTCTTGGGCAACAATCGTCACGTCGGCATCCGAAAACGTAAGTTCGCCACCGCCAAGTTCGGTCAGCGCCTTGATGCCGGTTTCAACTGCTTTCGCCCACTGAGGCGTCGGAACACCAAGGCCGATCGTGCATTTGGCCTTGCCGTCCAGCCCAGCCGCGCGTGCGGCGACAAGAATACGTTCGCTGGCCTTTTCGGTGTCGGCAGAACAGGCATCAAACCGGGTGCCGTCTGCATCAATCACCATACGAAGGGTGAAAGGCGTGATGACAGGGCGCGGCGCGGAAATTTCGATGCTGGCTGGCAAACCGTCAGGCAGTTTTCTTGCGAGGTCGGATTCAAGTTTGCGTTTCTGAGACGAACTGTCGGAAATCGCGGTCACGGAAACGCCGTCCGCCGCGATAGAGATCTTAGAGCGCGGCAGAACCGCCAACGCCTCTAACCCGAATTCAAGGGCCTGATCCCAGCCAGCCGGGATGGCGTAGTCGGCGACGTCCAACATGTCAGTCACGTTCGCGCCTTCTGCGGCGGTTTCGACTGCGGTGGCGATGTCTTCGCGTGATGTCGCGGCGGGGATAAGCCCGATCATCGAAACGCCGTCATCATTGCGCAAAAGCTCTAGGGAAAAGCGCGGCGCCTGTAACGGTTTGGCGGGCGTCACATCCATTAGGTCGATCACGCGTGACGCATCGATGATGGTGCCCGCGATCGAAAGCGCACGAAATCTCAGCGCTTCGGTCTCGGCCGTGCCACGCAGGCGAATCTGAAGGCCGCTGGCCTCCACGCCGACCCATGTGATTTCTTCCTCTGCCAAGGCACGGCGGATTTCTGTGCTGGCACGCTCTTCGATGAAATTGGCAGCGAAGACTGCGCTGAATGCGGCAAGGCCGCCGGCCAGAAGGATTGCCACGACAGCAATCAAGTTAGGTGCAGTGCGCATATGCTTTTGTTCGCTCCACTACTTTTTGCGACGGGTTATCATTAAGGGCGCAAGCGGCGCGGTGCAATCACACCAAAATCGCGATGGCGAGAAATAGCGCAGGGATAAGCCCGGTATCACGATTGGCGCGGAACAGTTTCAGGCATGTTTCTGGGTTACCAGCGTCAAGGCGGGCCAACTGCCAGCTCATGTGCCAGCCAAACGCCCAGACGCCCGCCAGTGCGATAACCATTTCCAGAACCGTATTTGTGCCAATCATCGCCATGACAACGCCCGAGGTCATCAGAATGACGCTGCCCATCATGAACAGGCGCAGGATGTTGGGCGTGTCGTCGCCGAACAACAGGGCGGTCGATTTTACGCCGATAAGCGCGTCATCTTCTTTGTCCTGATGGGCATAGATGGTGTCGTAAAACACGGTCCACGCGATCCCGGAAAGGTACAAAAACACCGCTGGCAGTGCCAGCGACCCTGTGTGCGCCGTCCACGCCAGCAATGCGCCCCAGTTGAACGCCAGACCCAGAAATATTTGCGGCCAATAGGTAAACCGCTTTGCGAACGGATAGATCGCGACCAACGCAAGCGAGGCGATGCCAAGAAGCACAGTCGGCCAGTTGAAGGTCAGCAAAATTGCAAAGGCGACAGCGGCTTGAATGCCCATCCAGATCGCGGCCTGTTTTGTCGTAACCTGTCCTGACGGGATCGGGCGCGATTGGGTGCGCGCGACTTTGCCGTCGATGTCACGGTCGGTGATGTCGTTCCATGTACAGCCCGCGCCGCGCATCAGCCACGCGCCCAAGCTGCATCCGATGATGATCCACAGGTCAAACCACCGCCAAGCGGTCGACGCAGCCGCCAGCAAAACGCCCCACCAGCAGGGCAGCAGCAACAGCCATGTTCCGATTGGCCGGTCAGCGCGCGAAAGGCGCAGATAGGGGCGGCTCCATTCTGGGGCCAGCTCATCCACCCAGTTTCCTTTTACGGCGTCAGAAACTTGGCCTTCGGCCTCTGGCGTTTCGCCTGTCCCGGTCATATCGTCTGTCCCTATGAATACACGAAATACTGCAAAGATACGGCTCTATGTAGAGCACCCTGTTGGGCAGGGGCAAACCATTCTTCTGGACCGGGATCAGGCGCATTACCTTTTTGGTGTGATGCGGTTGACTGTCGGTGCTGAAATCTTGGTGTTTGATGGCCAGAATGGCGAATGGTTGGCCGAGGTGGTTGAGGCTGGCAAACGGGGCGGGGCGCTTGAATGCAAGGCGCAGACCAAGCCGCTGCAACTGCCGCCCGACCTGTGGTTGCTGTTCGCGCCGATCAAAAAGGCCCGCACCGATTTCATCGTCGAAAAAGCGGCAGAGATGGGGGCCGCGCGGATTTGCCCCGTGCAGACAGATTTCACCAATTCCGAACGCATCCGCCGCGACCGGCTTCAGGCCCACGCGGTTGAGGCCGCCGAACAATGCGGCGGCACCTATGTGCCCGAGGTGGCGGAACTGGCAAAGCTGGACCGCATCTTGGCGGACTGGCCCGAAGATCGGCAGCTGATGTTCTGCGACGAGTCACTGGTGGGGGCCCGTGCTGCGTTATCGGCGGAAAAAGCGGATAAATGGGCGATCCTGATCGGACCAGAAGGCGGCTTTTCCGAAGCAGAACGCAAACGCTTGCACGCAATGCCGCAAGCCACGGCTGTCAGCCTTGGCCCCCGCATCCTGCGCGCCGATACAGCCGCAGTTGCCGCCATGACCCTGTGGCAAAGCACACTGGGGGATTGGGGATGAGCCTAATCCGCCCCGAAATCACCGCCGGCCTTGCCCGTTGGCGCGAGGTGCTTGTTGGCGCCGGGGTGGCGATGCTGGGCCTGTGGGTGTTCACCTTTGGCGGCTTGTTCTTTCAGGGGCTTGGCGTGCTGATCGCATTGCTGGGCGCGGCCATGGGTTTTGTTGCCTTCCGCCGGATGCAGTTTCACCGTGATGGTGACGCGCCCGGCGTGGTTGAGGTCACAGAGGGGCAGATCACCTATCTTGCCGCGCAATCCGGCGGCTTTGCCGCACGCAGCGAGATTACGCAGATTGACCTGACGTTTTCCCCAGCTGGCCGTGCGCAGTGGCGGATTCGTCAGATCGGGGCCGATCCGTTGACGATTCCGGTTTCGGCCAGCGGTGCGGATGCGCTTTTTGATGCGTTCGTGGCCCTGCCGGGTGTCGAACCATCGCGCCTTTTGGCTGCATTGAACCGAAGCGCGGCGCAAGGCACAACGACTGTGTGGCGGCGCACGGCTCTCACGGCCTTGACTTGACGGTCGCAAGGTCGCACGTCTTATCGTCACGATAGCGCGAACAAATCGGAGCCCAACTCATGTCTATTCCTCAGTCCGGCGGTGGGCCGATTGAACGCCATGAACAACTTGCCGAATATCTGGCGGATGGATGTAAGCCCAAAGAAGATTGGCGCATCGGGACCGAGCATGAAAAGTTCGGCTATTGCAAAGATACGCTGAACCCCATCCCCTATGAAGGGGAACGGTCGGTATTGGCCGTGCTTGAAGGTCTGCGCGACAGTTATGGTTGGCAGCCGATCACCGAAGGCGAATACCTGATCGGGCTTCAAAAAGACGGCGCCAACGTCAGCCTTGAACCCGGCGGCCAGCTGGAACTGTCCGGCGCGCCATTGGAAACCATCCATGAAACCTGCGACGAGGTGAACACCCACCTGCGGGAAGTGAAAGACATCGCCGACAAGGTTGGCGTTGGCTTCATCGGCTTGGGGGCCGCGCCGATCTGGACGCATGACCAGATGCCGATGATGCCCAAGGGCCGCTATAAGCTGATGAACGAATATATGGACCGTGTCGGGACCATGGGTAAAACCATGATGTACCGGACCTGCACGGTTCAGGTGAACCTAGACTTCGCGACCGAAGCTGACATGGTTCAGAAGATGCGCGTTGCGCTGGCGTTACAGCCGGTGGCGACGGCGCTGTTCGCGAACTCTCCGTTTATTGATGGCAAACCGAACGGTCACAAAAGCTGGCGCAGCCGCGTGTGGCGCGACCTTGATCCGGCGCGTACCGGCATGCTGCCCTTCGTCTTCGAAGATGGGTTCGGGTTCGAAGCGTGGGTGCAATACGCTTTGGATGTGCCGATGTATTTCGTCTATCGCGACGGGAAATACATTGATGCGCTGGGCCAGTCTTTCCGCGACTTCATGAAGGGTGAACTGCCCGCATTGCCCGGCGAAACGCCAACGCTTTCGGATTGGGCCGATCATCTGACGACGATCTTCCCAGAGGCGCGGGTCAAGAAGTTCATCGAAATGCGCGGTGCGGACGGTGGCCCGTGGCGGCGTCTGTGCGCGCTGCCTGCGCTGTGGGTCGGGCTGACCTATGATCAAACCGCGCTGGATGCTGCTTGGGATCTGGCCAAAGGCTGGGATGCTGAAACGCGCGAGGCTCTGCGCGTTGGCGCATCCGAACAGGCGTTGGATGCACAGGTTGGCAACATCAACATGCGCGACCTTGCGCGGCAGGTTTTGGATATCGCCCGCGAGGGTCTGAAAGCCCGCGCCAAACCCGGTGCCGGCGGCATGATCCCGGATGAACGCCACTTCCTTCATGCGCTGGAAGACAGCGTCGAAGATGGCCGCGTTCCGGCGGATGAGCTGTTGCAGCGGTATCATGGCGGATGGGATGGCGATATCAGCAGGATATATGCGGAATATTGCTACTGACATAAAATGGGCGCGCCGGGTGGCGCGCCCATTTCGGTTTATGCGGCTTCGATTGCCGGTTCAGGTTGCGGTGCAGGTGGGTTTGCCTGAAGCGCAGCCCGCGCCACGATTTCACGCAAAGTCGTTGCCGCACTGCTGAAACCCATCCCAAGTGCGATACAGGCCACGCCAAGCGCGACGAACAGGCCGGCGTCTGGCAGGTTTTTCAGCGCTGGCATGATCGCGGCGATCAAAACACAGCCCCCAAACCCGATGGCCAGATATCCGCTGGTGATCGAAATCGCCCCGGCCTTAGCCGCGCGGCCCGTGTTCGGACAATCCCCAAGCGCCGCGCCGATTTTCATGATCATGGTCGCAAGGCCAATCAACACCAGCAAGCAAAGTGCGAAGTACAGGGTATAGGCAACAATCATATCAGTTCTCCTTGTTGCATTGGGGTTTTGTAAAAGTCGCGCTGCAGTCGGGCGTAGAGGTGGATGAACGCCAAGGCCCAAAGTGGCGCAAAGAGCATTCCGAACACGAATAGGAAGATCGCGAGCCCTTCATTTGCATAGCCGTCAGTCAGCTCTGCCCAGATGAGGAATAAGAGGGGCGTTGCCAGGTTCCCAAGGAAACCCCATCCGGCGAAGACGCTTTTGTCGCTCTCTCCCCGTCTGACCAGCCACCACAAGATCGGCGTGCCAATCAAAAGATAGAAGGGAAAGCCATATGGCAGGGCGAAGATCGGGATGATCAAAATACACCCAAGGACGGCCACGAAAAACGGTGCGCCAAACAGGCTGAGGGTGAACGCCATGGGGTCGACGAGGTAACGATCGTTGCTTTGTGTTGTTGCAGTTATTTCTGTCATTTCAGAAACTCCAGCCTAAAATTTTTAGTCAGATTTGGGTAGGAACCGTGCGATCCGTCCGCCAAGCTTGATCAGTGACATCTGAACCGGCCGTGAGAGACGCGAGATGTCTTGGTACCACTTGTCGAACATTTCCATCGTGTCGAGCGTTTCGGCCATGCGCGCTTTGATCTTGGCGGGCGTGGCGTCGGTCTCGGCGTCTTTGGCGACCTCGCGCAGGGCTTCGATGGTGGGCAGGAACTCGCGCTCCCTCCGGCCTTCGACGACGACTGTCACCAGATCAAACATATCCCGAACCGAGGTGAAGTGATCGCGCCGGTCGCCCAACTGTCGGCTGGCTTTAACCAGCTTCCAGCCTTGCAATTCTTTCAGCGCCGTGGACACGTTCGACCGGGCAAGGTTCAGCGTTTCGCTGATGTCTTCTGCCGTCATCGGTTCGGGCGCGATGTGAAGCAGGGCGTGGATCTGGGCCACCGAACGGTTCACACCCCATTTCGTGCCCATTTCCCCCCAGTGAAGGATAAAGTTTTGCATGGCAGGGGTGAGGTTCATTTTTCGACTCGCTTCAAATTTCTGTAATGACAGAAATAACAGATAAGTCTGTGTTGTAAAGAATTATCGCAACGCGCAAGAAAAAGCCCGGTCAAAGCCGGGCTTGTTTCACTTTTTGCCGATCTTGGGTTCGGTCCCGGCCTTCAGCCGTTTAATGTTGGGCGTGTGCCTGAAATAGATCAGGATCGTAAAGATAATGCCCAGAAAGATAAGCCGCCCTTCGCCAAAGTAGATCATGGAAAGGGGACAGGTCGCTGCCGCCATCAGCGCCGACAGTGAGGAATACCGGCTGATCACCGCAGACAGCAACCACATGGCGCAGGCGGCAAGCCCCACGGGCCAAGCCAATGCAAGCAATGTGCCAAGGAAGGTCGCAACGCCCTTGCCGCCTTTGAAGCCAAGGTAAACCGGGAAGATGTGGCCGACAAACGCCGCCAGCCCGGCCAACTGCGCCGCATCTTCGGCGAAAAAGGCACGGGCGACCAGAACGGCAAAGCCGCCTTTGCCAGCATCCAAGATCAGCGTCAGAAACGCGGCCAGCTTGTTCCCGGTACGCAGCACATTGGTGGCACCGATGTTGCCCGATCCGATCGCACGCAAATCGCCCAGCCCAAATATCCGGGCAATGACAACGCCAAAGGGAACCGCGCCAACCAGATAGGCGACCAAAGCGACAAGCCCAAGCATGGGGGCAGAGGTGATAATCTCGGGCATATTAAAGCTCTCCAAACACTTGTTCGCCGCCGACGAAGGTTGCCAGTACGCGGCCCTGCATCCGGCTGCCGTCAAATGGGGTGTTCTTTGATTTCGACCGCAGCTTGAACCTGTCCATCACAAAGGGTGCATCGGGGTCAAACAGCACCAGATCAGCGGGGGCACCAACGGCCAACCGGCCAGAGTCCAGCCCAAGCCGTTTGGCTGGGTTATAAGACATCGCACGCCACAGCGTGGGCAGGTCGATCACGCCGGAATGATACAGCCGCATCGCGGCGGGCAGCAGCGTTTCCAATGCGACGGCGCCGCTTGCGGCCTCTTCAAACGGGAGGCGCTTGGATTCTTCGTCCTGCGGTGTGTGCATAGAGCTGATGACATCGATCAGCCCACTTGCCACGGCTTCAACCATCGCTGCGCGGTCCTCTTCCGAACGCAGGGGCGGCTTGACCTTAAAGAAGGTGCGGTAATCGCCAACGTCGAATTCGTTCAGGGTCAGGTGGTGGATCGACACGCTGGCGGTGACATCCAGCCCGTTTCTTTTGGCGCGTTCCAGTGCGGGCAGGGCGCGGGCGGTGGTGATCTGGTCGGCGTGGTATTTCACACCGGTCATTTCCACCAATGCCATGTCACGATCCAACGCCATCCGTTCGGCCATGGGCGAAACCGCAGGCAAACCTTTCAGCGAAGCGAACTTGCCGCTTGTTACAGCCGCGCCATTCGATAGGCCGGGGTCTTGTGGGTGGGCGATGACAAGTGCGCCAAGGCTGCGGGCATAGGTCATACAACGTGAATAGACCTTGTTGTCGGTGATCACGTGGTCGCCATCGGTAAAGGCGACGGCGCCAGCATCCAAAAGGAACCCGATTTCGACCATCTCGCGGCCTTCGCGGTTCTTGGTCAGGGTGGCCATGGGTTTGATGCGGACAGGGCAGGCCTCTTTTGCGCGGCGGGTGACGAATTCCAGAACCTCGGGCGTGTCGATGGCGGGCAGCGTGTCTGGGCGCGTTACGATGGTGGTCACACCACCGGCGGCGGCGGCTTGCCCCGCCGAGCCAAAGCTTTCCTTGTGGCGTTCACCGGGTTCGCAGATTTTCACGCCGATATCGACGATGCCGGGGGCAAGGCATTTGCCACCGCAATCTATGACGCGGGCATCGCTGGGCACATCAACTTCGTACCCACCGGCGGCGATACGATCCCCATCAATCAGGATGGAGCCTGCGATCTCTTTACCCTGTTCCGGGTCGATCAACCGTGCATTGGTCAAAAGCGTTTTCACAGCTTGCCCTCCATGGCGCGCAGCAATTGGGGATAGACGATGTCAGCGTCTGCGATATTGCGGAACCCGTTTTTGCGTTCCTTGATCACGAACTTGCCGACCAGTCCGGGGTACGTTGGTTTGTGCCCATAGCGAACATTTTCCGTATCAAAAAAGATAGAACCAGGCGCAGTGCCGTTCCATTCCACCTCTGTCATTGGGGTCAGACGTTTGACCGTAACCTTGGGCCAAGGCAGCAAAGTGCGCGTTAGGGCGCGTTTGTTTGTCAGCGCATAGCGGGTGAGTTGCGGGATCAGCATGCTGGTGCGCGCGATGTAAACGGCACACCATAGGGTCGCGCCGATAGAGCCGATCTTAAGCAGCCGATAGGTGCCCGGGTCGTCTTGGCTAAGCGAGGCTCCGAAGCCCCCTTCGAACAGTTGCGCATCGGCCAGAAAGACAACGGTGAACAGGATGGCAGGCAGGCACATGGTGACCGCTGTCCAGTCCAGCTTGAATTCAAACTCTGGCCGACCGTCCCATAACAGGCGTTCATCTCTGATCAGGTGCTTGCGCCAAAAGCGAATGTCCGGCCCGCGCAGATCCATCAGACCCAGACCTGTTTGGGTTCTGCCCTAAGGTTGCGGGCCAACAGGTCCATCGCGGCCATACGAACGGCGACGCCCATTTCCACCTGTTCCTGAATGACAGAGCGGTTGATGTCATCGGCAATCGTACCGTCAATTTCCACACCGCGGTTCATTGGGCCGGGGTGCATAACGATGGCGTCGTCTTTGGCATAGGCCAGCTTTGCGGCGTCCAGGCCGTAGCGGTGGTAGTATTCGCGCTCCGACGGGATAAAACCGCCGTCCATCCGTTCGCGTTGAAGGCGTAGCATCATCACCACGTCAACGTCTTTCAGACCCTCGGCCATATCGTCGTAAACCTCGACCCCAAATTGGTCGATCTGGCTGGGCATCAGGGTGGGCGGGCCGATCAGGCGGATGCGGTTTTCCATCTTGCCCAACAGCAGAATGTTAGACCGCGCCACGCGGCTGTGCGCAATGTCGCCGCAGATGGCGATGTTCAGCCGGTGCAGTCGCCCTTTGGCACGGCGGATCGTCAGCGCGTCCAGCAACGCTTGTGTCGGGTGTTCGTGACGCCCGTCGCCTGCGTTCAGCACGGCGCAGTTCACCTTTTCCGCCAACAGGTTCACCGCACCCGAATGGGGATGGCGCACAACCAACAGATCAGGGTGCATTGCGTTCAGCGACAGCGCGGTGTCGATCAGGGTTTCGCCCTTTTTGATCGAACTGGCCTGCATCGCCATGTTCATCACATCCGCGCCAAGCCGTTTGCCAGCCAGTTCGAAACTGGCCTGTGTGCGGGTGGAGTTCTCAAAGAACATGTTGATCTGGGTAAGCCCCGACAGCACGTCTGAATGTTTTACCGCCCCCCGGTTCAGGTCAACATATTGATCTGCCAGATCCAGAACTGTGCGAATCTCATCAGGGGCAAGGGGTTCAATCCCAAGGAGGTGTTTCGCGCGGAATGTCATTTGGCCTCCAAGCTGATCCGCCTCGCTTATAGAAAGCGCCGCGTGCGTCGGCAAGTCACGGCTTAGCTGTTGCGGCCCCTTGCGTTGAGCCCTAGCTTTGGCGCCATGGACTCAGCGCTTGAACAGATGGACTATTACGCCGCCAAGGCACTGCTGGATTGGCAGATCGAACTTGGCGCAACCGAATCCATCGGCGAATCCTCTGTGAACCGGTACGAGGCGCCGGCACCCCAACCAGTCCGCGCGCCAGCCGCCGCACCAGCGGCCCCGGCAGATGCCGCGCCGGTAAAGGTGCCAACCGTCGATCCCGTGGCCGTTGCCAAGGCCGCAGCAGGGGCGGCGCAAGATTTGGACGGGCTGCGCGCCGCGCTTGATGCGTTTACGCTGTGCGACCTGAAGAAGGGCGCGCGCAATCTGGTGTTTGCGGATGGTCAGCCGGGCGCACGCGTCATGGTAATCGGCGAAGCACCGGGGCGGGACGAGGATCAGCAGGGCAAGCCCTTTGTTGGCCGCGCTGGGCAGTTGCTGGACAAGATGTTCGCGGCCATCGGCATGGACCGCGCCGCGCCGGACGTTGCCGATGCGATTTATATCACCAACATTCTGCCGTGGCGGCCGCCACAAAACCGCGACCCGAAACCGGATGAGGTGGCGATGATGCTGCCTTTCGTTCAGCGGCATGTGGAACTGGCGGCGCCGGATGTTCTGGTGCTGATGGGCAACCATTCCTGCGGGGCGCTGTTGGGGCGCAAGGGCATCACCCGCCTGCGCGGAAACTGGGCCGAGGCATTGGGCCGTCCAGCGTTGCCAATGTTCCACCCGGCCTATCTGCTGCGCAACCCGCACGCCAAGCGCGAAGCGTGGCATGATCTTTTGATGCTTCAGGCAAAACTGCGAGGGGCCAATGTCACGCATTGACGAAAGCAAAGAATTTCTGCCGGTGCGCATTGCCGTTCTTACGGTTTCCGACACGCGCACGTTGGCCGATGACCGGTCGGGCGATACGCTTGTGGATCGTATCGAAAAGGCCGGGCACACGCTTGCCGCGCGTGGCATCCTGCCCGATGACCGCCACCAGATCGCCGAGCAGCTTAAGATTTGGAGCCGCGAGCCAGAGATTGACGTGATCATCTCGACCGGGGGTACTGGGCTGACGGGGCGCGATGTAACCGTCGAGGCGCATCGCGATGTCTATGAAAAAGAGATAGAGGCTTTCGGCACCGTCTTCACCATTGTTTCGATGAATAAAATCGGCACTTCGGCGGTACAGTCCCGCGCGACGGGCGGGGTGGCGAACGGCACCTATCTGTTCGCACTGCCCGGCAGTCCGGGTGCGTGCAAGGACGCGTGGGATGAAATCCTTTCGCTTCAACTGGATTACCGCCACCGCCCGTGCAACTTCGTGGAAATCTTTCCACGGCTAGAAGAGCACAAGCGCCGTAAATGACGGACCGCGCCGCCTTTGCTGCGATTGGCGCCCTTCCAGAGCGGATAGAGTTCGAAGCAGCGATTGTTATCGCGCGTGACAGCTCTGATCGCATTTTGATGCAGTTGCGCGATGACATTCCAAAAATCGCCGCGCCGGGAATGTGGTGTCTGTTCGGTGGTGGGCAAGAGGGGCAGGAAACCCTAGCCCAAGCCGCGCAAAGAGAGTTCTGGGAAGAAACCGGCGTCATGCTGGGGCCTGACGAATTGTCGCCATTCGCACGTATCGCCACGGCTGCACGCCCCGATGGGGTGCTTTATGCGTATCAATCCCTGCGGTTATTAACGCCCGACGCGATCAAGCTTGGCGAAGGGGCGGGGTTTGCTTTTTTAACGGCCTCGCAAATAGAAAACCTGCCCGTCGTTCGGTCATCGCGGCTTGTCATTGAACACTTCTTTTCGCAATTGTGAAAATAATCTGCGTTCGTGCGACGGAAACCCGTACCACATCCGTAACAGAGTCGTGCTTGGATGGGCGCTCGCCGAGCGCTATCTTAGGTTTATAAGTTTCAAGCGTTCCCGAACCGGGAAGGATCCGACACATGCGTTTTCTTCGTCGCAGCCTTGTGGGGCTGTTTCTGTTGGCACTGACGGTTGGCCTGCTTGCCTATGCGGGGCAGTCGATCTTTTCTGCGATGGAAACGCGGATGGCCAAGCAAACTCAGCCCCGCGCCGCGCGGGAACGGGTTTTTGCGGCCAATGTTGTTTCAGTGACCTTGCAGGATGTGACCCCGGTGCTGACCGCATTTGGCGAAGTGCGCAGTCGCAGAACCCTTGACGTGCGCGCCACGGCCGAAGGCACAGTGGTTGAACTGAACGAGAATTTCGAAGAAGGCGGCCATGTTCAGGCTGGCGACCTGCTGTTCCGTGTGGATCAGGCGGATGCGCAGGCAGCGCTGGATGTTGCAAAGGCGGATCTGGCCGAGGCCGAGGCAGAGCAACGTGACGCCACCCGCGCCCTTGTTCTGGCCCAAGATGATCTGACGGCGGCGGAAGAACAGGCGCGCCTGCGGGTTCAGGCGTTGACCCGGCAACAAAGCCTGAAAGAACGCGGTTTCGGTACAGATGCGCTTGTTGAAGAGGCCGAGCTTGCAGCCGCTTCGGCACAGCAGTCCGTCGTGTCGCGCCGCCAATCGCTGGCCATTGCAGAAAGCCGTGTAGATCAAGCGAGCACTCAGTTGGCGCGCGAACGTATCAACTTGGCAGAGGCAGAGCGGGGCCTTGCCGACACCGAAATCTTCGCGGAGTTTTCCGGCACGCTAAGTGACGTCGGGATCGTGCGTGGTGGCGTGGTTGCGAATAACGAACAGGTTGCGCAGCTGATCGACCCGGATGAACTGGAAGTGTCGTTCCGCATTTCGACCCCTCAATATTCCCGTTTGCTTGACGAAAGCGGGGGGTTGTTGGCGTCGACCGTATCGGTCGTTCTGGATGCCTATGGCGCAGACCTAGAGGCATCCGGCACGATTACGCGTGAAAGTGCCGCCGTGGCCGAAGGGCAAACCGGGCGGCTGTTGTTCGCACGGCTGACTGGCGCAAAAGGGTTCCGCCCCGGTGATTTTGTGACCGTGCGCGTGGATGAACCGCAATTAAGCAACGTGGCTGTCTTGCCCTCGGACGCTGTGGATGCGGCAAGCACTGTGTTGGTGATCGGCGAAGATGACCGGCTGGAGGTCGCAACGGTCGAACTTTTGCGGCGTCAGGGCGACGACGTTGTTGTGCGCGCTGCAGACTTGCAAGGGCGTGAAATTGTCGCCGAACGGTCGCCTTTGCTTGGTGCGGGCATCAAGGTGCGCCCGATCCGGCCCGAGGCAGGCAATGCTGCCCCCACAGAGCCGGACTTGGTCGAACTGACGCCAGAGCGCCGCGCACAGTTGATCGCCTTTATTGAGGGCAACCAGTTTATGCCCGCCGACGCCAAGGAACGTGTGCTGGCCCAGCTTGCACAGGAAAAGGTTCCCGCCCGAACGGTGGAACGTATCGAAAGCCGCATGGGGGGCTGATAAATGGCACGACCTATCTCTGGTGCGGCGGGCGGCATTCTTTCGTATTTTACGCGCCATGGGACGGCGGCCAACCTTCTGCTGGTGATCTTGATCGTGCTGGGCCTTGCCGCGACACCGCGGATGCGGTCGCAGTTTTTTCCCGATGTGATTATCGATGATGTGACGGTGTCTGTCGCTTGGGATGGGGCAGGGGCCGACGATGTTGATACCGCCATCGTTCAGGTGCTTGAAGCGACCCTGCTGGCGGTTGAAGGGGTTGAAACCGCAACCTCGCGATCCTCTGAGGGGAGCGCGCGTATCAATCTGGAGTTTGAGCCGGGTTGGGATATGGCCCGCGCAGCTGATGATGTGCAATCCGCCGTTGATGCAACCACCAATCTTCCAGATGAGGCAGACGAGCCTAACGTGATCCGCGGCGCATGGCGTGACCGCGTCACCGATGTGGTGATTACAGGGCCGGTTGGTGTGGATCAGCTTGGCCGGTTCGCCGATGAATTCGTGGCCCGGCTGTTTTCCGCAGGGGTCACGCGTACCACCATTCGCGGCCTCGCCGCGCCCGAAACAATTGTCGAGGTGCCCTCGGCCTCGCTTGTGCGTCACGACGTAACGATGGCCGAAATCGCCGAGGCGATCGCGGCAGAGGCGGACACCTCGCCGGCCGGGGATGTCGCTGGCGGAAGTGCGCGTGTGCGCACCGGTGTGGCCAAACGCGCAGCGGATGAGATTGAGGATATCGTCTTACGATCCTTTGACGACGGGTCCAGCCTGACGGTGGGCGATGTGGCGACGGTGTATGTTGAAGGCATCGACAGGAACCGGGCCTATTACGTGGGCGAACATCCGGCGATTTCGGTTCGGGTTGACCGATCTGACCAAGGCGACGCCATCGACATCCAAGAGAAGGTTCAGAAGGTCGCGGACGAAATGGTGCTGTCCCTGCCAGCGGATGTGCACGTCGATCTGATCCGCACGCGGGCCGAAGCGATTACCGGGCGGCTGAACCTGTTGCTTGATAACGGGTTAATGGGGCTTGGGCTGGTGCTGGCGCTGTTGTTCCTGTTCCTGAACGCGCGTACGGCGTTTTGGGTCGCGGCGGGTATTCCGGTGGCGATGCTGGCCACGATTGCCCTGATGTATGTGGCGGGGCTGACGATCAACATGATCTCGCTCTTTGCATTGATCATCACTCTGGGCATCGTGGTGGATGACGCCATTGTGGTGGGGGAACACGCTGATTTCCGCGCGCGCCGTTTGGGGGAAGACCCCGTAACAGCCGCAGAAAATGCCGCACGGCGCATGGCCGCCCCGGTGTTTTCGGCCACCGTAACAACGGTCATCGCGTTCTTTGGGTTAACGGCCATCAGCGGGCGATTTGGCGATCTGATCTCGGACATACCGTTCACGGTGATCGTGGTTCTTCTGGCTTCGTTGGTTGAATGCTTTTTGATCCTGCCCAACCACATGTCCCATGCGGTGGCGCATTCCGCGAAAGAGCATTGGTACGACCTTCCGTCGCGCGTGGTGAACCGCGGCTTTACATGGGCGCGCACGAAATTGTTCCGCCCGTTGATGGCGGGCGTCATCAAGGCGCGGTATCCGGTTATGGCGCTGACAATCGTTGTGCTGGCCTCGCAGGTGGCGATCTTCATTCGCGGTGATGTGCAATGGCGGTTCTTCAACGCGCCTGAACGCGGCTCTATTTCAGGTAATTTCGCGATGGCACCGGGGGCGACGCGGGACGACACCGTCGCGATGATGCGTGAAATGCAGCGCGCCGCCGATGCCGTCGCCACACGATACGTGGAAGAGCACGGTGCCAGCCCGCTGGATTACGTGATTGCCGAAATTGGCGGGAACACTGGGCGCGGTTTGTCCGGCGTTGATGGTAAGGATGCGTCGCTTCTTGGGTCTATCGCGATTGAATTGATTGACGCCGACTTGCGCCCTTATTCGTCGTTCCAGTTCTTGGCGGATTTGCAGGAAGAGGTGCGCCAGCATCCGTTGACCGAAACGCTTAGCTTTCGCGGATGGCGGTCCGGCCCCGGCGGTGATGCGCTGGATGTCGAATTTTACGGGGCCGATGCCGAAACGCTGAAAGCTGCGGCCGAGGCACTGAAGACACAGCTGTCGCAATTCGCAGAAGTTTCGGCGCTGGAAGATAGTCTCGCCTATGACAAGGAAGAATTGATCCTTGAGCTGACACCGCAGGGCAAGGCCGTTGGTTTCACCATCGACGCCTTGGGCCGCGTGCTGCGCAACCGGCTGAACGGGATCGAGGCCGCGACCTTCCCCGATGGCCCACGTTCTGCCACGATACGCGTCGAACTGCCCGAGGGGGAGCTGACGGCAGATTTCCTTGATCGCACGTTGCTACGTTCTTCCAGCGGGCAGTACCTGCCGCTGGCGGATATTGTGACGGTTGATCGGCGCACGGGGTTTTCGACGGTGCGGCGTGAAAACGGGCTGCGGGTGGTTTCGGTCACTGGCGACATTTCCGAAGACGACCCCGCCCGCGCCGAAGAAATCATGAAAGAGCTGCAAGACACGATCTTGCCCGATGTCGAAAGCCGATTTGGCGTGGCGTGGCAGTTATCCGGGTTGGCCGAGCAAGAGAACGAATTTCTAAGTGATGCGATGACCGGGCTGACGCTGTGTCTGCTTGGCATTTACCTGACGCTTGCCTGGATATTTTCCAGCTGGACCCGGCCGATCGTCGTGATGGCGATTATCCCGTTCGGATTGGTCGGCACCATCTATGGCCACGTTCTGTGGGAGGTGCCTCTTTCCATGTTCACGGTTGTTGGCCTGATCGGCATGACGGGGATCATCATCAACGATTCAATCGTGCTGGTTGGTACGGTCGATGAATACGCGCAAACGCGCGGGCTTATCCCGGCAATTATCGATGGGGCAGCGGACCGTCTGCGCCCGGTGCTGTTGACGACGCTCACAACGGTTCTGGGCCTTTCGCCGCTGTTGTACGAAAAATCATCGCAAGCGCAGTTTCTGAAACCGACCGTTATTACGCTGGTCTATGGCCTTGGCTTTGGGATGATCCTTGTGCTGCTGGTTGTGCCCGCGCTGTTGGCGATGCAACAGGACGTTGGGCGCCAGATCACGGCGGCGCGTCGGGCGTTGCGCGTGCCGCAGCGTGCGCGCGGCCTGAAAGCGCTTGTCGCGCTTAGCGGGCTGGCACTTGTCGCTGTGTTCGGGCTGACGGTTGGGCATGTGATCGCGACCGGTGTGTTGTCGCCCTTGGTAATGGCCCTGATGCCAAACCTTGCAGGCGGCCCGGCTATGCTAACCGCGCTGGCGCTGTTCGTGGTGATTTCTGCGATACTGTTGATTGCCGTCTATGCCGTGGCTGCGACGGTGATCGCGCTGCGGCGTGACAAGGTGGCTTAGCTGCCAGTGCAGCCCTGAATATCAATCGCCTTCTTGCCTGACAAAAGGGTCACGCGAACTTTTGAACGGTCCAGCGCGAAGGGGGCCGCGTTTTCGGGAACCATTTCTGTTACGGCAACCAGATCCCGACCTTCGCGGGTTACGTTCGCCTCGGCGATCCAAATGCTGGGATCAGGAAGTTCAATCACGGCAACCTCTTTGCCGCCCATCGGCGCAACGGAAATACGCGTGGTCAGGCGCAGCCCGTCGGCGATGGGTTCCACCGTGCAGGTCACCTTGCCCACGCCAGCTGACTTGGCGCTGATCGGGCGCTGGGCCAGTGCGGCGTTGATCGGCGCAGGGTCCGCTTGGGCAGGAAGGGTCGCGCGCAGTTCAAGCTCTATCGGCATGCAAATGTCCAGACAGACGCCCAATGCAACGTTGCCATTGATGGTGATCGGCTGTCCCGGGCTGCTTGGGGTCAGCTCAATCGGCAGGACGAGTTCGTTTTTGTAACCGATGGCACGCATGCCGTTTTGATAGAACACATCGGGCCGCGGCCAGTGATACGTGGCCGAGCGGATGTTGCTTGACCCCGACCAATCAAACTGCGGCGGAATTCCCGCATCCCCCGGCGCACGCCAATAGGTTTTCCAACCCGGGGCAAGCATCAGGCGTAAGCCAACGATCTGTGCGCCGCTGTCCGTTTCCCACCCGGGAAGGATTTCGGCGGTCACGACGTCATCATATTCGCTGCCCGCAAAAGCGGGGGACAGCGTTGGCAGCGTAAGGCCTGTGGCCAGCACCAATTGGGTGAGAAAACGTTTCATCATGACGCAGAACATAAGCAGCGAGGCCAAATTCTGAAATCACAATTGGGAGATGTGAAGGTGAGTGTGTCTTTTCGCACGCTTGCCCTTTTCCCCACAGCCGACACTTCTTACATTAAACATATGCAAGAAAACACCATGGACTTTAGCGGCAAACTTCTGATTGCGATGCCCGGGATGGGCGATCCGCGCTTTGAAAAAAGCGTGGTTTATATGTGTGCTCATTCCGATGACGGCGCGATGGGGCTTATTATCAACAAGCCCACGGACGAATTGCGCTTTTCCGATTTGTTGGAACAGCTAAGCATCCCCAAAGGGCCGGGGCGCGATATTCGGGTGCATTTTGGCGGGCCTGTTGAACATGGCCGCGGGTTTGTGCTGCATTCGCGCGATTACCGGTCGAACCAATCCCCGACCTTGAAAGTTGATGATCAGTTCGGGCTGACAGCGACGCTGGATATCCTTGAAAAAATGACCCGTGGCAGCGGGCCAGAACGGGCGATCCTTGCCCTTGGCTATGCCGGGTGGGGGCCCGGCCAGTTGGAGGGAGAGATCCTTCAAAACGGCTGGCTTACGTGTGACGCCAACCCTGACATCGTTTTTGATGCCGATGACGGCTCTAAATGGGCGCGGGCGTTGCAGGTGCTTGGGGTGGACCCGCTAACCCTGTCTGCCGAGGCTGGGCGCGCTTAGGAACGTGGTGCAGCGGCGCGGCGCAAACGGTCGTTGATGGCGCGGCCAAGCCCGTGTTCGGGGACCGGTGCGATTGCTATGACCTGCCCAGTGTTCGCCAGCGCATCAATCGCCCGCAAGTGATGAAACAGATTGGCGGCTGCCTCTACCAGATCACCAGTGGGTGATAAGTTCAGGGCTGCGTCTTTGCAATCTGGGCCGAAGCCAAGCCAAACCTCATCGACATCGGGCGCGGTGGCATTCAGGCGTACAGGCGCACCGGGCGCGTAATGTGATGTCAGCTGCCCCGGCGCGTTGATGCCTGCGTTTTCGCCACGTGCGGCCAAGGGCTGACCGATGCACTCCTCGATCACCTCGGTCGGAAGGCCACCGGGACGTAACAGCGTTGGCCCGCCGTCGAACCCAATGATTGTCGATTCCACGCCAACTCCGCATGCGCCACCATCAACGACGGCTTCGATGCGGCCTGTCAGACCTTCCAGAACATGTTCCGCCCGTGTCGGGCTGACTTTGCCCGATGGGTTTGCAGACGGGGCCGCGACAGGACCAGCAAAGGTGGTCAGAAGATCGTGCGCAACGGGATGTTCGGGCACCCTAAGGGCCACAGTGTCATTGCCTGCCGTCACCAATGGCGACAGCCCAGAATCGGGCCGAAGTGGCACGACAAGCGTCAGCGGCCCGGGCCAAAACGCATCGGCCAGCCGTTCGGCAAGTTCGGGGAAGTCAGCGATTGTGCGTGCAACATCCATGTTCGGTAGGTGAACGATCAGCGGATTGAACCGCGGTCTGCCCTTTGCTTCGAATATTCGGGCGACTGCGGTGTCGTTGCGCGCATCCGCGCCAAGGCCGTAAACGGTCTCTGTCGGGAAGGCCACAAGGGCACCATCCGTCAGAAATTCTGCCGCGCGGGAAAGCCCCGCGTGGTCGGGTGTTAGGGTGACGGTGGGGACTGCACTGCTCATGTGACGCTGCGTCTGCCTTGATGGTGTGGCTCTGCACAGTAGGCTTTGGCCAACAATTCTGCTGACATACTGCTGTGCTTTGTTATTCACAAGGCGCGACTGAGAGAGGGACCCCAATGCCATATCGCGCCCCGGTAAGCGATTTTCAGTTCATTTTTGACCATGTTGTCGATCTTGAACAAGTCACGAAAACCGACCTTTTTGCCGAAGCCTCGCGCGATGTGACGGATGCGATTCTGATCGAGGCCGGTAAACTGTGCGAAGAGGTGATGGCACCTGTTCAGCGCAACGGCGATTTGCACCCAGCAGTTCTTGAGAATGGCGTTGTGCGCAGTTCCCCCGGTTTTTCCGAAGCCTATCAACAAATTGCCGAAGGCGGCTGGGTTGGCATGTCGGCCGATGTTGAACATGGCGGCATGGGTCTGCCGATCACCGTGACCACCGCCGTCAACGAAATGATGAGCGCGGCGTGCTTGTCGTTGCAGTTGAACCCGCTGCTGACCATGGGTCAGATCGAAGCGCTGGAACATCATGCAAGTGATGAAATGAAGGCGCTGTACCTGCCCAAGCTGATTTCGGGCGAATGGAACGGCACAATGAACCTGACCGAGCCTCATGCCGGTACAGATGTCGGCGCGCTGTCGTCCAAGGCAGAACCGAATGGCGATGGCACCTATGCCGTGACTGGCCAAAAGATATTCATCTCTTGGGGTGATAGCGACATGAACACCAACACCTGCCATCTGGTGTTGGCGCGCCTTCCCGATGGTGCGGCAGGGACGCGTGGTATCAGCCTGTTCATGGTGCCCAAGTTCATTCCAGATGAAAACGGCAACCCCGGCGTGGCGAACACGCTGAAGGTGGTTAGCCTTGAGCATAAGATGGGCCTTCACGGCTCCCCCACTGCAGTGATGCAGTTTGACGGTGCCAAAGGCTGGCTTGTTGGCGAAGAGCATAAGGGCATGGCCGCGATGTTCACGATGATGAACAACGCACGGCTGGGTGTTGGCGTTCAAGGCATTGGTGCCGCCGAAGGCGCGTATCAGCAGGCTGTTTCCTATGCGATGGACCGCAAGCAAAGCAAAACACCGGTTGGTGACGGTGCTGGCACGATTGTGGATCATGCCGATGTCCGCCGGATGCTGGCGACGATGAAGGCAGAGGTATTTGCCGCTCGTGCAATCTCTCTTGCCTGTGCGGCGTCGATTGATTTGGCGCGTGCAACGGGCGACGCTGATCATCAGGCGCGCGCGGCGCTGTTGACCCCAATCGCCAAGGCATATGGAACGGACACCGGCATCAACGTGTCGTCCATGGGCATTCAGGTGCATGGCGGCATGGGGTTCATCGAAGAAACCGGCGCAGCGCAATACCTGCGTGATGTGCGCGTGACGGCGATTTACGAAGGCACCAACGGCATTCAGGCCATGGACCTTGTGGCGCGCAAAATGATGGACGGTGGCGAAGCTGCCTTCCGCCTGTCCGAAGAAATTGAAACCGCGGCCGAAGCCGCGCGTGGTTCGTTGCCAGAACTGGCCGAAGACGTGTGGGGTGCGGCCGAGGATCTGCGCGAAACCACCGAATGGATGGTCGCGCAGGACATGAACGACCGTTTTGCCGGTGCGGTGCCATATCTGCGCGGCTTTGCCTTGGCGCTGGGTGCGCATTTCCACCTGAAGGCCGCAGTTGCCGAAGGGGCAGATGGCCCACGTACGGCGCTGGCGCGGTTCTTTATCAAGCGGATCCTGCCAGAGCATAACGCATTGTTCGCCCATGCCCGCGAAGGGGCTGAAGGGCTGTATGCGCTGTCACCCGAAGATCTGGTGGCGTAATGGACGGCACGCCCTCTGCTATTCGCTATCCCTGGAGCGAACCGCCAGCAGAGGGTGAAGCCATCGAAGTGGCCCCCGGCGTTCTTTGGCTGCGTCTTCCGCTGCCGATGAAGCTGGACCACGTGAACATCTTTGCGCTGGACGATGGCGACGGATGGACCATCGTCGATACCGGGTTTTGTTCAAAAAGCAGCAAGGCAATCTGGCAGAAATGCCTTGATGGGCCGTTGGGTGGCAGGCCAGTAAACCGGGTTGTTGTCACCCATCATCACCCCGATCACGTGGGGCTGGCTGGCTGGTTTCAGTCCGAACACGGCGCTGAACTGATGACAACCCGCACCGCGTGGCTGATGGCCCGTATGAAGGTGTTCGAGGTCGAAGAACATCACACCGAAGAAACGTTGGCGTTTTGGCGCGGGGCCGGGATGGACCCTGCTGTTTACCAAGGCCGCGTGTCGGAACGGCCCTTCAACTTTGCCGATGTCGTTGCCCCAATGCCGCTGGGCTTTACCCGCGTGAAGCAGGGCGATGTCGTGCATTTTGGCGGACGGGATTGGGATGTGCGCATCGGCCACGGCCACGCGCCCGAACATGCCACGTTCTGGAGCCGTGATGACAACCTTGTCCTTGGCGGGGATCAGTTGTTGCCCTCCATCTCTCCGAACCTTGGGGTCTACGCGACAGAACCAGATGCCGACCCCGTGGGCGAGTGGTTGGACAGCTGCGAAGGGTTCATCCCCTTTGCCGATGGTGAACAGCTTGTCTTGCCGGGGCACAAACTGCCCTACACCGGCCTGCCGACCCGTTTGAACCAACTGATCACCAACCACCACAGCGCGCTGACCCGTCTGCTTAAGCACCTTGAAACGCCGCAATCGGCAGGAAGCTGCTTTATGCCCCTGTTCAAACGAGAGATTTCTGGCGGCGAATATGGCCTTGCTCTGGTCGAGTCTATCGGCCATCTCAATCACCTATATCATCTGGGCCGCGTTAACCGTTGGCGCGGTGAGAATGATGAATGGTTGTTTCAGGTGAAAGAGGTAGCAGGTGACTGACGATCAACAGGCCGAAAAACCAACAGGCGTGGGTGCGCCCCGCATCGCACGTGTCGTACATTCCGACCCAAATGCCCCGGCATCGCCCGAACAAAAGCCGCTTCCTGATTCGGTGGTGCGTAAACCCGTCGATAAGAAAAGCGCGGCCGAATGGGCCTATGAGCGGCTAATCCTGTATATCCAGAACTTCGAAGAGCAGCTGGATTCAGAACAAGAGATCGCCATTGGCATGACCGGCGGGAATGCTGGCGTGCTTCGTATCGAAGGCGTTGGCTATTTCGACCCTGATATCATTACGTTCTATGGCTCTGATGAATCGGGTATGCGCACGCAATTGGTGCAGCACGTTAGCCAGTTGAACGTCATGCTACGGGCCTTGCCCAAGCTAGAGGAAACCCCCGTCGCGCGTCGCATCGGGTTCCGCTTGGCCGAGGATTTGGAACAGGATGAGTAAGCTGCGGCGATCTGGGTCGTGACAGCGATTTCCAAATCAGCTATCTGAACTTCGCACGAACAGGGAAAGGAACCCCCATGGCAGAGCATAAGCACGGCTCGATGGATATCACCACGCAGGAAAAAACCTTTGAGGGTTTTATCCGCTTTTCGATTGCTACGGCAGTCTTCTCCATCGCATTGCTGATCTTCATCGGTCTGGTTAACGGCTGATTTGCGCAAGGCGGGGTCTTCCCGCCTTTTTCTTAGGTGGTTTTGTATGCGCGGCGTTCTGCTTGGCGTTTTTGCTTCGCTGTTTCTGGCTGGTTGTGGTGCGGATTCTGTCTGGGCCCCAGAAGAGGCTGTGCGCGCGGCGGCTTATCGCCCGGCTGGTCCCACTTCGATCACGTTGTTCACGATGGTCAACAACCGGTCGAACGAAGGCGCGCATAGCGCGATCATGATCAATGCAAGCCAGCGGGTGATTTTCGACCCTGCCGGCACGTGGTGGCACCGTACCGCGCCCGAACGTCACGATGTGCATTACGGCATCACGCCGACCATGCTGAAATTCTTCATCGATTATCACGCACGCGAAACCTATCGGGTTGTTACGCAGACCGTGGTGGTCACACCCGACGTTGCAGAACAAGCCTTGCAACTGGTCGAAGCAAACGGCGCCGTTCCAAAGGCGTTCTGCGCAAACGCCACGACGCGTATCTTCAGCAAACTACCCGGTTTCCAATCTGTGGGTGGCGGCATGTTCCCGGGGCGGATCATGAAATCATTTGGCGAACTGCCCGGCGTCGAAACCAAAGTCTATTACGATGAAGATTCCGACGATAATAGCGCGCTGCTATCAAGTCAGCAGTCGGCCTCTGCGGCGTCTCAGCCTAGCAGGTAAAGCCCAAGGTAGAGCGTGCCCGCGCCGCCAAAAATCGCCGCCAAAACATTCTTAGTCGTCACACCCAGCAAAAGCGTTACTGCCGCTGCAAGGATGCGCGCAAGATCGGGCTGGCCGCCTGTCGCTTCTGGCCACAGCACCAGTGGCGCGATCAGCGCAGGCAACACTGATACCGGCGTGTAGCGCAGGTGCCGCAGCACCCATTCTGGCAGTTCTCGGTCGCCGATGATTCCCAGAAAGGAAAACCGGATCAGGAAGGTCCCAATGCCAAGCAAGGCAATGATCGTCCAAATCTGGGTGCTGCTCATGTCCATCGGTTTTGCCTTTTCAGCCAAAGTTCAACTTGTGCGCCTGCCATCATCGCCGCGATCGAGGCGATCATCAGCCCGCCGTTGTAGGGAAGGAAAGCCAACGCCAAGGCGACGGCAACCGACACCAGCGCGGCGGCGACATGGGCCAGCGTGCGCAGGGCCGGGGCGATCAGCGCAAGGAAGGTGATCGGAACCGCGAAATCCAGCGCGTATTCCGGCGGAATTTCTTGGCCCATCACCGCACCGGCATAGGTCATCAAATACCACATCGGACAGATCGGAAGGATCACGCCAAAGAAATACGCGGTCTTTTGGGCGCGCGACATTTCGGGATGTTTTTCGAAACGCGCGACACCAACGGCATAGGACTGGTCGACCAGAAAATAGGCCATCAATGCGCGCTGCCACAAAGGCGCGGCACCCAGGTGCGGGGTCAGCGATGCGGAATACATCGCCATTCGCAGGTTCACGGCCAAAGCTGTTGCCAGAATAACCGCTGTGGGCGCGTTTTCGGTGATCAATTGAATCGCCGCGAATTGCGAAGCGCCTGCAATAACCAGCACCGAAAAACCCATGACTTGTGCAAGGTTAAACCCGGCTTCGGTCGCGACAACGCCGAACAATACCGCGAACGGTATGACCACAAATAAAAACGGAGCGCCGTGGCGAACGCCCAGCCAAAAAGCTGATCTGGAGTTTGGTGATGTCATTGGGTGCCTCTGGACTACGAAGGCCCCGAAGCAGCGGCCCTACGTCTGCCAGAAGCTATCATTCCCAACACGAGGTGCAAGTGGGTTAGTCGAAGGTTCCCGAAACACGCCCCAACAGCATAAATGCCCGCGCGGTGCGGGTTTCTGCCAGATCGTTAATCTCTTGATCTGTCGCGACCTTATCGAAGTCGCTGAACGTATGGTCGAACTGGCGCAAGAAATGGTGCGCCGCATCCCGGAAAATCGGATCTTGGCGCATACGGCCCGCCGTTAGTGCAAGACAGGACCGGTCGCGCACCCCACCAAGGCCAGCCACGGTCGCGCCACGTTCACCTTGGGCGAAACGGCGCCAGATTTCAGGGCGGGCACGGTCGGGGCGCAGGTCATCCATATAGATGCCATCTTGGCTAAGAAGCGTCAGAACGTCCTGAGCCGACCGAACAAGTTTCGCCGCAGTGCGGTCTTGTAGCGCACGACGCAGCGCGCGGAACCCTTCGTGATCTTCCGCCGTTTCGGGGAAGTTCAACGCCTTGATGAAATCCGAAATCGACAGGGGCGGCTGAATCTCTTCTGCCGGGGTGCCAAGAGCAAGCGACGGCTGAGAACCGTCATTGGCGATTGCGCCTTGCTGCGGGCTTGCCATCGGGGCGTCGCGATCACGCGAGGTGGCAAAAGTTGCAATCGCGGATTCCGCTTGTTTCTGCGAGGCGACGATTTCGTCCAGTTTCTTTTCGACGGTGGGGCGGACGCCGACGTTGGTTGTCTGCTGTTGCTGGATATAGGCGTGGCGCATCGCATCGATCGCAGATTGCAGCCGCGCAGATTCTTCGCGCATGATGCGCGCGCTTTTCGCCGCCGATGCCCCGACCCAGATCAGGGCCACGGGCATTGCGATGGCAAGAAAGGTCAGCGCGAAACGGATTGGGTCAAACCCGCTTTCAGGGTCGCCCGTGCCCGCGATCATGAAGAACAGGCCCGACGCCACCAGCCAAAGCACACTTAGCGCGATTGCAATGATATCGGCCGCGGTCAGGCCGTCGCCCATGCCACGTTTTCCAAAAATACCGAGGTCAATCGGTGGGTCCTGATTCTTCTTGGTCATGTCGGGTCGGTCTCGGCCTTGTGCCTCAGACATATTGGACGCTTAGAACCTCATAGCTCTTACCGCCGCCGGGTGTCTTCACCTCGACGCTATCGCCTTCGTCTTTGCCGATCAACGCGCGTGCCAGTGGCGACTTGATGTTCAGAAGGCCACGTTCGATGTCGGCTTCTGGTTCGCCAACAATCTGATACGTTTTTTCTTCGTCGGTATCTTCATCCACCAACTTGATCGTCGCGCCAAACTTGATGGCGCCGGAAAGCTTGCTGGGGTCGATGACTTCGGCAAGCGAAAGCAGGCCCTCAAGTTCTTTGACCCGACCTTCGATGAAGCTCTGTTTTTCGCGGGCGGCATGGTATTCGGCGTTTTCCGACAAATCCCCATGTTCACGTGCTTCGGCGATGGCCCGGATCACGGCGGGACGTTCCACCGACTTTAGGGTTTTCAATTCGGCATCTAGTGCTGTGTGACCCTCGCGGGTCATCGGTATCTTTTCCATCGCAACCATCGAACATTTGAAAGCGGCACGGCCTAATCAGGCGCGCCGCTGGTGACTGAATTCCAACAAATGACCCCAGAGGCGCGCAGATTGCAAGGGGTCGCCGTATTTGGGGCGGCCAATATGCTGCAGCGCGACAAAAGTGCAGTGGCGTTACAATTGACGCCTTGTATCGCGGTAAGATAACGCTTTGCAGGATATTTAAAGGGATGAGAACGCGCTTTGCGTGTGAAAGGTGAGGACATGACCCAAGTAGAACGGGAATCGATGGAATATGACGTTGTGATCGTCGGCGCGGGCCCTGCGGGGCTTTCGGCTGCGATCCGGCTCAAGCAGTTGGATTCCGATCTGAATGTGGTTGTGCTGGAAAAAGGCTCTGAAGTTGGGGCGCACATCCTGTCTGGTGCTGTGCTTGACCCATCGGGCCTGAACGCACTTATCCCTGACTGGAAGGAAAAGGGCGCACCGCTGAACGTACCGGTCAAGGAAGACAACTTCCTTGTTCTGGGCGAGGCTGGCAAACTGCGCCTTCCGAACTGGATCATGCCGCCGCTGATGAACAACCACGGCAACTACATCGTTTCGATGGGTAACGTTTGCCGCTGGATGGCAGAACAGGCCGAAGAGCTGGGCGTAGAAGTGTTCCCCGGCATGGCGTGTTCTGAACTGGTTTACGGCGATGATGGCGCGTTGAAAGGCGTTGTAGCGGGCGAGTTCGGCAAGAACCCAGATGGCACCCCCGGTCCGAACTATGAACCGGGGATGGTACTTTACGGTAAATACGTCTTCTTGTCCGAAGGTGTGCGCGGCAGCCTGTCGAAAGAGGTGATCGCGAAATACCGTCTGGCAGCAGACTGTGACGTGCCCAAGTTCGGCCTTGGCATGAAAGAGATCTGGGAAGTTAAGCCAGAAAACCACAACGAAGGCGAAGTGACCCACACGATGGGCTGGCCGCTGGGTTGGAAAAACTCGGGCGGGTCGTTCATCTATCACTTGGATAACAATCAGGTTTACGTCGGCTATATCGTCGATCTGAACTATAAGAACCCGTATCTGTTCCCCTACATGGAATTCCAGCGCTTCAAGCACCACCCTGAGGTGGCGAAGCTGTTGAAAGGCGCAAAACGCGTGGCTTACGGCGCGCGTGCTGTGACCAAGGGCGGTTTCCAGTCGATCCCACAATCCGCCTTCCCCGGTGGTGCGCTGTTGGGTTGTTCCGTTGGTCTGGTGAACCTGCCGCGCATCAAAGGCAACCATAACGCCATGCTGTCCGGCATGGCCGCGGCCGAGGCTGCGGTTAAGGCAATCAAAGAAGGCCGCGCAAACGATACGCTGGCCGATTACGACGTCGCGCTGCGTGAAGGCCCAGTAGGCAAAGACCTAAAGCGCGTGCGCAACGTTGCGCCGCTGAACGGCAAGCTGGGTCCGGTGGGTGGTCTTGCCCTTGGCGGGTTCGACATGTGGTTCCAGTCGATCTTTAAGTTCAGCCTGTTTGGCACGCTAAGCCACGGCAAAACCGACGCCAAGGCGACCGAGGCTGCCGAAAAGCACAAGCCGATCGATTACCCGAAACCCGATGGCACACTGTCATTTGATCGCCTGACGAACGTCAGCTTTTCGATGACGAACCACGAAGAAGAACAGCCTTGCCACCTGCAACTGCAGGATCCATCGCTGCCGATCTCGGTCAACCTGCCGGAATTCGCAGAACCCGCGCAGCGGTATTGCCCGGCTGGCGTTTACGAGGTGGTCGAAGAAGAAGGCAAAGACCCGCGCTTTGTCATCAACTTCCAGAACTGTGTTCACTGCAAAACCTGTGACATCAAGGACCCCAGCCAGAACATCAACTGGGTCACGCCGCAGGGTGGTGACGGGCCAAATTACCCGAATATGTAACAGAGTCGTCATGTGGGCGGTCAAAGTGCCGCCCACGCATTGCCTTGCCCCCATTGGTTCACTACCTTTGATCTAACGTCAAAGCGGAGTGTTCCTTTGCCCGTATTCCCAATCCGGTCCCTAAGCCTTGCGGCGCTTGCTGCATTCGCTGTTTCCACCGCGCCCATGGCGCAGGCCCAAAACGGGCTTGCCGGTGCCTATCTGGCCGCACGTCACGCCAGCTTTTTCAGCGATTATGAGGCCGCCGCGCAATATTACACTCAGGCGTTGGCTCGTGACCCGGCGAATGCCGGATTGCTGGAAAGTGCATTGTTGGCATTCACCGGCTTGGGGCAACTGGACCGCGCCATTCCGATTGCGCGTCGGATGCAGCAGGGCGGCATGGGCAGCCAGTCTGCCGATATGGTGCTGTTGGCCGATCAGCTAAAGCGCGGCGCGTATCAATCCGCGCTGGATGATTTCGAAGCCGGGCGCAGCGTCGGCCCGCTTGTCGATGGCCTGATCACCGCTTGGAGCCATTTTGGCGAAGGCCGCATGTCAGAGGCGCTGGAAGCGTTCGATGCCGCCTCGGCGGAACAGGGTCTGGCGATCTTTGGCGACTATCACAAGGCGCTGGCCCTTGCCGCCGTCGGTGATTTCGAAAGCGCCGATGCGATCTTTTCAAGCGAAACCGGGCAAGCCCTGCGCACGACCCGGCGCGGCGTTCTGGCCAACATTGGCGTTCTTAGCCAGCTAGAGCGTAACCAAGACGCGATCGACCTGATCGCAGAGGTGTTCGGCCCCGACCTTGACCCCGGCATGAGCGACCTGCGCACCCGCCTTGAAGCGGGCGAGGCTCTTCCATTCGATACGATCCGTAATGCGTCGGACGGCGCGGCAGAGGTGTTTTACACCGTTGCTGACGCCCTGAACGGCGAAGCGAACGACACCTACACGCTGCTTTATTCCCGCGTCGCGCAATACCTGCGCCCTGACCATGTCGATGCGATGTTGCTGACGGCAGAGCTGCTTGAAGTGCAGGAACGTTATGAGCTTGCGACGGCGGCTTACCTTCAGGTTCCCGCCGATGCGCCCGCGTTCTATGCCGCCGAATTGGGTCGCGCGAAGACGTTGGAAAAAGCTGGCAAGACCGAAGCCGCGATTGAGGTGATGACACAGCTTACCAAATCGCATGCCGACCTGCCCATCGTTCACGTTTCGCTTGGTGATATGTTCAGCCGGATGGAACGTTACGGCGATGCGACCAAGGCTTATGACCGCGCGATTGCGCTTTTCTCTGGCCCCGACCGGATGCAGTGGATCGTATATTACGCCCGCGGCATGGCGCATGAACGTGAAAAACAGTGGGATTTGGCCGAGGCAGACTTGCGCAAAGCGTTGGAGTTGGAGCCAGACCAGCCCCGCGTGCTGAACTATCTTGGCTATTCCTATGTTGAATTGCAGACCAATCTGGATGAAGCGCTAGATATGATTGAACGCGCGGTTGCAGGTCGACCCAACGATGGGTTTATCACCGATAGCCTTGGCTGGGTGCTGTACCGGTTGGGCCGCTATGACGAAGCGGTGCCGCATATGGAACGCGCTGCTGAACTTGAACCCGTGGACCCGGTCATCAACGACCATTTGGGCGATGTGTTCTGGGCGGTCGGCCGCAAGATCGAAGCAAAATTCCAATGGCGCCGCGCGCTGTCATTTGACCCCGAAGAGGTTGACGCAGAACGTATTCGCCGGAAATTGGAAGTCGGCCTTGATAAGGTTCTGATGGAAGAGGGCAAAGAGCCCATTTCGGTCGCCAATGGCGATTGAGGTCTTCGCTCCGGCCAAGGTCAATCTCTGCCTGCACGTAACCGGACAACGCGACGATGGCTATCACCTGTTGGATAGCTTGGTGGCGTTCGCCCCGGTTGGCGACAGTCTGAAGATTACAGACGGCAAATCCCTTTCCCTGACCGTTGATGGCCCCGAGGCCGCAGGCGTTCCAGTGGATGAAAGCAACCTTGTAATGAAAGCCGCCGCGCTGATGGGCGAAGGGCAGGGGGCGGCGATGACGCTGACCAAGAACCTGCCAGCCGCGTCCGGCATTGGCGGCGGGTCGTCCGATGCAGCGGCTGCGCTGCGCGGACTTTTGCGGCATTGGGACCGTGAAGATCTAGCAGACATGCCGCAAAGCAGATTTGCAGAAATTGCCGACAAAGCCCTTGGCCTTGGTGCCGATCTGCCAATGTGCCTGATGTGCCGCCCGGCGCGTGTGCGTGGGATTGGAGAGCGGATTGATTTTACCAATCTTGGCCCGATCCCAACAGTTCTGGTGAACCCACGAATCGAGGTCAGCACGCCAAAGATATTCGCAGCGTTAGCATCCCGCGAAAACGCACCGCTGCCCGATGAACTGCCCGCCTTCAGCGATGTGAACGCATTTGCCGAATGGCTGGCGCAGCAACGGAACGACCTTCAAGCGCCGGCGCTAAAAGTGGAACCGGCAATTGGCCGCGTGCTGGACACATTTGAAAGGGCCGATGGGTGCCTTTTGTCCCGTATGTCGGGTTCGGGCGCGACGTGTTTCGGGGTATTCCCTGACGAAGAAGCAGCTTTGGCCGCTGAACACCACATTCGCACAGCCCACCCCGATTGGTGGGTCCAAGCGGGCTCACTTGGCGATCAAAGCGAACGGGCGCGGCCGCAGGTTAGTTAACCCGCGCGACCACGTAATCGGCAATGTCGTGCAGCATCGTGCGGATCGGATCATCAGGCAAAACGCTTAGCGCGGCTTTGGCCTTGTCGGCCCATGCAATCGCCTCGGTCCGGGTGTCTTCCAGCGCGTTGTGTTTGGCCAACAGCGCCAGCGCGGTTTCAAGGTCACCGTCCTGTTGCTTGCCCTTTTCGATGGTGCGGGACCAGAAGGCGCGCTCTTCCTCATCGGCTTTGGCAACTGCTTTGATCACCGGCAGCGTCAGTTTGCGTTCGCGGAAATCATCCCCGATGTTTTTCCCGGTGGCGTCAGAGCCCCAGTAATCCAACAGGTCATCAACGATCTGAAAGCTGATACCCAACGCGTCGCCATAGGTGAACAGCGCCTGCACATGTGCCGTATCGGCATCGGCAATCACTGCGCCAGCTTCGGTGGCGGCGGAAAACAGGGCGGCGGTTTTACCGCGCACGACCTGAAGGTAAATGTCTTCGTCCGTCGAGAGGTTCTGCGCTGCGGTCAGCTGCAACACTTCGCCTTCGGCAATGGTTGCGGCGGCATTGGACAAGATTTCTAGAACGCGCAGATTGCCGGGTTCAACCATCAACTGAAACGCGCGGGCAAACAGATAGTCGCCGACCAGAACAGACGATTTGTTATCCCACAGCAGGTTTGCCGTGGGGCGGCCACGGCGTTGGCCGCTTTCGTCAACAACGTCGTCGTGCAGCAGGGTGGCGGTGTGGATGAATTCAACCGTCGCGGCCAGATGCACGTGATATGGCCCCTGATAGCCACACAGCCGCGCCGCAGCCAACGTCAACATCGGGCGCAGACGTTTGCCGCCAGCCTCGATCAAATGCGCGGTCACTTCGGGGATGCGGGGCGCGTGTTTTGACGCCATGCGCGCACGGATCAATTCATTGACCGCCGCAAGCTCGGGTGCCAAATGTGCGCTTAGGCGCTGGTGGGGTTTGCTCTCGGCAGCGTCCAAACTCATCACGCTCTCGTCAGTTCTCTCGACAAACGGTTCTGCCTGTCATTAAGTCCATGATTATGAAAGAGCTGCTTCGCACCAATGACCCAACACTAGTGGCATTTGCCACCGCTCTCCTTCAGGGGGAGGAAATACCCTGCTTTCAAATGGATGTCCATATGAGCGTCCTTGAAGGATCCATTGGCATTTTGCCGCGCCGGGTGATGGTCCGGGATAAAGATTTGCACATGGCGCGCGCCATATTGCGGGACAATGACATTCCCCTGCCGGAGAATGAATAAGTGGGCTTTAAGGACGATTTGCTAAGCCAAGACAGCTTTTTGGGCGGTCAGTTGGCGGTTCATCAGCCGAAGGCGGGCTATCGCGCAGGGGTGGACCCGGTGTTCTTGGCTGCATCCGTGCGCGCCCACCCCGGAGAGACAGTGCTGGAACTTGGCTGCGGTGCCGGTGTTGCCAGCCTTTGTTTGGGATCGCGCGTCGCCGGTTTGACCCTGACAGGGATCGAGTTGCAGCACGAATATGCGGCCCTTGCACGGCGTAACAGCGTGGAAAACGGTGTGCCGTTTGAGGTGGTTGAGGGCGACATCGCCGCCCTTCCTGCCGAACTTCGCCAGCGCAGCTTTGATCATGTGATCGCCAACCCCCCGTATTTCCTAAGAGAGAACGGCGTGTCTGCGACGGATGAAGGGCGCGAAACCGCGCTGGGTGAACGCACGCCTTTGTCGGTGTGGGTCGACGTTGCGATGCGTAGGTTGGTTCAGCGTGGCCAGCTCACCATGATCCAGCGGGCCGAGCGTCTGCCAGAGTTGATGTCAGCCCTAGATGCCCGCGCTGGTAACATAGAGGTGTTGCCTCTTGCCCCGCGCGAAGGGCGCAAGGCCCGGCTGGTGCTGCTGCGTGCGATAAAAAGCGGGCGTGGGCCATTTGCCCTTTTGCCGCCGCTTACATTGCACGAAGGGGCGTTTCACGATGGGGATCGGGAAAGTTACACGCCCGAGGTGAAGGCAGTGTTGCGTGATGGCGCGGCCTTGCGTTGGCCCGAGGCGTGATAATTTGGCTAAAACTTGCGCAGAAGCATATCTATTAGAAACTTCGTTACCCAACCCGTGACACGACTCAATTTCTGTGCTGGACTGTAACAACTATATGTCAACCAGTTCAGAGGAGGTCAAATATGACCATGAGTTCGCATTTGCAGGAGCTTCGCAGGAAACACCAATCCCTCTCAGAACGCGTCGAACGAGAACAACGCCATCCCGGGACAGATGCCCTCCAGATCGCCGATCTCAAAAAGAAAAAGCTTCGATTGAAAGAAGAAATCGAACGCCTTGGACAGCCTTAAGTGGCCTTGGCGCTGGCGTAGGCCGCCAGCGCTGCACCGGCACTGATTAGCAACGCAGCCAGAACCAGCGTGGTTGATGGCTGCGCCATCCCCGCCACCACCAATGCAAGTGTTGAAAGCAGAGGCGCGGCATAGCTGGCGACGCCCAAAAGCTGAATATCGCCGCGCTTGACCCCAATATCCCAAACATAAAACGCCAAACCGACCGGCCCAAGCCCAAGGGCGATGCACGACAGCCAACCAAGCGTCGTTGCAGGCCAAACGGTTTCTTCCAGCGCAAGGTGCAGGGGCAAGGATAACGCGGCAGTTGCAATACAAAACACCGCCACGGTTTCGGTCGGCACCGCGCCAAGTCGGCGTGAGAGCACAGAATAGCTGGCCCAGGTCAGCGCACAAAGAAGGGCCAGGCCATAGCCCGGCAGGGCGCTTCCTTGAAAACCGGTCGCGCCGTTCAGCACAATCAGGGCCGCCCCGGCAAAACCAATCAGGCCACCAATGATGTGCCCCGCAAACAGTTTTTCACCGGGAAGCAGCCCGGAAAATAGAACAATCAACAGCGGCCACAGATAGGCGATCAACCCTGCCTCGGCGGCGGGGGCAAGGCGCAGGGCCGAAAAGTAAAGCGCGTGGTACCCAAACAAGCCCAGCGTGCCAAAGGCGTAGACCTTCCAACTGACACCGCGCAAACGCGCTGCGCCACCGGTTTTCCATGTCCAGATCAGGCCAATAAGCCCGCCAATCGCAAAGCACATCGCATTCAGTTGAAGCGGCGGAACAGGTGCCGAACCCACAGTGAACAGCGCAAGAAGCGCCCACAAAAGGACGGCGATAAACCCGATGGAGGTTGCGCGGGATCGGGTCATGCTGGGAAAGTGGACCGCACGAATTGGCGCTGAGCGTTCAGGTCTTGCATCGTTTCCGCGTCTTTCTTTGCCGAATGTTCAACCGTGGAAGGCGCCCGGGGGTGCTAATCGAGGGCCCGCTTGGGAAAACGTATTGCACCACTTCTGCGGTGTCGCAAGGCGCAGCGTTTTTCCGGATGTGATTACTTGGGTGCCGAACTTGGTGTTGGACAGCCCGCGTTAACGCGATTTGCGGATCAAAGCGTTTAGCGCGTTGTAATCCACCTTTGACTGGTGGCGTCTGTCCATCGGCAGTTTGGCGACCTTTAGCACAGTATCAACGCCCATTGCGGCTGCGTTCGATTTGCATTGGTCTAGATCCGCGTCTGCGCCTTCGATCACCAGTGTGGTTTGTGCATCGCCCGCCCATAACGCGGCCTTGTCGACGCCGGGCCAGTTGCGTGCGGCAACTTCCACGCTGAAGGGGAACAGTTTGCCACCGTTGGTTGGGGCGCTGGCGGAGTGGCGGCCCAATAGCCACAGCTGACCAGCGTCATCCAGATAACCGGCATCGCCGGTGCGGTGCCAGATGACATCCCCGTCGCGTACCTTGGTGTCGCTGTTCATGGCCGGGTCAAGGTAGCCATCGTTCACATGCGCGCCGGCGACCTGAATTTCATCGTCAACGATGCGCAGTCTGGCAGCTTCCACCGGGGCGCCGGCCAGCAGACCGCCGCCTTGCGCCATGCGTGACAGCAAAGCGTCATCTATGTCGGCCCAATCAAGTTCGGCGATGGGTTCGGCCTCGGTCGAGCCGTAAACCGAAACCACGCGCAGGCCGGGCCGCTGCTTTTTCAATGCGGCAACGACATCCGGGAAAACCGGACCGCCGCCTGTGAAAACGGTATGCAAGCCGGGCGGGATGTCGGCCTGGGCCAGCGTTTCGCACAGCGCGGGCGGTAACAGAGCGCGGGTGGCGCGGGTTTCCTTGATCCAGTGGGCAAGGCGCGGGGCTGAAAGCTGATCGGGGCGCGTCAGCCGCCAATTGGGCAAAGCGGACGTTCGACCGGCGGCTAAGTTAAGCAGGGTAAAAACCGGAAAGGCGACAAGATCGACCTCGTCCCGGTGGGATGCCAACAGCGGAGAGACCGCACCACGTTGCGCCATTAAGAAACCGTGGCTGCGCAGGATCGCCTTTGGTGCCCCGGTGGACCCAGATGTGAACGATATCAGCGCGGGATCATCAGATGACAGATCTGCGGGAACGGAAGCGCCTTTATCGCCTTTTCGGGGCGTACAAAGGCGCGCGCGCCAAAGGCTTGGCAACAACAGCTTTAACCAGCGATAACCGCCGCTTGCGAAAAACGCCGAAGGCCGGGTGGTGCGCAGCGCGTGCCGGAACCCTTTCAACCCCATCGCGGGTTCGGGAAACACGACGACAGCGCCCAACCGCCACGCGCCTGCAAGCGCCACGAATAGGTCGATGCCAACCGGCATCGCGACGATAACCCTGTCGCCGCGTCTGATCCCTTTGGCGGTGCAGGTGGCGGCGAACGCGGCAGAGCGGGACTCTAGCTCGGCAAAAGTGACGGACCCGGTGGGCGTGATCAGCGCAACGCGGTCGCCGTATTGCTGCGCGGTTTTGCGAAAGATTGACGTCAGATCATGCATTCAAGACGCGCCCCAGCAATGCGTAACGGCGGAACACTTGCGCCCCGTGCTTGCGACTGCGATCCGCAGATTGATTGCTATCGTGTATCAGCGCGTGGATCACATGTTCATACCCCATCGTCTGGGCGTTTTGGTGAAACACATGGCTAAGGTGATGCCCAACGCCCGCCCGAAGGCTGGCATATGTTTTCAAGATCACGCTGCTGGGCGTTAGCCCTTCTTGATAGTTTGGGATACCAAACAAAAAACCCAACAAAGCGCCGCTTTGCGTGTCACGTGCCATCAGTATCAGTTCTGGCTTCAGCATCGGAACGAAGGGCATGTACATCGCCAGAAACGATTCAAGGCTGATCGGCGCGTAGAACAGGTTGTTGGCAAAAGCCTTGGTTGAAAGGCTGTGCACGTCGGCAAAACAGGCTTCGGGGTTGGTTCCATCCCATTGGCGAATTTCGATTGCGTCGTCGTGGGGCGGTGGCGTTCCGATGGCCCCGGCAACCGCCCCGCGGGCCGAGAAGTAAGAAGAGATTTCTTCGAAACCCGCCTTCTGGAATGCATCGAGGTCGTGGGGCGCGGATTTGGGCTCCATCAGGAATGGCGGGCTGTCGTCTGTTTCTGTGATCAGCCGATAGCTGTGCCAAGTGTCGCCATCCATCGGGCCAATCATCGCCTGATAGCCTTCGGCCCTAAGAAGATCGGCGGCGTCGTTCAAAAGGCTGCTGCCCGCTTGCGCATCGTCACAACGGAACGCACCAATCGCGGCTGTCTTGCGGCCTTCCCAAGGGGGCGCGTTCCTGAAAAGCGTGGCCTGGGCGCCGTCGTTGCGCAGCGTTTGGTTGGTCACAATATCCCCTCCCGAAGCAGCAAGATGAAATAAAGCAACACAGTTGGAAACACCCCAAGAAGTGCCGCCTTTGAATTGCGCCGCTGTTGAAACCATCGTGGAATAGCCGAAGGGACAAGCGCGGAAATCGCCAATATGGCGATTGCGAAAGCGTTGATTGGCGGGTGCCAATATGTTGATGCGGGGTTGGTATTTGTAACGGCGACCCAAACGGCGAACAGGGCGGCTGCGCAAACCGCTGCGCCGGTCAATCGCAGCCAAGCGGCCCGTCGTTCAAGACCCAGCGCTGCGTGGCTGGCCGCCATGGCGGCGATTGCAAGCGCATAGTAATTTATCGCATTCACGCCCGTGGCGATCCCTGCGGCCAAAAAGCCAAAGCTGACCAAGGCCAAGGCCCCCACAATTTCAAGCGCGGCAAGGTTGCGCGCCGCCCCGGCGGCCCGGCGATCAGCCGCCTGCGCCAACAATAGAAGCGTCGGCAAAACCGCGTTTTGTAGGGCCGTGACGGAAAGCAGCATGAAAAACGCGATGGCGTATACGCGGGCCACGTGGCTGCTTAGCCCGACGCGCCGTGTCAGCGCCGCAAGGATCGCAATTGCGACGAACAACAGCCCCAGCCGAGTCACCGCATCCCACACGGGCATATCCAGCGTTGTGGATAGGAAAATCAGCACCCCCATCGGAAGGAATAGGTTGTCGAACCCGTGCCAGCTGTCGGCCTCTACCACCGTTGTGAAAACCGCGATTGCGGCGGCCAAAAGGATGACGTTTTCACGCGGAATGTCGGTAAGCATCAGAAAGCACAGGATGCAAACCAACAATGTGACCAGAAAGAAGACCGCGCTTCCCTCAAGGCTTTTGTGGCCATCTTCGGTGCGAAAGAAGTGCTTGCCATAGGTGCTGCCTGCGATGGCGGCGGCGGCATCGGCAAGGGTCAGAACGGCAAGCGGTAACACGTATAGAACCGCGTTGCCGTTTGAGAAAAGGAACACCAGCCCCACAGACACGACCAAAAGGAAATCGCCATACGATTTGCGATTAACCCCATGCAGGGTTTTACCCAAGCCCGACAAGACTGGAAGCCGCATGGCGATCATCGCGCCAAGCGTTAGCCCAAGCAGCAGATAGACGGGCCACGCATCGGCAAACACCCAAGGAAGGCAAATCGCCAGCCCGCCTGCGGATATGTGAACGATCTTGCGCTGAATTTCCGCAGGCCAGCCGTGGTTTTCGGCAAAGCGCCGCAGCCCAGCCATCGCGCCCAACAGCGCTGCGATAAGCGCGAAGACAAGACTTAGCTGAAGCGTGTCGCTCAACGCACCTGCTCCACCACGAAGTCGGAATAGAAGAAGGCTTTGTCTTGGGCCTTTAAGACATCCTCCACCTTGGTAAGGGTCGTCACCCGGTCAGCGAATTGGGCCGGGCAGCGGCGCGGGGCCATCATGTTCCAGTACACCAACCGCGCGCCGGGTTTCGCCATTTCAAGGATATTGCCGTATGCCTGCGCGGTTATGTCGGGCGACATGTATTCGAAAATGTCTGACAGGTTGAACCCGGCCACTTGGTCGACGCCCAACGTTTCCAGCGGGCCAAGATGGGGGGTGATGCGGTCAAGCCGTTCACGGATGGTGTGAAATGCCTCTGCGCGCCACGGAAGGGGCAGGGCATCGCCGTGGCTGCCGGTCATGATCCAGTGAAGATATGGGTTTTGCGACGGATCGGTATCCACGCCAGCATGGTGTAAGCGGCGAAAGACATGATCGGCGACGCTGCCGTCGACATGGTCAAAAAACGCGGCGTCCCGCCCCATGCGGCCCATCACGAACCGCGAAAAGAAGACCCGCACAAGGCAGCGCCACCGCCATGTGTTGAACCGCGTTTCAAAGAACTCTGTTCGCGCGGCCTTTGGGCGGGGAACGAAGATCTGTCGGATGGTTTCGCGCGAATGGACCAATGGCAGCAAATAGCGGGCGAAGATCCGGAAATAACGTTCGAACTTGCCCGCGCCCCCTGCGCCATGGGCGACCACGTCTTTTTCCTGTGTGGTCCAGAAGTCCTTTGTCTGTTCTGGGCTGCCGTCCAGTGCCCGGTGCAACAATTCCGCACGGCGGGTGCTGGGGCGTGCGCCCATCAGCTCTAGAAACGCGGAATGGTCTAGGTTGCGATAGGCACCGATGCGCAAACGCAAGCATTCCAACTGTACCGGGGAAAGGTCGGCGGCATAAACGCGGGCAGGGTTTAAAAGCAGTAAAGCAAGGGCATTATCGCCCGCAGAACATACTGAGACTAGAGTCTCACCATCGACATCGCCCATAGCTTGGGTCAAAACATCAGCGTCTTCCCAAAGCTGGGCGTACCGGATTTGATCAAACCGGGCGCGTTCGGTGATGTGGGTATCAGTCATTGATTTTCCTGACCTCGCCGGTTGCGCCATCCACGTCGATCACCTCGCCCGAGGTGATCCACTGCGTTGCATCGCCGATGCCAACCACGCATGGGATACCCATTTCCCGCGCGACAATCGCGGAATGAGACAGAAGCGACCCCCGTTCAACCACGATGGCCGAGGCATTGGCGAAGACCGCGATCCAACCGGGGTCGGTGTTGCGGGCCACAAGGATTTCATCCGCGTGAAGGCTTTCGGTGCGGGGGTCGTGAATGACGCGCGCGCGGCCGGTGATGCGCCCAGCGGAACAGCCGGTGCCGGTGCGTCGGTCGCCTGCCTGCGGCGCAACCGACGGGGGCGGGGCGCTGTGTGCGCCGGCATTTATCGCGGCGCCGCGCAGGGTGATCCGTTCAGGCGGGTCGGGGCGGGTTTCGGCGGTCTCCATCTCTGCTTTGCGCAGGGCGGCGATGGCTGCAATGTTTCGCGACATGCCCGCGCCTTCGACCGCGCCCAGAACCTCTGGCACGGTCAGGAAGAAGATGTCGCGCGGGGCATCAAGGTCGCCACGCGCGTGCAGTTCGCGGCCCATGGCAAGAAAGACACGCCGGGCGTGGCCGAAAATGCGGGTGCGTTCGAAACGCAGGTTTTCGCGATCCCGTACACGGGCGCGCGCCCAATTGCTGAACCGGCGCGCGATGGTGCGGCGCACGGGTTGAGTGGGCATTAGCGCGGTCCAGTCAGGTTCATCGCGCGTTTTCGGCGTGACGGGCGCACGGGCCGCACCCGCAGAGATTGCCGCTATCAGGGTTGAGGGATCATCGGTTAACGGAATGCTTTCCAGCTTTAGCTCTTGGGTGCAGCGGTCGCCAAAAGCGGCGATATAGTCGTCAAACTCGGCCGCGATTTCTGGATAGGCCTCTAGGGCGGCGCGGCCTTCGGCCAACGCGGTTGCGGCGTTCTGGTCGCGCACCAGTTTGGACATGCGCGCGATCCGCTGCGCCGGTTCGGCCGAGATGATATCGCCCTGACCAATCATGATGTCGTTGTGAAAGGTCAGCCCCTTTGGACCGGCCCACCGTTCCAGCATTTTACGGGATGCGCCAAAGCCGATCATGCACAGGAAATCGTTCACCAACGGCGCGTCCCACCGATCAAGAAGGGCGCTTTCGATCGTTCGGTACGCTTGGGCAAGTTCGGTAAGGTTGGCGCGGTTCAAATCAGGGCCATGGGTAAGAGACCCCTGAAGCCGTTCCAGAAAACGCCGTTTGGTGCGGGGCAGCAAAACGGCCTGTGTTGCAAGGCCAAGGGCCACCCGCGTCAGGCGCAACAATTCCACAGCCTTATGCCAGCCTGTTGCGGGTGCCGGGCCGATGCCTTGCGTCAATTCCTGCGGCAGCGGTTCACTGACCCCCATCATGGTTTCCATATAGCCGCGGTTCAGCGAAAAACCGGGCAACAAGGCAAGCGCGCGGTACCAATTGCCAAGGTTGTAATACACGCGTCCATCGACGCGGGCTAACAGGTTGGCAAAGATCGGGGCGTTTGCGGAAATCTGCGTGTCGGAAAGGCCCAACAGCCCCACAAAGCCGCGATACACTCGGTCATAGCAATAGCTGGCGAAGGAATAGGTTAGGGGGCTGACCAGCCCCGGATAGCTTTCCACGATGTTGGAGTTGTCGAACACCACAAGCGCATCGTCTGCGTTTGGCGCGGGGCGCAGTTGGGTCGTAATATCACGTGACTGCAACATGCGCAGCCGATCCCCATCATATGCCCATTCAATGTCTTGAGGGTGGCCGAACGCAGCTTCGGCATCGCGGGCAAGGGTGGCTATGTCTTGGGCTTCGGCCGGTGTCAGGACGGTCGGCTTTTGCGGTGCATTCAAGATGTGCCCGCCGTGGTCTACCGTCCAGCCTTCGCCGTCGACTTCGCCGCCGACCAGCTGTTCCCCAAGGCCCGTCGTTGCCGAGATAACGGTGTTGCCACGCAGACCACTGACTGGATCCGCAGAAAAGGCAATGCCCGCGATGCGCGCTGGAACCATGCGCTGCACCACGACCGAAGGCGGCTGATCACCTTCTAGCCCGCGCAGATCGCGGTATGTGGCGACTGTTGCGCCGTCACTTGATGCGCGAACGGCCAGCGCCTTTTCCAATACCTCTGCCGCTGCGACATTCAGGAAGGTGTCGAATTGGCCCGCATGACTGTTCAGGGCGCCATCTTCATCCCGCCCGGACGAGCGCACGGCATAAGGCCCCGCGCCAAGTTGGCTGAGTGCGGCGGTCAATTCAGGCTCTAGCTTGGGATGTTCAAACGCCGCGTCCGGAAGCACGAAGAATTCAGGCACATCAAAGCCCGCCGCAGCAAGGCGCGCCAGATTTGCCGCTTTGCCGCCAACAACTTCGCGGTCTGTGGCCTGATCACCGGGAATAATAACCGTCACAATCCAGCCCCGCTTAACAGTGGTATAAAGCCAGCGGCCGCGTAACAGGACAGCACCCAGATACCGGACATCGCATCAATCCGTTTTTGCCCTTTAGGGGTTGGTTGTCGACGAAACTGAAGCGCGCAGGCACAGCACATTGCCAGACCGAAAAGAGCGATAACCGACGTTGGAAAGAACGGCCCAGTGGCGCGCCCCACAGCGATCAGCAGTATCGCGGCCAAAGCCACGCAACCAAGCCACACCATCGACGCCGCTTTGGCCCCCCAAAGGCCAGAATATGTTTCGACCCCGTCACGTTCATTTTCAGGGGCCCATGTTTTGCGGCCGATTTCCAGCACACACCCGTTCACCAGCGAAAGTACAAGAAACATCCACAACGCCGGGGCAGGGCGTGCGGTGCCAGCCCATTCAACGCCCGTCAGCAACAGGTCAATCAGCGGCATGATGGCCATGTGGCTGACAAGATAGATCAACGGGCGCGCCTTAAGCCACTTCGCCACGCCGAATTCAGCTGTCATTAATGCCAGCCATCCCCAAACGCCAAGCAACAGCCACAGCAATGCGGGCGTCTTTGCCCACGCGACCAAAGCTGCCACCGGGATTAAGGTTAACGCGATGCCAAGTATCAGACGAAGCGACACCAACCCACGCGGGATAGGGCGTTCGGGGCGATAGCGGCAATCAAGGTCGTGGTCTTTCCATTCGTCAGCGGCGCGCATCTGGAAAAAGATCACCAGCCCTAGGACCAACCCGATCACATAGCTACCGATGCCGGGCAGTGGTCGTTCCCCCATAAAGGCCGACACGTTGATGCTGGCGGCCGAGAATACCGCAAGCAGAGGAATGGTCTGGATCAGGGGAAAGCGTTCGCCCTGATAGGTCCAGAGTCTGCGAAGAACACTCATCTTTTGCGCGCCAGTTTTTCGTGGGCGTCGGAAAAATGCCCCGCCGACATCGCAGCAACGATTGAAAGTTCGCCGCACAGGCATACGGCTGCGGCGACCTCGGCTAGGGCTGCGCCGTTGTCGGCCCCCTTTAGCCCCAACAGATCAAGACAGGCCGATTGGCTTGGCAGGCCGGTTCCGCCTCCGACTGATCCGACAAGGATGTTGGGCATTGTGACCGAACAAAACAAATCCTCGCCGCGCCGTTCCATCCGGGTAAAGCCAACCGCGCTTTCAGCCACACAGGCGGCGTCTTGTCCGGTGGCAATGTAAAGCGCGGCCAGTCCGTTGGCATAATGCGCCTGTGCGCCAAGTTGACCCGACAGAAGTGCGCCAAGGTTGGCCACGCGGCCATAATCCAACATGTCATCAACCGTGCTGCGCAGGGCCTGTTCCACCACCTTCGCCGGAAGCGTCACAGAGGCGCTGACCTTACGCCCGCGCCCCGTAATAAGCCCAAGGGCAGAGGCTTTTTTGTCGCCGGAAAAGTTGCCCTCTACATACCACTTCAGGATGGGCACGGTGCAGTGCTTGGCCACATGTTCGCAAAGCGCGCTGGTGGCGATGGTTACCATGTTCTGCCCGGCTGCATCGCCCGTGGTATAGCGGCACAACAAGAATACGATGTTGTTGTCGATGACCGGCTCTAGCGAAACCAGCTTGCCAAAACGTGTGGTTTCTTCGGCGGCTTGTTTAAGGTCTTCGATGTTGGCGACGACCCAATCGACAAATTGCCCGGCTGGCAAAATTCCATCCAAAACGAAGGCCGGTGTTCGCAACACGCCTTCGTACAACACTGCGGTGCTGACACCACCAGCCAACGATGCCGCCATCGCGCCGCGCCCGTAAGAGGCCACCAGCGCGGCTTCGGTCGTGGCCATGGGCACGATGAAATCGCCATCGGCATTCAGGCCGTTGATCCGAAGCGGGCCGATCACACCCACCGGGACTTTGACCGTGCCAATCAGATTTTCGATGTTGGCCGAATAGGTTTCGGCACTGTCCAGCGTTGCATCATCGGCAAGTGCGGACAGGTCGCCCGCATCTTTTTCGAAGCCGGCGATAAAACGCTCTATCGTTTTGCGGGTTGCGGTGCGGACGGGGCGCAGTTTTTGCAGGTCTTCCATCCGGGGCTGCATTTTGGGCGCGTCTGCGGGGGCATCAAACCGTTTGCGGACTTGGCGCAGCATTTCTTGGACGTGAAAGGGAATAATCAAGTTATGGGCAGCCTGTAAATTTAATCAAATGAGCCGATTATCTTCGGTTTGCGGGCATATAGCCACAAATCGGCGGACCATGCATAGGGTTTTCCCTAGGCAATAACGATGCGTGTATTCCATTCGCGACACTTGTTGGACAGGTCTGGCGACAGCTCTTTATCGGTAAAGAACGTATCGACGTCGCGCAGCGAGGCGATGCGGGCAGGGGCCGTGCGTTGGAATTTAGAATGATCGGAGACAAGGAAAGTTGTGCGTGATTGGCGAATGATCGTCTGGCTTACGCCGACCTCTTGAATGTCGAAATCCATCAGGTCGCCGTCTTCGTCCATCGCGGAACAGCCGATCACCGCGTAATCGAACTTGAACTGCTCAATGACATTGGCGGTCAGATTGCCGACCAAGCCGCCATCGGACCTGCGCAAGACGCCGCCCGCGACGATAATTTCGCAGTCGGGGTTCGCGACAAGGATATTTGCCACGTTCATGTTGTTGGTCACCACCATCAGATTACGATGCCGCAACAGTTCGTGCGCCACAGCTTCGGTGCTGGTGCCGATGTTGATAAAGATAGATGCGTTTTCAGGGATTTCCTGCGCACATCGTTTGGCGATGGCCACCTTTGCGTCTTCGTGCAGGCTGCGCCGATCTTCGTACCCGATGTTCACCACGCCCGACGCAAGGATCGCCCCACCATGGACCCGCTCCAGCTTGCCTGCTTCGGCAAGGTCGGAAAGATCGCGGCGGATGGTTTGAACCGTAACGTCAAATCGTTCGGCCAGCCCTTCGACCGTGACCTTGCCTTCTTGTCGGGCGATTTCCAGAATTTCTGGCAACCGAAAGCCTTGCGCCATACTTGCCTCCTCCAAAGCCCCGCGATTATGTTCGTTTTTTTGCGTTCGATCAACTGCTTGGGGTGTCGGCGGCAAGAGCGGCCAAAAAACTGGGCTTCGGGGCAACATTTTGGCGGTTTGAATGTTCGCTGCGAAAATATCCGCGCGATTCGAACGCGGTATTTCCGGGAAAGAAATCATTTCGCCCGCGCAGAAAGAGGCTTAGTAAGCTGAAAACATGGAAAGAATCCATAAACGAAAAAAAACGAAAACAAATGTTGACGAAAACGGGCGGGATGTGTTTCGTTAGTGTTCATTCACGAACGTAGGTGGGGAGGCCAGCGTGTCGTCGGGGGCAACGTCAGATAAACCTGTGGATCTGTTTGTTATTGGTGGAGGCATCAATGGCTGCGGTATCGCACGTGACGCTGCTGGGCGCGGTTTGACCGTGACACTGGCCGAAATGAACGACCTTGCATCAGCAACCTCTTCGGCTTCGACCAAGCTGTTTCACGGCGGCCTGCGCTACCTTGAATATTTTGAGGTGCGGCTGGTGCGCGAGGCGCTGATTGAACGCGAAACTCTACTGCGCGCAATGCCACATATCAGTTGGCCGATGCGGTTCGTGCTGCCCTATCACAAAGACGCCCGGTTCGAGGGTGAAACCCCAACCTCGCGCGTTCTGAAATACGTCATGCCATGGATGAAGGGGCGTCGCCCCGCATGGCTGATCCGGCTGGGGCTGTTTCTTTACGACCATCTTGGTGGCCGCAAAATCCTGCCAGCGACGACAACTGTTGATCTGACGACGGATCCGGTTGGCGCACCGTTGAATGACCGGTTTGAGAAGGCGTTTGAGTATTCCGACTGCTGGATCGAAGATTCCCGGCTGGTGGTGCTGAATGCCCGCGATGCCGAAGCGCGCGGCGCGGAGATTTTGGTTCGCACAAAGGTGGCCGCAGCCGAGCGTGTCGGCAATGTCTGGAAGATAACCCTGGAGGGGCCGGATGGCCCGCGCGAGGTGTTCGCGAGGATGCTGGTGAATGCTGGCGGGCCATGGGTCGAAGATGTGATCCGCAACACAGCGCGTATCAACAGCACGGCAGGGGTGCGTTTGGTTCGGGGCAGTCATATCGTGACGAAGAAACTGTTCGATCACGACAAATGCTATTTCTTCCAAGGCGAAGACGGGCGCATCATCTTTGCGATCCCGTATGAGAATGATTTTACACTGATCGGCACCACCGACGCGGACCACGATGACCCGTCGATCAAACCCATCTGCACCGATGAAGAGGCAGATTACCTGTGCGCTTTCGCTTCGAAATACTTCGAAAAGCCGGTCACACGCGCAGATGTGGTATGGTCCTATTCTGGGGTTCGCCCGCTTTATGACGATGGCGCGTCCTCGGCCACTGCGGCCACGCGGGATTATGTTCTGAAAGTGGATCAGGCAGGCGGCGCGCCGATGCTGAACGTGTTCGGCGGCAAGATCACGACCTATCGCAAGCTTGCGGAAAGCGCGTTGGAAAAGATCGCGCCATTCTTTGATGGCACACCGGGTGACTGGACGGCGGGCGTACCGTTGCCGGGCGGTGATTTCCCGGTGGATGGCGTGGCTGATTTGGTGGCTACGCTTCAGGCACGCTTTCCTTTCGTTGATACGCCTTGGGCGCAGCGTTTGGTGAAAGCCTACGGAACAGAGGCTGCGGCCATTTTGGGTGATGCGCGCGAAGCATCCGATTTGGGCCGCGATTTCGGGGCCACCCTGACCGAACAAGAGGTCACGTGGCTGATGGAAAACGAATACGCACGGCGTGCGGAAGATGTCGTCTGGCGGCGCTCAAAGCTGGGCCTGCGGATGACGGCGGAACAGATCGCTGCGTTGGATGACTGGATGAATACCCCCGACAACGGCGCACGCCGCATGACGGCAGCCGGGTAGGGGAAAGGGAGGAAACGATGACACTGGTACTTGAAGGGGTGTCAAAGGTTGTGGCGGGGCAAACGCATATCGCGCCCACCGACCTGACCCTGCAAAAGGGCACGATGAATGTCCTGCTGGGGCCCACCACGGCGGGTAAGACATCGCTGATGCGCCTGATGGCGGGGCTGGACGTGCCGAACACGGGCCGCATCCTTTGGGATGGGCAGGACGTGACCGGCATGCGCGTGCAGGACCGCAAGGTAGCGATGGTGTATCAGCAGTTCATCAACTATCCCTCTATGTCGGTTTTCGACAATATCGCATCGCCCCTGCGGCTGATGGGCAAGTCAGCGACCGAGATTGAGGCCGCGGTAAAGAAAACCGCCGACCTGATGCAGCTTTCCCCCTTGCTTGATCGTAAGCCGCTGGAACTTTCCGGTGGTCAGCAACAGCGCTGCGCCCTTGCGCGGGCCTTGGTCAAAGATGCCGGTCTGGTGCTGTTGGACGAACCGTTGGCGAACCTAGACTATAAACTGCGCGAAGAGCTGCGGGCCGAAATTCCCAAGATCTTTGAAGAGGCGGGCTCTATCTTCGTATATGCGACCACCGAACCGGAAGAGGCGCTTTTGCTGGGCGGCAACACCGCCACCCTGTGGGAAGGGCGCGTAACGCAGTTCGGGCCAACGCCTTCGGTTTATCGTCAGCCGGTTGATGCGACCACGGCGCGGGTGTTCAGTGATCCGCCGATGAACTTCCTCCAAATCTCTAAGGCGGGGCCGCGTTTGATGTTTGGCGACGGGCAGACAGCGGTTGCCAGTGGCCAAATGGCCGAGCTTGCCGATGGCCGCTATATGGCCGGGTTCCGCCCCAACCATCTGGAGCTTGAGCGCCACGTGGCGGGCGCGATGGAATTTGAAACCAAGCTGGCGGTAACGGAAATTACCGGGTCAGAAACATTCGTGCATCTGGATCACCACGGCGAACGCTGGGTTGGTGTGGTGCATGGCGTGCGCGAATTGGAACCGGGGGCGGCGCTGACCGTCTATCTCGATCCGGCGCATGTTTACATCTTTGGCGAAGACGGCGCGCTGGTGGCACCTGCCGCCTATGCGGCTGCGGCGTAAGGGGGCGGAAAGATGGCAAAAATCACGCTTGATAATCTGGCGCATTCCTATTCCCCGAACCCGAAGGGAGAGGGTGACTTCGCGCTGAAGGAACTGAACCACGATTGGGAAGATGGTCAGGCATATGCCCTTCTGGGCGCGTCGGGCTGTGGCAAGTCCACGCTGTTGAACATCATTTCGGGCCTGTTGCACCCGTCGCAGGGGCGCATTCTGTTTAACGATGTCGATGTTACCAACGCCCCAACGGCGGAACGCAACATCGCACAGGTTTTCCAGTTTCCGGTCGTTTACGACACGATGACGGTTCACGATAACCTGGCCTTCCCGCTGCGCAATCGCGGGGCCAGCGCGGCCTATGTGGCCGAGCGGGTTCAAAAGATCGCCCACATGATCGGGATGGAGGACGTGCTGAACCGCAAGGCGCGCGGCCTGACCGCCGATGCCAAGCAAAAGATTAGCCTTGGCCGTGGCATGGTGCGCGAAGACGTGAACGCGCTGTTGTTCGATGAACCCCTGACGGTGATCGACCCACATATGAAGTGGGAGCTGCGCACGCAGCTAAAGTCGCTTCACCACGAATTTGGTCATACCATGATCTATGTGACCCACGACCAGACAGAGGCTTTGACCTTTGCTGACAAAGTGGTTGTGATGCACGACGGCCGCGTGGTTCAGATCGGCACACCCGAAGAGCTGTTTGAGACGCCCGCGCACACCTTTGTGGGTTATTTCATCGGCTCGCCCGGTATGAACGTGTTGAACGCCAAGGTGGAAGGCAGCCGTGCTTATGTGGACGGTACCGAAATCGCGCTGGGCGCGAATTATGCCCCGCTGACCGGCAAGGTGCAGATCGGCATCCGCCCCGAATTTGCACGGCTTTCCGGCAATGGCGAAGGCCTGCCTGTGAACGTGCGCCGGGTCGAAGACGTGGGCCGCCACAAGATCGTGCGCGCCGACTTCTTCGGGAACGAGATCAACATAATCGCGCCCGAAGGCGCATCCATTTCGCCAGATATGAACCGCGTCACTTTTGATGCGAAGCGGGTGAATGTTTACGCCAATGACTGGCGCGTCGAGGGGGAGGCAGCCTGATGGAAAAGACCGTAAACCATAAGGCGTGGTTCCTTGTTCTGCCGGTGCTGATCCTTGTCGCGTTTTCTGCGGTGATCCCGCTGATGACGGTGGTGAATTATTCGGTTCAGGATACGTTCGGGAACAACCAGTTCTTCTGGGCGGGCCTTGAGTGGTTCGAGGAACTGCTTGCCTCTGAACGGCTGCACAACGCGCTGGGCCGCCAGATCATGTTCTCGGCGATCATTCTGGCGATCGAGGTGCCACTAGGCATTTTCGTGGCACTGAATATGCCGAAGAAAGGGTTCTGGGCGTCGCTTTGCCTTGTGTTGATGGCGCTGCCGCTGCTGATCCCGTGGAACGTGGTTGGCACCATCTGGCAGATCTTTGGCCGGGTCGATATCGGCCTGCTGGGGTACACCTTGGATAAGCTGGGGATTTCGTACAACTACACCCAAGATGCGTTTGCCGCGTGGGCGACCGTGGTTGTCATGGATGTTTGGCACTGGACGTCGCTGGTGGCGCTGCTGGCCTATGCCGGGCTGCAGTCGATCCCCGATGCGTACTATCAGGCCGCGAAGATTGACCAAGCAAGCCGTTGGAAAGTGTTCCGCTATATCGAACTGCCGAAAATGGCTGGCGTGCTGCTGATCGCCATTCTGCTGCGGTTCATGGACAGCTTCATGATCTATACCGAACCGTTCGTTGTCACCGGCGGTGGCCCCGGCAACGCGACGACCTTCCTGTCGATCGACTTGGTGAAGATGGCGCTTGGCCAGTTTGACCTTGGTCCTGCGGCTGCGTTCTCTCTGATGTACTTCTTGGTGATCTTGTTGATTTCGTGGGTGTTCTACACCGTGATGACCAACCTCGACAAAAGGGATGGCGTGTGATGGCTGACGTATCCGTAAACAACTCTGCCCGCAGTTTCGCCCTGCCCAAGGTCAAGGGAAGCGCGATTGTGATGGGGCTGTACCTGCTGTTCCTGCTGTTGCCGATCTATTGGCTGGTGAACATGAGCCTGAAGACGAATGAGGAAATCCTCAGCACGTTTTCACTGTGGCCGCAGAACCTGACCTTCGCCAACTATGCGACGATCCTGACGGATCCAAGCTGGTACATGGGGTATGTGAATTCGCTGATCTATGTGGTGCTGAACACGGTGATTTCTATCGCTGTGGCACTGCCCGCGGCCTATGCGTTCAGCCGGTACACGTTCCTTGGCGATAAACACCTGTTCTTCTGGTTGCTGACCAACCGCATGGCGCCGCCAGCCGTTTTCGCGCTGCCGTTCTTTCAGCTTTATTCATCGGTCGGGCTGTTTGACACGCATATCGCCGTGGCTTTGGCGCATTGTCTGTTCAACGTGCCGCTGGCCGTGTGGATTTTGGAAGGCTTCATGCGCGGCGTTCCCAAAGAGATTGACGAAACCGCCTATATCGATGGCTACGGCTTTGGCCGGTTCTTCGTGAAAATCTTCATGCCGCTGATCGCTTCGGGCATCGGTGTGGCCGCGTTCTTCTGCTTTATGTTCAGCTGGGTTGAGCTGTTGCTTAGCCGCACCCTGACATCGGTAAACGCCAAGCCGATCGCCGCCACGATGACCCGCACGGTTTCAGCTTCGGGGCTGGATTGGGGCGTGTTGGCCGCCGCTGGCGTGCTGACCATCGTGCCCGGTGCTTTGGTGATCTATTTCGTCCGCAACTACATCGCCAAGGGCTTTGCCCTGGGCCGCGTATAAAGGGAGGCTTTCATGGACTGGATGGCCTGGACCACACCGACCGCAATCTTCTTTGGCGTGATCGCGTGTTTGATTGTCACCTTCACGGTGTTGGCAATCAAATTTCCGGAAACCCCGCGCGTGGGTGTTTTGCAAATCGAAACCACACGGGGTGATCGGCTTTTCATCACCTTGCTCGGCTCGGCCTTTATCAACTTGGCTTGGCTTGGTCTTGTCAGTGCGCCGCAATGGGGCGCGCTGATCGTCTGCCTGATTTACGCCGCAGCAGTATTTCGCTGGGTCTAATCCGGCACCCCGGCGCGCAAAAGGGGGATAAGCCCCCGCGCCACAATTCTACGGTTCTAACTGGGAGGAAAACCATGAACCTTAAACTGAAATCCACAACAGCGCTTGGGATGGCGCTTGCGATCGTTGCATCGCCGGTATTTGCCGGGATGGACGAGGCAAAAGCCTTCCTAGATAGCGAAATTGGGGACCTGTCGTCGCTTAGCCGCGCCGATCAGGAAGCTGAGATGCAGTGGTTCGTCGATGCCGCGCAGCCGTTTGCGGGCATGGAGATCAAGGTCGTTTCCGAAACGATCACCACGCATGAATACGAAGCCAAAGTTTTGGCCCCTGCGTTCACCGCGATCACCGGTATCAAGATCACGCACGATCTGATCGGCGAAGGTGACGTTGTTGAAAAGCTGCAGACACAGATGCAGTCGGGTGAAAACATCTATGACGGCTACATCAACGACTCTGACCTGATCGGCACCCACTGGCGCTATCAGCAGGCGCGTAACCTGACCGACTGGATGGCCGGCGAAGGTGCGGATGTAACCAACCCCGGTCTGGACGTTGCCGATTTCATCGGTACAGAGTTCACAACCGGCCCCGATGGCAAGCTTTATCAGCTGCCAGACCAGCAGTTCGCGAACCTTTACTGGTTCCGTTACGATTGGTTCACCGATCCAGCATTCAAGGCCGAGTTCAAAGAGAAGTACGGCTATGACCTTGGTGTTCCGGTCAACTGGTCCGCATACGAAGACATTGCCGAATTCTTTACCGGCAAAGAAATCGACGGCCAGACGGTCTATGGCAACATGGACTACGGTAAAAAAGACCCCTCGCTTGGTTGGCGTTTCACCGATGCGTGGATGTCCATGGCTGGCATGGGTGACGTGGGCGAACCAAACGGTCTGCCCGTTGATGAATGGGGTATTCGCGTCAACGAAAACTCCCAACCTGTTGGGTCGTGCGTAACGCGCGGTGGGGCCACGAACTCCCCTGCGGCTGTTTATGCGATTGAGAAGTACACCAAGTGGCTGAACGAATATTCGCCGCCCTCCGCACCCGGTATGGTGTTTGGCGAGGCTGGCCCGGTTCCGGCACAAGGTGCAATCGCACAGCAGATGTTCTGGTACACAGCTTTCACCGCCGACATGGTGAAAGAAGGCCTGCCAGTGATGAACGAGGACGGCACGCCGAAATGGCGTATGGCCCCGTCGCCACATGGCGCTTACTGGGAAGAAGGCATGAAAGTCGGTTATCAGGACGCTGGTTCCTGGACGCTGATGAAATCCACCCCAGTGGATAACGCCAAAGCGGCGTGGCTTTATGCGCAGTTCGTCACCTCCAAAACTGTGGACGTGAAGAAGGCGCATGTGGGTCTGACTTTCATTCGTGAATCCACCGTGAACCACGAAAGCTTCTCCGAACGCGCACCTAAACTGGGTGGTCTGGTCGAATTCTATCGTTCGCCAGCACGTGTTCAGTGGTCGCCAACCGGCACCAACGTTCCTGACTATCCAAAGCTGGCTCAGCTGTGGTGGCAGAACATCGGTGACGCATCCTCGGGCGCGAAAACCGCTCAGGAAGCTCTCGACAGCCTGTGCGCGCAGCAAGAGCGTGTGCTGGAACGTCTAGAGCGCGCCGGCGTTCAGGGTGACCTTGGTCCGAAGATGAACGAAGAGGTTAGCGCCGAAGAATGGCTGAGCAAGCCGGGTGCACCTAAGGCAAAGCTGGATAACGAAGATCCGGCACCAGTGACCGTCGATTATGACGAACTGATTGCTTCTTGGAACTAAGTTTCCTCCGGTCGGGGCTTAACGGCCCCGGCCATTTTCGTTTGTGACTTTTCCAACATTTGGGTTTTATGAACACCCGGCTATGCATTTCGTGTGGCCAGACGAACGGGGATGACAGGGGCACATGACGCATATCTTAGCCATCGATCAGGGAACGACCTCTAGCCGCGCAATTCTGTTTGATGACCAGATGGCGATCAAAGCGACCGCGCAGGAAGAATTCCCCCAGCATTTCCCACAATCCGGCTGGGTCGAACATGACCCGTCCGACCTGTGGTCAACCACCGCTGGCACCTGCCGCGAAGTGATTGAACGCGCCGGGTTGGGTGCCGCCGACATCGCGGCGATTGGCATCACCAATCAGCGCGAAACCACGCTGGTGTGGGACCGCGCCACGGGCACGCCGATCTATAACGCGATTGTGTGGCAAGATCGGCGCACCGCCGATATGTGCCACGCGCTGAAGGATGCCGGTCACGAACCGATGGTGACCGAAAAAACCGGCCTGCTGTTGGATCCCTATTTTTCGGGCACCAAGCTGAAGTGGCTTTTGGACAATGTCGAAGGGGCGCGCACCCGTGCGGAAAACGGTGAGCTTTTGTTCGGCACGGTCGATAGCTTCCTGATCTGGAAGTTGACGGGCGGCAAATCCCACGTCACGGATGCCACCAACGCCGCCCGCACGTTGCTTTACAACATCCGCGATGGCCACTGGGACGCAGAGATTTGCGCCGTGCTGGACATCCCCATGACGATGCTGCCGGAGGTAAAGGATTGCGCCGCCGATTTTGGCGTCACACGCGCCGACCTGTTTGGGCGTGAAATCCCGATTTTGGGCGTTGCGGGTGACCAACAGGCCGCCACTGTGGGGCAGGCGTGTTTCGAACCCGGCATGATGAAATCAACCTATGGCACCGGGTGCTTTGCCCTGCTGAACACGGGGGATGAGCTGGTGCGGTCAAAAAGCCGTCTGTTGGGTACGATCGCGTACCAGCTGGACGGTAAGCCCACCTATGCTTTGGAAGGGTCGATCTTTATCGCCGGTGCCGTGGTTCAATGGCTGCGCGACGGGTTAAAGATTATCCGCGAGGCAGCAGAGACACAGCCACTGGCCGAAGCCGCGGACGAGACCCAAAACGTGATCCTTGTGCCTGCGTTCACCGGCCTTGGCGCACCCTATTGGAATGCCGAATGTCGTGGCGCGGTTTACGGGTTGTCGCGAAACTCTGGCCCCGCAGAACTGGCCCGCGCGGCGCTTGAAAGCGTCGGGTTCCAAACCCGCGATCTGTTAGAGGCGATGCGCGCTGACTGGCAAGACAGCCACGACACGGGCGTTCTGCGCGTCGATGGTGGGATGAGCGCGAGCGATTGGGCGATGCAGTTCCTTTCCGACATCATCGGCGCGCCGGTGGACCGTCCTGAGGTGTTGGAAACAACCGCCCTTGGCGCAGCGTGGTTGGCAGGGATGCGGGCAGGGCTTTATCCGGATCAGGCCGGGTTTGCGGAAACCTGGGCGCTTGAACGCCGCTTTGAACCGCAGATGGCGCAAGAAAAGCGCATGCAACGTTATGATGCTTGGAAGCGGGCGGTCGCCGCAACGCTAAGCGTTTAACAGCGGCCCGGTCGGGGCGGGGGGAGTTGCCCCCCGCGGCCGTTTTTAGAAATCGATGCGAACGCCGGGCAGGTTCAGCGCGCTCATCAGATCGCGAAGTTCCTGACGCGCGGCAACGTTGGACAGGTTCAGGCCCTTCACACCAACGTCTTTCAGATCAAGCAGAGTAAGCCCGTTCGGGAAAAGCTCCCGGAAGATAACCCGTTCGCTAAAGCCCGGTGCCACACGGAAACCGATCCGCTGAGACAGTTTTTCCAGCGCGGCGCCCATCTTCTTTTTGTTGTGCATCTGCTGCGCCCCAAGGCGGTTCCGCAGCACGATCCAGTCGATCGCGGGCAGGCCAGCCTGTGCGCGCAGCTGTCGCGCGCTCCACACCATTTCGGAATAGATGGAGGGGCCAAGAATGGTGCCCTCTTTCGGGTCAACGCGGGCCAACAGGTCGAAGTCGACAAAGCTGTCGTTCAACGGCGTGATCAGCGTGTCAGCCAGCGAATGCGCAACTTGTGACAGGCGCGTATGCGACCCGGGGCAGTCGATCAGGATAAAGTCGGCGTCCTGTTCCAGCCCAGCGACCGCGGCAGACAGGCGGCGGTCATAGATGTTTTCACCGGGATCAAGCTGGTCTTGGCTGATCTCGGGCAGTTCGCGGTATTCCGGCGTCGGAAGGTTCAGCCCTTCGCGCGCACAAAATGCGCGTCTGTTATCCATATAGCGGCCAAAACTGCGTTGCCGCAGGTCCAGATCAAGGCCACCGACCTTATGCCCCATCCGTGCCAAAGCGGTGGCGACGTGCATCGACATTGTCGATTTGCCAGCCCCGCCTTTTTCGTTGCCCACGACGATGATATGCGCCACGCCGTTTCCCTTTCCCAAGAATAAATAAGCGCGCCCGTTAAGGCACGCATACACTATTTTGTGTATGGCACATTGGAAAGGAGAACAACGCCCAAGTGCCACTGTTCCTAGTGGACGGGGCGGAAGGGCCACAGTTTCCAGTGTTTTGTGGCGCTGTGCCATATTGATGATGCGGGCTAGGCGATGGCCACGGGGTGGCGGAACCTACAATCTTCGCTTTCTTCTGAAGTTGCAGGTTCGTGGGGGCGAACGCTTGGTCGGTGCGATGGGTTTGGGCACGGTGGAAAGATGGTTCGATCTGCGCCTTAGCCCCTCGGCACGAAGGGGACTGTTCTGCCATGGGGCCAAGCGGCCCCCGAACGAAAAACGCCGCACCCAAGGGCGCGGCGTTTTCCTGTTTCGAAAAGACTAAGCTTAGAAGCCCAGACCTTCGTATTTCTTTTTGAACTTCGACACGCGGCCACCGGTGTCCATCAGGCGCGAAGAGCCGCCGGTCCAAGCCGGGTGCGCGGATGGGTCGATGTCCAGTGCAAGGGTGTCACCCTCTGCGCCGTAGGTCGACTTCATCTCGATGATGGTGCCGTCTGTCAATTTCACGTTGATAACGTGGTAATCGGGGTGAATATCGTTTTTCATCGCTCGGTTCCTTACGCTTCAGCGCCGGATTTGGGCTTGTAGTTGGAAACTTCTGCGATACGTGCGGATTTACCACGACGTGCGCGCAGATAGTAAAGCTTGGCGCGACGAACGCGGCCACGGCGAATTACTTCGATGCTGTCGATGTTGGTCGAGAACAGGGGGAACACACGCTCCACACCTTCGCCGAACGAGATTTTGCGCACGGTGAACGAACCAGCAATGCCCGAACCGTTCTTACGGCTGATGCAAACGCCTTCGTAGTTCTGAACACGAGTACGGGTGCCTTCGGTCACTTTGTAACCGACGCGGATGGTGTCACCGGCTTTGAAGTCCGGGATCTTCTTGTCAAGCTGAGCAACCTGCTCTGCTTCAAGCTGTGCGATAAGGTCCATCGCCATTTCTCCTATATGCTCACGGTTTTTCCCGCGAAGTTTGATGCGTCCTCAGAGCTCTTGGTCTTCATCCGGGTCCCTACCGTGTTTTTCACAGTAAGCCCGCCAGAGATCAGGGCGACGTTCCTTTGTAAGCCTTTCGGCCATGGCCTTCCGCCAGGAGGCGATGTTCGCGTGATGCCCGGATTGAAGAATTTCCGGTATCGCGCGGCCTTCCCAAACAGCGGGCCGAGTGTACTGTGGATGTTCAAGCAGACCGTCAGAGAATGATTCTTCTTCGGTCGAGGCCTGATTCCCAAGCACGCGCGGTATAAGTCGGACTGTCGCGTCAATCAAGGCCTGTGCCGCGATCTCGCCCCCAGTCAGGACAAAATCGCCCAAAGACACCTCTTGAACGCCAAATTCTTCCAAAACACGTTCGTCCACGCCTTCGAAACGGCCACAGAGCAGGGTCATTCCATCGGCTTCGGCAAACTGATGCGCCATGGCTTGGTTGAACGGTTTCCCACGGGGGGACAGGTACACCACGGGCCACTTGGCCCTATCCTTCGGCGTGCCGATGTTGGCTTGTTTCAACGCGGCCCCAACAACGTCAGGGCGCAGCACCATGCCGGCGCCACCGCCAGCAGGCGTGTCATCGACGTTCTTGTGCTTGCCGTCGCCAAAGGGGCGCAGGTCGATGGTTTCAAGCGCCCACAGCCCTTGGTCTAACGCCCGCCCGGTCAGCGATTGCCCCAGCACGCCGGGAAAGGCCTGCGGGAACAGGGTTACGATCTTCGCCGTCCACGCGCCTTTCAGGCGGGGGCGTTCATCCATCAGGTCACGCGGCTGCAACGAAGCAGAGATCGACAGGCGGCCGTGGGATTTGGGCTTTTCACTCATCTGGGATCAACCCTTCGGGCGGGTCTGCAATGATGCGCCCGGCGGTCAGGTCAACGGTCGGCACGGCGTCATTCGTGAAGGGCAGCAGGACGGTCGCCTTCAGATTGGGGCCGTGGATTTCCAAAAGGTCAGACGCGCCGTGGTTATGAACCGCGCGCACGTGGCCAAGGCTTTTGCCGCCGGTGTCCAACACCTCAAGCCCGATCAGGTCGGTGTGATAAAACTCATCATCTGGCAGGTCGGGCAGGGCGTCGCGATTGGCAAACAGGCGGGTGCCTTTCATCGCGTCGGCCTCTTCCTTGGTGGTCAGGCCAGACAGTTTGGCAGCAAAGCCACCCTTCACCGCGCGGGTGATTTGCAGGGTATAGGTCTTTGTACCGTCTTCGGAATAAAGCGGGGCGTAATCGCCAATCGCTTCGGGATCAGCGCAAAAGCTTTTCAGGCGAACTTCGCCGCGTACCCCAAATGAACCAGAAATCGCGCCAACGCAGATACGTTCTTCCGTCATGGCGTGCCCCCTTTGCAGACCCTGTCAACGATACGCCCGCCCTGAAGATCACAGGCCTTGGCGTGTTGATCCGCTTGAAACCACATCCCGAAGCCAAAGGCCACAGCCGGGATCAACAGCTTTCGCAACAGCCATATCATGGGCAACCTCTCGGTAAGAACTTAAATCAGAACACGGTCTTAAAACACAGAAGCCGCCGGTAAGGGCGGCTTCTGATAAGTGCATAAAGCGTCAAAGCGCCGCTTATTCAGCGGACTCTTCTGCAGGTGCTTCTTCAGCAGGTGCAGCAGCAGCTTCGGCAGCTTCAGCAGCCTTGGCCGCTTTTTCTTCAGCGCGCTCTTTGGCTTTTGTGCCTGGCTCTGCTTTGTTCATGTTCTTGCGCTCTTTCTTTTCCAGAACGCCAGCAGCTTCCAGCATGCGTGCGATACGGTCGGTTGGCTGTGCGCCTTCACCCAACCAGTACTGAACACGCTCCATGTCCATTTTCACGCGCTCTTCGCTGTCTTTTGGCAGCAGTGGGTTATATGTGCCCAGCTTTTCAACATAGCGACCATCACGTGGCATACGGCTGTCAGCCGCAACGATGCGATAGAAAGGGCGTTTTTTGGAACCGCCACGGGCGAGACGAATTTTGATAGCCATTGGGTTTCTCCTTGGTAAGGCAATCAGCGGCAGAGCCGCCTATTTTTGGTGTTGTTTGTGATGTTGGATGACTTCCTGAATGATGAAATTCAGGAATTTCTTGGCGAATTCGGGGTCAAGGTTGGCGCGTTTTGCCAGATCCTCTAGGCGTGCGATCTGCGCGTCTTCCCGGCTTGGGTCGGACGGGGGCAGGTCATGCTCTGCTTTCAGTTTGCCCACCGCTTGGGTGTGCTTGAACCGCTCGCCCAATGTATAGACGAGGATCGCATCAAGGCGGTCGATGCTTTCACGATGCTCTTTCAGGATGTCCGCAGCGCGGGTCACGGCGTCAGTCAATCGGGCCTCCCTTGGTGGTAAAAAGCGGGTCAATGTAGGAACGGATTTCAAGCGCGATACCGTCCGACAACTGGCTGGCGCGCAATGCGTCGGGCGAGGGGTGGCGATAAACGACATCGTGGCTGTCGATCGAAACCGCCTGTTTGTCTTTCACCGCGCCCAGCCGTTCGGCCAGCTTGATCGAACTAAGGTTCTTGGGGTCCAGATACGTTACCGCACCTTCCCAGCCCTGTTCGCTATAAAAATAATCACGCGCGCGGGCCGTGGCCTCCAACGCGATGCCACGCCCTTCGACGCCGGGCCAGATCATCCACGCGATCTCACGCTCGGGCCAACCTTTTGGGAACCAGCCGCCGGCCATGCCAAGCGTTTCGTTCGTCTTACGGTCGTGGATCATCCACATGCCATAACCGTGAATCTGCCAATGGCCGATTTCCGCGGCATAAAGCATCCAGCTTTCATAGGGGTTCAACGGCCCACCGACAAAGCGAGAGCGGTAGGATGTGAACGTCGCCTCGAAATTCGGGTAATCCTCGGGCTCGGGGCCGCGCAGGATCAGGCGTTCGGTTTCCAGTGTTGGGATATTCACGGTCACGCGCGCACCTCTTTGGCAGAGGGGTGGCGGTACAGGTGATCGGTGCCCATTGCAGGGTTTTCATACGCACGTTCAAACGTGGCGCCCATCCGTTCAGCCAAGGCCACAGAACGCGCGTTGCCCGGAATGATGTTGCTGGTCACCGTGGTCCAGCCAAGGGTGGTATAGGCATGTTCACGCACGCGCAGGGCGGCCTCGTATGCGATGCCTTTGCCTTCGAACGCTTCATAGATCGCCCAGGCGATTTCGGGTTCGGGCCACCCTTCGGGGTTCCACAATCCGCAAACGCCGCAGGGCTGACCGCTGGCCGTGTCAACGACGGTCCACAGGCCATAGCCGTGCAAGGCCCAGTGCCCGATGTTGGTGGCAAAGCTGCGCCATGCCTTGTCGCGGCTAAGCGGGCCGCCAAAGCCACCGGAACGCGCATCTTCATAGAAGGACGCGAAAGGTTCGAAATCTGCGGCCTCTGGCCCACGCAGGGTCAGGCGCTCAGTTTCCAGCACAGGGAAGTTCAGTGACAGGGTCAATGTAATGCCCCCGGTGCTGGGTGGCGATAAACCAACGTTTCGGCAGGCGTTTCACCCTCGGGCAAGTCCGCCGCGTCGTCGCGCGTTGCGCCCAGCCGTTCGGCCAGCGCGATGGAGCGTTCGTTTTCTGGGTCGATATAGCTGACCAGCGTGTTTAGCCCGCGCGGACCAAACGCCCAATCCCGCACTGCGTCGGCAGCCTCAAAAGCAAAGCCTTTGCCTTCGTGTGCGGGGTAAACCATCCAGCCCAGTTCCACTTCGGGGAAGTTGGCGGGTTTGTTCACGCCCACTTGCCCGATGCATTCGCCGTTCTCGCGCAGATCAACCGCCCAGCTGCCAAAGCCCAGCAACGACCAGCTGCCCACCTCGGATGCCAGCCAGCGCCACATGTCGCTGCGCGATACCGGCCCGCCCATATACCGCGACCAGTCAGTTGCAAACATTGCGGCCATCGGTTCGAAATCATCGATCCGGTGGTGGCGCAGCTGCAAGCGCGTGGTGGTTATGGTGGGCGCGGTCGTCATTATTTCTTTTTGCCAAACCCGCTAAGGCCGGGCGGCAGGGCACCGCCGCCAAGACCGGGAAGGCCGCCGGGCATCTTGCCGCCCATCTGTTTGGCCGCGGCTTCCAGTGCTTTGGGGTCCATCTGCGATGGGTCCATACCAGCGGGCATTCCGCCTTTGCCAAGCATGCCTTTCATGGCTTGCTTCAGCATTCCGCCTTTGCCCATCTTACCCATCTTTTTCATCATGTCGGCCATCTGACGGTGCATTTTCAGCAGCTTGTTCAGATCCGAAACTTCAAGGCCTGCGCCCTTGGCAATACGCTTTTTACGTGACGCTTGGAGGAGCGCAGGGTTCGCACGCTCTTTCTTGGTCATCGACTGGATCAGCGCGATCTGGCGTTTCAGGATGGAATCGTCAAACCCGGCCTTTTCCACCTGCTTGGCCATTTTGCCCATGCCCGGCATCATGCCCATAACGCCTTCCATGCCACCCATCTTAAGCATCTGTTCCAGCTGCATCCGCAGGTCGTTCATGTTGAACTGACCCTTTTGGAACCGCTTCATCATGCGTTCGGCCTGTTCGGCCTCGATGGTTTCTTGGGCTTTTTCAACAAGCGAAACGATATCGCCCATGCCAAGGATGCGGCCCGCGATCCGTTCTGGGTGGAATTCCTCCACCGCGTCCATCTTTTCACCAAGACCGACAAAGCGGATCGGCTTGCCGGTGACTGCGCGCATCGAAAGCGCCGCACCGCCGCGCCCGTCGCCGTCCATACGGGTCAGAACGACGCCGCTGATGCCGACCTTGCCGTCGAATTCCGAAGCAACGTTCACCGCGTCCTGACCGGTTAGGCCATCAACGACCAACAGGGTTTCGCGTGGGTTGGCAACGTCGCGAACTGCCTGAACCTCGTCCATCAGCACTTCGTCGATGTGCAGACGGCCGGCGGTATCCAGCATGTAAACGTCGTAGCCGCCCATCGTTGCCTGTTGCTTGGCGCGTTTGGCGATATCCACGGGCTTTTGGCCGGGAACGATTGGCAGGGTATCGACGCCGATCTGGGCACCAAGAATCGCCAACTGCTCCATCGCGGCAGGGCGGTTAACGTCAAGCGAGGCCATCAGCACCCGCTTACCGTTCTTTTCCTTCAGGCGTTTGGCCAGCTTGGCGGTGGTTGTCGTTTTACCGGAACCTTGCAGACCAACCATCAGGATCGGGGCGGGAGGGCTGTCAATTTTCAGCGCGCCGGGGTCTTCATCGCCCGTCAGGACATGGACCAGCTCATCGTGAACGATCTTGATGACCTGCTGGCCGGGGGTGACCGATTTGGTAACGGCTTGCCCTGTCGCTTTTTCCTGAATGGCTTTGACGAAATCGCGCGCAACTGGCAGCGAAACGTCAGCCTCCAGCAGGGCGACGCGGACTTCGCGCAGGGCCGTTTTAACGTCGTCTTCCGACAGCGCGCCCTGTTTGGTCAGGCGATCAAAGACGCCAGAGAGGCGTTCGGATAGATTTTCAAACATGCCCTGGCCCTCCTAAGACCGTAAAACCGTGCCCGCCATACGTAGTGGCGAACGTCCCAAACGCCAACGGCACCAGTGGGCGCAACGCGCTGACTGGTGGCGATCCTGAAATGGTCAGGACCGGAAGGTTTGGCACACTTCCGGAAAACTTACGTGGGCGTTTAGGCGCGGATGGGCGCAGAGTCAAGCACAGCAAGGCCCGGCACCCGTTTCAGCGGGCACCGGGCAAGCAGTGGTTAGGCAGTTAGTTTCAGCCCTTCAATCGCGTCGTTCGCGGCTTTCATCGATGCTTCGGCATCAATTGCCATATGGTCCGAGGCGACGAATTGAACATCGGTGATGCCGATGAAGCCCAGCATGTGCTTGATGTACGGAGAGGCAAAGTCGATTTCCGAACCAAAACGCGTCCCGTTGGAAGCATAGGCAACGATCGCGCGCTTGCCGGTCATTGTGCCAACGGGGCCGTCTTCAGAGTAATTAAAGGTGACACCGGCGCGGCAGATCTGATCGATCCACGCTTTAAGCTGTGCAGGCACGGCAAAGTTATAAACGGGCAGGGCAATGACCAGAACGTCGGCGGCCTTAATTTCGGCGATCAAAGTGTCCGACAGTTCAGCCGTGGCGCTTTGTTCTGTTGAACGGTCTGCTTCGGGCGTGAAAACGGAACCAAGCCACGCGCCGTTGATCATCGGCGGGGTGATTTCACTTAGATCGCGTGCAACGACCGTGGCGGATGCGTCGGCCTTGGTCAGGCGTTCAATGATTTCGTCGGTCAGTTTGCGTGAAACAGATTCGCCACCTTTGATGGACGAGTCGATGCGAAGGATTGATTGGCTCATTGGGTTGCTCCTGCGGTGCAATGATTTCTCTTCCAAAATGGCGATTGCATCCATGAACACAATCATCCAAACTCAACACGGTCTGTGAGGTGACGCACATATGAATGTTGACAATTGGGATGAGATTCGGACGGCGTTTCACGTTGCCCGGCTGGGCACAGTCAGCGGCGCCGCCGAGGTTCTTGGCGTGCACCATGCGACAGTGATCCGGCATATCGATGCATTGGAAGGGCGGCTGGGCGTCAAGCTGTTTCAGCGCCACGCCCGCGGTTATACGCCAACAGATGCGGGGCTGGATTTGCTTCAGGTGGCACAGGCCACCGCCGACCAGTTCGAAGAGCTTGCCGGGCGTCTGCACGGCCATGGCGCGGCCATGACCGGTGAATTGGTGCTAACTTGCGTTGACACGATCGCGCCCTTGTTGATGCCGGTTCTTGCGTCGTTCAAGGCCGAACATGACGAATTGACCATGCGGCTGATAACCGACGCGCGCTTGTTCCGTCTGGAATACGGCGAGGCGCATGTTGCCATTCGCGCAGGGAATAAACCCGAAGACCCCGACAACATCGTTCAGCCGTTGTCCAGATCCCAAGCGGGGCTTTACGCGCACAAAAACTACGTCGCGGCGAATGGAATGCTGGAGGGTGATGATTATGCCAACCACACGTTTGTCGGGCCGACTGACGAAAATCACCGGGCGTCTTTCTATCGTTGGATGAAGGAAAACGTTCCGGCCGAGCGGATCGGCCTGCGGACGTCTGATCTGCGCGATGGGTTTGAGGCCGTCCGGGTCGGCGCTGGAATTGGTTTTATGCCATGTTGGATGGCGGCGGAGTCTTCGGAACTGGTTGAGATTCGCCCACCACAGGCAGATTGGGAGATACCGCTTTGGCTGGTGACGCATGTGGATCTGCACCGAACAGCAAAAGTACAAAGCTTTACCGCAGCATTGAAAGAGGCAGCCAAATCGTGGCCTTGAACGGGCTAAGTGCCGCGCAAAAAGGTCACTTGGCGATGCTGTCCTTCTCGTTCCTTGTCGGGGGGTCGTTTAGCTTTGGCAGCCTGATCGCCAATAAGATTGACCCAGTTGCGCTGACGGCTGTGCGCTTTTCCATTGCGACCGTGATCATTGGTATCGCGGCGCTCATGGGGTCGGGCATGAAGCGTTCCTATTATCGTGCGCCGTGGCGATACATCGTGCTGGGCGGTTTGTTCGCTTCGTATTTCGTTCTGATGTTCGAAGGGTTGAAAACCGCATCGCCCGTTTCGACCGCAGCAGTTTTCACCCTTACGCCTGTGCTGTCTGCTATCTTTGGCTGGTTGTTGATGCGGCAAGCCACGACGCAACGGATGGTGGTGGCCTTGGTCTTTGGAGGCGTGGGCGCGCTGTGGGTGATCTTCCGGGCTGACCTATCGGCGTTCTTGGCGTTTGAGATTGGCCGGGGCGAAAAAGTGTTCTTCGTCGGTTGCGTCGCGCATGCGATTTTCACACCGTTGGTTGCGCGGTTCAATCGGGGCGAACCTGCGCTTGCCTTTAACTTTGGGGTCATGTCGGCGATGGTGTTGCTGTTGTTGGTCTTTGGGGGTTCAGCAGTGTTGAGCGCGGATTGGGGCAGCCTTTTGCTGACCGACTGGCTTATCATCGCCTATCTCATCATCTTTGCCAGCACGGTGACCTTTCTATTGCTGCGGTTTGCATCCCTTCGGCTGCCTTCGGCCAAGGTGATGGCATACACCTACCTGACCCCAAGTTGGGTGATCGGGTGGGAGGTTCTGCTGGGCAACGGTGCGCCGCAGCCTATGATCTTTGTGGGTGTTGGGGTGACGATGGTGGCGCTGTGGATGCTGCTGAAGAACGAGCACGCAGCCTAATCTGCGGTCGGGCCATCAAGTTCACCTTCAAGGAAGCGTTCGAAGGCATCAAGGTTCACGGCCTCGAACTGTCCAAAGCTTTGCATCCAGATCGACGCATCGCGCAGCGCGTCCGGTTCCAGCTTGCACCATTTCACGCGCCCGCGCTTTTCCTGACTGATGAGTCCTGCACGCGTCAGGATGGTCAGATGCTTTGAAACGGCCGCCAGTGACATCTCAAACGGCTCGGCCACATCCGTGACAGCCATGTCATCTTCTAACAGCATTGCCAGTATTGACCGCCGTGTGGGGTCGGCCAGCGCCGCAAAGACTGTATCAAGTTGTGCGTCCATACCGATGCTATGGCGTCAATGCCGTTCGATCGTCAACCAATTGGTTGAATATACAGATGCGGCTTGTTAGCGCCCCAAAGCGTGGGTTGGCGTTTTGCCGAACGCGTCCGGAATAAATTTTACCGTTTAAATACAGTATGTTACATGTTTGGCGATGTGTCGTTATCCAGCTTGACTCATTGCTACCCCCTAACTAGGTTCGCGGCGACTGTCCTAGGGGGCCTTCGAACATGGTAGATCCGGCTGATAAAGAGCGGCTAACGCAGCTTGAAGAACGGATCGCTGCGGCTAAGAAGCTGCAGGAGCCGGGGAAGGACCATCAGGACGAACATTATTCTCAGGCGCAACACGCCTGGCGGATGGTGATAGAGCTTGTTGCCGGTCTGGGGATCGGCTTTGGCATCGGATACGGGTTGGATGCGCTGTTTGGCACGAAACCCATCATGCTGGTGCTGTTCATATTGCTGGGGTTTGCAGCTGGGGTGAAGACGATGATGCGCTCCGCTGCCGAAATGCAAAAGACGATGACGGCCGAGGCCGACAAAGACGAGAGGGACTGAAACGTGGCTACCGAAGCACATGGCGAAGAGACGGGTCTGGTGTTCCACCCGATGGATCAGTTCAACGTAAAGCCGCTTTTTGGCGACGGCGCGGTGCACTGGTACACTCCGACAAACGTAACGCTGTGGATGGCTGTTACCGTTCTGGTGATCTTCCTGCTGCTGGTTGTTGGTACACGTGGCCGTGCGGTCATCCCAACACGCGTTCAGTCGATTGCCGAACTGGCCTATGGGTTCGTTCACAAGATGGTTGAAGACGTCACCGGCAAAGATGGCGTTAAATACTTCCCATATATCATGACACTGTTCATGTTCATCGTGTTCGCCAACTTCCTTGGCCTGATCCCGATGGCATTCACCACGACATCCCACATTGCGGTAACCGCAGTTCTGGCGATGGCGGTGTTCCTGACAGTTACCGTTCTTGGCTTTGTGCTGAACGGTACGAAATTCCTTGGCTTGTTCTGGGTATCCTCGGCGCCGCTGCCGCTGCGTCCAGTTCTGGCGCTGATCGAAATCATCTCGTACTTCGTTCGCCCGGTAAGCCATTCCATCCGTCTTGCTGGTAACATGATGGCCGGCCACGCGGTGATCAAAGTGTTTGCTGGCTTTGCTGCAATCGCTGCGATTTCCCCGCTTTCGATCGCCGCCATCACAGCAATGTACGGCCTAGAAGTGCTGGTGTCCTTCATCCAGGCTTATGTCTTCACGATCCTGACCTGCGTGTACCTGCGCGATGCCCTGCATCCGAGCCACTAAGGTCTGAGAAACTAATTCTAGCCAATTCCAACGTAAGGAGAACGACTATGGAAGGCGATATCGTACAAATGGGTGCATACATCGGTGCCGGTCTTGCCTGTATGGGTATGGGTGGTGCTGCTGTAGGTGTGGGCAACGTTGCTGGCAACTACCTGTCCGGCGCGCTGCGTAACCCATCGGCTGCTGCTGGTCAGACAGCGACCCTGTTCATCGGTATCGCGTTTGCGGAAGCACTGGGGATCTTCTCGTTCCTCGTCGCGCTTCTGCTGATGTTTGCAGTCTAATCCAACGAACCGATCCTTACGCTTGGGTGGGCTAACAGCCCACCCATTGTAAACAGAGGTTCCTGGAGGACGACATGGCAACAGACGCGAACGAAGCGGCCCACGGGGCTGCAAAAGGCGCGATGGAAGCTGCGCATGGGGCGGAATCCGCCGGCATGCCACAGCTGGACTTCGCGACTTTCCCGAACCAGATTTTCTGGCTCGTCGTCACGATTGTGGTGATTTACCTGATCCTGTCGCGCGTCGCGCTGCCACGGATCGGTTCTGTTCTGGCTGACCGTCAGAGCACGATCACCAACGATATTGCTGCCGCCGAAGAGCTGAAGCTCAAGGCGCAGGAAGCCGAAGACGCCTATAATCAGGCTCTGGCTGACGCACGTGTCGAAGCACAGAAGATTATCGCTGAAGCCAAGGCCGAAATTCAGGCCGATCTGGACGATGCGACTGCGAAAGCAGACGCCGAAATCGCTGCGAAAGCTGCGGAATCGGAAAAATCGATCGCTGCAATTCGCGATGGCGCGATGCAAAGCGTGACGGAAGTGGCCAATGACACTGCCAAAGAAATCGTTAGCGCGCTGGGCCACAAGGCCGACGCAAAAGCGATTGCCGCGGCAGTTACCGAACGGCTGAAAGGGTAAACCAGATGAAAAAACTGACGGTTCTTTTCACCCTTGCTGCCAGCCCTGCGCTGGCTGCGTCCGGCCCGTTCTTTTCGCTGCGCAACACGGACTTCGTGGTTCTGCTGGCGTTCTTGCTGTTCATTGCGGTGCTTATCTACTTCAAAGTTCCAGCGATGCTGGGCGGTTTGCTTGATAAGCGGGCTGACGGCATTCGTGCCGAACTGAACGAAGCCAAAGCACTGCGCGAAGAAGCACAAACCATCCTTGCCTCTTACGAGCGCAAGCAGAAGGAAGTGCAAGAACAGTCCGAACGGATCATCGCACACGCCCGCGAAGAGGCAGAGATTGCCGCTGCGCAAGCGAAAGAAGATCTTTCCGCGTCGATCACGCGCCGCCTTCAGGCTGCGGTTGATCAAATCGGTTCCGCCGAAGCTGCGGCTATTCGCGAAGTACGTGATACCGCTGTTACTGTGGCTGTGGCCGCTGCGGGCGACGTTGTTGCCAAGCAGATGACTGCAGACTCGGGCGACAGCCTTATCGACGATGCGATTGCACAGGTTGAAGCTAAGCTGCACTAAGCGGTTCGACCCACAAGATTTAAGAACCCGGCCATCGCGCCGGGTTTTTTGTTTTTGTGGGCGGCCCGTTAGACCCTTCCATAAGTCTTGTGGCGGGCTGCGGGTACAGTCTATGGTTCGCGCCACCTAAGGCAGAGTGTTACGATGATAACTGAAATCGAAGACTATTTTTCGAAGGGCTGCGGGCGCTGCAAACGCTTTGATACCGCAGATTGTTCGACGCGGCATTGGGCCGAAGGCCTGAGAGCGCTGCGCGCCTTATGCATCAATGCCGGGCTGGTTGAGACGGTTAAATGGGGGCATCCCTGCTATATGCACGCGGGGCGAAACATCGCGATCATCGGGGCGTTCCGGGGTGATTTTCGGCTTAGCTTTTTCAATGCAGCTTTGATGAAAGACTCGTCGGGGTTGCTTGAGAAACAGGGGCCGAACACCCAGCATCCCAACATGCTGCGCTTTGACGCCAACGCACAGGTGGCCGAGCGCGCGCCGACCATTCGTGCCTATTTGGAAGAAGCGATGGCCTATGCCGACGCAGGTCTGAAACCCAAGAAGCAAAAGGCCGTCGTTAAATTGCCTGACGCGTTGGTGGACGCCTTGGATGCTGATCCCATATTGGCCGAGGCATTTCACAAGCTGACACCGGGGCGGCAGAAAAGCTATGTGCTCAATCTGAATGCGGCGAAAAAGCACGAGACACGCGTGGCGCGCATTGCGAAATTTCGCGACAAGATCATCGAAGGTAAGGGCGCGACTGAACGGTAGGTTTGTGAGCCAACGCTGCCTTTACGGCGCAGCGTTTAGTTCCTGAGCTTTTCATGCTCCAACCGCTGTTGGGCGATTGCCTCGTTCCGATCTGCGGCTTGTTGGTTCTTCAAGGCTTCTTCGACGTAGTTCAAATGCGCCTCGACTGCTGCACGGGCGGCGGTGGCGTCGCGGGCCTGCAGGGCGTCGTTGATGGCACGGTGTTGGTCAAGCAATGCGCCGCGCGTGGTGCGTTGGCGGAACATGACTTGGCGGTTATAAAACACGCCTTCACGCAGCAGGTCGAACATAGAGCGCATCATGTGCAGCATGATCACGTTGTGGGACGCTTCGATGATCGACATGTGGAATTCCGCATCCAGCCGGGCTTCGTCTGCTGGGTTGCGTTTTGGGTGGGCGGCTTCCATCTTTTCGAAGATCGTGTTGATGACCTTCAGATCGGTGTCGGACGCTTGACGCGCGGCGCGTTCGGCGGCCAAAGCCTCCATGTCGCGGCGGAAATCGATATAGTCGAACACGGCTTCGTCATGGGATGCGAACAGGCGGATCAGCGCGTCGGAGAACGCAGAGCCCAGCACCTCGGCCACGAAAATGCCGGCGCCAGCGCGGCTGGTCAAAAGCCCGCGTTCTTGTAGCGCAGAGATTGCTTCGCGCAGCGAGGGACGGGAAACGCCCAGCTTTTCGGAAAGCTCTCGTTCTGATGGCAGCCGTTCACCGGGGCGCAGGATGCCACGCAGGATCAACAGCTCAATCTGACGCACGACTGAGTTGGAGAGCTTTTCGGGCTGAATTTCGTGAAAGGGCATGGGGCCTCCGGCAATCGGTCAGAACATATGACCACCCAGCCGGTGCGGCAACCATAAAGGCCGGGCGTGGTGCCCGGCCTTTGGTTTGATGCTTAGGCGTTCGGGCGAATGATGATTTCGACCCGGCGGTTCAGCGCGCGGCCTTCCGCGTTCAGGTTGGACGCGACAGGGGAATCTTCGCCCCGGCCATAAGAGCGTAGGCGGCTGGCGGAAACACCTGCATTCTGAAGAACCGACGTAACAGCCGTTGCACGGCGTGCCGACAGAGCTTGGTTATAGCCCGCGTCGCCGGTGTTATCGGTGTGGCCGATCACTTCGATGGTGGTGTTGGGGTATTCGTTCAGGCTGTTTGCCAACACGCGCAGGTCGCTTTGCAACGACGCGCTAACGGTTGAGCTGTCGACCGCGAACAGGATGTCCTGTGGCATGGTCACGACAAGCGCGTCGCCTGTGTTCACAACGTTGATCGCGCTGTTGTCGAAATCGTTGCGCAGGTCGGCGGCTTGTTTGTCCAACTGGTTTCCGATCACGCCGCCAACGCCCGCGCCGATGATGCCGCCGACAATTGCGCCTTTGTTGCGGGAATCTGAATCGTCACCAACCAATGCGCCGGTGACGGCACCTAGGGCGGCGCCAATGGCAACGCCCTCTTTCGTGCGCTGATCGGGGTCACTGGTTTGGATGCCGGTGTCTGTACAGGCTGACAGGGCCAGTGCGCCAGCGGCTGCAAGGGTCAGGGGAAGTTTTGCTCGAATCATTTTTGCCTCATCTTCAAGTTCCAGGTTCGGAACATTGGCGACAATATAGATACTGGCGGCGCTGGGACTAAGGGGAATGCACGAAGAATTGACTCAGAAGGCGGCAATCCGCCCATGATTATGAGGCTTTGGCCTCTTCCCGGGCGGACTCCCACGCCAGCATCGCGCGTTTCACGGGTAGCCCCCAGTGGTACCCGCCAAGCCCGCCAGATTTGCGCAAAGCCCGGTGGCAGGGGATCAAAAAGCTGATCGGATTGCGCCCAACCGCCGTTCCTACGGCGCGCACCGCTTTGGGGTGGCCGATGGATTGCGCGATTTCAGAATAGGTTGTCACGTGGCCGGATGGGATGGTCAGCAGGGCCTCCCATACCTTGATCTGAAAGGGCGCGCCGATCAGGTGCAGGTCAGCCTGACCCGATTGGTTGAACGCAGCTTTTACGGGGGCTTCCAGCTGCTCGGGGGCTTCTGTGAAGGTGGCATTGGGCCACCGGCTGGTCATGTCGGCAAAGCTGGCGTCGCGGCCGGTTTCGTCGCAGAACGCAAGGCCGCACAGGCCTTTGTCGGTGCCCATGGCCAAAGCTTCTCCAAAGGGGCTGGGGAACCATCCATAGGCAATTTCCAACCCTTCGCCTTTGCGGGCAAAGGCACCGGGGCTCATCGCTTCCCAGCGCAGAAACAGATCGTGCAGTCGCCCGCCACCGGACAGCCCGGCGCTGGCTGCGGTTTCCAAGGTCGTGAACCTCTCATGCAGCAGGGCCTTGGCGTGCCCAAGCGCAAGATACTGCTGAAACCGTTTTGGCGAAACGCCCGCCCAGCGGCTGAACAAGCGTTGGAAATGGGCCGGGCTCATCTGCATTTCATCCGACAGCTGTTCAAGCGAAAGCAGTTCGCCATCGGCGGCGTCAATCCGTTCTATCGCCCGGCGCATGACCTGATAGTGATAGTCGTTTTCCTGTGGGTCTGCGTTCATCTTCGCCTCCGTCGTTGAGGGTAAGATAGGGGGCAGCCCCCGTTCCTGCGACCCGAAACATGCGCCAAACGCCAAAGGCTTGCCGTGGCGCGGCGCAACGGGCATACCCCGGTTTATGGCAAAGCAGCTTGATTATCATACGATCCACAAGATCTTTACCCGGTTTCAGGAACACGATCCCGAACCGAAGGGCGAACTTGATCACGTTAACGCCTATACCCTTGTTGTGGCTGTGGCGCTTTCGGCGCAGGCGACCGATGTGGGGGTAAACAAGGCTACGCGCGAATTGTTCAAGATCGCCGATACCCCGCAAAAGATGCTGGATCTGGGCGAAGAGCGCCTGATCGACCATATCAAGACGATTGGCCTGTATCGCAACAAGGCCAAGAACGTCATAAAGCTTAGCCGCATTCTGGTGGACGAATACGATGGTATCGTTCCCTCGTCGCGGGCGGCGTTGCAGTCGCTGCCCGGTGTCGGGCGCAAGACGGCGAATGTGGTGTTGAATATGTGGTTCCACTATCCCGCCCAAGCGGTTGATACCCACATTTTCCGCATCGGCAACCGCACCGGCATTTGCGCTGGTAAGAACGTGGATGCGGTGGAACGCGCCATCGAAGACAACATCCCAGCCGAGTTTCAGCAGCACGCCCACCACTGGCTAATTCTGCACGGCCGGTATACCTGCAAGGCGCGCAAGCCGGTTTGCGCCAACTGTATCATCCGTGACCTTTGCCCGTTCGAGGAGAAGACCCTTTGACCAAGACGTATCAGGTTGTCGGCATCGGCAATGCCATTGTCGATGTGCTGACCCAAAGTGACGATAGTTTCCTTGAACTGATGGGAATCCAAAAAGGCATCATGCAGCTTGTGGAGCGCAAGCGTGGCGAGATGCTGTATGGCGCGATGCGTGAACGCACGCAGGCGCCCGGCGGTTCGGTTGCGAACACATTGGCGGGGCTGGGCAACCTTGGCCTTTCCACCGGGTTTATCGGGCGGGTGCATGACGACGCGCTTGGCCAGTTCTACGCCTCAGAAATGGCGCGGGACGGAACGGATTTCGTGAACCCGCCGGTCGAAGGGGGCGAACTGCCAACCTCGCGCTCTATGATTTTTGTGTCGCCAGATGGCGAGCGTTCGATGAACACCTACCTTGGTATTTCCGCCGAACTTGGCCCCGAAGATGTGGCCGATGACGTGGCAGGGCAGGCCGAAATCCTGTTCCTTGAAGGGTATCTTTACGACAAGCCCAAAGGGAAAGAGGCATTTGACCGCGCCGCCAAGGTTTGCCGCGCGAACGGCGGCAAGGCGGGCATCAGCCTGTCTGACCCCTTCTGTGTGGATCGTCACCGCGACGGGTTCCGCAAGCTGGTGAAAGAACTGGATTACGTGATCGGCAACGAACACGAATGGGAATCTCTGTACCAAACCGATCTTAGCGCCGCGTTGGAACAGGCTGCCCAAGACAGTGGTCTTGTGGTCTGCACCCGTTCAGGCAGCGAAGTCGTGCTGGTGCGCGGCGATGAAGAGGCCGTTGTGCCGGTAAACCGTGTGGTTCCCGTGGATGCGACCGGCGCGGGCGATCAGTTTGCCGCGGGTTTCCTTTATGGGTTTGCGACGGGCCAAACGCTGGAAACGTGCGGCCGTATGGGCAACGTGGCTGCCGCCGAAGTGATCAGCCATTTCGGCGCGCGCCCTGAGACAGACCTGAAGGCGCTGTTCGTCAAGGCGGGCCTTATCTGATTACGCAGGTGTCCGGCGGCGCATGATCCCTTCGGCCAAGGAAGGGGACAGCCGCCAGACCCGGCGCAGCAGCTTGGTCTTTTCTATCCAAATCTCGTCCTTTCCGGCCTCTAGCCCCGCGATAACTTCGGCGGCGGCTTTTGCAGGGGGCAGTTTCATGGCCGGGTCGCCGTGGGACAGGGTGGTATCCACCAATGCCATCACCGCCTCGGTCACCTGAATATCGGCCTTCGCGTCTTGGCATTGATACCGCAGTGCCTTGGTGAAATGGCGCAGCGCCGCCTTTGTGGCGCAATAGGTTGCAGCGTTGGTGATTGGCGCAATCGCCAGGCCAGAGGTGACATTCACAATGGCCGCGTTTGGTTGACCCATCAAAGTTGGCAACAGCATCGCGCAAAGCTGTATTGGGGCGGTCAGGTTCACCGCAACCTCGGTCGTGATGTCGGTTTCGTGGCGTGGGTCCACGTCTGTCAGATAGGTGTGCTTCATCACAGCTGCGTTGTTTATCAGAACGCTGCAATCGGGGTGCTGATCAGCGACCCAGCGGGCGATGGCACGTGGCATATCGGGGCTTGCCAGATCGGCGGTCAGGGTGAACACTTTGTCGGGATAGGCGGCCTCTAATGCGGTTAATGCCGCTTCGCTGCGCGCAACGGCCAGAACCTTTGCATTTCGCGCAAGCAAAAGGTGCAGCATTTCACGCCCAATGCCGCGGGTTGCGCCGGTCAAAAGTACGGTGCGATTGCTAAGATCAAATGCCATTTCAAACCCTGTGTATTTGCGTTTCAAATCGTTGGGGTTAGAATGTGAGCGATTGTTCACATTTGAAACTCGTGTTCCATGACCGATGCATCACAAGGGATTTTGCCAAGAAAAACACCGCGTCAGGGGCGGTCTCTTGCGACGTATGAGGCGATATTGGAGGCCGCCGCTCGCATTTTGGAGGCGGGTGGCATGGCAGCGTTCAACACAAACCTAATTGCTGAACGGGCAGGGGTCAGCATCGGTTCGCTTTATCAATACTTCCCCGCGAAAGAGGCGATATTGGCCGAACTGATCCGCAACATGCGGGGCCAGTTGTTGGAAGACCTGCGCACAGCCGCGATTGACGTTGAAGGCATGGCCTTGGAAGACGCCACCGAAGTGATGATCCGCGCATCGATCCTGCATCACGCGCGCAGGCCCGAATTGGCGCGCGTCCTAGAAATCGCCGAAACGGTGTTGCCGTTAGAAAAAGAGGCGCAGGCCCTAAAGCGCGAAATCAACGCCACCGTGGTTGAGGTGCTAAGCCGTTATTACGTGTCCAACCCCGAAGAAGCGGCACAGGACCTTTCCGCCATGACGCGCGCAATGGTCGAAGTGGCCGCAAATGCCGGTGAAACGGATTTCGATGCTGTGTTGGCGCGCGTTTGCCGCGCGGCGTTTGGGTACCTTGGGATCGCGCCCCATGCGCCGTGAATGACCTGCAGGGGTATCGCCGGTTCTTGAAGCCGCGCCTTTGATCCAATCGAAGGCGCGGATTCGACCGGTGTTCAGTCAGTCGCCCAGTTTGGCGTGCACTTCGTCCAGATCAATTTCCCCGGTGGGCATTTTGTTTGCCGGATTGTGGAAATCGTATTTGAACAAATTGAAATCGCGTTTGTAGATTTCATAGACCAGATGCATCGACAGATCGTCGAAATAGTCTTCGACCGGATGCGCGCGTTTCGGGCCGTGCCCTTCGGATTCGTTGAACCGAGGGATCGTGGCCAGATCAACGGAATGGCGCGTGTCGGTTGCATCAAGCACCTCTTGCATGCCCTCGTTGAACTTTTCGGTGAAGAAGATTTTGTCGTACCGCCCGCCGTTCACGATAAAGGTAGAGACGTGCCCGCTCATCGCGGACCAGTGGATGTCAGGTTCCATCGGGCGGCGCCAGCGAATGGTATCGCGCGCAAATAGCAGGAAGCGGCGGAAGGATTGGATTTGGTCAAAGTCACCCTCTACCTGAATGCCGTATTTCTGGGTCAAAAGCGGAACCATATTACCGCGATAACGTTTGCCGTTCCGCTGAATGCCGCAAATCTTGTCAAAGAATGACGACAGGATGCGGGTATAAGGGTTCCGCACGCAGGTAAACGAATAGGATTTATGGTTTTTTACGTTGTCTTCGATACGCTGATGGCTGTCTTCCATCGCCCACTTGTGCATGCGTTCGGTCGCATCGTGGATGTCACCATCGAAGAATTCGCCGTGATCCGAATAGTACATGATCTGACCGATGGTCGAACACGCGCATTTGGGAACCACGCGATAGACCATGCTTTCGCTTTCCGTCATCCAGGTTCCAGGAAAACCCATACTCTTACGCCTCCAATGCCGGTCATTACCTACGCCCGGCTTTATCTGTGAACAAAAAAGCAAAGAAATACTGTTTATTCAACGGGTCTTCGCTGTATCTACTGTTTGGAACGCTTCAAAGGACGAAATCCGGACGATTGAATGGCCAAGATAGCCTATATTCTTCTATGCCACAAAGACCCGGAAGCTATCATTCAGCATGCCGAGCGGTTGACGGCGGTTGGCGATTTCATGTCGATTCATTTCGACGCGCGCGCCAAACCCGAACATTATGATCGCATCCGTACCGCATTGAAGGATAACCGCAACGTCGTTTTCGCCAAGAAACGGCACAAATGCGGTTGGGGTGAATGGTCTTTGGTTGCGGCGACGCTAAGCGCGATCAAGGCTGCCGAAGCGGCTTTTCCACGCGCCACGCATTTTTACATGCTGTCGGGCGATTGTATGCCGGTGAAGTCAGCAAAATACGTGCACGCGTTTCTGGACGCCGAAGATGTCGATTACATCGAAAGCTTCGACTTTATGACGTCCGACTGGATCAAAACCGGGATGAAAGAAGACCGGCTGATTTATCGCCATCTGTTCAACGAACGCACGCAGAAGAAATTGTACTATGGTTCTTACAATCTGCAGAAATCGCTGGGGCTGACGCGTAAGATCCCTGCGGACCTTCAGATTATGATCGGCAGCCAATGGTGGTGCCTTCGCCGTCGCACGATCGAGGCTGTGTTGGATTTCTGTCGCAAGCGGCGCGATGTGTTGCGGTTTTTCAGCACGACGTGGATTCCGGATGAAACCTTCTTTCAGACGATCGTGCGCCACGTGGTGCCCCAGAACGAGATCCAGTCGCGCACGCTGACGTTTCTGATGTTTTCCGACTATGGGATGCCGGTGACGTTTTATAACGATCACTACGATTTGCTTCTTAGTCAGGATTATCTGTTCGCGCGAAAAATCTCGGGCGAGGCGGAAGAGTTGAAGCGCCGGTTGGGCGCTCTTTATGCCAGCGTCGAAAGCGACTTTTCCATTTCTGGAGAGGGCGTGGGCCTTTACAAGTTTCTGGCTGGCCGCGGCCGCGTTGGCCGCCGGTTTGCGTCGCGGTTTTGGGAAAGCGAAGCCAGCCTTGGGCGTGATCGCGAATTGATGATCATTGCATGCAAGAAATGGCACGTTGCGAAGCGGTTGTTAGAACAAGCTGGCAAGGTGACCAACGTGCCGGGGTTCGAATATGTATTCGACGAAGAAAGCACCACCTTGCCTGATCTGGGCGGCATTCAGTCAAACCTTGAAAAACGCACGCGCCATCGCCGCGCGTTGATGCGGATGCTGTTTGATTACAGTGAAACAGACCGGCTGATGATTTGTCTTGATCCATCGCAGATCGAGCTGATGGAAGACTTCTATTCAGATCGTTGCACGACCAAGCTTTTGGAAATTCAGACCGAGTTTTCTGATGATTATCTGATCGGGCACGCCAAACGCGTTGGCCTTGCGGGCGAGACGACGCCTCAGGAAACCATTGACCGGCTTTTGCCAACGATCCGCTATGACGTTGTGTTTGAAAGTGACCGTATCCGCGACGCGGATTTCCCGAATTCCTATCGGATTAAGGAAAGCGATAGCGTTGAAGAAAACGCGGCTGCGTTGGCAGAGTTTCTAAGCATTCCGCATGACAAGGCGCGTGAAATCGCGTCCACCGATTACCTTTACGTCGACTGAGGAGCCCCATGGCCTATTCCTATGACCCGCAGAATATTTTCGCCAAGATCCTTCGCGGCGAAATCCCTAACAACACGGTTATGGAAACCGAACACACGCTGGCGTTCAAAGACATCGCGCCCCAAGCGCCCGACCACGTTCTGGTGATCCCGAAGGGGCCATACGTTTGCTATGACCACTTCGCGTTAGAAGCCTCGGACGCCGAAATCGTGGATTACACCCGCACCATCGGCGAAATCTGCAAAATGCTGGGCGTTCAGCCGGGCGAGGGCGGCAATGGATATCGCCTGATTTCCAACGCGGGTGACGATGGCGTTCAGGAAGTGCCACATTTGCATGTGCATATTCTTGGCGGTCGCGTGCTGGGCCGGATGCTGCAAAAGCGGACCTAAAAGAAGGCGCAAGAAGCGGGTCGAACGGGCCGGTTAGGCCGCGTTCTTGGATGACGTCAGGGCAACGAATACGTCCTCTAGGTCCGGTTCTTCGGTGGCCACGTCGCGGATGCGGATGCCTGCGTTACGCACGGCCTCTAGCACCGCGCCGGTGGAGATTTCGTTCCGGCGATAGGTGAATGCATATGCTCCATCGCGGCGTCGCTCCATCGTGACCCCGTCTGGCAGGGCGGGGTGTTCGGGCGCATCACCGTCGGCGTGGATCACAAGCGTTTTGGCATCCATCCGCCCGATCAGTGCGGCGGTGGTGTCTTGAACGATGACTTCGCCGTGGTTGATGATGGCGATTTCGTCGCACATCTCTTCGGCCTCTTCCAAGTAATGGGTCGTCAGGATGATGGTCATGCCCGTTTCTTCGTTCAGGCGGCGCACGTTTTGCCACAGCATTTGGCGCAATTCGATATCAACGCCCGCTGTCGGTTCATCCAGCACAAGGATTTGCGGCGTATGGACAAGGGCCTTGCCCAACAGCAACCGCCGCCGCATCCCGCCGGAAAGAGAGCGCGCATAAGCCTCGGCTTTATCTTCAAGCCCGATCATGCGCAGAATTTCATCCGTGCGGCGCTGGGCTTTGGGCACGCCGTAAAGCCCGGCCTGAACCTCTAACGCGCCGCGTGGGGTGAAGAACGGGTCAAGGTTCAGCTCTTGTGGCATTACCCCGATCGACGCGCGCGACTGGCGCGGGTTGATGTCCTGATCGAAGCCCCAGATTTTCACGTTACCTTCGGTCTTCAGAACCAGACCGGCCAGAATGTTGATCAGCGTGGATTTGCCCGCGCCGTTCGGCCCCAACAGCCCGAAAATCGACCCGGCGGGGATGTTTAAATCGATTCCCTTAAGCGCAACTTTCGGCGGTTGACCGGCGCTGGCGGCATAGGTCTTTTTCAGACCTGCGATTTCAATGGCATTTCCGCTCATGTTGCCCTCCGTTCCGGCCTTGCCCGTGCGTGGGCTTTCGCTATCATGCCCGCTGACTTAAGGCGATACCGCCGCCCCGGCAAGAAACGGAGCCACGCAGATGACCATCGAAGCCCCAGAAACCGAAATTGTCAGCACTTGGCGTGTGGCCTGTGACGGTGGCGAAGGCGCACTGGGCCACCCACGCGTCTGGCTTCAGATCCCAAGCGACGAAGGATTCGTCGAATGCGGATATTGCGACAAGAAATACATCCACGAAAGCTTTGCTGACAAAGTGAAGTAACCCATAACGCTGGCCCTTCGCCGCCCAATGGGGCCGCGAACCGGCGCGCGCCGGGCAATGGGCCGTTTCCGAGAGGTAAGGCCATGTCCTTCGGCAAAGGTTGCCATCTGCATCTGATCGACGGTTCGGCGTTTATCTTCCGTGCCTTTCACGCGTTGCCCCCGCTGACGCGTAAATCCGATGGGTTGCCCATCGGGGCGGTTGCGGGTTTCTGCAACATGATCTTCAAAATGGTCGAAGATAACAAAGGCCCCGATGCGCCGACGCATGTGGCCGTTGTTTTCGACAAAGGCAGCCACACGTTCCGCAACGACATGTACGATCAGTACAAAGCGAACCGTGATGAAATGCCCGAAGAACTGCGCCCGCAGATGCCCCTGACCCGCGAAGCGACGCGCGCCTTCAATATCGCCTGCGTCGAAAAAGAGGGGTTCGAGGCGGACGATATCATCGCAACCCTTTCCGTTCAGGCACGAGAGGCCGGTGGCCGCGTTACGATCATCAGTTCGGACAAAGACTTGATGCAGCTTGTCGGCGGCGGCGTGGAAATGTTCGACGCGATGAAGAACAAGCGCATCGATTCCGACGGTGTGCGCGAAAAGTTTGGCGTCGGTCCCGAACGCGTGGTCGATGTTCAGGCACTGGCCGGGGATAGCGTGGATAACGTGCCCGGTGCGCCCGGTATCGGGATTAAGACTGCGGCGTTGCTGATCAACGAATACGGTGATCTGGAAAGCCTTCTGGACCGCGCCGAAGAGATCAAGCAGCCCAAGCGCCGCCAGACGCTGATCGATCACCGCGCTCAGATCGAACTTTCCAAGCGGTTGGTTCAGTTGGACGATGCGATGTTGCTGGATTTCACGCTTGCTGACCTGGAAGTCAAAGAGCCAGAGGCAGAGGCTCTTTTGACCTTCCTGAACGAAATGGAATTCCGCACGCTGACCAAGCGTGTTGCCGACAATTTGGGTGTCGAAGCGCCCGCAATTGCCGATACCAACCCAGCAGGCGCGAACCCGAACGAAGCCGCAGATGCGCCCGTGAACCTGCCGTTTGTTCCCGAAGATTACGAATGCGTGCGCGATGCGGATGCGTTGAAGACCTGGATCGCCAAGGCGCATGCCTGTGGTTGGGTCGCGGTGGATACTGAAACCACCAGCCTGAATGAAATGCGGGCCGAACTTGTCGGTATCTCTCTTTCGGTGGAGCCGGGGCAGGCCTGCTACATCCCCTTGGGGCACAAAGACGGTGTGGACGATCTGTTCGGCTCGGCCGCCCATGCGGATGGGCAAATGCCGATGGACGATGCGCTGGCGCTGTTGAAGCCTCTGCTGGAAGATCCGGCGGTAATCAAAATCGGCCAGAACATGAAATACGATGCGAAGATTTTCGCGCGCAACGGTGTTTCCGTGGCCCCGATTGATGACACAATGCTGATGTCCTACGCCCTGAACGCGGGGCTGCATGGTCATGGTATGGATACGCTAAGCGAACGGTATCTGGAGCATACTCCGATCCCGATTAAATCCCTGCTGGGGACGGGCAAATCGGCCATCACTTTTGATCGCGTACCGGTCGACGATGCGGTGAAATACGCGGCCGAGGATGCCGATATCACCCTGCGTCTATGGAAGCTGTTCAAGCCGCAGCTTCACCAGAAACGCGTGACCACCGTTTATGAAACGCTGGAACGCCCGTTGGTGCCTGTTCTGGCAAAGATGGAAATGACGGGCATCAAGGTCGACCGTGACACGCTTTCGCGCATGTCCAACGCCTTTGCACAGAAAATGGCGGGGCTAGAGGCCGAAATACACGAACTGGCCGGGCAAAGTTTCAATGTCGGCAGCCCGAAACAGCTGGGCGAAATTCTGTTCGATAAAATGGAGCTTCCCGGCGGGAAAAAGGGCAAAACCGGTGCCTATGCGACCGGCGCGGATGTGTTGGAAGATTTGGCATCCGAAGGGCACAACCTGCCCGCGCGGGTGTTGGATTGGCGGCAACTGTCAAAGCTGAAGTCGACCTATACCGATGCGCTTCAGGACCATATCAACCCGGACACTGGGCGGGTGCATACGTCGTACATCCAGTCGGGCGCGAACACGGGGCGGTTGGCGTCGACCGATCCGAACTTGCAGAACATTCCGGTGCGCAGCGAAGAAGGGCGACGTATTCGCGAAGCCTTTGTTGCGGACGAGGGTAAGGTCATTCTGTCGCTGGACTATAGCCAGATTGAGCTTCGGATTCTGGCGCATGTCGCGGGCATCGAAAGCCTTAAGCAAGCGTTCCGCGAAGGGCAGGATATTCACGCACTGACGGCTTCGGAAATGTTCGACGTGCCACTGGATCAGATGACGCCGGATATCCGCCGTCAGGCCAAGGCGATCAACTTTGGTGTGATCTATGGCATTTCGGGCTTTGGTCTGGCGCGCAACCTGCGCATTCCGCGCAAAGAGGCGCAGGGGTTCATCGACCGTTATTTCGAACGCTTCCCCGGCATCAAGGAATACATGGACGACACCGTCGCCTTCGCCAAAGAGCACGGGTATGTACAGACGCTGTTTGGCCGAAAGATCAACACGCCAGAGATTGGGGCAAAGGGGCCGCAGGCTGGTTTCGCCAAGCGCGCGGCGATCAACGCGCCGATCCAAGGGACAGCGGCGGATGTGATCCGGCGCGCAATGATCCGTATGCCCGAAGCGATTGAGGGGCTGCCCGCCAAGATGCTGTTGCAGGTGCACGATGAACTGTTGTTCGAAGTGGATGCCGACGGCGTGGACAAAACCATCGATGCGGTGCGTGAGATTATGGAAAACGCCTCCATGCCGGCGGTGAAACTGGACGTTCCGTTGACGGTCGATGCAGGGCAAGGGGCCAATTGGGCCGAGGCGCATTGATTTGAATTGCTAAGGTGAGGCCCGTTTCGGGCCGCTCCTTTCACCTCGCGCCCTTGGGGCGCTCAGGCGCTCAGGCGGGTGGGCGTGGATGGGGTGCGTCATGTCTTCGCTTGTTTTGTTGGGGCGAAAGGGGGTTAGGTGATGGCACAGTTGCTAAGGTGCCAGCCATGCCGCATGACCACCATCACATAGATCCCGATACCGGTGACCGCCGCGTTGCTGTTGCTGTGGCGGTGAACCTTCTTTTGACCTTTGCGCAGATCGTGGGTGGGGTGATTTCGGGCTCGCTGGCCTTGATTGCGGATGCGATCCACAATTTTTCAGATGCGATTTCGTTAATCATTGCGCTGGTTGCGCGCCGTGTGGCGCGGCGTCCGCAGGATGAGGTGATGACCTTCGGCTATGGCCGGGCGGAGGTTGTGGCGGCCTTGGTCAATTACACCACTTTGTTTGTGATCGCTTTCTACCTGATTGCCGAGGCCGTGATGCGCATGCTGGACCCGCCCGGTGTGGATGGATGGATTGTGGTGATTATCGCGGGTATCGCATTGGCCGTGGATGCGGTGACCGCAGCGCTGACCTATGCGATGTCGAAGGACAGTTTGAACATCCGCGCGGCGTTTTTGCACAACGTGGCAGATGCGCTGGGATCGGTGGCGGTGATTTTCGCTGGGACGCTGATTTTGCTCTACGACTGGCGGCTGATCGACCCGTTGGTGACGCTTGGCATTGCGCTGTACATTCTGTGGCATGCTGGGCGCGAGGTGTTACCGGTGATACGGATTTTGATGCTTGGCAGCCCAGACGCGCCACAGCTTTCGGATGTTCGCGAACAGGTTAACGCGCAGGCGGGGGTGGAAGACGCGCATCATATGCACCTGTGGCAGATTGATGAGCATCGCACCGCGTTTGAGGCGCATTTGGTTGTGAAAGACGGCGCTGACTTTGCGGATGTGACAGAGCGCGTAAAGGCGATGCTAGCGCAGCGGTTCAACATCTTTCACGCGACGCTAGAGCTGGAGACATCCGCGTCGGGCTGTGCAGACATCGCGCCGGATCATGCTGACGCGACCTAATTCACGATCAGCCCGCGCGCGCCTACTTTTGCTGAATCTTGAAACGCGCCTGTCATCGGGCCAGAGACGGCAACCGTGCAAGGCTTTGCTGGCTTTGCCCGGTATGGCAGGCCCATCGCGACCCGCGCGCCGAGGGCGGCGAAGTTTACGCCTGCTTGCAGTGACGCGCTTACTGTGGCCCAGAAACGGGGATTGCATTCGATCAGGTTCAGTGTGCCATCGCGTTCGTCGACCCGCATGTCGAAATGGGCGACCCCGGAAAAATCGGACTTAGCGACAAGTTTCGCGGCCAATTGGACGGCGGCGGGGTGGTCAAGAAACTCCAACTCTGCCTCGCCGTTCCATTTCTGAACAGTCCAGGCGATGACCTTGCCGCGGTTGGCCAAAACGCTGACGTCGATGTCTTCGCCCGGAATGAATTCCTGCATCAGCATTGGGTATTGGGAGGGCGGCCATGCGCTGAGCCGGTCGTAAAGCGTGCCCGCATCCGCAACAGACTGGACCCCGATACCCCCACCAATCGCAAGCGGTTTGATCATGACCGGGTATTGCGTTTGCACGTTTGCGGCCTGATCCATTGTTTCAATCAGCCAAGTGTTGGGCGTGGGGATGTTTGCCGCGCGGCACAAATTAAAGAACCGCCATTTGTTGTGCATCAGGTCCAGCGTGTCGGCACGGCTGATCGGAAAAATCCGGCATTGGGGCAGCGCGCCGCGCATGACTGCAAACGCGTTCAGGGCGGCCATATCGACCGGGATAAGGACATCAGCACGGCAGGTCAGCGCATAGTTTTGGATGTTATCGGCCAAGACCTGCGTGGGATTCAGAAAGTCGTTCAAACCTATCCCAACAAAGTCTTGGCAATTGGTCACCTGGGCAAGATCGCCCGCGCGCCGGGTAGAGACGATCGAATATTGAGCGCCGATGGCGTCCAGACACTCGGCGACTGCGGCAAGGATGTGTGACTGCGTTCCGAAAAGAATTACACGCATTTGCGTGCCTTCGTTGAAAAGACGGGTCGAAAACCCGGTTCTTGGGCAAAGCACATGATTGAAAACCCTCATGAAGGCGAGATGGTTTGGCCCAAAAACAGCGGCCGGTTCTAAAAAACTTTCCCAAACGCTTTCACAGGTTAACTTTTATGGCAAATGTATTTGTCACCTACGGGCGTAGTTGCGGCGCGGGGCGGTTTTTGAGCCTTGGATATAAACAAGGGCGCACAGTGATCCGGCGTTTTGCGTGCGGATTGCACGTTATGTCAGTTCAGAGGAGGGGATGATCGGGAAAAATGCCCCGCCCGAACGCACGCCGAACCAGCTTTCGCCGTTGTGCTGTTCGTGTTGGCCGATATCGACAAGGCGATAGAAACTCTTGCGATCGATCAGCGCGTCGAGGTTGGCGCGGATGTTGATATATGGCGACGGCTCCCCGGTTTCTGGGTCGCGGGTGACACGGATAGGGTGATCGGGGCCGGCTTCGGCGGCGTCCTCGACATTGGTGAAAAAGGTTATGAGCTGATCGTCGCCTTCACCCGAAACCTCAAAGTCGATTGCGACGAAGGGCGCGTCGTCAACAGTGATCCCAACCTTTTCGACGGGGGTGACCAGAAAGTAGTCATCGCCGTCTTTGCGAAGAATCGATGCGAAGAGTTTGACCAATCCTGCACGCCCAATTGGGGTGCCCAGATAGAACCACGTGCCATCCCGTGCGATGCGCATGTCCAGATCGCCACAAAAGTCAGGATTCCACAAATGAACGGGCGGTGGGCCTTTTTTACCTGCTTTTCGTGCGGCATCGGCAATGTTTTCGACGGTTGGTTTCACGATCATTTGTCCCATGATGCTTTTTGCCATTTGTGCCGGGGGCCATAGTTCCCTTTAATGGGACCATACAGCACCGCAAGGAGAGATGTCATGAGCGATGACGCACAACTGGTGGCAGAAATCGAAACGCTGGGTTCCAGACTGGCGTTGGCCAAGGAAAGCATCTCGAAACGATTTATCGGGCAACCGCGGGTTGTCGAACTGACGCTTAGCGCGCTGTTGTGCGGTGGGCACGGTTTGCTGATCGGCCTTCCGGGGCTGGGCAAGACCCGCCTTGTTGATACGCTGTCCACGGTCATGGGGCTGGATGGGGCGCGTATTCAGTTCACGCCGGATTTGATGCCCGCCGATATTCTGGGGTCCGAGGTGCTCGAGACTGCCGAAGATGGCTCTAGGGCATTCCGCTTTATCAAGGGGCCGATCTTTTGCCAGCTGTTGATGGCGGATGAAATCAACCGGGCCTCGCCGCGTACCCAATCGGCGCTGTTGCAGGCGATGCAGGAAAAATCCGTCACGATTGCGGGGCAGGAACACGCGCTGGGCCAGCCGTTCCACGTGTTGGCAACGCAAAACCCGATTGAACAAGAGGGCACGTATCCGCTGCCTGAGGCGCAGCTTGACCGGTTCCTTGTTCAGATCGATGTGCCCTATCCCGACCGTAAAACCGAACACGATATTCTGTTGGCCACCACCGGCGTTGCAGAGGAGGAGGCCCATGCCGTCTTTTCCGCCGCCGAACTGATCGCCGCACAGAACACCGTGCGCCGGATGCCGGTGGGCGAAGCGGTTGTTGCCCTGATCCTTGATCTTGTGCGGGCTTGTCGCCCCGGTGATCCGGATGCGCCCGCCGCCGTGCGTGAAAACGTGGCGTGGGGGCCGGGGCCGCGTGCGGCGCAGGCACTTATGCTGACGGTTCGCGCACAGGCATTGTTGGAAGGGCGCTTGGCACCATCGGCCGATGACGTTCTTAAAATGGCGGGTCCGGTACTGAAACACCGTATGGCTCTTAGCTTTGCGGCACGTGCACGTGGCGAAAACCTGGATGAGATCATCGAAACCGTCACAACCAACCTGTCGCGGATAGAGGCTGCCGCGTGAACCAACCCGCCGCCCTCCGTTCCCGCGCCGAAGGATTAGCCGCGCCGCTGCCACCACTGTTGGCAGAGGCAGAGCATTTGGCCGCGACGGTTCTGTTGGGCGAACATGGCCGCCGCCGTGCGGGCATGGGGGATGAATTCTGGCAATACCGCCCCGCCGGGCCGGGGGACGAAGCACGCAGCATTGATTGGCGCCGCTCGGCCCAGTCTGATGTGCATTTCGTCCGCGAAAAGGAATGGCAGGCCGCGCAAAGCGTGCTTTTGTGGGTCGATGACGCGCAATCGATGCAGTTTGCAGGGGATGGTTCGCACACGTCTAAGGGGGATCGCGCGCGGGTGCTGGCGCTTGCCGTTGCGGTTCTGTTGATCCGGGGTGGGGAACGTGTTGGCCTGTCCGGCTTTACCCTGCCACCGCGCCGGGGCGAATTGCAGCTTTTGCGCTTAGCAGAGGCATTCAACGCAACGGACGAAACGCCCGACTATGGCACCCCCGAAGCCCGCGGAATGTTACCCCATTCCCGCGCCGTGTTTGTTTCGGACTTTCTGGGCGATCTGGCCCCGGTCGAAGCGGCCCTGACCAAAGCCGCTGATCGCGGTGTTAAGGGTGCGTTGCTTCAAATCCTCGACCCTCAGGAAGAGGCGTTTCCGTTCGATGGGCGCACCATTTTCGAAAGCATGTCTGGCAACCTGCGCCACGAAACCCTGAAGGCCAGCGAACTGCGCGCACGGTATCTGGATCGTTTGGCTGAACGCAAGGCCCGGCTGGCGGACTTGGCGCGTGTGACGGGGTGGCATTATCAATGCCACCACACTGGCGAAAGCGCGCAAGCGGCGCTGCTGTGGCTGTTTCGCGCCTTGGAAAGGGTGCGCTAATGTTTACGCTGGGCCCCATAGGTTTCACCGCGCCGTGGCTTTTGATCGGGCTGCTTGCCTTGCCCATTCTGTGGCTGTTGCTGCGGGCGGTGCCTCCGGCACCCATTCGCCGCCGGTTTCCCGGCGTTGCGTTGTTGCTGGGCCTGACGGATGACGAAACCCAGACGGATAAGACCCCATGGTGGCTGTTGTTGCTGCGAATGTTGGCGATTGCCGCCGTGATCATCGGCTTTGCCGGGCCTATTCTGAACCCTCAGGATGAACGCGCCGGGTCTGGCCCGCTGTTGGTGCTGATTGACGGAACATGGGCGGACGCGCGCGATTGGCAGCGCCGCGTTGATCGTGTCGACGCCCTGTTGGCAGAAGCCGCCCGAAGCGCGCGCCCGGTTGCAATCGTTCAAACGACCGACTTGCCAGACGAAGGTGCGCTGTTTCAGGCCGCTGACGCGTGGCAATCGCGGCTTGCCGGGTTGCAACCGGCCGCGTGGGAACCTGACGCTGATGCGGTGGCCGAATGGGCCGATAGCCTGACGGGCAACTTTGAAACCTTCTGGGTTTCTGATGGTGTTGACCGCGCCGCGCGTGCACCGCTGCTGGATAGCCTAGAGCGGCACGGAACAGTCTTTGTGTTTGAAAGCCCGCGCCCCGTCTATGCCCTGCGCCCCGCACGGTTTGAGGATGGCAAGATTGCCGTAACCGCCTTGCGTGCCAGCACGGCTGACACAGCCGAGGTACCGATCACCGCCATCGGCCTTGACCCTAATGGGGTAGAGCGTGAATTGGCGCTGGCGACCGCTGAATTTGCGTCAGGCGAGGGCGAAGCAACGGTTGAGCTGGTTCTGCCGCCGGAATTGCGCAACCGGATCACCCGGTTTGCGGTGTCGGGTGTACGCTCTGCCGGGGCGGTTTCCTTGACGGATGACAGCCTGAAACGGCGCGAAGTGGCGTTGATCGCCGCACGCGATGACCGGGAGGGGCTGGAGCTGCTTTCACCGCTCCACTTCCTGCGTCAGGCGTTGGAACCTACTGCCGACCTGATTGAGGGCAACCTGCTGGATATCCTTCTGGCAAACCCCGATGTGGTCGTTCTGGCGGATGTCGCGACGGTGGCAGAGGCGGAACAGGACGCGCTGTTGGACTGGCTTGACCAAGGCGGGCTTTTGCTGCGGTTTGCCGGGCCGCGCCTTGCCGCCAGCGATGTCAGCCGCGTAGAGGAAGACCCGCTGCTACCGGTTCGCCTGCGCGCGGGCGGGCGCACAGTGGGCGGCGCGATGAGTTGGGGCGAACCTAAGGCGCTGCGCCCGTTCCCCGATACGTCTCCTTTCTTCGGCCTTTCGCTAAGCGACGAGGTCACAGTTTCGGCTCAGGTCATGGCCCAGCCCGGCCCGGATCTTTCCGAACGCTCCATCGCTTCGCTTGCCGACGGCACGCCGCTGGTCACCCGCAAGCGTGTCGGGCAGGGGCAGGTGGTTCTGTTTCATGTGACGGCCAATGCGGAATGGTCCACGCTGCCGCTGTCGGGGTTGTTCGTGCAGATGCTGGAACGCCTTGCCATTTCCACCCGCCCCACCAAACCCGCTGCCGAGGAACTGGCAGGCACCACATGGGTACCCGAGGATGTGCTGAACGCTTTTGGTGAAATCGAAGACGCGGGCAACATGCCGGGGATCCCCGGCGAAGCACTGGCCGATGGCCGCCCTACGGCCACGCAACCGCCGGGCCTTTATGCGGGCGAAGAACGGCGGATCGCGCTGAATGTCTTTGACAATGAAATGCCACTTGCCGCGACAAGCTGGCCCGCCCGCATCGCGGTCGAGGGGCTGACCGTGGTGCGCGAAACCTTCCTTAAGGGGGCGTTCCTGATGGCGGCGCTTGCGCTGTTGGCGCTTGATATGATCGCCTCTCTCTGGTTGTCGGGGCGTTTGCGCGGACCGCGTTCGGGCGCTGTGGCGGCTGTGGCTTTGGCGCTGATGTTGCCACAGGATGTACGCGCGCAGTCCCCGGATGACGCACTGGCGCTTGCCGCGACATCCGAGGTCGTTTTGGCCCATGTGGTGACGGGGGACAGCCAGCTGGATGATATCGCGCACGCCGGTTTGCGCGGCCTTTCCGATAAGCTGTTCCAACGCACGTCTGTTGAACCGGCGCAACCGATTGCGGTGAACCTTGAAACGGATGAACTGTCGTTCTTTCCGTTCCTTTATTGGCCGGTAACCGCCAGTCAGCCGCAGCCATCGGCCCAAGCCTATGCAAAGCTAAACCGGTATTTGCGCACGGGTGGGATGATCCTGTTTGACACGCGCGATGCCGATGTGGCCCGTTTCGGCAGCGGTTCGCCTGAGGGGCGCAAGTTGCAAGAACTGGCCCGCCCGCTGGACGTTCCCCCGTTGGAGCCCATTCCGCAAGACCACGTTCTGACCCGCACCTTTTACCTACTTCAAGATTTCCCCGGGCGGTTTTCTTCGCGTGATGTTTGGGTCGAAGCCGCCCCACCCGAAGCCGAGCTGACCGAAGGGATGCCGTTCCGCAATCTTAACGATGGCGTGACGCCTGTTGTGATTGGCGGCAACAACTGGGCCGCTGCCTGGGCGGTGGATGAACGCGGTGTGCAGATGTACCCGGTTGGGCGCGGCTATGCCGGGGAGCTTCAGCGTGAAATATCGTACCGCTTTGGCATTAACCTGATCATGCATGTTTTGACGGGCAACTATAAGTCCGATCAGGTACATGTGCCCGCTTTGCTTGATAGGTTGGGCCAATGAACGGTTCCGTCATATTCGACCCGCTTTTGCCATGGCCCGTACTGTGGACGGCCGCCATTCTGGCCACTGCCTTTGTGGTGTTTGCCGTGTGGCGCGGATTGTCTGGCTGGTGGCTGCGCGGGCTTTCTGCGGCGGCTCTGTTGCTGGCGTTGGCCAACCCGTCGCTGCAACAGGAAGAGCGCGCGCCGCTGTCTGATATCGTCGTGCTGATCGTTGACGAAAGCGCCAGTCAGCGGCTTTCTGACCGGGCAGAGCAGACCCAAGCCGCAATCGCGCGGGTCGAAGCCGAAGTCGCGGCGATGGAAAACACCGAACTGCGGGTGGTTGCCGTTGGTGATGGCGAAGGCGATTCCGGCACGTTGCTGATGACCGCGCTGTCCGAAACCATGGCCGAAGAACCGCGCGCTCGGCTGGCCGGGGCCATTCTGGTGACCGACGGCCAGTTGCACGATATCGACCGCGCGCCAGAACTTCCCGCGCCGCTGCACACCTTGCTGACGGGGCACAGCACCGATTGGGACAGACGGCTGGTCATCAAGAATGCGCCAACCTTCGCCATTTTGGACGAAGAGGTGATGCTAACCCTTCAGATCACCGATCAGGGCGCAGTTCCCGCAGGGCAAGGCGGGCAAGCGGACCTGTCTGTGCGTGTGGATGGCGGCGAACCTGAAGTCTTTACCGTTCCTGTTGGGCAGGATCTGGATCTTCCGGTGACGCTGCGCCATGGCGGTATGAACGTCATTCAGTTCGAACTGGCCGAGGCAGCGGGTGAATTGACCGATCGCAACAATGCGGCCGTCGTTCAGATCAACGGCGTGCGGGATCGGTTGCGCGTGTTGTTGGTGTCCGGCGAACCACATCCGGGTGAACGCACGTGGCGCAATCTGTTGAAATCCGACAGCTCTGTCGATCTGGTGCATTTCACCATTCTACGCCCACCCGAAAAACAAGATGGCGTGCCGGTGACAGAATTGTCGCTTATCGCATTCCCCACGCGTGAGCTGTTTTTGGAAAAGGTGGATGAGTTCGATCTTATCATCTTTGACCGTTACAAACGCCGTGGGATTTTGCCCACCGTCTATCTTGAAAGCGTGCGGGATTACGTTTCTGCTGGGGGTGCTTTGCTGATTGCTGCGGGGCCGGACTTTGCCAGCGCCGATAGCATCTATCGCTCTCCGTTGTCCCAAATCTTGCCGGCCGCGCCAACGGCCCGCGTCGTCGAAGAAGGGTTCCGCCCCGAGGTTTCAGAACTGGGCAAACGCCACCCTGTCACGGAAGGGTTAGAGGCATCTTGGGCTGCGCATGGCGACGAGTGGGGCCGTTGGTTCCGCTTGATCGAGGTTGAAGCTGATAAAGGCCAGTCCGTCATGAGCGGCCCCGAAGATCGCCCGTTGCTGGTGCTTGATCGCGTGGGCGAAGGTCGCGTCGCGCTGATGGCGTCGGATCATGCGTGGCTTTGGCACCGTGGCTTTGAAGGGGGCGGTCCGCAACTGGAACTGCTGCGCCGCCTTGCTCATTGGATGATGAAAGAGCCCGAGCTTGAGGAAGAAGCGCTAAGCGCCGTGGCAGATGGGCAATCAATCACCGTCACGCGCCGTTCGTTGGAAGACACGGCGCGCAGCGTCGAAATCACCGGGCCCGACGGAACGGTCACGGTTCTGCCGCTTGAAGAAACCCAACCGGGAAAGTTCACGGCTGAATTCGAAGGCCCCGAAATCGGTCTTTACCGCCTGAACGATGGTGAACTGGACGCGGTGATCGCGCTTGGCCCTTCGGCCCCGAAAGAGTTCGAAGAAACCATTGCAAGCGGTGACAAATTGGAGCCGCTTGTCGATACGCGGCGGGGCGGGATACTGGCGCTTGAAAATGGCGTTCCCGACATTCGACGGGTGCGCGAAGGGCGCGTGGCCGCCGGGCGCGGCTGGATCGGGATCACCCCGCGCGAGGCGTATCTGACGGCGGATATCACGATTGTGCCGCTTGCCCCTGCATGGGTGTTCCTGCTGCTTGCGGCGTTGCTAAGTGTCGGCGCGTGGCTTCGCGAAGGGCGGCGCTAGCGGGAAAGCTGAACCGCCACGGGTGCGCCCCAGCCATCCACGTTGCATCGCGGACGAATGGAAACCTCTGTCATATCGGTCGGAATTTCGACGCCAGACAAAGAGCGTGTGAAGGGTTGTTCGTTCACATGCGGGTGCAGAAGTTCACGAAACCCAAGGCGCGTTCCGTCTGGTGCCAGAACCTCCCACCCGTCGGCATAGTGGTCCCACCCTGTGTCGGGGTGGCTTAGCGTAACATCGAAATGCCAGCCGCCGGGGGTGCTGCGGGCGTTGACGGCGTCAACGGTGGGGGCGTCTGCAAAGGCCGGTAGGCCAAGCATGATGAATGGTAACAGGTAACGCATCTAAGGCTCCTCCTTCGCGGCATATTGCAGCAAAAGCGTGGCCGATGTGGTCACTTTGGCGTGGGGCCAATCAGTGCGGTACGGGAATCAGACGCAAATTCGCGGCGCCACAGCACAAGGCAGGTTACGATCGACGCAATGATCAACGCCAGCGGGCCCAGCAGCCACGCCAGCCCCCCGAGAGAGAAATAGAGCGAACGCATACCGCGGTTAAAGCTGCGCGCGGCGTTGATGTTAATCTCGGCGGCTTGGTCCGCGCGGACGTTCGCCAACGGGTCATCGGGGTCGTTGGGAACGGCCGCCATTATGACCGCGCAATAGCCGAAGAGCCGGTGCGACCAAACGAATTTCAGAAATGCGTTGGTCACGAACAAAATAACGGCAAGCAGCTTAACTTCCCACACGACGGCAGGGGCGGTATCAAGGTTCAGATCACGCGCAACACCCAAAAGGTGTTCGGTATTCCCAACCAGCGCCAACCCACCCCCGATGGCGATCATCGAAGCGGATGCAAAGAACGTGGTGCCCTGACGCAAAGTGCTTAGAATATTGGAGTCAAAGATGCGGGGTTGCCGGGTGATCAGCTGCTGCATCCATTCGCGCCGGTATTCGACCATCAGGCTTGAAACTGATGGGTATTTTTTCGGCGCGCCTTCGATCAGTGCGCCGATTACAACCCAGCCCAAAACCCATACGGCAAGCGCCAGAATGTCAAATGGCCCGAACAGGGCGATGCGGCCTAATATCTCCATATGGGGAACGTATCCGCAAGAATGCGCCTTGCCACCCCGTAAAATTGGTTATAATTACTTACCAATCAAGGCGAGGAGGCCCAGCCATGGATATGCCAGCCCCAAACCCCACCGTGCTTGCCAAAAAGGCGCGGATCGTAGACCGGCTTTTGGCGGTGCTACCCGCTGATGCGGTGATCCACGAGGTCGAAGAAACGCGCGCGTATGAATGCGACGCGCTGACCGCGTATAAGTGCCCGCCGCTGTGTGCCGTGCTGCCCAGCACCACTGCCGAAGTTTCGGAAATCCTTAAGATTTGCCACGAAGAAGGCGTGCCGGTTGTGCCGCGCGGGTCGGGCACGTCATTGGCGGGCGGGGCGTTGCCCACGGCCGATAGCGTAATCTTGGGCGTCGCCCGGATGAACGAGGTGCTGGAAACCGATTACGATAATCGGTTCATTCGTGTGCAATCAGGGCGCACCAACCTGTCGGTGACGGGCGCGGTGGAAGAGGAAGATTTCTTTTACGCCCCAGACCCTTCGTCACAACTTGCCTGCGCGATTGCGGGCAACGTGGGTATGAATTCCGGCGGGGCACATTGTTTGAAATACGGCGTGACGACCAACAACCTGTTGGGTGTCACGATGGTTCTGATGGACGGCACCATTGTAGAGATCGGCGGCGCGCATTTGGATGCCGGTGGGCTGGATCTGTTGGGCGTCATCTGCGGCTCGGAAGGGCAGTTGGGTGTGGTGACCGAAGCCACCCTGCGGATTTTGCGAAAACCCGAAGGGGCCCGGCCCGTTCTGATCGGCTATGACAGCAACGAAGTTGCGGGGGAATGCGTTTCCGACATCATCAAAGCCGGGGTTCTTCCTGTCGCGATTGAATTTATGGACCGCCCCTGTATCCGCGCGACCGAAGCGTTCGCAAAAGCGGGCTATCCTGATTGCGAATCCTTGTTGATTGTCGAGGTGGAAGGTTCGGATGCGGAAATTGACGAACAGCTTGGCCTGATCTCTGAAATCGCGCGCAAACATAACCCGGTGGAGCTGCGCGAAAGCAAATCGGCCGAAGAAAGTGCCGCGATTTGGCTGGGGCGCAAATCGGCCTTTGGCGCGATGGGGCAGATTAACGATTATATGTGCCTGGATGGTACGATCCCGGTGTCCGCCCTGCCGATGGTGCTGCGCCGGATCGGCGAGCTTTCAAAGCAATACGGGTTGGACGTGGGTAACGTGTTCCACGCGGGCGATGGTAACATGCACCCGCTGATTTTGTTCGATGCCAACAAACCCGGTGATTTGGAGCTGTGCGAAGAATTTGGCGCCGAAATCCTGAAGCTCTGCGTCGAGGTGGGCGGCTGCCTTACCGGTGAACACGGCGTCGGTGTGGAAAAGCGCGATCTGATGGATGCGCAGTTTGACCCCGTAGACCTTGAGGCGCAGCTTAGGGTCAAAGACGTGTTCGACCCGGCATGGCTGTTGAACCCGGCGAAAGTCTTTCCGCTGAACGCAACCGCCACGCGGCGCGCTGCGTGATAGACGGCAGCAACCAGTTTAGGACGCACCCGATGATCAAACCAAAGACAGAGGCCGAGCTTGCACAGGCCGTCGCCGACGCGACTGGCCCGCTTAAGATTATCGGCGGTGGCACGCGCGATGTTGGCGCGCCCGTTACTGGCGGGGTGCTTTCGACGCGTGGCCTTTCGGGGATAGAGCTTTACGAACCCGGCGCGCTGACGATTGTCGTAAAGGCCGGGACACCGGTGGCCAAAGTCGAACAGGCGCTGGCCGCCGAAGGGCAAAGGTTGCCGTTTGAACCCCTGGACTATCGCGCCCTTCTGGGTACCACGGGCACACCGACGATTGGCGGAGTTGTGGCCTCAAACGCGTCTGGCCCGCGGCGTATTCAGGCCGGGGCGTGTCGTGACAGCCTAATCGGCGTTCGCTTTGTCGATGGGCATGGCGACGCGATTAAGAACGGCGGGCGGGTGATGAAAAACGTCACCGGCTATGACTTGGTCAAGCTGATGGCGGGCAGCTGGGGCACCTTGGGTGTCCTAAGCGAAGTGTCGTTCAAGGTGCTTCCGGTGCCCGAGGCCGCGGCTGAATTGCGGATTTCCGGCTTGTCAGAGGCGGAGGCGACCAAGGCCATGTCAGCGGCGATGGGGTCCCCCTTTGACGTGACCGGCGCGGCGCATCTGCCCGAGGGCGTGGGCGAGGGGCCGGATACAATCCTTCGGATCGAAGGGTTCTCAGCCTCGGTCGCTTATCGCGCGAAAGAGCTGACAAAGCTGTTGGCCCCATTCGGCGATGTGGCGGTAGAGCATGACCCGACGCAGGTCGCGGCCTCGTGGAAATGGCTGCGCGATGTGGAGGCGTTCGCGACGCGGGACGGTGCGGTCTGGCGGGTTTCGCTGAAACCCACCAACGCTGCGGTCTTCAGCGCGATGCTGGAACAAAACGATCTGGAGCATCAGGCGATATTTGATTGGGCCGGTGGTCTGGTCTGGCTGCTGGTCCCTGACGAAGGGGATGCAGGTGCCGCGGTTATCCGACAGCAGATTGCCACCTTTGGGGGCCACGCGACCCTTGTTCGCGCAAGCGAGGCGACGCGGCGCGCCGTGCCGGTTTTCCAGCCAGAGCCCGCGCCTTTGGTCGCAATCAGCGCGGGGCTGCGCAAGCAGTTCGACCCGCGCGGTATTCTGAACCCCGGATTGATGGGCTGACGCTATGCAAACAACATTTACGCCTGAACAACTGGCTGACCCATCCACCGCGCGTTCGAACGAAATTCTGCGTGCCTGCGTGCATTGCGGGTTTTGTACCGCGACCTGCCCAACCTATCAGGTGCTGGGGGACGAATTGGATAGCCCGCGCGGGCGCATCTATCTGATCAAGGATATGCTGGAAAAAGGTCGGCCCGCCGATGAAAAGACGGTTAAGCATATTGATCGCTGCCTGTCGTGCCTTGCCTGTATGACGACCTGCCCGTCGGGCGTGCATTACATGCATCTTGTCGATCACGCGCGCGAACACATCGAAAAGACCTATAAGCGCCCGTTCAGCGATCGGGCTTTGCGTTGGGTATTGGCGCGGATTCTGCCGCATCCCACGCGGTTCCGGCTGGCGCTGTTGGGTGCCAAGATCGGGCGGCCCTTTGCGTTTCTGATGCCTGACGCGCGGCTGAAGGCGATGCTGGCGATGGCCCCGAAGAAAATTCCACCCGTTAGCCGGAATGACGACCCGCAAACTTTCCCGGCGACCGGTAAACGCAAGATGCGTGTGGCGTTGATGACGGGCTGTGCGCAAAAGGCGCTGAACACCGATATCAACGATGCGACCATCCGGCTGTTGCGCCGTCTGGGCTGCGAGGTGGTGATCGCCAAGGGCATGGGCTGTTGTGGCGCGCTGACCCATCACATGGGCAAGACCGATGAAAGCCACAGCTCGGCCGCGCGCAACATCAACGCCTGGAGCGCCGAGATGGCGGGCGAGGGGTTGGATGCGATTGTCATCAACACCAGCGGCTGTGGCACGACCGTCAAGGATTACGGCCATATGTTCCGCAACGCCCCGCTGGCCGAACAGGCCGCTGCTGTGTCTGGAATCGCGATGGATGTGTCCGAACTGCTGATGAAGCTTGATCTGCCCGAGGGTGGTGCGAAGGGCGTGAAGGTTGCCTATCACGCAGCGTGTTCTTTACAGCACGGTCAGCAAATAAAGACACACCCCAAGACCCTGTTGAAACGCGCCGGTTTCGAGGTGGTAGAGCCCGCCGACAGCCATCTGTGCTGTGGGTCCGCTGGCACATACAACCTGATGCAGCCAGAGATTTCGGGCCAGTTGAAAACCCGCAAAGTCAAAACCTTAGAGGCGAAGTCCCCAGACGTTATTGCAGCCGGAAACATCGGCTGCATGATGCAAATCGGGTCGGGCACAGAGGTGCCAATCGTGCACACGGTTGAATTGCTGGACTGGGCAACAGGCGGCCCACGCCCGCCTTCTTTTTCTTGAATTGAGCCACAATACTGCCCAAACCAATGGTTAACTATCCACCATGGATAAGGGACAACCCATGTGGCGTATCGGTTTAAAGGTAGTGGCAGTTGTTGCGGCCTTGGTCAGTTCTGCCCAAGCGACAGAACCTGATTTAAAAATGCTGTCCACCGCCGATGCGAATAAAGGCTGGGAGGCCGTGGGCCGGCTGAACATCGGGCGCAGTGGGTTTTGCACCGGGGCGCTGATCGCTCCGCATCTGGTGCTGACGGCCGCGCATTGCCTGTTTGATCAGGCTACCGGCGCGCCAGTGGATTTGTCGGAAATTGAGTTTCTTGCAGGCTGGCGCAATGGCCGCGCTGAAGCGTACCGGGGGATAAAACGCGCAGTTTTGCACCCAGAGTATGATTTTGACGGCCCTGACCGGATGGAGCGGGTGGAATATGACCTTGCGCTAATGGAATTGGATCAGCCTGTCCGTTTGACCGGCATCCAACCTTTTGCGACGGGCCTACGCCCACGTAAAGGCGACGAAGTGGGGGTGGTGTCTTATGCGCAATCACGTTCCGAAGCGCCGTCTTTGCAGGAAACATGCGATGTTTTGGGCCGTTCGGGCAGCATTTTGATGCTGTCGTGTGATGTGAACTTTGGCGCATCCGGCGCGCCGATCTTTTCCTTTGACGAAGGCGCTCCGCGCATCGTGTCGGTCATTTCGTCAAAAGCATCCAGCGGGAACAAACCGATTGCTTTGGGCACTGCCGTGGAAAAACCATTGGCGGTGCTGCAAAAACGATTGGCCAATGGCGAATACATCGTGTCTCAATCCAGGCCGTCCATTCGTCAGTTCGGGCAGGGCAGTGCGCGCAGCCAAGTTGGGGCGAAATTCGTGCGGCCCTAAGGCTCTTGAAACGCTGAAAACCTATTCCCAAATAGGATGGACGCGGGTGCCAATCGGGCCCGCTTAACATCACGACCCGTCCCGTTGGGAGGGTCGACATACATGATCGCTCAAGAGAGGATGATGACATGCGAAGCTTTGATCTTTCGCCACTTTACCGCGCCACGGTTGGTTTTGACCGCGTGGCTGATTTGATGGACCGGGTTCTGACGAACGAGGTGACCCAGCCCACATACCCCCCTTACAATATCGAAAAGACCTCCGATAACAGCTATCGCATTACGGTTGCGGTTGCCGGGTTTGCCGGTGACGAACTGTCGGTGGATGTGAAGGAAAACGCCCTGATCGTGGCAGCCCGCAAGGCGAGCGAGCAGGAAGAGCGCACATATCTGCACCGCGGGATCGCGACCCGCGCGTTTGAGCGGCGTTTCCATCTGGCGGACCACGTGAAGGTTTCCGGCGCAAGCCACGCCGATGGCATGCTGCACATTGATTTGGTGCGCGAGGTGCCTGAGGCCCTGAAGCCGCGCAAGATTGAGATTTCACGCGCGGACCAGATCGAGGCGACCAGCATCGAAGCCTAAGGCTTTTATGCGTAACGAAACGGAGGCGCGTGGCCGGCTGGCCACGCGCCATTTCTTTTGCCTCGGCCCATTCGGGCCTCAGGTTATGGGGGCTTTCTGCCCCCAAACCCCCAAGCATATTTGCAGCGGCTGGGCCGGTTATTCGGCGCTTAGGCTTTGGTAAAGACGCATCAGGTTCACAGCCTCGGCCCGGTATCCGTAGGGATCAGCGCCTTTGGCGGAATTGGCAAGGTCGATGGCCTGATCGATGGTCCAATCCCTAAGGTATTTTTGATCGCGCAAAAGCTGGCCAAAGCCGGCAATAGCGGTGGCAAAGCGGGTGTCGTTCGATGCTTCCGTGACCATCGTCGCAATCGGCGTTTCGATCAGCTGGCTGTCGGCGTCGCCGGGTGACTTGTAGCGAAGGCGTAAGAAACCGAGTTCGTCGGTTTGGGCTGTGGTCTGTTCGGCGCTGTAGCGCAGCGGATCGTTCAGCACGGCGGGAGAGCCGACCGGCGTTACCTCGTACAGTGCGGTGACGTTGTGGCCTGCGCCGATTTCACCGGCGTCGACTTTGTCGTTGTTGAAATCTTCGCGGTTGAGGGCGCGGGTTTCATAGCCGATCAGCCGGTATTCGGCGACAGCGGCGGGGTTAAACTCGACCTGAATTTTCACGTCGTTCGCAATGGGGAACAGCGCGCCGGAGAGTTGATCGACAAGAACCTTCTGCGCCTCGTTCAAGGTATCGATATAGGCGGCTTGGCCGTTGCCGTTTTGGGCGAGCGCCTGCATCGTCGCATCATCCAGATTTCCCCGCCCAAAGCCGAGGACGGAAAGATAGGTGCCCTGATCGCGTTTGCCAGAAATGAAGGTTTCCAGCGCCTTTGGGTCGGACAGACCAACGTTGAAATCCCCATCAGTGGCAAGGAGGACGCGGGTCACCTCGCCTTCTTTCGTCATGGTTTCGGCAGTGGCATAGGCCTGTTGCAGGCCCGCTTGCCCAGCGGTGGAGCCGCCAGCGTCAAGTTGCGACAGCGCCGCAAGGATTGTGTTGCGATCTGACGCGGGGGTGGGCGCCAGAACCTGACCGGCACTGCCCGCGTAGGTGACGATTGCCACCTCATCTTCGGGGCGCAGCTTGGACAGCATCAGCCGGAAGGATTGCTTGAGCAGCGGCAGCTTGTTCTGGCTATTCATCGAACCCGAGGTGTCGATCAGGAAGACAAGGTTTAGCGGGGGGCGTTCCGTGGTTTCAGGAAGGGCACCTTGGATGGCGATATGTACCAGCTGTGTGTCGTCGTTCCATGGCGTGGGAATGACCGAAACGGTTGGCTGGAACGGCGCGTCCCCTTCTGGGGCGGGATAGGCGTAGGGGAAATAGTTCACCATCTCTTCCACGCGCACCGCGTCGGGGGGCGGTAGTTGGCCGTTGTTAAGCGACGAGCGGATGATCGCATAGGACGCCGTGTCCACATCGATCGAGAAGGTCGAGACGGGCTCTTGGGAGGTGATTTTCAGCGGGTTCGGTTCGCCGTTGGCGAAAGCTTCGGTTCCGCCTTGTGGGGGCATGACGGCATAGTCATCGACGGCGGGCGACATCTGTCCGCCGAAGGCAGCCTCGGGTTCCATCATAAGGACCTCTGGCGCGGTCGCTTGGGGCGCAGGTGCTATTTTGCGCAGCGCTGTTTCGGGCGCGGCGCGGTCAGATCGGACCAGTGCGCCAAGGTCATCTGCAATAACGGTGGCTGGGGCCTTGGTTTTGGAGGCGTCTGTCTGGGTGGGGACGCCGGTCGGGTCCAGTTGAGGGGCAATCACGAAAAAGGCGACGGCCACGGTGGCGATGCCGGTCGTGGCGGCAAGGGCGGCGCGGGTGGTTAGGGTCTTGAACATCCAATCAACTCCTTCAGACAAACGCGCGCCCAGTGTCGGGCGCTTATCTGTCTGACGCGCGGCGGCGCGGGTTTCTTGGTGCTGATCGAAATTTTCCTGAGCGATGCGCAGCGCGCGCGCCTTGGCATCCGCATCGGGGGCGGGCGGCGCGGCCTTAAGGGCGGCTTTCAGGCTGTCGAATTCGTCATTCATGCCTGTTCTTCCTTTTGATGCAACGCACGGAGGTGATCTTTCACCTGCGCCATGCGCCATGCGATTGTTCCTTCGGAAAGGCCCAGAACCTGCGCGGTTTCAGATTGAGTCAGTTCTTCGCCCAAGGTCAGGGCGACGGTGTCGCGCAGATCGTCGGGCAGGGTGGACATGGCCTTGGTTAGCCAATCCAGTTGGGTCGCGGCCTCTTGGTTAGAGGCTTGCCGGTTCACCTCCCAGTCGCCCCAGCCATCGGCGGCGCGGGCGTGGGTGGCGGCGCGGCGGCGGCGGTCATGCGCGGCGTTCACCGCAACACGGTAAAGCCATGTGGTGAACCGGGCATCCGCACGAAAGTTGCGCAATTTTCCGGGCAGCGCGGCACAGATGTCTTGTGTCAGGTCTTCGGCATCATGGCGCGTACCGGTTAGGCGAAAGGCGAAGGCGAACAGCCGGTCGTATTGACGGGAAAGGAGGGCGGCGAAAGCATCCCTATCCCCGTTTGCGGCGGCAATTGCCAAAGCTTCGTCTGATGTATTCATGCGCATGACATTGGGTTGGACGCTTTCAAAAGGTCAATCCTTGGAACGGATTTGAAAAAAATCTGTGACGGTCTCAGACCATTTTGACATGCATGCCGTTTTTGAAAGGGGTCGGACAGCGCCGCCTTTGGGCGGTTTTTCTGCGGCCGCACAGTGGCTTGGCCGGTTTGTGGACCGTTGCATGCCGTTATCCCCTTGTTTTAACTGCATATCTGGTATTCGGCATTGGGTATTTTCACACTCGGGCGCACATGAGATGCTGCATCGCAGAAATTGATGGCAGGCAATTGCCGCCACAAACCCCAAATCTGAAAGCAAATGTTATGAAAGCCATGACCCTTGCGGCCCTTATGGCCGCCGCCCCGTTTGCCGTTTCTGCCGATACGCTGACCCTGTCTTCCCCATTGGCCGGTGGAACGCTTCACACCAATGCCGTTGATATGTCGGTTTACTGGACCCAATCCGACGACGCGTTCGAAGTTGTTGCCTATTACGTCACCCGTGACGAGACCGCGCCGCAAAAGCTGCAGATGCGTCTGGAAAACGGCGACCACGTTGTTTTTGGCCTGCCCGGTCAAACCGGCACTGCCTACAGCTTTGAGCGTGTTGCAGATGCGTTGGTTGTGACCACGGCACCTGTGAAAACAGAGCTGGCCTATAACTAACGCCGCGCGACAAGCGGACGAAACGTAAAAGGGAGGGGCAATGGCCCCTCCCTTTCGTTTTTCTATCGCGTTTTATTCCGCTTTGCCGATCGAAAAGAAGAACGTCTCGCCCGAACTGTCGTCGACTCCGTCATTGTCGGTGGAAACGAACATCTCTCCGTTTGGCAGGATGGCCAGACCTTCGACCTTGTCCACAACATAGCCGCCGTATGAAGCCAGGTCGGGCAGCAGGTCGTGAACCTCTTCCTTAGAGACAACCGGCAGATCGCCACCCAGCGCGGCGGGCTGCATTTCTGCTGCGGGGATGCGGTAAACCTTTTTGGTCACGGCATCTGCGCCGATCTGGTTGTCACGTTCGATCACGTAAACCCAATCGCCATTCGCCACGATTTCTGACAAGCCAACCCACCCCTTGGCAGGCGCGGCCTTGGGATAGTGAACGGCACCCCATTCTTCGGTCTTGGTGTTATAGGCCACCAGTTTAACGTGGTTCTTCGGATCGTCCGCCCATTCACGCTGAACCGCCATCCAAAGTGTGTCACCGATCATGGTGATACCCTCAAAACCAAACCGTTTCTCAACGGCCAAAAGCTCTGCGGGCAGGGCGATTTCTTCTTTGATCTCACCCTTGCCGTTCACCCTATAGATGCCGTGCGGGATCATGCGGTCGGTCCGCCCTTCAGAGGCGAGCCAAAAGCCGCCATTGCCGTCGGTTGTGATGCCTTCAAGGTCCAGCTTCTGCGCGGCGTGGCCTTTGCGGTTCACGCGGATCACATCGGTGATGCGGGCAGGTTTCTGGCTGGCGTCGATCTTAAAGATCGAAGGCTGATAGCCATAAAAGCTGTCGTTCACGGCCCAAACGGTGCCGTCAGCGTCCGCAACCATACCCGAAATCGCGCCCCAGCCAATCAGTTCATCCGCACCGGCAGAGGTAAGCTGTGGATAGGCGGCGGGCGCATCCTGATATTCAAAGATTGAAACGTGGCTGCGGACGCCGCCGTCTTCGATCAGGTCAACCTCGTTGGCCGAGATCAGCAGGTTGCGTTCAGGGATGGCAACGTAACCCTCTGGCCCGATGCCCGATGGCAGGATTTGTTTCAAAACGGGGTTTGCCGGGTTGGTCACGTCATAAACGCCAACGGCGGACGCGCGTTCGGCGCCAACGAAAACCATCGGGGTGCCGCCGAAGGTTGCGGTTTCGATGGACTCAGGCTCAACACCCTTTGAGTCAGAGCGTTTGTCGGGATAGTGGCCGATCTGAACCAGCCCGTGTTCGAACGTGGTGCCAGCGTCATAAACAACCGAGCCGTCCTTGTTGAAGATCGTCCAGCCGCGCGAACCGCCGTCCATGTCGCCTTCGTTGGCGGTGGCGAACAGATCGTCGGTCAGCCATTTCACCGCATCGGGTTCGCGAACGCGGGCCATTTGGCTTTCGGTGAAGATCATCGCGCCGCGTTCATCCGTGGCGTCGATGCCTTCCAGATCAACGGCACCAGCGGAAAAGTGGTTCAAGATCGTGCCGTCTTTGCCGACAACAACCAGATGGTTGTTTTCCTGCAAGGTCACAACGGTTTCGCCAAGAGAGTTGATGTCAACAAACTCGGGCTCTGGGTCTTCGGGGCTGACGTCGGCAAGGCCGGTCATATCCACGGTGTTCAGCGTGCCACAGTCCAGCGTGCCGTCGGCTGTCAGGCCGACGGTAATCAGCATGCCGGCGGGCATCTGGCCGGTGCGGCCATCGCCTAGGTCTTCGTCGCGCTCATTCTCGATAGCGACTGCAACGAAAGAGCCGTCTTTTGCGGCGGCAACGCTGTCTGGCTGGCCACCCAGATCGCAGCGGGCCGTTTCCGAGCCGTCAGCGGTGTTGATGGAGGCGATGTAACCCGATGGCGCGGTGTAGCTTTCCGATGTGTTCACACCGACCAGCGCGGAGGCGCCGACAACGGCGACCGAAGTGGGTTCGCCGCCCAGTTCAATGTTGCCCTTGGGCGCAGGTGCCTTGGGGTCGGTGATGTCGATCAGACCAAGCACCTCTAGCGGGCTGTCGGTGTAGACCAGCGTCATGCCATCGGCGGTGGCGGCGACAATCTCGGCCGAAGATTCGCGGGCGGTATCTTCGCCTTCGGCCATGTTGCCGATGGTCGCGATAGACGCGATGCGGTTGAAATTCATTTCGGCCGAAGCGGCCCCTGCTGTCAGCGCAATCACTGACGTCAGGCCAAGCAAGCGTGCGGTCATGGAAAGGATCCCCCAGATTCAGGTTAGTGCCTGAACCCATTGGCGATTTCCCATGACCCGCGCGTAACACTTGCGTGTCGGTTTTGTGAAAACCGACGTTAGACTGACATGCAGATGTATTTCATTTCCAGATAGTCTTCGATCCCGTGGCTGGATCCTTCGCGGCCAAGGCCGGATTGTTTGACCCCGCCAAACGGTGCGACTTCGGTCGAAATGATGCCGGTGTTCACGCCAACGATCCCGTATTCCAACGCCTCGGCCACTTTATAAACGCGGCTTAGGTCGTTGGCATAGAAATACGAGGCAAGGCCAAAGATCGTGTCATTGGCCATGGCGATCACGTCGTCCTCGTCCTCGAACTTGAACAGCGGCGCAAGCGGGCCGAAGGTTTCATCCTGCGAAAACTGCATATCCTGCGTGGCACCGGTCACGATGGTGGGTTCGAAGAATGTGCCGCCTTTTTCGTGGCGTTTGCCGCCAAGGATGATCTGCGCACCTTTGGCTGTGGCATCCGCGATGTGTTCTTCGACCTTTTCGACGGCTTTGTCGGTGATCAGCGGGCCAAGATCAGCCTCTCCGCTTAGGCCATCGCCAACCTTCAATGCGGCAACCGCTTTCGTCAGTTTTTCGGCGAAGGCGTCATAGACTCCGGCCTGTACATAGATGCGGTTCGCGCAGACGCAGGTTTGGCCGTTGTTGCGGAACTTGCAGGCAATCGCGCCGATAACCGCTTCGTCCAGATCGGCATCATCAAACACGATGAAGGGCGCGTTGCCGCCCAGTTCCATTGAACATTTGATCACCTGATCGGCGGCTTGCCGCAGCAGGATGCGGCCCACGTTGGTGGAGCCGGTAAAGGTCAATTTGCGAACGGCGGGGTTTTCGCAGAACTCTTGCCCGATGCCGGGCGCGTCGGATGACGTGATGACCGAAAGCATGCCCTTGGGCAGGCCCGCGCGTTCGGCCAGCACGGCCAGCGCCAGCGCCGATAGCGGGGTTTCCGCCGCAGGCTTGGAGATAAACGCGCACCCCGCAGCCAGTGCGGGGCCAGCTTTTCGGGTGATCATCGCGTTGGGGAAATTCCAGGGCGTGATCGCGCCGACAACACCGATTGGCTGGCGGATTACGGTGATCCGCTTGTCGGGTTGGTGGCCGGGGATGGTTTCGCCGTAAATCCGTTTTCCCTCTTCGGCGAACCATTCGATGAAGGACGCGCCATAGGCAACTTCGCCCTTGGCTTCGGCAACGGGTTTGCCCATTTCAGCCGTCAGGATAAGGCCAAGATCGTCTTGGTTTTCCATCATCAGGTCGAACCAGCGGCGCAGGATATTGGCGCGCTCTTTCGCGGTGCGTTTGCCCCATTCCTTTTGCGCCTGCTCACCGGCGGCAATGGCGCGCGCAGTTTCGGCGCGGCCCAGATCGGGGACAGCGCAGATAACGTCGCCGCGGGCGGGGTTGGTAACGTCAAACGTTGCACCGTTGTCGGCTTCGACCCATTCCCCGGCAACAAAGGCCTTCGTCACAAAAAGCGACGGATCTTTCAGGAGTTGGGTAAGATCGGTTGCGGGCATATATCTTCCTCCTAATGATTGGTAATGGAAGAGCACGCACAGGCAGCTATGTCCAGCCAGATTGGGGGCCGCGATGAACTACGACGAAGCCTATTCAAATGCGGATTTCATCAAGGGAGCAGAGGCGTATCCCAAACGGTGGGCCGCCGACGCCGCGTCGTGGCGCGAAAAGGCGGATGCGCGGCTGGATATCCCCTATGGCACGCACGCCCGACAGCGGTTTGATCTGTTTTCCCCCAAGGGCATCCCACGCGGTTTGGTCGTGTTTGTTCATGGCGGGTATTGGTTGAAATTCGACAAATCACTTTGGTCCCATCTGGCAGAAGGCGCGGTCGCGCGGGGCTGGGCCGTGGCGATGCCGTCTTACCGCTTGGCACAAGAGGTGTGCATTGCCGACATTACCCGTGACGTGCGCTCTGCAGTGTTGGCCGCAGCGGCACAGGTTGCAGCGCCGATCGTGCTGACCGGGCATTCGGCGGGTGGGCATCTGGTGGCGCGGTTGCTTTGTGCTGATGCGAATTTGCCCGCCGATGTGGCGGAGCGAATTGTCGGTGCCGTGCCAATTTCCGGTGTGGCCGACCTTCGCCCGCTTATGCACACCGCGATGAACAAGATTTTTGATCTGGACGAGGCTGCGGCAACTGCGGAAAGCCCGGCGTTGCAACCGCTTGCCCTGACGGTTCCAACAACCGTCTGGGTCGGGGCGGATGAACGCCCGGTGTTCCTTGAACAGTCAGAGGCGTTGGCCACTGCGTGGAACGTGCCGCTGCACATCGCGCCGGGGCTGCACCACTTCGATGTGATTGATGACCTGCAAAACCCTGAAAGCGGGCTGATGGAAACGCTGTTGGGTGGCGGTTAGCCGAACTTTTCCGCCCATGTTGGCAATGTGTCACCGGGGGCTGGCGTTGCCTGATGAACCCCGCGCGCAATCGCGCGCGCCAGACAGGTGGCTGCGGCATGCCCAAGGCGCAGCGCCTCAAAGGCGGGGTCGGGCAGGGGTTTTGCCCCGGTGGCTGCGGTAAATATCAGATCACCGTCAAATGGCGTGTGACTGGGCACAATCGCACGCGCCATTCCGTCATGGGCAGCAACGGCCAGCCGCGTGGCTTGGGCCTGCGTCAACGCGGCGTCGGTGGCGATGATGGCGATTGTGGTGTTTTCGCCCAGCCGCGCTTCGGGGCGGGGCTCTTGGTGGGGGTCATGTTTTCCGATGCCCTTGCCGCCAAATTCGTGGCTCATCTCGAACGGAGCGGCCCAAAATTCCGGCCCATCGCCCATGGTGACGGCCCCCAGCGCATTTACTGCGACCAGCGCGCCAACGGTGATGCCGCAATCCAACACGACAGACGCCGACCCAAGCCCGCCCTTCAGGGCGGCAGTCGTTGCGCCCGTTCCGGCACCCTTGGTGCCAAGCGCGAAGGTTTCACTGGCATTGGCAAGCGCCGTGCGGCCCAACGTTTTATAGGGGTTTTCGGCCCAATCTTTGGCCCCGCCGTTCAGCAGGTCGAACAAGATGGCACCGGGTACAATCGGCACGCGTTGATCGCCCACGGCAAAGCCGCGCCCTTGTTCGCGCAGCGCATCAGCCACGCCTGATGCCGCATCCAACCCAAAGGCCGATCCGCCCGACAGGACCAGCGCGTCGACTTCTTGCACCAATTTATCAGGGGCCAACAGGTCGGTTTCCCGCGTGCCGGGCGCACCGCCCATGACATTCACGGCCGCCGTGAACGGCACATCGCCCAGCAAGACGCTGACGCCGGTTTTAACGCCATCGTCCTCGGCATTGCCAACTCGAAGGCCGGCAACATCGGTGATCAAATTGCGGGGTCCGGGTTTCATCAAATCCTCGGTTTTGACGTTGCGGTTGTTTGGGCTTGGGGCAGGGGGCTTTGCTTACACACAGCGCCCGCCGTCCACTTCCATCGCGACGCCGGTAATCATGCTGGCCTCGTCCGAACACAGGAAGCACGCGGCATTGCCCAGATCTTCAGGGGTTGAGAACCGGCCAAGCGGGATGGTCGAAAGGAATTTCGCCCGCATTTCCGGCGTGTCTTCCCCCATGAACGAGGCCAGCAATGGCGTTTCACCCGCGACCGGGTTCAGCGCGTTCACGCGGATGCCCTCTGGCGCTAGTTCGACGGCCATCGCCTTTGTCGCCGTGATCATCCACCCCTTAGAGGCATTGTACCAGTTCAGCCGCGGGCGGGGCGACACCCCCGCAGTAGAGGCGATGTTCAAAATTGCCCCCTTGCCGTTGCTTTTCATATGCGGAACGAAATGCCGTGCTGTCAGATAGACGGACTTGGCGTTAACGGCGAGGACACGGTCAAATTCTTCCTCCGTCACGTCCTCCATCAGGGTGGGCAGGTGCGTGACGCCCGCGTTGTTAACGAGGATATCCAAGGTGCCAAAAGCCGCGAAAGCTGCGGTAGCCATGGATTTGACCGAAGCATCGTTCGCCACGTCAACCTGATGGGCGATCCCGCCGGTTTCGGTGGCAATGCTTTGTGCAGAGTCCAGATTGATATCTGCCACCATAACCCGCGCGCCTTCGGCTGCGAATTTGCGCACAATACCCGCGCCAAAGCCCGAACCGCCACCGGTGACAATCGCCGTTTTCCCGTTCAGTCGCATCAGAACCCTTTCCTAGCCATGGTGCGCGGCCACGGTTTTCAGTGTCGAAAACCCATACAGCGCCTCGAACCCCTTTTCGCGGCCATGGCCCGATTTGCCGACCCCACCAAAGGGCAGTTCGACACCGCCGCCCGCGCCGTAATTGTTGATAAACACCTGCCCGGCGCGCAGTCGTTTGGCCAACCGCATCTGCCGCCCGCCGTCGCGCGACCAGATCGACGCGACTAGGCCATAGTCGGTGCCATTTGCGATCTGTACGGCCTCTTCTTCGTCATCGAAGGGGATCAGCGCCTGAACCGGGCCGAAAATCTCATCCTGTGCCAGTTTGTGCTGTGGGCTGACCCCGGCCAGCAGGGTCGGCGCAACATAGTGCCCGCCCGCTGGGGCGTTGCCGATGATCGTGCCCGTGGCGGCGGTTTCAAGGTCTTGGCCTTGGGCAAGAAAGCCCTCAACAATCTCTTTCTGGCGGGCAGAGATCAGTGGCCCAAGGTTCAGGTCATCCACCGCCGGGCCAACGCGCAGCTCGCGATAGCGTGCGGCCATCATGTTTAGTACCTGATCATAGACAGGCCGCTGTACCAAGATGCGCGACGAGGCAGAGCAGGTTTGTCCCGCGTTCTGCACGCCTGCGTTCACCAGAAACGGCAGCGCGGCCTTCAGATCCGCGTCGGCAAACACCACCTGCGGGGATTTCCCGCCCAGTTCCAGCGTTACAGGCACCACGTTTTCGGCGGCGGCCTTTTGCACCAGTTTGCCGACGCCCACCGACCCGGTGAATGAAATGTGGTGAACACCGGGATGGGCGGTCAACGCCGCGCCCGCTTCCTCGCCCAATCCGGGCACCACGTTCAATGCCCCTGTCGGCAGGCCTGCCTGTTCGGCGATACGTGCGAAGGCGAGGGCGGTCAGACACGCCTCTTCTGCGGGTTTCAGCACGCAGGCGTTGCCCATTGCCAAGGCCGCGCCGACAGAACGCCCAATGATCTGCATCGGGTAATTCCACGGCACGATATGCCCCGTGACCCCATGCGGTTCGCGCAAGGTGTAGACGGTGTAACCATCAAGATAGGGGATGGTCTGCCCCATCACCTTATCCGCCGCGCCGCCATAGAATTCCATGTACCGGGCCAGCGCCACGGCATCAGCGCGGGCTTGGGTCAACGGTTTGCCGACGTCCTGCGCTTCTAGCTGGGCCAATTCCTCTTGCCGTTCCAGTACAAGCTGGCCGATGCGTGTCAGAACGCGCCCGCGTTCGGCGGCAGTGGCACGGCCCCAGTCGCCCTGCAAAGCGGTCGTGGCGGCGGCAACGGCTTCGTCTATGTCGCTGGCCGTGCCGCGCGCAATTTCGGAGATCTGCTGGCCGGTCGATGGATCTTCGACCGGTAAGACGCCTGCAGGGGCCTTCCAGACCCCACCGATCAAAAGCTGTTTGGAATCAAACCAAAGGTCCCGCATGTCGCCCCTCCGCCTGCCATTCTGCCGGAATAACCGGCGCGGCGGCAATTAATGATTTGGTATAATCGTGGCGTGGGGCGGTGAATACGGTTTCGGTTTCACCATGTTCCACGATCTGGCCCGCCTTCATCACCAGCACCCTGTCGGTGATCGACCGCACCACCCCAAGGTCGTGGCTGATAAACAGGTAAGACAGCCCAAATTCACCCCTAAGATCCGCCAGCAGATCAAGGATTTGCGCCCGCACCCGCACATCAAGCGCCGAGACTGCCTCGTCCAGCACGATCAGTTCGGGCCGGGTGATCAGGGCACGGGCGATGGCGATGCGCTGTCGTTGACCGCCCGAAAATTCGTGGATGAACTTGCCCGCGTCTTGGGGGGCAAGGCCGACAGCCTCTAACACCTGATCGATCCGCGCGTTGGCATCGTCGGGCCGCCCGGTCAGGTGGAAAGGTTCCGCAATAAGGCGGCGCACCCGGTGGCGGGGGTTGAAACTGCCATAGGGGTCTTGAAACACCACCTGCATCTTGCGGCGCATATGGGCGGGCATGTGCTGGCCCGCGTGCACCGCTTCGCCATCCAGCCGGATTTCGCCGCCCTGCAGTGGGTCCAACCCCAGAATTGCGCGGGTGAGGGTGGATTTGCCGCAGCCGGATTCCCCCACCAGCCCCAGGCTTTCGCCCTGTTTGATCACAAAGCTGACGCCATCCACGGCACGGAAAGGTGGCGGGCGGTGAAAGAGGCCGGTGCGGGCGACGGGGTATTCGCGAACAGCTTCTTTCACCTGCAACAGGGGCGTGCCCTGCGGTTTTGCCAAGCTGTCGGGGTGGTGGCCGGACGCTTCGAAAAGCTGCCGGGTATAGGGATGGCGCATTTCGCTGAAGACGGTTTCAGTGGGGCCTTGTTCGACCACCTCACCCTTGCGCATCACGGCCAGATGGTCGGCCATGCCCGCCACCACCGCCAGATCATGGGTAATTAGCATCAGGGCCATCTGCTCTTCCCCTACCAACCCTTTCAGCAGGTCTAGGATTTGCGCCTGAGTGGTCACGTCCAGTGCAGTGGTCGGTTCGTCCGCGATCAGCAGTTCGGGGCGCAGCGCGATGGCCATGGCGATGCAGACCCGCTGCCGCTGCCCACCGGACAGCTCATGCGGATAACGCGACAGGGGAAAGCGGGTTTCCGGCAGGCCCACCCGATCAAGCCGCTGGCGGGCGATGCGCAGGGCCTCTCCCCTTGTTGCCTGCCCGTGGATCAACAGGGTTTCGGCCACCTGATCACCAATGGTCTGTACCGGGTTCAGCGCGGTCATCGGCTCTTGAAAGATCATCCCGATACGGTTGCCACGAATGGCGCACATCTGCGGTTCGGGCGTGGTCAGCAGGTCGGTCCCGTCCAGCATCGCGCGGCCCGAGGTTTCGGCGCCATGCGGCAGCAGTTGCATCAACGCCTGCGCGGTCATCGATTTGCCCGACCCGCTTTCGCCCACCAGCCCGAACACCTGACCGGGCGTGATGTCGAACGACACATCCCGCAGGATCGGCGTGCCGTGGATCGCAAGCGATAGGTTCTGAAGCGATATCATCCTCGTGCCCTCCGCACCCTTGGGTCCAGCAGGTCGCGCAACCCGTCGCCCATCAGGTTCAGCCCCAGCACGGTGAACACAATCGCCAGCCCCGGCAGGATCGCAAGGCGTGGCGCGGTGTAGATCATCGTTTGCGCATCGGCCAGCATCCGGCCCCAGCTTGGTGTTGGGGGCTGTGCACCTAGGCCGACGTAAGACAGCCCCGCCTCGGCCAGAATCCCGAGGCTGAACTGAATTGTGCCCTGCACGATCAGCAGGTTCAGGATGTTGGGCAGGATGTGTTCGACACTGATGCGCAGCGCGTTCTTGCCGGCGACGCGGGCGGCAAGGATGTAATCCAGCGTCCACAGGCTTAGCGCGCCACCACGGGCCACGCGGGCGAACACGGGGATGTTGAAGATGCCGATGGCGATGATGGCGTTCACGGCGGACGGCCCGAACACCGCCGTGATCAGGATCGCGATGACAAGCGACGGGAAGGCAAAGATCAGGTCATTGCCGCGCATGATAACCTCGTCCAGCAGGCTGTCTTTTCGGGCGGCTGCGGTCAGGCCCAGGGGCACGCCGATGGCGATGCCGATCCCCACGGCGATCAGCGCCACGGCAATAGAGGTGCGCGCGCCCACCATCAGCATCGACAGGATATCGCGGCCGAAGTGATCCGTGCCCAAAAAGAAGGTGGCAGAGGAGGGCTTTAACTTGTCGGCGATGCTGATCGCCGTCACGTCATGTGGCACCCAGACAAAGGACAGCCCCGCCGCCAGCAAGAACACCGCGCTAAGCGTTGCGCCAAGGGTCAGCTGAACCGGCCACCTCATCGTTTGTGCCTTAGCCGTGGGTCGACCAGCGCGTAGGCCATATCGACAAGGAAGGTGACCATGATCACCGCAAATACCAGCAGCATCACCACGCTTTCCACCACGATCAGGTCGCGTTGGGTGATGCCCTGAAAGATCAGGCGGCCAAGGCCGGGCAGGAAGAACACGTTTTCAATGATGATCGCCCCGGCCAGCAGAAACGAGAATTGCAGCCCGATGATCGTCAGCACCGGGATCATCGCATTGCGCAAAGCGTGACGCGTGAGCGCCTGACGGCGGCTAAGCCCCTTGGCGCGTGCGGTGCGGATGTAATCTTGCCCCAAGGTGTCTATCAGGGCGGAGCGTAGAACCCGCGCCAGGATCGAGGCCTGTGGCAATGCCAAAGCGACTGCAGGCAGGGTCAGCGCCTTTATCGCCGGGCCGATGCCGTTGTCCCATCCCGGAAAGCCACCAGCCGAAAACCAGCGTAGGTTGATGGCGAAGACCAGCACCAGCAGCATCGCGAACCAAAAATTTGGCACGGCGATGCCAAGTTGGGTCGCGCCCATAATGCCGTAGTCGGTCGGCTGACCCCGCCGTGCGGCGGCGATCAGCCCGACGGGAAAGGCGATCAGCGTGGACAGCGCAAGCGCATAGGCCGCCAGTGGAAGTGAAACCCAAAGCCGCTGCATCACCAGATCAACCACCGGCACGCGGTAGGTATAAGAATGCCCGAAGTCACCGACCAACAGCCCGCCAACCCAGCTTAGGTATCGCGCGGGCAGGGTTCCGTTCAGGCCCAGTTCTTCGCGCAACGCCTCGACCGTTTCGGGCTGAGCGTTCAGGCCCAACATGAACGCGGCAGGGTCGCCGGGAATAACCTCGATCACTGCGAAAATAACAAGACTGGCCGCGATCAGGCTAAGCGTCAGGGATAAAATGCGTGAAAGGGCAAAACGAAGCATATGCCGCAGGTTAGGGCGCGATCGCGTGCGGTGCTAGATGGTTTGATGGGATATCGACAAACTTACCGGCAAAGGCGTCAAACGAGGCATTTCTGGCAGTTGTGAGTGCGCAAAAGGCGTGGATCGTCCCGCGCGGGTGCACCACCCCGACGGGGTGGTGCGATTTTGTCCGTATCGCAACGGGTCAGACGAAGAACTGACCGCCGTTCGCCGTGATCGTCGAACCGGTGATGAAACCCGCGTCGTCAGATGCAAGGAACACCACGCAGCGCGCGATTTCCTCGGGCTCGCCAAGGCGGCCGACGGGGATCTGCGAAATGATTGCGTCGCGTACTTTTTCCGGCACAGCCATAACCATATCGGTGCCGATATAGCCGGGGCAGATTGCGTTCACAGTGATGCCAGCGCGCGCGCCTTCTTGGGCCAGCGCTTTGGTGAAGCCAAGATCGCCCGCTTTCGCTGCGGAATAGTTCGCCTGACCGGCCTGACCTTTTTGACCGTTGATGGACGAGATCGTCACAACGCGGCCGAACTTGCGTTCGCGCATGCCGGGCCAAACAGGGTGGGTCATGTTGAATACACCGCTGAGGTTGGTGTCGATCACCTCTTGCCACTGTTCGCGGGTCATCCGGTGGAACATGGAATCGCGCGTGATACCGGCGTTGTTCACCAAGACGTCGATCGGGCCAAGCTCTTCTTCGACCTTGGCGATACCAGCGACACAGGCGTCGTAGTCTGCGACAGACCACTTATAGGTTTTGATGCCGGTTTCTTCGGTGAATTTCGCAGCGGCTTCTTCGTTACCGGCAAAGTTCGCAGCGACGGTATAGCCGGCCTCTTTAAGGGCAACGCAAATTGCCGCGCCGATGCCACGTGTGCCACCGGTAACAAGTGCGACTCTAGCCATGATTCCTCCTAGGGGTTTTAATGTGTTCCAGCAATGGTGTTACTTAAATAGCTTCGTGGGCGCAATAATGTTGCGCCCACGTTTTTGAGATTTATGGACGTTCAAGACACATTGCCACACCCATGCCACCACCAATACACAGCGTAGCCAAGCCTTTTTTCGCATCGCGGCGTTTCATTTCGAACAACAGGGTGTTCAGAACACGGCAACCGGACGCACCAATTGGGTGACCAATGGCAATTGCGCCGCCGTTCACGTTCACGATTTCTGGGTTCCAGCCCATGTCTTTGTTCACAGCACAGGCCTGTGCGGCGAAGGCTTCGTTTGCTTCGACCAGATCCAGATCGTCAGCTTTCCAGCCTGCTTTATCCAACGCTTTGCGCGACGCAAAGATCGGCCCCACGCCCATGATCGAAGGGTCAAGGCCCGCAGTCGCATGGGATACGATACGCGCCAGCGGCTCCAGCCCGCGCTTTTCGGCTTCTTCCGCGCTCATCAACAGAACGGCGGCGGCGCCATCGTTCAGGCCGGATGCGTTTGCCGCAGTAACCGAGCCGTCTTTGGTAAAGGCTGGGCGCAGTTTTTGCATCGCTTCCATGGTCGCGCCGTGGCGGATGTATTCATCCTGATCCACCACGATATCGCCTTTGCGGTTTTTCACGGTGTAGGCGACGATTTCGTCGGCGAACTTGCCAGCCTTCTGTGCGGCCTCGGCTTTGTTTTGGGATGCGACTGCGAATTCGTCCTGCATCTCGCGGCTGATCTGCCACTTTTCTGCGACGTTTTCGGCCGTCTGGCCCATGTGATAACCGTTGAACGCATCCCACAGACCGTCACGGATCATCGAGTCGATGAAGGACATGTCGCCCATCTTGTGACCCTTGCGCAGGTTCGCGACATGGGGGGACATCGACATGTTTTCCTGACCGCCCGCAGCTACGATTGCCGCGTCGCCAAGTTGGATGTGCTGTGCGCCAAGGGCTACGGCGCGAAGGCCGGAACCGCAAACTTGGTTGATGCCCCAAGCGGCGGATTCGATCGGAAGGCCCGCGTTGATATGTGCCTGACGGGCTGGGTTTTGGCCTTGGCCGGCAGTCAGCACCTGACCGAGGATGGTTTCGGAAACCTCGGATTTATCGATGCCGGCACGTTCGACGATCGCCTCAAGAACGGTTGCGCCAAGGTCATGTGCCGGTGTGTTGGCGAAGGCGCCGCTAAAGCTGCCGACTGCGGTTCGGCCTGCCGAAACGATCACTACATTGGTCATGGGTATGTCCTCTCCCCTCAGGTTGCCATGGGGGCGGGGGGTCGCCGATACATATGTCCGACACCCTAAATCCCCCACTGGATTGCATAAGTGGTAAGCGTTCGGCACCTTTGGCGCAACAATCTTGTGCTGCAGGTGCGAAATATGCCGCAGTCAGGCGGTTTTTTGTTGCCGTAAGGGAAGGTTCCAGTGCGGTTTTAAGCTAGGCGCGCCAAAGAAGTAGCCCTGCATGCAGTCGATTCCCGAATCTTTTAGAAATTTTGCATCTGCAGCACTTTCAACGCTTTCAGCCACGGTAAACATGTCAAAATGCTGCCCGATAGAGATGAGCGCGTTTGTCAAAACCTGATTGTCGGGGTTATCGGCGATTCCTCGAATGAACTGGCCGTCAATCTTGAGGATGTCAAAATAGAACTCTTTCAGATAGCGGAAGGCGGTGAAGCCCGCGCCAAAGTCATCCAAGGCAAAGGCGATGCCGCGATGCTGAAGCTCTTTCATGAAAACGGTGACAAGTTCGGGCATCTGCATGGCAGAGCGTTCTGTGATTTCCAGAATAAGCCGCTCTGCGATTGTGGGGTCTTGGGCCAGTCCGTGATTTAGCGTCTGCATCCAACGTTGATAGCCGATAGAACGCGCAGACATGTTAATTGCCAGTCGCAGACCCGGTTGATCGGCCAAGGTGCTAAGCCCCAATTCAAGTGCGACGCAGTCGACGATGCGGCCCAATTCCGTGGTTTCCACAACGCCTATGAAATCTTTCGCAGGGATCACGCGCCCGGTTTCGTCAAGAACCCGTATCAACCCTTCGTAAAAGGCGGGGGTCGTTTCCTCGTTGGTGCTTATCACCGGTTGAAAGGCGAGGGCGACGTTTCGATGATGTAACGCATGGCGCACCATCGAAAGCGTATCGCGGTCGCGCGCACTAACGGCGGCCGAAAGCGGGCTGTCATCGATCCCAGATGTCGAAAACCCCGAAAATTCCACGCTGTTGTGCATTTAACCCTCCGTTCAGGTTAAAGGAAGGATGGGGGCAAACACCCTAACAATCGCTTAATATTCGCATTTTGTTCTAATTGTGCTAAAAGCCGACGTATTGGCGCAAGGCATTGGAAGGAATGCATTTTCATGGGCGATCGGTGTGACTGGTGCGGGCAGGAACAGATTTATATCGACTACCACGACACCGAATGGGGCGTGCCCGAGTATGACAGCCGCGCGTTATGGGAAAAACTGATTCTGGATGGGTTTCAGGCCGGGCTAAGCTGGATCACCATTCTGAAAAAGCGCGATGCCTTCCGCGAGGCTTTTGCCGGGTTTGACCCGAATATCATCGCGGCCTGGGGCGAAGATGATGTTCAGCGCCTATTGCAGAACCCCGGCATCATCCGGCACCGGGGCAAGATCGAGGCCACCATCGGCAACGCCCGCGCGTGGCAGGTGATAGAGGCCGATCAGGGGTTCGATACCTTCTTGTGGGCCTATGTCGGGGGTAAACCACATCAGCCGCGTTTTGAAACGATGGCCGATGTGCCAACCGAAACGGCACTGTCCAAGCAGATTTCGCAAGACCTGAAGAAGGCCGGGTTCAAGTTCGTCGGCCCCACAATCGTCTATGCGTTCATGGAGGCCGTCGGCATGGTTAACGACCACCTGACAACCTGCCCTGCCCATGATCGTGTGGCGGCGCTGGGCTAAAGGTTTTCGAAGCCCGGTGTGCCGCGGTCTTCGGGGTGGCGGGTCAGGTGCTTTTTCTTGATCGCTTCGGACATGTCGCGCGAACCATCATGGCTCCAGCCCGGAGGGGCGACGGCATACATCCAACGTTCGCGCAGGGTTAGGCCTGGCTGTGCCATATCGCGGAAAATGCCGATCCATTCGTGAAAAGCGACGCGCAGCGGGTTGAACGTGCCAAGGTTCTGTACCAGCCCATAATCGACCTTTTCATCGTCCTGTTCAGGCACGAATGTACCAAACATCTTGTCCCAGATGATGAACACCCCGGCATAGTTCGCATCCAGATACCGCGCGTTGCGGCCGTGGTGTACGCGATGGTGGCTGGGCGTGTTCATCACCGCTTCGAACCACTTGGGCATGCGCACGATTGCCTCTGTGTGGATCCAGAACTGATAGATCAGGTTCAGCCCACCAACGAAAAGCACCATCGCCGGGTGGAACCCCAACAGGATCAGCGGCGCGCGGATGATTATCATAAAAGTGAACGTGCCGGTCCATGTCTGGCGCAGCGCGGTGGTCAGGTTGTAATGCTGGCTGGAATGGTGGTTCACATGGCTGGCCCAGACCCAGCGGATGCGGTGCCCAAACCGATGCACCCAGTAATAGCGCAGATCATCCAGCACAAAGCACAGCGCGATCACCAGCCACGAGGTGCCAAGGTTCAGCGGCGTGATTTCCCACAGAACCATAAAGAACCCATAGGCGATGAACCCCAACAGGATGCCCGAGGCCACGTTCCCCGCCCCCATGATAAGCGAGGTCAACGCATCACGCGTTTCATACCGCCCGCCCTTGCCCTTGATGTGAATCCACATCAGCTCTGCCAGAATTGCGGCGATGAACAGCGGCACGGCCCATGAAACGACATCTGGAAAAGTGATCTGATCGGTCATTGAGTTGTCCTTTCAATCTCTCCCATCCACTCGATTGCTTCGGCATCGGGCAGGCGGAGTTTGACAGCAGGGGCGGTAAAGTCGGGCATGCGGATGCGAAGGCCATGCTTGATCCGTTTTGCGTGGGCGTTGGTCAGCAATCTTGCCGAGGTGTCGGCGCCAAAGCTCCACACCAGCCCGGTGCCCTTCGCCGTTTGAACCAGCGCGGCACGCCCATCGGCGCAGACCTTGGCGTCTGTGACGATGTCGTCGGGCCAGTGATGCAGCCAAAGCTGTTTGGCATGGATGGCATCACGAATGGTCGCGGGCCGCGAATAGCCAAGCAGATGCAACAGCACCGCGATGCCCGCGATGCCAATCACGACCAGTGGTAATAACACGCTTAGGGGCATGGCTCCTCCCTTGCCTCGCATATTATTAAGCAAGGGAGAGGTGCCGCGTGTCAAAGATTGCGTAGCGTTAAGTAATGGCCAGCAGGGGGGCGAGATTACTTTAGTTCGTACAAAACTGATTTACCTTCGCCTTTGTCGCGCGTCACGCGAAGGGTTTTGCCCTTGTATTCGATGCGCTGGCAGTCTGTGCCAAGATCTTTGTCGCCCAATTGGGCGGTGCGGCAAACGTGGCCCGCGGTCCAGATCCATTTACCGCTTAGCTCTTGCCCGCCAAATTTTCCGGTGAGAGTGCCGTTGGCATTGTAGGTGCCGCTGCCAGTTTCGTTACCAAACACGCGGTCAACAACAGCTTTACGAAAGCCGACCTCGGTTTTGATCCGCTTGAAATCGTCTGCCGAAGCGACGGTAGCGAACAGAGCGAACCCAACGGTGGCGGCGGCTAGTTTGCGGAAAATCATGATAGTACCTTTTTAAAATATGGTTTTTTTGACTGCGCTGAACAAATCGCAGTGGTTTTCAAAAGGGTCAATCTAAAACAGTTTGTGTTGTTACGCTTACTGTTCAGGAGTTGCGACCAACGCCTTAACAATCGCCTTTGCGCTTTCGCTATCCCATTCCGCGTCGCCTTGAAGGCGGGCGATTTCCTGCCCTTCGGGGTTCAGGATCACGGTTACGGGCAGCCCCAGAACCGCCATCGAACGGGAAAGCACCATCTTTGGGTCGCGCAGGGCCACCAGGTTTTCCACCCCTGTTTCGCCAAAGAACTTTTTAATGGCGGGCAGGGGGTTTCGGCCGACGGCCACGGTGACAACCTCAAACGTTTCGCCACCCAGTTCGGCCTGCAACGCGTCCAGCCCCGGCATTTCCTTGCGGCAGGGCGCGCACCATGTCGCCCAGAAGTTCAGCACGACGTATTTGCCGTGAAATTCCGACAGGCTGCGCGGGTTTTCCTCTAGGTCCACTAGGTCGGCTTCGGGCACCGGCGCGGGTTCCGAATGGAAGTTCAGCTTCTTGATCGTGCCTTCGCGCAACCCTTCCAACATTGCCACATCTGCGGCGGCGGTATTTGCACCAAGCGCAAGGGCCGTGTAGAGGACGACAAAACGCAACCAGCTCATTCATTTCCCTCCAGGGACGATCTCATGACCAAAGACAGCTCAAACGCAATGTGGGGCGGACGCTTCGCCGCCGGACCGGACGCAATCATGGAGGCGATCAACGCCTCGATCGGGTACGACCAACGGCTTGCAGCGCAAGATATTCAAGGTTCCCGCGCCCACGCGGCGATGCTGGCCCAAACGGGCATCATTACCTCTAACGATGCCGAAGCGATCCGGGAAGGGCTGCTCACGGTCTTGTCAGAAATAGAGGGCGGAACGTTTCAGTTTTCCACCGCGTTGGAAGACATCCACATGAATGTGGAGGCGCGGCTGAAAGAGGTGATCGGCGAACCCGCTGGCCGTCTGCACACCGCGCGCAGCCGGAATGATCAGGTCGCGACCGACTTCAAACTGTGGGTCCGCGATCAGATGGACGCCGCGATGCAAGGGATTGAGGCGCTGATCCGCGCGCTGCTGTCACAGGCCGAAGCAGGCGCCGATTGGGTGATGCCCGGCTTTACCCACCTGCAAACCGCGCAGCCCGTAACATGGGGCCATCATATGATGGCCTATGTCGAAATGCTGGGGCGCGACCTTTCCCGTTTCCGCGATGCGCGCGCGCGTATGAACGAATGCCCGCTAGGTTCCGCCGCGTTGGCCGGTACGTCCTTCCCCATCGACCGTCACATGACGGCCGAGGCGCTGGGCTTTGACCGCCCGACTGCAAACTCGTTGGACGCTGTGGCCGACCGTGACTTCGCGCTGGAGTTTCTGTCCTGCGCCTCCATCACCGCGATGCACCTTAGCCGGTTCGCCGAAGAGTTGGTGATCTGGTCTTCGGCCCAGTTCCGGTTTGTGACGCTGTCTGACCGTTTCTCGACCGGATCGTCGATCATGCCGCAGAAAAAGAACCCCGACGCGGCAGAGCTGATCCGCGCCAAGATCGGGCGGATTTTCGGTGCGAACACTGCGTTGCTGATGGTGATGAAGGGCCTGCCGCTGGCATATTCCAAGGACATGCAGGAAGACAAAGAACAAGTCTTTGATGCCGCCGATAACCTGATGCTGGCGCTGGCCGCGATGGAAGGCATGGTTAAAGACATGAACGCGAACCAAGGCCCGCTTGAGGCTGCGGCGGCGTCGGGCTTTTCCACAGCCACCGATTTGGCTGACTGGTTGGTGCGGGCGCTGAATATGCCGTTCCGCGATGCCCACCACGTAACAGGTGCCTTGGTGGCGCTGGCGGAAAGCAAAGGGTGCGATTTGCCGGACCTGTCATTGGAAGACATGCAGGGCGTCAATGCGCAGATTAACGCCGATGTTTTCGGTGTTCTGGGGGTTCAGAACTCCGTTTCCAGCCGGATGAGCTATGGTGGGACTGCGCCTGATCAGGTGCGTGCTCAAGTTGCCCGCTGGAAGGAAACTCTTGGATGAAACCCGCGATCCTGTTTGCCGTTTTAACCCTTGCCGCCTGCGGTGCCGATGGCCCGCCAGTTAAGCCGACCCTTAACACATCCATCGGGATCGGCAGCAATGGGGTCACGACAAGCAGTTCGGTTGGGGTGCGGACAGGGAATGTTGCCGTCAGCGTGGGGCTTTAGGCCTGATCTGAATTGCATTGTGCCGCGCTTATGCTAAGAGCGCGGGCATGGATCACTTTCTTTATCGCGATGGCGTTCTGCACGCCGAAGATGTCCCGCTGCCTCAGATTGCTCAGGCGGTGGGGACTCCGTTCTATTGCTATTCCACTGCGACGCTGACGCGCCATTTCAAGCTGTTCGACGAAGCACTTGAAGGTGTCGATCACCTTGTCTGCTATGCGATGAAGGCGAATTCGAACCAAGCGGTGTTGAAACTGATCGCTGGGCTGGGCGCGGGCGTCGATGTGGTGTCGGGCGGTGAATATGCGCGCGCCAAGGCGGCCGGCTTTGCAGGCGATAAGATCGTATTTTCCGGCGTGGGTAAAACCCGCGAAGAAATGCGCGCGGCGCTGGAAGGTGGCATTCGCCAGTTCAACCTTGAAAGCGAGCCAGAGATGCTGGCCCTGAACGAGGTTGCGCTGTCTTTGGGCAAGATCGCCCCCGTGACCATTCGCGTGAACCCTGATGTGGATGCGAAGACCCACGAAAAGATTGCCACTGGCAAATCGGAAAACAAGTTCGGCATTCCCATCGCCCGCGCGAAAGAGGTTTACGCCGAAGCCGCCGCCCTGAAGGGTTTGGATGTCGTTGGGATCGACGTGCACATCGGCAGCCAGCTGACCGATCTTGAGCCGTTCGCGATGGCCTATCGCAAGGTGGCCGAACTGACAGAGACTTTGCGCGCCGAAGGGCACAACATTCGCCGCCTTGATCTGGGCGGCGGGCTTGGCATTCCTTATGAACGCTCCAACGAAGCACCGCCTTTGCCCGTCGAATACGGCGCGATGGTGAAAGAGGTGTTGGGCCATCTGAATTGTGAAATCGAAATCGAACCCGGCCGCCTGATCGCAGGCAACGCGGGGATTCTGGTGTCTGGTGTGATCTATGTGAAGTCGGGCGAAGGCCGCGATTTCCTGATTCTTGACGCGGCGATGAACGATTTGGTGCGACCGGCGATGTATGGCGCATACCATGACATCGTTCCGGTTATCGAAGCCAAAGCAGGCACCGAACAGGCGCGCTATGACATCGTCGGCCCGGTCTGCGAATCCGGTGATACCTTTGCAAAACAAAGGGATATGCCCCCGGTTGGCCCCGGTGATCTGGTCGCGTTCCGTTCGGCAGGGGCGTATGGCGCTGTGATGTCGTCGGAATACAACACACGGCCCCTGATCCCCGAAGTTTTGGTGCATGAGGATCAATTTGCCGTAATCCGTGCCCGTCCCACCTTTGACGAGATCATAAACCGCGATACCATTCCGGAATGGCTCTGACGCGCAGGTCGCGTTGTCAGGCCCCGGAATGAGGCATGACGGATATAAACCGCACCCCTGAAATGGCGCTGAAAGCGCTGGCCCGGCCCCTGCGTCTTACGCGCTGGGGTATGGTCGCCGAACGCGCAACGCGGGCGTTCTGGCCACTGTGGACGGTGCTGTTTCTGATCCTTGCCGCACTTGCGTTCGGCCTTCACGAAGAGCTCCCGGTTGAGGCGGTTTGGGCTGGCCTTGGGCTTGGCGCGATCGCGTCGGTCTGGGCGTTGGTTTCCGGCTGGCGGGCGTTTCATTGGCCCAAAGCCGCCGAAGCGTTAGAGCGGTTGGATCAAACCCTTCCCGGTCGTCCGATCACAGCCCTTGCCGATACACAGGCCATTGGCGCAGGCGATGCCGCGTCCGAGGCGGTGTGGAAGGCGCATTTGGGGCGCATGGCCGAACGGGTTCAGCAGGCCCGCGCGGTGTCCCCTGATCTGCGGGTTTCGGCGCGTGACCGTTACGGTCTGCGCTATGTCGCTGTTACGCTTTTTGCGGCTGCGGTTCTTTTCGGATCATTGTGGCGGGTGACAACTGTGGCCGATATCGCCACGGGGCCGGGTGCGGCGCTGGCAAGTGGCCCGGCGTGGGAAGGTTGGGTCGAACCGCCCGCATATACCAGCAAGCCAACGCTGTACCTGAATGACATCGCGGCCGGGGATTTGACCTTGCCACAGGGCAGCCGCGTGACCCTGCGCCTTTATGGCGAAGTGGGCAGTTTGACCGTGACGGAAACCGTTTCGGCGGGCTCCGCCCCTGCGCAGGAAATGGCGCATGACTTCGAGGTTGATCAAGAGGGCAGCATCGCGATTGCGGGCCCCGGCGGACGCGAATGGGCCATCGCGATCAGCCCGGATGCGGTTCCCGTCGTGACCTTCAACGGCACGATGGAGCGTAAAGCCTCTGGCGAGATGCAGCTGCCGTTCACCGCTGCTGATGACTATGGCGTGTTGGCGGGGAAGGCGACGATCACGCTTGATCTGGCCAGCGTTGATCGGCGTTTCGGGCTGGCAGCCGATCCCGAGCCTCGCGAAAAGCTGGTGCTTGATCTGCCGATGCCGATCACCGGAAACCGCGCCAGTATCGAAGAGGTGCTTGTCGATAACCTGTCCGAACACCCGTGGGTCGGCCTGCCGGTGAACGTGGTGCTAAGCGTCGAAGATGCCAAAGGTCAGGAAGGCCAGACAGAGCCTTTGGCCGTTTCTCTTCCCGGTCGCCGTTTCTTTGATACGCTGGCGAAGGCGATTATTGAACAGCGGCGTGATCTTCTGTGGACCACCCAGAACGCTGGACGGGTTGCGCAGGTTTTGCGCGCGGTCAGCTATCGCCCCGATGACATTTTCCGGGATGGCTCTACCTATCTTCAACTGCGCACAGCGTTGCGCCAGCTAGAGGCGAACGATGTCCTGTCGCCCGAGGTGCGCGATGAAATCGCGCAGGTGTTGTGGGATATCGCGCTTAAAATCGAAGACGGAAACCTTGCCGACGCGCTGGAACGTCTGCGCCGCGCCCAAGATCGGCTGTCCGAAGCAATGCGCAATGGCGTGAACGAAGATGAAATTGCCGATCTGATGCAGGAACTTCGCGATGCGATGGATGACTACATCCGTCAACTTGCAGAACAACAGCAGCAAGACGGGCAGCAACAGCAGCTTTCGGAAAATCAGCAGTCACAGGAAATAACCGGCGATCAGCTGCAAGATCTGTTGGACCGGATACAAGAACTGATGGAGCAGGGCCGGATGGCCGAGGCTCAGCAGCTGTTGGATCAGCTAAGCCAGATGATGGAAAACATGCGGGTCACGCAGGGCCAGAACGGGTCTCAAAGTCCGGGCCAGCAGGCGCTTGACGGTTTGGGGCAAACACTGCGCGAACAGCAGGGCCTTTCGGACGAAGCGTTTCGTGATCTGCAGGAACAGTTCAACCCCAATGGCCAACCCGGGCAAAACGGCCAAGGCCAAGGCCCTGACGGCGAACAAGAGGGCGGGGAAACCGGCGAAGGTCAGCAAGGCCAGGGCCAGAATGGCGAACCCCAAGATGGCCAAGGCGGCGATCCGGGGCAAAGTCTAGCAGACCGCCAGCGGGCGCTGCGCAATGAATTACGCCGACAAGAGGGGAACCTTCCCGGCGTCGGTGGCGAAGAAGGGGAGGCTGCCCGCGACGCGCTTGACCGCGCTGGCCGCGCGATGGACCGGGCCGAGGGCGCGTTGCGCCAAGATGACCTTGCCGGTGCGTTGGATAACCAGTCCCAAGCGATGGAAGCGTTGCGCGAAGGCATGCGCAGCTTGGGCGAGGCCTTGGCCCAGCAGCAGCAACAGGGCCAGCAGGGCGAAGCAATGGGCCAAGCACCCGCAAGTTCGGCCACTGACCCGCTTGGTCGGGAAAGCGGATCGTCCAGCAATCCGACCGAAGGCGGCGAGCTAAGCTTGGGCGATGGGTCTTTGGGCCGCGCGCGCGAACTGATGGATGAAATCCGTCGCCGCTCGTTCGATCAAACCCGCCCCGAAGCCGAGCGTGACTATTTGAAACGGCTTCTGGACAGGTTCTGATTATTCAGCGGTAAGCGATGTCAGGAACACGGTGACCTGCTCGGCCAAGGCGGCGAATTTGGCGTTCATGACAATACGTAGGTTATCAAGCGCGCTGACATACTTGGCCAGATAAGGTTCAGCCGCAGGCACGGTTTCAGAAATCAGCGGTGCCAGCAGGTAAACGGCGACAACCAACATACCAAGCAGGATCATCAGGCTAAAGCCGGTGCCGAAATTGCTGTTGGCTTGCGCTTCTTTTTCGGCCGCGTCGGTATCTTCGTCTTCATAGGTGTCGTCGTCAGTCGTCAGATCACTGGACGCGCGCAGCGTAGAGTTGATTTCTTCGATGTCCGGCAGAAGGTCGCGGCGCGGGCCGTCAATTTCTTCATCTTCGAGAGAGACACCACTCCGCATCCGGTCCATGCGATCTTTGGCGTCGATCGCGGCGGCGGCGATTGATGTTTCAAGGCCTAAATCTGGCTGGCTTTCCAACGGTTCTGGCTGTGCTTCATCGATGCGTGCCTTGGTCTCACGTTCGGCCTCTTCGCGCAGAACATCCAGAACGGAATCGTCCAGTTCCTGTTTTTTCGGCTCATGTGGGGGTGGGGCGGCAAGATCGTCTTCCAGACCGGTGGTATCGTCAGCCGGCGTTGGATTTTCGTCATCATTCGCGGCAATGGCTTGGGCAGTGTCGCCCGTTTCTTCGCTATCAGCTGCGTGTTGAAACCACGTGTGCCCACAGTTAGAGCACTGAACATCGCGCCCATTTTCGGGGATGACGCTGTCATCAACTTCATACGTTGCGTCGCAATTCGGGCAAACCAGTCGCATCTTGTACCTTGTCCACCAAGCGCTTTTCACGCTGCTCCCTGCCTCTGTTAACGTCATGTTGTATCAGTATCGCAGGAAATTCAAAGGGTTTGCGTCCTTGACCAATTGAATCCGCTGGCTGTGTCGGGCACAACACTGTCAACAAAGAGCGGAGAGGCATGTGATTGAGCTAGACAAGGTGGCCCATAGCTACGGCGGCGGCGAACTTTTGTCGGATATCACGCTGCGTTTGGCGCATGGTTCGTTCCATTTTCTGACCGGCCCATCGGGTGCTGGCAAAACGACGCTTCTTAAGTTGTGCTATGGCGATCTGATGCCAAGCGCGGGGCATGTACGCCTTTTTGAACAAGATGTTCGCAACATGAGCAGGGACGAAGTTGCGCGGATACGTCGGCGCATCGGGGTGGTCCACCAAGATTGCCAGTTCCTTGATCACCTATCTCTTGCTGAAAACGTGATGTTGCCGCTTGTCGTAGCGGGCAAAGACCCCGCGGAAGAGGAACAAAACCTGGCCGATTTGCTTGGCTGGGTCGGTCTGGCGAAGCAGGCGCACTCCCTTCCGCCCGAACTGTCGGGCGGTGAACGTCAGCGTGCCGCGCTGGCGCGCGCGGTCATCATGTCGCCAGATGTGATTATAGCGGATGAACCGACCGGGAACGTGGACTGGGACATGTCATTGCGGATTTTGCAGTTGCTTGTTGAGCTGAACAAGATGGGCAAAACCATTCTGATTGCGACCCACGATCTGAACTTGATCCGCGCGGCAAAAGCGCAAGTCGCTGCACGTGTTTTGCGTATCAAAGACCGGCGGGTGCAGCTTGCGGGGGCCGATCTGTGAACCCGTTTTTTTCGCGCATTATGGCTTTGACCGCGGGCGACCGTCAGGCAGACAGGGTTGTTCCGCCGACTGGGTTCACCGTGAAGCTGACGGTGTTCACCTCGGCCGCGATGGCGTTTCTGGCGGTGTTTGCGCTGGCGCTTTCGATGGCGACGGGGCGCTTGGCGGATCGGTGGTCGGATGCGTTGGCGCGCACCGCAACGGTGCGGATTTCCGCCCCCGAAGGGCAAATGCAGGCCCAGACAGACGCAGTGCTGAATGTACTGAGCACCACGCCTGGGGTTTCCGAAGCCCGGGTTCTGACCGACGAAGAACAACGTGCGCTGCTGACGCCGTGGTTCGGCCCTGACCTGCCAATCGATAGCTTGCCATTGCCGCAACTGATTGAACTGACCGAGGACAGCAACGGCTATGACGCCGAAGGGCTGCGCCTGCGTTTATCGGCCGAAGCCCCGGGCGCTGTGCTGGATGATCACACGCGATGGCGGCGCCCCTTGGTGCGCGCCGCGGGGCGGTTGCGGACGCTGGGCTGGATTTCCATTCTGTTGATTGGTTTGACCACGGCAGCGATGATAACGCTTTCGGCAAATGCCGCGTTGGCGGCCAATGCCAAGCTTATTCGTGTGTTGCGCCTTGTTGGTGCGCGTGACGTTTACATCGCGCGCGCCTTTGTGCGCCGCTTTACCGGGCGGGCGTTGCAGGGGGCAGCGGTGGGTACCATCTGTGGCATGATCGCAGTCGCGCTGTTGCCGGGCGAAGACAGTGCTGGTGGTTTTTTGACCGGCCTTGGCTTTAAGGGCTTTGGCTGGATCATTCCGTTGTTTATTCCGCCTCTGGCGGGTTTCGTGGCCTTCTGGGCCACTCGCGCTGCCGCGCTGCGCGTGCTGAAGGAGATAAATTGATGGCTTACGCGTGGCGTTGGGTTCGCTCTCTTTTGTTCATCATTCAGATGTACGTGATGATGCTGGTGCTGGCGATTATCTATACTCCGTTTGCGCTGTTCATGCGCGACTGGGCATTTCACGCGATACACGCCTATTGCCGGTATGTGCGCTGGTCGGCGCGTTGGATGGTTGGCCTGCACTCGGAAATTCGGGGCGAGGTGCCGCAGGACGAGGTTCTGATCGCGTCCAAGCATCAGTCGTTCTTTGACATCATCATGATCGTCTCTGTCACGCCGCGCCCTAAGTTCATCATGAAAAAATCCCTACGTTGGGCACCGATCCTGGGCTGGTACGGCATGCGCATCGGCTGTGTGCCGGTTGACCGTGGCAAGCGTGGTCAGGCCATTCAAAAGATGGTCGACGATGTGCACAAAGGGCGTGAACAACCCGGCCAGCTTATCATCTATCCTCAGGGAACGCGCGTCGCGCCCGGTGTTGATAAGTCTTACAAGATTGGCACGGGCGTCTTGTACGAACAGCTTGGCCAAGCCTGCGTGCCAGCAGCCACAAATGTTGGCGTCTTTTGGCCGCGCGCTAGTATCTATCGTAAGCCCGGCTTGGCCGTGGTGGAGTTTCTTCCGCGTATTCCGGCGGGCCTGCCAACCCGTGAATTCATGGTGGATTTGGAAGAAACGGTTGAGACCGCGTCGGACGCACTGATGGCCGAAGCAGGGTTCCGCAAAGGGGGCTAGGCGCGCAGATTGTAGAGGCCGACCCCCGTCATCCCCAACGCGACCCCGGAAAGCACCGTGCGAATTTGGTTCCACATCTGCCATCGCGGTGAATAGTCAGACCAAATCCGTTCGGCCACTTCACGCTGATCCGGCACAGAGATTTGGGCCAGCGATTCATTCATCGGCACGTTTACCGCCATCGTCAGGGCCAGCCCGCCGAACAGATAGATTACACCGCCAATGGCAAAGGCCCAGGCTGCGCTGCCGCGGTCTTGGCGTTGGGCAAGCGTGGCCGTCAAAAGCATGACAAACGGAGTGGCAAAGAAAGCCGGAGCAAACACGCCGTTGCGCACGGATGCGTTCATCGCCTGCATTGCGTTGATTGCGACCCGTGGGTCAGCGGCATCAAGGCCCCACATGGTGGAACACACCCACGCATAGAAAAAACCGAAAATCGCACCGGACAATATTAGCGAAAGAAAGGCCGAAATCGGCAGGGTAAAGCGCATCTAAAATAACCTTGGTCAAATTCTTTGGCGTAAGCGTTTTATGCCGAGGCCGCCAAAATCTGTCGTCGAAAAAAAGCAAAAAATTAAGACACTATCGGCTGGCACGTTAGATGCAGCAGGCACGATCTGACAACAGCTTCAAAGTGAAACTTTTCGAAATTCTTCAATTTATTAGGATTGGAATGCTAAGCCGAAAGGCCCTTGCTTCCCATGCTAAGGAATTTTTTGCGGCGATCTTGCACAAGTGTCTTGCGATCTTTTCCGTCAAGTTCGGCAAGCATTGCCGCAATCGCACGGCCAACCGAAGCAATCGTCGCCTCGCGGTCGCGCTGTGCGCCGCCAAGGGGCTCTGTGATGATCCGGTCGATCACATTTAGCTTTTTCAGGTCTTGTGCGGTCAGGCGAAGGGCCTCTGCTGCTTCGCGCATCTTTTCAGCGTCTTTCCACAGGATCGACGCGCACCCTTCGGGCGAAATGACGGAATAGACAGAGTGTTCAAGCATCGCCAACCGGTTCGCAGTTGCGAATGCCACAGCGCCGCCAGAACCACCTTCGCCGATGATGACAGAAATCAGTGGCACGCCAATTTGCAGGCACTTTTCAGTTGCGCGGGCGATAGCTTCTGACTGGCCGCGTTCTTCGGCGCCCTTGCCGGGGTACGCACCGGGGGTGTCCACCAAGGTGACGACGGGCAGGTTGAACTTGTCGGCCATTTCCATCAGGCGGATGGCTTTGCGGTAACCTTCTGGGCGCGCCATGCCAAAGTTCCGCTCGATGCGGGATTTGGTGTCAAAACCCTTTTCCTGACCAAGCACGACAACCGGCTGATCCTCAAAACGGGCCAGCCCGCCCATAACCGCGTGGTCATCGGCAAAGTTACGGTCACCGGCCAGCGGGGTATATTCCGTAAACAGCGTTTCGATATAATCTTTGCAATGCGGGCGGTCGGGGTGACGCGCGACCTGACATTTGCGCCATGGGGTCAGATCTTTGTACAGATCTTTAAGAAGGTCGGTTGCCTTCTTGTCCAGGGCGGTGGCCTCTTGCTTTACGTCCATCTCTTCATTCGCCACGGCCAGCGCGCGCAGCTCGTTTGCTTTGCCTTCAATTTCTGCCAGCGGTTTTTCGAATTCGAGATAGTGCATAGGGGCCTCCTATATGAGTTGAGCGATATATGACTGCGCAAAACAAGATTTGCAACTGAGCAAGACTTGCAAAGTCCAATAGTGCGAACAGAATGTCAGAGCGTTGATCAGGGGCGATTATGCAAAGTGATTACGAAAAGCGCATGTTGCGGGTATTGCGATACATTCACGAAAATCCCGAAGGCGACCTTTCGCTAGACGTTTTGGCCGATGTCGCCGCGATGAGCCGCTTTCACTGGCACCGTGTTTTTACCTCGATGATGGGGGAAACTGCGGCGCAGGCGGTGCGGCGTATACGGTTGTTTCGGGCGTCGTGTTTGTTGGTACAGACCGAAGATACGATTGCTGAGATTGCCGCCAAAAGCGGCTATCAGAACGTGACCAGCTTTACCCGCGCCTTCAGTGAAAAGTTCAACCTGTCGCCCGCAGCGTTCCGGCAACGCGGTGATTTTTTGCCGCTTTCATCCCCACACCCCGGAGAAAGACCCATGTTCGACATTGTCATATCCAACGCGCCCGCGCGCCGCATCGCAGCCATTTCCCACACCGGCCCGTATTATGAAATCGGCAGAGCCTATGGAGAGATTGCCGCGATCTTCTCGGCGAAAGAGTTTTGGTCGCACACGGAACACATGATCGCGATATTCCACGATGATGTGGATGCCGTGCCGCTGGATCAGTTGCGCAGCCATGCCGGGTTCATCGTTGACGACACGCCGCTGCCCGACGGGGTCGAAGAGCTGCGCCAACACCCCGGCCGCGCTGCGGTGATCAATTTCAAAGGGCCGTATGCAGGGTTGAAGGCGGCGTATGAGTATCTTTATGGCCAGTGGCTGCCCCGTTCAGGCGAAGAACCGGCAGACGCCCCGTCGTATGAGATTTACCTGAATTCCCCAATGGACACTGCGCCGGATGATTTGCTGACGGATATCTATGTGCCCCTGCGGGGCTAGTCAGGGAAGGTTATAATCTGCGTTGTAGATACAATGGCGGCGCCCGGCCGTTTCCCCAGTCGCGGCAGAATTTTCTGCCGACAGTTCAAGCATCATCCCCTCCCGTGCGCTGATTGGTGAACCCGCGCGGACATGCTGCATCAGGGAAACGCCGGGCGCCAGCCGGCCGCGCAGTTTTTCACGCTGCGCGACGTGTGACTGAACCGCTTAGCCGCCAATCATTTCAGACTGACGCACAATCACTTCGGCCTGTTTGATGCTGGCGATGTCGACAAGGCGGCCCTTGTAGACGGTCGCACCTGCGCCGTCGGCCTTGGCCTTTTCCATCGCTTCCAGAATTTCGCGGGCTTCCTGCACCTGTTCGGCGGAAGGCGTGAACACCTCGTTCGCAAGGGCGATCTGTTTTGGGTGGATGGCCCATTTGCCGACCATACCCAACGTGGCAGAACGGCGTGCTTGGGCAACAAAGCCTTCATCGTCGCTGAAGTCACCGAATGGGCCGTCGACAGGCAGAACACCGTGCGTGCGGCACGCGGCGACGATTGCGGCCTGCGCCCAGTGCCACGGGTCAGACCAATGCTTGGCCCCTTCGTGCGCCATATAGTAATTTTCCTGCGTCCCGCCGATGCCGGTGGTCTGCATCCCCATGGAGGCCGCGAAGTCAGCCGCACCCAGAGACATTGCCTGAAGCCGGGGCGAGGAGGCCGCGATTTCTTCGACATGCGCGATACCGGCGGCGGATTCGATGATCACCTCAAAGCTGATCGGTTTGGTGCGGCCCTTGGCGGTTTCCACAGCGGTGGCAAGCGCATCAACGGCGTATACGTCGGACGCGCAGCCAACCTTTGGGATCATGATCTGGTCAATCCGATCGCCTGCCAGCTCTAGCAAATCGACCACGTCGCGGTACCAATAGGGCGTGTCCAAGCCGTTGATCCGCACGGAAAGGTATTTGTTGCCCCAGTCGATATCGCCAATCGCCTGAATGATATTCTTGCGCGCTTCGGGCTTGTCATCAGGCGCGACGCTGTCTTCCAGATCAAGGTTGATCACGTCTGCGGCGCTGGAGGCCATCTTTTCAAAAATAGCAGGGCGCGAACCGGGGCCGAACAATTGGCAGCGGTTCGGACGGGCAGGGGCGGCGGGCTGAATGCGGAAGCTCATTTGCGGGCCTTCTGGTAATGATGTTTCATTTGCGTTTGCGCATTTGGTAGAATATTGCGCGGCCATCTTCAAGTTGTCTTTTGCAGGTGCAGAATCGCGGCTGCTTACGAAGTATCTGCTAAGAACTTCATCCTGCTTGCATATTTCTTGCAAGCTTTGTGCCATTCTTCGACATTTCTTGCCTTATACGGATGCAATTGCAGCAAGATAGGCAAGAACTCCCCAGTCATATTGATAGCCTTTCCCAGACAAATCTGCGGAGAGAATTATGATCCAGACCCCATATCTTTTGTTTCTGGGCGATGCCCCTGACCAATTGTCGGCCAAAGTGGCGCAAGGGATAAAGGATTGGCGCCCGGATCATGCGGTCGGCCAGTTCCGGATGGACGGCTGCAAAGCTGATCTGGGCCTTGCCGACATGACGTTGGCGCAGGCAAAGGCGGCGGGCGCAAAGACCTTGGTCATAGGCGTGGCGAACCGGGGGGGCGTGATTTCTGCGGCGTGGAAAAAGGTGCTGGTTCAGGCGCTAGAGGAAGGGTTCGACCTTGCCAGTGGTTTGCACAACCTGCTGCGGGACGAAGAGGATCTGGCCGCCGTCGCAAAGGCATGTGGTCGGGAATTGCACGATGTGCGCGTGCCCAGCGTCGAATACCCCATCGCCGATGGCGTCAAACGCAGCGGCAAGCGGTGCTTGGCTGTGGGCACGGATTGTTCGGTCGGCAAGATGTACACCGCATTGGCCATGGATAAAGAGATGAAGGCGCGGGGCCTGAAATCCTCTTTCCGGGCGACGGGTCAGACGGGCATTCTGATCACCGGCAACGGCATTCCGCTGGACGCGGTCGTGGCGGATTTCATGGCCGGTTCCGTGGAATGGATCACACCCGATAATGACGATGATCACTGGGATATGATCGAAGGGCAGGGCAGCCTGTTCCACGTCTCATTCTCGGGCGTGACGATGGCGCTGATCCATGGCGGGCAGCCTGATGCGCTGATCCTGTGCCACGAACCAACGCGCGATCACATGCGCGGGCTTCCAGGGTATGCTTTGCCCTCGCTTGAAACGCTGCGCGATACGGCGTTGCCTTTGGCGCAGGTGGCGAACCCGGCGTGCCAAGTGGTTGGCATTTCGGTTAACACCCAGCATATGTCACAGGAAGAGGCGCTGGAATATCTGGCCGGGGTTGAGGCACGTCTGGGCCTGCCTGCGGTCGATCCGTTCCGCCAAGGCGCGGCGCGATTGGTGGATGCGCTGGCCGCCATCTGAAGCGCCAGTAACAGGAGGCTGCATGAAACTTTCCGTAACGCCCGAAACCTTCCGACTGGCCGAGGTGTTCACCATTTCGCGCGGATCACGCACAGAGGCCGAGGTGCTGACCGTGCGCATATCAGACGGCGGCGTGCAGGGGTGGGGAGAATGCGTGCCCTATGCGCGTTACGGCGAAACCTTGGAAAGCGTGACCCAGCAGATAGAGGCATTGACCGTGCCGCTGGATCGGGCGGCGTTGCAGGGGCTGTTGCCCGCTGGGGCCGCGCGAAACGCCGTGGATTGCGCCCTGTGGGATTTAGAGGCGAAAAAGGCAGGTAAACGCGTTTGGGAACTGGCTGGCCTAACCGCGCCCGGGCCAGAGATCACGGCCTTTACCCTTTCCCTTGCGGATGCTGATGTCATGCGGGCCGCCGCCGCCAAAAACGCCCACCGCCCGCTTTTGAAGATCAAGCTGGGAACACCCGATGACATGCCCCGCCTAGAGGCCGTTCGCCAAGGTGCCCCCAGGGCCCGCATCATCGTGGACGCCAACGAAGGCTGGTCAGCCGAGGTGTACACCGACCTTGCCCCCCATCTGGTGCGATTAGGCGTGGAACTGGTGGAACAACCCTTGCCCGCCGGGCAGGATGACATGCTGGCCGAAATCGCCCGCCCCCTTCCGGTGTGTGCCGATGAATCCTGTCATGACCGCGCCTCTTTGCCATCGCTGAAGGGCAAGTACGATCTGGTGAACATCAAGCTGGACAAAACCGGCGGCCTGACAGAGGCGCTGGCCCTGCGCGACGCTGCGCTTGCCGGTGGGTTTGAGGTGATGGTTGGCTGTATGGTTGGCTCTTCCCTTGCGATGGCTCCGGCCACGTTGGTTGCCCAAGGCGCGACAGTGACAGACCTTGACGGGCCGCTGCTTCTGGCCGAAGACCGTCCAGAACCGTTGAGATTTGACGAGGATGGCGTGCACCCGCCTGCCGCTGCCCTCTGGGGATAAGGGAGACTAAGAATGAGCCGTACAGTTTACGTGAACGGGGAATACGTGCCCGAGGATGGGGCAAAAGTTTCGGTATTCGACCGTGGTTTCCTGTTCGCCGACGGCGTCTACGAGGTGACATCGGTTCTGGACGGCAAACTGTTGGAATTCGAAGGCCACGCCACGCGGCTTGAACGCTCCCTTTCGGAACTGGACATGGCGTCGCCGGTTACCAAGGACGAATTGCTGGAAATCCATCGCGAACTGGTACGCCGCAATGACCTGACCGAAGGCATGATCTATCTTCAGATCACCCGCGGCGCAGCGGCTGATCGCGATTTTGCCTTCCCTGATCCCGAAGAAACACCGCCCACAATCGTTCTGTTCACCCAGTCCAAGAACTTGGCCGATAGCCCGGCGGCGAAGGTCGGGATGAAGGTCATTTCGATCGACGATATCCGCTGGGGTCGCCGCGACATCAAAACGGTTCAGCTGCTGTATCCTTCGATGGGTAAGATGATGGCCAAGGCCGCCGGTGCGGACGATGCGTGGATGATCGAAGACGGCCACGTGACCGAAGGCACATCGAACAACGCCTACATCGTGAAGGGCGGCAAGATCATCACGCGCCATCTGGGCAGCGAAATCTTGCACGGTATCACCCGCGCCACCGTTCTGCGTTTCGCCCGCGAAGCTCAGATGGAGGTTGAGGAGCGCCACTTTACCATCGAAGAGGCGAAAGAAGCGGACGAAGCTTTCATCACCTCTGCGTCGACTTTCGTGATGCCGGTGATCGCCATTGATGGCGTATCCTTGGGCGACGGCACCCCGGGCCCGGTGGCACAACGCCTGCGCGAGATTTACCTAGAAGAAAGCCGTAAGGCCGCGATCTAAGGATCGCTGACAGTTTGGTTTGTGAAAGCGGGGCGGTTGCGCCCCGTTTTTTTTACCCGCCCAACATAGAACCAATCTTTAGATGAACGTGCCAGCCGGTCCGGCAACTTTGCCAAACGCGTGCGTGAACTTTGCCGTGGTCGTTGCGCGGCGACTCGGGCCTTTCGAAAGGGTGATGTGCTTGCGGAGGGCGATCAGGCGGATTTTCGTCTGATCATCTTGGAATTGCCACAGTTCGTGCGAAAAATTCACTTAATATTCATTAAATACAATCACTTGAATATTTTTATGTGAATTGCCCTATTTGTTCCAAATTCCCAACAATCCGGATGTTTCCGCCCGAATTTCGTCCAAAATGAGGATCAGTCAGTGCCCTCTGACACTCACAAGGAAAACAAAAAAATGAGCACTGATATCTCTAAACTAAGCGAAATCGATGGGTTCCTAGGCGCGAGCCTGGTCGATAGCGACTCTGGCCTGATGCTGTCCGCCGAAGCTGGCAGCGGCTCGTTGGATCTTGAACTTGCCGGCGCCGCCAACATGGAAATCGTGCGTGCTAAGAATGCTGCGATCAAGGCGCTGGGCTTGAACGATCATATCGAAGACGTGCTGATCTCTTTGGAAACGCAGTATGACCTGATCCGCCCATTGGCATCGAACCCGGATGTCTTTGTTTACGTCGCGCTTGACCGCAAGAAGTCGAACCTTGGCATGGCGCGTCTGGCTGTCAAGAATGTCGAAGCCGGCCTTACTATCTAATCAGTTGTTATTGCGGGTCATCTGTTTGGAGCAGGTGACCCGACTGACACCTTAAAAAACTATGGATCACCGCGCTGTATCAAGACCAGCGTGTTTCCAGAGCAGTAGGCGACTTAGTCTTCTTTTTCAGGAAGACTTTCAAACGGCGGCTGATAGCCGTTCGCTTCATACTGTTCTCGTGGGATGCCGATTAGTTTTCCAACGCCTTTGTCGATAAAGGCAAATTCCAACCCGTTTGCAAGCTTGGTACGATTTACACCACTAGTTTCACTCATCTGAGGTCCTCTCTCCTCCGGTTCATAGTGTGGCAAAATGATCCGAAAAATGTGGCGAAAGTTTGGGGGACAAAAGACAATCTATCGGCCATATCGAGGCACGAGAACGCTTAACCTAGGGGCAGGCGGATTGCTTGCCCCAGGCGTCATTTCGCCAACGTTTTAAGGCGTAAGTCCGGTCATGCGAAGTCTTGGAACGATGACGCGCGGGACGGTTTGCGGGGGCTTAACCCTTCCCGACATTCTTTTCAAAAGCATCCTTGAATTCGGCCTGTTTCGCGGCCGAAGCGTCGGTTTGGAAGTTGGCCTTCCATTCGTCCATGGTCATGCCATAGAACGCCTCGCGGCCCTCGTCTTTGGTCATTTCGATTCCACGTTCGTTCGCGGCCTCTTGGTACCAGCGGCTTAGGCAGTTGCGGCAAAATCCGGCAAGATTCATCATGTCGATGTTCTGAACGTCGGTGCGATCTTCCATCAGGTGCTTTTGCAAACGGCGGAATGCGGCGGCCTCTAGTTCGATCTGGGTTTGCTTATCCATTACGTATCCTCCGCTTATATCGTGCGCTTGGCATAGGTGGCTGGTTCAAGGTCGAATATATCAACCGACAGGCTGCCGACATCTGGCAACTTTTCTTCCAGCGCGGCAAGCACGGCTTTGGTCACGCTTGCCTTGGTTTCATCGTCCCGCCCCGGCATCACGCGCAGGGTGACATGCACCAGACTTTGGATTTCAGAGCCCAGAACGCAATGGTGGCTTTGGACACCGCGTACTTTGATCGCGGCGGGGTTAGGGAAAACACCCGTGTCTTTGACGGCCTGAAACAGATGCGCGAACAGTCCCGCGATGTCGTGGGTTTCTTCCAGTGGGGCAGAGTATTCGACAAGCACGTGGGGCATAATTCAAAGTCCTGTTTGGGTCAGAACCTCGGTCAGCATTGGCGCGACACGCTCTGCCCAGTTGTTCTGTTCGGTTTCGGTTTCGATTAAGTCGTTGCGTAGTTCAATCAGGGTGCTGGGGCGGCCGGGAATTTCGGCGTGCCGATCTATTGAATCGCCCGGTAAGTGCCCGCCATACGGTTCGTTTTCGCCAACACACAGGTCGGGTTCCTGACGCAGGCGCCAGATCAGCGGGCGCGACAGGCGGTTGTCTGCGGCGTGCAGGATGCCGATGTGCCACGGGCGTGGCGGGCGGCCCTTAAGCTGTTTGGTGTAACTGTGGATGGCGACGATAACGGTATCGTCCTGCCGTGCGGCCAGTCGCGCCAGCGCGTCGTGATAGGGGCGGTAACATTCGGCAAGGCGGTGTTCCAGTTCCTCGGAGTCAGCACGGGCGTTGCCGGGGATGATGGTGCCGTCGTACAGGCGCATCAGAAGGGTTGGGTCATCCTCGCCGCGGTTGGGGTCGATGACAAGACGGGAAAAGTTGGATAGGATCGCGGGGCAATCCAGCAACTCGGCCAGTCGTTTGGTGACACCCGCCGCGCCGGGATCGAACGCGATGTGGCGGGCCATATCTTCGGGGTGAACACCAAGGGTGCCACCGGCAACGAAGGGAGGAACGGTGTTGGCGGCGTGATCGCAGGTAATCAGCCAGCGACCGGGGCGATTTTCGCCGATGATGTGAAACGGTTCGTAGGTCATGCGCCTGTCATCTTTGCGGGTCAGATAACGGTCTAAGCTACGTAAGGGCAAAGTGCCAGTTGTCACATTGAATGTTAGCGCCTATCAATGGCGGCAACTTACCGCATTTATTGCCGCATAATACGAAAGATGAGACGCGACGTATGAGACGCCTTCGCAACGTAAAAATCGTGGCCACCTTGGGGCCAGCTTCTAACGACTATAAAATGATCCGCGCCTTGTTTGAGGCAGGGGCCGATGTGTTCCGCCTGAACATGAGCCACGGATCGCACGAAGAAATCCGCGAACGTCACGCGATCATCCGTCAGATCGAAGAGGATGTTGAACGCCCAATCGCCATTCTGGCCGACCTTCAGGGGCCAAAGCTGCGGTGCGGTGTGTTTGCCGGTGACAGCGAAGAATTGGTCGAAGGCGAAAAGTTCCGCTTTGATCTGGACACTGCCGAAGGTGATGCACGTCGCGTATGCCTGCCGCACAAAGAAATCTTTGAGGCGCTGGAGCCCGGTTCGACCCTGCTGGTGAACGACGGCAAGATCCGCCTGAAGGTTGAAGAGTGCGGCAAGGACTTTGCTGATTGCGTTGTTGTTACGGGCGGAACCATTTCCAACCGTAAGGGCGTGAACGTGCCTGACGTGGTGCTGCCCCTTGCGGCGCTTTCCGAAAAAGACCGCCGCGATCTGGAGTTTGTCTGTGAATTGGGTGTTGATTGGTTGGCCTTGTCCTTCGTTCAGCGCCCCGAAGATGTTCTGGAAGCGCGCGATCTGGTCAAAGGTCGCGCTGCGATCCTGTCGAAGATCGAAAAGCCAGCAGCGGTGACAGCGTTCCCCGAAATTCTGGAAGTATCCGACGGTATCATGGTTGCCCGTGGCGACCTTGGTGTTGAGCTGCCTGTGCAGAATGTCCCGCCGATCCAGAAGCGTCTCATCCGTGGCTGCCGCGCAGCGGCCAAGCCGGTGATCGTTGCGACGCAGATGCTGGAAAGCATGATCGAAAGCCCTGTGCCAACGCGGGCAGAGGTTTCGGACGTTGCAACCGCGATTTACGAAGGTGCGGACGCGGTGATGTTGTCTGCGGAATCGGCCGCTGGCGATTATCCGGTCGAAGCTGTGACCACGATGAACAACGTCGCGGTCGAGATCGAGACAGACCCAACTTATCGCGAAGTGATCGAAGCCAGCCGTGGTGCTTCGCATTCTGGCGTTGCCGGTGCGATCGTTGCTGCCGCCCGTGAAATCGCCGAAACACCCGAGATTAAGGCGATCTGCTGCTTCACGCATTCCGGCACCACAGCATCGCTGACAGCGCGTGAACGCCCCTGTGTTCCAATCATCGCGCTTACCCCGTTTGCGACCATCGCGCGCAAGCTGTGCCTGACTTGGGGCACGCAGTGCTTCTTCTCGGGCGAGGTTGATCGGTTCAAGATGGCAGTTGTCAGCGCGGCACGTGCGGCACGTCATGCGGGCTATGCAACGGAACAGGATCAGATCGTTGTGACAGCCGGTGTGCCGTTCAACGTGCCGGGTTCAACGAACATCCTTCGCGTAGCCCCTTGTGAAGAAAGATTGATTTTCCGCACCGATCCTGAATAATCAGCCTCGCATTTATGCGGGGGAATTATGGATACTGATTTATTTTTGGTCATCGGCGTTGTGCTTGGCGTCTTGGCCATCCCATCGTTGCTTGGCGCCTATTCAGAAGGCCGCCCACCTAGGGCGGCCTCTATCATGGTGCTAATAGCGGGAACTTTGATCTTGCTTGCGGTGACAAACCATCCAAGCGGGTATGCGATCAACGACGTGCCAGAAGCCTTTGTGCGTGTCTTTGGCCGCTATGTGAACTAAACCTCTTGCCTCATGGCGGCCGTGGCCTTATACGGCGCTTTCCAACTGGCACGACCGGCCTAAGTGGCATGCCGAGTCGCGCTATAACCGCTCAACGATTGAGGAGACGGAAATGCCCAAGATGAAGACGAAATCGAGCTGCAAAAAGCGGTTCAAAGTGACGGCCAAGGGCCGCGTGAAGGCCGGTCAGGCTGGCAAGCGCCACGGCATGATCAAGCGTTCCACCAAATTCATCCGCACTGCACGCGGTACAACCACGCTGTCGGCTCCTGACGAGAAAATCGTCAAGTCGATGATGCCGTATTCGCGTTAAGGAGGGTTTGATATGTCTCGAGTAAAAGGCGGAACGGTCACCCACGCACGTCACAAGAAGGTTATCAAGGCTGCGAAAGGCTATTACGGTCGTCGCAAGAACACCTTCAAGACAGCAACACAGGCGGTCGATAAGGCCAACCAATACGCAACCCGCGACCGGAAGCAGCGCAAGCGTAACTTCCGCGCTCTGTGGATCCAGCGTATCAACGCTGCTGTTCGTTCGCATGACGAAGCGCTGACATACAGCCGCTTCATCAACGGCCTGTCTTTGGCAGGTGTAGAGGTTGACCGGAAAGTTCTGGCAGACCTTGCTGTGAATGAACCAGACGCGTTTGGTGCCATCGTCGAAAAGGCGAAGGCCGCTCTGGCGTAAACCTCTTCCCGAGGTAAAGTTTTAAAGCCGCGAGCCCGGAAACGGGTTTCGCGGTTTTTTTATGTCATTTCAAACTTGGCTTCCACGTGATCAAAGCAACCTTTCGCCAGATCACGCGGATCAATCCACAATTGAAATAGGCCATCCGGGGCAAACCGGACCGGCGTACCAAATGAATCGCCGATTTGCAGCAAAAGCACCTGATCCTTCCGTTCAGACGCGGCGCTTTGGATCATGCCGCCAGCACCAAACATTTGAAACGGCAACGCACCAGTCGATTGGGTGGTCATGGCGGCATAAGCTGCGCGGGGGCGGGTTTCACTGATTGCGCGCTTATCCCATGCTCGTTGAATGTCTTCGCTGCGGTATTCAGCCTGAAACCGTTCATCGGCCAATTTGACGGCATACGAAAACGCATCTTTGGCAATGACCAGCGCATGACCTGCATGGTTCTGATGCCCAACGACCAGTTTATCGAGGAAGTCGACGCGCAGCGGCAGGTCTGGATCGCCGTCGCCATAGTTCCTCTCAAATTCGCAGAGTGTTTCTGCAAACCGTTTCAAGGCAAATTCGGGAACCGGGCCTTTTGCGTTTTTCGCAAGTTCCCTCCACTTCATTGCCTGAACGTCGAAGGGTTTGGAGACTTTCGGCAGGCCATAAAGCAGTGTCAGCGTTGGAGAGGACTTTGGTTCATAATAAACCTGTGCTTGTTTTTTCTGAGTGTTTTCCAAAAGGCTGAAGGCTCTGGCAAGGTCTGGGTCATCCTCGCCGACATCTGCCATTTCGTTCAGATAATCGGTCGTCATGATGTTGCAACGCCGCAGGAACTCTTTGGACCAGTTGAAGATAAACTGCCAATCCAGATGTTTTTGAGTGATCTTGTGGCGGCGGAGAATCTCTCGGGGGAACAGGTTGAGAAGTTTGGGTGGAACTGGCTGATCGGCTGGTTCATCAAGGGGCCGCAGGCGCGCAGCGTTCAGGGCCTTCATCAAAGATGCTTCTTGCAGGTCATGGGCCAGATCTTTCAGTTCTGGCTTGGTGTCCAATTCACCCCTCTGGATTGCGTGCAATTGCGGGCTCTCGGCGTCGATCGAAAGGAATGGAAGGGACTGTGCGTATTGCCTGACCAGTTCGCGGCCGCAGGGTGAAACCCCTTCCTTGTCCACGTGACGAAATGCGTTTTGTGTCAGGTTTGGTGTGCCGTCGGGCGGCGCAACTTCGGGCAAGGAGGCCACGTCCCGTTGCGTAAACAAAATGCGGGCGGGCGCCTCATAGATCGTATCGTCCCACAGGGGCAAAAAGACGAACAACGTACCCCGTTCGGGCATTTCCGGCATGTCATAAGACCGCGCGCCGACGGTCAGGGATCGCGGCATTTTTACTAGGTCGATCTGGGCAAAGAAATGCATCGGACGTCTGGCAACATCGCTTGGCCACTCCAGTTCGGCAGGCAGTTGTGGGCGGCCGCCAAGCATGTAGGGTTCACTGCCTGTCAGTGCGGTGCTTGGCAATGGGCGGATGGCCAGGGCAGGTAAGGCCTCTGGCGGATTTTCAGGTCTCACAAAGCTACTCCAATCAATGCCGCATAAGAAACTCTGCCAACATGGCAGGGTTTAGGCAAGGATCTGGCGATTTTCGTCCTGACAACGGCCCGCCAGCCTTGTTTCCCGCGCGTCTGAACGGTAACTGAAAGCACGCGTATCTGGGAGCCACGACATGGACGAGCTAAGAACAAAATACATCAAAGCCGTGGCCGAAGCCGCAGATGAAGCCGCCTTGGAAGAGCTGCGCGTTCAAGCCGTTGGCAAAAAAGGCGAAGTCAGCCTGAAAATGCGCGAGCTGGGCAAGATGACGCCCGAACAGCGTCAGGTCGCTGGCCCCGCGCTGAACGCGCTTAAGGATGAAATCAACAGCGCGCTGGCCGCCAAGAAATCCGCGCTGGCCGATGCCGCGCTGGATGAACGCCTGCGCACCGAATGGCTGGACGTGACGCTGCCGGGCCGTGGCCGCCGTCAGGGCACCATTCACCCGGTCAGCCAGGTGACCGAAGAGGTCACCGCCATCTTCGCCGACATGGGCTTTGCCGTTGCGGAAGGGCCGCAGATTGAATCTGACTGGTACAACTTCGACGCGCTGAACATCCCGCCCGAGCATCCCGCCCGGCAGGAACATGACACGTTCTTCATGCACCGCGCCGAAGGCGACAACCGCCCGCCCCACGTGCTGCGCACCCACACCAGCCCCGTGCAGATCCGCCATATGCAAACGCATGGCGCGCCCTGCCGCGTGATCGCGCCGGGCCGTGTGTACCGCATGGACATGGACCAGACCCACACGCCGATGTTCCATCAGGTCGAAGGGCTGGCCATCGACAAAGACATCTCTATGGCGAACCTGAAATGGGTGCTGGAAGAATTCTGCCGCGCGTTCTTTGAGGTGGACAAGGTCGAACTGCGCTTCCGCGCGTCGCACTTCCCGTTCACCGAACCATCGGCCGAGGTTGACCTGCGTTGTTCGTGGAAAGACGGCACCCTGAAAGTGGGCGAGGGCGACGATTGGATGGAGATCCTCGGCTCTGGCATGGTGCACCCCAAGGTGCTGGAGGCCGCAGGCGTTGACCCGGCCCAATGGCAGGGCTTTGCCTTTGGCCTTGGGATCGACCGGATCGCCATGCTGAAATACGGCATCCCCGACCTGCGCGCGTTCTTCGATTCAGACCTGCGCTGGCTGCGCCACTATGGCTTCGCCTCGCTGGACATGCCGAACCTGCATGGGGGGCTGAGTAGGTGAGTGTAGAAATTACGGCATGTCAGGAAATATGCCGCGATTTCGGTTGGGCTTCTGGCTTGGCTAACTGGTTCGCAGATTTAGCGCCAGTTCTGGCGTTGGTTTGGGCAATCTACGCATACTTTTCACAACGCAGCGCGGACCGCGAGAGCGAGTTGCGCCAAGAGCGTCGAGAGCTTTACCGTGATTTCCTTTCACAGGTCCAAGTGTTGAGAGTGAATTTTTACAGTGGGACATGGGAAGATTTTGACGAGTGGTATCAGTGCTATAAGTCGCTGGCAGGCGAGATTTTTGTGACTGCTCCAGAAGGTGTCGTGAAAAAGATAATCGAGTTGGAAAGCCCTGTGACAAAGCTTGGCTATATCCGTAAGAAGCATCGGTCCGATGAATACCGCGAACTCTGTGATGAGATTTCGAACCGGTATTTTGAAGTCATCGAAGCCATGCGTAAGGACACTTTCCCCGGTGATCAAATAAAGAGTGCTGACTTTTCGACCTTCCTAGGTAGTACAGCCCCAGAAGATGGAACTACAGAATGAGGTTCGGGGTGGCGTGGCCGAAAGGTAGTCCAGAAATTGAGACGATGCGGGCTCACGCTCGTTTCCTAGAGGGTGGCCCAAATGACCGATGAAATGGAAGACCTCCAGCAAACTTACCCTGGCGCCGGGACGTTCAAGTTCGGCGACAGTGAAACGCTGTGCAACGAACTGCTTTCCCTTGTGCGGTCCGGCAAGAAACGCGCGACGTGCGAGGCGTTTGCGGAGTTTGCCGATGACCCCGCCTCCATGCCCAAGGTTGGGCGCAGTGATATTGCCGCGAACTGGGACGGCTCGCCCGCGTTGGTCATCAAGACCACCAAGGTGGAAAAGGTCCGGTTTTGCGACGTGACAGAAGACATGGCCATGGCCGAGGGCGAATTTGAAACGCTCGACGCGTGGCGCAAAGGCCATCAGGCGTATTTTACGCGGAACGGCAATTTCGACCCGGAAATGGTTCTGGTGTTCGAACATTTCGAATTGGTTGAGGATTTGGCAGACCGCTAACGCGGTGCCGACGGAGGAAACGACATGAAATTCACACTCTCCTGGCTGAAAGATCACTTGGAAACCGAGGCGAGCCTTGATGACATCCTTTATGCCCTGACCGATTTGGGGCTAGAGGTTGAAGGCGTCGAAGACCCGGCGGCGACGCTGAAGGACTTTACCATCGCCAAGGTCACCAGTGCGCAGCAGCACCCCGATGCGGATAAGCTGCGCGTGTGTTCGGTTCAGACCGACGAAGGCGAAAAGCAGATCGTTTGCGGCGCGCCCAACGCGCGTGAAGGCATCACCGTGGTTCTGGCAAAACCGGGCATGTATATTCCGGGGCTGGATATCACCATTTCGGTCGGCAAAATCCGCGGCGTGGAAAGCCACGGCATGATGGCGTCTGAAAAAGAGCTGGAGCTGTCGGACGAACACAACGGTATTATCGAGCTTCCCTCGGGCGAGGTGGGTGAAAAGTTCGTCGATTGGCTGGCCAAGCATGATCCGTCCAAGGTCGACCCGGTGATCGAAATCGCGATTACCCCGAACCGCCCCGATGCGTTGGGTGTGCGTGGTATTGCCCGCGATCTGGCCGCGCGTGGTCTGGGCACGCTGAAGGCGCGTGACACGGCGGTGATCAAGGGTGACTTCCCGTGCCCGATCAAGGTGACGATCGACAAGGACACGCGCGAAAAGGCCTGCCCTGTATTCTATGGCCGCGTGATCCGTGGTGTGAAGAACGGCCCAAGCCCTGCGTGGCTGCAAGATTGCCTGCGCGCCATCGGGTTGCGCCCAATCTCGGCGCTGGTCGATATCACGAACTTCTTCACCTATGACCGCAACCGCCCGCTGCACGTGTTCGACGCGGATAAGGTGGCCGGTGGTCTGCGTGTGCATGGTGCGAAGGGCGGCGAAACCTTTCTTGCGCTGGATGAAAAAGAATACATCATGCAGGCTGGCATGACGGTGATTTCCGACGACAACGGCGTTGAAAGCCTTGGCGGCGTGATGGGCGGGCTGGAAAGCGGCTGTACCGAAGACACGGTGAACGTGTTCCTAGAGGCCGCGTATTTCGACCCTATCCGCACCGCGATGACGGGCCGCGCTCTGAAGATCAACTCGGACGCGCGGTATCGGTTTGAACGTGGCATCGACCCGGAATGGACCCCGCATGGCATCGACCACGCCACCCGCATGATCCTTGATCTGTGCGGCGGCGAAGCGTCCGAGGTTGTTGTGGCGGGCGAAGTGCCTGACTTCAGCCGGGCCTACAAACTGGATACCGACCGTGTGCAGTCGTTAGTGGGGATGGAGATTCCGGCGGAGACGCAGCGCGCCTCGTTGACCGCGCTTGGCTTCCGCATCGAAGGCGACATGGCACATGTGCCAAGCTGGCGCCCCGACGTGCTGGGCGAAGCTGATCTGGTGGAAGAGGTCGCGCGGATCGCGTCCCTGACCAAGTTGGAAGGCAAGCCGCTGGCGCGGACCACTACTGGCGTGCCGCGTGCCATTTTGACACCGATGCAGAAACGCGAAGGCATCGCACGGCGCACCTGTGCGGCGCTGGGGTACAATGAATGCGTCACCTATTCCTTCATCGATCGCGACAGTGCTGTGCTGTTCGGCGGCGGTGATGATGCGACGATGCTGGAAAACCCGATCTCGTCTGAAATGAGCCACATGCGCCCATCGCTTTTGCCCGGTCTTCTGCAGGCTGCGGCACGCAACCAAGCGCGCGGTTTCATGGATCTGGCATTGTTCGAAGTTGGCCCTGCCTTCCACGGCGCTGAACCTGAAGAACAGCATCTGTTGGCGACTGGTATCCTTGTCGGTCACACCGGCCCGAAAGACGTGCATGGTGCCCGCCGCGCGGTGGATGTGTATGACGCCAAAGCGGATGTAGAGGCGGTGCTGAACGCCATCGGCGCACCGGCGAAGGCGCAGATCATGCGTAATGTGCCCGAATACTGGCACCCGGGTCGTTCCGGCGCGATCTGCCTTGGGCCGAAAAAGGTTCTGGCCGTCTTTGGCGAACTGCACCCCAAGGTGCTGAACGCGATGGATGTGAAGGGCCCGGCAGTCGGCTTCTCCATCTACGTTGAGCAGCCGCCGTTCCCGAAAAAGAAATCCGCGACCCGCGCGGCGCTGAATGCCAGCGACCTGCAAGCGGTGGAACGTGATTTCGCTTTCGTCGTCGGCGCGGATGTAGAGGCGCTGACGCTGGTGAACGCGGCTGCTGGTGCCGACAAGGCGCTGATCGAAGAAGTACGTGTGTTCGATGAATTCATCGGCGGTTCGCTGGGCGAAGACATGAAATCGCTGGCCATCACTGTGCGCCTGCAACCCACCGACAAGACGTTGACCGAAAAAGACATCGAAGCCGTTGGCGCCAAGATTGTTGAAAAGGTCACCAAGGCGACGGGCGGCACGCTGCGCGGGTAAGCTTTTGGCGAAATGGAATTGAAGGGGCCGGGGGAAACTCTGGCCCCTTTTTTGTTCTGCTGTGCAAATTCGAAGGCAGATGACATAATTTGTGGGCATACCAGCAGGGGGCGACCATGTTCACAGATCGCGCACAAGCAGGCGAAGCGCTGGCCGAGGCGGTCGCAAAAGCGGCACCTGATAATCCTGTTGTACTGGCGTTGCCTCGGGGCGGGGTGCCAGTGGCCATTCCGGTTGCAAAGCGCCTGAACGCGCCGCTGGATTTGCTGATGGTGCGCAAGATCGGCGTGCCCCACCAGCCAGAGGTGGCCGCTGGCGCAGTAGTGGATGGCGATGCCCATCAGATTGTGTTCAACGATCATGTGCTGAAATACGCCGGGCTTACGCGCGAAGACTTCGCCGATGCGATTGACGAAAAGCTGGCGCAAATCGCGGAACGCCGTGGGAAATACCTTGGTGATCGGAAATCTGTGCCGCTGTCGGGCACGACGGCGATCGTTGTGGATGATGGCATCGCAACCGGCGCGACGGTCAAGGCGGCGTTGAAGGCGCTGCGCGGGGCAAAACCCGATGCGATCTGGTTGGCGGTGCCGGTCGGCCCGCTCGATGTGTTGGAAGAAATGCGCGGGCTGGTCGACAACCTGATCTGCCTAGAGGTGCCGCAGCCCTTCATCGCGGTTGGTGCCCATTATCGGCGGTTTGATCAATTCAGCGACGATGCCGTGGTGGACGCGTTGGGCGCAATGTGGAACACCGGCACCAAGTAATGCGGAGGAATGGCAATGACGTTGAAAGTTTACCTGTCTGGGGAAATCCACACCGATTGGCGCGAACAGATCGTCGAAGGCGCAAAGGGGTTGGACGCCTCGTTCAACAGCCCGGTCACCGATCACGCCGCCAGCGATGATTGCGGTGTCGCCATTTTGGGGGAAGAGCCGAACAAGTATTGGCACGACCATAAGGGCGCGATGGTAAACGCGATCCGCACCCGCAAGGGGATCGAAGATGCCGATGTCGTGGTCGTGCGCTTTGGCGACAAATACAAACAGTGGAACGCAGCGTTTGATGCGGGCTATGCCGCGGCACTTGGCAAATCGTTGATCATTCTGCACGGGCCAGATCACCAGCACGCGCTGAAAGAGGTTGATGCGACCGCCTTGGCCGTCGCCGAAGAGCCGCATCAGGTTGTCGAAATCTTGCGCTATGTTCTGACGGGCGCTTTGCCCGCCTAAGCGTTAGTCGCGCGGTGGTTGGGCGTATCCGCGTTCAACCGCCGGGCGCGCCATGAACCGTTCGTAATAGGCTTTGACGTTTGCCAGATCGTCAAAGCCAACCAGCGGGCCAGCCTCGTAAAATCCGACGACGGTGTGCAGCCAAGGCGCGATGGCGATGTCGGCGATGGAATAGTCGTCACAGACCCAGTCGCGCCCTTCAAGGCGTTGTTCCAGAACGTTCAACAGGCGCTTAGCCTCGTTCACGTAACGGTCGCGCGGGATGGGGTCGGTTACGTCTTTACCGCCCATTTTCACGAAAAAGCCCATCTGGCCGAACATGGGCCCAACACCGCCCATCTGAAACATCAACCATTGCAGCACTTCGTACCGCTTGGCCGGATCAATGGGCAGGAATTGCCCGGTTTTTTCGGCCAAATACACAAGGATCGCACCGCTTTCGAACAGGGGCAGCGGTTTTCCGTTCGGCCCTTCGGGATCAATAATCGCAGGGATTTTGTTGTTCGGGTTCAGCGAAAGGAACGCATCGCTCATCTGGTCATCGGTCGCGAAAGACACCAGATGCGCGTCATAGGGCAGACCGGTTTCTTCTAGCATAATAGAGACTTTGACGCCGTTTGGCGTGGCAAGGCCGTAGTATTGAACGGCGTTCACGTCCCGTGGTGGCCAGCGTTTTGTGATCGGGAAATCAGCAAGGGCGGTCATGTCGATCCTAACGTTTAGAGTGGTTTGGGGGAGTATCGCCTGTTTTTTCCCCAATATTTTTAGCAATGACCACGCCATTAGCGTATTATTGAATGTGCGCATATGCGCAATTGAAACAACCTAAGATCAAACCTAGGAAAAAGGTGGGGACATGCTGAACGAATTCAAAGACTTTATCGCCAAAGGCAACGTCATGGACATGGCCGTTGGTATCATCATCGGTGCTGCGTTCACTGCGATCGTAAGCTCTTTGGTTGCTGACCTGATCAACCCAATCATCGGTCTGGTTATCGGTGGCATCGACTTCTCGAACATGTTTGTCGTTCTTAGCGGCGAAGGCGAATTCGCATCGCTTGAAGCAGCACGTGAAGCCGGCGCATCGGTGTTTGCTTACGGTTCCTTCATCATGGCAATCATCAACTTCCTGATCATCGCATTCGTGGTGTTCATGCTGGTTCGTTACGTCAACAAAGTAAAAGACGCAGCGAAGAAGGAAGAAGAAGCAGCACCAGAAGCACCAGCTGGTCCTTCGCAGGAAGATCTGCTGTCTGAAATCCGCGACCTTCTGAAGAAGTAATCGCCGTTTGATTTTGCGAAAGGCCCGCCCAATGTGGCGGGCCTTTTTGCGTTAGGACTTAAGCGCCAAGTTCGGCGCGATTACATCGATCCCCAACGCCTTGCCTACCGCAAAATACGTCAGCTGCCCGTCATGAGTGTTTAACCCGTTCAGAAGATGCGGATCGTCGGTACAGGCCTGCCGCCAGCCCTTGTCGGCCAGATCCAACAGGAAGGGCATCGTTGCATTGCCAAGCGCGATGGTGGACGTGCGCGCAACCGCGCCCGGCATATTGGCCACGCAGTAATGCATCACGCCATCAACCTCGTATATCGGGTCTTCATGCGTTGTGGCGCGCGAGGTTTCGAAACACCCGCCTTGGTCAATTGCCACATCCACAATTGCGGCGCCGGGTTTCATTGTTTTCAGGTGGTCGCGCGTGACAAGTTTAGGCGCTGCCGCGCCGGGGATCAGCACGGCGCCGACGACCATGTCAGCTTCGGCCAGCAATTCATCCAGCGCCCCGGCGGAAGAGTATCGGTTCCGGAACACGCCGCCGAACACATCGTCCAAATACCGTAGCCGTGGAAGGGAACGGTCAAGCACGGTCACATCGGCCCCCATACCGGCGGCAACCCGCGCCGCGTGCGTGCCAACCACACCGCCGCCGATTACAACCACCTTGGCGGGGCCAACACCCGGTACACCGCCCAACAACACGCCACGCCCGCCATTGGCCTTTTGCAACGTCCACGCGCCAACCTGCGGCGACAGGCGACCGGCAACTTCGGACATGGGCGCAAGCAGGGGCAGGCCGCCTTGCGCGTCGGTCACGGTTTCATAGGCAATGGCCGTTACGCCGCTTTCCAACAGGTCGGTGGTTTGGGCGCAATCCGGGGCCAGATGCAGATAGGTGAACAAAAGCTGCCCCTCGCGCAGGCGCTTACGTTCAATCGCTTGGGGCTCTTTCACTTTTACGATCATTTCGGCGCGGGCAAAGACTTCTTCGGCGGTATCAACCAATGTTGCGCCCGCTGCGGCGTAATCTGCATCGGGAAAGCCAGAGCCAGCCCCGGCGTGGGTTTCGATCAGCACCTCGTGGCCGTGGGCCACGGCCTCTTGGACGGCATTTGGGGTCATGCCGACGCGAAACTCTTGCGGCTTAATCTCTTTCGGGCAGCCGATAATCATTACTCTTCCTCCCTTGGGTTTTCTTGATCTTGCGCCGGGTCATGCGAAATTGCTTTGAATTATCTCAATTGGGATTGCTTGGTTTCGCAGATTTCGTGCAAGCTTAGTGTAAATATTCGAAGGAACGTGTGCAGTTATGGAATTGGACGAAACAGACCGACGGATTCTGACGGTGATGCAAAAAGATGGGCGCATTTCGAACGCTGATCTGTCGGAACGCGTGAACCTTTCGCCGTCGGCCTGCCATCGCCGTGTTCACCGGCTGGAGGTGGACGGATATATCCGCAACTATGTCGCTTTGCTGGACGCGCGCAAAATGGGGCGGCCAACGACGGTGTTCGTGGAAATCACCCTGTCGGGGCAAGCGAACGAGGTGCTGGACGCGTTTGAAAAGGCTGTCGCCCGCGTGCCGGACGTGTTGGAATGCCACCTGATGGCGGGCAGTTTTGATTATCTGCTGAAAGTCGTGGCGCAAGACAGCGAGGATTTTGCCCGCATCCACCGTCGCCATCTGACGCGCCTGCCGGGGGTTGCGCAAATGCATTCAAGCTTTGCGTTGAAGACAGTGTTCAAGACCACTGCCTTGCCCGTCTGACACAAAACCTTCAACCGGCGCTGTTAGCGACAGTTCGGTAAAATGACAGGACAAAACCATGACCGACGATCGACAACTGGACTGGCTGGAAGCAGAGCTGGAAGACACACTGGACGAAGATTTTGAGATCGAGTTCAGCGAACCCATGCTGTCGATGGAGATCCGCAAAATCTATAACCAGCAGCACCCGGAAATGCTGGATCGCAAAGTGTATTTCCGCAATCTTTTGCGGCTTCAGTCGGAACTGATCAAGCTTCAGGATTGGGTACAGCACACCAACGCCAAGGTTCTGGTCATCATGGAAGGGCGCGACAGTGCCGGGAAGGGCGGGGTGATCAAACGGATCACCCAGCGCCTGAACCCGCGCGTCGCCCGCGTGGTGGCTTTGCCAGCCCCGTCGCGTCGGGAACAAAGTCAGTGGTATTTCCAACGCTATGTCCCGCACCTGCCTGCGGGCGGTGAAATCGTGCTGTTTGACCGGTCGTGGTACAACCGCGCCGGGGTTGAACGCGTCATGGGATTTGCCACTGACGATCAGGTCGAAACCTTCTTTCAGGATGTTCCCGAATTTGAACGTATGCTGGTGCGCTCTGGCATTATCGTTCTGAAATATTGGTTTTCGATCACGGATGAGGAGCAACAGCTTCGCTTCCTGATGCGCATCCACGACCCGATGAAACAGTGGAAGCTGTCGCCCATGGATCTGGAAAGCCGCATCCGGTGGGAGCAGTACACCAAGGCCAAGGAAGAGATGTTCGCCCGTACCAACATCCCCGAAGCCCCGTGGTACATCGTCGAAGGCAACGACAAAAAGCGCGAGCGGCTGAATTGCATTGAACACCTTCTGTCGCAAATCCCTTATGAAGAGGTGCCCAGCGAAAAGGTCAGCCTGCCAGACCGCGTGTTCAACCCTGATTACGAACGCCAAGTTCTGCCGGACGAACTTTACGTGCCGAAGGTGTATTAACACCGCTTGCATTTACAGTGCCGCTTCTGAAAACTCGGCCCATTGGGGTGCGCGGTGCGCTCCTTTGGGATCACTTTGTTTAGATGATTGTCCTTGTCATTCTGGTTGTCTCTGCCGCGCTGATTGTGGGCGCGGTCTGGGGGATTTTCGGCCCGCTGCCTGAACGCGTCGAAGGTTTCCTTTTGGCGATGGCGGGCGGGGCGCTGATCGTCACGCTGATGCTGGATATGATCAAACCGTCGATCAGTCAGGCGTCATTGGTCTCGGCGATGTTTTTCGTGGCGCTGGGGGCGGTCGTGTTTACGGCGGTCGACTACCTGATTGATGAAAAGTGGGAGGCCGGTCGCGGCGGCGGGTTGTTGGTTGCGATTACGCTGGACGGCATCCCCGAAAACCTGGCGCTGGGCGTGGCGCTGATCGGCGCTGATTTTTCCGAGGTTGCGGCCCTAGCTGGCGCGATCTTCCTTGCCAACCTCCCCGAGGCTGCGGGCGGTGCCAAACAGATGTGCCGTTCGGGCTTATCCCGGCGCACGGTGTTCTGGCTGTGGGCGGCGACGGCCGGCATCCTTGCCAGTGCTGCGTTGGTCGGTGAATGGGCGTTTGCCGGTGTTGCCCCGGAAACCATCGCGTTGACCCGATGTTTCGCAGCTGGCGCCGTCGTTGCATCCCTCGCGACAGAGGTGTTCCCGCGTGCGTTCAATGAAAACCATCACCTGTCGGGAGTGGCTGTTGCGGTTGGGCTGATCCTTGCCACGTTGCTTCACGCGCTTTCGGCCTAAGGCTTTTCCTTTCTGATCCTGTCTGCTAAAGACGCCCCGCCCGAAGGTTCGGGCACCGGTCGCAGCCTACCCGGTTCGTGAAAACAAGGACTCTGATATGAAAACTCTCGTCGTCTGCTCGGGCGGGCTAGACTCCGTTTCGCTTGCCCATAAGGTCGCGGCTGAAAATCAGCTGGTCGGCCTGATTTCGTTCAACTATGGCCAACGCCATGCCAAGGAATTGGCCAGTGCAGAAGCCTGCGCCAAACGGCTGGGCGTGCCGTTTGACCTGATCGACATTTCGCATCTGGGGGCTGCGCTGTCCGGTTCTGCCCTGACGGATGAAATTGACGTGCCCGATGGGCATTACGCCGAAGACACGATGAAGGTCACCGTTGTGCCCAACCGCAATGCCATCATGCTGGCGATTGCGTTCGGCATTGCCGCCGCGCGCGATGCGGATGCGGTGGCGACGGCCGTGCACGGGGGCGATCACTTCATCTATCCCGATTGCCGCCCAGAATTTATCGACGCGTTTCAAGCGATGCAGGACAAGGCGCTGGACGGCTACGCCAATGTCCGCCTGTATACGCCGTTCGTGCATCAGCCCAAATCGGCGATCGTCACCGCCGGTGCGGCGCATGGCACGCCCTTCGCTGAAACATGGTCCTGCTATAAGGGCGGAGAGGTTCACTGCGGCCGCTGCGGCACCTGCGTGGAACGGCGCGAGGCGTTTGACCTGGCTGGCGTCGAAGACCCCACAACCTATGCCGACCCTGATTTCTGGAAGGCCGCCGTGGCCAAAGGGGGCGCGTAATGTTCCGTATTACGAAAGAGTTCCACTTCTCTGCCTCGCACCAACTGTGCGGGTTGCCCGATGATCACCCCTGCGCGCGGCTGCACGGCCACAACTATATCGTTGAGGTAGAGCTTGCCGCAGAGGCGTTGGACGAAAACGGCTTTGTCATCGATTACCGCGAACTGTTGCCGCTGAAACGCTATATCGATGATGAACTGGATCATCGCCACCTGAACGACGTGTTCGGGCATGATATGGTCACGTCGGAACGGCTGGCAAAAACCCTGTATGACTGGTGCAAATCGCGCTGGCCGGAAACCACCGCCGTGCGGGTCAGTGAAACGCCCAAGACATGGGCCGAGTATCGCCCATGACGACCCTGCGGATTGCCGAAATCTTTGGCCCCACTATTCAGGGCGAAGGCGCGCTGATCGGGGCGCCCACGGTATTCGTGCGCGCGGGTGGCTGCGATTATCGGTGCAGCTGGTGCGACAGCCTGCATGCGGTCGATAGCGAATACCGTCACGAATGGGCACCGATGCAGCCAGAGGATGTCTGGCAAAAGGTCCGTGACCTTTCGGGCGACAAGCCGCTGACCGTGACGGTTTCGGGCGGCAACCCCGCGATTCAGGATTTTGGCCCGCTGATCGCATTGGGTAAGGCGCAAGGCTATGGCTTTGCGTTGGAAACCCAAGGATCGGTTGCGCGCGACTGGTTCGCCGAACTGGAAATGCTGGTGCTAAGCCCAAAGCCGCCGTCGTCGGGTGAAACGGTTGATTGGGCCGTGTTTGATACTTGCCTTGCTAAGGCGGGCGATGCGCCGACCGTGCTGAAGATCGTGATCTTTGACGATGCCGATTATGCCTGGGCCCGTGACGTGGCCGCGCGTTACCCCGCGCTGCCGCTGTATTTGCAGCCCGGCAATCACACCCCGCCGCCGCCCGATGCCGAAGATGCCGTGATCGATATGGACGGGATCATGGATCGGATGACATGGCTGGTGGATAAAACGCTGGCCGATGGCTGGTACTCTCCGCGTATTCTGCCGCAGTTGCATGTGCTTCTGTGGGGCAACAAGCGCGGCGTTTGATTGGAAAGGAGGCCGCTGATGGCCAACGAAGACATCTATAAGAACCTGACCATGCTGGGCGGCAAAACCGAACTGCCCAACGCACCGGAAGAGGCTGTTCTGGAACGCGTGCCCAACCCACAGGCTGGCACCGATTACGCCGTGCGTTTTACCGCGCCCGAATTCACGTCGCTTTGCCCAATGACGGGCCAACCCGATTTCGCGCATATCGTTATCGACTATGTGCCCGGTGATTGGCTGGTTGAAAGCAAATCGCTGAAGCTGTTCTTGGGATCGTTCCGCAACCACGGCGCGTTCCACGAAGATTGCACCGTGACCATCGGCAAGCGGTTGGTCGAAAAGTTGGAACCCAAATGGCTGCGCGTGGGCGGGTATTGGTACCCGCGCGGCGGCATTCCGATCGACATCTTCTATCAGACCGGGCCCGAACTGCCCGGCGTGTGGATTCCCGATCAGGGTGTACCGACCTATCGCGGGCGGGGCTGACCCCTAAAAACAACAAACCCCCGTCGGCTGGGCCGCGGGGGTCGTCGCACTAAGGCCGAAGCCTCGGTTCGCTAAGTCGATGGATGCTTAGAGCATACCTTCGCGCTGCGCTTTCTTGCGTGCGAGCTTACGGGCACGGCGTACTGCCTCTGCCTTCTCACGAGCTTTCTTTTCAGAAGGCTTCTCGAAGTGTTGACGGAGTTTCATCTCACGGAAAACACCCTCACGCTGAAGCTTTTTCTTCAGTGCGCGAAGCGCCTGATCGACGTTATTGTCACGAACACTAACCTGCATGTGGTTTTCACCACCTTTCTAGTCTGGAGTTTCGGTCAATTGCAGGAAGTGGCCGTATAGCAAAGCGGCGCTAGCTTGTCTACTATTGAGCGAACCGTAACCGGAGGCCTCCTATGTCTGCTGAAAAAGACCCAAAAGAAGCCCTGTTGGAAGCTGCATTGGCGCATGTTCCCTTTGATGGATGGAACGAAGTGACATTTCGCGCGGCCGTCGAAGAATCACATGTTGAACCCGCTTTAGCCCGTGCGCTGTGCCCGCGGGGCGCGCTTGACCTTGCCATCGCTTTTCACAAACGCGGTGACGCGGTGATGGTGCAGCGGCTGAATGACGCGGACCTGAACGAAATGCGCTTTCGCGACAAGATCGCCGCCGCCGTGCGGTTCCGTCTGGAAGCAGTTGACGACAAAGAACTGGTGCGCCGCGGCACAACGCTGTTTTCGCTGCCCCAGCACGCGGCCGATGGGGCCAAGGCGATTTGGGACACAGCCGATCTGATCTGGCGCACGCTGGGCGATACGTCGGATGACTTCAACTGGTACACAAAGCGTATGACGCTGTCTGGGGTCTATGGCTCCACCGTTCTGTATTGGCTTGGCGATGACAGCCCAGACCATGCCCGCACGTGGGAATTTCTGGACCGGCGGATTGAAAACGTCATGCAATTCGAAAAGGTCAAAGCGCAAGTGCGCCAGAACCCCTTGTTTAAACCATTCCTTGCGGGGCCGAATTGGGCGCTTGGCAAGGTCAAGCCGCCCTCTGCTACGTCGCGCACCGATATGCCCGGCCACTATGCTGGCGACAGACAGGAGTAAGAATGCCCCTTCCCGAAATGATGCGCGCCGTCGAAATTTCTGAACCCGGCGGGCCAGAGGTTCTGCGCATGACGCAGCGCCCCGTGCCAACCCCCGGTGCCGGCGAGATTGTGATTAAGCTGGCCTATGCGGGCGTAAACCGGCCCGACGCGTTGCAACGGGCGGGGTCATATGCGCCGCCTGCTTGGGCTTCGGACCTTCCGGGGTTAGAGGGCGCGGGGCAGGTTGTGGCCGTTGGCCCGAACGTTGCGGGCGTTACTGTCGGCGATGCGGTGTGCGCGCTGTTGCCGGGCGGCGGATATGCCGAATACGTGGTCACCCCAGCCGCGCATGCCTTGCCCGTGCCAGAGGGTTTGGATCTGAAACAAGCCGCCTGCCTGCCCGAGACATTCTTCACCGTCTGGTCAAACGTCTTCATGCGCGGCGGGCTTCAGGCCGGAGAGCGGTTCCTTGTGCACGGCGGTTCATCCGGGATCGGAACGACCGCGATCCAACTGGCCAACGCCTTTGGCGCGCGGGTCTTCACCACGGCTGGTTCCGACGAAAAATGCCAAGCGTGCCTTGATCTGGGGGCAGAGCGGGCCATCAACTATCGCGAAGAGGATTTCGTTGAAATCATGCGGGCCGAAGGTGGCGCGAACCTGATCCTTGATATGGTTGGCGGCAGTTATATCCCACGCAACGTAAAGGCGATGGCCGAAGAAGGGCGGATGGTTCACATCGCCTTCTTGAACGGCCCTAAGGCGGAACTGAACTTTGCGCTGGTTATGGCCAAACGGTTGACGATCACGGGGTCAACCCTGCGCCCGCAGTCTGACCTTGCCAAGGCTCAGATCGCGGATCAGCTGCGCGAAAAGGTTTGGCCTTTGCTGGATGCTGGCCGGGTCGCGCCGGTGATGGATTCCGAATTTACGCTGGAACAAGCCGCCGATGCCCACGCCCGCATGGAAGGCAGCACGCATATCGGCAAGATCGTTTTAAAGATCAGATGACAGAATAGGTTTGCGCCATCACCCTGCCAGCCAGTTGCGGGGTTGAAAGCGGTTTCCGATTTTTAAGGTGTCGCGCCGCCAATTGGCGGGCGCGGCGCCCTTTGACGAACACGCGGGCCTGCCGTGACGGGTTTGCGCATAAGTTTTCGATTGGGCGATCTAACAGATCGCAAAGTTCGCGGATTGCTTCTGGTGTCAGGCCAGCGACCGCGCATTTGCCCAGATAAAGGCTTTCAGCCGGGGCACCGTTTGCCACCAATATGTCATGCTGATCCAGCATCACGTGGTAATAGCTGACCGCCTTTGCTTTGCGTGAAATCTTTATGCCCGTGACGCTGGTCAGGTGTTTTGCCGCGACCAAAACCTCGGTTGTGCCAAACATCCGCTTGGCGATCGGGCCCGCAATCAACAGGCGATGCTGCTGCGACACGTGTAGTGCGCGTTCGGGCATGTTGTGACCCAATGCGCCAGCGCGAATACGGACGGGTGCCCGTGACGGATGCGCGGCGATTTCGGCGGCCGTCCAGTGTTTGGAATACACCCAGCGTACCGTCTGAAAGCCGTTATCCAACGTCGCGATGCGCATCTCGGGACGCAGAGCCTTAATAGCCACCGGTCCGGTTTCGGTTTGGAAAAACGTTCCGTCCGCAAAGCAAATATTGGTCACGCCGGGTGTGGGTGTGTTCACGCCAAACGTGTCACTGCCATCGGGAACGCGCTGAATGGAAAAACCGTCGGCGTCGCGGCCAAAGTTCTCTCCTGCTCCGACCAAGCTCGCGGTGGGAGAGAAAAGCTCATAGCCGTTCTGCAACCCTGTTGGATCATCCAAAGCGTCGTTGTTGAAACGCGCCGAGATGTACTCGTCGGCGAGGGGGTCGTAGACGACGATGTTGTCGCCGCTGTTGTTTATTACCGGGCTGTTACGGCCCGCGTCGAAAAACAGATCGCCCGGATTGCCTGTGGGCATCGTGCCGCCGGGCTGAATGCCCGAAATGACCATTGCATGGGCACCGGGGGCAAGGATGGTGTTGGGCGGGAAGGTGAACCAAAGGCCGACACCCGCGTCCCAAATTTGCAAGCCACCAATATCAATGGGACCATTGGATACGTTAACAAATTCGATGAATTCATCGGTGCCGTCGGCTACGCCGTTTCCATCAGTGTCATAGTTATTGCCCCCATTGGGGTCGACCAACACTTCGTTGATCGCAATACCGCCTCGAAGCAGATCGGCCATTCAACACACCCACACATAAAAAACTAGAAAATCCTAGCGTCATTGTGAATGTGTTTCAACCAAAAGGCGATTAGTGGCAGCCGGACTTTCCTAGCGAACCTCGTCCATCAAGGCGTCCCGCATCGTGCAGTCGCGCACCACATCGGCGCCGCAGTCGCGTAGCTCCAAGTCTTTGGTCAGGCAAACGCGGGCTTCCTGAATGCGGCCAGCTTTGCAGGTGATCGTCACCATGTCGGCCTCCCATTCAGGGTTGGATTGCAGGAACGCTTCTTCGACCACGCTGGCGGGCAGTTTGACGGGGCGGGTCAGCTTTCTGAAGACCTCGGGCCGGGTTACGGCCTCATAGGCGCGTCGGGCCGTCGCGTAGTATTCTTCCGAGGACAACCCAGAACACCGGCCGTGTTTCTTCCACTGGTACCACGCCAGGCCGCTGGTCCCCATGATGTCGGCCATTGCTTTGGTTTCAGACCGGGATGGATCCCGTTCTGCCGTGCGGCAATAGGCGGGCCAGCCTTTTTCGTATTGAGGCCACAGCCCGTGCATGACCCAACCGAAATCGTTTTCCGGATCACATTGCGGTGAATTCCTTGCGTCCCCTTCCAGCGCGCAAAAAGTCGGGGACCACGAAAGCGACAGAACGTAATAGTCGAAATCGCCCGCAGGTTCGCCATCGGCATGCGCCAGACGTGTGGAAAGGAACAGGATAAGCAACCAGCGCATTTTCTCTTTTCTCCAGTGGACGAGGCGACTATATACATCCCAAACCTCCCCGAAAACGAGGAATAGGTCCAGCCGGACCAGCCGTTTTCCCGGCGCGGGAGAGATTTGTTTAAAGGAGTAGGTCCATGGACAAACCGATCATGGCGAAGGCCACAGCAGTCTGGCTGGTGGACAACACAACATTGACGTTCAAACAGGTCGCTGATTTCTGTGGCCTGCACGAACTTGAAGTCCAAGGTATTGCCGATGGTGACGTCGCTGCTGGTGTTAAAGGGTTCGACCCGATCACCAACAATCAGCTGACTCAGGAAAACATCGACAAGGCCGAAGCCGACCCGATGGTTAAGCTGAAGCTGAAGTTTAACCCATCCGCCGTTGGCGAAGAAAAACGCCGTGGCCCACGGTACACCCCGCTGTCAAAGCGTCAGGATCGCCCTGCGTCCATCCTGTGGCTGGTCAAGTTCCACCCAGAACTGACCGACGGTCAGGTATCGAAACTGGTTGGTACAACCAAGCCCACCATTCAGGCAATCCGCGAGCGGACGCACTGGAACATTGCTAACATTCAGCCGATTGACCCGGTTGCCCTTGGCCTGTGTAAACAGTCTGAACTGGACGCCGCTGTTCAAAAGGCCGCCGCGAAGAAAGCTGCCGAAGGCGCTTCGATGAGCGACGATGAACGCCGCAAGCTGCTGTCGACAGAACAGTCGCTTGGCATGGAAGCCGATCCCAAAATCCCAACGGCGATTTCCGGGCTTGAGACATTCACCCTTGGCGGTGCTGATGACGAAGAAGAAGAAAAAGAAGCGGCGCTGCCAGATGCGGACAGCTTCTTCAACCTTCCAGATTCTGACGAGGATGAGGCTGACGAGGATTGATCTTGTCCCTTTGATCGACGACGCTTTAAGCCCGGCCAATTAGGTCGGGCTTTTTCGTGGGGCGGGTATGAAAATTGCGGTTATTGGGCGTGGTTTGATTGGTTCGGCAGCTGCGCGGCATTTGGCGATGGCTGGCCATGATGTTGTGTTGATTGGCCCATCGGAACCTTCGGATAAACCCACGCACCAAGGCGTTTTTGCCAGCCACTATGACGAAGGGCGCATCACGCGCGCGCTTGACCCATCTCCATTTTGGAGCGAGGTCAGCCGCGCCTCGATCGCGCGCTACCGCGAGATAGAGGCGGTAAGCGGAGTGCCGTTCTTTTCTGACGTCGGCGCAGTGATGGCCGGAACAGAGGACGGTGATTTTATGCGCAGGGTGAAAGCGGTGCGCGATGATGCCGGGATTAAGGCCGATGCGTACCAAGGCGCCGAACTGGCCGCGCGGTTCCCTTATTTTCATTTTCCTGATGGCGTGCTTGCCCTGCATGAAAAATCGGGGGCGGGCTATATCTCTCCGCGTAATTTGGTGCTGGCCCAAGGGTGCGCGGCAGAGCGTGCCGGGGCGTTGATTGTGGATGCCACGGTGCGGGGGCTTCGTGAAACTGGCGGGGCTGTGCAGATCGACACGGATACCGGCCTGTTTGAGGCTGACCGGGTGTTGGTGGCCGCAGGTGGGTTCACCAACATGATCCTGCCCAATGCGCTGCCGCTGCATGTTTACGCCCGCACCGTTGCCCTGTTCGAAGTGTCAGCGCAGGAGGCCGCCCGGTTGCACGCGATGCCTTCGCTGATCTATCTGAAACCGAATGGCGAAGATCCTTATCTGCTGCCGCCCATCCGATACCCGGACGGTAAGTTTTATCTTAAGCTGGGCGGTGATCCGTCTGACGATCCGCTCCACTCGACCGCTGAGATCAAGGAGTGGTTCCGCGGCGGTGGTTCGCCTGTGGTCGCCGAAAAACTGGCGGGTGCGATGCGCGAACGGATGCCAGATCTGAACATTATGAATGTCCACCGAAACGCGTGCGTCACCACCTATACGGATGCGGACCATCCGATCATCGACAATCTGTCGGACCGTATCACGGTGGCCGTTGCCGGATGCGGGCGGGGTGCGAAATGTTCGGATGAGTTGGGGCGGTTGGGGGCCGAAGCGATCTTTGGGCGTGGGCCTGAAATGCTGCGGCTTGCCAGTTAGAACGACTTCCGCGCCCTAAGCGCAGCGGTGATCGTGCCATCGTCAAGGTAATCAAGCTCGCCGCCAATCGGCACGCCCTGCGCAAGCGAGGTGACGGAAACGCCCAAACCTTCAAGCTGTTCGGCGATGTAATGCGCGGTCGTTTGACCGTCGACCGTCGCATTCAGGGCAAGGATCACTTCGGTGATCCCTTCGGTCTTTACCCGATCCACCAACTTTGGAATGCGCAGTTCGTCCGGGCCCATAGAATCCAGCGCAGACAGCGTGCCGCCAAGCACGTGATACCGCCCCGCGAAGGACGCGCCGCGTTCCATCGCCCACAGGTCGGCCACGTCTTCGACCACGCACAATTCGCCGGTGGCGCGTTTTTCGCTGGTGCAGATGTCGCACACATCCGATGTGCCGATGTTGCCGCAGTTCAGGCATTCACGCGCGGTGGCCGCCACAATGTGCATCGCATCGGCCAGCGGGGTCATCAACAGCCCCCGCTTTTTGATCATGTGCAAAACCGCCCGGCGTGCCGATCTGGGGCCGAGGCCGGGAAGTTTGGCCATCAGCTCGATCAGGTTTTCGATGTCGCGCGTTGCGTCGGCCATAAGGGAAGGTGCCGATTAGATCGGCAAATCCATATCAGCCGGAAGGCCCATGGATTCCAACAGGCGGCGGGTTTCGGACTTCGAACGTTCCTGCGCCTTGGCTTGTGCGTCTTTGATAGCCGCAAGGATCAGATCCTCGGCCACTTCTTTTTCGTCGGGGTGAAAGATTGACGGGTCAATATCTAGCCCGGTCAACTCGCCCTTTGCCGTGGCGGTTGCCTTAACCAGCCCTGCGCCGCTTTCGCCAACGACACTGATGGAATGCAGTTCTTCCTGCATCTCGGCCATCTTGGACTGCATTTCCTGCGCGGATTTCATCATCTTGGCCATGTCACCCATGGCGCCCAAACCTTTGAACATCGTACTTTCTCCTTAGTCTTCTTCGAACGGATCCCATTCATCTTCGACCTCGGGCAGCGCATCAGCGGCGGCTGCTTTTGCCAAAGCTTCGGGAGTTCTTATTTCGGTGATCTTTGCTTTTGGAAAGGCCAACAAGACGGCCTGAACCAGCGGGTGTTCCGTGGCTTCGGCCACCAGTGCAAGCCGGTCTGCGTCCTGTACTTCTGCGATGGTTGTTCCACCGCCAGAGTTCGTTACAGAAACCGCCCAACGCGCGCCTGTCCAGCTTTGCAATGACTGGCCCAAACGGGCGGCCAAATCGCGGGGGGCGTTTTCGGTCGGTTCAAATTCAATGCGCCCGGGGGAATAGCTGACAAGCCGAAGGGTTGTTTCGACTTCGACCAACAGCTTGATGTCGCGGTTCTTGCGGATCAACTCGACGACTTGATCGAACTGCGCGTATCGGGCCAGCGCGGATTCGGGCGCTTGGGCCAATGCGGCGACCGGGCCACCGCCGCCGCCGCCGTTGGGCGCCGGGGTGCTTGCATATGCGGTTGTGCCTTGGGGCGCAGGTGCAGGTGACGGCGCGCCGGGGCCGGGCAAAGGCGGTGGCGGCGTGTCCTGCAGTTTGCGCACCAATTCTTCGGGCGAGGGCAGGGTGGACACATGCGTCAGCCGGATGATCGCCATTTCGGCTGCCATCATCGCGTTAGGGGCCTGTGCGACCTCTTCGATCGCTTTCAACAGCATCTGCCACATGCGCGTTAGCACCCGCATTGGCAGCTTTTCACCCATCGACAGGCCGCGCGCGCGTTCGTCCGGTGAAACGGTGGGGTCTTCGGCGGCTTCGGGCGTGATTTTGATGACCGAGACCCAGTGGGTAATTTCGGCCAGATCACGCAGCACGGCCATCGGATCGGCCCCATCGGCATATTGCGAGGATAGTTCGTTCAGCGCACCAGCCGCATCGCCCGACATGATCATATCGAACAGGTCCAACACGCGGCCACGGTCGGCCAGGCCCAGCATCGCGCGCACCTGATCGGCGGTGGTTTCGCCCGCGCCGTGGCTGATTGCCTGATCCAGCAGGCTCATCGCGTCACGGACGGAACCTTCGGCGGCGCGGGTAATCAGGGCCAGCGCGTCTTCGGCAATCGCGGCGTTTTCTTTCGCGGCGATGGATTTCAGGTGGTCGATCATCACCTCGGGTTCGATCCGGCGCAGATCGAACCGCTGACACCGCGACAGGACCGTCACCGGAACCTTGCGGATTTCGGTGGTGGCGAAGATGAATTTGACGTGGGCGGGCGGTTCTTCAAGCGTCTTCAGCAGCGCGTTGAACGCGCTGTTGGACAGCATGTGAACCTCATCGATGATGTAAATCTTATACCGGGCCGAAGCCGCGCGGTAATGCACGCTGTCGATGATTTCGCGGATGTCACCAACGCCGGTGCGGGATGCGGCGTCCATCTCCATCACATCAACGTGGCGACCTTCGGCGATGGCAACGCAATGTTCGCACACACCGCAAGGGTCCGTCGTGGGTTTGCCGTTCCCATCTGGCCCGATGCAGTTCATCCCCTTTGAGATGATCCGCGCGGTGGTGGTTTTACCCGTCCCGCGAATACCGGTCATGATGAAGGCCTGCGCGATGCGGTCAGCCTCGAACGCGTTTTTCAGCGTACGCACCATCGCCTCTTGCCCGATCAGATCGGCAAAGGTGGCGGGGCGGTATTTACGGGCGAGCACCTGATAGCCGGTGTCTGGCGTGTCGGACATGGGCCCTCTCGGATTCTAAGCTTGGGCAGAGTAGGCGCTGGCTTGTCCGACGTCCAGCACTCGGGTAAGGTAATCGTGGCCATAAGGGGTTTGGCCACCTGATCCGCGGAAAGCCGTACCGGCACCCCTTTCGCAAATACCGATCACATTCTCGGTTTTGCTCATGCCCGGATAGCGGATCATCGGGCGTTCTTGCGAGGAAACCGATGGCTCTTTCCCTAGAAAAGTTGCGCCGTGACGCCAAGGCGTTGAAAAAATCCTATGAGGCTGCTGAACGCGGGGCCGCCGACCGGCTGCGTATGTATCCGCCGCGCACCATAGGTAACACACTGAAACACGCCGATTTCCTGCATGTGATTGCACGGGAAAACGGGTTCGAAAGCTGGCCGCGCCTGAAATTTGCTGCTGAAACGGTCGGGCTTGATCGCGCCGCGCGGCAACAGCGGCTGAAGATTGCGCTGTATCACGGGCAAAATTGGGTCACCCAGCGCCTTTTGGCCGATACGCCCGATTTGGCCGACGGTTTGTTTGGGCTTCAGGTTGCGCTTTATGATCGTGCTGCGGTTGAGGCGGCGTTGGCCGAAGACCCCGACGCCGCCACACGCGCCCGCGGACCGCGCAGCCCGATGCTGCATCTGGCCTTTTCCAAATACATCCACGCCGCGCCCAAGCGTCAGGACGATATGCTGGCCATCGCGCAAATGCTGGTGGATCACGGGGCGGATGTGAATGACAGCATGCCGGTAAGTGCTGAAAACGATCACCCGCTGTCTGCGCTGTACGGGGCGATTGGCCATGCCAATAACATGCCCTTAGGCCGCTGGTTTCTGGAGCGGGGCGCCAACCCCAATGATGGTGAATCGCTGTATCACGCGACCGAACTTGGCCACCACGAAGGGTTGGCCATGCTGCTGGAATACGGCGCTGACCCGCGTGGCACAAATGCGCTGCTGCGGGCGATGGATTTCAACGATCATGTGGCGGTGCAAATGCTGTTGGATGCGGGGGCGCGGGCCGATGATTTTGCCGCCGATCCGGTCGGGGGCGAAGAACCCTGGGTCGCGCCCGCGTTGCATCAAGCCGCCCGGCGGATGTGTGACCGCCGTATGGTTGATATGATCTTGGGCGCGGGCGCTGATCCGGCGCGGGAATTCCACGGGGCCAACGCCTATGCCTTTGCGCGGGTGTTTGGAAACACAGATGTCGCGCAAGCGATTGAGGAACGTGGCGCACCCCCGCTGACAGACATCGAAGAATTGCTGGCCATGGCGGCCGAGGGTCGCGATACCACCGGGCGCTTTGTTGATCCGCACACCCTGCCACCCGCATTCCGCAACATCCTGCGCGAGGTTTTGCATCTGCCCGGAAAGCTGGAACATATGAAGCGGCTTGTCGCGCTGGGGTTGGAATATGATCGCCCGGACGGGCAGGGGGTGACGCCCGTACAGGTCGCCGGTTGGGAAGGCCTGCCCAAGGTGATGGCGTTTTTCCTATCGCTTAAACCCGATCTAAGCCACGTGAACGGGTATGGCGGCACGCTGCTTTCGACAATCATCCACGGGTCCGAAAACTGCCCCGCCCGTGCCACGCGGGATCACATCACCTGCGCGCGGATCGCGTTGGAACACGGCGTCGCCTTACCCCGCCGCACCCCCGACCTTGCCGGAGAAGAGGAGATGGCCGCCTTTCTGTCAGACTGGGCCGAACGCGTTCCGGGGCAAGTCATTGATGGTGTGGGCTAACGCGCGGTTCGTCGGTTTTACGGTTCATGTTAGGCTGCTGGGATGAACGATGCGCCAAATTTCAGCCCGCGTGTGGCTTTCTGGTTGGCACTTGCACTTTGGGCGGGTGTCTTTGCCTATTCCTTTTGGGTGTTCAACACGGTGCCGCCCACGGGTGACGGGTTTACGCGCGGCCTGAACCGGATCAACGGCTTCATCGGGTGGCAGGTGCTGGCCTGTGCCTTAGCGGTGATCGTGTTTCGGGCTGGTTTGGGGTTTCCCCAAGGGTCCGCCACGCGGCGGTTTCGCGTGTTTCCACTGGCCATGGCGGCGTTGGTTGCTGCCGGTATATTGGCGCTGATCCTGTGGGGGATAAGGTGAGAGGCTGGACAACGACCCAAGCGGGGCTCGTTACGGCTGCTTCCTTCCGGACCTGACCGGGTTGGCGAGGTGCCTGCCCGCGCCAACCTCTCGATCCGTTACATATGCGTCATGCTTCGGATTCGCAAGGTCCAAGGAACTTTGAAGGCAATGCGCGCAAAACATCGGAATCTCGCCGTGCGCGGGCCAAGGTCCATGCGCCTTGAATCGTGATTAACAGCATTTCTGCTTTTTCATCGGGGCGCGGTTCGTTCAGGCGACGCGCGTGTTCAGCGACACGGTTCAGCCAGCCGGTAAAGATGCTGTTGGCGTGATCACGGAACACCTCATTTTCGGGGCCATCGAATAGGATGCCGGAAACCGGGCAGCCATCCCATGTGCCAGAGATGTCGAAAAACTTGGCCAGTTTGAAACACAGGTTGGTGCCCCCTTCGCGGAAGGTAGGGGCGTTGGCAAAGGAATCGTCGATGGTTTGCAGCAACATGTCGGATGCCAGCGTGGCGGCCGCCACGGCCAGATCGGCCTTGCCGTTTGGAAAGTGGTGATAGAGCGAGCCCTTGGGCGCGTCACTTTCGGCCAAGATCTCGGCCAAACCGACGCCGTGATAACCCTTTTGGCGGAACAGTTTCACGGCGTTTAGGGTCAGCCGGTCACGTGTGGATGCGGGTTTTGTGCTCATTCTGACTACTTAATGGCTCTAGACCGTTCGGTCCAGAGGTGCTATTGGACCGAACGGTCTAGACAGTCGGAGCCACGCCATGAACGCGCCAGCCAAATTTGAAATCACAGGGACATCTGATGTCAGCGATGTGCAAATTGATGCTGGTACGGCTCGTTTGGTGGGCAAGATTCATCGCCCAGACGGCACCCCCCGCGCGGCGGTTGTGCTGAACGGCGCAACCGGCGTTCCGCAGGGGTATTACCAAGGCTTCGCGCAGTGGTTGGCCGAAACGCAAAACCTTGCCTGCCTGACATATGATTACCGTGACTTTGGCCTGTCGGCGACAGGGCCGATCCGTCAGTCAAAGGCGACGATGGTTGATTGGGGCGTTCACGACCAACAGGCGGCCCTAAAGGTGTTGGGCGATACATTTCCCGATACACCGCTATGGGTCGTTGGGCATTCCATTGGCGGGCTGATGTTGCCGTTTCAGGATGGCGCAGATCGGGTGGAGCGTATGATTACCGTCGCCAGCGGCCCGGTTCATATCAAGGATCACCCTTGGGATTACGTGCCTTCCGTTTTGGCATTCTGGTACGGGGCAGGGCCAATCGCGACGAAGGTTCTTGGATATCTTCCCGGCAAAATCCTTGGCCTTGGGGCGGATATCCCATCCGGTGTTTATTGGCAGTGGCGGCGTTGGTGCACCACGCCCGGATTTAATCGAAATGACATCGGCCGCGCGTTGCCGCATCCGAACCCTCCCGCCATGCGCGGAGAGATGAAGGTCGTTTCGGTATCGGATGATGCGATGGTGCCGCCGTCCGCCGTGTGGCGGTTGATGGGGCTGTACCCCGAAGCGAAGAAGCGCCAGCTGACATTGCGCCCGGATGCGTTCGGGTTGAAAAAGATCGGCCATATCGGTGCGTTCGCCCGGCGCAACGCGGCGGTTTGGCCCGCCATTATCGCCTAAATCAAACCACAGGCCTTTGCGCCCTCTAGCAACGTGTCGGCAGTGTGGTGCGCACGGTTTTCGGCAGAGCGCACCACATCGGGCACCTGAACCACGGTCATCCCAGCGGCAAGTGCGGCGCGAACACCTGTGTCGCTGTCTTCAAACGCGACACAGCGGTCAGGCGCGATGCCAAGAAGGGCGGCGGCGCGAAGGTAGGGATCGGGCGCGGGTTTCGGGTTTTCCACGCAATCGACCCCGACAAGTGTTTCAAAACGCCCCGCCAACCCGGCCATCGCCAGCTTTTCAATCGCCCGCGCGCGACGGCTGGACGTTGCTATGGCCTTGGGCAGGGCGCGCGCATCGATATGGTCCAAGACTTGCAAAACGTTCGGGCGTTGGGGGATGCCATCGGCAAAGCGTTTGTCGCAGGCGCGGTTCCATTCACGGTTTAACTGCTGAATATCCAAAGCCTCGCCAACATGGGCCGTCAATCGCGCCCAGCCGGTTTTGTCATCCACACCGATAAGCGTGTGCATGAAGTCCAGCGAAACGTCATAACCAAGAGCGGCGCAGGCTTCGACACCGGCGGCCAAGGCAACGCTTTCGGTATCGATCAGCAATCCGTCCATGTCGAAAATTACGGCGTCGTACATCGGGCTCTTTCGTGAATGCGGTTCGCTGCAGTGAAAACAAAGGCCGACCGAAAACTCAAGTCATCGCTGTGACGTTGCGGATGACGGGCAACCGAACCCGATGTTCTGGTGAAGGTGGGCCATTATGGTCACTTGAAAACCGAAATAATTGACGAAACAAGGGACACCTGATTCAACGCGGTCCAGCCGCCATACTGCCTATGCGAACGGGAAAGCCTCTTCATGACAATCAACAAACGTGTCGTCCTGTCCAGCGACCATGCCGCCATTGAGCTTCGACAGGTCATTGCCGCTCATATCGCCGACCTTGGTTGGGAAGCAGTCGATATCGGCCCGACAACGCCAGAAAGCACCCATTATCCCAAGCACGGTCAAGCGGCCGCGCAGCGCGTCGCCGATGGTGATTGCCAGTTTGGCATCATCCTGTGCGGCACCGGGCAGGGCATCATGATGGCGGCAAACAAGGTAAAAGGCATTCGTTGCGGCGTTTGCGCTGATACGTTTTCGGCCCGGATGATCCGCCAACACAACGACGCCAATATGATGTCGCTGGGTGTGCGCACGCTGGGCGAAGGTCTTGCGCTTGATATCGTGGATGCGTTCCTGACGGCCGAGTTCGAAGGCGGTCGCCACGCAACGCGCGTGGATATGATTGAGCCGGTAGAGGGCTAACCCCTTTTCAGGCGGAATGTTGAACGGCGGTCCGAATTGGGCCGCCGTTTTCATTTATCCGTTCACAGGGTGATGCGGAATCGGGCGAAACCGTCGGGGCCTTCGCCTGCGGGCTCGATCTTTACGCCGGGGACCTTGTCGGCGTAGTCCGCCGCTTTGGGGCCAGTATCGAACAGCACGGTCGTGCCGGGCAGTGGTTTGAACGTCCAGTTCGCATCGGCAGACGGGTTAATGGTGCCCTGTTCTACGATATAGCGCACGATCACATCGCGGTTGGTATCTGGCGCCTCGAACACAGTGGTGGACCCATCAGCGCCCGGGAAATGCCCGCCGCCGCCAGCGCGGTAGTTGTTGGTGGCGATGATGAAAGCGTCATCCGGGTTCACCGGCTGGCCATTATAGGTCAGGTTTACGATGCGGTTGGCATCGGCATTCACCACGGTTCCTTCGCGGCTTTCGTATTTTGACGGTTGGCTAAGGTCGATCTGATACTGAACGCCGTCAATCACGTCGAAATTGTAGCTGGGGAAATCGGGGTTCAGCAGAACCTGATCGGCCTGACCCGGCGTGATCTGGTTGAACATGCCAGCACTGCGTTCCAGCCATTCCTTGACCTGCGCACCCGTTACCCGAACCGCGCGAGCGGTGTTGGGGTATAGGTACAAGTCAGCCACATTCTTGATCGCCACGTCACCGGCAGGCACGTCGGTGTAATATTCCGGGCCGCCACGGCCACCCGCCTTGAACGGTGCAGCGGCGGAAAGGATCGGCAGCCCTTCGTATTCGGTGCCTTTCATCATCTCTTCGATGTACCATTTCTGCGCGATCGAAACGATCTGCACGGATGGGTCATCCGCCACCAGCGCGAAATAGGAATGCAGCGGGGCCGAGGTTTTGCCGACCGCGCGGCGCACATAGGCAAGCGTTTCTTCGTGGTCTTTGGCGACCGAATCCAACACGTACTGTTCGCTTTCCACCAATGCCACGACACTGCGATCTTCGTTGCGTTTGGAAATTGGCAGCACTTCCGAGGCATGCGTAACCACGCGCCATTCGTTGCCGGAGCGTTCCAGCATCAGGTCGATCACACCAAGGTGCGACCCCCAGAAGCCGCCCATAACAGCAGGCTTGCCGTGGATCGTGCCCTTGGCCACATCCACGCCCGCATAGCTGTCGTAAGTGGACGAGGGGAACACAAGGTGGCTGTGCCCCGTCATGATCGCATCAATCCCGTCAATCGCCGCCAGCGGAACAGAGGCGTTTTCCATCCCTTCGGTATATTCGGCCGATCCGATGCCCGAATGGCTTAGCGCGACGATGATGTCCGCGCCTTCCTCTTTCATCTGAGGAATGTAGGCTTTGGCGGTTTCGATGATATCGCGCGCCATCACGTTGCCTTCCAGATGACGGCGATCCCAGGTCATGATCTGGGGCGGCACGAAACCGATGAAACCAACCTTGATCGGGTGCTTTTCGCCTGAACCATCGGTCACTTCGCGGTCCAGAATGACGTAAGGCTTTACCAGCGTCACGTCTTTGGTCGGGTCGCCACCGGCCTCTTTCACAACGTTGGCCGACAGAACCGGGAATTTTGCGCCCGCCAGCGATTTCATCAGGAAATCGAGGCCATAGTTGAATTCGTGGTTGCCCAGTGTCGATGCGTCAAAGCCCACGGCGTTCATCGCGGCGATGACGGGGTGCATGTCGCCCTCTTTCATGCCGCGCTCATAGGCGATGTAGTCGCCCATCGGGTTCCCCTGAAGGAAATCACCGTTGTCGATCAGCATGGAGTTTGTCGCCTCGGCGCGGATGTTTTTGATATGTGCTGCCGTGCGGGCAAGGCCGACCGTATCGATCGGGCGATCAGAATAGTAATCATACGGAAATACGTGAACGTGAAGGTCGGTCGTTTCCATGATGCGCAGGTGCGCTTGATTGGTCGCCGCACGTGCGGAAAATGGATGCAGCGCGATCAATGACGCCCCCGCGACTGTGCCAGATAAAAAGCTCCGGCGGTTGATATTCAGCGTCCGATGGTCAGTCATGAGAGCCTCCAATATCAAAGAATAGAATATCGGTAGGATAACACCGTGACGGCTTGGTGACACTATCTTTGCTGACGCTGGGTTACGAGAGGCAAAACGCCCTTAGCGCGATTTTTTCTTTCGTTGCTCAACCCTTGCACTCATGGCAGTCATAGCGGCGAAAAGGAGTGCGTGAATGCGGCATGCAGAGGAAGTGACTTTTGGCGGTTCTGGTCTGGATCGGGCGGCCCAGCTGCGTGGCGATGCGGCGGCCATCGACGACATCTGGAACGCCAGCACGACACGGGTCATGTTGCTGTGGCGCGGCAAGCCGCTGTTCGCTGACGGGGCACTTGCATGGCTTGGCTGTACGCACCCGGTTTTGGATGGCCGCAAGAAGGGCGCAGTGTTCTTGGGGCTTGAAGGGGAGGCCGCGCGATTTGCCGTCGATTTCTCTGACTGGCAGCCAGAAGAATTGCCTGACACGCTGAACACCTTCCTTGATCCAAGCGAACAGCGCCATCCAGACCTTCCTGAAAACCATGTGTTTGCAGAATTGCGCCGTTTGATGACCCTGCTATCCGCCCGAGAGGCCGAATTGGCAGCCACTGCGAAGGCCATTCTAAGCTGGCACCGTAGCCATGCGTTTTGTTCGCGATGTGGGCACAAAAGCGAAATCAGCAACGGGGGTTGGCAAAGCACCTGCCCATCCTGCGGCGGGCACCACTTTCCGCGCACGGACCCGGTGGTGATTATGCTGATTACCCACGGCAATTCCGTACTGATGGGCCGTTCCCCCGGTTGGCCCGAAGGAATGTATTCCCTTTTGGCAGGCTTCGTTGAACCCGGAGAGCCGATGGAGGCCGCCGTACGCCGCGAAGTGTTAGAGGAAACCGGCGTACCCGTCGGGCGCGTCAGCTATTTGGCGTCGCAGCCATGGCCGTTCCCGTCGTCACTGATGCTGGGCTGTTGGGGAGAGGCGTTGGGAACCGAAATCACCATCGATCCCGTCGAAATCGAAGATGCGCTTTGGGTTACACGCGAAGAAATGCTGGCAGTTTTCGCTGGCGAACACTCAAAGATCGCGCCGCCGCGTGATGGGGCCATCGCACGGTTTTTGGTGGCAAACTGGCTTGCAGACCGGTTGGATTGACGCCAAAAGAGCACTGTTTAGGTAAGCGGCGGGTGAGATGAAGTTTTCATCACGGGAAGATATCGCAGCCCCGATTGATCGGGTGTTTGCAGCCATTTCTGATTTCGATGCGTTTGAACGCGCGATTCTGCGCCGTGGCGCAACACTTGAACGGACCGATGATCTGGAACAGCCCGGCTGTGGAATGGCGTGGAAATGCAGCTTTCCGTTTCGCGGCAAAACACGTGTTCTTGACGCCGAGCTTGTGAATTTCGATTGGCCAGAACTTCTGAAAGTCGAATCTGTCAGCTCCAGTTTGAACGGATACCTGTCTGTTGAGCTGGTTCCGCTTTCACCGCGGCAAACCCGGTTGGCGATTGAGTTGGAGTTGAAGCCGCGCAGTATGAGCGCGCGCCTGTTCCTTCAGTCGCTTCGTTTGGCCAAGGCCAGCTTGACCAAGAAGTTTAAGACCGGCGTGCGCAAATTTGCGCGGGATCTGGAATACCGGATCGGCTGACGCAACTTAGCGGCGTTTTGGATCAGCGGGATAGACCCCCAAAAGCGATACATGCGACGTGAAATAGTCCAGCTCTTCCAGTGCAAGCTGTACGTTGCGATCATCTGGGTGGCCTTCAATGTCCGCATAGAATTGCGTCGCAGTGAAATGGCCATCCACCATATAGCTTTCCAGTTTGGTCATGTTCACGCCGTTGGTCGCGAAACCGCCCATCGCTTTGTAAAGCGCAGCGGGAATGTTGCGAACGCGGAAGACAAAACTGGTCATCATGCCCGCTTCGCCGCGCCGTTTCAGGTTTGGTTCGCGTGACATCACCAAGAAACGGGTCGTGTTCTTGTCGTGATCTTCGATATGGCGGGCCACAACGTTCAGGCCGTAAATCTCTCCGGCCAGCTCAGAGGCAAGCGCGCCTTGGGACGGATCGCCAAGTTCTGCGATGTGTTTGGCCGAACCGGCAGTGTCCGCGCCGGCGACGGCATCAATGCCGTGTTCGCGCAAGAAGCTGCGGCATTGGCCCAGCAGCACGGTGTGGCTTTGCGCCACGCGCACACTTTCCAGCGGGGCACCGGGCACAGCAAGAAGATTGATATGAACGCGCACGAAAGCCTCGTCCACGATATGCAGGCCTGATTCTGGCAAAAGCCGGTGAATGTCAGCGACACGGCCATAGGTGGAGTTTTCGACGGGCAACATGGCCAATTCGGCATCGCCTTTGCGCACGGCTTCGATGGTATCTTCGAAGGTTTTGCAGGGCAACGCTTCCATGTCTGGGCGGGCGTCACGGCAGGCTTGATGAGAATAGGCGCCCGGTTCCCCCTGAAAGGCAATGCGTTGTGTCATATTGTCCATCCCGCTTGTTATTGCCTGATCTGGCACTTGCAGGCGGTAACTACACCTTGCATCCTGACGATGGAAGCGGATAGATACGCCCGAATTCGGGAGTGAATGGGAACGCGACATGTTCGACACGATGACCATGACAAAGATCGTGGGTGCCTCATGCGGTGCCTTGCTTATTTTCCTTTTGGGCAAATGGGGTGCAGAGACTCTGTACCACACAGGCGGTGGCCACGGTGACCACGCTGAGCAAGCGTATGTAATCGACACCGGCGAAGAAGAAAGCGGCGGCGAAGAAGCCGTTGAAGTTGCTTTTGCTGACGTTCTGGCTGCAGCCGACGCAGGCAAAGGCGAAAAAGTTTTTGCTAAATGCAAAGCCTGCCACAAGCTTGAAGACGGTGCTAACGGCACTGGTCCGACGCTGTACGGTATCGTTGGCCGCGGCGTCGGTGCTATCGGCGACTTCCGTTATTCGGGCGCGCTTAGCGAAGCAGCCGATGTATGGACAGCTGAAAACCTGAACGGTTTCCTGGCAAGCCCCAAGGGTTTCGCGCCGGGGACGTCCATGTCTTTCTCTGGGCTGAAAAAAGTTGAAGACCGCGCCAACCTGATTGCTTTCTTGCAGTCTACCGGCGGCTAAACCGCTTCAACATGTGAAATTATTGGGGCCGCTCTGTATCAGAGCGGCCCTTTTTCATTGCCAGATCACGTCTGCTCACGGAAACTCAACTTGAACAGTGGCCTACTGCGCCATTAGCTTCATTTATCAAAGTGGCTTCAGTGTTGACCGGGGGAAAAGGAATAAATGATGACGGCAAAAGGCATGGCGCGCGCTGCAACCATTGAGCGGGAACAGGTGTCCCCCTCTAAGGCTCAACTGGTGCTATCGGGCCTACTTCTTGTTGCGTCCCTTTTGTTCTTCGCGCCGTCGGTTGAGGCCGAAGAAACCATCATCAAATCCCACGGCATTTCGACCTTCGGAGAGTTGAAGTACCCTGCCGATTTCACCCATCTGGATTATGTGAACCCAGACGCCCCCAAAGGCGGTGAAATGTCGAGCTGGGCGTTCGGCGCGTTTGATTCGATGCACCCTTATTCGATCAAAGGGCGTGCCGAGGGGCTTTCGTCGATCTTTTTCGAATCCCTTTTGATCGGGACTGCGGATGAAATCGGGTCGGCCTATGGCCTGTTGGCCGAAACGCTGGAATATCCCGAAGATCGCAGTTGGGTCATTTTCAACCTAAGGCCCGAGGCGAGATTCTCTGATGGGTCGCCGCTGACCGCCGAGGATGTGATTTTTTCCTACGAAACCTTTCTGACCAAGGGGCTAAGCAGTTATCGCACGCAGCTTGCCAAAAAGGTTAAATCGGCCGAGGCATTGGATGCCCACCGGGTGAAATATACCTTCCACGAAGGGGTTCCAACGCGGGATCTGCCACAAGACGTTGGCGGTATTCCGGTGTTTTCCAAAGCGCATTACATCGCCAATAACCGGGACTTCGAAGAAAACTCGCTGGAGCCGCTGCTGGGCTCTGCCCCGTATGTTCTGGACAGTATGGATGTAGGCAAAACCGCGATCTATCGCCTGAACTCAGACTATTGGGGGGCGCATCTGCCGATCAACAAAGGCCGCAACAATTTTGAGACGATCCGGCGTGAATATTACGCCGATTACAACGCGGCCTTCGAAGGGTTCAAAGCGGGCAACTATACATTCCGCAACGAAGCGTCCTCCAAGATCTGGGGGACAGGCTATGACTTTCCGGCCGTTGAAAAGGGCCACGTGATCCGGGCCGAACTTCACGATGGCAGCAAGGCGCCGGGGCAGGGGTTTGTTCTAAACACCCGCCGACCACAGTTGCAGGACCGCCGCGTGCGCGAAGCGATTGGCCTGATGTTCAATTTCGAATGGTCGAACGAAACCCTGTTTTACGGCATCTATGCCCGACCCAGCTCTTTCTGGGAAAACAGCCACCTTGCCGCCGAAGGCATGCCAACAGAGGCAGAGCTGGAAATTCTGACGCCGCTGGCCGACATTCTGCCGCCCGGTGTTCTGGATGAACCTGCGGTCATGGCGCCAGTGTCGTCTATGCGTCAGCTTGATCGTAAGAACCTGCGCAAAGCGTCGGCATTGTTGGACGAAGCGGGCTGGGTTGTTGGTGATGACGGGATGCGCCGGAATGCTGCGGGGGAAACCCTGCGGCTGGAATTTCTGAACGACAGTCAGACGTTTGACCGCGTTATCAACCCTTATATCGATAACCTGCGCCGACTGGGTGTGGATGCCGTGCACACGCGGGTGGACAACGCCGAGGCAACCAACCGCGAACGGCCACCGGCCTTTGATTTCGATGTGACAACCGCCTTCCTGCAAACCGGCTATATCCCGGGATCGGAACTGCGCCAGTATTTCGGGTCTGAAACGGCCGACACCTCTACCTTCAACAAGATGGGCTTAAAAAGCGAAGCGGTGGACAAACTGATCGATGTCGTACTGGCCGCATCGACCGAAGCCGAATTGGAAGTCGCGGTTAAGGCGCTGGACCGGGTGTTGCGGGCCGAACGCATCTGGGTGCCACAATGGTACAAGGACGCGCATACGGTGGCCTATTTTGATATCTACGAACATCCTGATCCGCTGCCACCCTATGCACTGGGTAATCTGGACTTCTGGTGGTACAACGCCGAAAAAGCAGAAAAACTGAAGGCCGCTGGGGCCTTCTGATAACAAGGCAGAAGCGAGCGTATGGGCGCCTATATCCTCCGGCGGTTATTGCTGATCATCCCGACATTGCTTGGGATCATGATCATCAATTTCGGGCTAACGCAATTTGTGCCCGGTGGGCCGATTGAACAGATCATTGCTCAGGTTCAGGGCGAGGGCGACGTTTTCCAAGGCATCGCTGGCGGCGGCGACGTGGGTGAATCGATGGCGGGCGGCGATGACCGTTACGCGGGCGCGCGCGGTCTGCCTCAGGATTTTCTGGACAAGCTGGAAATAGAAATGGGCTTTGCCCGGATCGTTTGCGCCGACGGGTTCGTGGGCGAGCCAACCGTAGACGCGCCAGAATGCGAAAAAGAAGCTATCCCAGTGGCCGAACGTTTCCTGATCCTGATCGGCAACTACATCACCTTCGATTTCGGTGAGAGCTATTTCCGCTCCATCTCGGTTATTGATCTGGTGCTGGAAAAGATGCCGGTTTCCATCACGCTTGGGCTTTGGTCCACGCTTATCGCCTATCTGATCTCTATCCCGCTGGGCATTCGCAAAGCTGTAAAAGACGGTTCCACCTTTGATACGTGGACATCGGGCGCGATCATCTTGGCCTATGCCATCCCGGGCTTTCTGTTCGCGGTGCTGTTGTTGGTGCTGTTTGCGGGCGGTTCGTATGTGAAATGGTTCCCGCTTAGGGGGCTAACGTCCGACGGGTTTGATGATTTAAGCCTGCTGGGCAAGATCGGCGATTATTTCTGGCACATCACCCTGCCGGTTATCGCTTCAACCATTTCCAGTTTTGCCACGCTGACGCTGCTGACCAAAAACTCGTTCCTGGATGAGATCAAGAAGCAGTACGTCATCACCGCCCGCGCCAAAGGGCTTAGCGAAAAGGGCGTGCTTTACGGCCACGTGTTCCGCAACGCGATGCTGATCGTCATCGCGGGTTTTCCGGGCCTGTTCATCAGCGTTTTCTTTGGGTCGTCGATCATCATCGAAACCATCTTCTCGCTCGACGGGCTTGGGCGTTTGGGGTTCGAGGCCGCAGTGGCGCGTGATTACCCTGTGATTTTCGCGACGCTTTATGTGTTCGGCCTGATTGGCCTGCTGATCGGTATCCTGTCTGACCTGATGTATGTGCTGGTCGATCCGCGGATCGACTTTGAAAGCCGGGAGACATGAGCATGTTCAAACTCTCTCCCCTCAACCAACGCCGTTGGCGCAACTTCCGCCGTAACAAGCGGGCCTATTGGTCGCTGGTGATCTTTGCGGTGCTGTTCGGCCTATCGCTTTTTGCCGAGCTGTTGGCGAACGACAAACCGATCATGGTCCGCTATCGCGGCGAAACCTTTGTGCCAACCTATAACTTCTATCCCGAAACCGCGTTTGGCGGCGACCTGCGCACCGAAGCGGTTTACCGCGACATAGAGGTGCAGTGCCTGATCGTGACCGGCGGGCTGGAGGATTGCTGGGACGACCCCGAAGCATTCATCGAAGACGCCCAAGACGGTGTGATCAACGGTGAAGAAATCGAAAAAGGTTTCATGCTGTGGCCGCCGATCCCCTATAGCTTCATGACGGTGAATGACATTGGCGGCACGGCCCCGTCGGCCCCGGATGGCGATCATTGGCTGGGCACGGATGACACGGCGCGCGATGTGGTGGCGCGGGTGATCTATGGCTTCCGGCTGTCGATCATCTTTACCATAATTGTTACGGCGATTGCGTCGTTTATCGGCATTATCGCGGGCGCGGTTCAGGGGTTCTTTGGCGGTTGGGTCGATCTGATCTTTCAGCGGATTATCGAAATCTGGACCTCCACGCCGCAGCTTTACATCATCATCATCCTATTCGCGATTCTGGGGCGAAGTTTCTGGCTGTTGGTGTTCCTGACGGCATTGTTCGGCTGGCCCGCCTTGGTGGGCGTTGTGCGCGCCGAATTCCTGCGGGCGCGGAATTTCGAATATGTCCGCGCGGCGCGGGCGCTGGGGGTCAGCAACTGGACAATTATGTTCCGCCATATGCTGCCCAACGCGATGGTGGCCACGCTGACACTGTTGCCGTTCATCATCACAGGCACCATCGGAACACTCGCCAGCCTCGATTTTCTTGGCTTCGGTTTGCCGTCATCGGCCCCTTCGCTGGGTGAATTGACGTTGCAAGCGAAACAGAACCTTCAGGCCCCTTGGCTGGCCTTCACCGCCTTCTTCACCTTCGCGATCATGCTGTCGTTGCTGGTGTTCATCTTTGAAGGTGTGCGTGATGCATTCGACCCCAGAAAGACCTTCCAATGACACAGATGCTAAAGGTGCGCGATCTGACGGTTAGCTTCCGTCAGGATGGGAAGGATAGCTTTGCGGTCAAAGGCGTGTCCTTTGATGTGGAAAGCGGAGAGACCGTGGCGCTGGTTGGTGAAAGCGGGTCGGGCAAATCGGTGACGGCGCTGTCTACCGTTTCGCTGCTGCCTGAAAGCGCGACGATTGCTGGTTCGATCACATATAACGGTGCCGAAATGGTCGGGGCGGATGCTAAGCGCCTGCGCGATGTGCGCGGCAACGACATCAGCTTTATCTTTCAGGAGCCGATGACATCGCTCAACCCGTTGCACACACTGGAAAAGCAGTTGGCCGAAAGCATCCAGTTGCATCAGGGGCTGACCGGCCCGGCGGTGCGTGAACGCATTCTGGAGCTGCTGCATAAGGTCGGTATTCGCGACCCTGAAACGCGGTTGGGATCTTATCCGCATCAGTTGTCCGGCGGGCAACGCCAGCGGGTGATGATCGCCATGGCGCTGGCCAACGGGCCCGATTTGCTTATCGCTGATGAACCCACCACCGCGTTGGACGTGACCATTCAGGCGCAGATACTTGAGCTGCTTGCCGATCTGAAACGCGAAGAGGGGATGAGCCTGCTATTCATCACCCACGACCTTGGCATCGTGCGCAAAATCGCCGACCGCGTTTGCGTGATGAAAGACGGTGAGATCGTAGAGGCTGGCAAAACAGATGAGATTTTTGCCAACCCGCAACATCCCTATACCCGTAAATTGCTAGAGGCAGAGGCCGCAGGCCTGCCCGATCCCGTGCCCGAAAACGCGCCAGAGGTGATCCACACAGACGCGCTGCGCATCTGGTTCCCGATCCAAGCGGGGCTAATGCGCAAAACGGTGGGGCATGTGAAAGCGGTGAACGAGGCTTCGATCTCTGTTCGGGCGGGCGAAACCTTGGGCATCGTTGGTGAAAGCGGGTCGGGTAAAACCACGCTTGCGCTGGCAATCATGCGGTTGATTTCGTCCGAAGGCGGCATCAACTTTGACGGCCAGAATATCCAAGGTTGGAAATCGCGCCAGTTGCGCCCGTTACGGCGCGATATGCAGATCGTGTTTCAGGATCCGTTCGGCTCGCTCTCTCCGCGGATGACGATTGAACAGATCGTCGCCGAAGGGCTGGGTGTTCATGGTGTGGAACCGGGCAAAGATAAGCGTCAGCTTGTGGCCGACATCCTGACAGAGGTCGGGTTGGAGCCTGAAATGATGCATCGTTATCCGCATGAGTTTTCGGGCGGTCAGCGACAGCGCATCGCCATTGCGCGCGCCATGATCCTGCGCCCCCGTGTGCTGGTTTTGGACGAACCGACATCGGCGCTTGATATGACGGTTCAGGTGCAGATCGTCGATTTGCTGCGCGACCTTCAGCGGAAGTATCAGTTGGCCTATCTGTTTATCAGCCACGATCTGCGCGTTGTGCGTGCCTTGTCGCACAAGGTGATCGTGATGAAGCAAGGCGACATCGTGGAAGCGGGCGACAGCGAGGCGATCTTTACCGCCCCGCAATCTGATTACACCCGTGCTCTGATGGAAGCCGCGTTCGATTTGAAACCGGGCGAAGTTCTAAGCGCTTAAATCGCGGAACTGTGCCCGGCCTTTGACAGGTCGTAGGCATCAAACCCGTTGGCAATTACCCGCGTCAGGGGGCGGCTGCTTTCGGGGATGTCAAAGCCGCTGTCGGTGACTTTGACCACGCCGGGAAAGCGGTCCGCGACATCCTTGAACATGCCGTTCAGGGTTGCGGGATCGATGCCAAACGTTGATTGAATTTCGCCCGCGTCGATGCGGAAATCGCACATCAGCGCCTCAATCATTCGGGCGCGCAGCTTGTCTTCTTCGGTGAAAACATGGCCGCGGGCTGTGGCGAAACGGTTGTCTTGCACATGCCCGGCATAGGCAGACGTGGCCGGCGCGTTCTGTGCATAGCCCTGCGGAAAACGCGAAATGGCAGAGGCACCAAGCCCAATCAACACGTCTGAGGTGTCATCGGTATAGCCCTGAAAATTGCGGCGCAGCCGTCCGGAACGGTTTGCAAGGTCCAGCCCGTCGCCAGCACGCGCAAAGTGGTCAATCCCGATGTCGCGGTAATCATCCCAGGCAAACAGTCGGCGTGCCGTTTCAAACAGGCGCAAACGTTCTTCTGGGCTTGGCAGGGCGTCGGTCGGGATCATCTGCTGACGCTTGGCCATCCACGGGACATGGGCGTAACCGTACAGCGCCACGCGATCGGGCGACAAGGACAGTAGCTTTTGAACGCTATCCGCGATGCGTTCGCTGGTTTGGTAGGGAAGGCCAAACAGGATATCGGCGTTCAGGCTGTTGATGCCACGGTCACGGATCATGCGAACCGCATTCGCCGTCACGTCATAGCTTTGAACGCGGCCAATCGTGTTTTGGATCATCGGATCGAAGTCTTGCACCCCGATGGAGGCGCGGGTCATCCCGGCATCGGCCAAGGCGTCAAGGCGGGCCTCGTCAATCTCGTTCGGGTCAATCTCGACCGAAAACTCTGACTTTTGGTCCAGCGGCGCGATGGCAAAGATGGCCTCTGCCAATTCGCGCATCATATCTGCGGGCAGCAATGTCGGCGTGCCGCCACCCCAATGCAGGCGTGAAAGTGTCACACCCTCTGGCAGGGTTTGGCCAAGCTTGCTTATCTCTTGTTTCAGCGTGTCCAGATAGGCGCGTACCGGCGACAGGGTTTGCGTGCCTTGCGTCCGGCATGCGCAGAACCAGCAAAGCCTGCGGCAGAATGGAATGTGAATATACAAAGATATCCGCGAACCGGGCGCGATCTGGTCGATCCACCCGGCAAATGCCACTTCGTCCACCGACGCAGAAAAATGTGGTGCCGTGGGATAACTGGTATATCGGGGCACACGCGCGTCAAATAGACCGAGGCGCGAAAGTTGCGATTCGGTACTCATTGATTTACGAATATGTTCCATGCTCGATCAGTGCTTTGATCGACATCAAGTGGGGTTACTGCGATGGCGTTTCAGGAAAAACTGACGACCCACATCGAATGTGAAAGCTGCCCAATCCGGCACCGCGCGGTCTGTGCGAAGTGTGACGTCGATGAATTGGAACTGCTGGCAGACATGAAATATTACCGCACCTATGATGCGGGCCAGACCGTTATCTGGTCGGGCGATACGATGGATTTTGTCGCCTCGGTCGTCGAAGGGATCGCGACCCTTAGTCAAACGATGGAGGACGGGCGCACCCAGATGGTTGGCCTGTTGCTGCCGTCTGATTTCGTGGGCCGCCCGGGGCGAGACGAAGCCGCATACGACGTTGTTGCCACCACCCGCCTGACAATGTGCTGCTTTCGCCGCAAACCGTTCGAAGAGCTGATGGAAAACACCCCGCACATCGGGCAGCGCCTGTTGCAGATGACGCTGGATGAATTGGACGCGGCGCGCGAATGGATGCTGCTGTTGGGTCGGAAAACCGCGCGGGAAAAGATTGCAAGCCTGCTGGCCATCATCGCGCGACGCGACGCGACGCTGAACCTGATCAGCCCCAAAGGTAAGGTGGTGTTTGACCTGCCACTTACGCGCGAAGCGATGGCCGATTATCTGGGCCTGACACTTGAAACAGTCAGCCGCCAAATCTCGGCGTTGCGACGTGATGGGGTGATTGAACTTGAAGGCAAACGCCATGTGACGGTGCCTCAGATGTCGCGGCTTCTGGATGAAACCGGCGATGATACGGACGGCGGAGTGTTCGCCTGAACACCCGCCGCCAATTCAGCTTTAGTGCGCCATCAACACAGGCACTTCGGCTTTTTCCAGCATGTTGCGGGTGGCGCCGCCCAGAATAGCCTCGCGGAAGCGCGAGTGTCCGTATGCGCCCATCACGATCAGATCGGCGTCAATGTCCTGAACATGCCGGCTTAGGACATCTGCGATGCGGGGCATTGTTTTGGCCAGTACCGCGATCTCTGACTTGATGCCGTGACGGCCCAGCATTTGCGACAAAAGCCCGCCTGGGTCAGAACGGTCGGGGCCGTGCTGAGGCGGATCAATCACCGCGATGTTCACGTAATCCGCCGCGCGAAGCATTGGAATTGCGGCGCGAATGGCCATCAAGGCTTCGGCGCTTTCGTTCCAGGCGATTACAATGCGTTTTCCGACGTCAGATGTGTCAGCTGCAACCGGCACCACCAGAACTGGCGCGTGGCCGTCGAACATGGCGGCTTCAAGGGCGGCTTCATCTTCGATGCCTTTATCGGGGCCATAGGGTTTTGGCATAACGACAAGGTCGGTGAACCGTGCGCGATGGGAAACCAAATGCGCAAGACCCGCGATTTGCGCAACAGCGGCTTCGCTGGACCAGCGAATTGTTTCTGCCGCCATGCGTTTTTTGACTGCTTTCTGGATCTCAACCGCATCTTCCTGAGCTTTTTGCAGGGTTTCCTGCATCAGCATCGCGTTGGTTCCGGCATAATAGTACCCCATCTGCGTGCGATCCACGCCAAGGCACAAGATGTCCAGATGCGCGTCTTCACGCGATGCCAGTGTGATCGCCTGTTCAAGCGCGGAAGCTTTCAGGTTGGGGTCAGTGACCACAGTCAGGATCGTTTTATATGCCACCGTAATTCTCCTCTGCGTCAGGATTGACGTATTGGCAGAGGTTAGCGCCGGGCTGCGGCGCAGGCATTGACCAAGATCAACCCCTTCGGCGCGACTGCTTGACATGGATCAATGCGGCTCTGTCTTCGGTGGGCGATATCCCAATCGTCAAAAATAGACCCGTCCGCCCACGAATCGGGACGGGAAAGACGAAGGGACGCACGATGTGGGACTATTTTAAGTTAGCCATACTTGGCCTGATCGCGTTGTTTGCCGCGATTGCAGCCAACTATGCCCGCGATGTGGCCTATCTGGTGAACGCGCTGACCATTATGCTTGTGGCAGGTGGCATGTTCTTGTGGATGGTTCGCACCGCTGGTGATGAAAAACCTGCACCCGAAACCGGGTATATGGACGGTGTTGTTCGGGCAGGGGTTATCGCAACCTGCTTTTGGGGCGTTGTTGGTTTTGCGGTGGGAACGTTCATCGCGTTTCAGCTTGCCTTTCCGTCGCTCAATTTTGAGTGGGCAGAAGGTTACGCTAACTTTGGCCGCTTGCGCCCGCTGCATACATCGGCGGTGATTTTCGCCTTTGGCGGCAACGCATTGATTTGTACATCCTTTTATGTGGTTCAACGGACATCAGCGGCACGGCTGTGGGGCGGTAATACCGCTTGGTTCGTGTTCTGGGGTTTTCAGTTGTTCATCGTTCTGGCGGCAACTGGCTATTTGCTGGGCGCGACCCAGTCCAAGGAATACGCCGAACCTGAATGGTATGTTGATTGGTGGCTGACAGTCGTTTGGCTGGCTTATCTGGCGGTGTTCATGGGTACGATCCTGAACCGTAAGGAAAAGCACATCTATGTGGCCAACTGGTTCTATCTGTCGTTCATCGTGACCGTGGCGATGCTGCATGTGGTGAACAACCTCAGCATCCCTGTTTCGATCTTTGGGTCCAAATCTGTTCAGGTTTTCGCCGGTGTGCAGGATGCCATGACGCAGTGGTGGTATGGCCACAACGCCGTGGGCTTTTTCCTGACAGCGGGCTTCTTGGGCATGATGTATTACTTCGTGCCGAAACAGGCCGAACGCCCGGTTTACAGCTATAAGCTTTCGATCATCCACTTCTGGGCGCTGATCTTCCTTTATATCTGGGCTGGTCCGCACCACCTGCATTACACGGCGCTGCCTGACTGGGCCTCGACGCTTGGCATGGTGTTCTCGATCATGTTGTGGATGCCGTCTTGGGGCGGGATGATCAACGGCCTGATGACGCTTTCGGGCGCGTGGGACAAGCTGCGCACTGATCCGATCATCCGCATGATGGTTGTGTCTGTCGGCTTCTACGGCATGTCCACGTTCGAAGGGCCGATGATGTCCATCAAAGCGGTGAACAGCCTTAGCCACTATACCGACTGGACGATCGGTCACGTGCATTCCGGCGCGCTTGGCTGGAACGGCATGATCACATTCGGCGCGCTTTACTTCCTTGTGCCAAAACTGTGGAACCGTGAACGCCTGTACAGCCTAAGCATGGTTAGCTGGCATTTCTGGTTGGCGACGATCGGCATCGTTCTGTACGCGTCGGCCATGTGGGTGTCGGGCATCATGGAAGGCCTGATGTGGCGCGAAGTCGATGCGCAGGGTTTCCTTGTCAATTCGTTCGCTGACACCGTTGCGGCCAAGTTCCCGATGTATGTCGTACGCGGCTTGGGCGGTGTGCTCTACGTCGCTGGCGCGGTCATCATGTGTTACAACCTGTGGAAAACCGTCACCTCGGTTTCGGCTGCTGCCGAAGCCCCGGTTGCGGCTCCCGCTGAATAAGGGAGGCAGCAACAATGGCTATCCTCGACAAACATAAAGTCATCGAGAAGAACGCATCGCTGCTTTTGGTGTTCAGCTTCTTGGTTGTGACCATCGGCGGGATCGTGGAAATCGCACCGCTTTTCTACCTCGAAAATACCATCGAAGAGGTGGACGGCGTGCGCCCATATTCCCCGTTAGAACTGACCGGGCGCGACATCTATATCCGCGAAGGGTGCTATGTCTGCCACAGCCAGATGATCCGCCCAATGCGGGACGAGGTGGAGCGTTACGGACACTACTCGCTTGCGGCTGAATCGATGTATGACCATCCGTTCCAGTGGGGTTCCAAACGAACGGGGCCGGATCTGGCGCGGGTCGGTGGGCGCTATTCGGATGAATGGCACGTCGACCACATGCGGGATCCGCAGTCGGTTGTGCCTGAATCCGTCATGCCTAAATACGCGTTCCTAGAGCGTAAGATGATCGACGGCGAATACATCGAAGACAACATGCGCGTGAACCGCATGGTTGGTGTTCCTTACACCGACGAGATGTTGGAAAACGCGCAGGCCGATTTCACGGTTCAGATTGATCCGTTCGGCGACACCGACGGGTTGTTGGAACGTTACCCCAATGCGCAGGTGCGCAACTTTGACGGCGCGCCGGGCATTTCGGAAATGGATGCGCTGATCGCTTATCTGCAAATGCTGGGTACTTTGGTTGATTTCTCGACCTTCGAACCTGTCGCGAACCGGTAGGGGGCAATCATGGATATGTATTCGATCACCCGCCAATTCGCTGACAGCTGGGCGCTGTTGTTTCTGACACTGTTCTTTGTGGGCGTGGTTGTCTGGGTGTTCCGCCCAGGCAGCACGCCGGGGCACAAAGAAAGCGCCAACATCCCTTTCCAGCACGAAGATAAACCCGCCAGTGACGCGGACGACGCGCATATCAAGGAGGCGCGGACATGAGCACCGACAAAAAACAACCTGATGAGGTGGAAACCACCGGCCATTCTTGGGACGGTATTCAGGAATACAACAACCCGCTTCCGCGTTGGTGGCTTTATTCCTTCTATGCCTGCATCGTTTACGCGCTTTTGTATATGGTTGCGTATCCGGCTTGGCCGCTGGTCAAACAGGCCACACCGGGTTTGCTGGGCTATTCCACCCGCGCCAACGTCGCCGCAGAAATTCAGCGGTTTGACGACATGAACGCCCCGATTGAGGCCAAGCTGGTTCAGGCCGAGCTGACCGAGATTTCCGCCGATCCTGACATGATGAACTATTCGGTGAACGCGGGTGCGGCGGTTTTTCAAACGTGGTGCGCACAGTGCCACGGTTCGGGCGCGGCCGGGGTTCAGGCCTCGGGGTATCCGAACTTGTTGGATGATGACTGGCTGTGGGGTGGCGCGATCGAAGATATCCACCTGACGATCAGTCACGGCATTCGGAACGAGCAAGACGAAGACGCCCGTTATTCCGAAATGCCTGCGTTTGGCGAAATCCTCGAGGAGGAGGAGATCGCCCAGGTCGTGCAATATGTCCGAAAGCTTTCAAACCAAGACCATGACGCTGCTCTGGCGACATCTGGAGAGACTGTGTACCTGGACAATTGCGCGGCCTGCCATATGGACGAAGGCACCGGCGACCGCTTTCAGGGCGCGCCGAACCTGACCGACGCCATCTGGCTTTATGGCGGCAGCGACGAGGCAATCACCTATACCGTTGAAAACGCCCGCTTTGGCGTGATGCCGAACTGGAACACCCGGTTAAGCGAAGCGGAAATTCGCGCTGTTTCCACCTATGTCCACCAGCTTGGCGGTGGCGAATAACACGGCTTCCGGGGGCGTTCGCGCCCTTGGTTGAATGCGCCGGCCCCCGTCCTGTTCGCGCGTTTCCTGGGGACTGGCGCATTTCAAGGAACCGAGGTTCCGCCACCAATTCGCTGGGTGGTGGTCCTCGGTTTCTCATTTTGGGCGTCGCCCGATAATTCTGCATTTTCGGTATAGGTTTGATCCACGTCAAAGATGGCGCGCGGTGTTCGGTGCGAGAAACGCCTAACGCTAGCAACGAACACAGAGTGATTCCGTGAGCTCAACAGATCAAACACCCCAACGTCTTTATTCGGCCAGGGAACCCATCTTTCCCCGCCGCGTCAGCGGCCCGTTTCGCAATCTGAAATGGTGGATCATGGCCCTTACGTTGGGTGTGTATTACCTGACCCCATGGATACGCTGGGACCGCGGCCCAAACTTGCCCGATCAGGCTGTGCTGGTCGATCTGGCGAACCGCCGTTTCTTTATGTTCTGGATCGAAATCTGGCCCCACGAATTCTATTTCGTCGCGGGGCTTTTGATTATGGCGGGGCTTGGGTTGTTCCTGTTCACATCCGCCCTTGGGCGGGTTTGGTGCGGGTACACCTGCCCGCAAACTGTCTGGACGGACTTGTTCATTCTTGTCGAACGATGGGTCGAAGGCGACAGAAACAAGCGCGTCAAGCTGTGGAACGCAAAATGGGATGCCCGCAAGGTTCGGTTGCGGGTTACCAAGTGGGTTCTGTGGCTGATGATCGCGCTGGCGACAGGTGGGGCGTGGGTCTTTTATTTCACCGATGCGCCGACGCTTCTGAAAGATTTGGTAACCTTCACCGCGCATCCCGTCGCCTATACGACAATTGCGGTTCTGGCCGCCACGACCTTTGTGTTCGGCGGCTTCATGCGCGAACAGGTCTGCATTTACATGTGCCCTTGGCCGCGCATTCAGGCCGCGATGATGGACGAAGACACCATCACAGTTGCCTATCGCGATTGGCGGGGCGAACCGCGCGGTAAACACCGTAAGGCCGAAGGCGCCGACAAGCTGGGCGATTGCATCGACTGTAACGCTTGCGTCAACGTCTGCCCAATGGGCATCGACATTCGTGATGGGCAACAGCTGGCCTGTATCACCTGCGCACTTTGCATTGATGCCTGTGATGACGTGATGGCAAAAATCGGCAAGCCGCGCGGGTTGATTGATTATATGGCCCTGACGGACGAGCCGCGCGAACGTGCCGGCAACCCGCCCAAGTCGGTCTGGAAACATATCTTCAGAACGCGGACGATCCTTTACACGACCCTGTGGTCGGCGGTTGGCATCGCGCTTGTCGTGGCATTGTTCATTCGCCCGGATCTGGACCTGACGGTGTCGCCTGTGCGTAACCCGATCTATGTGACCATGTCCGACGGGTCGATCCGCAACACCTATGACGTGCGGCTGCGCAACAAGCATGGGGAGGTGCGCCCGTTCCGCATTACGGTCAGCGGTGATCCAGCCCTGCGGGTGCAGGTTGAAGGGACGCCCTATCAGGTGGTGGATGTGCCTGCCGATACCTCCAAGCTTCAGCGGGTTTATGTGATTGCGCCCAACGGCTCTGCCCCGGCGCTGGACGAACGGACCGAGGTACGCATCTGGGTCGAAGACACAAGCAACGGTGATCGCGCTTCTGCCGAAACTGTATTCAATGGAAAAGGAAACTGATCATGGCCCAAAAAGAACTGACAGGGCGCAAGGTGCTGTTCATCACGGTTTCCGCGTTTTCCATTATCATCGCGGTGAACTTCTTTATGGCGTTCAAGGCCGTGGGCACCTTTCCGGGGCTAGAGGTAAAGAATTCGTACGTGGCCAGCCAAGAATTCGACGCCCGCCGCAAGGCGCAGCTGGAATTGGGGTGGACCGTGGATGGCGCGTATAACGACGGTACGCTTTCCCTAAGCTTCGCCGAGGCGCAAGGCGGTGCCGTTGCGCCAAAAGAATTCAGCGTTCTGATCGGGCGCACGACCGAAGCCCGCGATGACATCCGCCCCGAATTCACCGGTTACGCGGGCGAATATTCTGCTCCGCTGCAACTGGATCGGGGCAAGTGGATGATGCTTGTGCAGGCCACAGCCGAGGATGGAACACCGTTCCTGCAACGGCTAGAACTGCATGTCCGGGGCTGACGCGATGACAACACTGGCCCAACGCCCGTCGGCCTGTCCCGCCTGCGCCATTGCCCCCGCTGCCGAAGCCGTCGGCAAGGCAGATGCACCAAGCGATACGCGCATCCTTCTGTCCCTTCCCACAATTCACTGCGCGGGATGTATTTCGGCGGTGGAACGTGGCTTGAACGCGGCGCCCGGCGTCCGGTCGGCCCGCGTGAACCTGACCCTAAAACGCGTTAGCGTTGAGGCAGAGCATGACGTTTCTGCCGAAGACTTGGTCGATGTGCTGGACCGTTTGGGGTACGAGGCGCACGAACTTGACGCGGGCATTCTTTCGGCCACCGCGACCGATAGGGCAGGGCGCGACATTCTTATGCGCATGGCCGTTGCCGGTTTCGCGATGATGAACGTTATGCTGCTGTCGGTCGCCATTTGGTCGGGTGCCGCGGATGCGACGCGGGATATGTTCCACTGGATTTCGGCCGCGATTGCCCTTCCGACCATCGCGTTTTCCGCGCAGCCGTTTTTTCGCAACGCGTGGACGGCGCTTTCGGCGCGTCGGCTGAATATGGACGTTCCAATTTCGCTGGCCATTCTGTTGGCGGCGGGGATGTCCCTTTATGAAACTATGCTGTCGGGCCGGCACGCCTATTTCGATGCGGCCCTGTCGCTGACGTTCTTCCTGTTGGCGGGCCGCTACCTTGACCACCGCACACGCGCCGTTGCCCGATCCGCCGCCGAAGAATTGGCCGCGTTAGAGGTGCCGCGCGCCTTGCGCCTGACGCCAACCGGCGAAGAAACCGTTGCGATTGCCGAACTGGCCGTGGGCGACATCGTACGCGTTAAACCCGGTGGTCGGGTGCCCGTGGATGGCATCATCACCGATGGACAAAGCGAGGTTGATCGTTCCCTTCTAACCGGCGAAAGCCTTCCGGTTTTTGCGGGCAAAGACAGCATCGTTAGCGCGGGCGAGGTTAACCTGACCGGCCCCCTGACCGTTCGCGTCACCGCGGCGGGCGAGGAAAGCTCGCTTCACCGTATGGCTGATCTGGTCGCTGTGGCTGAAAGTTCGCGCAACCGTTACACATCGCTCGCGGATCGTGCGGCGCAGATTTATGCGCCGGGTGTGCATCTGCTGGCGCTGTTTGCGTTCGTTGGCTGGGTGGTTGCGTCGGGCGACGTGCGGCTTGCGCTGAACATCGCGGTTGCAGTGCTGATCATCACGTGCCCCTGCGCGCTGGGCCTTGCCGTTCCTGCGGTGACCACGGCGGCGTCTGGGCGGTTGTTTAAACGTGGGATGCTTATCAAAGACGGCACCGCGCTGGAACGCTTGGCCGAGGTGGACACCGTGGTCTTCGACAAAACTGGCACCCTTACGATGGGCACACCCGAGGCATCCAATTTGGGCGATCACCCCCGGCGCGAGCTTGAGGTTGCCTTGGCGTTGGCCAGCCAATCGGCGCATCCGTTGGCGGTTGCCCTAACCGATGCCGCGCGCAAAGCAGGCATCGCGCCCGCACGCCTTGGCGATGTGAAAGAGGTGCCGGGATACGGCATCGAAGGAACATGGGGCCAAATACCCGTTCGTTTTGGCCGTGCCGCTTGGGTGGGCGCAACGGCGGGTACATCAACGGCGGCGTGGCTGCGGATCGGTGACGGCGAACCGATAGAGTTTACATTTGCCGACAGCCTGCGCCCCGGCGCAGAAGAAGCCGTGCGCGCGTTCAAAGCGCAAGGCAAAGCGGTGCACCTGATTTCCGGCGATGCGACGGCCCCGGTGGCGGAACTCGCCGCGCGGCTGGGTATTGACGCGTGGGTGGCCGAAGCGTTGCCCGAAGACAAAGTTGCCCGTGTTCAGGCGTTAAGCGATGCGGGGCAGAAGGTGCTGATGGTTGGCGACGGGCTGAACGATGCGGCGGCGTTGGCCGGTGCGCATGTTTCGGTTTCGCCCGCAACGGCGTTGGACGCGGCGCGGGTCGCGTCGGATATCGTGCTGTTGGGGAAAGACCTGTCGCCCTTGGGCGATGCGGCCATCACGGCCGGTAAAGCGACCCAGCGGATCAAGGAAAATTTCACCATCGCCGGGCTTTATAACCTGATCGCTGTGCCGATTGCCTTGGCGGGCTTTGCCACACCGCTTGCAGCGGCCTTGGCGATGTCGGCTTCGTCGATTACGGTTTCGCTGAATGCGCTGCGGCTAAGGTAACGAACACATGGAAATGCTGGTTTATCTGATCCCGATCTCGCTCTTTCTGGGCGGTCTAGGGCTTGTGGCGTTCTTTTGGGCGCTGCGCTCGCGGCAATTCGAAGACCCCGAAGGGGATAGCCGCCGCATTCTGAACGATGATTGGGATGACGCGCCTAAACCATAGGCGCGTCAGGATCAGGATGGCCCGAAGGTGGAACATTCCGCGCCGCGCGATTCCAACCTACGGCAGGCAAGGGCGGCTTGTTCTTTCGACATTCCAACGAAATTGGCGTCAAATCCTCGGCTGTTTTTGCTGACTTTGCGCAGGGCATTGTCCAGCGTTCCCAGCTCTTTCAGGGCGGTTTTCAGCAACACACGTTCCGCTTCGTAACGCGAACCATAGCGGCCCACGTTGATCCCCCAATGCCGCCCGCTTGAGGTAGAGACGCGTGTCACCACCTCTTGCTGCTCGGGTTCGATAGACGCAAGCTGCAGATCGCTTGGGCGTGCTTTGGGCTGAACGGTTATGACCGGCGCGCTTGCCTTGGTCACGACCTCGGGCTTCTTCTGTGGCGCAACGGCGACTTCCTGTGTCGCGGCTTCGGCCACGGCCTGTTTGATGTCGTCTTTCAGCGCCAGCATCAGCTCTTCTGGAACCTCTGGCGTTGCTTGAACGGGGCGTGCTTTAGGTACGCGCGATTTCTTAAGCGTGGTGACAAGGCGAATGGTTTTGCCCGCTGGAACGCGGTCATTGCTGGCCACTGCGGTGCCACCGCCGACGCGCCCTGCATATGCGGGACGCTTGGGTTTGCGGGTCGCAATACGGGAGGGTGCCCGCTGAAAGCCAAGGTCAAGCAATTCGGCCACTTTGGCGTTGCGGGTCGCGGTGGAACGGCCGCCAAAGACGGTTGCGATGATCCGTTCGTTGCCACGCTCTGCCGAAGCGACAAGGTTAAAACCAGCGGCGCGCGTGTACCCGGTTTTGATACCGTCAGCGCCCTTATAGCTTCTAAGGAAGCTTCGGTTGGTGTGGTAAACCTCTTTCACGCCAGCGTTCGCAGTGATGCGTGAGAACAGGTTATAATACTCGGGATAGTCATAGAACACGTGGCGGCCCAGCTTGGTCATGTCACGTGCTGTCGACATATGGCCGACCTCTGTCAGGCCGTGCGCGTTTTTAAAGTTCGTGCGGCTCATGCCCATCGCCTTGGCGGTGCGGTTCATGCGGCGGGCGAACGCGGCCTCGCTGCCTTCGATGGCCTCACCAATGGCGGTGGCTGCATCGTTGGCGGATTTTACGGCCGCAGCCCGCAAAAGATAGCGCAGCTTGATCTTTTGCCCGGCCCGCAGGCCCAGCTTGGATGGCTGTTCAGAAGCGGCCTTTTTCGAAATGCGCACCATCGTATCAAGCGAGATTTCGCCATGCTCAATCGCTTCGAACGCGACATAAAGCGTCATCATCTTGGTCAGCGATGCGGGGTGCAGCTGTGCGTCGGCGTTGCGAGCATGCAAAACCTCGCCGCTGCGCGCGTCGATAACCATGGCCGCGTAAGGTGCGGCAAATGCGGTGATTGGACTGGACGCTAGAAATAGCGCCAGAAACACGTGGAAAAGCCCTTTGCGGACACACTGCCCCAAGATCTGCACGGCGATCGCCTTTTACTGCCTCATGCCGCCGGATTTTTCCGGTCAGCTTATTTTTGATTGAGGCCAGCGTAACATAAGCTTCCAAACCGCAAAACAGCTAATTTTCAAGGTGTTTAAGGGTGAAGCTGAGGTGCAACCAATATATTGAGGTCAGCAAGGCGCCAGCCACCAGATGTCAACCAAGGGAGGCCACAAGCGCCGGTAAATTTCCCAAATCGGTTAATTCGTGGAAACGGGGCTCTTGTTTGGGGGGCTCGGCGTGTTCCAGTTCCCAAGTGTGATCATGGGGCACGAAAACGCCCCACGCACCCGCGTCAATCGCCGGAATAACGTCTGATCGCAAAGAGTTACCCACCATCATCGCGCGCGCGGCACCATCGCCGTGGCGTTGGAAAATGTCGCTATAGATGTCGGGCGTTTTGTTCGAAACGATTTCGACCCCATCAAACAGATCGCCCAAGCCGGACTGGGCCAATTTACGTTCCTGATCCAACAGATCGCCCTTGGTGATCAGCAAAATACAGTGGCTTTCAGCCAGCTCTTTCACGGCTTCGGCGGCATGTGGAAGCAGCTCTATCGGGTGCTGAAGCATGTCTTGCCCCGCCGCCAAAAGCTGGGAAATAACGCTGGCAGGCACGCGTTCTTCGGTGACTTCGATTGCGGTTTCGATCATCGACAACACGAACCCCTTAACCCCAAAACCGTAATGCCCAAGGTTGCGCTTTTCAGCCTCTAGCAGGCGCGCCTGAAGGTGGTCGGCATCCGCATAGGCGGACAACAGATCCGCGAATCGTTCTTGGGTCATGCGAAAAAACTGTTCGTTCTGCCACAGCGTGTCGTCCGCATCGAAGCCTATCGTGGTCACGTTAACCGACATTTAACCAATCCTTCGACAATGTTCGGGTCACAGTAACGCACTATCGCGCCGGCCCCCTTTTCAGATGGGATACGTGCCATATATAGATGTGCTCAAGTCCCAACCATCCGAAACATGCGGAGCGCGAGTTTGGTCAGACGCTACCCTCATCAGATGTCCGATAAAAAGGACCAACCCGAAGACGACGCTGGCGTCATTACGCAGACGCGCCCAAAAACCGATCGTCCGCCGCTGTATAAGGTGATGATCCTGAATGACGATTACACGCCGATGGAATTTGTCGTTCACGTACTGGAACGTTTCTTCGGTTTAAGTCATACACAGTCCTTCGAACTTATGTTGACGGTTCACAAAAAGGGGCTCGCTGTGGTCGGGGTATTTTCATACGAGGTTGCTGAAACCAAAGTGGCGCAGGTCATGGACTTTGCTCGCCGTCATCAGCACCCGCTGCAATGCACCATGGAAAAGGAATAGGGCATCGCCCGCCTGACCTATGCGTAATTCCCGCCTTTCCATCGCTATCGACGATCTGAACCTTCCCGACGAAGGTACCATCGCCGTGTTCCGTCCACGGTCTGACACTGACCTTTCGGCACTGCCGAAAGAGCGTGTGCAGATCATCCAAGGGTTCAAGCCGGACTATGATGTTTGGGCCGCGCGTGGTTTCGACTGTACGGTCGCGCCCTCGGGGCCATATGCCGCCGCGCTGATTTTTGTGCCCCGCGCCAAGGCCGAAGTGCGCGCCTTGCTGGCCACCGCGAACGAAGTGGCGGCCGGTGGGCTGGTCATCGTTGATGGGCAAAAGACCGATGGGATCGACAGCCTTCTAAAGGAATGTCGCAAACGCACGGATGTTGCCGCGCCGCTGTCAAAGGCACATGGCAAGCTGTTCTGGTTTCCTGCCGATGCCGCCGCCTTCGCGGATCTGGCGCCAAGTACGACAACCCAATTGCCCGAAGGGTTCCAAACAGCGCCCGGTGTGTTTTCCGCTGATGCGGTTGATCGCGGATCGGCGATGTTGGCCGATGCATTACCACCCAAGTTGAAGGGCCGTGTGGCCGACCTTGGGGCCGGGTGGGGCTATCTTGCGGCGCAGGTGTTGGATCGTGCCGGTATATCGGAGCTGCACCTGATCGAGGCAGAGCATGCCGCGCTGGAATGCGCCAAGTCCAACGTCACGGACCCACGCGCACAGTTTCACTGGGCGGATGCCACGCAGTTTACGCCAGCCACGAAATTCGATGTCGTCATCTCAAACCCGCCATTTCACACAAGCCGCGCGGCCGACCCCAACTTGGGCGTCGCATTCTTGGCCGCAGCGGCACGTATGCTGACGACCTCGGGGCAGTTGTGGATCGTGGCAAACCGGCATCTTCCCTATGAGCGTAGCCTTGCAGAGCTGTTCATAGAGGTTGAAGAGGTCGCCGGTGACGCAGCGTTCAAAATCCTCCATGCAAAGCGGCCTATTTCGGCGGCTCGCCGTGGGCGCTGAAACCCACTAACCTGCCAAAGTAGAATCAGGAGTTTCGGCCATGTCATTCTCTATCGCCGGGAAAACGGCCATCGTAACCGGCGCTGCCAACGGCGTGGGTTTGGCCATTGCGCGGCACTTTACCAGCCGTGGTGCAAACGTGATGTTTGCGGATATGGATGAAACCCGGCTGGTCGATGAGATCGGGCAGGAAGCGGAAAAAGAAGAAAACGTCAGCTATTTCGCGGGTGACCTGCGAGAGCGTCTGACGATTGCCAACCTTCTATCGGCCACGCTGGATGCGTTTGAACGGGTTGATATTTTGGTCAACGCCAGCCGCCAGATGATGCCTTCTGACCCGTTGAACCCTGATGACGATGCAGTCGAACAATTGCTACAGCAAAACCTGTTCCCCAGCTTGCGGCTCAGCCAATGTGTGGCCAAACGCATGATCAAACAGGCGGAAGCCGATGGTCAGGAAGAAGGCAGCGTTGGCGCGATTATCAACCTGTCGTCCATCGCGGCACGCCGCGCGCATCCAGAACTGTTGGCCTATTCGGTTAGCTGTGCCGCGCTTGATCAGATGACGCGTTCGTTGGCCGTTGCGCTTGCGCCAGAACGTATTCGCGTGAACGCCGTCGCCTTTGGATCTGTGCTAAGTGCCAGCCTGAAAAGCACCTTGAAAGAGCATTCGGACTATCGCGCCGACATCAAAGATCACACACCGCTTTCGCGCATCGCCAAGGCCAGCGAAGTGGCCGAGGCCGTGCAATTCCTGGCGTCCGAGGGGTCATCATTCATGACTGGTCAAATCATGACCGTGGACGGCGGCCGCACTCTGTTGGACCCGGTGAATTCGCCCGCGCACTAAGCGTTGGGGTATTGCCGCGCGCAGATTGCCAGCGCGGTGGCGGTTCGTGTCTTAAGCTCTGCGAATTTGACCTTCAGGGTTTTTAGCTTTGCGCGCTCTTCATCAAGGTTGATGGCGACGGGCTCTTCGACGGTGCGTGTTTCGCTCGTATTACAGAACGAAATGCCGACTTGGCCGTCACCGGGGCGCTCTGCCCAGCATACAGTCAGGTTCGGCCGTTCGATCACCCGTGTTTCAAGCGCATATCCGCGCGCGATGTTCTGTTCGGTTTCTACGATCAGGGCGCTTACCACGTTCAGGTCGTGCTTGGCGGTTCGTTCGCATTGTTCGCGCGGGGTCGCGCAAGCGGCCAACGGCAGTAGAAGAGCAAGGGCAAGACGACGCATGAATAGGCTCCAATTCAAGTTAAGGGCACTATAGGCGCTAAGTTGCCGCACACAAATTGCTTTGATGTCGCTATCGGCGTGCTGGCAAGCATATGCCAAAGCTGATACCGAAATGCCCGACCGCAAATAGAAAGGCCCTGAAATGAGCGAGCAATTTGATGATCGCAAGGCACGCGCCTCTGCTTGGTTTCGCACATTGCGCGACGAAATCGTCGCTGCGTTTGAGGGGCTGGAAGACAGCCAGACCGAAGGCCCGTTTGCCGATCAACCCGCCGGGCGGTTCGAGGTGACAGAAACAAAACGCAGCGCCGAAGATGGTAGCGACGCAGGCGGCGGATTGATGAGCGTGATGCGCGGCGGGCGCGTCTTTGAAAAGGTCGGCGTCAATGTTTCGACCGTTTACGGCCAGCTTGGCGAACGCGCACAAAAAGCGATGGCTGCACGTGGTGTGCCAGGAATGGCGGATGATCCGCGTTTCTGGGCGTCGGGCATTTCGCTGGTGGCGCATATGCAGAACCCGCATTGCCCAGCGGTTCACATGAACACCCGAATGTTCTGGACCCCGCACGCGTGGTGGTTTGGCGGTGGGTCTGACCTGAACCCTTGTATCGAATACGCCGAAGATACGGCCCATTTTCATGCGGTTCAGAAAGAGCATTGCGACCGCCACGACGAAGGTTTTTACCCACGGTTCAAAGCGTGGGCCGACGAATATTTCTATGTCCCGCACCGTGGCCGCGCGCGCGGCGTTGGCGGTATCTTTCTTGATGATCACAACACCGGCGACTGGGAAACCGACTTTTCATTCATTCAGGATGTGGGTCGCGCGTTCTTGCCCGCCTACGTTCCGCTGATCGAAAAGCGCCGCAACACCCCATGGAGCGACGCCGACAAAGACACGCAGCTTGTTCACCGCGGGCTCTATGCCGAATATAATCTGGTCTATGATCGGGGGACGAAGTTCGGGCTGGAAACCGGCCACGATGCCAACGCGGTGCTGATGAGCTTACCACCACTGGCCAAGTGGGTCTAAAAGCCTCCGGCCCGGATGAACCGGGCCGGTATGTTTGGATCGTTACTTGCTTTCAGGCTTCATAAACTTGGCGGAACCGTCGCCCGCGGACTTAAACGCGCCACCACCGTTTAGAATTTTGATGCCGCCGCCAGCTTCGGGTTTTTCTTCGTCGTCCCCGCCCATCATCTTTTTCGCGGCTTCTTTTAGTGCTGCGAATTTGGCGAAGCGTGAGCTGTCTTCGGTTTCTTGGTAATTCGTCCGGTCGGTAAGGGTGACTTCCGCCGCGGGATCGTTCAGCCACTTCAACGTGCCCGACGCCGCAATCGTGGTCAGGTTACCGTTGTCTTTACGGCTGACTTGGAAGTTTGAAATGGCACATGTGCCTTTTTCTTCGCGCAGGGCGGTGCATTCTTCCAAAATCGCATGGTGCAGGTCCAGTTCAACCTCGTCTGCGGCACTAATTGGGATATCGCGGGTCGCGGATCGGTCGATCGGCAGATTGACGTGTTTGGTTTCAAGGCTGAAGCCATCTTTCCCTTCGATATCACCCAAGGGATAGGCGGGAAGATAGGCCAGCTCTGCTGTCACCTTAAAGAAACCGTCTTTCTTTTCGTCAACGTCGATACTGCTGAACGCGCAGGATTGGGCGAAGGTGGCAAGGGGCAGGTCGCAGCCCTGCATCATGTATTTGGGCGCGCGCGCCTGAACCCACAGTTCGTGGAATTCGGGTGCAGGGGCTTCTTCACCGTCGGCAAGCAAGGCGTCGACTGTGAAGGTCTGCGTATAGGTGACCTGCCGTAGGGCAGTAAATTTCTCTGCGCTGAAAATTGCATCGGCGCGTTTGTTCTTTTTGTGATTTCCCCAAGCGCTGTCAATTTTGCGCCCAAGACCCATCAATGCGTTAGAGGATTCCTCTGTGTTCTCACCATTGATTGCGCGGGTGAATTTGTCGGCGCGGCTAAGGACCGTCACGTTAAGAAGCAAGATGGGCAGGCCAAACAGCAAAAGCACCCCAAGGCGAAGGATCCAAGTACTCATTCTGTACGCTCCACGATTGCAGGGATGACAAGGGTTAGGTCTTCACCAAGTGCTTGACGGGCCAAAGTGTTTTGAATCTCTGCGATCGAAGCAACGCGTTCTGCCGCAGGGCCAAAATAGATGTGTTCGAAGTCGGATATTTTCACCGTTGAACCGCTGATAGATCGATAAGGAACCTTTGGCGCATCCGCGGCGGGCATCGGCCCGACCAAAACATGCGCGACGCTGGCAATGCCAACTGCGTCTTGTGCCGCGGGGAAGCCGAACCGTTCTTCGAACCAGTTGGAATATCGTTCGTGCACGGCGTGACCGCGCAGGATCACCTCTTCTTCGCGACCTTCGCGGTAATGTCCTTCATCGTAGTAAGAGCTGATGGATTGCCACGCCGGGATGTTTGCCAGAACCTCATTCTGGTCGGTCCCGGATTTGCGCATGTTCTTGATGAAACCCCAATGGTCCGCCGGTTTGCGGGCCGGGCCCATGGCGCAATCATCCAAGAACGCGTTCGATATTTCGACAGGCGTTTCCGGCGTCGGCGGGTTGACGGCCGTTGGGGCATAGGAAACAGCCGCGATATGGGCGATTTCGACGCCTTCGGCGGGAAGGATGTTCCACAAAATACGGGACGAAACTGATTGCAGGATCAAATAGACGGGCGCCGAGGTGTCGGTCACGACAACATCAACCTTACGCAGCGCACCTTCGGCGATGTGCTTGCCCCAAGTTGTTGCAGCGGTGCGTTTGCGATGTTGTTCGGCAAACCACGAAATCGTCGATTTGGCGATACCACTGTCGGTGACAACATGAAGCCCGGTTTCAACGCCGCTGCCGGTGCCGATAAAGACGTTTGCAATTGCCTCTCCCTCGGCGGGCTTGCGGAATTGGCAGTCTGTAATCGGCGCGACTTTGGTGACCGCGGCGGGGTGTGCCACGTTGTTGGATTTCAAAGATGGATAACCTTCGACGGCATCCAGAATGGAATAGGATTTAAGATCGGCCGCGATCATCAGCGGGGTCTTTTCGGTGTACCCACGCAGGTTGGCTGACCCTAGTTTTGACGGGTCTTTCTTGCCGCTGACAGAAGTAAGAGAGGTAACCCCACCGCCAAACAATGACGGCTTGCGGACAGAGGGGGCAGACACGCCGCCATCCGCGCTTGTTTCTTCTTTCTGGTCGCTTTCCCACGTTGTTATCAACACGAATGCGCCGATTACGCCAGCAAGCGTTAGTATCACCTGTGATGGTTGCATCAAAAAGCCCCGGAAACAATAATCACCTAATGGTTGATTGCATCCAGTTCTGGGCAACAATGGGGCAAGAGCCGTACGATTTGTGGATTAGCCGCGGATCGCCTCTAGCATGACGTGAACGTTGTCGGGGTTTGCGTCAGGCGTGATTCCGTGACCCAGGTTGAAAATATGGGGCCCACCCGAGAACGCTTTTACGATACGCTTCGTTTCGTCGATCAACGCTTGCCCGCCCGTAACCATATGGCCCGGCGCCAGATTACCCTGCACACAGCCATCAACCTGCACGTGTTTTGCGGCCCAATCGGCCGAGACAGAGTTATCAAGCGCGACACAGTCGGCCCCAGTTGCCTTGGCAAAACCAATATAGCCGTCGCCCGCTTCGCGTGGGAACGCGATGACGGGAATGTCGGGGTGGCGGGCCTTTAGGGCGGTGATGATTTGCTTGGTCGGTTCCAGCGCATATTTGGTGAATGCAGCGCCCTTCAGCGATCCGGCCCAGCTATCGAAAATCTTGACCACTTCGGCACCGGCTTCGATCTGTTTTGACAGGTATTCGATGGTGGCCAGCGTGATCCGTTCCATCAGCGCATCGAAGGTGGCGGTTTCTTCGGTCATCAACTTGTGGGCTGGGGCCTGATCGGGCGTGCCGCGCCCGGCAATCATATAAGTCGCCACTGTCCACGGTGCGCCAGCAAACCCAATCAGTGCCGTCTCGTCGGGCAGTTCATGCGACAGGATGCGCACGGTTTCATAGATCGGGTTCAGCGTTTCGTGGATGTCATCGATCGGCTTTAGCTTGGCGAAATCATCCGCGCCGGTGATCGTCGAAAGGCGTGGCCCTTCGCCGGTAACAAACCACAGGTCCGCACCAAGTGCTTGGGGGATCAGCAGGATATCGGCAAACAGGATCGCCGCATCGAACGCATAGCGGCGGATCGGTTGCAACGTAACCTCGGCCGCCAGTTCGGGGTTATAGCAAAGCGACAAGAAATCACCGGCCTGCGCACGGGTTGCGCGGTATTCTGGCAAATAACGGCCTGCTTGGCGCATCATCCAAACCGGCGGTACGGCCTGAGTTTCCCCTGCCAGCGCCCGCATCAGTTTCTTGGTTTCCGCCATGTTCGCCCCCTTCGGATTTCGCCAACAGGTCGTCACCTGCCTGCGGCCGCATGTCAAGGGCAGGGTGCATTGTCACGACGCCGCAGCGCGATTAGACAGGGGGCATGACCATGATGCTTCCGACTCCCGCCTCACCCCTGAAAATCGGCACGCGCGGCTCTCCGCTGGCGCTGGCGCAGGCTAACGAAACGCGCGACCGGCTGGCCGCCGCGTTCGATTTGCCGCACGAGGCGTTCCAGATCGTCGTTATCAAAACGACCGGGGATAAGATCATCGATCGCCCGCTGAAGGAAATCGGCGGCAAAGGTCTGTTCACCAAAGAGATAGAAGAGGCGATGCTGTCAGGCGATATCGACATCGCCGTTCATTCGATGAAAGACATGCCGGTGGAACAGCCCGGCGGGCTTGTTTTGGATTGTTACCTGCCTCGGGAAGATGTGCGCGATGCGTTCGTGTCGGCAAATGTTGCGCGGTTGGCCGATCTGGCCCAAGGCGCGACCGTTGGCACCTCCAGCCTGCGTCGCCGTGCACAGTTGTTGAATTATCGCCCAGATCTGAACGTGGTCGAATTCCGCGGCAACGTGCAGACCCGCCTGAAAAAGCTGGCAGATGGCGTGGCCGAGGCGACGTTCCTTGCCATGGCGGGCCTGAACCGTCTGGGCATGTCCGAAGTCGCAAAATCCGCGATTGAGGTGGAAGAGATGCTGCCCGCCGTCGCCCAAGGTGCGATCGGCATTGAACGGCGGGGCGACGACGCACGTGTTGCGAAGATGTTGGACGCGATCCACCACACGGAAACCGGCCAACGCCTTGCGGCTGAACGTGCGTTCCTTGCGGGGTTGGATGGGTCTTGCGAAACGCCTATCGGGGGGCTTGCCACGCTTGACGGTGGAACGCTGCACCTAAAGGGCGAAATCCTGCGCCCGGATGGTTCGGAACGGTTGGCGGATGCCCTCAGCGGCCCGATTGAGGATGGCGCAAAACTTGGTGCCGACCTTGCCGCCACCCTGCGCGCCCGCGCAGGTGAAGGGTTCTTCGATCATTGAATGCGCCCACCTGAGACGCCGTAGGCGTCGAGGTGAAGGGAGTGGCGCGGGACGCGCCTCAACTTGGTAACAGCTTGCCCGGGTTCATGATGCCCGTGGGGTCAAACGCCGCTTTGATCTGGGCCATCATGTCCAACGCCACGCCATCCTTGCGCCGCCGCATCGTCGCCAGCTTGGAAAGCCCGATCCCGTGTTCGGCGGAAAAGCTGCCGCGCAGGTCGGCGACGATATCCTCAACCGCTTCGCGCAGAGTATCTATCAACGCGGCGTCGTCCCGGCTGGGCCAGATGGCATAATGCAGGTTGCCGTCGCCCAAATGCCCGACGGTGATCGTATCTGCGCCTTTGTCCAATTCCCCCAACCGCGTTTCCATCCGTTCAAGGAAAATGCCCACGGCGTCCAAGGGCAGGGCGATGTCATTGTCCACCAGCGGAAGGCGCGAAAAGGTGATCTCTGCCGCCGCCTCGCGCCGCTCCCACATCTCGGCGCGCTGAGCTTGTGTTTGCGCGACGACCGCGTCCAGCAATGCGCCGTTTTCCAACATATCGGCCAAGGCTTCCTCTAATTGAGTCGCAACGGGTATGCTGCCATCAGGCTGGGGTGCGGCGTCGCGCGGGGCCGTTGCGCCGACTTCGACCAGAATGTTCACTGCATGGGTTTCAGCAAACACCGGGCGTAGGTCAGGGCGGCATTCTGCCAGACGCGCCATGTATTCGGCGGGCATGTATTCAAACGCCTCCACCGCGCCGCCGGTTTCTTCTTGCAACCTGTTCAATAACGACAGCGCATCGCCCAGCGTTGGAACCGCGACCATCGCCGTGGCATAGGCGCGCGGCTTTGGGCGCAGTTTCAGCACGGCGGCAGTGATGATACCCAGCGTCCCCTCGGCCCCGATGAACAGATCCTTCAGGTCGTATCCGGTGTTGTCTTTGTGTAGTTCGCTCATCAAATCCATCACGCGCCCGTCGGGCAGTACGACCTCTAAGCCTAGGCACAGATCCCGGGTGTTTCCGTATCGCACCACGTTCGATCCGCCCGCATTGGTGGCCAACACACCGCCCACCATTGCCGACCCGCGTGCGCCAAAGGTCAGGGGAAAGATCAGATCCTGCGCCTCTGCTGCGTCATGAAGGGATGACAGGATCACGCCCGCCTCAACCACCGCGACCCGTGCGTCGGGCCGGATTTCGCGAATGGCGTTCATCCGTTCCAGCGAAAGCATCAGCGCCCCATCGGCAAACGCGCCGCCCGCCAGCCCGGTCTTTCCAGAAACAGGCACAACGGGTGTGCCCGTGTCACTGGCAAGCCGCATGATGGCACACACTTGATCGCGGTTGGCAGGGCGCAGTACGGCGCGAGGCTGACAGGTGTACTTTCCCGTCCAGTCCTTCCCGTAAGCCGCCGCATCATCCCCTGTCAGTACATGTGCGTCGCCCACGATGCCAACCAATTGCGCGATCAATTCCATACGATCCTCCATCCGTTGGCGGCACCATCGGGGAAACGTCGCGGGTTGACCAGTGCCGCTAAGCGCCCGCACTCAACGCGCGCGGGAAATAAGCTCCAATACGCTTGGGCCCATCGCCTCGACGATCAGGGCAACGCCCTTGGCGCTTGGGTGGATGCCGTCGGGCTGCATATAGATGCGCATCGCGCCCTGCATGTCTTGCCGTTCGGTGATCGCCGACAGAAAGCTTTCAAAATGCAGCGCCTCGTATTGGGTGGCCAGTTCGGGATAGATGGCATCAAACGCGGCCTTATATTCTGGCCCGTAATTGTTGGGCGCAGGAACGCCGACCAGCATGACCGGCACGCCCTTTTGCTGCGCTGCATCCAGAATTCCAACAAGGTTGGCGCGGCTGACCTCGGGGGCGATGCCGCGCAGCAGGTCGTTGCCGCCAAGGGCGACAATCATCGCATCCACGTCATCCGTCAGGGTCCATGCGACCCGGCTTAGCCCGCCTGCTGTCGTATCCCCCGACACGCCCGCGTTGATCAGGGTTGCCTCGGCACCTTGCGCGGAAAGCCACGCCTGAAGCTGCGGTACGAACCCTTCCTCTTGTGGCAGGCCGTAACCTTGGGTCAAACTATCCCCAAGTGCCGCGATGGTTATGTTTTCAGCAAGCGCGGGCACAGTCAGGGCAACACTTGCCGCAATCGCCACGCAAAGCTTGCGCAATGCCCTGCTTGCCCCATATCGAAACAAAGAGATTTCTGACAGAAAGCCCACCATGGCCGATCCGATCCTTTCACTGACCGATGTTACACTTACCCTGAAGGGAAACGCCGGCGCGGTCGAGATACTGCATGGCATTTCGTTGGACGTAAACCAAGGCGAGACACTGGGCCTAATCGGGCCGTCGGGGTCGGGCAAATCATCGCTCCTTATGTTGATGGGCGGGCTTGAACGCGCCACGGGTGGCAAGGTTTTGGCGCTGGGTCAGGATTTGACCGCGATGAACGAAGACGCGCTGGCCCGGTTTCGCCGAAATCATATGGGGGTGGTGTTTCAGTCTTTCCACCTGATCCCGACCATGACCGCGCTTGAAAACGTGGCCACGCCGCTGGAACTTGCCGGTGCGCCCGATGCGTTTGACCGGGCCGAAGATGAATTGCGCGCCGTGGGCCTTGGCACGCGGATTGATCATTATCCAAGTCAGATGTCGGGCGGTGAACAGCAACGTGTGGCCCTTGCCCGCGCCGCCGCGCCGCGCCCTGACATCCTGTTGGCGGATGAACCCACCGGCAACCTTGATGGCGCGAATGGCGAGGCGATTATGGAGCTGCTGTTCGGGCTGCGTGACAAACACGGATCGACGCTGGTTTTGGTAACACATGCCCCCGAACTTGCTGCGCGCTGTGACCGGGTTGTGCGCCTTTCTGATGGCCGGGTTGAAGCGCAAGCAAAGGCCGCAGAATGAACATGCGGGTCGCCGCCCGGATCGCCCGGCGTGAATTGCGCGGTGGATTGCGCGGTTTCCGCGTGTTTCTGGCCTGTCTGGCGCTTGGCGTCGCGGCGATTGCGGCTGTCGGCTCTGTCCGGGTCAGCATCGAAGATGGGCTGAAGGCCAACGGGGCCGTCATTCTGGGCGGTGATGCACAAGTAACCTTTACCTACCGTTTTGCCGAACCGGCAGAGCGCGCTTGGATGAACGGCATCGCCGATCAGGTGTCCGAGGTCGTCGATTTCCGGTCGATGGCGGTGGTCGAACGTGCAGAGGCCACCGAACGGGCCCTGACACAGGTGAAAGGGGTCGATGACCTTTACCCACTTTACGGATCGGTAATGTTGGCGCCTGACCTGCCTATCGCGCAGGCGCTGGCAGGGGATCAGGCCGTGATGGCGCGGGTGCTGGCGGATCGGTTGGGGCTGTCCGTCGGTGATCAGTTTAAGCTGGGCGTCAAGGCCTTCACGCTGTCGGCAATTCTTGAACGCGCGCCCGATGATGCCGGGGGCGGGTTCAGCCTTGGCCCGCCAACGATTGTGCGCACGGATGCTTTGGACGGGGCCGGGTTGATCGAACCGGGCACGTTGTTTGACACCCATTACCGGATGATCCTGCCCGCCAACGCCGACCTTGTGGCGCTAGAGGCTGAGGCGAAGGACAAGTTCAGTGATACCGGCATGCGCTGGCGCGACAGCCGCAATGCCGCGCCGGGGATGACGCGCTTTGTTGAACGGATCGGGGCGTTTCTTGTGCTTGTCGGTCTGGCGGGTCTGGCCGTTGGGGGTGTCGGCGTTTCGGCGGCGGTGCGGGCATATCTGGATGGCAAGACGGCCGTGATCGCGACGCTGAAAACCCTTGGGGCCGAAGGGCGCACGATTTTCACCGCCTATCTGATGCAAGTGGGCGCGCTGGCGGGGCTTGGCATCGTCATTGGTCTGGCGATTGGCGCGCTGGCCCCGCTGATCTTGGGCCCGGTGATCGAGGCGCAGTTGCCCGTTCCCGCTGATTTCGCCTTCCATGCCGGCCCCTTGGCCGAGGCCGCGCTTTATGGCGTGCTGACCGCGTTGTTGTTCACCCTGTGGCCGCTGGCGCGCACGGGAGAGGTGCGCGCGGCGGCGTTGTTCCGCGATGCTGCTGGGCCAGAACGGGCGATGCCGGGGGCAACCGTTTTGATCGCCATCGTGGCGCTGGCGGTTGCGTTGATCGGCGCGGCAGCTGTGCTGTCCGGTGTACCCAAGTTGGCGCTTTCGGCGGCGGGCGGGATCATTGGCGCGCTGTTCTTACTGGTGCTGGCGGCGCGCGCTGTGCGCTGGCTGGCGCGGCGTGGGGCGCGGGCCAAAGCGGTGCGTGGCCACACGGCGCTGCGTCTTGCGCTGGGTGCCGTTGGCGGGCCGGGGGGCGAGGCGACGTCGGTCGTTCTGTCCCTTGGGTTGGGCTTGTCGGTGCTGGCGGCTGTCGGGCAGATCGACGCCAACCTGAAAAGCGCGATAGCGGAAGAGCTTCCTTCCGTCGCGCCCAGCTATTTCGTTGTGGATATTCAGCCTGACCAGTTGCCCGGCTATCTGGACCGTGTGGAAAACGACCCCGGCGTTTCAAAGGTGCAGGTCGCGCCGATGCTGCGCGGGGTGATCACGCAAATTAACGGCAAACCCGCGGCAGAGGTTGCAGGCCCACACTGGGTGCTGCGTGGTGATCGTGGCGTGACCTATTCTGCCACTCCGCCCGAAGATACAGTGATTACCGAAGGCGAATGGTGGCCCGAAGATTACGCCGGCCCCCCGGTCATGAGTTTCGCCGACGAAGAAGCCCGCGAAATGGGCCTGAAGCTGGGCGATGACGTTACCGTCAACATTCTGGGGCGCGAGGTGACGGCAAAAATTACCAGTTTCCGCGTCGTGGATTTTTCGACCGCTGGCATCGGATTTGTACTGTCGATGAACCCCGCCGCGCTGCGCGGTGCGCCGCATTCGGCGATCTCGACCATCTATGCGGACGAGGCGGCAGAGGCGGCGCTGCTGCGCGATCTGGCCTCGGCCTATCCCAACATAACGGCGATCCGTGTGCGTGACGCGATTGACCGCGTGTCAGAGGTTCTGACGGGCCTTGCCGCCGCAATCACCTATGGCGCGATGGCGACGTTGGTCACGGGGCTGTTCGTGCTGATTGGTGCGGCGGCGGCTGGCGAACGCGCGCGGGTGTTCGAAGCGGCGGTATTGAAAACCATCGGTGCGGTGCGCGGTCAGGTGCTGACCTATTTCGCGCTGCGATCCGCCATTCTGGGCGCTGCAGCAGGCGTGGTGGCGGTGCTGACGGGCGCAATCGCTGGCTGGGCCGTGATGACGTTTGTGATGGAAGGCACCTATCGTTTCGAACCGATGTCAGCCCTTTTCATCATCAGTGGCGGTATCTTTGCGACGCTGATCGCGGGGCTTGCCTTTGCGCTGCGCCCGTTGGGAAACCGCCCGGCACAGGTGTTACGCGCGCGGGAATAGTTCAGCGGTTGCGTGAGACGACGATGGGCAACACCAGCGTCAGGAAAACCAAGCGGAACACATGATGCGCGGCGACATAAGCCGGGTTTGCGTCCAGCAAAACAGACATGGCCATCATGGTTTCAAGCCCGCCGGGCGCAAAGGCGATCAGCACTGTCACGATGGGAATGCCGAACAATTGCGAAACGGCATAGGCCCCGGCAAGCGACACGATGGCGGCAAAGCTGCTTAGCGTTGCGGATGCGCCCATCGCCTGTGCCAGCATGCGAAAGCTGACACCGCCAAAACGGGTGCCGATCAGCGCGCCCATCGTCGCGAAGGCCGGAAGCGATAGCCACTGTGGCACCGACCCTTCGGTGATCGAAAACGCATGGGCAAGGGAGGACACCGCCATCCCGCCCAAGAGAAGTGCGGCGGGCACCCGCAGCCGTTGGAACAACAGCCCCAACGCGGTGGCAAGTATCAGGATCGCCGCCAGCGCGGGCAGCGCCATGGGCTGTGTGGCGGGGGCCAATCTGGGCAAAGGCTCGCCCGTCAGCAACGGGGCAATGAACGGAACCAGCAGGGTCAGCGTCAGTACCCGCAGGGACGATATTAGCGTAACGCGTGAAATGTCGGCCTTTAGGTCATCCGTTAGCCCGATCACAAAGCTTAGATGCCCCGGGGTCGCCGTTAGCAGGGCCGACATCCGGTCCATCCCGAACCACATTTGCAAAAGCCGCGCGCCAATCAAGAAAATCGCCAGAATGCACAGGCTTAGGATGATCAGGCTAAGGGGCCATTTGCCAGCCGTCGCCACGGCCTCGGGGGTGACGGCGGTGCCCATATTCGTGCCGATGATAAGAAAGATCACATCCCGTAGCCGCGCTGGAATCGCGACGCGAATGCCGGATATGCCGCAAAGCGTGACCAGAAAGGCAGGGCCCGTCAGAAAAGGCGCGGGAATGCCCAGCCAAAAGGCGGCGACAGCGCCAAAAGCACCGATGGCAAGGGTGATAAGGGTGGTCCACATGCGCGGGTGCGCCTCCGGTGGTTGTTGGGTGCAACCAAACTCCGACGGCGGGCAATGTCAATCCAGCCAGATTGGGTTGGACCACGCGCGTTTACCCGCGCGGTCGGTCACCGTAACGCGCAGCCAAGGCGAATTCGCGAACCGGTCCAAAGCGATCGCCGCAGATGTCATAGAGTTGCCGTGCTGTGCCTGCGCCGCCGTTCCGTGCCCCTGAACGATCACGGCCGCAGCGGCCGAGCATTCGACCTCAATAAACCGCCCATTGACGCGGATGTCCCGGATTTCGGGGCCTTGCGATGAATAGAACGTGCCAGCCTTCAATGCAGAGAGCAGCGCGTCTGGGTCGTTCTTTTCGGCTTTGACCATGACCCACCCGCCGAAATGATCGGGTTCGGAAAAATGCGCGTCATCCGTGGCGATTAGGTTCAGCGCGCGCCCCTCTGACAGCAACAGATCAAGCGTGTGAAACCCGTCGGGGCGGTCACAGCCCATTGCGCAACCGTGGTTATACACCTCGACCGCGTGGGCGGCTTCGATGCTGCGCGCGTCGTCCAGCGTCAGGCCAGACCACTGCGGGTGGGCGATGGCCACGTAAGCTCCGGCCTCAACACAACGGCGCGCGATTTCCGGGCCGGTTTCCTGACCTTCGACCGGCAGGAAATGTGGGGCATTGCCGGGCGCGAAATCAGCCGGAAGGCCGACGGCCACGATGTGCCACAGCTCTCCATTTTGCATGGCGCCGGAATGAACCTCGGCCCCCAGAATGGTGGTGAAGGCATCGTCGCGATACCCAACCGTGTCGGTGATCGGATAGTTGTACATCCCGATGAAATGATCGGTCAGCGCGATGAAGTCATACCCTTCAGCCTTGTACCGGCGGCATACCTCTTCGGGGGATAGAACGCCGTCAGAACGGTCCGAATGCGTGTGCAGATTTCCGCGGTAAAACCGACCCGGCGCGGTGAAGAATTGAGTTGGCATATCGCGTCCTTCCTGATCCGAACGGGTTGTGGCGCAGCACTGTGAAACCTTCGTGACAGGCTTGCACAGTTGGCAAAGATTTCCCACAGTTTAGGCATGGTGAACCTGTCGCAACTTCCCAGGCTGTTACAGCAGCAAGACTGGCCTGCAGCCGAACGTTTGTTGCGCCGCGCCGCTAAGGACAAGGCGGCGACGGCGGCGGTGTTCTATAACCTTGGTAAAGTGTTAGAGGCCGCGGGCAAACCCGCGCAAACGGCTGCGTGGTATCGTAAAGCTGTGGCGAAAGACCCAAACCATGCAAACGCTTGGTTCGAACTTGGCCGGGCCCAGCTTGCCAATCACGACTTCGCCGGTGCCGAAGGTGCGTTCGCCAAGGCCGCAGCGCTAAGCCCGGATGATGGCGATGCGTTGCTGAACCTTGCCCGCATCCGGTTACGGCTTGGCAAATGGGACACGGCGCGAGCTGCGTGGGCGCAGTTGCCTGAGAGCGCCGAAAGAACCGCCGCCATGTACCGCATAGCGGCTGAGTTGGGGGCACCGACGGCGGAACTGCGCCGCGCACTTTTGGCTGACCCAGCAGCGCGCGCGACGGCGCTTAAGGCACTGACGCGCACGGCCAAGGGGTCGCTTCCGCTGCGGCTTGGCTGAAGCGGGCCTAATGCCGGAACTGTTTTCTATAGACGCCGGTTTCGTGTTGTAGCGTTTCCTGAACCTGACGGCTTTGGGCGACCTCATCTTCGGTCATCACGGCGGTTGCCAGTTCGGGTTGCGCGCGCGGCACGGCGATAACCTGCGCCACGGGCGTGCCCGCCGGAAGGCTGCCGGAAAAGCCCGCGTCGTTCCACACGGCGGGGAAGTGGACATAGCCGTTCTTGAACGCGTCGCAATCAACCACGCCTGACAGCGTTTGAAAGGGCAGGTCGGGGCGGTTCATCGGGTGGGTGAACAGCAGCGACCAACCGGCGGGGGCCTCTAACGTCCAGAAATTGGTGAATTTCACGATCAGCTGCGCGTTCAACTGCAACGGCATTCCGGTTGCTTGTTCCGGTACATGGGCACCTATCGGCGCACGGGTGATCGGCGCGTCTGGGATGATTGGCGGGTTCCAATCCCAGCTAAGCTCGCCGTTCTGCACGCTTAGGTCAGTTGCCAGCGGGATCATGAGGCCCAGCGACAGCGCGTCGATAAACGGGGGGCAGTGTTTGACCGTGCGGATCGTGGCGCCGCCCAGCGTGTCAGAAGCCACCTCTGACGGCATTTGGCGCAGCCAATCGGGCAGGGCGTGGGCAGCCGGAACCGGCTTGGGCAGCAGCGGTTCCAGCAGTGGGTGACAGCGTGCGGTAATCTTCATCCGTATACCTTAGCCGCGCCCTTCTTTCCTGAGAAGGAACGTATGCGCCAAAGTCGCCGAGACCGTCAGCAGGATAATCACCGTGCCTACAGCGTTGATTACCGGGGGATGGCCGTTGGGATTGCGGGCCATTGCACCAATTTCCGTCGCAAAGGTACAAGACCCGCCCTTGGCGAACATCGTGGTGTTGTAATTCTCCATAGAAGCAAGGAACGCGATCACCGCCGAGGAGGCCAGCGCAGGCAGCAAGAACGGCAGGGTGATACGGCGGAACACCCGGAACGGGGTTGCGCCAAGGTCCAGCGCGGCCTCTTCCAGTTCAACCGGCTGGCGTTGCAGCCGTGCCATCAGGATAAGCATCGGATAGCCCGCCACAAAGGTGACCTGTGCCATGACGATGGTGAAAAGCCCCGCGTTCACGCCCAGCCGCCCCCAGAACACCAGCGCCGACAGGCCCAGAACAATGCCGGGCGCCAGCATGGGCGACAGAAGCACCCACCAAAGCAGCCCGTTCGCCCGGCTGCGCCAGCGGGTCAGGAACACCGCGCCCGACAGGCCCAGCAACAGCGCAATCGGCACCACGGCGGCGGCCACTTTCAGCGAATTGCCAAAGCAGGCGACGAACCGCCCCCTGTCAAGCGCGCGCAGCACCGGGTCGGCGCGCAATTGGGCCTGATCGACCCAAAAGAACGAATACCACTTGCCCGTCAGTCCACGCCAATCCGTCACCGACGGAGGCGAGGCGTTGTTGAACGACGTCACGATCATCAGCAAAAGCGGCGTGAACATAAACAGCAGAAACGCCGCCATATAAAGGTTGAGCAGCCGTTGAGAGGTCATTGTACCCTCGCGAAATCTTTGAGGCGGGTGCGCATGGCCCACATGAACACCCCGACCAATGCAAAGCACACGAACGTGTAGGCAAAGGAATAGGCGGCCCCGATGTTCGAATTTTCGGATTCAAAGAACTTGTTATAGATCGTCTGGCTGAACCATTCCGCCTGAAGCCCCCGGCTGATGATCCGCGGCACCGAAAACGCGCCAGCGGCCAGCATGAACGTGGCGATGCAGCCCACCGCGATGCCCGGCTTTGAATGCGGAATGATCACGCGGCGATGGACCCGCCACGGGCTTGCGCCCAGATCCTTGGCGGCCTCTATCTGGTTGCGGTCCAGTGTCGACATCACGTTGAAGATCGGGAACACCATGAACAGCACATAGGTGTAGACGATCACCACAAAGACGGTGCCGGGCATGCGTTTGAATTGCAGCGGGTCGTCAATCACGCCAACCCACATCAGCGCGCTGTTCAGCAGCCCTTGATTGTCGATAATCGCAGTCCAGGCGTAAATCCGCATCAGTTCGACAATCGCATAGGGGATCACAAGGCCCAAAAACAGCCAAGTCGCCCGTTCGGGCGGAGTGGCCAGCGCAACCTTGTAAGCGACCGGGTAACACAGGATCAGCGCAAGCGCCGTGGCCATCACCGCAAAGGACAGGGTGCGGGTCAGTGTGATTAGGCCCAGACGTTTGTAAACCTGCCCGTCCTGCTCATATCGCAAGCCAACAGCGGAATAGAGGGTGGCGGACAATGACCGCTCTTCGATCCGTTTCTGTTCGGGCGACATTGGGATCATCGTCGCCGACATCAAAACCTGAAAGTTGTTCAGCGACAGGTTGGATTGGGTCGCCTCTTTGCGCAGCAGTTGTTGGTACAAATCCTGTGCCACCGCTGCGATCTGGCTGGCTTGTGCGCTTTGATCCGGGATTGGTGCGGTGTCGTCCACCGATAGGGCTGGTAGGTTGTAAAGTTCATCCAGCCACGCAATTTCCCCGGTTGGGCGCACCATTGAGGTGTGGGTGTTGGCCCGGTCACATTGCAGGATATAGGGCCGGGTCGCGCCGCCACTTGCCGATGGCACCGCCATTCCACCCATAGAGGGGACCGACATTCCCCCCATCGAAGGTACGGCCAAGCCGCTGTCGGCCGGGGCCGGGGCAGGTTTGGCATAGGTCTTAAGCACGCTGACGCAGGTGTTGGCATCCCGCGCCAAGGCCCCGGCGACGGAACTGTCCAGCAGGCGTTTGGGGGCGGTGACCGCGCGTTCCAGCATCGTAAGCTGGGGCAAAACGATCAGGACAAGCGCCCAGCCCAAAATCGCCGCCACAAACAGCGAAACCAACCCGCGACCATATCCGCGCAACAGCTCTTTCATTGGGCGGCCAGTTCTTCGTGCCCGGTTTGGGCCACGGGCCCCTCGGGCAGGATAAACGCAGAAGCCGCGCTAAACCCGATGCGGGTTTCGTTGTCTGGCGCGGGGATCGGGTGCGCGCCGGTATTGCTAAGGTGCATTCCAACAGGTGCGCCATGGCTGCGCATTTGCAGATTGATGAACGCGCCTTCAAGGTCACGCCGTTCCAGTGTGGCGTTCATCTGATTGTCAAAGGTACTGCCTTGTTCAAAACCCACGTTTTCGGGTCGCACGAACAAAATGGCGCTGTCGCCCGGTTTCAGCCCCCTTGGGTTGCGGGCGAACATCTGGCCAAGGCCCGTGTCGATATAGGCCATGCCATCTTCCAAGGCGGTGATCTTGCCGGGAAACTGGTTCACCTCGCCCACGAAGGAAGCCGCGAATGAGGTGGCGGGATGCGAATAAATCTCATCCCCGGTGCCGACCTGTTCGATCCGGCCTTCGTTCATCACGGCGATCCGGTCTGACATTGTCAGCGCTTCGCCCTGATCGTGGGTGATGTAGATAAAGGTCACGCCTGTCTGTCTTTGGATCGCCCGCAATTCGGCCCGCATGTGTTGGCGCAGCTTTAGATCCAACGCGGACAGGGGTTCATCCAACAACAACACCGAAGGTTCCACCGCCAGCGCGCGCGCTATCGCCACGCGCTGTTTTTGACCGCCGGACAGTTCGGTTGGCTTCTTGTCACCCTGATCGCGCAGCGCGACCAGTGAAAGCAACTCATCCGCCTTTTGCACCCTGTCACGCTTGGACATTCCACGCGCCTCAAGCCCGAAGGCCACGTTTTCGCGCACGGTCATCAGTGGGAACAGCGCCAAGTTCTGAAAAATCAGGGCGGTGGGCCGGTCATTCGGCCCGCGCCCGCGCTGATCGTCGCCCCCAATCAGAATGCGGCCTTGCGTTGGTTCAACGAACCCGGAAACCGCCCGCAAGATGGTCGTCTTGCCACAGCCCGATGGGCCGAGAATGGAAAAAAACTCCCCCGCAGCAATTTCCAGATTGGTTGGCTGAACCGCCGTAAATCCGTTCGGATAGGTGATCGACACCCCGTCAAGGCGGACGTCCATGCCGTGCATAGCGACTCCTGCGAAATCAGTGTTGCGCCAACCCCGGTCAGCGGCGTTTGGCTGTGTGTGGATGCAAAGGCGCCCCGCATTGCGCGGAGCGCCCAGAACCCGCGCCGCTTAGGCGTTGGTGATGATCTCGACGAACTCGTTGCGGATGGGGGCGAAGAACGGCGTGTCAGCCTGCCACCACCACATGTTCGACAGAACGTCCTGAGAGTAAACGCTGTTGAACTGCGCCTTGAATTCTTCCGACGCGAAATCAGCAGCCCCCGCAACGGCCGAGTTATAGCCGGTGTTGTTGGCGAACATACCGCCCACTTCGGGCTGAAGCATAAAGTTCATGAAGGCCACGCCCTGATCCGGGTTTTCCGCACCTTTCAGCATGCCGAAACTATCAAGCCACGTGATGATGCCCTCTTTGGGGGCGCGGTAGACATAGTTGCTGTCTTCGCGGTTCAGCAGCAGGCCGGTCGTGTCCCATGTCTGGCCGATAACGCAGCCTGCTTCTTTAAACGCGGCGGTTGCTTCGGTTGCGTTGTTCCAGAATGCGCCGAAGTTTTCCTTATGCTCTAGGATCCACTTGGTCACGGCACCCCAAACGCGGCGTGCGTCATCTTCGGATTTGTAAACATCCAGCATGCGGTTCGAGGGAACTTCGCCGGTGGCGTCAAGGTACAGGCCAGCCCCCATGATCGCCGATTTCTGGCGGAACGCAGCAGCGCCTTTTGCGCCTTCCTGCAGGAACAGATCACCGAACGAAAGATCGGATTCCGCGATGGACAGTTTACCACGGTTCAGGGTGATGCCTTCTGTACCCCAGTCGAACGGCAGCAGGATTTGTTCGCCGTTAAACTGGCCGCCAAGCGACGCGCTGTCGCGCAGGAAGGACGGGATGACCGCATCAACGTTTACATCCGCCGGGACTGGCGCGAAAAAGCTTTCCCCGTTGTCGTCGATATAGCCAGACGCGTTGGTGATAGATGGGAACACGATGTCAAAGCCCTTGCCGCCATTCGCGCGAATGGTGGATTCCGCTTCGTCATTGGAACCGAACGTCGTCAGCTCTAGCTTAATGCCTGTGTCGGCTTCGAATTTCTCTGCGATGTTGGGTTGAACGTAGTCTTGCCATGCCAAAACCTTTACCGAACCTGATGATGCCAGCGCATCATTGGCCTTTAGCAGGGCGGGCGATGCAACGGCGGCACCGGCCAGTTGAATGGCGGAACGACGAGTGAATTTCATGATTTTATCCCCTTTTCTATTGGCACGAGACCGAGCCAAATCGGCCTTAATCGCGTCGCGTAACAATCAATCAAATGTTTTGTGGCGGATCCGTGAATGCTGTCATTTTTTTACTGAGCGATCAATTAAAACCGACGGAAGGTGCTGGCGCTGGAAAAGCGAACCCTGTCTAAGTGCCTATGAAGAGGATGTTTGATGCTGTTAAGTGTTCAGGGTGTGGCCAAGGCTTTTGCAAGCGGCGGGGCGCATGTGCGGGTGTTTTCCGATGTTTCATTCGACCTTGGCGCGGGCGAAACCGTCGCCCTGACCGGAGAGTCGGGCAGTGGCAAAAGCACGCTCCTTCATATTTGCGCGGGGCTGGATGCGTCTGACAGCGGGCGGATCATGCTGTGCGAACAGGACATTGCAGGGCTGAGTGACGGGGACCGCGCCCAATTGCGGCGCGACAAGGTCGGGCTGGTTTTTCAGCAGTTCAACCTGATCCCGTCGCTAAGCGTGATGGCGAACCTGTCGTTTCAGGCGCGGCTTGCGGGGCGCGAAGATCAGGATTGGACGCGGGCCTTGGCGGACCGGCTGGGTCTTAGCGCGCTTCTTTCTCGTTACCCCGAACAACTGTCTGGCGGTCAGCAACAGCGCGTCGCGATCGGCCGTGCCTTGGCCGCGCGCCCACCTCTGCTGTTGGCGGATGAACCGACAGGAAACCTTGATGAAACTACCGGCGACGGCGTCATGGATTTGCTGCAGGAACTGGTGGCTGAAACGGGCGCTGGCCTGTTGATGGTCACCCATTCCGAGCGGCTTGCCGGGCGTCTGCAGCGCCGGTTGCACCTAAGCGGCGGGGGGCTTGTGTGATGTACCGCGCGGCGCTGTCGGCCTTGTTATCACATTGGTGGCGGCATCCGTTGCAATTGGGCAGTCTGTTGTTGGGGCTGGCCTTGGCCACCGCACTTTGGTCGGGTGTTCAGGCAATCAACGGGCAGGCGCGCCAAAGCTATGATCAGGCGGCGCGCATGTTGGGGCAGGATCGGCTGGAACAGCTGGTTCCCAAAGACGGTCAGCGCTTTTCACAGGACGTGTATATCGCGCTGCGCCAAGCAGGCTGGCTTGTTTCGCCCGTGATCGAAGGGGCGTGGCAACAGGGCGATGTGCGCGTGCGTCTTATCGGCATAGACCCGGTTACCGCCCCATCAGACGTTGCGCCGGATGGCGTGACCGGGGCGGGGGACCTGCGCCCGTTTATCACGCCGCCTGGGCAGGGGTTCGCGGCACCTGACACGATCAGCATGCTGCGCGGTGTGACGGGTTTGCCGCCGCTGAGCCCATCTGAGGGTTTAGCGCCGGGCGTTGTGTTGATGGACATCGGTATCGCGCAAACGCTGCTGGGGGTGCCGGGGGAAATATCGCGGCTGGTGGTCGTGCCGGAACAACCCTTTCGGCAGGCGCCGCTGGAAAGTGTTGCGCCCCTGCTGACCAAATCCGCGCCGGGCGGTCAGGCCGACATCGCGCGGCTGACCGACAGTTTTCACCTGAACCTGACGGCGTTTGGCTTTTTGTCTTTCGCAGTTGGGCTGTTCATTGTCCATTCGGCCATCGGCCTTGCCTTCGAACAACGCCGCCCGATGCTGCGCACGCTTCGCGCCGTGGGGGTGCCGCTGAACGTGTTGACCGTCCTGCTGGCGGGCGAGGTGGTGCTTTTTGCGCTGGTGGCCGGGCTTGTCGGGATGGGGCTGGGGTATTTGATTGCCGCGACCCTGCTTCCAGATGTGGCTGCGACGCTCAGCGGGTTATACGGTGCGGACGTACCGGGGAGCTTAAGCCTTCGACCAAGTTGGTGGATTGGCGGCATGGCCATTGCGGTGCTTGGCGCGGCGGTTGCGGCAGGCCAAAGCCTGTGGCGGTTGCGCCGACTTCCGTTGCTTGCACCTGCCCAGCCACGTGCGTGGGCGCGTGCGTCGGCCCGTGGGTTGCGCAGGCAGGTTTTTCTTGCCGCTGCCTTGGCCGTTTTGGCGTTGGCGGTGGCGATCTGGGGCAGGGGCCTTGTGGCGGGGTTCGTCCTGCTGGGGGCCATGTTGATGGCGGCGGCGCTGGCGCTGCCGGCGATATTGGCGCTGCTTTTGGGCGGGGCCGAACGAGTCAGCAAGGGCGCGCTGGCGCTGTGGTTCTGGGCTGACACGCGGCAACAATTGCCGGGGCTTTCCCTTGCGCTGATGGCGTTGATGCTGGCCTTGGCGGCGAACGTGGGCGTGGGCACGATGGTGGCCAGTTTCAGGCTGACGTTTACCGGCTGGCTGGATCAGCGCCTTGCGTCCGAGCTGTACGTGAATGCCCAGGACGAGGCTGAGGCCGCCCGCTTGCGCAGCTTTCTGGAGCCGCGCGCCGATGCGGTTCTGCCCATCTGGTCGGTCAGCGCGCCGGTTCAGGGCGCCCCGGGCACGATTTACGGCATAGCCGATCACGCGACCTATCGCGAAAACTGGCCGCTGCTAAGCCATGCGCCCGGCGTGTGGGATGCGGTGGCGGCGGGGCAGGCGGCATTGGTGAACGAACAGCTATCCCGGCGGGCCGGGCTTTCGAATGGCGATATGTTGCGCCTGCCAGATGGTACCGAAATGACCATCGCGGGGGTTTATTCCGACTATGGCAATCCTCAGGGGCAGGTGATTATTGCGGTGGATGAACTGACCGCGATGTTCCCCGATGTGCCGCGCCTGCGCCATGCGGTGCGGATCGCGCCAGAAAAAGCCCCCGACCTTACCCGCGCCTTGATCGAAGAATTCGGTCTTTCGCCAGACAATGTACGTGATCAGGCGGCGATCAAATCGTTTTCGTTAGGGGTGTTTGAACAGACATTTACCGTCACGGCGGCGCTTAATGTTCTGACGATGGGGGTGGCCGGGTTTGCGATGCTGACCAGCCTTCTGACCCTATCCACGATGCGATTACCACAACTTGCGCCTGTCTGGGCCTTGGGCCTGACCCGCGCCCGCCTTGCAAGGTTAGAGCTGTTTCGCGCGCTGATGTTGGCGGGCCTGACGATGTGCGCGGCGCTTCCCGTGGGGCTTTTGTTGGCGTGGGCGTTGCTGTCGGTCGTCAATGTGGCGGCCTTTGGCTGGCAATTGCCCATGCATACGTTCCCCGCCGATTGGCTGCGGCTGGGGCTGTTGGCATTGTTGGCCGGTGGGCTGGCCGCGCTTTGGCCTGCGGTGCGGTTGGCCCGAACCTCGCCTACGGATTTGCTGAAGGTGTTCGCGCATGAACGTTAAGGTGCTCTTTATTTGGGTATTGCTGTCTGGCCCGGCGTTTGCACAGGGTTTCGCCGGTTTGGGAACCGAGGCTTCGGGCTTTGCCCGTCCAGAACGCGGGCAGGTTTTAAGCTTTCCCAAAGATCATGGGGCGCACCCGGATTATCGCATCGAATGGTGGTACCTGACCGCGAACCTGAAGGGCGAAGATGGCCGTGATTACGGTGTGCAGTGGACGTTGTTTCGATCGGCCCTTGCGCCGGATGCAGGGCAGGGATGGGCCGCGCCGCAAATCTGGATGGGCCACGCGGGCCTAACGACGCCGGACAGGCATTTTGTGGCCGAACGCTTAGCGCGGGGCGGCGTTGGGCAGGCCGGGGTGACAGCCGCCCCGTTCCGGGCGTGGGTGGATGATTGGCAGATGGCAGGGGCCACGCTGGATGACCTGCGTTTAACAGCCAACGGCACTGATTTTGCCTATGATTTGGGCCTGAAGGCCGATGGCCCGCTCGTGCTGCAAGGCGATGGCGGGTATTCGGTGAAATCGGCCAGTGGGCAGGCAAGTTTTTACTACTCGCAACCCTTTTACACGGTTGATGGCGTACTGGATCTGCCCGATGGCCCTGTGCGCGTGTCCGGCAATGCGTGGTTGGATCGCGAGTGGTCCTCTCAACCGCTGGACGAAACGCAACGCGGGTGGGATTGGGTCTCGCTTCACCTAGAGGGCGGCGTGCGGATGATGGGGTTTCAACTGCGCCAGACGGACGGTGGTGCCTATACCTCGGGGACGTGGATCATGCCCGATGGCACGGCGGAACCGTTCGGGGATGGCGTGCTGACGATGACCCCGTTGAAAACGGCAAAGGTCAATGGGCGCGATGTGCCGGTGCAATGGCGTGTTGAACTGCCGGGCCGGGGTGTCGATGTGACCCTTGGCGCATTGAACAACGCCGCGTGGATGGACACGCTGTTCCCTTATTGGGAGGGGCCGGTTGGCATTTCCGGCAGCCACACTGGTCATGGATATCTAGAGATGACAGGCTACGATTAGACCCGTGTCGCGATGTCCCTTTCCTGGTCTGGCCTCTGACGATAGGGTCGTCAAAGCCGTGTTCTGATTGGACTGTTACCTATGCAAGCGCCCCTTCCTCTGACCCGTGACCTTGTTCTGATCGGCGGTGGTCACACCCATGCGCTGGTTCTGCGGATGTGGGGGATGAACCCGCTGCCGGGTACGCGGTTGACCCTGATCAACCCCGGCCCGACGGCGCCCTATTCGGGCATGTTGCCGGGGTTTGTCGCGGGCCATTACCAGCGGGAGGCGCTGGATATTGATCTGGTCAAGCTGGCGCGTTTCGCCGGGGCGCGGATTGTCTTTGGCCGGGTTGATGGCATTGACCGCGAGGCACGATTGATCAATGTCACCGGGCGCGCGCCGATCTTCTATGACGTCGCATCGGTTGATATCGGCATCACGTCCGACCTGCCCGCATTGGAAGGTTTTACCGCCCACGCTGTCCCTGCCAAACCGTTGGGGGCTTTTGCGACGCGGTGGGATGGGTTCGTGCAATCGGCCCCCACATCGCCGCGTGTTGCGGTGATTGGTGCAGGGGTTGCTGGGGTCGAACTTTCGCTGGCGGCACAGCATCGGATGGAACAGGCGGGGCTGAACGGCCATGTTGTGTTGCTGGAAGCGGGCGAAGCTGCGCTGCGCGATATTGGCGACGGGGCGCGCCGTGCCCTTTTGGCGCAGTTGGAGCAAAAGCGGGTTGAGTTGCGCGTGAATGCCAAGATCGCGCGCGTAACAAACAACGGCGTGACGCTGGAAACTGATGAAGACATCGCCGCGGGCTTCGTTATCGGAGCGGCCGGGGCATTGCCGCAAGCGTGGTTGGGCGACACGGGCCTGCAGCTTAGCGATGGTTTCATCGATGTCGGCCCGACCCTGCAAAGCTTGAACGACCCGGCGATTTTTGCGGTGGGCGATTGCGCCCATCTGACCCATGCTCCGCGCCCCAAGGCGGGGGTCTTCGCCGTGCGCGAAGCACCTGTGTTGGTCCATAACCTGCGTGCGGCGCTTAGCGGTGGCCGGCTGCAGCCCTATCACCCGCAAAAGGATTATCTGAAGCTGATCTCGACCGGGCATAAGCGCGCGGTGGCCGACAAGCTTGGCCTGCGGCTGGAGGGGGATTGGCTTTGGCGCTGGAAAAACCAGATCGACCAGAAGTTCATGGGGAAATTCCGTGAATTGCCCGTAATGACGTCAGTGCCCGAGGTGCCGACCCGTGCGGCGCTTGGCTTGGCCGAAATGTTGCAAGGGGCCAAGCCGCCGTGTGGCGGGTGTGCGGCCAAGCCGGGTGCGCATGTGCTAAGCGATGGGCTGGCCGGATTACAGCAACCGATGCGGTCGGACGTGTTGCAAGGGGCCGGCGATGACGCGGCTGTGTTGCGCCATGGCGATGGGGTGCAGGTCATCACCGCGGACCATTTTCGGGCCTTTTTCGACGATCCTTACTTGATGGCGCGCATCGCGGCGGTACACGCGCTGGGCGACATTTGGGCGATGGGCGCGCAGCCTCAGGCGGCGTTGGCGACGCTTATTCTGCCCCGCATGCGCGACCGGATGCAGGAACAGACCCTGCGCGAGATTATGGCCGCCGCCAGCGAGGTGTTTCGCGAGGCGGGCGCAGACCTTGTGGGTGGGCACACCTCGGTCGGGCCAGAGCTGACGGTTGGGTTCACCGTGACCGGGTTGCACAGCGGCGCACCGGTCGGGCTGTCGGGTGCAAAGCCGGGCGACGTGCTGTTGCTGACAAAACCGATTGGCAGCGGCACCATATTTGCCGCTGAAATGCAGGGCCAAGCCCGGGGCGAGGATGTCGCCGCCGCGCTGGGCGTGATGGCGGGGCCACTTGGCACGGCGTCCGGCATCCTTGCCCCGGTTGCGCACGCGATGACGGATGTAACCGGGTATGGCCTTGCCGGGCATTTGCTGACGATCTTGCGCGCCTCGGGCGTTAGTGCCGATCTGTCGCTTGCGCAGGTTCCGTTTATGCAAGGCGCACTGGAACTGGCGCAAAGCGGTATCCGTTCGACCCTCTACCCCGACAACGCGGTGATGCAGGCGCAGATGGCCGGGTTTGACGAAGGCGACCCGCGCTGTGCCTTGTTGCTTGATCCACAAACCGCAGGGGGGCTGTTGGCGGCGGTTCCGCCCGAACATGTCGACGCGACGCTTGCGGAACTGTCCGCCAAGGGCGTGACCGCCGTGCGTATTGGCGTGCTTGGCGAAGGCCCGCCGCTTATCGGCTTGGGCTAAGTGTTTCGACTGCACGGGCCAAGGCCGGTGCCGCGGTGTTTAGCGTTTCAGCATCCAGCGCGTCCAACGTGAATGTTTTACTGTGTTGTTTCGCAAACCGCGCGCGTTGCTTTTCGTAGCGGGGGTCATAGTGATGCTCCATCAATGACGCGGCAAGCGGCGCGAAGGCGTTGCCTTGGGCCAGTGAAAGCCATCCCTCAATCCGTTCTTTCGGGTGCAGTTGGGACAGGGCCATCAGCGTCTTTTCCAACCGTTCCGGGCTGTCGGTGACATCGTGATAGGCGCGCGCCAGATAATCCGCCCGCGCCTGAAGCGGGGCCTGAACGACAAGCCGGGGCGCGCTTTTCATCGCCTCCCACAATCCGGGGGGCAGGTTGATTTGGCCGATCTTGCTGGATTCCCCTTCGACCACGACGGGGCGGTTTGGGTCCAACCCGCTGGCCGCCATCGCAAGGGTGGTTTCAAATCGTTTTTGCGCAGGCTGCCCGCCTGTCATCGCCCCAAAAAGAGAGCCGCGATGGTTGGCAAGCCCTTCCAGATCGATCACCTGAACACCTTGCGCCGCCAACAGAGGCAAAAGCGCTGTTTTGGCGGTGCCGGTGTTTCCTTCAAGAACGATGATGGGGCTGGGCCAAGGTTGATCATAAAGCGTGGTCTGAACCATCCGCCGATAGCTGCGATAGCCGCCGTCGATCGTATCGGCCTGCCAGCCCACCTGCCGCAGGATCAGCGCAAAAGAGCCCGACCGCTGCCCACCCCGCCAGCAATAGACCAACGGGCGATAACCCTTTGGCTTGTCCACAAGGGCCGTTTCCAGATGCAGCGCTGCGTTGCGGGCCACCAGTGCCGCGCCAAGTTTGCGGGCTTTGAACGGGCTGTCTTGGACATAGATGGTGCCAACCCGTGCGCGCTCTTCGTTGCTTAGAACCGGCAGGCTGATTGCGCCGGGAACGTGATCTTCGGCGTATTCAGCGGGGGATCGCACGTCGATCACCTCGTCAAAGGGAAGGTCGTGCAGGGCGGCAAGCGATGAAAGGGGTACTGGCATCTTATCTTGATAGGGCCTTCGCCGTGAAACCGAAAGGGTGCGCAGCGTTTGATCTGCCCCCTTTTTCGATGGTCATGAACGGGTTACGTTCACGCCAGACATTAGGCGCAGTCACCCCAAAAAAGGCCCCCGCATATGACGCTGCATACCAATATTCCGTGGTCAGAGCTTGAAATCGGCATGGAGGCGGAAAGCAGTCATGTTTGCCGCGCCGACGACTTTTATGTTTTCGCAAATTCGTCGGGAAACATGAACCCGATGCACCTGCCCAAAGAAGACGGCGATGGGGATGGCAAGCCCGAGGCACTGGCCCCCTCTATGTGGATGGGCGCGTTGATTTCCGGTGTGTTGGGCAACTTTCTGCCCGGCCCCGGCACGCTTTACAAAAGCCAACAGCTTTCGTTTTTGGGGCGTGCGCATGCTGGTGATACGATCACTGCAAAGGTCCGGCTGACGGCCAAGGGCGATGGCGGGCTGGCCACGTTTGAAACATGGGTCGAAGCCGCTGATGGCACACGCATCGCCGATGGAACGGCCGAAGTGGTGGCCCCAAGCCGCAAAATCGCGGTTGATCTGCGGGATGTGCCGGGGCTGACGGTGCAGACGCACCCACATTTGGACCACATCCTAACCCTTGCCGAACCGATGGAGCCGATGCCAACGGCCGTGATCGCGCCAGAAGATGACGCATCGCTGGGCGGTGCGTTGCTGGCCTATGAACACACGCTGTTGCGCCCGATCCTTGTGGGGTGCGCGAAAAAGATTGCGGCAGCGGCCGAACAGATTGGGGCCGACATTTCGGGCCTTCAGGTCGTCGATGTGCCTGATCATTCCGCCGCAGCGGCGGCTGCGGTTCAGATGGTCCATGATGGACAGGCCAAGGCGCTGATGAAGGGCAAGCTGCACACCGATGTGTTGCTGCGCCACGTGATCAAGCGCGAGGGAGGGCTGCGCACCCATCGCCGCCTGTCCCATGTCTTTGTGATGGATGTGCCGGGGGTTGATCACCTGTTGATGGTCACCGACGCGGCGATCAACATCTCGCCTACGTTAGAGGAAAAGGTGGATATCGTTCAAAACGCCATCAACCTTGCCCATGCTTTGGGGATCGAACAGCCCAAGGTCGGCATCCTTTCAGCGGTGGAAACGGTGAACCCGAAAATCCCATCGACGATTGACGCGGCGGTGCTGTCTAAGATGGCGGATCGCGGGCAGATCCACGGCGGGCTGGTTGATGGCCCGCTTGCCATGGACAACGCGATTGACCTTGAGGCCGCGCGTACCAAAGGCATCTCATCCGCCGTAGCAGGCCACGCCGAAGTCCTTGTCGTGCCAAACCTAGAGTCCGGGAACATGTTGGCCAAAGAGCTGACGTTTGTCGCCCACGCGCAGACGGGCGGCATTGTTCTGGGCGCGGCGTGCCCGATCATTTTGACAAGCCGTGCGGATGATGAACAGGCGCGGCTCGCCTCGTGTGCCATTGCCGTAATGATGCGCGAATGGAAGCGCGGACAATGAGCGATCAGGCCATTCTGACGATCAACGCCGGATCGTCCTCCATCAAGTTTTCGGTCTATGCCCGCGATGGCGAACCGCAAGAGTTGGGGCGGGGGCAGGTGGAAAAGCTGGGCCCGGCGGCGCGGTTGGTTGTTCACCCCGAAGGGGCCTCCGCCCTGCGCGAAGAGATTGGGCAGGCCGACCACGACATCGCCCTGCAACAAATCCTGTCGCACCTTGAACCGATCCTGCAGGGGCGGCAGGTGGTCGGCGTTGGGCATCGTATCGTCCATGGCGGCGCTGAGTTTGCCGTGCCACATGTGCTGACGCCCGATGTGATCGATCAGCTTGCCTTGTTAGAGCCGTTGGCACCGCTTCATCAGCCGTTCAACCTTGCGGCGGTTCGCGCGGCGATGGCCGCGTTTCCAGACGCACTGCAAATCGCGTGTTTCGATACGGGGTTTCATCGCGGCCATCCGTGGGCATTTGACACCTTCGCCCTGCCGCGCCGGTATTTTGACAAAGGGGTGCGCCGCTATGGGTTCCACGGGCTGTCGTATGATTACATCGCGGGGGAATTGGCGCGGCGCGATCCGGTGCTGGCGCGGGGGCGGGTGATCGTCGCGCATCTGGGCAATGGCGCGTCGATGTGTGCGATAAAGGGCGGGCAAAGCCAAAGCTCCACCATGGGGTTTTCTGCGCTGGAAGGGCTGGCCATGGGCACACGCTCTGGCGCGATTGATCCCGGCGTGCTGCTTTACCTGATGGAGGCAGAGGGGATGGGCGCAGCCGATCTGACCCAGCTGTTGTATAAGGAAAGCGGGCTAAAGGGGCTGTCGGGTCTGACGCATGACATGCGCAGCTTACTGGCATCGCCCGCGCCCGAAGCCGCGCAAGCGATCGAATATTACGTGATGCGCATTCGTCATGAACTTGGTGGGCTGACGGCAGATATCGGTGGGCTGGACGCGCTGGTTTTCACCGGGGGCGTTGGTCAAAACGCGGCCAAGATCAGGGCGCTGGTCTGTGACGGGATGGAATGGTTGGGCCTGTCGCTGGACGCGGCGGCGAATGAAAACGGGGTGGATGAGATCGGGCGGGGGCCTGTTCGCATCTTTGCGCTGCCCACTGACGAAGAACGGGTGATCGCGCGCGCCGTCAACGGTTTCCTTGCACCCGGGGGCTAAGTCGTCGAAGTTGCCCGCAATGAATTTCAGGCCGGCGGGGGAACCCTCGTCAAACAATGGGGCGACCGAGATGGATGTTTCGACTTTTGACAAAACGATTTGCACCTTGGGCGAGGGGCCGCTTTGGCACCCAGAACGGGGACAGCTTTATTGGTTCGACATCGTCGGGTGCTGTTTGCTGACCCGCGAAGGTGGCCAGACAAAAAGCTGGGATTTTGATCACCACGTTTCAGCGGCTGGTTGGGTTGATAAAGACAACTTGTTGGTCGCGTCGGAAATTGCGCTGTCGCTTTTTGATCTGACCACCGGCAAAGCGACAGAGATTGCCAAGCTAGAGGCCGACAACCCCATCACACGGTCCAATGACGGGCGGGCTGACCCGTTTGGGGGCTTTTGGATTGGCACGATGGGCAAACTTGCAGAGCCTGACGCGGGGGCGATCTATCGTTACTACCGCGGAGAGCTGCGCCAGCTTTTCCCCAACATCACGATTTCCAACGCCATCTGTTTCACACCCGACGGCGGGCATGCGTTTTTCACCGATACGGTGAAGGGCCACGTCATGCGGCAACGTTTGGGGGAAGAGGGGTGGCCCGTCGGTGAACCCGAGCTTTATCTTGATCTTGTCGCAGCAGGTTTGCGCCCCGACGGCGCTGTTGTTGATGCCGATGGGCTTTTCTGGAACGCACAATACGGGGGGGGACGGGTTTCTGCCTATGACGCCCAAGGGGCGCTGCAGCACCGAATTGATATTCCTGCACCCAATACAACATGCCCTGCGTTTGGTGGGCCAGACCTGACCGACATGTTCGTGACCTCGGCGACCCAAGGGATGAGCAAGGACAAGCGCGCCGAATGGCCACAGGCTGGCCAGACATTCAAGGTCGACTTGGGCATAAAAGGACAAGCGGAACATCGGGTGGTGATTTAGCCCCTAACGGATGGGGGAAACCCGCACCTTCAGCGTGCCTGAAAATTTTTGGGCGTTTGCGATAAAAACACGCTGGTTTCCCCCTTGACGCCCTCGCGCACCTCGCTTAGGAACCCGCTCACTCTTGGCGGAGTAGCTCAGGTGGTTAGAGCAGCGGAATCATAATCCGCGTGTCGGGGGTTCAAGTCCCTCCTCCGCTACCAAAAATCCCAAAATTATTACAGTCGCCCCGATGCGGGCTGCCCGGCCTGATCAAACAGCCGTTGATGTCTGGAAACACGGTGTTTTCCGTGCCGAACACGCGCTGCGTGACCCATACCAACGTGTGTATGGTATTAACGGGGCAGCGCACGCACAGTGTAAGCTGCGGGGGCTATTTCGTCTTTCGTTGTGCCGACTTTGGGAGGAGTGCCGGTGCCAGACAGTTTTTCATCGAACACGGCCGACAAAATTGCGGGTCTAAGAACACATTTGTCAGAAGGGCTTATTGGCCACGAAGTGCTGATAGAGCGGCTTTTGGTCGGTATCCTTGCCAGCGGCCACATCCTTGTCGAAGGGGCGCCGGGTTTGGCGAAAACGCGGGCGGTGAAATTGCTGGCCGATGCGCTGACGGGCGACTTTTCCCGCATTCAATGCACGCCTGACCTGCTTCCATCTGACCTGACCGGAACAGATGTGTTTACGCCTGATACCGGCACGTTTGAATTTTCCAAAGGGCCGGTTTTTCACAACCTCGTTCTGGTGGATGAGATTAACCGGGCCCCTCCAAAGGTGCAGTCCGCGTTGCTAGAGGCGATGGCCGAACAGCAGGTCACAAGTGGCGGCCATACGCATCAGTTGCCGGACCCGTTTGTGGTGATTGCCACGCAAAACTCCATCGAACACGAAGGGACGTTCCCCTTGCCCGAGGCGCAGCTTGATCGGTTCCTGCTGCATGTGATGCTGGAATTGCCCGATGCGGATGCCGAACGGCGCATCCTTGATCTGGTGGAGGAAGAGCAGCAGGGCGTGAAGCGTACGGCGCATCAGATTGATCTGGCAGATATCCGTACCGGCAAGGCCGAAGCGATGCAGGTACACCTGTCGCCCGCGCTCCGTGATTATATCGTGCGCTTGGTGCTGGCGACGCGCGAAGCCCCGTTTAACGATGAAATTGACCACGCGGTTTCGCCGCGCGGGTCGCTGGCTTTGGCGGCGGCGTCCAAGGCGCGCGCGTATCTGAACGGGCGTGACCATGCGCTGCCCGAGGATGTGAATGCGGTGGCCGCGGATGCCTTGGCGCACCGGCTTGTCGTCAGTTGGCGCGCTACGTCCGAAGGGCGCACCGCGCGCGGCATCGTCCACGACATCTTAGGCGCAACGGAGCCGTTATGACCGCCGCAGCGGGCGCAAGCGGATCAGGGGTCACCGTCAATGCGGCGGCCCTGATCGCGCAACGCGCCCATGTGCAACACGCGCCCGCCGATGATCCCGCGATCAGCGCGCTGCCCGGTGGTTTTTTGATCAAACGCCGGGGCAACGGACAGGTGATTGCCGACAGCCGCGCCTATGTCGAAGGGGACGATATTCGCCATGTCGATCGCGGGGCGACGGCGCGCACGGGCAAGCTGCACATCCGAACGTTCCACGAAGAACGCGACCGTGTGACCTTTTTGGTGGCCGATTTCCGCCCCTCGATGCTGTGGGGCGTGCGTCGCGCGTTTCGTTCCGTCGCCGCGGCCGAGGCTTTGGCCCGCCTTGGCTGGCAAGCGATAGAGGCGGGCGGGCGTGTGGGCCTGTTGGCGATCACTGCGCAGGGCACTGTTGTTGTGCCGGTGCGGGGGCGTGTGCGCGGGATGCTGGCGGTGATTGGCGGCTTGGTGAAAGCGCATGAAATGGCATTGGCCGCCGCCGCGGATGACCTGAACGATCCTCAGCTTGACCGGGTTCTGGTCAGCCTGAAGCGGGTGGTGCCAAGCGGTGCGGCCATCGTGATTGCTACGGGGATGGACCGCGCTGGCGTCGGGTTGAAAGACATCTTGGGCGAACTGGCGCTGCGCCGTTTCCCACGGTTGTTGATCGTCGAAGAACATGCGCTTCGTGATTTGCCTGCGGGGTATTATCCTGTGGGCGCGCCGGATGGGTCGCGCATCAATGCGATGATCAGTAGGCGCGGGGTAAAAGCGGTCGATCACAGCGAAACGCTGTCGATGGTTCCGGTGCAATACGTGGATGCCGGAGCGCCAATCCCCAACGCGATTTTGCAACTGGGGCTTTGACATGGCAGAGCGCGCCTTCACACTTGAGGATCTGGTCGCCGGACTTCAGGATATTCGTTTGCCTACGGATGCTGCGGGCGGGCAGGTGGCAGAGTTCGCCGCCGCGATGGGGCTGGGGCTGTTTCTGGCGTTCATGGTGGCGCTGTTGTTGCCGTTGATCATGAAACGGAGCACCCAGACGCGCCCTGAAACGCTTGCCGAACGGATCGACGCGCTTAGGACATTGCCGCCGGAACAACGCGCACTGGCGTTGCTGCATTTGTTGAAAGAACGCGCCCCTGATGCGGTCGCGCGGATGGGTTCGGGGCTTTACGCGCCCGGCGGCCTTCCCGACCCAACGGCGCTAGAGGCAGAGCTGTTGCGCGCGGGGGGCGGCGATGCCTGAATTTGCCGATGCTTGGTTCCTTATCCTGCTGCCGCTGCCCGTGCTGGTCTTTTACCTTGTGCCGCCTGCGGTTGCCAAAGGCGCGGCCCTTGTCGTTCCCGAAGGGGTTGGGCGCAGCGTGGTGCGCCAAGCCAAACACAGCGGCGGGATCACCCGTGGCCGATACGTGGTGCCAAGTGTGGTCTGGGTGTTGCTGGTGGTTGCGCTGGCCGGGCCACGGCAGCTTGAACCGACCCCGGCTTTGCCAATGTCTGGGCGCGATCTGGTGCTTGTGCTGGACCTGTCCGGTTCAATGGTGCGCAAGGATTTCGCGGTTGATGGTGAAACGGTCACCCGGCTGGATGCGGTTAAGAAGGTGGGCGCTGAATTTGTGCGTAACCGCGGAGGCGACAGGCTTGGCGTGGTTGTGTTCGGATCAGAGGCTTATTTCGCCGCGCCACCCACATTTGACGCCGAAGCCGTGGCCAAAACCGTCGAAGGGATGGCGATTGGCATATCCGGCCGCTCCACCAATATCAGCGAGGGGTTGGGCGTTGCGCTGAAACGGCTTGATGGCTCAACAGCGAAAAGCAGGGTCGTTATTCTGATGTCTGACGGGGTGAATAACGCAAGCGCCGCCAACCCGCGCGATGTGGCAAAGTTGGCCAGCGACATGGGCGTACGCGTTCACACCATCGCGCTTGGCCCGAACGAGGCGACCGGCGCGGAAAACGAACGCGGCGTGGTGGATGTGCCCACCTTACAGGCAGTTTCGGACATCAGCGGCGGGCAAATGTTCCGCGTCCGCACCACCGAAGATCTGATCGTCGTCACCGAATCCATCGACCAACTGGAACCTACGGCCAGTGCCGGATTGGCCGCTGAAACCTATCGCGATCTGTGGGTCTATCCGGCGGTACTTGCCGCGCTTGGTTGTCTGTTGCTGGCATGGAGGGCGCCGGCGTGACCCTGCTAAGCCAGATAATCCTGCTGCGCCCGCTTTGGCTTTTGGCTTTGCCGGTGATCGCGGTCTTGGCCGTGCTGTCGTTCCGGCGCAACGCGCGGGTTGGGGATTGGGCCAAGATGATTGACCCACACCTTATGCAAGCGATGGAACGGTTGGGCCGGGTTGACCTTCCGCGCGCGCGCGTCGCGGCGCAGCTTCCGTTTTTGGGGGCGGGGGCGATTGTTATCGCGCTGGTTGGTCCGGCGGGGCAAAGTGATGACGCACAGACGTTTCGCAACCTTGATGGCGTTGTCTTCGTGTTGGATGTGTCCGACAGCATGACACAGGATGCACGCTGGCAAGATACCGTGACCATGTCGCGGGCCGCGCTTTCCGTGCTGGGCACCAAACCGGCGGCGTTGGTGGTTTACGCCGGTGACAGCTATGTCGCATCGCCGTTGACAACGGATACGCTGCAGCTTGGTCAAACGGTGACCCTGCTGGACGGTAAAACGATCCCCGACAAGGGCAGCCGCCCGGCGCTGGCCCTGCGCCAAGCCGCGCAGATATTGGACGAGGCCGACGTGATCGCCGGGGACGTGGTGTTGATGACCGACGGCGGCGGGCTGGGGCCAGAAGCGTTGCTGGCGGCCAAGGACATCGTTGATCTTGGCGGGCGGTTGTTGGTGGCACATGCCGAAACCACGGTGGCCGAAGATGGCGCAGGCGCAACCGCGGAAGTCCAGAGTTTGGTGAATATCGGCGGCGGGCTTCTGTTCCAATTGAACGAAGCAACCGCGTTGATGGACGAACTGTCGCGATCAGATGACAAGCGATTGGAACGACAGGATTTCAGGCTGCTGTTTTGGACAGACTACGGCCGCTACTTGCTTCTGTTCGCGCTGATCCCCATCGCAGCCCTGTTTCGGCGAGAGAGGGCGTGATGCGGATGATCGTCCTCTTTCTGGCCGGGGTATTGCTTGTGCTGGCGTTGATATTGGGCGGCACGGCCCCTTTTGGGCGGGTGGCCTTGGCGCTTGGATTGAACAAAACCGCCGTGATGCTGTTATCCGATCCTTCATGGCGCGGGGTGGCGCAATACCGGGCGGGGCAGTTTGAACAGGCCGTTGCCTCGTTTCGGCAGGCCGGGCCGGAACAGATGTTCAACCTTGGCAACGCGCTGACCCGCAACGAAGAATACGCCGCCGCGCTAGAGTCATACGACCGCGCGATGATTTTGCGCGAAGATGCGCAAGCGCAGGCAAACTTTGACCTGGTGTTGGCGTTTTATGCTGGGACAGAGATTGACGCAGATTCAATCATTAAGTGGTCGGACCAGAAAGACGGTGCCTCGGCTGATTCAGGCATCGCGCAAGGGGCGGCGCGGGCGGCCAGCACGGGCGATGGCGTCACAAACAGCGGCGCGCTGCTGGGTTTACCAGAACTAACCAGTCGCGGTCGGTTGAGCGTGCGCAAGGTGTTCGATGATAAATACGTCACCGCCAGCCCCCGTTGGTTGGCGACATTGCCTGATGTTCCGGGCGCGTTTCTGGCTGCCCGCATTCTGCATGAACACAAACGCCGCGCCAAAGCTGGCGAAGGGCAACCACGGGCGGACACGCCATGGTAAAACGCGCGATCCTGATCTTGCTGCTTTTGTGGCCCGCTTGTGCGTTTTCGCAACGCGCGGTGGACCCGGCTGATCTGGTCTTGACTGTCACGCTGGAAGATACCAGCACAGCCCCTTTTCAGAACGAGATGGTGTTGCTGACAATCCACGGGGTTTATCGCCGCCACATCACGTTGGAAAAGTTGGAACAGCCCGATCTGGACGGGTTCAACTGGATGCAGCTTGGCGAAGATCATTGGTACGAAAGTCAGCTTAACGGCAAAACCGTCAAGAACATGCGCCGCCGCATGGCGCTGTTTCCGGACCGTGCTGGAAAGCTGAAGGTTGGCCCGTTTACCCATCACCTGACCCTGCTGGACGAAAACGACAACTGGTTCGAATATCAAGTTCAGTCAGACCCGCTGGACCTAGAGGTGCGCCCGGCCCCTGCCGTTGACGATTGGTGGTTTCCCGTGCGCCATCTTGAAATCACCGACAGATGGTCGAATGCCCCCGATCAGTTGGCCGAGGGAGAGGGCGTTCTGCGCGTCATCGCGGTTTCGGCGCTGGGCGTCAGCCCCGACATGATCCCGCCCATGCCAGAGCTTCATTCGCCCAGCGCGCATATCTTTGCGCACCCGGAAAAGCGGCTGGTTGATCTGACACCGCATGGCCCCGTCGCCATCGCCTATTGGCGTTGGACGATAAAGCCGCGCAACCCGCCATCGGCAATCCTTGAGCCGATAGAGTTTTCTTATTTCGATACGGTCGCCCGACAGATGCGGACGGCCAAAATCTCGGCCCAGCGGATCGCGATTTCGGAGGCGGACATGCCGCCGCCCCGGCCCGAGGAAAACGTGGCGGAACCGGCCAAGCTGCGCGCTGGCGCGTTGTGGGCGGGGTTGATTGGCGCGTTTGGCATTGGTCTGGTGGGGATTGTCGGCACCGGGCATGTGTTTTCAGCAGATCGGGTTTCACACTGGCTGGCCATTCGCCGCTTGAAATCAGCCCTTCGCAAAGCTGCACGGCAAAGCGATATGGCCGGGCTGCGCCAAGCGGGGCACGCCCTGCACAGTATGGCCGGGCCCGATCAGGCCCGGCAGGGTTTGTTGGCGGAACTGGACACCGCGATTTACAGCGCCGAAAGCCACGGTTTTGATCCAAAGGCCTTTCAGCGCCGGTTTAACGCGACGTTGTAATCTGCCCGTTCAGACGAAATCGATGTGCTTGTTCAACGGCAATTCGCGGATGCGCTGTCCGGTGGCGGCGAAGATGGCGTTTGCCAAGGCAGGCGCGGCAGGCGGGACGCTGGGTTCGCCGATACCGCGAATATCGTCAGTGGTTTCCAGCCCGCGCACCTCAATTTCGGGGCATTGGTACAGGCGCATTCCTTCGAAGTCGTGGAAATTGGTCTGTTCTGGCATTCCGTCGTCATAGGTCAGTTCGCAGTTCATTGCGTGGCCAAGCCCCCAGACAACGCCGCCCTGCACCTGATTTTCGAAATTCACCGGGTCCAACACTTTGCCGACCTCGGCGGCCACGTACACCTTGTTGATGCGGATGCCATCGGGGGTATTTGTCACCTCGACCACCTCGGCGGTTGGGACGCCGAATGACAGGGTAAAGGCGACACCCCGCCCGCGATCTGGGCCAAGGTCGTTGCCCCAGTTGGACATTTCGGCGACAGCCTCCAACACCCGGCGGGACGGGGCGTGCCAGCACAGGCGGATACGCTCCTCCATCGGGTCCGCCCCGGCGGCGTGGATCAGTTCGTCTAGAAAACAGTCGTGCAAGAACCCGTTGCCCGATGCCCCGACAGACCGCCACGAACTGACAGGAACAAGCGGCGGCACGCGGTAACCCGTTACGCGGTAATTGGGGATGGCAAAGGGCTGATCCCACGCGCCCGCGATAATCGCGATGTCGGGGCCGGGAAGGGATTGGTTCAGCCGCCCCATCTGCGAAGACGCAACCGATGGGGCCGCAATGCCAAGGTCATAGGCTTCGACATGGCCATCTTTCACGACGCCGCGCGCGCGTGCCATTTGCATCGGGCGGGGGAAGTCATGTGTCATGTCCTCTTCGCGCGACCACGTCATCTTGATGGGCACACCTTCGACGGCTTGGGCCAGTTCGACCGCTTGGCGGATAAAGTCATCCTCAAGCCGCCGCCCAAAGCTGCCGCCGCTGATCTGTACGTGCAGATGGATGTTTTCGGCGTCCAGCCCGCTGACCTCTGCCGCTGCAGCCATTGCGAAGATCGGGATTTGCGTGCTGGTCCAGATATCCAGCCGCCCGTCCTTCAGTTGCACAACCGCGTTCATCGGTTCCAATGGCGCATGCGCCAGATATGGGATGCGGTATTCAGCCTCTAGCACGGTGTCGGCGCTTTCGAAGGCGGCCTCTACATCGCCGTCATTCTTGAACCGGCTGTCCTTGCGGTCTTTGCTGAACGAGGTGCCGACCTTTTCCCACATCGCCTCCATATCTGCGGGGTAGGGCGCTGGGCCCCAGTCAAATTCAATCGCTTCGGCGGCTTGAAAGGCGCGCCAGGTGTTGTTGGCAATCACGCCGACGCCGCCGGTGACAGGCACGACCTTCAGCACGCCATTTGCGGTTTCGGCCGCAGTCGCATCAAAGCCGTTCACATCACCGCCAAGGCGCGGGTTGGTGCGCACGGTGGCGTAGACCATGCCGGGCATCGTCATATCGATACCGTATTGGGCGGTGCCAGTGACCTTGCCCAGCGTATCAAGGCGGGTCATCGGTTTGCCCAAATAACGCCATTCGCTTTCCGGCTTTAGCGCCACCTCGCGCGGTGGCTGAATTCCGGCGGCGACCGGGGCCAGTTCGGAATAGCTTAGCATTGTGCCGTCGGGCAAGACGACGGAACCGTCCTTGGTGGAGAGCGTTTCCTTGGCGATGCCGGTGACTTGCGCGGCCGCTTCCAGCAGCACCTGCCGGGCGGTTGCGCCTGCGACGCGTAGCTTTTCAAAGGCGTCAGGAACGGTGCTTGACCCACCGGTGATTTGCAGCCCCATGAATTTTGACACCACATCACCAAACGCGCGGGCGTTCTTGGCGACAAACCCGGTATCGGTGGCGGGAAAGGGGAAGCCTTCGGCGGCGACTTTGCCATTGTAATAGGCGGGGCTGGGCGGGCCGGGATCAACGCGGATGTCTTCCCACGCCAGATCAAGCTCTTCTGCCAGCAACGCCGCCTGAACCGAATAGGCGCCCTGCCCAAAGTCCGTGCGCGGGGTGATAAGGGTGACACCCGTCTGATCTATGTGGACATAGGGCGTCAGCGCGGCCTCGCCTTCGGCCAGATCATCGGTCAGCGGGTTTCTTACGGGCTGCTTATAGGCGTAAACGCCGAACGCCACACCGCCAGCAATGGCGGCAGAGCCGATAAGGAACGTGCGACGCGCGATGCTTCCGATACGTGACATGGCTTACCCTTCGCTTAGCTTGGCGGCGGCGGTTTTGACCGCAGCGCGAATACGGGGGTAGGTGCCACAGCGGCACAGGTTGCCCGACATTGCGTCGTCAATGTCTTCGTCAGTCGGAGCAGGGTTTTCTTCAAGAAGTGACGCGGCTTGCATGATTTGGCCCGATTGGCAGTAACCGCATTGGGCGACCTGATGCTCAAACCACGCGGCTTGGACGGCGTGCATGGCATCGGGGGTTCCAAGGCCTTCGATGGTTGTCACGTCGCCATCGACATCCCCAACTTGAACAGAACATGATCGCACGGCGACCCCGTCAATATGTACGGTACAGGCCCCACACATTGCGATGCCACACCCGTATTTGGGGCCTGTGATGCCAAGCTCGTCACGCAGGGCCCACAACAGGGGCATGTCGGGTTCGACGTCTAGGTCATGGGCGTTTCCATTGACGGTCAACTTCATCGGTGGCCTCCCTCATATTCTTTTTCTTAGCTTGAAAGGTAACTCTGGGGGGCGACCTTACAACCCTGAAAGTGGTGATCAGCAGGCTGTGTTCACGCAAGGTCAATCGGCGCACACGATTCCGTTGGGGCGTTTAAATCTGGGTTGACCCTTGGAATTCGCTTACTGTACCAGCTGGACGGTACAGTAAATTCAGGCCGACTCGATATGACAAAGAAAAGAGGCACAGGCGCGCGCCCCCGTATCCTTGAAGCGGCCGAGGTGATCGCAAACCGCGATGGCGCCCGGCATTTGACGCTGGACGCGGCGGCAAAAGAGGCAGGCGTCAGCAAAGGCGGCGTCCTTTACCACTTTCCCACCAAAGAGGCGCTGTTGGCGGGGATGATGGATTGCGCCCTGACGGGCATGCATGAAATCCTTGAGAAAAACAGGGAACGCCTGAAGGGTAAAACCCACCCGACCTTGCGGGCGATGGTGCACACATCACGCGATATGCTGTGTGAAAAAATTGGTGTGCGGGTGGCGCTTGTGACGGGGTTGTCCGAAAACCCTGCGTTGCTGGAACCCTTGCGCAAAGTATTTGCCGCGCTTTGGGATGATATTCGCGCGGATTGCCCTGATCCAGCTGCGGCCTATGTGATTTGGACAGCCGTCGAAGGAATGATGTTCTTTGCCATGTTCGAAGTATCGCCAGCCGCCGCCCCCGATAATTCCGAATTGTTTGAGCGTCTTGAAAGCATGGTGGACGCGTTGCCGGTAAACGAGGTTCCGAAATGAGATTGTTCCCCTACATCGCTGCGGTGTGCCTGTTGGCATTCACCGCCCAAGCGGAGGAGCCGCTGGCAGTGCGCATCGTTACCGCCACGCCAAAGGTTGAATCACTTAGCTTTTCGTTGACGGGCGAGATTTTGGCCCGTGAAGAGGTGACTGTTTCATTCCCCGTCGGCGGGCGCGTCGTAAGCGTGCTGGTCGAAGAAGGGGACGTTGTGGCCAAGGGCGCGGCGTTGGCGCATATGGAATCCGTTCAGCAAGAACAGGCATTGCGCGCGGCCGAGGCTGGGCTTTCAACGGCGGATGCTGATTTTCGGCAAGCATCCGAAGCGTTTGAACGTCAGGTCGCGCTTTTGGCGCGCGGCGCAACAACGCGGATCAGCCGCGATGCCGCCGAAGATGCCCTAAGCATCGCACAAGGCACGCTGGCACAAGCGCAGGCTGATCTAGAACGCGCGCATAAGGCACTGGCCGATACAACCCTATTGGCACCCGAAGATGCCACCGTGACCAGCCGAGATGTTGAGCTGGGCCAAGTCGTCGGCGCGGCGCAGTCGGTGCTGACACTGGCTTTGGGCAGCGCGTTGGATGCGGTGTTCAATGTGCCAGAGGCACTGCCGACAACAGGCGCCGTGAACGGTTTTGTCGCGCTTTCGCTGATTGATCGTGACAGCGACTTGTTTTCGGGCGTTATCCGCGAAACTTCGCCTTTGGTGGATCCGGCGACGGGGACGGTTCTGGTGACCGTTGGTGTCAGCGATGCACCGGCGAACGTGTCATACGGCGATCCGGTACGCGGAACCGTTCGCATGGATGACGCGCCGCATATCACGCTGCCTTATACCGCGATGTCGGCGACGGTTGATGGGCCTGCGGTGTGGGTGGTTGATCCCGAAACGATGCAGGTTTCTATCCGTCAGGTCGTAATTGACCGCTTTGAAACAGGGCGCATCGTGCTGAACAGCGGTTTGGAAGCCGGTGAATTGATCGTCACGGATGGTGCGCAGCTTATGTACCCCGGTCGTGTTGTTCGTTCTGTGGAGGTGCCCCAATGAGAACGGTTCTTGCCCTTCTAACCCTATTGGCCACACCCGTTTTCGCGGAAGAGTCGGCAACGCCGGTTGAAACTGCGCCGCGCCCGGTTGTGTCCGAACAGGTGAACACCCAAACCGGAGAGCGGACAACATATGTCGGGTCTGTCGCGGCCCGCGTGGAAACCGACCTTGCCTTTCCCCTGATCGGCACGATTGCCGAACGTGGCGCTGAACTGGGCGATATCGTCAAAGCAGGCGATCTGTTGGCGCAGCTTAGTCCGGAAGACCTTGATTCAGACGTTCGCGCCGCCGAGGCTGGTGTGACCGTCGCAACGGCGCAGCTTAGATCGGCCAAGGATGCCGATGAACGTGCGCGCGCGTTGGAACAACGCGGCGTTGGCAGTGCTGTTCAGACCGAAGATACCGAACGTGCGCTGGCCGCCGCCACTGCGCGGCTGGAACAAGCAAATTCGACCCTGGCCCGCGCGCAAGAGATGCGCAGCTTTGCTGATCTGACCGCGCCACAGGACGGTATCATCACGCAGGTCTATGCCGAAGCTGGCGTGACTCTTGCCGCAGGTGAGCCGGTGCTAAGCCTTGCGGCCACTGACGGGCGCGAAATTGTTATCGACCTGACGGAACAGGACTCGGCCGCGATGGATATCGGCGCGACCTTCGATGTGTGGCTTGTCGCACGCAGCGACATTCGCTCTCAGGCGACGCTGACGCGGATCGACCCCGTTGCCGAACGCTCCACCCGCACGCGGCGCTTGCACCTAACATTGGAGGAGCCCGCCGATGGGTTCTTGCTGGGCAGTCTTGCATGGGCCGCGCCGGTTGACGGTGCAGAAGCCGGAATAAGCATCCCGCTTGCGGCGGTCGTTGATCCACAGGGCGCGCCACATGTGTGGGTCGTGGATCGCAGCACAAATACGGTTGCCCGGACCAAGGTTGTTCTTGGCGAACAGTTTGGCGCGCGCGTGCGTGTGACCGACGGGCTGACGGCGGGGGATGAGGTCATCACCCGAGGTATCAATTCAATCGAGGACGGGCAGCGTGTTGGCCCGCGCGTATCGCAATGAAACGTTTCAATCTGTCAGACTGGGCGCTGAACCACCGGTCGTTTGTTTGGTTCCTGATGATCATTTCACTGATTGCGGGCGCGATTTCCTATATGAATATCGGGCGCGAGGAAGACCCGGACTTTTCGATCAAAACCATGATCATTGCCGCGGCTCTGCCGGGGGCGGACGTGCAGCAAACGCTGACCCAAGTCACCGACAGGATCGAGAAAAAGCTAGAAGATCTGGACGAGCTTGATTTCACCCGCTCTGTCACGCGGCCCGGCGAAGCGATCGTTTATGTCGAACTGTTGGCAACCACCGATGCGGCGCAATTGAAAACCATCTGGCAAACCGTCCGCAACATGATGAACGACATCAAGGGCGACTTTCCAGAAGAGTTTGCGGGTTTTCAGTTCAACGACAATTTCGGGGATGTTTTCGGCAACCTCTATGCCTTCACCTCGGATGGGTTTTCGCCACGCGAATTGCGCGACTATGTCGAAGATGTCCGCCGCTCTGTTCAGGCGCTGGAGGATTCCGGCAAGGTCGAGATTTACGGAACGCGGGATGAGGTGATCTATCTTGAATTCTCAACCGAACGTCTGGCGGCGATGGGGGTTAATCAGGAACTGGTGCAATCCACCCTTGCGGCGCAGAACGCCATCCTGCCATCGGGTGTGATCCATGCAGGGCCGGAACGGATGTTGGTACGGGTCGGTGGGCAATTTTCTGGCGTTGATAGCTTGGAAGACATCAACCTGCGTGTTGACGACCGCTTTTTCCGCCTTGCCGATGTAGCCGAAATTCGCCGTGGCTATGAAGACCCAGCGGCGGAGCTGTTCCGGTTCAACGGTGAAGAGGCAATCGGCCTTGCCGTTGGTATGCGCAAAGGCGCCAACATCATCGACTTCGGCGAAGAGCTTAGCGCGGTCATCGACCGGGCGCAGGCGGATCTGCCGATTGGTATCGAAATCCATCAAGTGGCCGACCAACCCCATGTCGTAGACGAAGCCGTGGGCCATTTCATCCAAGCCCTTGTTGAGGCGGTGTTGATCGTTCTGATCGTCAGTTTCGTCAGCCTTGGCGTGCGCGCCGGGCTGGTGGTGACAGTGACCATCCCACTGGTTCTGGCCATCACATTCGTCATTTTGGAATACACCGGCATCACGTTGCAGCGGATATCGCTTGGGGCGCTGATTATCTCTCTTGGGTTGTTGGTCGATGACGCGATGATTGCGATTGAAACCATGATTTCGCGTTTGGAAATCGGGGAAAGCCTTAGCAAGGCGGCGTCATATGCGTGGACCTCTATCGCGTTTCCAATGCTGTCGGGGACGTTGGTGACGGTTGCGGGGTTCATTCCCATAGGTCTGAACAGTTCCGCGGCGGGTGAATTCACGTTCTCTTTGTTCGTCGTGATTGCCGTGTCGTTGGTGATTTCGTGGATCGTGGCCGTGCTTTTCGCGCCGTTGCTTGGCGTCACGATGCTGCCCGCAAAGATGAAGCACCATTCCACAGGGCCGGGCCGTTTGCGGCGGATGTTCCACAAGGTGCTGCGCGTTGCGATGCGGTTCCGGTGGCTGACAATCGGGCTGACGGTTGCTGCCTTTATGTTTTCGGTCTTTTCGATGCGGTTTGTCGAACAGCAGTTCTTTCCAAACTCTGACCGGCCGGAATTGGTTGTTGATATGACCCTGCCGCAGAACGCCTCCATCGCGCAAACACAGGCCCAGATGGATCGGTTTGAACAGAACCTGATCGACAATGAAAATGCGTCGTTCTGGTCGTCCTATGTGGGCCGTGGCGCGCCGCGGTTCTTGTTGGCGTTTGACGTGCCAACGCCGGGGCCGAACACTGGCCAGATCGTTATCCAGACCCCATCGGTTGAAGCGCGCGATGCGTTGCGGGCCGAACTGACGGCCGTTGCCGAAAACGAATTTCCCGGCACCGATGTCTTTGTCAAACTTCTAGAGATCGGCCCGCCCGTTGGTCGCCCTGTGCAATACCGCATGTCCGGCCCGGACATTGAGGTGCTGCGCGATCACGCCCGTGATTTCGCCAGCCTGATGGCCAGTGACGAACGGGTGACGGGTATCGTTCTGGACTGGAACGAGCCGACCCGCGTTGTGCGTGTTGATATCCTTCACGACAAGGCGCGGCAGGTTGGCCTGACCTCGCGCGATATCGCGTCGGCGTTGAACGCGATTTATGACGGCAGCGCGGTAACGCAGCTGCGCGATGACGCTTATCTGGTGGATATCGTCGCGCGGGGCGATGCTACGTCGCGCCAATCCGTCGAGCTGTTGTCGAACCTGCAGCTTAGCGCTTCAAGCGGGACGTCAATTCCGCTGCGGTCGGTTGCGACGTTCCGGTTTGAGACGGAACAGCCGGTTATTCACCAACGCAGTCGGATGCCGACGATCACCATCAAGGGGGGCATCGCGACCGATGATCAGCCCGCGACGGTGGTTAATGATCTGGCCGAAAAGGTCGCCGCGTTTAATCAGGCGTTACCGTTTGGGTACAAGGCCGAAGTCGGCGGTACAGTTGAAGCCAGCGCTGACAGTCAGGCACCCATCGCCGCCGTTGTGCCACTGATGATCCTGATCATGCTGTTCCTGATCATGGTGCAAATGCAAAGCTTCCGCCTGACCTTCGTTGTGCTGTGCGTGGCACCGCTGGGCCTGATCGGCGTGGTGGCGGCGCTGGTGCCATCGGGCGCGCCGCTGGGCTTTGTGGCGATCCTTGGGGTGCTGGCGTTGGTCGGTATCCTGATCCGAAACTCGATCATCTTGGTGAGCGAGATTGAGGTGCTGCGCAAAGCGGGCCGTTCCGCATGGGACGCCGTGTTCGAGGCAAGCGATAGCCGCGCCCGCCCGATCCTGCTGACGGCGGCGGCGGCCAGTTTGGCGCTTATCCCGATCTCGCGCCAGATCTTCTGGGGGCCGATGGCCTTTGCTATGATGGGCGGTATCATTGCCGGTACTGTCATCACGTTGGTCTTTGTGCCCGCGCTGTATCTGGCCGTGTTCCGGGTTAAGCGCGAGCCCGGCGAATAGCGCGCGATTGACAATCCTGACCCCATCCGTGAAGCCAAAGAAACTTCACCAATGGGGGCAGGGATGAGCGATAAAGCTTGGGAGTTCTGGATCGACCGCGGCGGCACCTTCACCGATATCGTCGCCCGCGCGCCGGATGGGGGCCTTAGCACCCACAAGCTGCTTTCCGAAAACCCCGAACGTTACCGTGATGCGGCGGTGCAGGGCATCCGCGAGGTGCTGGGGCTGACCCCCGATGACGCCATCCCCGATGCGGCCATTCGCGCGGTTAAGATGGGCACGACGGTTGCCACCAACGCGCTGTTGGAACGTAAGGGCGAACGCACCCTGCTGTTGATCACCGAAGGGTTCGGCGACCTGCTGCGCATCGGCTATCAAACCCGCCCGCGCCTGTTCGATCTGGAAATCAAACGCCCCGATCTGCTGTATGAAACCGTCGCCGAATTGCCCGAACGGCTGGACGCGGACGGTAAAGTCCTGCGCCCGCTGGATGAAGGCGCCGCCCGCGCCGCGCTTCAGGCCGCGTTTGACGATGGCATTCGCGCCGTCGCCATCGCCTGCTTGCACGCCTATCTGAACCCGGTGCACGAAGCGCGGGTGGCCGAAATTGCACGCGAGGTCGGGTTCACGCAGGTTTCGACCAGCCATCAGGTCTCGCGTCTGGTTAAGCTGGTCGGGCGGGGCGATACGACCGTGGTGGATGCGTATTTGTCGCCGATCCTGCGCCGGTATGTCGATCAGGTGGCCGGTGCGCTTGATATGGGCCGCGCGTGTGAGCGGCTGTTGTTCATGCAATCCAACGGCGGCCTAACCGATGCGGGGCTATTTCAGGGCAAGGATGCGATCCTGTCCGGCCCGGCAGGTGGGATCGTCGGTATGGTCAAGACAGCCGCCGCCGCAGGGTTTGACCGGCTGATTGGGTTTGACATGGGTGGAACCTCCACCGATGTCAGCCACTTCGCTGGCGATTATGAACGCAGCTTCGAAACAGAGGTCGCAGGCGTGCGTATGCGCGCCCCGATGATGGATATTCACACGGTCGCCGCCGGGGGCGGGTCGATCTGTTCCTTCCGCGACGGGCGGTATCAGGTGGGCCCGGAAAGCGCGGGTGCCGATCCCGGCCCGGCCTGTTATCGCCGCGGCGGGCCGCTGACGGTGACGGATTGCAACGTGATGCTGGGCAAGCTGAACCCGGCGCATTTCCCGCATGTGTTCGGCCCTGACGGTGATCAGCCGCTAGACGGCGATGTTGTGCGCGAAAAGTTCACGGCGCTGGCGGCAGAGATTGCCGCCGCCACAGGCCAACCCGCCGAAGAGCCCGAGGCGGTGGCCGAAGGTTTCTTGCGCATCGCCGTGGACAACATGGCCAACGCGATCAAAAAGATCAGCGTTCAGCGCGGGCATGATGTGACCCAATACACGCTGCAATGTTTCGGCGGTGCGGGCGGGCAGCATGCCTGCCTTGTGGCCGATGCGCTGGGTATGCGCCGCGTGTTCCTGCACCCGTTCGCGGGGGTTTTGTCGGCCTATGGCATGGGCCTTGCCGAAATCCGCGCGATGGAGGAACGGCAGGTCGATGCGCCGCTGTCTGATCTTGCCACGGCTGAAACCGTGCTGGCCGAGTTGACGCGAACGGCAAAGGCCGAGGTCGCCGGTCAGGGCGTCGCGCCCGCCGCGATCAGAACCGAGGCGCGCGCCCACCTGCGTTATGACGGGTCGCATCAGGCGCTAGAGGTGCCGTTCGGCACAGCAGCCGATATGCAAAAAGCGTTTGAGGATGCGCATCACAACCGCTTTGGCTTCACCTCGCCCGAGCGGGCGATTTTGTTCGATATGGTCAATGCCGAAGCTATCGGTGTTACGGGTGAAGCGCCCGTTGGTCTGCCATCTGCCGGTGTCGGCGCGCCTTTGGCGCATGTGGCGATGCAGGGTGATACGGTGCCGCTGTATGATCGCGCCGCGTTGGCTGCTGAAGCCGCCGTTCAAGGCCCGGCCATCATCACAGAACCCACAGGAACAAACATCGTTGAACCGGGCTGGTCCGCCCATGTCGATAGCTTCGGCAACCTGATCCTTGAACGGACAGAGGCAAAGGCCCGCCCCAACGCCGCCGGAACGCAGGCCGACCCGGTGCTGTTGGAGGTGTTCAACAACCTGTTCATGTCGATCGCGGATCAGATGGGCGCGACTTTGGCGAACACGTCATGGTCGGTGAACATCAAAGAGCGGCTCGATTTTTCATGCGCGATCTTTGATGCGGCGGGCGACTTGGTTGCGAACGCGCCGCATGTGCCGGTGCATTTGGGCTCTATGTCGGACAGCATCAAAACCGTGATGCGCGAAAACGCGGGCGCGATCCGGCCCGGCGATGCGTTTATGCTGAACTCTCCCTACAACGGCGGCACGCATTTGCCGGATGTTACCGTGGCGACGCCCGTGTTCGTGGGGGATGATGTGCTGTTCTGGCTTGGCTCGCGCGGGCATCACGCCGATATCGGTGGGCGCACGCCGGGGTCAGCCCCGCCCGATAGCACCCATATCGACGAAGAAGGGGTGTTGATCGACAACGTGCGTTTGGTTGATCAAGGCAAGTTGCAAGAGGCGCTGGCCGAACAGGTTCTTTCCAGTGGGCGATATCCCTGCCGCAACATTCCGCAGAACATGGCGGATCTGAAGGCGCAGGTGGCGGCGAACGAAACCGGGCGGCGCGAACTGCTGAAGGTGGTGCAATCCTATGGCGCGGAAACCGTCGCCGCCTATATGGGCCACGTGCAAGACAACGCCGAAGAAAGCGTGCGCCGGGTGATCGACAAGCTTAGCGATGGCGGCTTCATCTATCCGATGGATCATGGTGCCACGATCAAGGTTCATGTGCGGGTGGATCGCACCAATCGGGAGGCCGTGATTGATTTTACCGGCACCAGCGAACAGCACAAAGGCAACTATAACGCGCCGTTCTCAATTTGCCGCGCCGTGGTTCTTTATGTTTTTCGAACATTGGTGGGGTCTGACATCCCGCTTAACGAAGGCTGCCTGAAACCGCTTAAGATCATCGCGCCAGAAGGCACCATGTTGAACCCCGCGTACCCCGCCGCCGTGATTGCAGGGAATACCGAGGTCAGCCAAGCCACCTGTAACGCTCTTTATGGTGCGCTGGGCGAGATCGCTTGTTCGCAGGCGACGATGAACAATTTCATCTGGGGAAATGACGACTTTCAGAACTATGAAACCATCGCGGGTGGCACTGGCGCGGGGCCGGGTTTTAACGGCTGTGACGCGGTGCAAAGCCATATGACCAACACCCGGATGACCGACCCTGAAATCTTGGAAAAACGTTTCCCAGTGCGGCTGGAGGCGTTCGGCATCCGCCCCAGTTCGGGCGGTAATGGGCACTGGCACGGTGGCAACGGCGTGCTGCGGCGACTTAGGTTTCTGGAGCCTGTGACGGTGACGACCCTGTGTTCGCACCGCGAAATCCCACCCTTTGGCGTGAATGGCGGTGCCCCCGGCGCAACGGGGCGCAACGCGGCCGAATTGCCGGATGGCACGCGGGTTGATCTGAAAGGAAATGACGAGATTGACCTGCCTGCCGGGGGGCTGTTCGAAATGCAAACGCCCGGCGGCGGTGGCTGGGGTAAGCCCTGAACGGTCCGGCCCCCACGCAGTGCGGGGGCCGATGTGGCTTAGCCGTTTTGAGAGTTGCCGGACATACCGCCCGCAACTTGGTCTGTCGCTTCGTCGGCCAGTTCTTGTGGCAGAACAAGGTTCAGGACGATCGCGATCAACGCCGCTGGCAAGATGCCAGAGGCCCCCAAAATGCGCAGCGTGTCAGGCAAGTGCTGCAACGCGTTTGGTGCGCCGGGGGCGACGTTCATCACCTCTAGCTGAAGACCAAGCCCAACGGATAGCGCCACGGCGAAGATCACCATGTTGCGCCGGTTCCAGACCACGTCAGACAGCATGGAAATACCGGCGGCCACGACCATGCCGAACATGACGATCACGCCGCCGCCCAGCACCTCTATCGGGATGGTGCGGATAACGCCGCCGACCTTGGGGATCAGCCCACAGATGATCAGGAAGATCGCGCCGATGGTCACCACGTGGCGGCTCATCACGCCGGTCATGGCGATCAGGCCAACGTTCTGACTGAACGAGGTGTTGGGAAACCCGCCAAAGATACCGGCGATTGCCGTGCCGAAACCATCGGCAAAGGTTGCGCCCTGAATCTCTTTATCCGTGGCTTCGCGGCCTGCGCCGCCTTTGGTGATGCCGGATACGTCGCCAACCGTTTCAACGGCCGATACGAAGGCCATAAGGCAAAAGCCGATGATCGCGGCGGCGCTGAATTCGAACCCGTATTTAAACGGCTGCGGCAACGCAAACGCGGCAGAGCGTGCCCAGCTTCCGCTGATTGCATCGAACGACAGCATCCCAACGGCGAGGGCATAGAAATACCCCACGATAATGCCGATCAACACGGCAGAGATGGAAAGCATCCCGCGCGCAAAGAATTTCAACGCAAGGGTCACGAAAATCACCACAAGCGCGGCGGACCAGCTAAGCAAGCTGCCATAGCTTTCAGCGCCGCTTGCCTTGGCCGGAACGCCACCGGCGGCGTATTCGATGCCGACCTTGACCAGCGCCAGACCGATCATGGTGACCACAAGCCCAGTCACCAGCGGTGGCAGGGCAAAGCGGATTTTGCCAATCACGGTGCCAAGCATTGCGTGGAACAAACCGCCGACCAGCACGCCGCCAAACAGCGCGGCCAAGCCATCAACCCCTTTGCCCGCAACCAGCGGGATCATGATTGGGATGAAGGCAAAGCTGGTGCCTTGAACGATTGGCAAACGCGCGCCAACAGGGCCAAAGCCGATGGTTTGGATCAGCGTCGCCACCCCGGCGAACAGCATCGACATTTGGATAAGGTACAAAAGTTGCGGAAAATCTGGGGAGTTTGAGCCAAACCCAAACCCAGCCGCACCCGCCACGATAATCGCGGGCGTCACGTTGGAAACGAACATTGCCAGCACATGTTGGATGCCCAGCGGGATCGCCTTGGCCAATGCTGGTGTGTAATTTGGGTCGCGCAGCTGGGCCGCGGTTCCAATCGAATTCTTTGTCATTATTCTCTCCTGTTAGACCTCGTTCCATTTTGCCGCCGCTTATGAGTGTGGCGTTACAAAATCATCAGAATTGAACGGTGTAATGGGGTGTTAGGGTGTGCTCCTCTAGGTTGGGGGTGTTGCCGATGCGGTCGATCACGGCGAACAAGCCGGGGGCGTGAAGAGGGGTCAGAACCCCGTGCCATGTGCCGCGGTGAAAGTTGATGCCTTGGCCGGGGGATGTAAGAAACGCCAGCGGCGCGCCCGGTTTTCCGCCATCATCAGGGGCAGTGATTACCAGAAAGGGGTGTTCGCTCATCGGGATGAAGGCTTGGCTGCCGTCTGGGTGACGTTCCATCAAATCCAGCGTCAGGGGCAGGGCGCGGGGCTGAGCCTTGAACAGGCTGATCCCGGCGCGCCCATCTGGGCCAAAATCCATCTGCGCGCGGTCATGGAACCGCCCGCACAGGCCCTGATTAATGATCTTGTCAGGGTCGCCCGCGCAATCCAGCACATCCCCGAATGGCGCGAAGGCCTGGGCCGTAAGGGGCTGGATCGTGACGGTATCGCTCATTCAGGGCGACCGAACAGACGCAACCGGCTGACGCCGCCGTCGGGGAAGATGTTGAACCGAACGTGGGTCACGGGGCCCAGATCATCCAGCGCGTCGTTGAATTCGTGGATGGAATCCGCCGTCAGCCGTTGTTCGGGCAACAAGGTGCGCCAGAACATCGAATCCGTGATCAATGCGTCCGTCAGCCCATCGCCGAAGGTCTGCAAATCCGCCGCTTGGATGGAGCATCTGTCGGGGAAGTTTCCTTTGAAATGGGCGGTGTCGACCACGGCATTGGTAATGCGCCCGCGCGCGCCAAGGGCAAGGATCATCCAGTCATAGCCGGGTTCACGACGGCGGCGGGTTTCCCAACCGTCGCCCATGTTGACCCCGCGACCCGGAGCCAACAGCCGATGGTAGCTGCCGTAATGCGCATCGGAAAACGCCAAGATACGCCCGCCGTTCAGGGCCGAGACCAGATCGATGTCTTGGCCGTTGTCCATCGGGTCCAGCTCTGGCACGCCGAACACGCGCAGGCGGGCCACGCCGCCATCGGGATAGATATGCAGGCGCAGGTGGGTCCAGCTTTCAAAGCTGTCGCATTTGAAAAAGTGGTTGGCGTTGGCGCCCAGCGGTTTGTTGGGCAGGATCTTGACCCACGTCGCGTCTGTCAGGTCATCGCCCTTAACACTGCAGGCTTCGATCATGCAGGCGGGGGCATAGTTGCCGGTGAAATGCGCGGTATCGACGTCAAAGCCAAGGATACGACCCGGCGCAGCCAGTTTGATGGTGGCATGGTCGTGCCCGCCATCGCGGCGGCGCTGACTTTCCCAGCCGTCCATCCATTTGCCGTGGTCGTCGAATTTATCAGGGATAAAAACGGGGTCGTGATCGTCCAGCATGCGTTCCAGCGGGGCGAAGAATTCATTGGTGGCCGAAACCGCCTTTGCGCCCAACCCAGCAGAGGCAAGGTTGATGCCTGTGCGGGCATAAAGCGGAACATCGGGGTTCAGAGACTCGATCGAGGGCATGTTTGTTCTTCTTGTTTAAGAGGGCAGCATATCGTTCAGGCGCAGGCGGGCGATACGCTCTACCTGCTGACATGCGGTTTTGAATTCGGTGGCGCGGTCGTTGTTCAACCGCGTTTCAAAGGCGGCAAGGATGCCCGCCTTGTCATGGTCGCGCACGGCGATGATGAAGGGAAAGCCGAACTTAGCGGTGTAATCGGCGTTCAACTTGGTAAAGGCCGCGCGTTCATCGTCGGTTAGGGCATCCAACCCGGCGCTGGCTTGTTCTGCGGTGCTTTCATCCGTCAGGCGTTTGGCGGCGGCCAGTTTTCCGGCAAGGTCGGGGTGCGCGTTTAGCACGTCCAGCCGTTCCTCGTCTGACGCAGAGCGGAAGGCGCGGGCAAGGGTGGAATGCACCCCCACGGCGCAATCATGCGCAGGGCCAAGTTCCAGCGCATGGGCGCGTTCGGCGACCCAAGCGGAATGTTCGAACACACCACCAAAGGCCGCGACGAAGGCGTCTTTGGTCATTTCTGACGGGCGCTTGAACCGCTGGGGTGGGTGGTTTGCGGCCCAGTGTTCGGCAATGTCGATGCGGCGTGCGAACCAGACGCCGGCGTGGCGCTTGGCGTATTCGATGAATTTGCGCACGGCTTCGATACGGCCGGGGCGACCGACAAGGCGGCAATGAAGACCGATGGACAGCATCTTGGCCTGCCCATGCGAGCCTTCCGCATATAGCGCATCGAAACTGTCGCGCAGGTAGGCAAAGAACTGATCGCCAGAGTTGAACCCCTGCGGCGTGGCAAAGCGCATGTCGTTCGTATCCAGCGTATAGGGCACGATAAGCTGATCCCGGTCACCGATATGCATCCAATACGGAAGGTCATCGGCATAGGTATCAGCGACATAGTCGAACCCGCCTTCTTCGGCGGCCAAACGCACGGTGTTGTCAGAACAGCGCCCGGTGTACCAGCCGCGCGGGCGTTCGCCGGTGACTTCGGTATGAAGGCGGATCGCTTCTGCCATGTCGGCGCGCTCATCTTCAGCAGCGGCGTCTTTGTATTCGATCCATTTTAGGCCGTGGCTGGCGATTTCCCAGTCGGCGGTTTGCATCGCTTCGACCTGTTCGGGCGAACGGGCAAGGGCGGTGGCCACGCCGTAGACGGTGACAGGAACCTTTTCGCCGGTGAACAACCGGTGCAGCCGCCAGAAGCCGGCACGCGCACCGTATTCATAGATCGACTCCATGTTCCAATGGCGCTGGCCCGGCCATGGTGCGGCCCCGACGATTTCGGACAAGAATGCCTCGGACGCGGCATCGCCGTGCAGAATGCAGTTTTCGCCGCCCTCTTCGTAATTGATGACGAATTGAACGGCGATGCGGGCCCCGTTGGGCCATTTCGGGTCGGGCGGTGTGGAACCGTGCCCGCGCATATCACGAGGGTATCGCGTCACGCTTGCTTCTCCTGATTGGATATGACGTGTCTATGACAGTTCCCTTTTGGCATTTTTCAAGAAAATATTGAAAGACTTTCAGGGGCTTCGAAAACGCGCCAAATCGGGGCGATACATGTATTAAAGATGATGAAACAGGCAACTGGCAAAGGAAACAGGCATGGCAAAGACGGGCGGCTATTTGACAACGCATGTTTTGGACACAGCGCGCGGCGTTCCGGCAGCGGGGATAAACATCGCGCTGTATCGGGTTTCTGGCAACAGCCATCGTAAGATAGCTGAGGCCGTGACAAACGCCGACGGGCGCACCGACAGCCCGATCTTGCCCGATGGGAAGTTCAAGGCCGGCCAGTACGAGTTGATCTTTTTCACCGGTGACTATCTTCGCAGCACAGGGCAGGTGACGGGCGAGAACCTGTTTTTAGACACGGTTCCCATTCGGTTCGGCGTCGATGACGACACTGCGCATTACCATGTGCCGCTGTTGCTGTCGCCGTTCGGCTATTCCACCTATCGCGGTAGCTGAGCCAAGCTGGTCGCCAATTCCTCGCGGCAGCGGGTGACCATGAAATCGACGAACAGGCGTACCTTGGTGTCTTTGAACCGGCGTGATGGGTAAAGGCAGGCAAGCTGCGTCGGCACCGGCGGCGTTTCCGTGGCAACGGCGACCAACGCGCCGCTGGCCAAGTACTGTGCAACTTCGAACGCGGGTTTCAGGACGATCCCGCGCCCGGCCAGCGCCCATTCGGTCAGCACATCGCCATCGTCAGATTCCAGCGGGCCGGTGATGTCGAACCGCTGTGGCCCTTCGGGGGTCATAAGGGGCCAGCGGAACTCTTTCGCGCCGGGAAAGCGCAGGTTCAGGCAGTCGTGGCTATCGGCGATAAGGGCGGCTCCATCCTTGGGGGTTCCGCGTCGCGCGATGTAGGATGGGGCGGCGCAAAGAACGCGCTGACATTCGGCAATGGCGCGGACCTTCAAATCGCTATCGGCCAAGGGGCCAAGGTGAAACGCCACATCCAGCCCTTCGCCGGTGACGTCGATCACGCGGTCAGACATGCGAAGACGAATGTTGATCTGCGGATACATATCCTTGAACGCGGGCACGTGCGGTGCAATGAACCGCCGCCCAACACCCAACGGCGCGGCGACAAAAACCGTGCCCCGCGGGCTGTCGGTGGATTGGATAACGCGGGCTTCGGCCTCCTCTATCGTATCAAGGATATTGCGGGCCCCGTCGTAAAACAGCCGCCCGTTTTCGGTGGGCTTTAACGCCCGCGTGGTGCGGTTAAACAGGCGCACGCCAAGGTGCTTTTCCAGCTCTGCGATACGTGACGAGGCAACAGCGGGCGAGGTGCGCTGATCGCGCGCGGCCGCGCTCATGCTGCCCAAATCATAGACACGGACGAACATTTTGATGTTGTTTACGTAGGCCATAATGATTTTTCGGCTTTGTTTGAAAGTCTTGCTTCATTTCATGAATTAACAAAAAGGTGCCGCGCGGTATAGCGTAGGGATATCAAACAGGAGGCGTGTGATGCTGGAACTGGCGCTGGTCGAAGAATGGGCGCAGTTTGCCGCGCGCTGGGTGCATGTGATCACCGCAATCGCGTGGATCGGTTCGTCGTTCTATTTCATCGCGCTTGATCTGGGCTTGCACCGTGATCGAAACCTTGCCAGCGGCGCTGATGGCGAAGAATGGCAGGTCCACGGCGGCGGGTTCTATCACATCCAGAAATATCTGATCGCGCCTGACAGCATGCCGGACCATTTGGTGTGGTTTAAATGGGAAAGCTATGCGACGTGGCTGTCCGGTTTTGTGATGCTGGTGCTGGTCTATTACCTTGGCGCGGATCTGTATCTGGTCGATCCGGCGGTATTGGACATTCCGATCTGGGCCGCGATCTGCATTTCGCTGGGCTCGCTTGGGTTCGGGTGGCTGGCGTATGACCTGATCTGCAAATCCAAGTTCGGCGACGATAACACGCGGTTGATGCTGTTTTTGTACGTCGTGCTGGTCGTGATGGCGTGGGGGTACACGCAGGTGTTCACGGGCCGCGCGGCGTTGCTGCATTTGGGGGCGTTCACGGCGACGATCATGTCGGCCAACGTGTTTATGATCATCATCCCGAACCAGAAAATCGTGGTGGCCGATCTGAAGGCAGGGCGGGTGCCAGACGCGAAATACGGTAAGATCGCCAAGCAGCGTTCGACGCATAACAACTATCTAACGTTGCCGGTGTTGTTCCTGATGCTGAGCAACCATTACCCGTTGGCGTTTGCCAGCAAGTATAACTGGTTGATCGCCAGCCTTGTGTTCCTGATGGGGGTAACGATCCGCCATTACTTCAACACGATCCACGCCCGCAAAGGAAACCCGCGCTGGACATGGGCCGCCACCGCCGCCTTGTTCGCCGCGATAGTGGCGCTGTCGATGGTGCCGCTGTATTCGGATGCGGATTTTGAGGAAGAAGGGGCCGCGCTTACCCCGTTCGAACAACAATTCGCCAGTGCCGAAGGGTTCGAAGATGTCTATTATACCGTGCTTGGCCGCTGTTCGATGTGCCATGCGAAAGAGCCCGGTTGGGGCCGCATGCGTCATGCGCCCAAAGGCGTGGTGTTAGAGACAGAGGCAGAGGTGGCCCGCCACGCCAAACAGATATTTCTGCAGGCGGGCGTGACCCACGCGATGCCCCCGGCGAATGTATCCTACATGGAACCGGCAGAGCGTGCCGCGATCGTCGAATGGTATCGCGCGGCAGTCGAAGGATAGGCGGCGTTAGCCTTCGTCGTTCACGCAATCGGCAATCGTTTGCGCCAGCCCGGTCAGCAGGGCGCTGTACAGCGATGCGCCGTAGGGCAGGCTGGAACCGGATGGATCAAGCGGCGCGCCAGTCTTGACCTCTGACCCTTCGACAATCGCGGTAAGGTAGGCCGGGTCGTGCTGCGCCTCGGGGAAGATGCAAACCACGCCTTCGTGCGCCAGTTCATCGCGCAAATGTGCAAGCCGCGCGGCACCGGGCGCGGCGGCGTCACCCATCGTTATGCTGCCGACGATATTCAGACCAAAAGCTTCGGCAAAATAGGTGTAGGCGTCGTGGAACATCATGATTGGCACGCCTTGGGCCGGGGCGAGCGTTGCGTTTATCTGTGCAGTCGTGGCTGTGATCGCGCCGTCGGCCGCCGCTGCATTTGCCAAATACACGTCGGCATGTTCGGGATCGGCGGTTGCCAGCTCTGCGGCCATCGCGGCAATCCAGGTGGAGGCATTTGCCGGGTCCAACCATGCGTGGGGGTCTAACCCTTCGTGGTCATGGCCCTCTTCCACATGTTCTTCCTCGTGCTCATCATGCTCTTCGGCGAAGGAATGGGTCGTCGTGCCGGGTACTTCTAGCAATTCGATTGCGGTGCCCGCGACGCCAATGCCGCTAACGGCGCGGTCCAGCCACGGCGTAAGCTCTGGCCCGACCCAGAACAGCAAATCCGCCTTGGACAGTGCACTGGCCTGCGATGGTTTCATCTGAAAATGATGCGGGTCGGCCCCAGATGAAAGCAGCAGCATTGGTTCGCCAAGATCACCCATCACCTGCGCAGCAAGAGAGTGGACGGCGGGGATATCCGTAACAACGCGCGGAACTTCGGAAAATGCGGGGGTCGCGATAATGGTAGCAAGAGCAATAAGAGGGCGCATAACGATGTCCGATGTATGTTGCGTTCTGAGCGATTTATGTGATATGTAATACCATAACATGTCAAGCAGGTAATCATGACCACCCCAAAAGCTCCGTTGGCGTTTGCCGAACATGACCATACCGCATGCAGCGGCGAAGGGTTGGCCCGTGCCGACGCTTTGGCCAAGGCCAAGGGGCTTAGGTTGACGCCGGTTCGCCGCCGCGCGCTGGAAATTCTTTTGGAATCGCATCAGGCAATGGGCGCCTACGAGGTGCTGGAACGACTGGCCGAGGATGGTTACGGAAAGCAGCCCCCGGTGGCGTATCGCGCGCTGGACTTTCTGGTCGACAATGGGCTGGCCCACCGTATCCGGCGCCTAAACGCGTTCACCGCGTGCATGCACCCCGGAGAGGCGCACCGGCCCGCGTTTTTCATTTGCACCGGCTGCAACCAAGTGGCAGAGGCGCCCGGCGCCCCTGTGGCGCAAGCCATGGAAGAGGCCGCTGATTTGGTCGGCTTTCAAATTGAACGGCTTAACATCGAAGCAGTGGGCCTGTGCCCCACCTGCCAGGAGGAAGCATGAGCCTGATTTCGGCCAGCAAGATGAGCGTCTGTTTCGGCGGCGTAACGGTTTTGCGCGATGTGGATTTCACAATCGAACCAGGAGAGATTGTGACCGTCGTTGGCCCCAACGGGTCGGGCAAATCAACGCTTTTGCGGGCTTTGTTGGGTGTAACCCGGCCCGTGTCTGGCAAGGTGACACAGCAGCCCGGTCTGGTGATCGGCTATATGCCTCAGCGGTTGACATTGGACGGGCGGATGCCGATGACCGTGCGCCGTTTCCTGTCACTTCCCACGCGCCACAGCGACGCTGAAGTGACGAAAATATTGGCCAAGGTTGGCGTTCCGGGGATTGAGCGACAGCAGATGGATACCCTGTCTGGCGGTCAGTTTCAGCGCGTGCTGTTGGCCCGAGCGTTGCTGGTAAAGCCGCAAATCCTGATTATGGATGAGCCGACCCAAGGGTTGGACCAACCCGGAACCGCCGCCTTTTACAAGCTGATCGAAGAAGTGCGCCAAGACACCGGCTGTGCGATCCTTATGGTCTCGCACGATCTTCATGTGGTGATGAGCGCCTCTGACAGGGTCATTTGCCTGAACGGCCACGTCTGTTGTCAGGGAACCCCGACCGTGGTGTCGAATGCGCCGGAATACCGGGCGTTGTTCGGGCACGGAACCGGTGGGGCCTTGGCGCTGTATCAGCACGAACATGACCACGAGCATGACCAGTGCGACCACGATCACGACCATGCGGAGCATGCCCATGCTGGATGATTTCCTTGTACGCGCGGCGCTGGCCGGGCTTGGCGTTGCTGTGGCCGCTGGCCCGCTTGGGTGTTTCGTCGTCTGGCGGCGAATGGCCTATTTCGGCGAGGCAACATCGCACGCCGCGATCCTTGGCGTCGCGCTGGCCCTGGCGTTTTCAACAAGCATCTTTGTCGGGACCTTGGCGGTGGCTTTGGTGATGGCGATGGTTGTAAGTGCGCTGGCGGGGCGGGGCCTTACCATGGACACGGCGCTGGGCGTTCTGGCCCACGCGGCACTGGCCGTCGGGCTTATCGCGGTATCGTTTTTGCAAGGCGTGCGTGTTGATGTGACCGCCTATCTGTTTGGCGACATTCTTGCGGTCAGCAGGGCCGATCTGGGGTTCATTTGGGGCGGCGCAGCGGTGGTTCTGATCTTGTTGGCGTCGCGTTGGTCGGCGCTGTTAACCTCTACGCTCAACGACGAACTTGCCCACGCATCCGGCATTGATACAGGCCGCGAGCGGTTGGTTCTGACGGTGGCGTTGGCGCTGGTTGTGGCGGTGGCGATCAAGGTCGTTGGGGCGTTGTTGATCGTGGCGATGCTTATCATCCCTGCGGCGGCGGCGCGCGGGCAATCACGCACCCCCGAAGGCATGGCGATCTTGGCGGTGATCATTGGCGCGCTGTCCGCGCTGGGTGGGCTTGGCGCCTCGTTACGGTTTGACACGCCTGCCGGGCCAAGCATTGTGGCACTTGCTGCCCTATTTTTCGCGGTAATGTTTGCTTTGCCCAAACGCGCCTAGGCGGCATGATCTCGATCAATTCGCGCGATTTCGATTTCCTATATCCAAGATGAAACATTTTTTCGTTTTGCGATAAAAGGAAACCAATATGCGCCTAACAACCCGCACGAATATTGCGATGCGCGCTCTGATGTATTGTGCAGTGAATACCGGCACGGTGGTCCGCAAGTCTGACATTGCCAGCGCTTGCAATGCTTCGGAAAACCATATGGCGCAGGTTATCAATTCCCTCAGCAGGTTCGGCTTGGTCAAAACCACGCGTGGCCGCAATGGCGGGGTGGAGTTGGAGCGCGCCGCAAGCGACATCTCTGTCGGGACAGTCTTTCGCAAGTTGGAGGCGAACACGCCGTTTGCCGAGTGTTTTTCGCGCGATTCAAATACCTGCCCGTTGGCCAACAGTTGCCGCCTAACCGGCGTGCTTTCCGGTGCCCTAGCTGAATTTTACAAGGCGCTGGATGACGTCAGTATTGCCGATCTGGTTGACGAAAACCGTGAACTTGAAAGCACATTAATGCTGCGCTAGGCGGCTTGCCTCTTTCTGCTGGGCTGTGCACAGTCCGCTCAATAGGGAATGGGGGCCGCATGGGCATCGACAAAAATCACAATATCACGCTGGGAATTGGGGCGGAAAAGCCTGCCGATTTCCTGCGCAATTTGTTTGATCGTGCCGTTGATGCCGCTGACCCGATGCTGTGCGTGCCCGCCGCATTACCCGCACGCCCGGCTGGGCGTGTGGTGGTGATTGGTGCCGGCAAAGCCTCGGCCAGAATGGCAGAGGCGTTGGAAAGCGTTTGGGATAATGTCGAAGGGGTGGTGATTACCCGATACGGCTATGCCCGCCCGACCCGCGACATCGAGATTCTAGAGGCCGCGCACCCCGTGCCCGATCAGGCAGGGCGCGATGCGACCGCGCGCCTGTTGGCGTTGCTGGACAGTCTTGGCCCGGATGATTTCGTTGTGGCGCTGATTTCGGGCGGGGGGTCTGCCCTGTTGATCCAGCCTGCGGGGGACATCACGTTAGAAGAAAAGCAACAGGTGAACGCCGCGCTTTTGGCCTCGGGTGCGCCGATTTCGCAGATGAACACGCTGCGCAAACACCTTAGCCGGGTGAAAGGCGGGCAGTTGGCCGCGGCGGCCTATCCGGCAAAGATGCTGGCGCTGATGATTTCGGATATTCCGGGGGACGATCCGGCGTTCATCGCGTCTGGCCCAACCGTCGGCGATGACACCACGCCAGACGATGCCCGTGCCATTCTGAAACGTTGGAATATCACGCCGCCGCAATCCGTTGTGGATGTCTTGGCGCAGCCCACTGGCGTGCTGCGCCCGGATGCAGAGGCGCTGAGCCGGGTGGAAAACCGCATCGTCGCGGCCCCGGCCCAATCCATCGCGGCCGCGCAGGATATGGCCGAGCAAGCTGGGTGCCACGTTAAAGACCTTGGCGATGCGTTAGAGGGCGAGGCGCGTGATCTGGCCGTTCAACAAGCGGCCCAAGCGGTTGAGATTTCCAAGACGCTGAAACCGGGCGATGCGCCGGTTCTGCTGCTTTCGGGCGGTGAATGCACGGTGACGCGGCGGGGCGATGGAGTGGGCGGGCCGAATGCTGAGTTCTGCCTGTCGCTGGCGGTCGCGCTGAAGGGCGCGCCGGGGATTTACGCGCTGGCCTGTGATACCGATGGGGTTGATGGTGCGGCCGAAGTGGCCGGGGCGATTGTTTCGCCTGATACGCTTGCCCGCGCGGGGCAACTGGGCCTTGATGCGCGGGCAGAGCTGGACCGCAACGATAGTCACGGCTTTTTTGAAAAGCTGGGCGATCAGGTGGTGCCCGGACCGACGCTGACCAACGTCAACGACTTCCGGGCGATCCTGATATTGCCGCCCAGCGATTAACCTTCCATCACCTCGCCGGTGTGGGGGTGTTTGCCAAGGATGATCATCCCCAGCAGGTCATCGTCGGTCACTTCAGAGATTTTCACCACGCCAACCAGTTTACCGTTTTTCATAACGGCGGCACGGTCGCACAGTTCCATCACCTGATGAACGTCGTGGTCGATCAGGAAGATACCCAGACCTTCGGCCTTTAGCTGCTGAATTAGGTCGGCAACCATTTGGGTTTCATGCGGGCCAAGGGCCGCAGTTGGTTCATCCATGATCAGGATTTTGGCGTTGAAATACACCGCCCGCGCAATCGCAACCGACTGACGCTGGCCGCCCGAAAGCGAAGAAACCGGCGACGAGAAGTTTTTGAAGTTCGGGTTCAGACGCGCCATGATCTTGCGCGCCTCGGCCTCCATGGAGTCGTCATCGACGAAACCGGCGGCTGTGGTGAGTTCCCGACCCAAAAACAGGTTCGACGCAGCATCAAGGTTATCTGCCAGCGCAAGCGTCTGATAGATGGTTTCGATGTTGTGGCGGCGCGCATCACGCGGGTTCTGGATGGTGACTTTTTCACCGTTTACCAGAATGTCGCCACTGTCTGGCTGATAGGCACCCGACAGCATCTTGATCAGGGTCGATTTGCCCGCGCCGTTGTGGCCCAAAAGGCCCACAACTTCGCCCGGATACAGATCAACGGTTACGTCGTTTACAGCATGGTTACCGCCAAAGGCGATGTTCATGTTGCGCATTTCCACAAGGGGGGGCTGTGTTGTCATTTTCCTGCTCCTCCTCAGCTGCCGGTCCGGCGGCGATAAACGATGTCGATCCAAACGGCGAAGACAAGTACGACGCCCACGACGATTGATTGCAGCGGCGCATCAACGCCAACCATGGCCATGCCCGACTGTAGCGACTGCATGATAAGCGCACCAAGTACCGCGCCATAGATCGTGCCCACACCACCCGAAAGCGCGGTGCCCCCGATAACGGCAGCGGCGATAACACGAAGTTCGTCCAGTGTACCAAGGTCGTTCGCAGCCGAACCCAGACGGGCCGAGGCGATGACTGCACCGATGGCAACAAGACCACCCATGATGGCAAAGACTTTGACGGTCAGGAACTTTGTGTCGATCCCGGACAGTTCAGCCGCGTCAGGGTTGCCGCCTGTCGCAAAGATATAGCGGCCAAGGCGGGTGCGTTGGGCGACGATGGTCATCACAACCGTAACCGCCAGCAGCACCAGAACCGAAATTGGCAAACCATAACCCATGGTCAGGCCTTCGGGCATCACTTCGCCCTTGGCTTCGAACATGCGCTCAATGCGGCGTGTCGGGACTTCGTAGGCGTTCAGGACCGCAACAAAGCTGCAGATGACGCCAACATAGATACCGGCCAGCGCGAATTCAGCCCACAGCGGTTTAACGTGGAATTCATGTGCAACCTTACGGCGGCGCGATTGGAACACCAGCGCGACGGCGGCAAGGCTTGCCAGAATACCAACGACCCAGCTCCAGAAAATACCAAGTGTACCACCGGCACCGCCCAGAACTTTGAAGGTTTCGTCCAGCGGGGCAACGGTTTGACCTTCTGTCACCCACCACGCCGCGCCGCGCCATGCCAACAGGCCGCCCAGCGTTACGATAAAGGCGGGGATCGTAAGGTAGCCAATCAGCCAGCCCTGAAACGCGCCGAAAACGGCACCCATCAACAGGCCAGCGAAAACAGTGATGACCCAGATCATCGGATGGCCATAGCCCAGAAACTCGGGCAGGATTTTCGCTTGGATCATGCCCATCGTCATACCGATGAAGCCCAACAGCGCACCGACCGACAGGTCGATATGGCGGGTAACAATCACAAAGACCATGCCAGTCGCCATCACAGCAACCGAAGCCGTTTGAACTGACAGGTTAAAAATGTTGCGGGGGGTGACGTACAAACCGCCCGTCACGGCGTGAAATACGCCCCAGATTACTGCTAGCGCGGCAATCATGCCGATCAGCCGCAGGTCGACCTCTAGTGTGGCCAGGATAGATTTCAGCTGACGCATGGAGACGCCTCTTTCTCTTCCGGAATTTTAGGGAATGGGTTTGGGGTGCCGCCGCCCCCTGGCGCATAGCGCGGGGCGGCGGCGGTATTATTTAGTCACAAACAGCTACTGCGCCTGCAGCAACACCCTGACACAGGGCGTCTTTTTCGATCCAGCCTGCGTCAACAACTGCGTTCAGGTTGTCGCGGGTCACAGGAACAGGTGCCAGGAACGTTGCGTTCATGGATGTGCCTGCTGGGCTTGTCCAAGCAACGGTGCCTTCGATGTCACCCAACGCGGTGCCACCAGCCAGTGCAACAGCGATTTCGCCAGCTGCCTTGCCCAGTTCACGTGCGTCTTTCCATACGGAAACAGTCTGCGTGCCGTTCGCAACGCGGTTCAGCGCGGCGTGGTCGCCGTCCTGACCGGAAACTGCGATACCTTCCATGCCCTGCGCGGTCAGCGCAGCAACTGCACCACCTGCGGTGCCGTCGTTGGAAGCAACAACAGCGTCAACTTTGTTGTCGTTGGCTGTCAGGATCTGTTCCATGTTACGCTGTGCGTTCGCTGGAAGCCAGCCGTCGGTGTAAGCTTCGCCAACGATGGTGATGTCACCCGCGTCGATCGCAGCTTGCAGAACTTCCTGCTGGCCGCCACGCAGGAAGTCTGCGTTCGGGTCAGTCGGAGAGCCTTTGATCATGACGTAGTTGCCAGTTGGCTGAGCAGCCAAAACAGCGCGTGCCTGCATGCGGCCAACTTCGACGTTGTCGAAAGTCAGGTAGTATGCGCGGCCATCTTCGATCAGACGGTCATAAGCAACAACTGCAATGCCTTCATCCGAAGCTGCGTCCATTGCGGGGCCAACAGCCGAAGCATCTTGCGCCAGAATGATCAGGGCGTCAGCGCCACGTGCAATCAGGCTTTCAATGTCGGACAGCTGTTTAGCCGAAGAGCTTTGAGCATCAGCCGAGATGTATTCGGCACCAGCAGCTTCCAGAGCTGCTTTGATCGCTGCTTCGTCTGTCTTCCAACGCTCTTCCTGAAAGTTGGACCAGCTTACGCCAACGACCAAATCTTCTGCAAAAGCAGCCGAAGAAATAGTTGCGCCGAGGACTGCCGCAGCAGCGGCGGTGAATTTTTTCATGGTTTCCTCCCGTTTTTTCATCCGACCTCGATAGCCACTGGGCAGATTCGAGGCGAATTACGAAAAATCCTAACACCCAATAATTTGGATGTCCAATTTAATTCAGCGAAAATTTCGAATTCTTGACGTCAAAAATAGAAAATGGCACGCGAATCGTCGTTTTTCTTGCAAGTTTGATTTTGGTCGTAAATTATTGCCCTTGCGTGGTCCTATCTATAGGGTCGCGAAAGGGAGGATGCAGTGCATATGGTGACGGACCAAAGGGACGCCGGTCGAAGACTCGTGTTTTCTACCATACGGAAGGCCGGGCGTATTGCACGAGTCGATTTGGCGCGTGAGACAGGAATCAGTCCTGCGACAGTCACGTCGATCACTGCTGAGCTTATACGCGAAGGTCTGATAGAGGAAACAGGCCCCAGTCAAGACAATGACTTGCGCCGCGGTCGCCCGCGCGTTGACCTAAAGGTACGCGGCGCGGCGCGTATTGTTGCGGGGATGAAGCTTTCGCATCAAACAATCGCGGTCGCCCTTGTCGATTTTGAGGGGACACTGGTCGGAGAGGCCTGTCTGGAGCTTGATCGCGCGCGCTTTAAGGCTGCCGAGCTTTTGCCGCTGTTTCGGCGGGCGCTTGAACATGCGGTGTCTACGGCGGGGATGACGATGGACGCTTTGGCGGGCATTGGTATCGGGATGGCCGGTACGGTCGACGCCGCCCACGGTACTGTTTACTGGTCGCCGGGCCTTTCAGAGCGGAATGTGCCGCTTCGCGAAATGCTTATGGCTGATCTGGACATGCCGGTGTTCATCGACAACGACGCCAACCTTGTCGCAATGGCCGAACAATATTTCGGTCACGGGCGCGGGGTCAGCGATTTCATCGTTCTGACGATTGAAAGCGGCGTGGGGATGGGGATCGTGGTGAATCACGAAATCTATCGCGGCGCGCGCGGCTGCGGCGCCGAGTTCGGGCACACCAAGGTTCAACTGGATGGCGCGCTGTGCCGGTGTGGGCAGCGTGGCTGCCTAGAAGCCTATGTCGCGGATTACGCGTTGCTGCGCGAGGCCGCGACAACGACGGACTTCGCCGACCGCGCCACCACCGCGCAAAAACTGCAATCCTTGGTCGAAGCCGCACAGGCGGGGGATGAAACCGCCAAGTCGATCTTTGATCGCGCCGGTCGGATGTTTGCGATGGGCCTGGCCAATATCGTCAACATTTTTGACCCAGAGCTGATCATCCTGTCGGGTGAGCGGATGCAGTTTGATTATCTTTATGCCGAGGATGTCTTGGATGGCATCCGCAAATCTATCGTGCAGATTGACATGGCGCCGCCCGAAGTTCGCATCCACAAGTGGGGCGATCTGATGTGGGCCAAGGGGGCGGCGGCCTATGCCATCGAAGGCGTGGCCGAGATTGCCCTACAGGATATCGCTGGAAATGCGGCTTAACACTTCGATCATTTTGGCGCTTATGGCCGGGGCTGCGCAAGCAGATCCCGCGTTTGTTGAGCGTGGCGCGCAGCTTGGCATCGATCATCAATATGTGGGCGGGTGGGAACACTTCGTGGGCGGCGGAATTGCCGCTTTTGACTGCGATGGGGATGCCTTGCCGGAACTTTACGCCGCAGGTGGGCAAGCGCCCGCCGCATTGTTGCGCAACAGCTCGCAGCGTGGCGGCACGCTTAGCTTTCAGCAAAACACTCCGGTGTCGCTTGCCCTGACGGGGGTGATCGGGGCCTATCCGTTGGATGTGGATAGCGATGGCTGGCAGGATTTGTTCGTGCTGCGGGTCGGTGAAAATCAGTTGTTGAAGGGCGGCCCCGATTGCAGCTTTGCCCCGTTTCCCAACGCGCTTGGCCTAAGTGGCGGTGATAAGTGGAGCACTGCGTTTTCCGCCGCATGGGAAGACGGCAATGATCTGCCCACGCTTGCCATCGGAAACTATGTTGACCGGCACAACCCCGAAGGGCCGTTTCAAACCTGCGACACCAATGAATTGCTGCGCCCCAAGGGCCGGGGATACGGCGCGCCCGTTGACCTGTCGCCGGGGTATTGCGCGCTTTCGATGTTGTTTTCGGATTGGGGCCGCACAGGGCGCGCTGATCTGAGGGTTAGCAACGATCGACACTATTACGTTAAAGGCGGGCAGGAGCAGATGTGGGCGATGCAGCCCAGCCCGCGTCTTTATGGCGAAGGCGACGGATGGCGGCGATATATGCTGTGGGGCATGGGCATCGCCAGCCGCGACATCAGCGGTGATGGCTTGCCCGAGGTCTATCTAAGCTCCATGGGCGATCAAAAGCTTCAGATGCTGGCCGATGGCGCGACTGGCCCGGATTTCCGGGATGCAACGTTCGAAAAAGGCACCACCGCGCACCGCCCGCATATGGGTGGCGATGGGCGGCCGTCGACCGGATGGCACGTTGCATTCGGCGATGTTCAGAACGATGGGCGCGACGATATTTTCATCGCTAAAGGAAATGTCGAACAGATGCCGGGCAGCGCGATGAAGGACCCCAACAACCTGTTGCTGCAACTGGATGATGGTCGGTTTGCCGAAGGTGGTGGTGATGCTGGTGTCGCCAGTATGGCGCGCAGCCGTGGCGCGGCGTTGGTGGATCTGAACCTTGATGGGCGTTTGGACCTTGCGGTGGTGAACCGCCGCGCCCCGGTAGAGGTTTATGAGAACGTGACCAGCGACGCAGGCCAGTGGCTGTTGCTGTCCTTGCGCCAACCGGCCCCCAACGTTGATGCCATCGGCGCGTGGTTAGAGGTGAAAACCGAAACCGGGGTGCAATCGCGTGAACTGACCGTTGGTGGCGGTCACGCTGGCGGCACGGCTGGGTTTCAGCATTTCGGGCTGGGCGACCAGGCAGAGGCGCAGGTTCGTGTGATTTGGCCGGGCGGTGTGGTCAGCGATTGGGCGACCGTTCAGGCGGGGCAGGTTCTGACGCTTTCGCCTGATGGGGCCAGCCTTTCGGTCACTGCGCGTTAATCCACGGGAAGCCCGCTTGGCACCGCATCTGGAACGCCAAGGCGGCCTGCCGCGCTGGATGGGTCGGTCAGTGCCTCTAGGAACGCCAGCAGGGCAGCGACTTCTGCGTCGCTTAGCTCCATCGGGGCAAGCTCGTTCGCGCGGGCGATTGCGTCCATTTCCGGCGCGTTTGACATGACGGGAAAATCCATCGCATCAGGGATTTCGGGTAAAACCGCCTGCGCAGGATCATAGGCAATTAGCGCTGCAACAGGGTCAAGGTGATGGCGCACGACCCCTTCCAACGTGGCATATGCACCATCGTGGCCGTAAGGTGCGGTTTGGGCGATGTTGCGAAGCGATGGTGTGCGGAACCGATAGGCATCCTCGGGCGCGCCGGTCACGCGCATACGGCCAGTATCGCGCGCGTGGCTTTCAAAACGCGCAGCTTTGCCGGGGCCGATCTGGGGCATGGCGATGGCGTGAAAGCCATGGTCGGTCTGGAATTGCCCAGAATGACAGGTGGCGCATTGCGCCTTGCCATAGAAAAGCTCCATCCCGTCCAGCGCGGCGCCGGTCAGCGTGGCCTCTCCGCGAATGTGTTGGTCAAACGGGCTGTTGTCAGCGCGCCATTCAAAGGCAATGAACGCGGCCATCGCGTTAGAAATGTCGGTGAAACGAATAGGCTGATCCGGCCCGATGACCTCTGCGAAGGCATCGGAGTAGTCAGGGATTGATGCGATACGGGCCGAGATTTTGTCCCACGCGCCGCCGGGTTGCGCCAAAAGCCCCTGTCGCACGGATTTAGAGATCTCGTTTTCCGAATAATGCCCGGCCATTTCATCCGCTGATAAGACAGGGAACATCGCTTGGGCGGACAGGGCGTTGTCAAAGCCGGTGACCATGTCTTCGTCCAGCGGGGTGCGGATGCCCGAGGGGCGGGTTGGGTCATCTTCCAGCCGGCCATCATGGAAGAACCGGGTGAATTCGGTTGCGCCAAGGTTAAACATGGCGGGCGCGTTGCGTGGCACCCGCTGTTCGGGCAGGTTTTCGGCGTCGATCTTACGCGCGGTGCCTAGGCCCATGCCGCCATCGCCCAAGCCCAGCGATAACCCGTCTGACGTGCCAAAGCGCGGATGGTGGCAGGTGGCGCAGCTGACCTGTTTGTTGCCCGATAGGATGGGATCGTAAAACAGCAACTGGCCAAGGCGCACCTCGGCCATGTCTTGTTCAGGAAACACTGCATTGGGCAGCGGAAGGTCGGCCGCCACAGGGCCTGCAAGCAGGGTAAGGATAGCGCCGATTTTCGCAGGCTTGGTCATTCAGGTTTTCCTTGCGCAATCTCTACGCGCAGCGTTTGGCGATAGGGCCGTTCGGGCGAATAGATGATCGGCGGAAAATCCGGGTTGTTCAAGCTGTCTGGAAAGGACTGAGGTTCAAGGCACAGGCCGTGAAAACGATCATAGGTCTGGCCATCGTGCCCGCCCGGCGTTGGGCCGGTATGCATCGCGTCATAAAGCTGAAGGCCGGGTTGATCGGACCACAGGGTAAGTTGCATGCCGTTGGGCGCTTGCACCATCGCGGTGGGTGACTTGCCGTCCAGCACTAGGTTGATGTCATACCCCAACTGTTGCGGATCGGCCTGTTCCAAGCTGCGCGGTTGGTTGAAATCAAACCGGGTCCCCGCGGCGTCTGACACTGCGCCGGTGGGGATGCCGTTGGCGTCCGATGCGGTGAACCCGTTGGCGTGAACCATGACGCGGTGATCTCGCACGGGGCCTCCGCCCGTCAGGTTGTAATAGGAATGCTGCGCCAAGTTGATGGGGGTAGGGCGGTCAGGTGATCCCTCCATCACGTATGTCAGGGTGTTGCCGGCCAGGGTGATGGTGACAGTGAAATCCACGGCGCCAGGATACCCTTCCTCCCCATGGGGGGAGTGATAGGTCAGGCGCACGGATTGCGCTGCGTCTTGATCCAACTGCCAATTCCGCGCGCCAATGCCGCGATGGCCGCCATGCAGGTGGTTGGCCCCTTCGTTCTGGCTTAGCTGAACGGTCTCTCCATCCAGTGAAAAGCGCCCCATCGCCGTGCGGTTTGCCACGCGCCCGGCGATTACGCCGAAGTAATTGGGGTTGGTCAGGTAATCGGCCGGATCAGCATAGCCCAAAACCATAGGCACCCCGCCAACGCGCCAGTCGCGCGTGATGCAGCCAAGCGAAAGGATGGAGATGCGAACATCTCCATCCTCTAACACCGCTTCGCGTACCTCATGGCCGTCGATTTGGCCAAGCTGTGGCAGGGCGCGGATCATCAATCACACAAAGCGATTGACGACGTTTTCAAGGTATTCCTGCTTACCCGAGACAGGCTCTGGGTTCACATTGGCCTTTTCGACGTAAGACACCATGTCTTCCAGCGCATAATCGCCCGCCAGAATTTTCTGGGCTTCTGCGCCGTTCCAACCGGCATAGCGGTCTTCGACGAACTGAGGCAGAGTGCCGTCTTCGATCATCGCGGCGGCGGCTTTCAGGCCGCGTGCACAGATATCCATGCCACCGATGTGGCCCAAAATCAGGTCTTCTGGGTCGATCGATTGACGGCGCAGTTTGGAATCGAAGTTCGTGCCGCCAGAGGTGAACCCGCCACCCTGTAGGATGTGGTAATAGGCAAGTGCGACTTCGGGGGCATTGTTGGGGAACTGATCCGTGTCCCACCCCGATTGATAGTCGTTCCGGTTCATGTCGATCGAACCAAGCACGCCAAGCGCATTGGCCAGCGCAAGTTCATGTTCAAAGCTGTGCCCGGCCAAGATCGCGTGGCCCTGTTCGAGGTTGAGTTTTACCTCGTTCTCCAGCCCGTGACGTTTAAGGAAGCCGTAAACCGTGGCCACGTCATAGTCATACTGGTGCTTGGTTGGTTCTTGCGGCTTTGGTTCGATCAGGATCGCACCTTTGTAGCCAATCTTGTGCTTATACTCGACCACCATGTTCAGGAACCGGCCCAGCTGTGCATCTTCGCGGCCCATGTCGGTGTTCAAAAGGGTTTCATACCCTTCGCGACCGCCCCACAGAACATAGTTTTCGCCGTTCAGGCGGTGCGTGGCATCCATGCAGGTTTTGACCGTTGCCGCGCCAAAGGCGAATACGTCTGGGTCAGGGTTCGTTGCAGCGCCCGCCATATAACGGCGGTGCGAAAACAGGTTCGCGGTGCCCCACAGCAGCTTAACGCCGGTTTCTTCCATCTTGCCGGCGAAATAGTCGGTGATTTCTTCCAGCGCCTTGGTATTTTCGGCAAAGGTTTTGCCTTCGGGGCGGACATCGGCGTCGTGGAAGCAGAAAAAGGGTGCGCCCAGCGTCGTGAACATTTCAAAGGCGACGTCGGCCTTCAGCTTGGCAAGGCCCATCTCGTCGGCGGGAAACCAAGGGCGTTCGAAGGTCTGGCCACCGAAGGGGTCGCCGCCCGGCCATACGAAGTTGTGCCAGTAACAGACGGCAAATCGCAGGTGATCTTCCATGCGTTTGCCCATGACGATTTCGTCAGGGTTATAGTGGCGGAAGGCCAGCGGGTTGCTGCTATTTTCGCCTTCGAACTTAATGGCGGGAATATCTTTGAAAAAGCCGGTGCTCATCGGAGTGCCCTTGTTGTGTTTCATGTCTGGCTGCCTGGGCGGGGATTGAACAAACACATGCAGGTTGCCTAAGGCACCTGCTGTGGCCGTTTCAAAGACTCCTCCCAAGTCTCTGGAGTAGATTTTCACTTTTAAATTTATTTGTCAAAATAAAAACGGCCCATTTTCCGGCTGGTGATCACTTTTTTTGCCAAAACCTATGAATACAGGCCTTATAAATTTATTCTGAGAAATTAATTTTCGCGCAAATGAACAGGTTTCAGCCAAATGCGCCGATCACTGCATCTTATTTATGCGTCAGGTTATTGCGGGGTGCGGATTCGCACCAGCATCGGTCGTGGCACCGGCGAAGATTGGCCGCGATCCCTTGTCAGCGCTTAGGAATTTGGCGACTGTGGCGGAAACCTACGAAGCGAAGTGCCATGACCAATACGCCGCCGACCCTTAGCGTGAAAATGGCCGATCTGATCGGCCGGATTTACCCCGATGTTGATGCGAATATCCTGACTTCGCAAATGATCGAAGCGTTTTGGCCCAACGGCACCAGCCGCCGTAAACGCGCGCGGATGCCGGGTAATCGGCTGTGGTCTTCCAAGGACGCGATGGTCATCACCTACGGAAACTCACTGGTCGATGGGCAGCACAAACCGCTGGACCTGCTGAACGATTTTCTGAACCGATATCTGAAGGGCAGCATCAATTCGGTGCATATTCTGCCGTTCTTCCCGTTCACCTCGGACGATGGGTTCGCGGTTACGGATTACCGCGCAGTGAACAGCCATCTGGGCGATTGGGCGGATATTGAACGGATTTCGGGCGAATTCAAACTGATGTCCGATCTGGTGCTGAATCATGTGTCCAGTCAGGGCACGTGGTTTAACGAATACCTTCAGGGTCACGAACCGTTTGACAAGTTCTTCTTCGAAGCCAGCCCGGCTGATGATCTGACCGATGTTGTGCGCCCGCGCACCAGCCCGTTGTTGCGCGAAGTTGAAACCGCCAACGGAAAGCGCCACGTCTGGTGCACCTTCAGCCACGATCAGGTTGATGTGGATTTCCGCAACCCCGAGGTTCTGCTGGAATTCCTGCGCATCATGCGCCTGCATATCGACCATGGCGTGCGGATCATTCGTTTGGATGCGGTTGCCTTTATCTGGAAAGAGATTGGCACTAACTGCATTCACCTGCCCCAGACCCACGCCATCGTTCAGTTGATGCGCGTGCTGTGCGACTTTGCCGTCGAACCGCTGATCCTTTTGACCGAAACCAACGTTCCCAACGTTGAAAACCTGTCGTACTTCGGCAACCGGAACGAGGCGCACGCGGTCTATAACTTCTCTCTTCCGCCGCTGTTGTTGCACGCCCTGCTAAGTGGGACTGCGGCGCATTTGAAGCGCTGGCAGGTTTCGATGCCGCCTGCGCAGCTTGGATGTGCCTATCTTAACTTCACCGCGTCGCACGATGGGATAGGGATGCGCCCGGCCGAAGGTATTCTGGACGCGGACGAAACCACTAAGGTGATCGATACGGTCAAGAACTTCGGTGGCAAGGTCTCAATGCGCGCGCTGCCCGATGGCGGAGAGGCCCCTTACGAGCTGAACATAACCTTCTTCGATGCCATGAAGGGCACGTTCGAAGGCGAAGATGAATGGCAGGTCGAACGTTTCCTTTGCTGTCAGACCATCGCCATGGCGCTAGAGGGGATACCCGCGTTTTACATCCATTCCTTGCTGGGAACGCCGAATGACCACGAGGGCGTTGAAAAGACTGGCATCAACCGCGCGATCAACCGCCACCGGTGGGATTACCCCAAGCTGCGCGAGCTGCTGTCGGACGAAAACTCGACCCATTCCAAGGTGCTGCGCGGAATGAAAGAGCGGGTCGAAATTCGGTGCCGCCAGAACGCGTTCCACCCGAACGCAACGCAATTCACCTTGCACATGGACGAACGCGTCTTCGGCATCTGGCGGCAAAGCCTAGATCGCGACCAATCGATTTTTGCCCTGCACAACGTCAGCAAAGATCACGTCGCCGTTCCGCCACTGTCGATCAACCTGATCGGCGGAGAAGACTGGGTGGACCTGTTGTCAGGGGAAAAGATTTCAGCGTCTGGCACCGACATCCCTATGGCCCCGTATCAGTGCCGGTGGATTACCAATAGGGCCGGATAGGGCCCCATAACCTTGACCTAATATGTGCTGCGCAGGCATGCCGAGCGACTGATCGCTTGTACGAGGCGTTTCTTTTGCGATGAATTCTACGATTGATTGAAATCAAGGTGCAAGAATCGCCACATGCTAAAACTTTTGATGCGATGCCGAGGCTCAGTGCATCAAGTGACATCCTCACAAGTTGTTCCCGGGCCACTGCCATTTGCTTTGTTCTGGAAGTCAAAAGGAAGGGTGTAGTCATGAAATCTCTAGAAATGACACCAAGGTTTACAAAGGTAATTGCGGTCTGTGGTGCGGCGGCACTGATGCTGAGCGTTGCTCCGATTGGGCCCGACGGATTTCTGATTTCGACCGCTCATGCACAGCAGGGTGGCAACTCGGACAGTGGCAACGCTGGCGGCGGCAACTCTGACAGTGGCGGTTCCGGTGGCGGCGGCTCAGACAGTGGCAACGCTGGAAGCGGTGGTTCAGGTAACAACAACGCAGGTGCCGGAAGCGGAAACGCCGAAGCACCAAAAGAGCCTGCGGGCCAAAGCGGCACTCAGGCACCGAATGAAAACAATGCGGGTTCCGGGTCGGGCAGCGCGAATACAGCCGGTGGTTCTGGGACACAGAGCACCGGAGAGAGCGGCGGTGCCGCACCTGCGGCAGGTGGCCAGCAGGCTGAAAGCGCCGGTGGCGAACCACGCGGTCAAGGTGGGGAAAAAACGCTTTCCGAAGTTTTCCTTAGCCTGACAGGCGAAGATGACGACTCTGACCGGCCAGATTGGGCGGGTGAGCCCGGCGGTAAAGACGGTGCTGGCGGTGGCCAACCTGACGGTTCCGGCACGACAAAAGGCGATCTTTTCGGCGACCTTTGGGTTATCGCCCGTGACGCGGACGGTATTCCAATTCTGACGGACGAAGGTTGGGTGCAGCCACTGGATGCAGATGGCAACTTGATCGCGTTGGATGAAGAAGGTCACCCAATCGACGAGTCGCTGACCATAGAGGTGGAACTTGGCCGCCTGAACGTTGGCCGTGCTCCGGTGCAGGTTCTGGAAAAACGCGCCGACGAAGTGATTGCGTTGATGGAAGCGGCGACAGAAGTAACAACAGACGCTGCTGGCCGGTTGGTTTTCACTGTTGATGGCGTGGAAAGAACCATCGACTCCCCGCTTGAGAACTTGGCGATTTACACATCGCTTGTCACAACGGGCACGATCCCGGGTGTTACCGACCTTCCTGGAACTGAGTTCGACTTCATGGTCGACGGCAAGTTTACGGCCGAAGATCTGGTTGCCTCTGCGTCGTTCCTTGCGGCCGCAACGGACAAGACGGGCGTGTTTAGCGCGGATGAAATCGCCTATATCAACGCGTTCCTTGATGTGAACACCGTGACGGTCGGGTCGGTGACGTATTCCGAAATCGACTATTCCGATTTCACCTACAGCCGCGCGGCGACCTATGACGGTCTTTCGATCGAGGTGTTGGTCGAACAGGAAGACGGGTCTTGGGTTCCAACGGTCATCGACGTGTATGATGTCGTCTTTGGCGGTGAAGCAGCGGATGATGGTGGCTCTCTGGCGGCCTATACGCTTGCTGCTGATGACGCGCGGACCATTGTGAATTTCATGCACGAATATGAAATCCCTGCGAGCGACCTGTCGCAGGTGACACACTAAAAAGTCCAAGGTGGGGCCCAGCGGGCCCTGCCTTTCGTTCTAGTTCAATCTAAACGCCGCTTTCCAAAAGTCTGGAAGGCGGCTGTTCCATTTTAGGACTACTTCGTTTTCGCGCCGGCATTCGGGTTCACAATTGTATCGTGGTCGACCAAGTCCCACGGCAAGCCTGCATTGCGAAAGATGCGTTTTTGCTGGCGGGGGTAATCGCCCACGTCATGCGGCAACCGCTGACCCACCACCAAACAGCGCAGGGTTTCCGTGCCGGTGTTGTGGATCGTGTGCGCCAGACCGCCCTTGCGGTAGCCGATGAAATCCCCGGCCTTCACCGAAAAGCTTTCGTTGCCAATTTCGGCGGTGGCAGTGCCTGACAGGATATAGACGCACTCGTCCTCGTGGTGGTGAACGTGGAATTCGGTGGTTTCGTGCCCCGGCGCGACCTCGATTATATGCACGCCGATGCCAGTCAGCCCGGTCAGGTCGCCCAAAGATTTGTTCACGCGCACCGCGTTGGGATTCAGGAAATGGGTTTTGTTCAGCCCTTCGGCCTGCTCAATCTCTTCGTGGGTCAGAATGTACTTGTCACCCATTTGCTCCTCCGCAGGTTGGGGTTAGGCGTAGTCGTCGTAATCATCGGCGACGGCCTTCAGCATATCATCCATCAGGCTGGGATCAGCGGCGTGAACGCGGTTCCATGTGGGAATGAACGGGCTGTCGGCTGGGTTTTCAAGGAAGATGTGCCCGGCGGTCATTATGTTGGCCGCGAACAGTTCGATCATCTTTTCCTCTTTATGACGGTCGATTTCCAAGCCGTTCATCTTTGCGTCAGAGTTATAGGATTCCAGCAAATCCAGTGCCGTGCGGTAATAGGTGGCTTTCAGGGTCCGAAAAATCTCTTCTGAAAAGACGGTGCCGTCGGCGGCGAGTTTACGGAATAGGGCCTTGGAAATGTCGATCGACATGCGCGACAGGCCGGTTTGGGAATCCTCTTCCGATACGGGCTGGTGCTTGTGGTCATAGTTGTCGGCAATTTCGACCTGACACACAGATTTCGGGGCAAGGTTGCGCCATGCTTCGGACAGTACGCCCACCTCTAGGCCCCAGTCGGACGGGATGCGCAGGTCGGGTACGGTGGCGATACGCAGGGCGAATTCGCCCGACAGCGGATAGCGAAAGCTGCGCAGAAAATCGAGATAGTCGCGGTCCCCGATCACCTTTTTCATAGCGATCAAAAGCGGGCTGACCAGTAACCGGCTGACCCGACCGTTCAACTTGCCGCCACCGACGCGGGGGTAATACCCCTTTGCGATCTGATAGGGGAAATTCGGGTTCGCCAGCGGATAGACCAGACGCGCCAGCATTTCGGCCTTGTAGGTGGTGATGTCACAGTCATGCAGGGCCACAACCGCGCTGTCCTTGCAGGCCAAAGTATAGCCCATGCAGAACCACACATTGCGCCCCTTGCCGGGTTCGCCGGGGTTCAGGCCAAAATCTTCTAGCCGTTGATGGATGGCTTTCATCCGCGGGCTGTCGTTCCAAATGACAACGTGTTCTTGCGGTAGCCGCGAAAAGAACTTCTTGGCGTGGCGGTATTGGTTTTCGTCGGCGCGGTCCAAGCCAATAACGATGCGATGAAGGAACGGGACCGATGAAAGCTCGTTCAAAATGTTGGGCAACGCGTCGCCTTCCAGCTCTGAAAACAGAGAGGGCAGGATCAGGCTGATCTTGCGGCTTTGGGCGAATGTCGAAAGTTCGTGAACCAGGGCCTCGGGCGATCTGGTCCGAAGATTGTGGAGGGTTGCAACGTTTCCGTTCTGATGAAAGTCGGCCAAGCTGTGCTCTCCTGCGTTATTGGAATTCGTGTTCGGCGATTGCGGTAAGGACTGCTGAGTTCCAGCCTGTGGGGCCGGGGGCAGTTGTGCGGCGGATGCGGCCCTGTCCCTCTCCCGTTAACGGGGGAAGCGGCGCGCGGTGCGGGTTTGCAACAACGATGCCCAGATCGGCTGTTTCTAACATTTCGATGTCGTTCGGGGCATCGCCAAGGGCGATTGAGAAAGGCGTGCCAAAGCGGGCCATAACCGCCGCCATCTGCCCGGCTTTGGTTCCGCCAAACGACAGGGTCAGAAACCGGCCACCTTCGCGGGCGTGAATGCCCATCGCCCCCAGCGCGTCGATGAATTCTTGGCGCTGTGCGGGTGGGCCGACCCATAGGCCGGGTTCTGAATATTGGCGCTGGGCAGCTTGTTTGGCTGTGGCGGGGGGCAGGCCGGTTTCGCGGGCGATGCCAGCTGGGCCCCAATCGGCGAACCCTTGAAACCCTTTGCGAAGCGTGGCCGGTAAATCACCAAGCGCGGCGCGCAGGCGGGTGTAATCATCGCTTGCGTCTGATGTGTCTTGCGCAGGCTCAAGCAAACCGGAGCCGTTTTCGACGATTGCCGGAACGTTGGAAAAGCCAAGCTGGGCACGAAGAGGTGCGATCTCTGCTGCGGTTTTGGAACTGGCAAGCACCAGCGGAATGCCCGCTTTGCGCAGGCGATCTAGGGCTTGGAACGCATCAGCGTAGGAGTAGGTGTCATGATCCAGCAACGTGCCGTCGAGATCGGAAAATACGATCAGGTCGGTGCGGGTCATATGCGGCGCTTCTCCCTCTGGTGTGTTGGTAACCTGCCATGAATTGTTCGGTGTTGCACTGGATTGTGCCAAGACCATCAACTGGGGCGCGATCATTTGCTGAACGCCTAAAAAATGACCTTGGTTCCGATAAAATTAGGCAACTGGCGAAAATTGATGCGCTGTTGCGGCATTAATAAGCGGTTTTGGCGGCGCAAGGCGAAGGCAGTGGTCTGCCTAGAACAAGCGATAAAATAGCCATGCGGGCAGAAAGCGGCCCCATGTGAACAGCCATGCAAATGGCCGCGGAAAGGCCGTGTGCAACCGTTTGCTTTTCATCGCGCGCAAGACGTTGGCGGCGGCGCGTTCGGGGCTCATCAATTGCGGCATGGCGAAATCGTTCTTGTCGGTCAGCCTTGTCTTGATAAAGCCGGGGCTGGCGATGGTGATGTTCACGCCCTTTGTGCGCAAGTCGGCATAAAGGTTTTCCCCCAGATGCATCAGCGCGGCTTTTGATGCGGAATAACCTACGGCGTCGGGCAGCCCGCGATACCCCGAAAGCGATCCGATAAGGACGATGTGCCCGGTCCCACGTTTGGCAAATTGCGGTGCGATATGGGCCAACACCCGCGTGGCACCGATGAAATTGGTTTCGCACATCATGGCGGCTTTGTCGGGGTTCCAGTCGGCGGCGTTCATCGGGTCATACGTGCCGGTGCAATAAATCAAACCGTCGCAGTCGGCGGCGTTTGCGGCGGCGTCCACAGAGTGTTGGTCGGTCACATCCATTGGCAAAACCTGCGCACCGCTCAGTTCGTCGGCCAAGGTTTCAAGCCGCTTTTCGGTGCGCGCCGACAGGATCAGCCGCGCGCCTTCTTTGTGCAAGGCAATCGCCAGCGCGCGGCCCAGACCTTCGCTGGCACCGATGATCCAATAGGTTTTCCCGTCGAACGTCATGCGTGGGCGGGGCGCATGGTTGCGATCAGTTCAGCGACCTTTATGCCGAACTTCCGCATTTCGGATTTGTTCATGATGCTGCCGTCTTCCATCAGGTAAAGCCAATCGACGACATTCAAAACATGCCCACCAGCGTCTTGATCCAGCTTCAGCCGATAGGTCATGCGAACTGTCGCGCCCGCGTGCTGTCCATGCGCGATACCGATGACGTCATCCGCCGTGGCGGTAAATGCGCCAGCTTCGCCCATGGTAATGCGCCACTGCCGGTTTTGCTGCCCGCCCGTCGCATATCGAAAGTTTTCGCTAAGCGTGCCTGTATCGCCGTTCCAGTCGCCATTCATGTCTGCAATAAAACGCCCCGCAACACGCCCGGTGGGGCCGAAAATCACGCCTTCGGATTTAAGCGGGCCAGCCAGATGGGTCCGAATGTCAAACCCGGGCGCGGTGCCAGAATAGTCCTGCGGGGTTTGCGCAGAAAAGCTAAGCCATTTCATCTGCGCCAGATAAAGCAGAAGGGCGACGCAGATTGCGATCAGAAGGGTCATGATCGGGTGTCCAAGAAAAGGGTGGCAAAAGCCAGTTGGCGGCGAAGGGCGGGGGCGTTACGCATGGACCAGCTCCACCTGCACAACATCGGTTTGGGCCGTGGCGAAAGAGGCCGCGCAAATACCCAGATAGAAGCGCCAGTTTCGCAAAAAGTTTTCGCCATATCCAAGGCGCTCTATCCTGTGGGCTTCGTGGTTCAGGGCGACTTTCCATTCACGCAACGTGCGGGCGTAATCCTGACCAAAGGCGAAGTTGTCGCGCACGGCCAGCCCCGCCTTTCGGGCCTGTTCGGCAATGACGCTGTCGCTGAGTAGCATGCCGCCGGGGAAGGTATAGTGGCGGATGTAGTCAGAGTTTTCCCTGTAGGTGCTGAAATAGTCGTCGGGAACTGTGATGGCTTGCACCACGGCGCGGCCGCCTTCTGACAGGCGCTGTTTCAGGGTGTGGAAATACGTCGGCCAATAGGGTTCGCCGACGGCCTCGATCATTTCGATCGAGACGATGCTATCAAACGTGCCATCGGCATTACGGTAATCTTGAAGCCGAATATCGGCGCGTCCATCCAGCCTTGCGTCGGCATACCCTTTCTGGCTGGGAGAGATCGTGAGCCCGGTCACATGCTGCCCCCGGTCTGCCGCGCGTTCGGCAAAGCCGCCCCAGCCGCACCCGATTTCCAAGATGCGTTCGCCATCGCCCAGCCGGTTCAGGATGCGGTCGTATTTGCGGGCCTGAGCACGCTCTAGGTCGGAATCATCGGGGGTATAAAGCCCGGAGGAATATGTCATCGAAGGGTCAAGCCACAGCTGATAAAACTCGTTCCCGACGTCGTAATGGGCGCGAATGTTGCGTGCCGCCCCGCGTTTGGAATTTGCGCGGACAAGGCGATCGACGGCGCGAAATTTTAGCGTACTCCAGAAGCCAGCGTAGGCATAGTCGGCGAAGTGGTCGAGGTTCAGCAGGGCAATGGTCGAAAGGGCCTCGACCGACGGGGTGTCCCACAAACCGGCGACGTATGTTTCGCCCAGCCCGATGTCGCCGCGCGCAGCAAGGGCGGTCACCACGGACCAATCGTGAATTTCCATAACCGCCTCAGGCGCACCTTGCCCAAAGTCGTGAATCTCACCTTCGGGGGTATGCAGCCTTAGGCTGCCTTTGCGGATACCCTGACAGGTTTCAAGGAAATCGGATTTCACGCGGTTGGTAATGAATTGCATCAGGAAACCTCCTTTTGGGGCGGCGTTGGGCGCGTTCTGTACTGCGCGCCTTTAAATTTAAGCTTCATCGCCTGCCAATAGATCAGCGCGATTGTTCGCAACGCGCCGCAGGGCCGCCGCACCGCCGCCGATAAGATAGAGCGGTTCGTTAGCGGCATACGCGCACCAGCCAACGTAGCGGTCAGCCCGTCGGGCCCGTTGCGGTGTATGATGCGTATTGTAAGGCGTTCAGGCGAAATGGCGAAATTGAAACTGTAGTCGCCCTCGACCTGTTGGTAGGGCGACACGTGCATCACCTTTTGGGATATCAGCTGATCGGACGGGGCTATGGGGGCAAAGCCGGGCAGGTGGCATAGATAGCTGTGCCTGTCGCCAAAGGTATTGTTCACCTCGGCAATTACAGCGCAAAGATCGGCGCCATCCATCGCCAACCAAAAGCTGACGGGATTAAAGACATAGCCCAGAAACCGCGGCTGGGTCAGCAGCAGCAGTTTGACGCGCGACACATCCATACCATGGGCGGAAAGAACCTCGTTTGCCCAAACCGCCCCACGGCCCTGTTTCGGCAGGCCGCCATGGTTGAGGTCATGGACAGAGGCAAGATTGAACCCATTGCGCGAAAACAATGCAGGCCTGGCGCGGTCATCGGGATCGATCAGCACATAATCGACGTTATAGCGAAACGCGTTTTGGATTTCGCCGTGCCGCGAATGGAGCGTGTATCCGGCGATATGTTCGGCAGGATGGGTCATGCGAATTGTTGATCCATCTGCCGGGCGATCCGAACGGCGCTGGCGAAACCATCTTCGTGGAAACCATGGCGGGTATAGGCCCCGGCGAACCAAGTGTTGTTTTGACCCTGCAGGTCTTTCAAAACGGTTTGCGCCTTAAGGGCGGCAATATCGAACACCGGATGGCGGAACGTTTTTTGATCATAGATCAGCGTGTCGGGGATCGGCTGCGATGGGTTCAAGGTCACGAAAAGCGGGTCGTCCTGCGGGATGTTTTGCAGTTTGTTCATCCAATAGGTAACGCCAACGCCGGAATTGGGGCGGTCATGTTCGGCCTTGTAAACCCAGCTTGACCAACAGGCCTTGCGGCGGGGCATTTGCGCAGCATCGCGATGAAGGAACATCGCGTTGTCCTGATACCGAATTGCAGAAAGCGCGGCTGTTTCGTCTTTCGTGGGTTGGGCCAAGAGGCGTAGCGCATCATCGGAATGGCATGCAAATACGACCTGATCAAAGGTTTCGCTGCGCCCGTCGCAATGCACGTTGTTTTCGACGCCGTTACGGGTAACCGACGCAACGCTTGCGCCTTTGAAAATACGAACGCCCCGCGTGATCAGATGCGCCTGCAACCGCTTTACATATTCAACACTGCCGCCCGATACGGTCCACCACTGGTGCTGTCCTGTATGGCTAAGCAGGGCGTGGTTTCTGAAAAACTGAATAAGGGATCGCGCGGGGAACGATGAAACCTCTTGCGTTGGGGTAGACCAGATCGCGCCACAGATCGGCATCAGATAATATCGCTGAAACCAGCTTCCCAGTTGCAGGCTTTCAACCAACTCACCAATTGTCAGGTCGTCATTCTTTGCCGCCGCCTCAGCTTGCGAGTTAAAGCGAAGGATGTCGCGCACCATCCGTAAGAACGAGGGGCGCGCCAGATTGCTTTTCTGTCCGATCAGCGCGCGAAAGTCTTTGAGGCCGTATTCAACCGCGCCATTGTCGATCGTGGCGCCGAAGCTCATGTCGCTTTTTTCCACCGGCACGTCCAAGTCACTGAACATCCGGGTTAGGTGCGGATAATTGGCATAGTTAAAGACGATGAACCCGGTATCGACCGGTTGATCGCCATTACGCCCAGCGACCACAGTGCGGGCGTGCCCACCAAGCTGTTTCGCGGATTCATAAAGGGTAACTGTGTGCTGTGGGGCCAGAAGATAGGCTGCCGCCATACCTGAAATGCCGCCGCCGATGATTGCAATGCGTTGCGGGCGGGCCGGGATGGCGTCGAATGACATGATCTCTCCTTTTGGGCTTCACATGTAATACGGGCAAATTTGGAATTCGGATCAAAAAATGATCCAACCCTCGCGCTGCTGCGTAACTTAGATATGCTGGAGCTGAGTGATGATCTTAAACTGGACGATCCAACGCCGCCGTACCGACAGGGCGCGGCGCGGTCCGGTGATGCAGGGGGACCCGCCAGAACCGTGGCTGACCGGGCAAGAACAAGCTATTCCGAGCAAACGCTGTGGATGATCGCGGTGCGCGACCAGCGTGACAAAACCGCCTTTGCGCAACTGTTCGATTTTTATGCCCCGCGCCTTAAAGCAATGGCGGTGCGCACAGGCATGCGGTCGGATGAGGCCGAAGATATTGTCCAAGAGGTTCTGCTGACCGCGTGGCGCAAGGCCGCGCAGTTTGATCCAGAACGGGCACAGGTTTCATCGTGGATCTATCAAATTGCGCGAAATCGTCAGGTTGATCTGGTCCGCAAAGAACGCCGCCCCGTGCCTGAAGAGTTGAAGCTGCCAGACGCCGATGACGAAGATGCAAATCAGGTGCTGGGGCTGGAACAAGAAACAAGTCAGTTGAAGGCCGCGCTTAGCACCTTGTCGGAAGATCAACGGATTGTCGTGGAAAAGGCCTATCTAGGCGAGCTGTCGCATTCTGAAATCCGCGATGTGACAGGATTGCCCCTGGGCACCATCAAATCACGTATTCGCCTTGGCCTAGAGCGTTTGCGCCACGAATTGAAAGAGTTGCGTTAGGAATGTCGGACATCAAACATCATATCCCTGAGAATCTGATCGCGGCCTATGCGTCGGGCGCGCTGGGCCATCATTTCGCATTGGTGGTGGCGACACATGTTTCGATGTGTACGCAATGCCGCGCCGCGCTTGCCGCGCATGAAACGATCGGCGGGCTTGTACTGGAAGATCTTGACGCGCAGCCGGTTTCGATGGGCGTTAAGTCCAATCTGATGGCGCAGTTGGATGCTCCTATAGAAGTTGAGCCTGCGCCCAAACGGATGGGTGCGTATCCGGGGCCGGTTATGGGCGCGCTTGGTGGCGACGTCCCGAAATGGCGGTCACTGGGGTTTGGTAGCAAACAGTCGATCTTGCACAACGACGCGACAGGCAGCGTGCGCCTGCTGTTCATTCCACCGGGGCAGGCGATGCCGGACCACGGCCATAATGGGCTTGAACTGACGTTGGTGTTGCAGGGTAGCTTTCATGACGAAGACGGCGCATTTGGTGTCGGCGACGTCGAAGTCGCGGACGAAGATGTGGAGCACACGCCGATTGCGGGTAATGGCCCGCCGTGCATTTGCCTTGCAGCAACCGACGCGCCACTGCGGTTCAGCGGTCTGGTGCCGCGCATCTTGCAGCCGCTGTTTCGGATTTAGCCCGCTTAGGCGGTCAAAAACTGAAATCCACCCTCGGATGAGACATGCACAGCCGTTAGCCGCCCAGTGGCATAGGCACCCGTGTCGATTGCCACATGGCCGCGATGTATCTGCGGCTCGGGTGTGATGGTGTGTCCGTGAATGACCCAGATATTATCGAACCGCGGCTTGTGGCCAAAATCGGGGTGGCCCCAGATCAGGGTTTCGTCTGATTGCAAAGAGATCGGAAGCGACGGGTCAGCGCCTGCGTGAACGACGCCCACATTCCCGCTGATCCACCTTGAGGGCAGGTGGCGAAGCCATTCCTCCATCGCAACGCCAAGCGCGGCGCGCAGTTGGTCGCGCGCTTCTATCATCTCTTTTGGGCCGCTGTTTTCAAAGACATCGCCGACGCCAAAGCTGGCCAGCGTTTGCAGGCCGCCAAACCGCAACCACCGCGCGCCGTGGGTTTCGGGGTAATCCAAAAACCGCAGCATCATGTCTTCGTGGTTACCGACAAGGGATGTCAGCCGGCTGTTTTCGTCTTTGGACATTTCGAACAACCGATCCAGCACATACGCGCTTTCTTCGCCCCGGTCGATGGCGTCACCAACGGTGATAATTGCAATGTCTTGGCCAAACTCTAGGTTGATTTTTTCCATCAGACGCTCAAGAAGGTCGTCACGACCGTGAATATCCCCAATGGCAACAAATGGTTGATCGGGATTGGCGGGGGGGATCTGCGCGCGTGACGCGCGATGTTTGGAGCCAAAAAGACGTTGCAAAACTTTCATGCGCTGAACTTAGTTAATCGCGTAATGCGAGGCCACAGGAATTACCCTCTTTCGTGCGCGAAACGGAAACAGAATTGCCACACGCGGCAGATCTTTGCCGTTTTGGCAAATTTCCGATTGGTGTATAGGCAGGTTAAAAATATAACACAGTGGGGATTGGTTTTTGGCAGTTACGAGAGTCTAGTATGAAAAAAACCACTCTTAACCTATGTGCGCCACTTGCTGGTGCCCTTGTTGCGCTAAGCCCTGCAGGGGCTTTGGCCGACAACGCGGGAAAACCAAAGCTATCGTTTTACGGTGCGCCGGGGCTGGTCGAAATGCCAACGGCAGAATCGATGCCCGATGGCCAGTTGGCTGTTACGCTTACCCATTTCGGGGGAACGACGCGCAACACGCTTTCGTTTCAGATCACTGATCGTCTTTCCGGCAGCTTCCGTTATGCGCATCTGGATGGCTTCCGAAGCTTTAATGAAACAGAGCTTTACGACCGCAGCTTTGACATTGCGTACCGCCTTGTCGACGAAGGGCGCATTCGCCCGTCCATCGCGGTGGGCTTGCGCGACTTTGCCGGGACCGGCGTGTATGGCTCGGAATATGTGGTTGCGACGAAATCCGTACATCCCCGGTTGAAGGTTACCGGCGGGATCGGTTGGGGGCGTCTGGGTTCGTATAACGGGTTCACAAACCCGCTGGGCGCCATTGCGGAAACCTTGGAAACCCGCCCCGGAAATCGCGGGATCGAGGATACCGGCCAGGTTTCGTTCGAACAATATTTCCGCGGTGACGCGGCATTCTTTGGCGGGGTCGAATGGCAATATTCGGACCGCCTGTCGCTTTTCGTAGAATATTCGTCAGATGACTATGTTCGCGAGACACAGGTCAACAGCATGTTCGTCAAGAGCTCGCCGTTGAACTTTGGTCTGAAGTACAGCTTTAAGAACGGCTTGGATCTGGGCGGGTATTATCTTTACGGCGAAGAAATTGGCGCCGTCATCAGCTATAGCCTGAACCCGAAACAGCCTCCTATGCCGGGTGGGCGCGAAAGTGCCCCGCCTGTGATCTATCCGCGCAACGGCTCTGTCGCGGCGGCAAGTTGGTCACAAGAATGGGTGACGCAGCCTGATCAGGTCGCGCAGACGCGGAAAAATGTTGCAGCGGGTCTAGACCAGCAGGGTGTGGAGCTTGAAGCATTGGTGCTGACCGGCGACAGCGCTACTCTTCGCATCCGAAATCAAACATATGACGCAGCACCGCAGGCCATTGGCCGTACCGCGCGTTCGCTGACGCAAACACTACCCGCGTCGGTGGAAACGATCACGATCATTCCGGTTGTCGAAGGAATGCGGATTTCGGCCGTGACCTTGAAGCGGTCTGATCTGGAAGAGTTGGAAACGCAAGTCGATGGATCGTGGCAATCTTACATCCGCGCCGACATCGCCGATGCGTCTGCTTTCAAATTCAAACGCTCGGATTTGGCCGCAGGTGCATATCCAGACTTTAGCTATAAATTTGGCGCTTACCTGTCCCCGTCGTTTTTCGATCCTGACCAACCCATCCGTGCTGACGTCGGTGCAGAGCTGAACTTGTCATACACTCCGGCACCGGGATTGGTCTTTTCCACGAAGCTTCGTCAGAAGCTGGCCGGGAATTTGGGTGACTCAGCGCGCGTTTCAGATTCCGTGCTGCCGCATGTGCGGTCCGACGCGGCGTTGTACGAACAAGATTCTGACTTTGAGATCAGTAATCTGACGGCTGAATACTTCTTCCGCCCGACCAAAGATGTCTTTGGGCGCGTGACGGTTGGTTATCTTGAACGGATGTTCGGCGGCGTTTCGGGCGAGTTGTTGTGGAAACCCGTTTCCAGCCGTTTGGCCCTTGGGGCAGAGCTGAACTATGCCCGCCAGCGTGATTTCGACATTGGCTTTGGCTTTCAGGATTACGACGTCGTAACGGGCCATGCCTCTGCCTATTACAACTTCGGAAACGGTTTCCTTGGGCAGGTGGATGCCGGGCGCTATTTGGCGGGCGACTATGGCGCGACCTTCACGCTTGATCGCGAGTTTGCAAATGGTTGGCGCATCGGCGCGTTCTTCACATTGACCGACGTTTCGTTCGAAGAATTCGGCGAAGGGTCGTTCGACAAGGGTATCCGGCTTTACGCCCCCGTGTCTTGGGTGACAGGGGAGCCTTCGCAGAAAGGGTTCGGCACGACGATCCGCCCGCTTACACGTGACGGCGGCGCGCGGCTTGATGTTCGTAACCGGCTTTATGAAGTCACGCGTGGTTTCCAAGACCCGATCCTGAGTGACCGTTGGGGGAAATTCTGGCGATGAAACATTTACTTTCCGCTGCTCTTCTTGGGGTCATGGCTCTGGCTGGCTGCGACTCTGATGGGTCTCAGCGTGAGATGTTCGAAAGCATCTTTAAGCGCGACGAGGCAAAGGTTGATCCGGCCCTAACGGCAAAGGTTCAGCGGTTGGGGTTGGCCGGTCAGCCCATCATTGTTGCCTCTATCGAAGCTGAAAACCGGGCGGGGCTTTTGGTGCGCGAAGTACAGCGTGGCCGCGAAAGCACCTATATCAGCGAAGGCGGCGTATCGATTAGCTTTCGCAGCGGTGTTCTTGTCGCGACGCGTGGCATGGGCGGCGATCTGATGGGGGCCGATGTGGCCACGTTGGAGCGTTACCTGCGCACAGGCGGCGCGGGCGCAGCGTCGCGTTCGCATGCCTATCTGGATGGCGACGAACAGATTCAGAAACACCAGTTTTCCTGTCAGGTCGCAAGTCGCGGCAGTCGGCAAATTGCGATCGACGAAAAAAGCTATGCGACCAAGCTGATCGAAGAAAAATGCAGCGGGTCCGGCTTTGCGTTCGAAAACCTGTATTGGCTGGATCGCAGGGGTGAAATCCTTCAATCCCGCCAATGGATGGGGCCAGCTTTGGGATCGCTCGCGTTTCGTAAAGTGCTTCGTTAGGCGGCGGTCACCCGGCGCGGTCTATGATCGCGCTGAGTTCGCCGACCTTTTCCTTCAGAAGCGCAGTGTCCCCGGCGGTTTCAACATTCAGCCTCAAAAGCGCTTCGGTGTTTGATTTTCGCAGGTTCAGCCGCCAGCCGTCAAACTCCATGCTTAGACCATCAAGGTGATCAACGGTCTTCGCCTTGGCGGCAAAGCATGTTTCGACGGCACCGATTGCGGCCGCAGGATCATCAACGCGAAAGTTTATTTCTCCTGACGACGGAAAGTCATCGCGCATTTGCGCGATCAGCGCGGAAAGCGGTTGGCCGGTTGTCGACATATGCTCGGCCACCAACAACCATGGGATCATCCCACTGTCGCAATACATGAAGTTGCGGAAATAGTGGTGCGCCGACATCTCTCCGCCATAGACGGCATCAACGGTGCGCATCGTCTGTTTCATGAATGCGTGCCCGGTCTTAGACGCGACGGCCTGCCCACCACCCGCCGACACAACGCTGCGCGTGTTCCACAGCACCCGCGGATCATGTACGATCTTGGCGCCGGGTTCTTTGCGCAAAAAGGCAGCCGCCAATAGCCCCACTATATATTCCCCGTCTACGAAAGCGCCCTTTTCGTCGAACAAGAAGCAACGATCAAAATCTCCGTCCCAGGCGACACCCAAGTCTGCTTTGTGCTCCAGCACGGCGGTGCTGGTGACGGGTTGGTTTTCAAGAAGCAGCGGATTGGGGATCCCGTTTGGGAAACTGCCATCAGGTGTGTGGTGCATCCTGATGAATTCAAGCGGGGCTTTGGTCTTTTCAAGCTGTTTCGCAATGGCGTCAAACGTCGGCCCCGCCGCGCCGTTGCCTGCGTTCACCAGAATTCTGAGCGGCCTTAACGACTGACCATCAGCAAATGACAAAACCCGCGCCGCGTAAGCCTCGCGCGGGTTTTCGGTGCGGTGCTTGCCGCGCTGCGACTTTGCCGGGCCGAATGAATCTGCTGCGGCAAGATCATGTATCGCCCTAAGCCCGTCTTCTTGCGAAATCGGGCGCGAACCTTCTTGCACCATCTTGATCCCGTTAAAGTTGATTGGGTTATGCGACGCGGTCACTGTCAACCCCCCGCCGGTCGCGAAATGTGTCGTGGCAAAATACACTTCTTCGGTCCCGCACAGGCCCAAGTCGATCACATCCACGCCTTCGTCACGCAACCCATCGATGAGCGCCGCCATCAAGGTTTCGCTACTGGCGCGGCTGTCGCGCCCCACGACGACAGTTCCCGGTTCCATCGCCCGCGCAAAGCCTCGGCCAATCCGATAGGCGATCGGCTCATCAAAGTTGATGCCCAGTTGGCCGCGCACGTCGTAACTCTTGAAACAGCTTAGTTTGTTCACTTGTAAACTCTTATTTGGGGCGTTGGCGCCAAAGGCATAACGTGCGGCCGCTGCGCCGCCAATCCCTGAGAGAATCAGAAAACCTACGTCGGAAGGGCAGAGCCGAACCGTTGAATGCTCAGCATCGCGGCATCCCGGGGGCATTGGCGGTTTGGGGGCACGATGTAGCAATGCCCCTTAAGTACTAGCAAGTTTTGAAGGAATTTTCGAAAATATTGACCGAATTTTGTGCGGAATATTGCACGGGGAAAAATGTTTCAATCTTAGCCTGTATTTTCATCGCGATTTGGTGCTATAGAATCAGCAAGAGTAGTTCTTAGGAGTAAAAACATGAAATTGCGTACACTTGCCCTTGCGGCAGCTCTAGCCGGTTCCGTAGCCCCAGCATTCGCTGATACAGCTGCTACTGGCGAAACACTGGTTATCCCATCTACACAGTCTCTTCCAGCGTTCGCGCTGTCCGCGCTGCCAGTAGCAGCCGGCGCTCTGCTGGTTGTTGTTGCTGCGACGACTGGCGGCTCTTCGACTGGTTCGACGACTGCGACTCTAGACGTTAGCTTCTAAGATAAGCTGATTTCTGATCGAAACCGAGCGACCTTGCTCGCTCGGTTTCCAATTCACATCCAATAGACGTGGTAATGCCGGGGGTAGGGAATACCTGCCTTGTGTGATGAAAGTGTCTGTGAAAAAGGGTTTCCTTTGAGCGGGCAGGGTTTCTCACAGTGGTAACCATTGCTCTGAAATCGTGTGAATTATGAATTGCGTTCAGATCATAAAGTGGCAGGACGATGTTTCTAAGTATCCTTAAGAGAGCGTCATAAAACTTTTGGTCATGAGCGAATATACGCATGTTTTGAGAAGAGAGAGTTTATCACTCTCGACTCGCGCAGATAATCAACGTATCTCGAAGTAATCGAGTGTCGAAGTATTCGCGCATTTAGGTAGTGAGAGCGTCAGGTGCAACTTTGACGTGTAGTGTTTGAGGGACGTTGTGAAAGATACTGTGTTTACATTCGACGCTTCCAGTCTCGATGCAGCGGTTACCTCTCCGGCTCAAGACAACCTTTATGTTCGCGTTGGAAAGCGTGTGTTTGACGTTTCCTTGGCGCTGATGCTGCTCCCGCTTCTTCTTCCAATTATCGCGACACTCTGGATCATCACGAAGCGTGACGGCGGGCCTGGCTTCTTTGGCCACAAACGGATCGGCCAATCTGGACGAGAGTTTAAGTGCTGGAAGGTCCGGACGATGGCAGTGGACGCAGAAGAGCGTCTGAGTGCACATCTTGCCGCTAATCCAGAGGCCGCAAAAGAATGGGTCCAGGACTATAAGCTAACGGATGATCCGCGCATTATGCCGATGGGCAATTTCTTGCGTGAAACCGGTCTGGATGAACTTCCACAGATTTGGAACGTATTGCGCGGCGAAATGAGCCTTGTTGGACCACGCCCCGTCGTCAAGGACGAGCTTGCGCGGTACGAAGGGTTCCAGTGGGCCTATTTCGCGACCAAACCCGGCGTTACCGGCCTATGGCAGGTGTCTGGCCGCAACGAGGTAAGCTATGCCAAGCGCGTGCGTATGGATGCGGACTATATCCGCCAGCGTTCCTTGGGTTACGACCTGATGGTGATTGGCAAGACTGCCAAGACCGTGCTTCTTCGTACGGGTAAGTGACGCCGCCCCTTGGCGATTTCCGCCCCAAGCTTACGAACCCAGCCTTCTCTATGACTGGTTAATCCAAGCCTAACAGCATTGGCTTGGGCGCTAAGAACCCCGAAAATACTCTTTCTGCATCGCCAACCGGCGCGACAGCCGCGCACCCAACTGATCGTGCTTACGGCCAAGTTTGTATCCGATCAATTTGGACGCAGAGGCCGCGATAGATTTAGGGATCAGGAACGGCGTGCCGTTGGCCCATAGATACCTAATCTGCGCCATCGCGAATTTCCGGCCTTCGCCATGCACTGTGCCAAAGTCATCCAGCATCCAGTGTTGCGAGGTGTGGAAGACACCTATGTCAAAATACCGCTGGAATTCTTCAGCAATCGAATAGTTGTGTGAATGGCGCACTGTCGCCTCTGCAACATAGGCCACCTTCATTCCGCGATTCAGGAAGCAAGCGGCCGCATAGCTGTCTTCGCCCATGATCAGCCGTTCTGGGAAACCGCCAATTTCTTGGAGAGCCGGGACGCGATAGGCCGCAAAGGAGTTCGACAAAAAACACTTTCTGAAGCCTGCCGGGTGACTGTCATCCTTTGCGGTAACATAGCTGGCCGGGGGATAGTTTTGAGAGCGGGTGAACTGCGCAAGCGGATCAGCATCATTATGCGGAAGCTGCCGACCAAACGCCGCCACGACGCCTTCTTGCATCAGGGCGGACGTCAACTGAGCGACAGAGTCGGCCCGGTCCAAGATCGCATCTTGGGTCATCATCACAACGATATCCGCGTCGACCGATTTTAGGGCCGTGTTACGCGCGCCGCCGTGGTCGAACGTGGATTTAGGGATTGTGATTACGTCAAATCCGTTCGCACGCGCCACGTCGCCGGAACCATCTGTGGAAGAGGAATCAATGACGATTTTCTGCGTGAAATCAAAGGTCTGCGCATTGATCGCCTTGACGCATTCTTTGAAAACGTCGCCACCATTATAAACCGGAATGATCAGTGCGATGGAGGGTGCCATGGAATGCGGCCTCAGAGAGGGGTTTCCCTATCGTATCGTCATTCGTGCTGTGTGCGCAAACTCTTGGCGGCAGCCGTTCAAATGCGTGCATAGGCGTCTTCGTGGCGCACGATATCGTCGTCCCCAAAATAGGCACCGGTTTGAACCTCGATCAAAATAATGGGTACCTTGCCCGGGTTCTCCATCCGATGCTTAGCGCCAAGCGGGATGTAGATGGATTGGTTTTCCGCGACGAGTTTGACGTTGCCGTCCACGGTGACCCGCGCTGTGCCTTGGACAACCACCCAATGCTCGGCGCGATGAAAATGGCTTTGCAGGCTAAGGGAGGCACCGGGATGCACGACGATACGTTTGACGTGAAAGCGGTCGCCCAGCACAAGGCTTTCAAACCACCCCCAAGGGCGGTGATCACGTGGGAAATGCTGCGCTTGGGCCGCGCCTTTTGCCTTCAGTGCCGCGACCGCCATTTTCACGTCTTGGGCGCGCGACATGTCCGCCACCAAAACCGCGTCTGGCATCGCGACGGCCATGATATTTTCTAACCCGATTCCAACGATTTGCTGGCTGTCCGTTTCCGAACGTAACAGCGTATCTTTGCAGTGGATCGCCGTCGCCTCGCCTGCGGTTGCGACGCCATCAATGTCTGGCCCCATCTCGCGCCAGACCGCGTCCCAGCCGCCCAGATCAGACCACGCGCCGGTAAATGGCACGACGGACAGGTTTCGCGCCTTTTCCATGACGGCGTAGTCGACGGAGTCATCCTCGATCACCTCCCAAGGGGCGGGGGCTAAGCGCAAGAAGCCAAGGTCGGGGGTGGCTTCGTCCAGTGCGGCCTTTACTGGTGCGATCATGTCGGGCGCGTGGGTTTCGAAGGCCGCGATGATATCTTTTGCGGCGAAAAGGAATATGCCTGCGTTCCAAAGAAACCGCCCTGCCGACAGCATGGCAACGGCGTCTGCGGCGGCTGGTTTTTCTACAAAGCGGTTTAGTTTTATGGGCTTGCCAGAGCCGTCGGGCTTTGCCACCAGATCAAGATAGCCGTATCCCGTTTCGGGCCGATCCGGCGTAATACCGAACGTGACCAGTTGCCCGGCTTCAACAGCCTCGAGGCCCGATTTTATTGCCGCGTGGAAGGTCTCTTTATCAGGGACAACATGGTCGGACGGCGCGACAAGCATGATTGCATCTTCGTCCTGTGCCACAAGGTGAAACGCTGCGGCCAAAACCGCCGGGGCGGTGTTGCGCGCAAGGGGTTCGATTAAGATCGCGCCGGGGTCTATGCCGATTTCAGACAGTTGTTCGGTGACGATAAACCGAAAGTCTGAATTGGTTAGAACCGTGGGGGCGGCAAAGCTAAGGTCATTGACCGTGCTGGTAAGCCGACGAGCCGCTGCTTGAAACAACGTTTCGTCGCCCAACAGGCGCGAAAACTGTTTGGGATAGCTTTTGCGAGAAAGCGGCCAAAGCCGCGTTCCAGATCCGCCGCACAACAACACGGGTGAAATGCGCAAGGCGAAACGCTCCTTAAATAGCCAGCTGATAATGGCGTTGCGGGGTGCCGGTTCCCATCACGCAATGTGTTGGAGACAATTCACCTAAAAACGTTCTCGTTAAAATTCAGTTAATCAATTGAGATGCCTAGGGCGAAACGACCGACATGTTCGAAAACCTTCTTTCGCGAGCAAGATGCTTCTCATTTGACCAAACAGTCCAAATTGCCGCAAGGTAATGGGATATTTCTTTTGGCTGTCGCAATCTTCTTACAAAGAATTGCGACATCATCCGGGATCGCTTGGGCGAAACGGATTTCATTGATTCAGGGGGCTGTACAATGTCAATTATCTTCCGCGAGGATTTCGAAACAGACGGCAACGGGACGCGATATGTAACGTCAGTGCCAGAATTTACCGATGGTAGCGGTGATTTTTTCACCCGCACAGATGGTACCAACATCGGCAGCTTTTACAGCGTGACGGGCCAATCCGGCGCATCCTATTTCGCGGTGATGGATACAGACGGCGAACCACCTTTTGCCACCACGGTTACCGTTTCGATCAATGACATCGATATTTCAGGTTACACCGATATTCAGATTTCGGGCCTGTTTGCCGAAGACGATGACGGCACCAATCAGGATTGGGACGCAGACTCGCTTGTCTATATCGAAGCCCAGATCGACGGTGGCGGATACTTTAAGGTTCTGCAATTCGCGTCTGGCGGCATTACGAACTCTGAACCTGGGTTGGATACAGATTTCGACGGAATCGCCGATGGCCCTATGCTGACCGACAGCTTCAGCCAGTTCATCGCTGACATCGCGGCCACCGGGGCGACGCTTGACCTGCGGATCACCGTCGAAAACCTGACTGCCGGCGACGAAGATATCGCGTTCGACGATATCACGGTGACGGGCACCGCCGCGCCAGTGGCCGTGACCGTGCTGGACGAAACATTTGACGATGCGGCGGGTTTCACAACCAGCGCGGGGTTCTTTTCGGACGGTGGGTTTGATTACTTCGGCATCACCGATGGTGCAGGGGGCGGTGACTTTGGCGGGGATGCTGCGCCCAGCGGTTTGCAGCCCTATGTGGGCACCACAGGTTCTTACCTTGCAGGCATGGACCTTGACGGCGAAGGCGCCAGTGTGCCGATCACCGTGACGTGGGAAGATCTTGATATTTCTGGCCTGACGGACCTTGCCTTCACCGGTGATTTTGCAGAGTTCTTCGACTCTCCCGGTGATATCGACGAAGGCGACTTTATCCTGCTGGAAGCCAGCATCGACGGCGGCCCAACGCAGACGGTTCTGTCGTTTGTCGGCGCTGATTTTTCGTCCACCAGTGGCCCGTTCAACGGCGTGTTCCGCGAAGATACGAACGGTGACGGCATCGGCGATGGCGCAACTCTGACTGACGCGATGGCCAACTTTGCGGCTGAAATCGAAGGGACGGGCAGCACGCTTGACCTGACGCTGACAGTTTCCGTGGACTCGGGCGATGAAGATTTCGCCGTGGATAACTTCAAAATCGTCGGCACTTCGGGCGGCACAGTTCAGCCAGCGGTGATTGCCCGCACCGATGACGGCCTGAACGTGAACGAAGAAGGTGAAACCACCGACACGTTCACACTGGAACTAAACACCGCGCCGACCGCGCCAGTGACGATTACAGTCGCTGCGCCTGACGGCCAAACACTGCTCAGCGCCGATGGCGTGCGTTTCGCCGCCACGGCAGAGGTTGTCATCACGGACACAACGCCCGTCACGCTGACCGTGAAGGCCGTTGACGATGCGGTGGACGAAGCATCGCCGCATTTCGGTGACCTGACCTTTACCGTAACCAGCGCCGATGCCGATTATGACGGTATCGCGGTTGGTGACCTGAACGTCGCAGTGGAAGACAACGACTTTTCGATCACATTGATTTCCGAAATTCAGGGGTCGGGCGATGCGTCGGCGATGGACGGCCAAGAAGTGACCATTGAAGGCGTCGTCGTGGGAACGATCGTGGGGTCCAGTGGCATTTCGGGGTACTTCATTCAGGAAGAAGACGCCGACGCTGATGGCGATGCGGCCACATCCGAAGGCATCTTTGTCTATGCGCCCGGCGCGACGGTTGCGGTTGGCGATCAGGTGCGCGTCACCGGCGAGGTTGACGAATACCAAGACCTAACTGAAATCACCAACGTGTCGGCCACTCAGGTGCTGGCGACGGGCGTCACCCTTCCAACGGCGACGGTCATCAACATCGGGATGAGCGCGGATTTCGAAGCCTATGAAGGGATGCGGGTTGAACTGGTGTCCGCCTCTGAAGATCCGCTGACTGTCGTGACGAACTTCAACCTTGATCGCTTCGGCCAGGTTAACGTCGCCGAAGGCAACCTGACCCAGCCAACACAGATCTATGACCCCAACACGCAGCAGGCCGAAATCGCCGAGCTGATCGAGGCGAACGCCGCCGCGCAGTTGATCATTGATGATGGCAACACCACGCAGAACCCCGATATTTATACCCTGATCGACTCGGGCGATGGCACCCCGCTAGAGGTGGGCGACCCAATCACCGAAGACGGGCCAACGCTGCGCCTTGGGGCCGAGGTGACCTCTATCACCGGGGTGATGGACGAACGGTTCGGCGATTACCGCGTTCAGGTGGCCAGCCCGCTGGAAACTGTCGAAGGCACCAACGAAGGCGCGCGCCCAGATACGGCGCCCGATGTGGGTGGAGAGTTGAAAGTGGCCAGCTTCAATGTGCTGAACTATTTCACCACCTTGGATGATGGCAGCCTGACAGGCCCCAACGGTGACCTTGACCCACGCGGGGCATCCACCATCGAAGATTTCGAACGCCAAGAAGCCAAGATCGTCGCCGCATTGGTCGAATTAGACGCTGATATCATCGGCCTGCAAGAACTTGAAAACAATGGCTTCGGCCCAGACAGCGCCATCGCAACACTTGTCGATGCTCTGAACGAAGAACTCGGCGCCGAGGTTTACGCCTTTGTCGATCCGGGTGTCGATTATGTTGGGACTGATGCGATCACGACCGGGATCATTTACAAGGTAGATGCAGTATCGGTTGTCGGGTCCGACATTCTGGTCTTCGAAGAAGAATCCGCCGCCGAAACTTATGCGCTGGTCGAAGAGATCCAGGCGCTGACGGGCACGTCTCCGGTTGGTGACTTTGATCGCAACCGCCCAACGGTCGCCGCAACCTTTGTGGATGCGGACGGCAGCGAGGTGACCATCGCCGTCAACCACTTCAAATCGAAGGGCGACAGCGGTTTGGAAGACCTGCTGGAAGATGCGGTTGCCGCTGGCATCGATCAAGCGCTGATCGATGCGTTGGCTAGCGATCCGAACTATGACAGCGGTGATGGGCAAGGCTTCTGGAACGGCGTCCGTGACGATGCCGCATCCGAGTTGACGGCGTGGTTGGACAGCAACCCAACTGGTGCCTCTGATCCGTCCAGCATTGTTATCCTTGGCGATCTGAACGCTTACGCCAAAGAAGACCCGGTACAGACCATCGTTGGCGAAGGCTACACCGATCTTGCGGCCGAATATCTGGGCGAAGGCGCGTATAGCTTTGTGTTCGACGGTCAGCGCGGGACGTTGGATTACGGGCTTGCCAGTGGCGATCTGTCCGACAACATCACCGGAGTTGCTGAATGGCACATCAACGCGGACGAGCCTGATTTGCTGAACTACAACTCTTCATTCTCGGATCCGTCGTTCTATAACGATGACTTCTACGCAGCATCTGACCATGACCCGATGGTGATTGGCCTAACGCTGGATGATCCAACCACGACGGTTCGTTTGGATTTCAACCTCGATTACGAGTTTGCGCATGCCGAACTGATCTACACCGTGGATGGGGTAGAGACCGCCACGCTGGGCGTTCGCAACTATAGCAAAGAGCATGACTTCACCGAATCCGGCATCTTCATCACGGCGGATGACGGTCTGGCGAAGCCAAAAGAGTTCTTGAACCTATGGCGCGATGGTCTGGGTGTGACATCCTTCCCAGGCGACAGTCCCCGTGTGGATGGAGAGGCGTATCTTCTGGATGAAGAAGAAACCATCACCTTCAAGCTGGACGATGCAGGCGGCCTTGGCGATGCGTTGGAGGTTGAGTTTGAATTCAACACCGTTCGCGGCGAAGGCGACATCACGCTGGAATTCTATTCCGACGGTGTGATGGTCGAAGAAGCCGTTCTGGAAATCGTCGATAACGCCGTCTCACACGACCTTGCCGGTAACACATCTTTTGACGAGGTGAAGATCGGCGTGACCGGCACCTTGGACATCGACATCGGCGCGATTGAACTGGAACGTCTGGACAGCGACGAATTCCTGTTGGTCTAAGCGAAACGAAAACGGGCCCCGCGAAAGCAGGGCCCGTTTTCTGTTCATATGAAGTGTTTTACCCCGGATATCCCAGCAGTCGAGGTAACCACAGAACGATGTCGGGCACCAAGATCATCAACAAAAGCGCGCCGATAAGCACCAGTAGGAATGCCCAAATCTCCGAGATGATCTCACTCAGCGAGATGTCGGTGACGGCGTTGATGACAAACAACAAGATCCCATAGGGTGGCGTGATTAGCCCGATCATGCAGTTCACAACGGCCACTACGCCAAAGTGGACAAGGTCAATGCCCAAGTCACGGCAGGTTGGCAGGAACAGTGGAATGATAACCAAGATGATGGTCGTCGCATCCAAAACGCAGCCCAGCAGCAGGATCAACACGTTCACGGAAAGCAGAAACACCAGCGGATGCACGTCTAGCCCGGTAAGAGAACTGGCCAGCATGTTCGGGATGTTCTCGGACGCAACGATATAGTTCAGGATCAGCGCGCCGCCGATGACAAGCCCGACAGCCGCAGACGACCGCGCGCTTTCGGCAAGTATTTCGTACAGCCCCCGAAAGCTGAGTGCGCGATAGAACACGGCCGCCAAGATCAGCGCATATGCGGCGGCAACAGCGGCGGCCTCTGTCGGTGTCGTGACGCCGCCATAGATGCCGTAAAGCAGGATCGCGGGCATCAGCAGGGCAGGGAAGGCGTTGGCGGTGTGACGCGGCAGTTCACGCAGCGGCACGGGCTCTTCCAGCGCATAGCCACGCTTGGAGGCCAGATAAAAGTTCATCGCCATCAGAACGATGCCCAGAACCAAACCGGGAAGGATGCCGCCAAGGAACAAGTAGCCAATCGAACTGTTGGATACCAAGGCATAAAGTACCATCGGAATAGAAGGCGGAATGATGGGCCCAATCGTGGCAGATGCAGCGGTGATCGCGGCGGCATATCCCGGGGGATAGCGGCCCTCTTTCGTCATCATTTCAATGATGATTTTGCCGATCCCAGCAGCGTCTGCCACGGCCGAGCCGGACATCCCTGAAAAGATAAGAGATGCCACAACGTTCACATGGCCCAGCCCGCCCCGGAACCGGCCCACCGCCGCGGTACAGAAGTTCAACAACCGTTCGGAAATCGTTCCGGCGTTCATGATATTGGCGGCCACGATGAACAGCGGCACGGCCAACAGGATAAAGCTTTCGTAAAGCCCTTGCATGATCTGTTCGCCCGCCAGCGCGATGTCTTGGCCAGCGGTGGCCAGATACACGATCGCGGCAAGGATGATCGAAAAAGCAATGGGCGTGCCTATCCCTGCTAGGAAAAACAGCGTGATTAGGCAAAGCGAGAGTTCAAGGCTCATTCGTCCGTGATCTCCAGATGATGATGAGTGTCTTCGGCCCCGTTGCGCAGAACATTCACGAACATCCACGCATAGCGGATAACCACCGCAATGATGAAGATTGCGTAGATGCTGAAGATCGTGCGCATTGGGATTTTAAGCGTGGCGCTTTTCTTGATTTTCAAGAAATCGATGTAATCCCAAGTGGGAAGCAACGACACGCCCAGCCCGATGGCAATTGCCCCGGCTGAGATCAGTGCGAAAATGCGGCGTATGCCAGGGCGCACGGATAGATACAGGATGTCGAAAGTCACGTGATCCTTGTGGCGCACGACAAAGGCGTTGCCCCAGAAGACGATCCAGATCCACAGCGTCAGGCAAAGCTCTAGCGTCCAGCCAAGTGGGGCGGACATCACATAACGGGAAAATATTTGCAGAATGAAGGTAAGGAACATGGCGGCAAGCATTGCCGCCGCCACATTCTCTGCCCTTGCATTTAGCCAACGAAGCATCGGCTGCATGTTAGGCCTCTCGGCTTGTGATCAGACTAAAGTGCGTTGATCTTTTCCAGAAGACCCTCGGGCCAGTCTTTCGCAAAGTCGGATTCAAGGTACATGCCCTGAACGCGGGCGCGGAATGCGTCCAGATCAGGTTCGTACACTTTCAGACCTTGTTCTTGCAGGAACGACACAAGGTCCTGTTCCTTTTGCAGCTGGTTCTGGCGACCGAATTCGGCTGCTTCGTCAGCCGCAGCCTGTACAGCCGCTTGTTGTTCGGGGGTCATGTCGTCCCAAACAGCTTTGGACAGCGCGATATAGTTAAGGTCAACCAAGTGCGACGTCAGGATGATTTGCTTGGTAACTTCGTAGAACTTGGCATCAACCACTGTTGGTAATGGGTTGTCTTGCCCGTCAACCGAACCGGTCTGCAACGCGGTATAGACTTCGGTGAAGGCCATTGGCGTTGGGTTCGCACCCAGTGCTTTGCCAAGGAACTGCCAAGCGTCTGTGCCGGGCATACGCAGGTTCACACCAGCCAGATCTTCGGGGGTTTTCACCTCTTGGTCGGTACGTAGGTTCACCTGACGGCGGCCCAGATACATGATCGAAAGAAGCTTTACGCCCAACTCATCCTCGACCTTTTTCTTGAACGGATCCATCAACGGATCGTTGAAAACGGCAACCTGATGTGCGGCATCGCGGTGTACGTAGCCAGCTGTGAAGATCGAAAACTCTGGGAAGAACACCGCCAATTCCTGAGCGGAGGTGATCGACATATCCAGGTTACCGCGCGCAATCGCCTCTAGCTCGGTGCCTTGTTTGAACAAGGTGCCGTTCCAGTGCGGTTCGAACTCTGCGAATTCGGAAACGGCGGGGCCGAATTTTTCGATCAGTGCGACAGCGCGCTGATCCGTATCGGAACTAACGCTGGAAAGGCGCAGCTTGATTTTGTCGGCAGCGAATGACGCGGTGCCGAATGACATTGCGACAGCAGCGGCGGCAGTCGCAAGAAGCGTGCGGCGGGCAAGTTTAATAGACATGGTTTCCTCCCTTGAATCCTGTCGGATGTGCGTAACTCACAAACGCATCCTGCTATTTTCTGGCATAGATCAAAATTTCGATCAATGGATGAAGCCTAAAGTGTGGGGGAAATTTTATTATGCCTGACAAAGTGATATATAATCGATTATTTAGCGCAGGGCCAAATTGGCCTTACGGTTTCTTCTGAAAGAAGCCGTGTCAGTGTGGGTTGTCCGTGGGTTTAGGGCGCGTTCCGAAGGCTGTGTTCGATGCCACCTTCGATATGCGCGGCCAAAAGCGCCTGCGCCTTATCAATGTCCCGCGCCAAGGCGGCATCCAGTAACGCGCCGTGTTCCTGCGAGGCCATTTCGCCGCGATAGGTCAGGTTGCGCATTTGATAGCGCAGGTATTTGTCAAACACCGTCCCGTGCGACTTAAGAAGCGCTTGGGATCCACAGGCCAGAATAAGGGCCTGGTGAAATTCCCAATCGTAACGCTTCCACGTTTCGCGCACCGTAAAGTCGCCCGCGGCCATCCGTGTTTCCATGCGGCTTAGTTTGTGGTGCGCAGCAACCACGCGGCCTTCCCATTCGGTATCGCCTGCCTCGAACGACAGCTTCATCGCATGGCTTTCCAACAGCACGCGCAGATCAGAGATTTCGCGCAAATCCTGCTCTGACATTGGGCTGACGAAAAAGCCGCGCTGCCCTTCGGCGACAATGAAACCCTCGCTGGTGAGCCGACTTAGGGCTTCGCGCAACGTCGACACAGAGGTGCCATAGCGCGCCTTTAACGCGTCCAGCTTCAGTTTCGCGCCCGCGTCCAGACGCCCGAAGATGATGTCACTTCGAATGTTGTTAAAAGCGTTGTCACCAATCGAGTTTGAGGCGGCGGCGTCATTCATTGGCTTTTGTCGTCCTGTCATAGGCATCAACTAATGCATAAGGGATTTGCCGTATGCCCGAAAGTCTTTGGCTGATGGCGCTTTGATAAGATTGTGGGACTATCTTGCAAATAATCGATTTTGGACGCAAGACTTGGCGCAGACGCGAAGAAAGATCGGTGATATGGGCGACCAAGGCCAGAAAAACCCGACGGGCCGCAAGGCGACGATCGCCAGCAGGGTGTCCGAGGACCTGCGCGAGGCGATCTTGGGCGGCAAGCTGAAACCCGGAAGTAAGCTAAACCTTGATCAGCTTCGCAAACAGTATCAGGTCTCTCTTTCCCCAATGCGCGAAGCGGTTTCCCGGTTGGTGGCCGATGGGTTGGTCGAATTCGAAGACCAGTGCGGCTATCGCATCATTCCCGTTTCGATGACACGCCTGCAAGAGATCACAAAGCTGAGGTCAGAGATGGAGCCGCTGGCGCTGAGCCTTTCAATCGCGAATTCCGATCTGGATTGGGAAAGCGATGTTCTGGCCGCGTTGCACCGCGTGAACAAAGCAATAGCCGAAGGTGACCCACCCCACGGCGGGGCTGAATGGGCCGCTGCGCATTCCCACTTTCATGCTCAGTTGGTAAAAGGCTGTGATATGCCTTTGTTGATCAATTTCTGCTCTGTCCTGCACCGGTTGAACGACCGCTATTTGCGTATGTTCAGCGCGGGGGACTCTGACAACCGAAACATCGCCGACGAACACAGCGCCATCGCCCACGCCGCCGTGGCGGGCGAAACGAAGGCGGCTTGCGACCTGATGCGAATTCATATCGAAAGAACCGGAACCCACCTTGCCACGCGCCTTGCGGCAGCGTTGCACGAATAGCGGCACCCAAAGTGCCCCCGCCAAGTCAAAGGACCCGAAGCATGAGCAAAACTGTCTATATCCTAAACGGCCCGAACCTGAACCTGCTGGGCAAGCGCCAGCCTGAAATCTATGGCCATGACACGTTGGAAGACGTAGAGGCAAATTGCCGGAAGGTTGCGGGCGAATTCGGGCTGGATTGCGTGCTGATGCAATCCAACCACGAGGGCCAGATTATCGATTGGGTCCACGAAGCGCGGGAAAAAGCTGCGGGGATCATCATCAATCCGGCGGCTTTTACCCATACGTCGGTCGCCATTCTGGATGCCCTAAACGCATTCGAGGGGGCCGTGATTGAGGTGCATATTTCGAACGTGCACAAGCGGGAAAGCTTCCGCCACCATTCCTATGTCAGCTTGCGCGCGGATGGCGTGATCGCGGGCTTGGGCGTCGAAGGTTATGCGCTGGCAATGCGCCGCATGGGCAGCCTGTTAGCATGACGTCCCCGATCCGGATTGCGGTCGCCGGTGCCGGGCTGATCGGAAAACGCCACATCGAAGCGATTGATGCGGTGTCCGAGGCCACGTTGGCCTGTATTGTCGACCCTTCGGATGCTGGGCGCGCGGTGGCATCGGCACGCGGTACCGCGTGGTTTGCCAGCTTGTCAGAAATGCTTGATGCGAAAGTTGCAGATGGCGTCGTGCTGGCCACGCCAAATCAGGTGCATGTCGACAACGGCCTTGAATGCGTGGCGGCCGGCATTCCGGCCCTTGTCGAAAAGCCGTTGGCCACCGATGTCGCCCAGGCTGAACGGTTGGTTGATGCGGCCAAAGCTGCCGGAGTGCCGTTGTTGGTTGGCCATCATCGCCGCCACAACCCGCTTATTCAAACCGCACGCGCCGCGATCGATGAAGGCAAGCTTGGCACAATCACTGCGGTGCATGGGCAGTGCTGGTTCTTTAAGCCGGATGACTATTTCAACGTCGACTGGCGGCGGGCAAAGGGCGCGGGTCCGGTGTTTTTGAATATGATCCACGACCTTGATCTGCTGCGCTATCTCTGTGGTGAAGTCACAAGTGTGCAGGCGCTTGAAAGCAACGCCATACGCGGAAACGAGGTGGAAGAAACCGCCGCGGTTCTGTTGAAGTTCGCGAATGGCGCATTGGGAACCATGACCGTGTCCGACACCATCGTTGCCCCATGGAGCTGGGAGCTGACGGCGCGTGAAAACCCTGCTTACCCGGCACATAACGAAAGCTGTTACATGATCGGGGGCACACGAGGTTCCATTTCGTTGCCTAACTTGACGATCTGGCAGAACCAAGGAAGCCGTGGCTGGCACGAACCGCTGAGCGCAACCAAAACCCCGTTCGGGTTTGAAGATCCCCTGATCCGTCAGATCCGCCAGTTTGCGGCGGTCATTCGCGGCGAAGAAGAACCGTTGGTATCGGGCGAAGAGGGGCTGAAAACCCTGCGCTTGATCGAAGCGGTCAAACAATCCGCAGCGACGGAACAGACGGTCATGCTAGATTAAATCCTAATTGCTCGGCCCACCGTCTTATTCAGGGTGGCGCTTTTGCAAAAGCTGGCGATAGTCTCGTTCAGATATTTTAGCATATGAGTCGCCTGCGAATGGTCTTTTCGCTGCGAATTCAAAAAGGACATCCGATGAAAAACCTCGAAAACCGTTTCAAAACCCGACTGAAAGCAGGCGAGCAGCAGATTGGGATTTGGAATTCGCTGCAGGGCAACGCGACGGCCGAAGTGTTGGCAACTTGTGGTTTTGATTGGATGCTGATCGACACGGAACATTCCGCGATGGACGTGATCGACGTTCTGCCCGCGCTTCAATCGGCGGCGGCCTATCCAGACTGTGCTGCTGTTGTGCGACCGGCATCGAATGATCCTGTTCTGATCAAGCGCCTGTTGGACCTTGGGGCGCAAACTTTGCTTATCCCTTATGTTCAATCGGTGGCCGAAGCGGAGGCCGCCGTTAGCGCAATGTCGTATCCACCCAAAGGTATTCGGGGTGTTGCTGGGCTGACCCGTGCCAGCCGCTTTGGTACAATCGACAACTATGCGACCGAAGCGGAAAAAGAGCTGTGTCTTTTGGTTCAAGTAGAAACCCGCGCGTCGTTGGATGCGTTGGAACACATCGCGTCGGTTGACGGTGTGGATGGCGTGTTCATCGGCCCCGCCGATCTGGCAGCCAGCCTTGGCCATCCCGGCAACCCAAACCACCCCGAAGTGGTCGCCGCGATCGAAGGTGCCTTTGCACGGCTTAAGAAAATTGGCGTGCCTGCGGGCATTCTGACCCTGAACCGCGATTTTGCCCGCCGTTGCATCGAAATTGGCACCACTTTCACCGCTGTGGGCGTTGATCTGGGCCTGTTGATCGACGCGGCGAACGATCTGTCCAAAGAGTTCGCACAGAACTGACTTAGCGTTTTTTGCGCATGCCTCTTTTGGCCTATTGCCAAGGGGGGCGAACTGCTTTTAGGTCAAGCCGTTCTCGGGGCGGGGTGAAATTCCCCACCGGCGGTTATAGTCCGCGAGCGCCCTTGCCGATGTAAGGGGTCAGCAGAGCCGGTGAAATTCCGGGACCGACGGTTAAAGTCCGGATGGAAGAGGATGGTCAAAGCGGTTTGCGTCAGCGGACCGTGTATGGCCGTTTGACGCTCTGGGACCTTGTCGCTGCTTAAAGGGAAGGTTCCTATGACTGACACATTGAAGATCGCCTTTGTTAAGGCGCGTTGGCATTCCGACATCGTTGATCAGGCCCTTGTGGGTTTTGAGGCGGATATGAAATCCGCAGGGCGTGCCGTTGAAATCACCGCCTATGATGTGCCGGGCGCGTTTGAAATGCCGCTGCTGGCGAAAAAGCTGGGCGAAAGTGGAAAGTTCGACGCAATCGTCGCCGCCGCGCTGGTGGTTGATGGCGGCATCTATCGCCATGATTTCGTGGCGCAGGCTGTCGTGACGGGCCTGATGGATGCGCAGATGGCGACGGGGGTTCCGACATTCTCGGTCTCTCTGACGCCGCACCATTTCCAACCAAGTGAAGAGCATACAAGCTTTTACCACGCGCATTTCGTAAAGAAGGGCGCAGAGGCCGCGCATGCCGTGCGGTTGGTTGCTGATCTGGACGTCTAAAAAATGACCCACCCCGCCTTTTCGTTTCTGACCGCTCAGGAAATTCGCTTTGGCCGTGGAACGGCGGGCGAGGCTGCCAAGCGGTTGGCCGGAATGGCGGGGCGGGTTTTGTTGGTACATGGCGCATCGGGCGCGCGGGCCGCATGGCTGCGCGACGCGTTGGTCGCCGAAGGCGTTTCTGTCACCAGCTTTGCCTGTGCCAGCGAACCAGACATGGCCCTGATCGAAGCGGGCGTTTCGGCGGCGAAAGAGGCCGCTGTCGGCGCGGTTGTCTCTCTTGGTGGTGGCGCGGTGATTGACGCGGGTAAGGCGATTGCCGCCCTTGCACCTGCCACACGCCCCATGCTGGACCATCTGGAGGTGGTCGGCAAAGGGATGCCCCTTGAAGCCGCGCCATTGCCGTTCGTCGCGATGCCAACAACATCCGGCACCGGGGCCGAGGTGACAAAGAACGCTGTGATTGGCGTGCCAGAAGTCCGGCGCAAGGTTTCCCTTCGTGACAACCGGATGCTGCCCGATCTGGCGATCGTCGATCCGGCGCTGACGGATGGATGCCCCCGTGCAATCACACTGGCCAGTGGGCTGGATGCGGTAACGCAGGTGATTGAACCTTATGTCTCGACCAAGGCGAACCGGCTGACGGACGCGCTGTGCCGGGATGCCATTCCCCAAGGGCTGCGTGCTTTGCGCAAGTTGATGGAAGCCGAAGACCCCACCGCCCGCGATGACCTGTCTTGGGTCAGCTTATGTGGGGGTCTGGCGTTGGCGAATTCCGGGCTTGGTGCGGTGCATGGTTTGGCAGGCGTGATCGGCGGGATGGCCCCTGCGGCGCATGGCGCGGTTTGCGGCGTGTTGTTGCCCCATGTCCTGTCGGCAAACACCGCCCGCGCGCATGGTCAAAGCGCCGAACGTTTGGCCGAAGTCACCGCGTGGATTGGCGCGGCGTTTGATGCGGATATGGCAGATGCGGTTGCCGTGTTGGCCGACTGGTCAGCGCAGGCGGGTTTGCCCTCGCTGGGGCAAATGGGCGTTCAGCGCGCAGATTTACGCGCCATAGCCGAAGCATCAGGCGCGTCGTCGTCCATGAAGGGCAACCCGGTTGCATTGTCGGCGGAGGAACTGACCGTGATCCTGCAGGCCGCGTTCTAAAGATCGACCTCGACCACGCCGCCCTCCTGCGCGGCGCGGGATTGGCACAGGATGATTTCGTGTTCGCGCTGCGGTTTGGACAGAACAAAATCGCGGTGTTCGACCTTGCCAGAAACAAGCCCGCATTTGCACACCCCACAAATGCCATCGCTGCATTTCACATCCACATGCACCCCGTTTTCGGCCAACACGTCGGTTGCTGACTTATCCGCGGGCACGTGGAATTCGTGCCCCGACCGTTTAAGGCGCAGGGTGAAAGGGTGGTTTTCGTATTCGGGCTGTTCGGGGACGTTGAAATATTCAAGGTGCTGCGCATCCTCGGGGAAACCTTGGCGGGTCGCGGCCTCTGTGACACCCTTCATGTAACGATCTGGCCCACAGGTATAAACGTGCCAGCCGGGTTGATACGCGGCCAACACCGCATCCAGATCTGCGCGGGAGTTTTGATCGGAAAAGTGCAGGCTAACCCGATCCGACCATGGCGCATTCGCCAGTTCATCCAGATATCCAGCGGCGGCTTTGTGGCTGGCGGAATAGTGCAGCTCAAAATCCTGACCCAAGGCGTGCAGGCGATGGGCAAAGGCGATCATCGGCGTGATCCCGATGCCACCGCCCATCAGGAAGGTCTTGGTCGCGGCCTCGTTCAATTCGAAATGGTTGATAGGCTTGGATATGAAAACCTTACGCCCTTCGGCGAAGATGCGATGCATAAGGGCTGATCCGCCGCGCCCCGCATCCTCGCGCAAGACGCCGATCTGGTATTTGGAGCGATCCGCTGGATCACCCGACATCGAATATTGGCGCAGGTATTCCGGCGCGACGACGATGTCCAAATGCGCCCCAGCGGTCCATTCAGGCAAGGGCGCGCCATCCAAGGCGGTGAATTCGTATTTGGTAACATCCGGCGTCATTGGCTGAACCTTTGACACCTGAACGCGAATGACGGGTGCGTCGCCCGGCACGCGGTATTCGTGAATGTGCCCGATTTCACCGCGCTCTAGCCGCAGCTTGTATTCCTTGGCCGTTATCATTGCCTGATAGGCTTCGATCCCGGCCTCGCGATCCATCGGGAACGGATAGGGCCGCGGATGCGGGGCCAATGGCGCGGGATAAACCGCAAGGGTTTGATCCTGATACTTCAGGTCCAGATCGCGTTGCAGCCCGCGCCGGTTCACGGGCTTTTCGGTCGGGCGGTACGCGCCGTCGTCGTGCAATTCCAGATCCCACCACCATTTCTTGGTGTCGTTTAGCCCGCCGTTGCCCACCGCATCGTCCAACTTTGCCAGAACCGGCGCGGCGGCGGGGATGTTCATCGCCGCCCAACGGAACGGAGCCTCGGCGAACAGTCCTTCCAAATTCCAAGGGCAGGTTTTCATGCACCGCCCGCACATCGCCCCGCCTTCGGTGGTGATGCGATAGGTGGCGCATTTCTGACTGTCGGATTTCCAGATTTCATAGCCGTTGAACATCAGCTTCGGCCCGGCGGTGATCGCCCCCGATGGGCATTCCCGTGCGCATTTGTTGCAGCTTTCGCAAAACCGTTGCAGGCCGAAATCGATGGGTTTGTCGTGGGCCATCGGCATGTCGGTTGTCACCACGCCGGATTTCAGGCGCGGACCAAGGTAGGGGTTTAGGATTACCTCTCCGATGCGGCTGACCTCTCCGAGTCCACTTAGCAGCAGAAGGGGCGGTTGCAGCACCTCTCCGTCCATCACCGAATGGGCCTTGGCGGAATAGCCAAGGTTGCGGATTTGTTTGGCGATCACGCCGCCCAGCAGGGAAAACCGCAGATAGGCGCGCATCGATTGGGCGACGCTGATCCAGTCGTCCCCGCTTGCGCCCTCCATCGTTTCATAGCCTTGGTCGATGATCATGCTGATGGCCTGATCATGGGGTGGGTCGATGGGGTCCCCCGCCGCATCGTGCGAATACCACGCCCATTCGGGACAGCGGGAAATGCCGACCGCATCAACGCCAAGGAAATAACTGGCCGCTTTGACATTGTCGGCATTGCGCTGTGCATCCGTGGGGCGGGGGCCGTCGGCGGGCGGGCCGTCCTGCAACAGCACAAACGCGCCAAGCGCGCGGCGCTGCGCCATCGACGGGGCGGCCTTGCGGGCGTAATGGCCCCCCTTGGCACCATCCTGAAGCGGTTTGCCCATGTCACCGAATTGCGCCCGCGCGAACATATCGGCCCGCTTTGGCACGCGGGCCACGCGGGGCTCGTCGATGAAGGTTGTTGGGGTTTCGACACGCTTCAAACGCTCAAACGGGTGGGCGCCGTCAACGTATCGGCGTTTGGCATACGGGTCGCGGTTCAGGGCATTCTTGGCAAAGCCCGCGCCCAGCCACCAAGCGGGGCCTTTCGTCTTGAACCATGGCTGATCGCCCATGGGGGCCAGCGGCGCATCAACGCCAAGGGGCAGGGTGGTCGTGACTACGGCAACGCCGAACCCGGTGCCGATATAGGGGGCGACCAGTTCCCCGTTTTCAACCGTCGCCAGCCCGGCCGCGACGGTTAGACGGTTCAGGTCAACATCCGCCGTCGTGGCTGTGTGCGCGCGCGCCAGATAGCCCAGCAGACGAAGGTAGTTCGCAACCACCGTTGCCGTTTCCGTGGCCCGCAAACAGGCGCGATGGTCTTGCGCATCTGTCAGCCAGTCAGCGCCGGGTTCGTCAGCGTCTGGCGGGCGGTGGTGTTCATAAAGAAAGACAATCGCGAAGGTGTGGCCATTCAAGGAAGTCGGCGGCGCCTCCATCGACTCTTTCAAATCGGCCATGATCATGTCGATACCCGATGCCAGCGTTTTGGTCTGGCGGGTGCGCAAATCATGGGCCAGTGCGTCAATTCCCGGGTTGCGATAGGGGGTATCAAGAAACGCTTCGCCCGGAATGGCGCAACAGCCCACCATCGACGCATCGGAAAAGTACCCAAACGCCTTAAGGTGATCGGCGCGGGCCTTTGGGTCGTCGGGGATCGCTGCCTTGGATTTGTTCACCAACCCATCGCGGATCGCATCCATCATCGCCTGATAGTCGCCCATCGCGTTGACCAGCGAATGAGGCGTGTTCAGCCGATGAAAATCAAGCCGCGCAGTCGCCGGTACTTTCCCCAGATCAGGCATTCGCACGCGCGACAAACGCTCAAGCGGATAGGGGCCCAAGTGAACCGGGCGATCCTTGTCCGAAAAAAAGCGAATGCCCACAGCCTCTCCCTTTCGTACCCCAAAGGGGGCTTAGTCTGGATCGTTCATCCGGAAATGGGCCATGATCTGCCCGTGATCCGATGCCAGCTTGTTATAGGGTGCTTCGGGGTGTGACCCATCGGTCAGGTGATCGTTGAAGACCGAAAAATACTCCATCTCGCCGATCCGCTTTTCATAATCGGGGTGGAAGTGGCGCGACATCATGATCTGGTCGATGCTTTCGAACACCCCCCCAAAGGCCGAGGTATAGACCATATCGCGCAGGGACTTGCGCACGAACAGCCGTTCGGCCGAATGCAGACGGACGCGCTCAACGCTTTCCTTGATCTGTTTGGCTTCTTCTTTGGAGTAACGGTCATTGGCGGCTTCGGCGTTGTGACGGCGCATCCAGGCATAGTTGCGGAATGGGGCCTCTCCGGTGATGATCTCGGTCGATACGGCGTTTTCGCTGTCGTTGAAATCGCCCAGCACCATGACCGGGTGCCCGTGGTTCAGTTCTTCGACGATCAGCTTGCGCAGAACCCATGCTTCGGCCATGCGGCGCAAACCGGCGCGTAACGACCCCATGGCACGCCCTTCGGGGTCATAGTGCAGCAGGTCAACCTCGGGCGAATAGCGTTCGCCGTGGGGGCGGATGAATTCGCCCAGCTTTGATTTCAGGTGGCAGTTGAACACGGTAATCACGCGCCCACCCACCGGGATACGCACTTTCAACAGCGGGCGCGACAGGCGTTTGACGGTGTAATTGCCCGCGCCGCCGCCGCCCAGATGGTGGAACGGGATCTGCAACGGTGGATCAAGCTGTTGGATCACCTCTGGCTCTGACGAAAACCCGAACCGCGACAGGATCGCCAGACCCGGGCGGCGTTCGCCGGGGCCGCTGTCTGACAGGTTCGGTGCAAAGGCAAGCGCGGCGTCGCTGTAGGGGGCATAGGCCAGCTTGCGAAAGATCGCCTTGCGGGCATAGCGTTTGGAACGGTCCGGCACGCTTGCCTCGTTCGAGGCAATCCCGCGTACGTCAGCTTCGGCGATGACTTCGCGCAGGGCCTCTTCTTCGAAGATTTCCTGAAACCCGACGATATCGGCGTCCATCGTCATGACCTGATCGGCCAGCCAATCCTGTTTCCATGCGAATTCTTCGGGGGTGTATTCTTCGAACCGGTAATATTCCTTTTCGGCCCCAATCAGGTTTTTGACATTAAAACTGGAAATCGTGAATTCGGTCATGCGCCGTCTCCGTATTCCGCCAAGGCGGTTCTGAACATTTCTGCATCTACATTGCCGCCCGAGGCGACGGCGATCACTGTGTCGCCTTCGATTTTATCACCATGGTACAAAGCAGCCGCCAAAGCGACCGCGCCGCCGGGTTCCAGCACCAGTTTCAGCCGGGAAAAGGCGGCAGCCATGGCGCGTTTGGCGTCTTCTTCCGTCACCAATAGGCCCGGCCCGCAAAGGCGGTACATGATCGGAAAGGTAATCTTGCCCGGTTGGGGAGAGATCACCGCATCGCAGATATTACCCGTCAGTTGCGTGTTGTGTTCGATCTGCCCGGATTTGAGGGATCGTGCGACATCGTCGAACCCCACAGGCTCAACAGGGCGGGGGCGCAGGGTGGGGGCCTTCGCCTCTAAGGCCAGTGCGATGCCTGACGTCAGACCGCCGCCACCGCAACAGATCAGCACATCGGTGTTTTCGACGCCAAGGGCGGCGGCGTCTTCGGCAATCTCTAACCCTGTGGTGCCTTGACCGGCGATCACCTGCGGTTCGTCGAAAGGTTTGATCAGCGTCAGGCCGCGTTCGGCGGCAAGTTTTGCCCCGATGGCATCGCGGTCTTCATGGGCCCGATCATAAAGCACGACCTCGGCCCCTAGGGCGCGGGTGTTGTTGATTTTCAGTTTTGGCGCGTCCGATGGCATGATGATCACCGACGGAACGCCATGTTCGCGCGCCGCGTAGGCAACGCCTTGGGCGTGGTTGCCCGATGAAAACGCGATTACACCTTTGGCGCGTACATCTTCGGGCAGGGCCGACACCGCCGACCATGCGCCGCGAAATTTGAATGACCCGGTGTGTTGCAGGCATTCGGGTTTCACAAACACCCGCCGCCCTGCGACTTCATCCAAGAACGGCGAAGACAGCAACGGCGTGCGCCGCGCCTTGCCGCGCAGCCGTTTGGCTGCGGCTTGGATCATGTCGATGTTCACGCGAACTGCTTTATGAAGGCGCGGATGGCCTCGATCGCTTCGGGTTCATCCAAGAACGGAATGTGGGCGCGGTCGGGTACTTCGGCGTGGATCATCCCGGGGTGGCGTTTGGCCATATCGGCGGCAACCTCGGCAGATAACAAATCAGAATTCGCGCCACGGATAAGCGCCACAGGTTTATCGGCAAGCGCCGCGAACAGCGGCCAAAGGTCGGGCTGTTCGCCGTTGAACGCCTCTAAGAACGCGTCCCGCAGGGCTGGGTCATAATTGATCTTCATGCCCTCTGGCGTTTCGACGTAGTGCTTTCGCGCCTCCTCCAGCCAGCGGCCTTCGGGAAGGTTGGCGAACCCGTCCATCATCCGTTCCATCGAGGCCGCGACGCTTTCATAGCTGCCAGAGGAAGGGTTGCGACCGACGTAGTCGAATATCCGTTCCAGCCCGCCACGTTCGATCACTGGGCCGATGTCGTTCAGGCATAGGCCCGCCACGCGATCCGGCGTGCCAACGGCAAGGCCCATCCCCACAAGCCCCCCGCGCGAGGTGCCAAGGATGGGCACCGCGCCAAGGCCCAGATGATCCAACAGCTGGATGGCATCCTGCGCCTCGCGCGGGACGTTATAGGTTTCTGCCCCGGTCCAGTCTGACGCGCCGCGCCCGCGATAATCCATGCAGATCATGCGCACGCCATCCAGATGCGGGGCCAGATAATCAAAATCCGTCGCGTTGCGGGTAAGCCCGGCAAGGCACAGCAACGGCTGCCCGTTTCCGGTATCGCGAAAGGCGATCTTTGCGCCATCGTCAGCGGTGAAGAATTCCATCAGACCCTCGATGCTAGTTCTGGGATTGTGGTTAGGTCGCTTAGTATGTGCGCGGGCACCCATGGCAGGCGATCCACCGGTTCGCCTGCGCGGTTAACCCATGCGGTGATAAAGCCGTATCCAGTCGCCGCGCCCGCGTCCCACCCATTGGACGACACGAACAACACCTGATCCTTGGCGCAACCAAACCGCTTGCCGACAAGGTCATAGACCGACGCGTGGGGCTTAAAGACACCGACGCTTTCCACCGATAAAACATCGTCCAGCACGTCGCCCACGCCTGCGGATTGCACCGCGCCGTCCAGCATGTCGGGGGAACCGTTGGACAGGATCGCCGTGTTCATCCCGGCGGCCTTTAGGCGGGCCAGCATTTCTGGCACCTCGGGGTAGGCGGACAGTTCCCAATAAAGCGCCAGCAGGCGTTCGCGCAGGGCGGCATCGGACAGGCCCGCTGCCTCCATCGCCCAATCAAGGCCGTTTTGGGTGACCTCCCAGAAATCGGTGTGATCGCCTGTCACCGCCCGCAGCCATGTGTATTGCAACTGTTTCAACCGCCAGTCGTTCGCCAGCTTGGGCCAGATGCCTTTCAATGCCTCGTTTCCGGGTTCGGCGGCGGCCTCGCGTGCGGCGGCGGTGACATCGAACAGGGTTCCGTAGGCATCGAATACACAGGTGGTGATGGTCATTGTGGCCTCCCTTTGTGCGGAGCTTTGCACAGGTGGGGCGAAACAGAAAACCCGCAATTCGTAGAATCGTGTATGCTTGGCCCTGTATTTTGAGGAGAGAATTATGTCTGACAATCACGGCAAGGTCTGGTGGACCGAATTGATGACCCGCGATGTGCCCGCCGCGCTTGAATATTACAAAACCACATGCGGCTGGACGATCAGCGAACAGCCAATGGGTAAGATGACCTATTACATCGCGATGCAGGACGGAAAGCCGACCGCAGGCCTTATGGATATCGGCGCGACGGATATGCCACCTGAAACGCAATCCTATTGGCTTAGCTATTTTGCCGTGGATGACGTGGACGCGGCGGTTGCCCAAACTGAAAAGATCGGCGGGCGGGTCCATCAGGCCCCGTTTGACATTCCGGGCACCGGGCGGATCGCCATCGTATATGACCCTGCCGGGGCGATGGTTGGCCTGATGACGCCAGAGCCAATGGACTAACGGCTTTACACCAGCCTCAGGTCTTTTAGGTTTGCACAACGCTCAGAGCACCTGCGCAAGCATCGCGCGGCCTCTGCAAATTCATTCATCACACCAAAGAGAGACGCGATGACCCAGGTAAAATCGGGCGACACAGTTCGCATTCATTACACCGGCACCTTGGCCGATGGCACAACCTTTGACAGCTCTGCCGGGCGCGACCCGCTGGAATTCACTGTTGGTTCCGGCCAGATCATTCCGGGCCTTGATAAAGCCATCCCCGGCATGACCGCTGGTGAAAAGAAGACTGTCGAAATCCCATGTGGCGAAGCTTATGGCGACCACAACCCAGACGCCAAACAGGCGATCCCACGCGCACAGGTTCCTGCAGACCTGCCGTTGGACATCGGTACCCAGCTTCAGATGCAATCCCCTGATGGGCAGGTAATGCCGGTGACTGTTGCCGAAGTGACGGAAGAACATGTCGTGCTGGACGCCAACCACCCGCTGGCTGGCAAAGACCTGACCTTCGCGTTCGAACTGGTCGAAATCGTCTGACCCAAATCATTTTCCCGGCCTTGGCGATGTGCTTTCCTTTTGGGATCACATGCGCAGAAAGGCCGGGATTATGGAAACGCAGCGCCAGAAGATTATTCAGCGCATTCACGAACTTCAGGACGCCCTGAAAGACGAGATAGAAGAGCGCCGGGCAGAGTTTCGGTATCGCGTCGAACAGCGCCGCGTCGTGTTCGAAGAGGACATGCGCCGTTCCCATCGCGAAGCGCGCGAAAGCCTGCGCAGTTTTCTAAGCCGCGCCCGGCCGATGGTTATACTGACCGCGCCGGTGATCTATTCCCTGATTATTCCGTTTGCCTTGCTGGATCTGTTTGTCAGCATCTATCAGGCGATCTGTTTTCCGGTCTACGGCATCGCGAAGGTGCGGCGGGGCGATTACATCGCCATTGACCGACAACACCTTGCCTATCTGAACGGCTTACAAAAACTGAACTGCACCTACTGCGGCTATTGCAACGGCTTGGTCGAATATGTGCGCGAGGTTGCCAGCCGTACAGAGCAATACTGGTGCCCCATCAAACATTCACGCCGGTTGGCCGACACGCACGCGCGGTATGATCGGTTCACGGATTTTGGTGATGCCGAAGGGTATCGCTCTACTTGGATGAAGCTGCGCGATGAAATGGCAAATGATCAGCCCCCTAAGCAGGGTTAAAGAAACCACAGGATCAGCCACAGCCCGCCCACGAAATGCGCCGCAGCGGTAAAGAAATACGCCAATGCCGCCAGAAACGCGTGCATCCGTTTCATTGGGCGTTGAACCGCGTCCAGATGAGTCATGGAATAGATGCTTTGCGCGCCGAACACCGCGAAGATCAACAGCGGCGTTGATTGCATCGCGACGGCAGCGGCGGCAAGGGCCGCGCTCATCAAGACGGTTAGGGCACGGGCGCCGCTGGGCCAGAATGCATAGGTCATGTTGCGCGTCATGCGCCCGCCATCCAGCGGCCAGAAGGGCAAAAGGTTGAAGAAGTTCAACGCAGCCGTGACAGACCCGAAGGTATAGAAAAAGTCCGCCACGGTGTAGGAATACGGCTCTGCCACCTCGGCCAGAACGAAGGACAGCACCATTGGGGCAAGGCAGATGGCAGGGCCCATCAGGGTGATGAAAAAGTCCTCGCCCTGACTGTCGGGGGCGCGATCCGAAATCGCAACGCCACCCATCAGCGGGATCAGGCGGAACCGTGCATCGTGATGCCCGCAAATGCGAAACGCAGCGACGTGCCCGAATTCGTGAAGCATGATGGATAGAACCAAGGCCAGCCCGTACATCGGGCCCCAGAAAAAGGCTGCGGCAGCGAAGGCAAGGCCGCCAAGGGCGAAGCCCTGAAAATCAAATCCGGCAACAGCCATTTGCCCCGATGGGGTCAGGCCGCCGCGCAGCGAATAAAGGGTCAGTGCACAAAGGGCGATTGAAAATAATAAAACCATGGATAATCGGCTAAGCGACCAATGTGTCGCGAAAGTGGCTTGTGGGCCAAACGCTCAGATGGGTCTCTTTTGTTGCGAGGGCGTCACAGGGTTAGTCGTCTGGCGCTGCGGGGGCCGCGTCAAAATCCATCCACATCGGTTCAAACACGTTGCCATCAGGGTCGGTGAACGTGCGGCTATACATGAACCCCATGTCCTTGGGCTCTTTGGGCTCTGCCCCTCCGGCGTCCAGTGCGGCTTGTGTAATTGCGTCCACCGCGGCGCGGCTGTCACGCGACAGTGCGATCAGTACGCCGGTTTCCTTCTTCGGATTGCACACGGGCAAGGTCGCAAAACCGGCGAATTTTTCGCGGGTCATGATCATCAAGAAAATCGTTTCCGAGATAACGACGCAGGCGGTTTTTTCGTCGCAAAAGTGTTCGTCAAAGGCGAAGCCAATCGCGCTGTAGAACGCACGGGCCTTTTTCATGTCAGTGATAGGTAAATTGATGAAAACCGTCTGGTCCATCGGAAAACCCCTTTTACACACTTACAAAAGGGAGAATGGCCCGAACCGGACAAAAAGAACAAGAAATTTTGGCCGGAACGCGGATTTCAAGAATGGGGCCACCAAGGCGGCCCCGTTCGTATTACAGGTTTTCGGGCTGCGGCATGCCCAGAACGTGTACGCCACCGTCGACCATGATGATCTCTCCGGTGGTGCAAGCGCCTTGCTTAGAGGCCAGATAAACCGCAGTGCCGCCGATCGCCTCCAGCGTCGCATTCTCACGCAGGGGGGCGTTCGCTTCGGTATAGCGGAAAGTCTTGCGCGCGCCACCGATGGCTGCGCCAGCCAGCGTTTTCATTGGACCCGGTGAAATCGCGTTCACCCGGATGCCATCGCGGCCAAGGTCGTTGGCCAGATAGCGTACGGCGCTTTCCAATGCCGCCTTTGCCACGCCCATCACGTTATAGAACGGCGTTACCCGGTTCGAACCCGCATAGGTCAGCGTGATGATCGACCCGCCTTCGGGCATCAATTCGGACGCGCGCCGCGCCACATCGATTAGCGAAAAGCACGAGATGCTGAGAGAGTTTTTAAAGTTCTCGCGCGAGGTGTTGATGAAACGCCCCGTCAGTTCGTTCTTGTCGGAAAATGCGATGGCGTGGACGACGAAATCAATCGTCCCCCACTTTTCCTTTAGCGCGGCAAATGCCGCATCCATCGACGCGTCGTCCGTTACATCGACATCAACCAAGAAGTCGCTGCCAACGCTGGCGGCCAGCGGTTCAACCCGCTTACCGAACGCATCGCCCTGATAGGAAAACGCCAGCTCGGCGCCTTCTTCGGCCAGCGCCTTGGCAATGCCCCAAGCGATTGAGCGTTCGTTCGCGACGCCCATCACAAGGCCGCGCTTTCCCTTCATCAATTCAGGCATGAAAGATCATCCGTTATATTTGCTCATCAAAAGCGTGGCGTTGGTGCCGCCAAAGCCGAAGCTGTTGGAAAGAACGCTGTCCAGTTCCACGCCTTCGCGCAGTTCGGTCACGATTTCCTCGGGCTTCAGTTCGGGGTCAAGTTCGGTGACGTTGGCCGAAGCCGCGATGAAATTGCCGTTCATCATCAGCAGCGAATAGATGGCTTCGTGCACACCTGTCGCGCCCAAAGAGTGGCCTGTCAGCGATTTGGTCGAAGCAACGGGTGGTGTGCTGCCTTCGCCAAAGACGCGGCGCACGGCCTTCATTTCGGTCACGTCACCCGCAGGTGTCGATGTGCCGTGGGCGTTGATGTAATCAACCTTGCGGCCTTCGGGCAGGGTGGACATGGCCAGTTTCATCGACCGTTCGCCGCCTTCACCGGATGGGGCAACCATATCGTGCCCGTCGGACGTTGCGCCGTAACCGGTGACTTCGCCGTAAATCTTGGCACCACGTGCCAGCGCGTGGCTTAGTTCTTCCAACACGACAACACCGCCGCCGCCAGCAATCACAAACCCGTCGCGCGTGGCGTCAAACGGGCGCGAGGCAAGCTCGGGCGTGTCGTTGTATTTGGAAGACATCGCGTTCATCGCATCAAACAGGCAGGACAGGGTCCAATCCACCTCTTCGCCACCACCGGCAAAGACGATGTCTTGTTTGCCCATCTGGATCTGCTCTACACCGTTGCCGATGCAATGCGCAGAGGTCGAACAGGCCGACGTGATGGAATAGTTAACGCCCTTGATCTTGAACGGAGTCGCCAGACAGGCAGACGTGGTGGACGACATGCAGCGCGTCACCATGAACGGGCCCATGCGTTTTGGGCTGCCTTTTTGGATGACCGTGTCGAACGCCGTAAAGAAGTTCGATGTGGACGGCCCACCGGACCCCATGATCAGGCCAGTGCGTTCGTTTGAAACATCGCTGTCTTCCAGGCCGGAGTCGTTGATCGCCTGTTCCATCGCGATGTAGTTATACGCCGCACCGGGGCCCATGAACCGCAGCTGCCGCTTGTCGATGTTTTCGGCAAGGTCGATCTGGGGCACACCCGCGACCTGACTGCGGAAGCCGTGTTCTTTGTACTGCTCTTCGGCGGTGATGCCAGAGCGGCCAGCACGCAGGCTGGCTTCGACTTCTTCGGCGTTGTTTCCGATCGGCGATACGATCCCGATCCCGGTAATGACGACGCGGCGCATGGGGACGCTCCTTATATTGTATGTCCGAATGAAGCCTTAGCTTTCGGAAAGTGCGACTTTCATGTCTTTCACTTGATAGATCACTTCACCATCGGCTTCGACCCAGCCATTGGCGACGCCCATGGTCAGGCGGCGCGTTTGAATGGCTTTGGTGAAGTCCACGTGATATCTAAGCATCTTGCGATCTGGGCGCACCATGCCGGTCAGTTTGACTTCGCCAACACCCAGCGCGTATCCGCGCCCTTGCCAGCCGCGCCAGCCAAGGTTGAAGCCAGTCAACTGCCACAGGCCATCAAGGCCAAGGCAGCCGGGCATGATTGGGTTGCCGGGAAAGTGACATTCGAAGAACCATAGGTCCGGTGTGATATCGAATTCAGCGACGATATGGCCTTTTCCGAACTCACCGCCATCTGCGCTGACGTCGGTGATCCGATCCATCATAAGCATGGGGGGCGCAGGCAATTGCGGATTGCCGGGGCCGAAAAGCTCCCCGCGCGCGCATTTCAAAAGGTCGTCTTTGTCAAAGCTACTCGGAAAATCGGCCATTCAGCCTTGCCCCTTTTTCGTTCGTGATCGTTGTCCCAACCCCTCTACCATCGCCCATAACGGGCATGCAATAGCTGCGAAAGGGGGGCGGGTTATCTGCCTGCGACCGAAATTCAATTGAAACATAGGCACAACAGGGCTTATATACAGCCCATACAGATGATTGGATGCAGGCTGATGACGCCACAGGCGATTGAGCGCGGAACAGATTGGTTGGCAAGTGCCGGGCTGCGCCCGACACGGCAACGCGTTGCGCTGGCATCGCTTCTGGTGGGCGATGGGCGCCACCGCCATGTCACAGCCGAAAGCCTGTTTGCCGACACATCCGCATGTTCCGAGAAGGTGTCGCTTGCGACCGTCTATAACACCTTGCGCGCGTTCTGCGATGCGGGGTTGATGCAAGAAGTCATGGTGGATGGTTCGAAAAGCTATTTCGACACCAACACCCACGACCACCCGCATTTCTTCTGGGAAGATGACGGCGAACTGACCGACGCGCCAGCGGACAAGCTGCAAATCACCGGCCTGCCCGACGCGCCCGAAGGGGCTGAGATCGCCAAGGTTGACGTGGTGATCCGACTGCGCCGGACCTAAAGTCCGTTCCTTTAATCGAGATTGTCTAACAGCGTCGGCCCACAGCCGAGTCTGACGATGGGCCGCGCCAATTGGTGCAGGTTTATTCCTCGGCGAGCAATAGCCCTGTAATGCGCTGTCCCGGCGGGATTTGACAGAACACGTTGTAGGTAAAGAAGCCGCCCGAGCTTGTGGCCTTGGGCACGCTGAGATTTGTTCTGCCGCCACCGATGCCGGCGCGGGCGACAAGACTATTGCCGTTGTTTGCTTCGTCAATTCGTTTCAACGTAAAGCCGTGAGGAGAGCCAGAAACCGGATCACCGAACCTGTTGGAAATGCTGATGTTACATGTGATCGCTGGCGAGCATGTTTCGTTTTCTTGTGCTTCAGCACACTCCGGATCCATGCCCTGGACAAAGACCCTTGAGATATCGTCGTCGTGATGTTCGCGGATCAGCGGGCAAACGACCCTAAGGCTTCCCGAGGTTCCCTTGTTGCTGACCCAGCCAAACTGCGAGATGCCCATATTAGAGCGGCTCGTGTTTTCAGAGGCGCTCCAGTACTGACATATGGTTCCGGGGTAATATTTGCCGTCTTCAGCATGTGCTGTATGGGCTGTGGACAACAAAGTTAGTGCAGCTGTTAAAATAAAGTACCGCATATTTTTCACCAAAAATTACTACTACAATAAGTGAAACTATAGCTGAAAAACGCTTGGATTTGCAGGCCAGCGTGGCGGGACGTAGCGTCCAACTGTCTATCCTGCAGAAACATCAGCCTTTTTTGACCGATGGTTTTTGCGCCCTCGTCAGGATGTCGGGGGCAAAAGGTTAGTCCCAGATAGAAAAAGGGGCGCATAAAAGCGCCCCGGATTTCTGTCTTATAGCGCGCCGTGTAATGCGCGGGCTTGGCGGAACGAGAGCAGCCGACGCTCTTTTTCACACCATAGCTGCAACTTCACACAGGCGAAGCTTTCCATGATCGTAAGGCGCTGTGCCTCGGCCAGTGTGGCGTGGTCGCGCAGAACCTCTGTCAGGCGATAGAACGGGATGCGGCTGTAAAGGTGGTGTACGTGATGAACGCCGATATTCGCGGTAAGCCACTGCAGCACTTTAGGCATCACATAATGCGAACTGCCGTGGAGGGCGGCGTCATGCAGCTGCCAGTCTTGGTCTTGGTCCCAGTGGGTTTCTTCGAACTGGTGCTGTACGTAGAACAGCCAAACGCCAATGGATGCTGCGATAAGTGTGGTCGGCAGGAAGATCAGCAGAACCGGCATCAGGCCACCGAAATAGATGATACCGGCGATGATTGCGGCAAGGGCAATGTTGGTGCCCATTGCGCTGACCCAATATTGCCAACCGGCGCGCATGAAACCAAGCGGCAGGCGGTTTTGAATGACAAAGATATACGCAGGGCCGATCACAAAAAGCACGATCGGGTTGCGATACAGCCGGTAACCAACGCGCCCCCAGAACGAAAGGGCCCTGTATTCGTTTACGGTCAGGGTGTGGATGTCGCCCATGCCGCGCTTATCAAGGTTCCCAGCCGCCGAATGGTGAATCGAATGCGACCGCCGCCAAACGTCATAGGGGGTGAGGGTCAGCACACCAAGGGCGCGGCCAACCCAGTCGCTGACATGGCGATTGCGGAAAAACGCGCTGTGGCCACAGTCATGCTGGATCGCAAACAGGCGCACCAAGAACCAGGCGTTCATCGATGCGATGGCAAAGGCCAGCAGGTAACTGACCGACAATGCCCACCATGCAATCGCCCAAAGGGCAAAGAATGGAACCATCGTCACTGCGATTTCGAAAACACTGCGAAAGTGGTTGGGTTCGCGGTATTTGGCGAGGACTTGAACCCACGCGCGCGCAGAGGCTGCGGTTGGGTTGAAGGTTTTGGGGTCGTTGATAAGTGTCATACGGCCTTCGTTTTTCTTAGTTTTCAAGTCGGATAAACTAACACCGCTTGTTTGCAAGTATTTTGGCGTGGGAATGGCCGAATAGTGTTAAAAATCCTACTCGGTTGCCCTGCTGGCTTAGCTCGAAGATGGGTTTACACATTCACATTACAATATCAATTGGAACGATGGTGGCAGGGGAAATTACCAAAACGCTTGTCAAAACCATTGCCCCGGCTCCATCAGGCCAAGGTCAAGAAGTTGCTGCGACCCCCACTCAAACTCGACCGAGTTATGCCACTTGAAGGTCGAGATGTCGAACGAAGATCCCGCGTTGGTTTTCAGGGCCTTAGCCGTTCTGAACGAACAGATGGCCGCCGTCAGGTTGTGGTGCCACGGGCAGGCGTAGGTGTTGTATTCTTCATCGTTGAATGTGTGGTCGTCTTTCAGTTCCAGCCCCGGTTTTGCGACAAAAAGTGCGATCCGGTCGATTTTGCGCCGGGCGAAGGGAACATGTTCTTCAAACCGCCATCTGAGACCACCGTAGAAATCAAGCTGGCGTTCTTTTTGCTCATCGGTATCGGGGTCTTTGCGGCCCAAGGCGTAATATCCCGACCGATCGATCAGCGCTGTTTCCAACGAAACCGCGTTGGGGTGCTGCTCTAGGTCGGCGGCGTAAAGGTCGATGACATAGGTCACCATCGCCGCGCGCCGTTCTTCGGTATGAAAGGCAAGCATTTCGCCGATCGTGCGGGTTTCGCAAAACGGGAAGAACAGGAACTCTGTGTTGTAGCAGTAATAAAGCCACTTATCAGGTGCCGCCGGAATGATCTTGTTCATGGCATAGAGGAAACTGCCGTCACGATGCACATCCATGGTGACGCAATGTACCCGTTCTGCAAGATCCAGAGGCAGCTCCAGCTCTGACGGAGCGAGGAGAACGACCGAAGCAAAGCCAAGGTTAAGGTGATGCCGTATGGTTGCCTCGACCTCGACCAGATCTTCGATGCAGATAATCGCGATTGGGCCCTTGGCCAGCGCCGCCGCGCCGTTTGCCAGAAAATCGCTTATCCCGCTGTAGTTCATCCTAGGCCCTTGTTGTTCCCGCGCTAAATGGCGCCATCGGAAAATCCAGTATATCGGATGGTATTGCAAGCGTTGCGGGCAGGCGCGCGTTTGTGTAGGACGCGAGGCTTAAGAAAAGGGCGCGAGTATCATGTCTGATCCGAAGAAATTGTTCATCAAGACCTATGGCTGCCAGATGAATGTCTATGACAGCGAACGCATGGCCGAGGCGCTGGGCGGGTCGGGCTATGTGCAAACTGAAACCGCAGACGATGCGGACATGATCCTTTTGAACACCTGCCACATCCGCGAAAAGGCGGCTGAAAAGATTTATTCGGAACTTGGCCGGTTGAAGGGGCTAAAAACGTCGAACCCTGATCTTAAAATCGGCGTTGCAGGATGTGTTGCGCAAGCCGAAGGGCAAGAGATTATGCGCCGCCAGCCGGCGGTTGATTTGGTCGTTGGTCCGCAAAGCTATCACCGCTTGCCCGAGATGGAGGCGAAGACGCGTGAGGGGGCCAAAGCTCTCGACACTGACTTCCCCGAGGAAGACAAATTCGAACACCTTGCCAAGCGACCCAAAGCCAGCCGCGGCCCAACCGCGTTTCTGACGGTTCAGGAAGGGTGCGATAAATTCTGCGCCTTTTGCGTTGTGCCCTATACCCGCGGGGCCGAGGTAAGCCGCCCCGCCGAACGCGTGCTGACGGAAGCGCGCGATCTGGTTGAACGTGGTGTTCGTGAAATTACGCTGCTTGGTCAGAACGTTAACGCCTATCACGGGGCAGGGGCCGACGGCGATTGGACGCTGTCCAAACTGATCCGCGAGCTTGCTAAGATCGAAGAGTTGAAGCGCATTCGTTTCACCACTTCGCACCCGAACGACATGGATGACGACCTGATCGCGGCGCATGGCGATTGTGAAAAGCTGATGCCCTATCTGCATCTTCCGGTGCAATCTGGCAGCGATAAGGTGCTTAAGGCGATGAACCGCAAGCACACCGCCGAGGAATACATCCGCCTTATCGAACGCTTCCGCGAAGCGCGCCCAGACATCCTGTTGTCGGGCGATTTTATCGTGGGTTTCCCCGGTGAAACGGATCAGGATTTTGAGGATACATTGGCTTTGGTCGAAGAGGTTCGTTACGGCCAATGCTATTCCTTCAAATACTCCACCCGTCCGGGTACCCCCGCGGCAGAGCGTGAACAGGTGGACGAAGATGTTAAGGGCGAACGGCTGCAGCGTCTTCAGGCGCTGCTGACGCGCCAGCAGGTGGAAATTCAGAACAGCATGGTCGGCCGCGAGGTTGGCGTATTGTTTGAAAAGCAGGGCCGCCTTGATGGGCAGTTGATCGGCAAGTCGGACTATTTGCATGCGGTGCATGTTCAGGCGCCGACCGCGCTGTTGGGCACTGTCGCACGGGTGCGAATCAGCGCGTCGTCAACGAACTCTTTGGCTGGTGACCTGATCACCGATTAAGGCGGGATCGCTTCGCGCGGTGGTCAGACGTGGCTGATTTGGGAAACGGGGCAGGGCGTTCACTGATCTGTGCGCTGGTCTTATCTTGCGAAATTTACTGCTGAAAAACCCTGCAAATCGGCGTTCACGTCGCCTTTTTTGTTTCAATTGCGTGAAACCTTGCTGCTATCGCTTGCGTATTCGCGCATTGATTGCCACCATATCTATGTAGGCTTTAACAAACGGAGTCTTTTTTGGGCATCAACGCTCTGACCCCCCCGCCGAACAGCGAAGCAGTTCATGAAACTCTTTTGGAGTTCCCTGATAACCGCCTTCTTATTGATCTTTGCGGCGAATTTGACCGCAACCTCGCACAGGTCGAACATAAGCTTAGTGTGAACATCATTCGCAGGGGCAACCAGCTTGCCGTTGTGGGCGATGGCGATGCGCGCGGGCAGGCCGCGGCGGTTTTGCAGCAACTCTATGCGCGTCTGGAATCCGGTAAAACGGTCGATGCAGGCGATATCGACAGCGCCATTCGGTTGGGCGACTCTGGCGATGGGACCGGCACACGTGACGGTGACCAGCTAGAGATGTTTAAAGGCGGTCAGGTCGAGATTAAGACTCGCAAAAAGCTGATCGAACCCCGCACCGAAGCGCAGAAAGAATACGTTCGTTCATTGTTTACCAACGAATTGGCGTTTGGCATTGGGCCTGCGGGTACGGGTAAAACCTATCTGGCGGTTGCTGTTGCGGTGAACATGTTCATCGGCGGCCACGTGGATAAGATCATCCTGTCGCGCCCGGCTGTCGAAGCGGGCGAACGGTTGGGCTTCCTTCCCGGTGACATGAAGGAAAAGGTCGATCCCTACATGCAGCCGCTTTACGACGCGCTGGGGGATTTTCTGCCGGGCAAACAGGTTGCCAAGCTGATCGAAGAAAAGCGGATCGAGATTGCGCCGCTGGCCTTCATGCGCGGGCGGACCTTGGCGAATGCCTTCGTTGTGCTGGACGAGGCGCAGAACGCCACCACTATGCAGATGAAAATGTTCCTGACGCGCCTTGGCGAAGGGTCACGGATGGTCATCACCGGGGACCGCACACAGGTTGACCTGCCGCGCGGGGTGAATTCTGGCTTGGCCGATGCGGAAAACCTGTTGAAAGGGATCGACAAGATTTCATTCAATTACTTCACCGCGAAAGATGTGGTGCGTCATCCGCTTGTCGCCGCCATCATCGAGGCGTACGACAAGGCCGATGCCTGACCTCGTAGAAACGTTAATAGAAGATGATCGTTGGTCCGACGCGGGGTTGCCCGCGTTGGCCGAACAGGCGTGCCGCGCCACGCTTGCGCGGCTGGACCTGACGCCGGATCAGTTCGAAATCAGCCTTCTGGCCTGTGACGATGCGCGTATTTCCATTCTGAACGCGGATTTTCGCGGAAAGCCCTCTGCGACAAATGTGCTTTCTTGGCCCGCTGATGATTTGGCCGCCGAAGACGACGGCGGCACGCCCGAACACCCTGAAACAGGGTTCGAAGGAATGCCCGAAGAGCTGGGCGACATCGCGATTGCCTTTGAAACATGCACCCGCGAAGCACAGGAGCAGGGTAAAGCGTTTTCAGCGCATGTGACCCATCTTTTGGTCCACGGGTGCCTGCATCTGTTGGGTTATGACCACATTCGCGAGCAGGATGCCGCTTTGATGGAAGGTTTAGAGGTAGAAATACTTGCAACCTTGGGGCTTGCAGACCCATATGGATAGGTACGGGCGATCAAGCCCGGTTTTTTGGTAAGGAACGATGGGCGAAGAGACCGACGGCTCGTCTATGGCAGCGCAAAGCGCGCCAGTGGACGAAGAAATGAAACAGAGCGGCTTGTTCGGTCGCCTGATCAAGGCGTTTAACGCCACAGAAACTCAAGACGACAGCGAAGAGCAGGTCAGCGATCCGATCTCTGGTGTTGCAAGTGCGTCGGTGCCTTTGGGCATGGGCAACTTGCGCCGGATGCGGGTCGAAGATGTGGCGATCCCGAAGGTCGAGATCGTGGCAGTGCCTGCCGATATTTCAAAGGATGATCTTGTTAAGGTCTTCCGCGAAAGCGGTATGACGCGCCTGCCTGTGTTTGACGGTACGCTGGATACGCCGATTGGGCTTATCCACCTGAAAGACGTGGCGCTGAAGCACGGGTTTAACGGGGCCAGCGGCAAATTTGCGCTGAAACCGATGGTGCGCCCATTGCTGTTCGCGCCCCCGTCGATGCCGATTGGGGTTTTGTTGCAGAAGATGCAAAGCGAACGCATGCACATGGCGCTTGTGATCGACGAATACGGCGGCGTTGACGGGCTGCTGACCATCGAAGACCTGATTGAACAGGTCATCGGTGAAATCGAAGATGAACATGATGTCGCCGAAGGCAATCCTTGGTTTGAGGAAAAGCCGGGCTGCTATCTGGTGCAAGCCCGCGCGCCCTTGGACGAGTTTGAGGCCGCTGTCGGCCAGAAGCTTGTGGATGCCGAAGACGAGGAAGAGATCGACACCCTTGGCGGTTTGGTCTTCATGTTGACCGGTCGCGTTCCTACGCGTGGCGAAGTCGTGCCGCACGAAAGCGGTGCCGAGTTCGAAGTCGTCGATGCCGACCCACGGCGCGTTAAGCGCCTTCGCGTGCGTTTCCCCGAGGCGCAGGAAAGCTAACGTCATGCATCCGCGCCTGACTTCGCTGCTTGACGGGCAGGCGCGGGGGCCGACCTTGGCGGTCGCGTTTGCTGCCGGAGTATTGGCGGCATCAGGCCAAGCCCCCTTTAACATCTGGCCGCTGGCGTTATCCGCGCTGGCGGCCTTGATCGCACTGGTGCTACCTGCGCAATCACCGGGCAAGGCGGCGCGGATCGCTTGGCTGGGCGGGGCCGGATATTTCGCGGCCGCGCTGATTTGGATCGTACAGCCGTTTCTGGTGGATATACCCCGCCATGGTTGGATGGCCCCATTCGCACTTGCACTGATGGGGTTCGGAATGGCGCTGTTTTGGGCCGGTGCGTCTTATGCAGCGACTTGGCTGGCAACAGGGCGGATGGCCCGCGCGTTCGCTTTGGTCGTTACGCTGACCTTCGCGGAAATGCTTCGCAGCTATGTTTTTACGGGGTTTCCCTGGGCTTTGATCGGGCACCTTTGGATTAGCACGCCGGTGATGCAGCTTGCATCGTGGATTGGCCCGCATGGATTAAGTCTTGTGGCGCTGCTGACGGTTGCGTTGCCGCTGGTATTGGGCTGGCGCGGTGCCGTTGCCGCGCTGTGTGTTGTGGCCGGATCATGGGGATTAGGCGCTGCGCAATTGGCAAAAACGATGCCAGAGCGCCCTGATGCACCGATCGTGCGCCTGTTGCAGCCTAACGCGCCGCAGCATCTGAAATGGCGCGATGACATGATCCGCGTGTTCTTTGAACGGCAGTTGGAATTCACAGCCCAGCCCAGCGCGAAGAAACCCGATCTGATCGTGTGGCCTGAAACGGCCGTGCCATATCTGCTGAACAATGCGGAACCGGTATTAAAGATGATGTCAGAGGCAGCAGGCGGAACGCCGGTTGTTTCTGGTATTTTGCGGCGCGACCGCGGCGCGTTGCTGAATTCACTGGTGGTTATTGGCCCGGACGGAGGCATCGACGACCTTTATGACAAACACCACCTTGTGCCCTTCGGTGAGTTCATCCCGCTAGGGGATTTGTTCGCCCGAATGGGCATATACGGCCTTGCCGCTAATAGTTCCGGTTTTGGCGCGGGTACTGGGGCGGCGGTGTTGGACCTTGGCAAACTGGGTATCGTGCTGCCGCTTATTTGCTACGAGGCGATCTTTCCTCATGATGTGAACGCGCCACCAGAGCGTCCGGATTGGGTTTTGCAGATCACCAACGACGCGTGGTTCGGTACCTTTTCGGGCCCGTATCAGCATCTTGCTCAGGCGCGGCTGCGTGCGGTTGAACAGGGCCTGCCTGTTCTGCGTTCTGCCAATACGGGTGTCTCGGCGGTGATTAACGCGCGGGGTCGTGTGCTGAGTGAACTGCCGCTGAATACGGCGGGGCAGCTGACGGTGGCCGTGCCCGCAGCCCTTGCGCCAACGGTCTATTCGCGCACAGGCGACTGGCCGGCGCTGATCATCCTGATTGTTGCACTTGCAGCACTTGTGACGCAGCGGCGCAAGAATTCCCGTTGACCGCTGTGCATACGGCGCGTAAGCGGCGTGGACCCAACTGTCACAACGGCTTCCTGACGTGACAGTTTTGCACATAATGGAGCACTTCCCATGTCTCGGCAGAACTACATCTTCACCTCTGAGTCCGTATCAGAGGGGCACCCCGATAAAGTATGCGACCGTATTTCGGACGCGGTTCTTGATGCCTTTTTGGCAGAAGACCCAGTTTCGCGCGTTGCGTGTGAAACATTCGCTACCACCAACCGCGTTGTTATCGGTGGAGAGGTTCGTGGCCCCCAGTCGGTGATTGACCGGGTCGAAGATATTGCGCGCGAGTGTGTGCGGGACATCGGTTATGAACAAGACGGTTTCCACTGGCAGAACATGACCGTGGATAACTATCTACACGAACAATCCGCCCACATTGCGCAGGGCGTTGATGCCTCTTCCGACAAGGAAGAAGGCGCGGGCGATCAGGGGATCATGTTCGGTTATGCCGTGGATGAGACAGAGCATTTGATGCCAGCCCCCATCCATTACGCCCACGCAATGTTGCGCCGTCTGGCAGAGGTTCGCAAATCCGGTGCTGAACCAGAGCTGGAACCAGATGCAAAATCGCAGCTGACCGTCCGTTACGAAAACGGCAAACCGGTTGGTGTTTCGTCCATCGTTCTGTCCACGCAGCACCGTTCCGAAGATCTGACACAAGATCAGGTGCGCGAGATTGTTGCCCCCTACATCACCGAAGTTCTGCCAGAAGGCTGGATCACCAACGAAACCGAATGGTGGGTGAACCCAACCGGTACCTTCGTTATCGGTGGCCCTGATGGCGACGCGGGCCTGACCGGGCGCAAGATCATCGTTGATACATACGGCGGCGCGGCCCCACACGGCGGCGGCGCGTTCTCGGGCAAAGATCCGACCAAGGTTGACCGTTCTGCGGCTTACGCTGCCCGCTATCTGGCGAAGAACGTTGTTGCCGCTGGTTTGGCGAAACGCTGCACAATTCAGCTGTCTTATGCGATTGGCGTTGCCAAGCCGTTGTCGATCTATGCTGACACGCACGGCACCGGTGAAGTGCACGAAACCCAGATCGAAAAGGCCGTCGCGCAGGCGATGGACCTGACCCCGCGCGGCATTCGTGAGCATCTACAAATGAATAAGCCGATCTTCCAGCGCACAGCCGCATATGGCCACTTTGGCCGCGCGCCCGAAGCCGATGGTGGCTTTAGCTGGGAAAAGACCGATCTGGTCGAGGTGCTGAAGAAATCCGTGTAACCCTTGGGGTGCGTTTGCACCTTTCACAGTGAAACGTTAGGGATGGCGGGCAAATTGCTCGCCATTTCACGTCTAGATACAACCATGACCGATACCAAACACCCCTCTGGCGCCCCGTGGCGCAACTTTTATGGCCGCTTCAAGGGTAAGACCCTGCGCGACAGTCAGATGGATTATCTGACTGAAGACCTTGCCGGGTGGATGCCGAAAAATATCAGCTGGGAAGACAACCCCGACCGCAACCCGATCAACACGGCCGATATTTTCGGCGACGATCGCGAGACGTGGTTAGAGGTTGGTTTCGGCGGCGGTGAACATCTGGTGCATCAGGCGGCTGAAAACCCCAATGTCGGGATCATCGGGTGCGAGCCGTTTATCAACGGCGTTGCCATGTTGCTGGGCAAAGTCCGCAATGCAGATGTTAAGAACATCTCGATCCACCCAGGTGATGCGCGCGATATGCTGGATGTGCTGCCAGATGCGTCCATCGCGCGGGCGTTTCTGTTGTACCCTGACCCGTGGCCGAAGAAACGGCACCATCGCCGCCGCTTCGTAACGCCCGAACATCTGGAACCTTTGGCGCGTGTGATGAAACCCGGCGCGATTTTCCGCGTGGCGACAGACATCCCAGACTATGTGCGTCAAACGTTGGAGCAGGTCCCGCGCTGTGGGTTTGAATGGCTGGCCGAAGGGCCAACCGATTGGCGTGAGCCGTGGGGCGATTGGATTTCAACGCGCTATGAACAAAAGGCCCTGCGCGAAGGGCGGACGCCACATTACCTGACGTTCCGCCGGTTGGGCTGATTATTCCCAGTCGCCGCTGAACCCTTTCGGCACCAGCAATACATCGCGGTCCAGGTCGCGCACGTCCTTGCGGCCGCATAGGGCCATCGTGATATCCAGTTCGCGGTGCAGGATTTCCAACGATTTGGTCACGCCTTCTTCGCCCATCGCGCCAAGGCCATAGACAAACGCGCGCCCGATGTAGGTGCCCTTGGCCCCCAGCGCCAACGCCTTCAGCACGTCTTGTCCAGACCGGATGCCGCTGTCCAGATGCACCTCGATTTTGTCACCAACGGCGTCCATGATCGCGGGCAGGGCGCGGATGGCCGATAGAGCACCGTCAAGCTGCCGCCCGCCGTGGTTGGACACGATAATCGCATCGGCCCCAACCTGAAGGGCCATCTTGGCGTCCTCGGCATCCAAGATGCCTTTCAGGATCATCTTGCCGCCCCATTGGCGTTTGTATTCCTTGACCTTTTCCCAATCCAGTTGGGGGTCGAACTGTTTCGCGGTCCAGTCCATCAACGACGACATATCGGCCACGTCATTGGCGTGGCCCACGATATTGCCGAACTGGCGGCGCTTGGTGCCCAGCATGCCCATGCCCCAGCGCCATTTGGTCGAAAGGTTCAACAGGGTCTTTGGCGTCGGCTTTGGTGGGGTGCTAAGGCCGTTCTTCAAATCCTTATGCCGCTGTCCCAAGATCTGCAGATCAAGCGTCAGCACCATGGCCGAACATTTCGCGTCCTTGGCCCGCTGGATCAGCCGCGCGACGTAGTCTTCATCGCGCATCACGTACAGCTGAAACCAGAAGGGCGCGGTGGTGTGTTCGGCCACATCCTCGATCGAACAGATGGACATGGTGGACAGCGTGAAGGGCACGCCGAATTTTTCGGCCGCGCGGGCGGCTTTGATTTCCCCGTCGGCGCATTGCATTCCGGTCATGCCAACGGGGGCTAGCGCGACGGGCATGGCCACATCTTGGCCAACCATCTGGGACGCGGTCGAACGCCCCTCCATATCGACGGCCACGCGTTGGCGCAGGTACAGCTTTTCAAAATCCGAGGTATTTTCGCGAAAGGTTTGTTCCGTCCAGCTGCCGGATTCAGCGTAGTCATAGAACATCTTGGGCGCGCGGCGTTTATAGATGCGGCGCAGGTCTTCGATGTTGGTGATCACGGGCATGGCGCTTACCTTTCGCATTGGTAAGAAACCATTACCAATGCGCGGGCTAGGTGACAATGCCGCAGTCGCATAAAAGCACTTGGTCCACCGCCTTTGCTGGCGCAAGCTGCGCGTATGAGCATTGTGATGATGGGCCTTCTTGCAAGTCTTGCGGCCGGGTTGATGACCGGGGTCGGTGCCATACCTGTGCTGTTAGAACGCAAGGTGTCCCGCCGGGCGAACGATACGATGCTTGGGTTCGCGGCGGGGGTCATGCTTTCCGCGTCGTTCTTTTCGCTGATCCTGCCGGGTATTGATGCGGCTGTTTCGATCTATGGCAATATCAATATCGCCGCGCTGATCGCCGGGGCGGGCATCGCGTTGGGTGCGCTGGCGGTTGCCGGTTTGAACGAGGCTTTGCCGCACGAACATTTCATTGCGGGGCCTGAAGGGGCCGACCCCGGCGCATTGGCGAAAATCTGGCTGTTCGTGATCGCGATCACCATCCACAACTTTCCCGAAGGCATGGCCGTTGGCGTTGGGTTTGGCGGGGGCGATGTGACCAATGGGATGTCGCTGGCCACGGGCATCGGCCTGCAAAACGCACCCGAAGGGCTTGCCGTTGCGGTTGCGTTGCGCGGGCAGGGGTACGGCAAGCTGCGCGCGTTCGTGGTGGCGTTGGCGACCGGGCTGATCGAACCCGTCGGCGGGCTGCTGGGCGCGGCCATGGTCAGCGTCTCAGAGGTGATCCTGCCATGGGGGCTGTCGTTCGCCGCAGGGGCGATGATCTATATTATCAGCCACGAGATTATCCCAGAAACCCATCGCCATGGGCATCAGAATGCGGCAACCGCCGGGCTGACGATTGGCCTGATCCTGATGATGATCTTGGACGTAACGCTGGGCTGATCAGGCGCGGTGGGTGCCGTCCGCCAGAGATTTCACGTACGCCAAGATTTCGTCCACCGGACGCTTTTCTTCGATCAGCTTTACGATGGCAGACCCGACAACCGCGCCGTCGGCAACGCTTGCGATGCTTTCGGCTGCATCGGGTGTTTTGATGCCAAAACCCACGATGACGGGCAGATCGGTTTGGGATTTGATCCGTGCAACCTCGGGCGCGACATCGGCGGCCTGTGCTTCGGCCGCGCCGGTGATGCCGGTGATCGAGACATAGTAAACAAAGCCGCTGGTATTTTGCAGAACCTTCGGCAGGCGCTTGTCATCTGTGGTGGGCGTGGCAAGGCGGATGAAGTTCATGCCCGCTTCGTTCGCGGGGATGCACAGTTCGCTGTCTTCCTCGGGGGGAAGGTCCACCACGATCAGCCCGTCGATGCCTGCCGCTTTCGCGTCTTCCAGAAACTTTGGTACGCCGCGGCTGTAGATCGGGTTGTAATAGCCCATCATCACGATCGGGGTGGTATCGTCGGTCTTGCGAAACTCTGTCGCCATATCCAGCGTCTTTTGCAGGGTCTGGCCTGCGTCCAGCGCGCGCTGACCTGCCAACTGAATGGTTGGGCCATCGGCCATTGGATCTGTAAAAGGGATGCCCATTTCGATGATATCGACGCCCGCACCGGGCAGGCCCTTAATCACCTCTAACGAGGTGTCATAGTCTGGATCACCCGCCATCACGTAAGCCACGAAAGCCTTCTTGCCCTCTTCTTTTAGGGCGGCGAATTTGCGGTCGATGCGGGTCATCCGGGGTCCTTCCACTGCGGTCGCCCCGGAATGCCGCAAAATGGCAGGCGAAATCAATCCTTCCCGCGCAGAAAGCGAAGTTTTCATTCGTTACTGCGGCGTTTGGTCGACAATACGGGGAACAATTCGCCGGAATCCTGCATTCACTTGCGAAGCCGCAAAACACTGCTTAGAAGCGGCCCGTGTAACATTCGGAGGTCAGGAAAACATGGGCTTTAAGACCGGTATCGTGGGGCTACCCAACGTGGGGAAATCGACCCTTTTCAACGCCCTGACCAAAACGGCGGCGGCGCAGGCGGCAAACTTTCCATTCTGCACGATTGAGCCGAACGTCGGCGAAGTTGCCGTGCCAGACGCGCGGTTGGACAAATTGGCCGCCATTGCGGGTTCCAAACAGATCATTCCGGCGCGGATGACGTTTGTTGATATCGCAGGCCTTGTTAAGGGCGCGTCCAAGGGCGAAGGCCTGGGTAACCAGTTTCTGGCCAACATCCGTGAATGCGATGCGATAGCTCACGTGCTGCGCTGTTTCGAAGATGGCGATGTGACTCACGTCGAGGGCCGCGTTGATCCGGTTGAAGACGCGCAGGTTATCGAAACCGAACTGATGCTGGCCGACCTGGAAAGCATCGAAAAGCGCCTTCAGAACATCGTTCGCAAGGTGCGCGGTGGCGACAAAGAAGCCGTTCAGCAAGAACGCTTGTTGAAAGAGGCGTTGGCTGTGCTGGAAGACGGTAAGCCCGCCCGCACCGTCGAAATCGCCGACGACGACCAAAAAGCGTGGGACATGCTGCAACTGCTGACCACCAAGCCGATCCTCTATGTCTGCAACGTGGCCGAAGACGAAGCCGCCGAGGGCAACGCACATTCCGAAGCCGTTAGAAAAATGGCAGAAGAGCAGGGTGCCGCATCCGTCGTGATCTCTGCCAAGATCGAAGAGGAAATCAGCCAGCTGGAAGCCGACGAAGCTGATATGTTCCTAGAAGAGCTTGGCCTGAAAGAGGCCGGCTTGGACCGCATGATCCGTGCCGGTTACGAGCTGCTGGACCTGCAAACCTATTTCACCGTCGGCCCGAAAGAGGCCCGCGCCTGGACGATCGCAAAGGGGACGCTGGCCCCACAAGCCGCCGGCGTTATCCACGGCGACTTCGAGCGCGGCTTTATTCGCGCCGAAACGATTGGCTATGACGATTACATCGCGGCCAATGGCGAACAGGGTGCCAAGGAAACAGGCAAGATGCGCGCCGAAGGCAAGGGGTATGAGGTTAAGGACGGCGACGTTCTGCACTTCCTCTTCAATTCGTAACAGGCGGAAATCTTTGCGCGTCTGACGCAATTTTGAAAGGGCGGCCTAGGGGGCTGCCCTTTTTTGTATGGTTAGCGGTTTGGAGCGGGCGCAAGCCGCCCTTGGGGTGCGAAGCCATTTCCCATGCATTTGAATCGCCACGCGCCCGTTGGGCATTAGACTAGCCGATTACAGTTGAGATGAGTCTCCGCTTGAGGGCTTGGGCTGGGTCGGGTTGAAGCAAGAGTTGATGCTGGGATGCTGCAAACAAGCTCTTGTGTGAAAAGCCTGAACATTTGCGCTCAATTCCTCTTGAACCCACCCGGCCACACCGCTAAACGGGTCGACGGAGACGTGGCCGAGTGGTCGAAGGCGCTCCCCTGCTAAGGGAGTAGGCGGGAAACCGTCTCGAGGGTTCGAATCCCTTCGTCTCCGCCACCTACCATTTTGATTTAATTGTTCTAGCATTCATTCAACCCCTTATGGGGTTGTTTTTGTTGGTTTATATGCATTTCTTTTTTGCTTTTGAATTCTCTTCGATTAGACTCGCTTTTATTCGTTGCGTAGTAGAAATCGTGGTGTTTTTGAGGATCAAATGGCTGAAGATTTGAAGGCTGCAAACGGAAAGTCGACCAGAAACAGGGAAGAAGTTCTCGCTAGCAAGACGTGCGGCTGCTTCTACTGTCAGGCGGTGTTTACTCCTGACGAGATAGAAGATTGGTGCGATGATCAATGGCATCCGGAGGGCGCAACAGCTCTTTGCCCACACTGCGGCATAGACTCTGTGATCGGAGATGCAGCTGGATATGAGCTCACTCCGGATTTCTTGGCTGCTATGCTCAAGCACTGGTTTTGAAGATGGCTACTCTTGGTCTCCGCCATCATGGTATGTGGTCGTTGTGATAAGGCCGTCTTGGGCGGCCTTTTCTGTTTGTTTTCATAGCGCAACGCTTGCGTCAGAGGTGTCTGATCGTGACGTGATGACCTGAGCGCTTAGAGCTTCTCCAGCTTTGTCCAAGGTTGGCCCTACCGAAAGGCAGACGCATGCGGGAATGACCCTAGGGCCAAGGTCGGTTGGCTCGCTTGCCGGGTTTGTTAGCGGGTCATCAGCTCGGGTAGGAAAAGCGTGATTTGGGGGAAGAATAGCAAGACCAACAGCACGATGACCTCCATCCCGAGGAAGGGTAGGATCCCGCGAAATATGGTTCCCAACGGCACCCGGGTTTGGGCCGACGCCACATATGCGTTCAGACCAAGAGGTGGGGTCAGCAGGCCGATTTCGACCGTCTTTGTGACCACGATCCCGAACCAGACAGCATCGTAGCCCAGTGCCATCGCGGTGGGAAAAGCCAGCGGCATCGCAAGCGACAAGATCGCAAGCTGATCCATGAACATGCCCATTATCAGCAAAACGAGGATGATGATTGCCATGATCGTCTCGCGCGACATGTCGGTGGTTGCGACGAATTCCAACATGCGGTGGGTAATGCGGGTGAAGGCAAGGTAGTTTGAGAAGATCGCAGAGCACCCGACGATGGCGACGATCATGACTGTGGCGCGGATTGCTCCGCTGACCGATTTGTTGAACTGAACGAAGCTGAGCGTGCCTTGAAGCAATACGATCAGCAACGATCCCATGACGCCAAGCGCCGCAGCCTCGGAAGGGGAGGCGATGCCGCCGTAAATCGCGCCGATCACAGCAAGCATAAGCAGGACCATTGGGATGACATGACGGCTGTCTTTGACGGCTTTTTTCAGGACGAAAGGGTCCCCCTTTGGGGCCTGATCGGTGGTGTGCGCGATGATCTTGATTACCAAGGCAAGGCCGGATGCGGTGAGTAGGCCGGGGATGATACCGGCGATGAACAGCTTGCCAATCGAGGTTTCGGTCAACACTCCATAGACCACCAGCACGATGGAGGGCGGGACAACAACAGCAAGCGTGCCGCCGACACTGACCACCGCAGTAGAGAGCCGGTCTGAATATTTGTGCGCGCGCATTTCGGGAAAGGCCGAGGCGGCCATTGCGGCGGTAGAGGCTGTAGAGCTTCCGACCAGCGCCGCCAGAATGACAGAGGCCGCAACAGTGGCGATTGCAAGCCCGCCCTTGATATGGCCGATCCACGACTGGCAGGCGACGATTGCCCGCCGCGTAACATCCCCGGCTGTCAGAAGTTCAGCCATCAGGATGAACAAGGGAATGGCAACAAGGATGAAGGACGCAGAGGTGTCAAAGAACGTTCGCTCAAGAACCGCCAGCGCGGGGCGGACCCCCAATTGCGCCGCAAGGCCCAGTGTTCCCGCAATGCCCATGGCAAAGGCGATTGGGACCCGAAAGGCCATCAGCAAAGCCAAAACGATCAGTATTGTGAAAAAGGTCAGCATTCGTGGCCCGCATAGATTTTGAATGGAAGGCGGCCGCGACAATCGGCGGCCGCCCCAGGGTATGGATTTGTCGGTGGATTAGTTGCTGGTCAGCGTCTGATAGGTATCCAGAACAGCCTGCGCCTTTTCGTTGGCGATCCGTTCTACCCAATCGGCACTGACGGCACCAAGTGATCCAGTCACTGCGGCAAGCTCTTCGTCCGAGAACATGTAGGTGTCGATGCCTGCTGCTTTCCATTCGGCGATCAGCGTGGAAACAGATGCGTCTTGTGCCTGCGCCACATGCATCGCGGACTCATCGCCAAGGCGAATGAGGTCTGCTTGGGTTTCAGCGGACAGACCGTCAAATAGGTCGCTGCGGATGACCATAACGAAGCTGTAACCGCCGAAGGACCCGTTGGTTGAGATATGGCTGACCACCTCGTTCAGCTTGTAGCCGGGCACCGAGGCAAGCGGGAACAGAACCGCATCCAGCCGGCCACGTTCCACAGCGGTGTAGACTTCGGGCCCAGGGATTGAAATGCCAACCCCACCAAGTGCCCGCGCGGTCATGGCCTGTGTTGAGCCTGAGGTGCGGATGTCTTGCGCGTCCCAATCGGCGGGCATGCCCAGCCGCGCCTTGGCAAGCACCTGATAAGGCGGCAGCACAAAGCCGAAGATTGGCGTGACGCCCGTTTCAAGGATTTCCTCGCGAAGTGGGCCGTCTTTCAGCATCGCCTGAAGCGCCTTGGTACCCTGTTCGGCAGAGCCGTAGAAGCCCGGCAATGCCACGACCGAGTTCAGCGGCAGAACATCCGCGTGATAGGGTGTTCCCAACAGCGCGGCATCAAGGATGCCATTGTTCACGGCGTCCAGCTGCGCTTTGGACTTGGCGGCCTGCTGTGAAGGGAAATGTTCAAACGTGATTTCGCCGCCGGTCGCCTCTTCCACGGCGGCCATCCATTTGGTCGTGCCTTCGACAGACACGATGTGGCTGATCGATTGGAAATCTCCAAGGCGCAGGGTTTCCGCCTGAGCGGCCGTTGATCCAAGTGTCAAAGCAACGGCAATCGCCGCGCGGAAAGTTGTTGTGGTTTTCATAGTTTTCTCCTCCCAATTGATTTTTATTTTTCAGGTCTCTGCCAAGTCGCTTTTCAACAACGCGTCGTGCAGCAGCCGCAGAACCAGAACGCCGCACCCCAAGGGGATCACGGCATAGGCCCATCCAAGGGGCCAATCGATCACCCCGTATTCGACATCCCCATGAGAAATGGCGTCGTAGGCGAATTTTCCGGACATGACTGTGACAGCGGCAAAGAAGGCCGCCGGAAGTAGAAGGCGCAGCTTGGAAATCAGGCCTCCGATCAATCCGGGAAGTCGCTCTGGGGTGAATTCCAGCGCTAGGTGGCCGCCATCGCGGAAGACCCGCGACAGCGACAGCGTTGCAAGCGCTGGCATTAGATACAGTTCGGTTAGTTCGAACTGTATCTGTACCGGGCGGTTTGCGAGCATCCGCAAGAGGATGTCAGCGTTGATTAAGCCCGCCACGGCGACAAGGCTTAGACACCCGGCTAGATGCAGGGCGTCCTCCACTTTTGTCAGAACCTTTTCAAGCATCGGCCTTGCCTCCCTTGCCGTTGCGATTGCCGGGTTCAGCGCTTGGGCAGTTCCACGATGGCCGAACCCATGGCGGACATTTCGCCGTCCTGCTGTTCCGCGCGTTGTTGGATTTCCAACAAGGCACGCCCGTCTTCTTCGAACTTCCTGATGACAGAGCCGTGGATCAAAATGATGTCGCCTTCGGGGTTGTGCCGACGAACCTGACATTTCGCTTGGCGAAGGAAGCCATCGTCGCCCATCCAGTTGGTGATCTGATGGGTCAGCCAAGATGTCCGTTCCGGGCCGTAGTCATAGGCACCGGGTGCACCTACCTCCAGGGCGAACTCTTCTTCCCAATGCACCCGCTCGGGGCAATCGGGAATGCCGTAGCGGTTTTTAGGTCCGGCGCTTGGGTGCTTTTGCTGAAGCTGCCAAGCCAATTTGTTCGTGCGGATGTAAAGCCCGCCCCAGCCTTGCGCATAAGCGATAAAGCCGGTGGCCGTCATTGGACCCTTAACCATGGTGGGCAGTTCATCCCCGACGGCCACGTCATCCCAGTAACGGGTTTCGGCGCCGCGGATTTCTTCTTGTTCGTAGTATTTGTAATATTCGTCCAGTTCTTCCTGGGTCCAAACACGGCGGCCCTTGGCCTTGGCTTCGGTGTATTTGGTACCGTTTTCACGGGCCTGATCGCGGTCTGTTCGGAAACACCAGCTGTCTGCGTCCGCCACCAGATCGCCAGTGTCGGCGTCATAGAAATCGACGTGATAGATTTGCTGGACAGCACGACCGGCGAAGCGCGTATCGTGTTCGATCAGATCCTTCAGGTGTGCCTCGGTGCGGAACACCATGTTGCGTGTGATCGTCTTGTGCCAGTTCCAGTTGGCCCCGGACCACATCGCATGCACGCCCGGCAAACCACCGACATAACCCGAAATGATCCGGTTGGTCGCGAAAAGGAAGCTGGGCAGCGCGATCACGTCACCGTATTTCGTGGTCTTGGCATAGTCTGGGTCGCACCACAGCGGGTTATCGTCGCCGATACCGTGGGCGTAGTGGCGGATGTTGTCACGGGTCGCCTCATAGCACCAAGGTTCAACCGTTTTTTCGATCTTCACGCCGATGCGCTGTCGAAGGTCGTCCAGCCCCTCCTGCGTGATCTTGGGGAATTTTTTATGTGTCATTTCGTTCATGTTCGGCTCTCCTTGAGGTGTCTGTCGGGGCTGCGGATTATTCCGCGGCTTCAAATTTCGCGGCTTCCTGATCGCGCAGGATCTTTCGGTTGACCTTGCCAGCTGGGGTTTTCGGCAATTCGGTGACAAACGCGATCTGGCGCGGGTATTCGTGCCGGGCGAGGCGGGCGCGGACGTGGTTTTGAATGTCTTCGGTCAGGCCTTCGGTTTCTTGGCCCTTCAGAATGATGAAGGCTTTGACCACCAGCCCCCGCACAGGATCGGGCGCGCCGACCACGCCGCATTCTGAAACAGCCGGGTGGCTGAGAATGGCGTCTTCAACTTCGATCGCACCGATGGTCCAACCGGCCGAGATGATCACGTCATCAGCGCGGCCGCCGTGATAGAAATAGCCATCCTCATCAACGCGGCCCAAATCCTTGGTTGGGAACCATTCGCCCCTTTTCTTGACCATCAGCTCACCAGTTTCGCCGGGGGCGGCGGGGCTGCCATCTGCGCGCTGGACCTCAACTTCGACGCCCAGCACAGCCTTGCCCATGGCGCCATCGCGCACTTCAAGATCCTCGGCTCCGGGATAGTTGGCGATGATCACGCCGATTTCGGTCGTGCCGTACATGGACCGAACCTTGGTCCCGAACACATGCTCAACGTAGGTCGCGGTTTCCGAGTCGATGGGTTCGCCGGTGAAAGACAGCTTGTCGAAGCAATAGGTGAAGTTCTCTGCTTCGCCAGAGTTGCGCATCATCCGGTAATGGGTCGCGGCGGCGGTCAGATTGGTGACCTTGAAATCCTGCAATGCCTTAAGCAGGCGGACGGGGTCGAACTTTCCGCTGAACGTGCCGGTCGTTACGCCCATCGCCAACGGCGCAAGCGTTCCATGCCACAAGCCGTGACCCCAAGCGGGCGAGGACGGGCAGAAGAACCTGTCGCCCGGACGGATGCCTGTGGCGTAAAGCGCGGCGACCATCAGGGTCACGATGGATTGGTGGTTGTGCTGAACGGCGGCCGGTAAAGCGCGGGTCGTGCCCGAGGTATATTGCAGAACCGCCAGATCGCGGCCCGTCGTGTCCCAGTCAAAGGTCGTGGGCAAATCAACCAGTCCGTCAAGAAAGGCCTGGTCGACGACGATAACGTTCTTTGCTCCGCCCTCGATTGCTTCGGGGGCCTTTTCGTCATTCGTGAAAAAGACCGCTGGCTCGCAGTCGCCGACGCGCAGGCGAATGCCGTCCGGCCCAAAGAGGGAAAACATCGGCACCGCGACTGCCCCGGCTTTGATCACACCGAAAAGCGCGCAGTAGAACGCCAATGAAGGTTCGATCATCACGGCGACGCGTTCGCCTTTGCCGATCCCTTTGTCAGTCAGGAAATGAGCGATCTGGGACGACCGGCGCGAGATTTCGTCGAATGTGACAACCTCGTCTGTGCCGTCTGAATGGGCAATCCGCAGCGCGACCCGATCATCGCCGACATGACGGTCAATGCATTCGTGGGCGATATTGAACCGCTCACGGTTGCCATCGAACAGTTCCCACAGGCCCTCCTTCGAATAGTGCTTTTGCGCGTCTGCATAAGACGTGAATTCCGTCAGGCGGGTCATTCCTGTCTGCCTCCCAAAGTTTCGTACTCGGATCACCACGGGGGGTGCTTCCTGTTCGTTGACAACGGTAGGGATTGCAGCCAATTATTGTCAATACGCTAATATTGTTGTATATAGACAATGAAAATTGGCTTTACCGAGGGCAAAAATGACGAAAGATCAGACATCAACATCGGCGAAACGGCAGGTCCCGGCGGTCACCAGAGCGCTTGCTATATTGAGGTTTCTTGCGCGTTCGCCCGAACCTGTCGGGGTCAACCCGATGGCGCGCGAGCTTGATCTTGTACCCAGCACCTGCCTGCACATTTTGCGCGTTTTGCAGGACGAGGGGATGGTGGACTTCGATTCGAAAACCAAACGCTATTCGATAGGAATCGGTATTCTGCCGCTGGCCAGATCGGCATTACAGCGCAACACATTCTCCACGATGATCCAGCCAAAGCTTTCCGAGCTTTCGCAGAAATTCGGCGTGACCAGCATTGCGACGCAACTGTCTGAGCCGGGTCAGATGATCGTCGTCGCCTTGTCGCAATCAAGCATGCCGTTCCGTTTGCAGGTCGACATGGGAAGCCGGTTTCCAGCCTTGATCAGCGCCACAGGGCGTCTATTCGCGGCCTTCAATGTGCAGGACGAAACCGCGCTTGAAGGTGAATTCGAAAAACTTGTCTGGGATCACCCCCCGACGTTTGGGGCATGGTCCGAAGAGGTTCGCGAAGCCCGCGAGCGGGGGTATGCGGTTGACCGGGGCACTTACATTTCTGGCGTGACGGTCGTGGCGGTTCCGGTCTTCGGCACCAATGGAAGAATGACCCGTTCCATCGTCGCCATCGGGATTTCCGAGCGGCTTGAGGAAAAGCAACTTCCTAAATTGACTAAGGCCATGATGGCCATTCGTGACCACATTCAAGAACTGCAGATTGACACAGGGAGCTAAGATTTGACGACACAGGATTGCGTGCCAGAGGGTTGGAAAGCCGTCAAAATTGAGGGTTTCATGGCGTTGATCGGGCCTTTGCTACGCTCAACCAAAATGGAAGAACGAAACACCTATGGGCTTCAGACCACAGAGCAGCACAAGAACCATATTGGGTTGGTCCATGGCGGTGTCCTGACCAGTCTGATGGATCAGGTGTTGGCGATCGTCGCATGGAACGCGGCCGACAGGCAGCCCACCGTGACGGTTCAAATGGACACGCGGTTTTTGGGCGCGGCCAAGGCCGGGGACTTTTTAGAAGCCCGCGCCTCCATCCGGCATGCGACGCGGTCGCTTATCTTCATTGATGCCGCGATCAGCAGTGTCAAAGGCCCGGTCGCCAGCGCGTCCGCTATTATGAAAATCTCTTTGCAGGCAGAACAAAAGAAATGAACAATTCCACGACCTCCACACGCAGCGGCCCTTTGGCGGGGATTAAGGTTCTTGATTTTTCGCGCATTCTTTCAGGTCCCTATGCCAGCATGGTTTTGGCCGATCTTGGCGCCGAGGTCATCAAGGTAGAGCCTGTCGAGAGGGGGGATGAGACGCGCAACTTTCCGCCCTTTCAGGGCAAGCTAAGCCATTATTACGTCGCACTTAATCGCAGCAAGAAAAGTATCGCGCTGAACCTAAAGTCCGATGAAGGGGTGCAGATCGCAAAGGATTTGGCCCGGCAAAGCGATATCGTTCTAGAGAATTTTCGGCCCGGCGTCATGGACCGGCTTGGGCTGGGCTATGACGCGCTTCAGAAAGACAATGAACGCCTTATCTATTGTTCGATCACCGGCTTTGGGCAGGATAGCCCGCTGGGGGACAAACCCGCGTTCGATATTGTTGCTCAGGCCTTGTCCGGGGTGATGAGTGTTAATCGCGAACCCGGACAGGCCCCCAACAAGCTGGGCATTCCTTTGGGGGACATGGGCGGCAGCATCTTTTCGCTGTTTGGCCTTCTGGCCGCTTTGCATCAGCGTAACGCCACCGGGAAGGGCCAGCATGTTGAGGTTGCGATGTTGGACAGTCTGATCGCGCTGCAAGGTTATCTGTCGCAGATCTATTTTGTGACGGGCGACACGCCTCAGCCGGTTGGCACCCAGCATCCCAGCATTGTGCCCTATGGGTCTTTTCCGACGTCGGACGGGCACGTCATCGTGGCCTGTTTGACAGAGCGGTTCTGGCATAACTTTGCGCGGTGTCTGGGCCATGAAGAATTGATCGAAGACCCACGGTTCGCACTTTACGATCAGCGCCTGCAAAACCGTGATGCGCTGCACGACATTCTCCATAGTCGCATGAAGCAGGACACAACGGCCTATTGGTTGGAACGCTTAAGCGACTTTGACGTGCCAAGCGCGCCTATTCTGTCGATCGGAGAGTCGTTGGAGCAGCCGCATGTTCAAGACCGGATGCTGGTTGAGACTGTCGAACACCCGACCGAGGGCAGCTTGAAGATGGTAAGGGGGCCGATCCGTTTTAACGGTGATGGCCCATCGACAAGCCAGCCACCAAGCCTTCTGGGGGAAAACACTATCGAGGTGTTGGGGGGCGCACTTGGTTTTCGTGAAGACGAAATAGACGACCTTGTGGCGCGGGGCATTGTCAGGAAATCGGACTGACGGGCGGCGTACTTTTAGGGCATCGTAATCACAACGATCCCCGTCTTCTGCCCGGTTTCGACATAGCGGAACGCCTCTTTGATATCCGAAAACGGGTAGCTGCGGTCAAACACACCGCGAAATTGCCCGGCTGCCACCAATTCCGCCAACTGTTGGATAAAACCGGGCGCGTCTTCGGGAAAGGGTACGCCAACACGCTGGCTGCCGGTCAGCCCGAACCATGCGCCCAGAATAAGGTTCGAAGAGAACGGGCCAAGATCGGTTGCGGCAAATATACCGCCCTTTTTCAAAAGAGGACGGCACGCAAACCACGACGTTTTGCCGACCGCATCAAAGACCAAATCAAAGGTTTCACCGATAGCGGTGAAGTCTTGGGTTTCGTAGTTCAGGACCCTGTCCGCACCAAGGGCCTTGGCAAGTTCCATATGCCTTTGGCCGACGACGGCTGTCACTTCGGTGCCGCGCGTTTTGGCCAGTTGAACGGCCGCAGTTCCTATTGCTCCGGACGCCCCATAGATCAAACAGCGCTGACCTTGGCGAAGCCGTTTGGTGGTTGAATTGGCATACCACGCGCCTTCGCCGATGACGGCCTGATCGAACCGAAGCGCGCCCGGAATTTTCGCAACCGCCCCGTCGGCGGGCAGGCAGATATATTCGGCATGTGCGCCAAAGAGGTCGGGCGAGATGCCGAACACACGGTCGCCCGGCTGGAATGCGGATACGCCATCGCCCGCGTCATCGACTACCCCGGCGAAATCCATGCCCAAAATCTGCATCTTTGGGCGCAGAAGCCCCGTCATCGCCCGTGCGAAAAACGGGTGCCCGCGAAGTGTGGCCGTATCGGTGCGGTTGACGGTCGTGGCGTGAACGCGCACCCGAATTTCACCCACGCCAGGTTGAGGAGGCGGTAGCTCGCCCAGCGAAATGGTCTCTGGCGGACCATATCGGTGAACGGTCGCTGCTTTCATCGACAATGCTTGTCTCATGCAGGCAGCTTACCATTTCAAAGCCTCTGTGCGTGATATTTCGCCGGTTGGTGGTCGCCAAGGGCCCGTAATAGCTGCATGTGATGGCGCATGCCGCGCAATGCGTTATCTTTGCACCAACGAATGACCGCTGGGTCGCATCAAAAGTTAATGCCATGGACAAGGTTAGCGGCAATGGGCAAAGCGAAGGGAGGAAAGGCATCGCAACAATGACGGCAATGGACAACAGGATCGGCTGCCCGATCTGCGACGCGATTTACACCCTTTCGCCAGAACAGGCGCGAGGCGCGACCCGCTGTCGCCAGTGTGGCTATCGTCTGACCCTTGGGCGCGGAGCCGCAATCGCGCGGGTGGTCGGGGTGTCGATCACGAACCTCGCGTTGATGTCGCTTGTGATCTTCATGCCGTTTCTTGATCTGCGGGCCGGGACATTTCACAACCGAGCGTCGGTCTTTGATGCGATCCTTGGCTTCAGCGAAGGCATCATGGTGCCGCTATCGATCGCGGTTTTGGGATTCATTCTGGTATTGCCGCTATCGCGTTTCTTGTTGCTGATCTACGCGCTGGGCCCCGTGCTGATGGGCTGGCGCAACTTCCCGCAGGCGCAGTTGGCGCTGCGATGGTCATTTCTGCTGAAGCCTTGGGCCATGGCAGAGATTTTCATGGTTGGCGTTGCAGTCGCCCTTGTCAAACTGGCGGGGATGGCCACGATATCCGTCGGACCCGCGTTTTGGGCTTTTGCCGCCGTCGTGGCGTTAAACGTCTATAAAGACACTTTTATGTGCAGGAACACGCTTTGGACGGCGATCGACACGAACACATAGTCACGGCCCGCGCGATGGGGCAGGTGGTCTGTCGCAGTTGCGGCCAGATTTCACCGATGAACCAACAGCGCTGCGCGCGCTGCGGGGAACGGCTTGTCAGCCGTGACACTCATAGCTTGCAGAAAGCGTGGGCTTGGTGGCTTGCCGGGTTGATCGCGTATATTCCTGCGAACCTTTACCCGATGCTGCGCACCACGCAGATGTTTCATACCAAGGAGAGCACGATCGTGGGCGGGGTCATCGAATTGATGCACCATCACGCATACGGCATCGCCGGTATTGTCTTCTTTGCAAGCGTGGTGATTCCGGTGGGTAAGTTCCTTGCCATCGCGTATCTGGCCATCCTGACGGCGCGTGCGCACAGGATGGACCCACATCGCCTTCTTTGGCTGTACGAGATTGTCGAATTCATCGGTCGCTGGTCGATGATAGATGTTTTCGTTGTTGCTATCCTTACTGCGCTTGTGCAATTCGACGTGCTGGCCACCATCAATCCAGGCATCGCGGCAGTCTGTTTCGCGCTGTCAGTAATTTTCACGATGCTTGCGGCGCAAAGTTTCGATTCCCGGCGTATTTGGGATCAGTTGAGGGGACCCTCTGTCCATGACTGACAATGACCTTCCCGAACCCCTGACCGATGACGGTCATCGTATCAGCCTATCGTGGGTTTGGCTTATGCCCTTGGCCGCGATCCTGATCTCGGCTGGGGTTGTCTGGCAAACTTGGCGCGATCAAGGGCCGCTGATCGTGATCGCCTTTCCCACTGCCGAGGGGATAGAGGCAGGGCAAACGCCGCTGCGTTACCGCGAAGTGCAGGTTGGCATGGTCGAGGATCTGCGCTTTGCGCCCGGTCTTGGCGCCGTAGAGGCTCATGTGCGGCTGGACAAAGACATCGCGCCCTATGTCGATGGCGATGCGCAATTCTGGTTGGTTGCCCCGCAGGTTTCGGCGCGCGGGGTCACCGGCCTGAATACCGTTCTTTCAGGCGTCTATATCGAAGGCGTCTGGGATGAGGCGGCATCGGGTGTAGGGCACCATTTTGTTGCGAACGAAGCTGCGCCTCTTGCCCGACCGGGCGAACGGGGTACGCGGGTCGTTTTGCGGCCCCGGACAGGTGGCCAGCTTTCAGCGGGCGCGCCGGTGTTGTTCAACGGGATCGAAGTCGGCCAGCTTGGCGAACCCGTGCTTTCCGAAAACGGCAACGCCGTAACGATCGAGGCGTTTATCGCCGCGCCGCATGACACAAGGCTAACCACCAACACCCATTTCTGGGATTCTTCGGGTATTTCGCTGAACCTTGGTGCGGGGGGCTTGTCGGTGAATGTGGAAAGCCTTGCGTCGTTGATCGAAGGTGGCGTCAGTTTTGGCACGCTGGTGACAGGCGGGGCGGCCGTGAACGACGGTCATGTCTTTGATGTTTTCGGCAGCGAGAGTCAGGCCCGGTCTGACGTCTTCGAAGCGCCCAGCGAAGGAAGCCTGAGTGTTGCCGTTCTTTTGCCCGCCAACGACATCCGTTTGGGCGTTGGCGCGACCGTGCGATATCAGGGGATCAAGCTGGGCGAGGTGACCGACATCTCGGGCTATGTCGATCCGGCTGGACCGCGCGATGCGATCCAGATGTTGGTTCAATTCACGATTGCGCCCGGCCGGTTGGGGCTGGATGCCGATGCGGATGAGGAAGCCATTCTGGAGGGGTTGCGGCTTCGTGTTGTAGACGGGCTTAGGGTTCGCATCTCTTCCGAGGGTATTCTGGGGCAGACAATGGTTCTGGAACTGGCCGACCTGCCTGTGGTGGAACCCTTGGCGCTTGATCTGGAAACTTTCGGGATGCCGCTTCTTCCGGATGCGCCGGCTAACCTGACGGACGCGACCGAAAACCTTGATGGTTTGATGGACCGGGTGAACAACCTTCCGATTGAAAAGTTGATGACCTCTGCCATCGACACGCTGGACGCTGTGACCCGCTTTGTTGAAAACCCTGAATTGCAGCAGGTGCCAGCCAACGCCAACGCGCTGATCGGTGATACACGGACCCTTATTTCGGCGGATGAGCTGCCCGAAATACTTGCCAACTTGCAAAACGCCAGCGCGGATTTCGAGGCACTGGCCGCGCAGATCACCGCAAGCGAAGGCGTGAAAACTGTGCTTGCTGCGCTAGAGCAAACAGACGCCATTGCCGAAGGCACCAGCGCCTTTGTCGAAGGGCTGCCCGACCTGTCAAAGAACCTGTCGGATTTTGTGGGACGACTGGAAAGTTTCCCGTTGGAGCAACTGGCAACCGATACCACCGCCGCCACTGGGCGTCTGAACGAAGTCTTGGCGGACCCGTCCGTGGCAGAAATCGCACCTGCGTTGGCGACGTCGCTTACCAATCTTGATGCGATCCTTGCCGATATCGAACAGACGGGGCTGGTGGATGATATGGATGCTGCTGTTGCGGGCATCACGACCACCGTCGCCGATATTCAAGTTGCGACAGAAAACCTGCCGCAGATCATGGCCAGTATCGATGGGGTTGTCGCTGAAATCGACGCGGTACCCTTCGCTGAAATCACGACGTCGCTTGATAGGGTCGTGAAACGGACCGAGGAGATTCTAAGGGCCGAAGGGATCGAAGACCTGCCCGGGTCGCTTGACAGCACACTAACAGAACTGTCCGCAGCGCTTGGCGAATTGCGGGCGGGTGGGGCCGTTGAAAACCTGAACGGCACCTTGGCGTCTGCGGAAGAAGCATTTGCCGCATTCGAAGCGGTGAGTGGCCAGTTGCCCGCGCTTGTTGGGCGGCTTGATCGGCTTGCCGCTGGCCTGGGCGCTGTTGCACAGGGCTATGCTTCGGACTCGCGGTTCTATAATGAAATGCGGGGCGCAATCCGCGATGTGTCGGGCGCGGCAGAGGCTTTCCGGTCGCTTGCGCGCACGATCGAACGTAACCCCAATTCCTTGCTGAGGGGACGATGATATGACGATTTCCACACGCCTTTCCTGTGTTGTGTTTGCGGCCATTCTGGCCGGCTGTTCGGGGGAACCGGCGCGGCTGGCCATTGCGCCCGAAACATCGGCATTGAAAGTACGAAGCGCTGCGCGATCTGTATCTGTCGCCGAGGTGTCTTTGCCCGCATATGCCGAAGCCGTCGAAGTGGCCGTTCAAGGGGAAAACGGGCTTGTGGGGCTGGTGCCCGGCGTGATCTGGGCGGACACTCCGCCGCGGGCGCTGACAAGCGGGCTGGTGCGCAATCTGACAGCCATCACCGGGGCCGAAGTTGCCGCCGCGCCATGGCCGCTTGACGGAAACCCAGATGCTGAACTGACGGTGCGCGTGGAACAGATGCTTGTCACCGCCGACGGGATGTTGCGCCTGACCGGGCAGTACGCAGTGCGCCGCGATTCTTTCACGACTGACCGAAGTGGCAGCATCAGCAGCTTTGAAATCGCGGTTCCGACGGGTTCGCCTGAACTGGCTGACATCGCCCGCGCGCATGACGCAGCATGGCGCCAACTGGCCGAGGATATCGCCCGCAGCCTTTGACGCGCGAGAAACCCGCATTGCGAGCGTTCAGCCGGTTGCGCCAGTAGGGCGCATACCGGCTGTTCCAAACCTGACTTCCCCGCGTAGCAACAAAACCAGTTTCATAAATCTGCAACAAAAGGTTCATTTTTTCGTTTTTTGCCGCGCGTAGGACGGCCTCGACATCAAACAGGGGTCGATCATGAAAACGAAATTTGCTGCTTCCTTGGTTTTTGCGCTTAGTGCGACAACGGCTATTGCTCAGGACCTGCCACAGGCAGGCAACACCTGGTTCACCGACGGCCAAGCCGCGATCAAAGCTGCGCTGGCCAAGCAGCCAAACACCAGCACAGCCAAGAACATCATTATCATGATTTCGGACGGCAACGGCGTTGGCACGAACTACGCCACACGCCTGTTTCATGGTCAACAGAACGGCAACTATGGCGACGAAAACGTGCTGCCTGCGGAAACGTTCCCGAACCTTGCTTTGGTCAAGACCTACAATGTGAACGCGCAGACGCCAGACTCGGCTGGTACAGGGACCGCGATGATGTCTGGCGTGAAAACCAAAGCTGGCGTTGTTGGCGTGAACGAGAACGCAAACCGGGGCGATTGCGCGTCGATCGAAGGCAACCAAGTTCTTTCGATGAACGACATTATGTCCGCCGCTGGCAAAGCAACCGGCGTTGTTTCGACGGCGCGTATCACCCATGCGACACCGGCGTCTGCTTACGCAAACTCGGTTGACCGCAACTTTGAAGACAGCGTTCCAGAAGGGTGCACACAGCAGGCCGACATCGCGACACAGCTGATCGAAAACCTGAAAGATGGCACCATTCAGGTTGCGATGGGGGGTGGCCGCCGTCACTTCATCGGGAAAGACATCACCGACGAAGAAGGCAAAACCGGTAAGCGCGCCGAGGGTGAAAACCTGATCGATATGGCAAAAGAAATGGGTGCCTATTACGCTTGGGATCAGGCCACGTTTGATGCCGCCCCAATGGACGGCAGCGCGCCAATCCTTGGCCTGTTTGAATCAAGCCATATGAAATACGAAGCCGACCGTTCGGGCGAACCTTCGTTGGCCGAAATGACCGGCGCTGCGATCAAAGCGCTGTCGAACAACGAAAACGGTTTCTTCCTTCAGGTCGAAGCCGGCCGCGTTGACCACGCCAACCACGACGGCAACTTGGCCCGCGTTGTGCGCGACGGCGTTGCCTTTGCCCAAGCCGTCGCTTTGGCGGACGAGCTGACGAATGACGAAGACACGCTGATCATTGTTACGGCTGACCACGAACACGCGATTGCGTTCAACGGCTATTGTGGTCGGGGCTCTGACATCCTTGGTCTTTGCATGGGCATCGATGGCGCAGGGATCAAACACTCTAACGAGGCCCTGCTGGCCAAAGACGGTAAACCATACACGGTTGCTGGCTATCTGAATGGCGGTGGTTCGGTTCTGCGCGAAGACGTGAACTGGGTTGGTGCGCGTCCTGATCTGACACAGGAAGAAGCCACCGATGTTGACTATCTTCAGCAGGCGCTGGTTCCAACGTCGTCCGAAACGCATTCGGGTGAAGACGTCGCGGTTTATGCCAAAGGGCCCTTTGCCCATCTGTTCGACGGCACGGTTGAGCAGAATTACATCTTTCACGTGATGCACCACGCAGCCACCGCTGAATGATTTTTGGCAACGTGAACTGGTCCTTCCGGCTCCCGCTTCTGCGGGGGCCGTTCACCTTTAAAGACTGCGAACAAAGCGATGATGAACCGACGCCACTTCCTTTTGGCTGCAACTTCGACCGGCTTGATATCGCCAGTGGGCGTGTCCGCCCAGGCTGCGCCAATCGCGGTGCGCGACCTCTACAACAAAGACCTAAGTTTTTCTGATCTGGCGCTATCGCTAGAGGGGAAAGAAATTACCGTGACAGGCTTTATGGCGCCGCCGCTGAAAGCGGATGGTCAGTTCTTTGTGCTGACGAAAAAGCCGATGTCTGTCTGCCCTTTCTGTGAAACAGAGGCCGAGTGGCCCGATGACATCATGGCGATTTACACAAAGCGCCAGTTCCGGGTGATCCCCTTTAACGTGCGTATCGAAGCATCCGGCGTGTTGGAGCTTGGCCCGCTGAAGGACCCCGAAACCGGGTTCCTAAGCCGCGTTCGTCTGACGGCTGCGCGGTATTCATAGAACATGACGCTGTCGCTTAACCTTTCGGATTTGATGGTAACCGCGCCGGGCGGGCGTGTTCTGTTGAACGTGCCGTCCCTGCAACTGGCCGCTGGGCAAACGCTGGGCATCGCCGGGCCGTCCGGGGCAGGGAAGTCAACGCTGTTGTTTGCGCTGGCGGGGTTGGTCGATAACCAGCGCGGCCGGGTCCGCTGGGGCGGTGACGATCTTGGCGCGATGCGCCCCGCGCAACGTGCGGCGTTTCGGCAGGATCATATCGGAATGATTTTTCAGGACTTCATGCTGTTCGATGAACTTGGCGGGGCAGCCAACGCAGGTATTGCGGCCCTGTTTCAGCCACGCGCGGCGCGCGCGCATTTCCGTAAACGCGCGGCTGAGCGGTTGACCCGGCTTGGCGTTGCCGACGGCGCGCGCCCTGTCGCCACCTATTCAGGCGGGGAAAGGCAGCGGGTCGCCGTGGCGCGGGCGATGGCGGCGGGGGCGGGCGTTTTGCTGGCGGATGAACCCACGGCCAGCCTGCACCGCGATGCCGCCGATGCATTGACCGACGATCTGCTGCGGGACGTGCGCGAAAGCGGGACAACAATGATCGTTGTAAGCCACGATGCCGGAATGCTTGGACGGATGGATCGGGTTGTTTACCTAAGAGACGGGGGGCTGGCCGATGCTTGAGCTTTGGCACGGGTTTTCGGCGACCGCGCAAGACGTGGTGACCCTATGCGCCTTGGCCTTGCCAATTGCGGCGCTTGGCGTGGTTCTGCCGCGGGGCTTTGCGCCCATCCCGCTGATCCGCGCCATCCTTTGGCGGTTTCGGTGGGCGAATGCGCTGTTCGTTCTTTTGATCGCAGTTTCGGTCGGTTTGGGGGTGGCGCTTTTGGCGCAAGAACGCGGCTTGCGCGCTGGTACGGCTGCCGCTGCTGACAAGTTCGACCTGATCATTGCCGCACCGGGCAGCGAAGTAACGATGATGCTTGCAAGCGTCTATCTTCAGCCTGCGGATGCCGGATTGCTGGATGGTGTGACCTATGCCTCTATCGCGACGGACGCGCGTGTTGCGATGGCCGCGCCCTTGGCCTTTGGTGACAGCTATCAGGGTGCGCCAATCGTGGGCACCACGGCCGAGTTCGTGACCCATCTGGCCGGGCCAATCGCGCAAGGCCGCATCTGGGGCGATCACGCGGACGCCGTTATCGGTGCTGATGTTCCTTTGGCCGTTGGCGATGGTTTTGAGCCTGCGCATGGTGTCGGCGACGTGGCCGAGCATGACGCGCATGGGGAAGAGTTTCACGTCGTCGGACGCTTGGCCCCAACCGGAAGCCCATGGGACCGCGCGATTATCGTTCCGGTTGAAACCGTCTGGGAAACCCATGGGCTTGCCAACGGGCACCGCCCAGAGGTCGCAGAACAGCTGGGCCCACCCTTTGATCCGGAATATTTTCCCGGAACACCGGCTGTCGTTGTGCGGGCCACATCAATCGGCGCCACATATGGCCTGAAGTCCAGCTTTGCCCGCGCAGGCGAAACTATGGCGTTCTTTCCCGGCTCCGTCCTTGCCAGCCTTTACGCGGTCATGGGGGACGTGCGCCAAGCGATGTCGTTGATGGCGGTGGTAACGCAAATTCTGGTCGCTGCGAGTGTCTTGCTGGGCCTTTTCATCTTGTCGCAACTGTTCCAGCGGCAGATGGCGTTGTTGCAAGCGCTGGGGGCTCCGCGGCGGTTTGTGCTGTCGGTGGTGTGGGGCTATGCGAACACGTTGGTGGTGGCTGGGGCGATGCTTGGGCTGATCATTGGTTTCGCATCCGTCGCCATATTGTCGGACATCGTCAGTGAACGGACAGGTGTTCGCGTCGTCGCTGAAATCGGGTGGAGCGAGTTCCATTTGGTTGCGGGATTCGTCAGCTGTGTGTCGTTACTGTCCGTCGTGCCGGGATTCGCGGTTTTAAGTCGTTCGATTGTCAGCGGGCTTCGCGCATAGCTGCCCGCGTCGGCCCCTAAATGCTTATAAATAAGGCGAAGTGTGAAAAGTCTGCTGAGATTTCGGCTGGCTTCTTCGAACAGTCCTTGTGCTGCTGGTCGGATTGCTGCGCAGGGCGGGACAATGGCGGAAAAAGCCAATGAAAAACTGCATGTGTCGCCTATCTGACATGGGTTGCCGTCGGGTAAGGTTAAGAAAGGGTGTGAGTGGAAAATTAGAAGTAAAGACTATCGTTAAAAGGTGACCATGTGTACCTCTGCAACTAGGAGTATCATATGAGCACCAAGCTAAAACATTTTCAGACAGCAATTTTAAGTCGGAGGCGGTTTCTTGAAACTGCCTCCGGCGCTGTTGCGTTAACGGTCCTTTCACCTTCGGGGATGGGGCAGGCGCAAACGGCCGATGGCACGGTTCCATTCACGACCGAAACCCCGGGTGTCGCGACGCAACGCATTGATGGGTTGAAGAAGGTCACAGGCCAAAAAGTCTTTGCCCGCGACCACACGTTCAAGGACATGAAGGATTGGAAGGGCAAGCCGCATTACGCGATGTATCTGCGCGCCCTGACCACCGAGAAAGTCTTTAAAGGCATTGATCGCCGCTATCTGCCACCGGCGGCGAAAAAGGCGCGGATCATTCTGGGGAATGAACTTAACGCCTCGCAGCGGTCACCCCAGATTGCCATCCGGCGCGATCTTTTGGTCGATGAACGGATTGAAGAAGAAGCCAAGGATCAGCCTAAAACCCGCGGTTTTGATCGCCCCTATGCAGTTGTGTTTGATCTGATCGTGCAGCCGGGCAATGTTCCTGATTTTCTGGGGCAGGCGGTCGCGCTTTTGATCTTTGATGATCTGGCCGAATATCGGGAAGCCAGCCGCGCGATGGCGTTTCAGGATGACGATTTCCAGAAATATGGCGATGCTGCCCCGCCCAAAGATCCCGTGGTGTTCAATCCCAAGACGACTTACGTGAAATACGACCACGGGGGCGTCAGTTTCGATTATGCGAATGCAAACCCGTATTCCTATCCGCTGGAAGCGGACAGTTACAAAGCCCTGATCGCCGATGCATTGGATGCGCGCCCTGACCTTTTGCGCCACGATTTCGCCTGCGACATGCGGGCGATGGACCCAATGTTCATGGAGCCGGAATCTGGGCTTGCATGGCACGACGTCGAAAACAAAACGCTGAACTTGGTGCTGGGGACGCAATCGCCTGATGGCGATTTTTCCGACATTGTTTCGATGTACCGTTCGTCCGATGCGCCGTTCAAATTGGACGCTGTCGTTCTGACGACTTGCTATCCCGGCGGTGGGTTTGGCGGGCGCGATGGGTCGCCGTTTTCGCTGATGCTGGCGTTGGCGTCGGCGTTCACGGACGGTAACCCGGTGCAGTTGATGTATGATCGGTACGAACAGTTCCGCGTGGGCCTGAAACGGCACGCGACCGATCTAACCGGGCAGGTTGCCATTGCCCCGGATATGAAGCTTCAGAACATCGAAATGAATATGCGCTTTGATGGGGGCGGGCGTAAGAACCTAAGCCCCTATGTGGCCTCTTTGGCGGCGCTGTGTGCGGGCGGATCGTATAAAACGCCGATGGCGAATATCTACGCCGAGGCTGTGCACAGCGAAAACATCTCTGGCGGGTCGCAGCGCGGGTTTGGCGGCCCTCAGGCGTTTTTTGCGATTGAAACGGCCTTGGACGACGTCGCCGCAGGGCAGGGGTGGGACCCGGTCGCGCTGCGCCGTGCCAACCTGATTGGCGAAGGCGACACGACCGTAACCGGCGGCCCGGTTCAGCAAGAGCTGCGCCTGCGCGAAATGCTTGACCGCGCCGAGGCGCACCCGATGTGGGCCGACCGCGAAGCGCTGCGCGATGAATACGCCGCGCGCGGGCTGACCTATGGCACCGGGCTAGCGATGTCGCTTCAGGCTTATGGCACGTCTGGCGACGGGATGGTGGCCGCCATCACGATGGATGAAACCGGCAAGCTGACGGTGAAATCTGACGCGGTGGATATGGGCAACGGGTCCGCCACCACGTTGGGTGTTGTGATTGGCCCGATCCTTGGCGCCAATGCCGTTGACGTTGAAATGGGCGATTACACCCTGTTCGCCGATACGGAACTGACCACGCGGGACAAGCTTGGCACACGCTGGGATAACCCGGATTGGACTTCAAAGGGCGTCGGCTCTTCGTCGGCCTGTCTAACGGGGCTGCATCAGGTGCATGTGGTCCAGCAAACCGCACTCGCGTTGCTAGAAGGCAGCATCATGCCCGCCGCGCGTATCCTGTGGGGTATGCCCGATTTGCAATCAAGTGCCACCGCTTGGGTTGATGGTGCGCTGGTGCTCCGTGATGGCGGGGCCGATCCGTTGCCACAGGACGTTCTGGCCGGTGCGGTTTTCGAAAATGGCTTGCCACGTGGCACGCTTGGCCATGCATATTTCCAAGCGATCTGGGCCGAGGCGGACTATGACACGCCTGGGGGGCAGATCCACCTCGCGCTGGACGGTTTGTCGTTCTACATGCCGGGCGCGGATAAACCCACGCGGGTGGTACGCCAAAACGCATTTGGCCCGGCCGCATGGACGCGCAGGTTCGCGCGTTATGTGTGGGCACCTTGCGTGAATGTCGTCGGTCTGACCGTTGATCGTGGGACGGGGGCGGTTCAAGTTGAAAACGTTCTAAGCGTGCTGAACGCGGGGCGGGTTCACGTGCCAGCCTTGGTTTCGGGGCAAAGTCAGGGCGGGGTGGCGATGGCCATCAGTTATGCCTTGCACGAAGATTTGCCCCCCGGCATGGCGGGGCCCGCCAACGGGACGTGGAACCTTGATCGTTACCATGTGGCCCGTGCAGCCGATGTTCCGTTGAATACGGGGTTCCGGCCTGATGCGCGCTCGCAAGAGCTTATCATTCTGGACGAAACGCCCGCCGACAAAGGGGCCGGGCGCGGCATTGCCGAGGCTGTGATGTGTTCGGTCGCACCAGCCATTTCCAACGCGCTGCACGATGCGGTTGGGGTGCGGTACAGCTCGCTTCCGATAACGCCAGAGAAAATCTTGAAAGGGCTGCGGGCATGACGATATCTTTCAGGGTCAATGGCCACCCGCACGAGGTGGACGCAAAGCGCGGCGGCGACAAGCTGATCGACTTTTTGCACGAAGATCTGAACCTAACCGGCACGAAATTCTGTTGTGGCATTGGTATTTGCCGCGCGTGTACGGTTTCCGTCAAAAAGGGGCGCAACGAGGCGGAGGAGCCTGTGATCAGTTGTTCCACCGCATTGGCGACGTTGGATGGCACCTCCATCACGACTGTCGAAGGTGTTTCAAACGGTGATCAAGACCTGCACCCGATCCAAACCGAATTCCTTAAAAACTTCGCGTTTCAGTGCGGGTATTGCACGCCGGGTTTCGTGATGGCCGCAAAGATCCTGTTGGATCAGTTGGAAACGTCGAAAGTTAGCAAAGATCAGCTTGATGGCATGATCGAAGAGGCGATCGGCACCCACATCTGCCGCTGCACCGGGTATGTCCGCTATTTCGAGGCCGTGCGCAAAACGGCGTTAGACGTTCTTGCCGCCAAAGAAGGGGGGCAGGGGTAATGCGTGCTTTATTGGTCCTGACCCTGTTCCTGATTGCCGGCGCGGCGTCTGCGGAAAATAGCATCACGGAATACGCTAAGGCGTGTGAAGCAGAGGTTGGCCCGCTGCCCGCCTTTTCGTGCAAAACCGGTGTGCCGGTGCCGATTACCGTAAACGGCAACCCGGTCACCGAATTCAAATCGCACATGGAATGTGACCGCCCCGCGCTGCTGCCGAATGGCGATGAGTCCGATGGGCAGTGCGTGCCGCATTCGCGTATCTTGGATTTGTCGACTGAAAAGCTTCAAATCTCGGCGATGTGTCGTCAGAAAATGATCCGCGCGCCGGAAAGCACTTCTTATGACGAAATTGACGTAATCGCCCACAACCCGGCCACCGGCGCGACCTGTTGGTTTCAGGCCAAGGCCGAAGTGGGCGCTGTGATTGATGGTGAAAACGTCGCCTCGCCGACGGAAGCGCGTGATACGAAATTTTGGAAATCTCCCGAAGATGTCGCGGACGATGGCTGTGGCAATTGCCACGACAACGATCCGTTCATGTTTTCACCTTTCGTCGGACAGGTCTGGGGCGCGGTGCCTGTGAACCCGATGGGGGCTTACTTCCACGTCGGCCACAAATTTGGGTTTGGCGAATGGCCCACCAAAACGATGAACCTGCGGGACAACACCTGTCTTGGCTGTCACCGGATCGGCATTCGCGAAACCTGCGGAAACTTGACGGATTGGATGACCGGCCACAAAATTCCAGAAGGGGCTGATGCATGGGCGCGGAACTTTCCCGCGACCAACGCGATGCCGCCTGAACATGGGCTGACGATGCCAGCTTGGATTACGGTTCAAAAGCGATCGGTGGATCAGATTCGGTCATGCTGTGCTGACCCTGATCAGCCGCAATGTCAGTTGACAGAGCTGCCGCGTTATTAGGTTAGGCGCTTATTTTAGGCCAAGAAACGCCGGTGGGCGTTCCTAGTTTGCGGTGTCACACGGGTGTGGCATCGCGAATTAATTTCGCCTGAATTTCAGAAAGTTAGTTCTGCAGGACGCGCGGCCAAGCGCGAAAACGAAAGGCTGCGACCGGCGCAGATTTCGGCGAAACGCGTGATTAATCTACAAATTGGAAACAGTTTGTGATAAATATATCGGATTAATCGTCTATTTTGAAACTTTATTACCAAAATTTGTTCCCGGTTTGGCCCGTTCGATCTGCGGTCAAACGTTTAGCCAACCCTACGGCACATGTATTTAACGAGGAGATTGACCATGCTTTATCAAATGGGTCACGGCGCGAAGGTTACTTATGGCGCAAAAACACGCGGTGCGAGCGGTCTGAAGGCGGATGACACCGTTCCGATCGGCCAAGTGTGCAGCATTAGCAAAACACGTGAAATGAAACCGGGCTACAAATACCCGGTCCCGACTCCGAACCCTGACCCAACCACGCCGGGCCTTGAGCCGCGCGAGGTGTTTCGGTTCTATTTCAAAACAGCCCCCGAAGTTGCGCCAAGCGCTGACGCGGCAGCCAAGTTAGACGCGCTGGCGACGGCAATGGCCGAAGCAAACTTCGATCAGAAGGATGAAGAGGGCGAATCTTCGATGCCGCCGATCTTTACCTATCTGGGGCAGTTCATCGACCATGATATGACGGCCAACACCGACCGCGAAGAAGGGGACCCACTGTTAAGCGGGTTCAACATCGACAAAGCAACGCTGAATCCGCAGCCGCGGGATGATGTTGAAAAGTCGAAGATGAACTTGCGCAAAGGGCTGCTGGAATTGGACAGCGTCTATGGTGACGGGCCCGGCCAATCTGCAGAAGCAGAAAAGCTTGAGGCTGCGCTGCGCGACCCCACCGACCTTGCCAAGATGCGCATCGGCGCAGTCACGCCACTTCCGCCCGGTCTGTTCGAGGTTTCGGATTTCCCGGCCGATTCTGGGGCCGATCTGCCGCGTGTTGGGCAGGCGATTGATGATGGCTCTCTTACGATGGCCGATGTTCGCACGCTGTTTGACAACCCGTCAGAGCCGAAATCTGATGAAGAGCTGCGCCGCGTTGCCTTGATTGGCGATGGTCGGAACGAAGAAAACCTGATCGTCGCACAGACCCATCTTTCGATGCTTCGGTTCCACAATGCCGTTGTCGACGCTATTCGCGCTGCGGGAAATGCACCGGGCGATGATGACGCGCTTTTCGCCGAGGCGCGCCAGAACGTGACATGGATTTATCAGTGGCTGGTGGTGAACCATTTCCTGAAAACCATCTGCGACGGTTCCGTGGTCGATACGGTGGTTGCCGACAAGGCGCCTGTCTATAGCGGCTTTTTTGACAAGCATAAGGGTTCCGTGCCCGAAGGTGCCCGCCCGATGCCGCTGGAATTTTCGGTGGCGGCGTATCGTTACGGCCATTCCATGGTGCGGGGCGATTACGACTATAACAGTAATTTCGGCCGCAAGGCTGATGGGTCGGGGACTGGCCGCGCAAGTTTCGGCCAGATTTTCGAGTTCACCGCAGGTGGCGGTATGATGGGGCTCCCTACGCTGCCAGATAACTGGATCATTGATTGGAACCGCTTCATCGATGACAGCGGGACGTTCACCAACCGCGTGGCGCGTAAAATCGACACCCGGCTTGCGCTTCCATTGCGTGACATGCGCAACGAAAAAGCCGGGATGAGCGGTATCATGGCCCACCTTGCCGCACGAAACCTGCGCCGTGGCTATGTGTTCAACTTGCCCGACGCGCAGTCGATCATGGACAGCATGGCATCTGACGGGATCACGGTTGACGCCCTGACGGCCGCAGAACTGTCAGAAGGCACAACGGGCGACGCCGTTCTTTCCGGGCAGTTTGAGGTGTCCACCCCGCTGTGGTTCTATCTTCTGAAAGAGGCCGAGGTGAAAGCCAATGGCGAACATTTGGGCCCCTTGGGCAGCCGTATTGTTGCGGAAACCATCGCGGGTCTGATCATCACGGACCCGAACAGTTATATCAATCAGGGGGCGTTCAATTCATGGACACCCGCGGATGCTGTTCAGCCAAATGGCGAACCTGTGGAGAGCCTTGCGGCGCTGCTGCGCGCGGGTGGTTTGTTGCCCAGCGTAGGCGTTTGATCGAGGCAGGGCGCGGCCCCTTTTGCGGGGTGCGCGCCCACCGGCAGAGTTCAAAATATGGATAAACGACTAAGGCAAAAGGTCCGGCGCGACCCGTCGGATTTGCGTGACCAGTATTACACCCCGACGCTTCAGCCGCTTGGCCACCGGTTCTATGGCGCGTCCTATTTGCAGGGGCCAGACAACGGCCAAGATACGCCTTGGTGCTATCTTGTGCGTGATCAACATCAGGATGGGTCCTGTGCGGGGCATGCCTTGGCACATCTGATCGATATTCAGCGTTTCAAATCATGGGATAACACCACGCACGACCAGACCGGCGTATCGGCAGACATGCTTTATACGATGGCGCAACGCCAAGAGGGCGGACAAGAGGATGCTGTGCGCGAAACCCGTGATCGCCGCACGCCCGAAGGCCTCTCTTCGCTGCGGTCGGTGGTTAAGGCGTTCTATCATTTCGGGGTCTGCCCAGAGGCAAGCTGGCCACAGGGTTCGCAGGACTGCACGTTGAACGTTGAACGCGCCAAACACGCCAAAAGCACGACCCTTGGTGCCTATTACCGGGTGCGCCCCTATCTGAACGATTATCACGCCGCCCTAAGCGAGGCAGACGGCATTCTGGTATCTGCCGAATTGCACGCGGGTTGGGTGGATGATGCGGTGGATCCGCGCAAATACCTTGGGCATGCGCCCGACCAGCAGGGCGTCATTCCGCGCGGGCGGCCCATTGTGAATTCGGGCCATGCGTTCATCATTGTGGGTTACACCGACCGGGGCTTTTTGGTTCTGAATTCCTGGGGGTTGAATTGGGGCGGGTATGATGGCCGCCCGGGTATTGCGCTGTGGCCTTACGAAGATTGGGCGGAACATGTGATGGATGCATGGGTGCTGCGCCTTGGCGTTTCGGCACCGAACGCGTTTCAGCATTCGATCGGGCAGCAAGGTATTCTGTTCGATGATCGCACGATCAAATCATCCTCTAGCGCGTGCCACCAACTGCTGGGGCATTACGCGCATTTGGATGATGGCAAACATGTTGATCACGGAAGTTATGAATCCAGCATCACCTCGGTGAACATGACGGTCGATCAACTTGCGAAATCCGCCGTGCGGCGTCCGGTTGTGATGTCTGTCACCGGGTCGCTGCTTGGGATGAAACAGGCCTTTCAGGTCGAGGTGAAGCGAAGTCAGGCCATCAAGACGATGGGCATGTATCCCTATGCGGTTTTCTGGTGCAATGACTTCATGGAAAGCTCCATTTCGGTGCTGAGCCATCTGTTTCAAGAGGCCGTCGAAAAAGTTGGCCCCCACAGTAAAAACCTGGACCGGGTGATCGAACGTACAACGTCAGGCATTGGTCGTGCTTTTTGGCGGGATTTGAAGCGGTCGGCCCAGATCGCATCTGCCCACAGCGGCGGTGCTGCGTTGCGTGGGGCTGTGGGGCTTTCCACCGGAAAAGATGGGCACGCCGCGCATATGTTTGACAGCTTCGCCGCCGTTGAAAACGTCGATCTGCACTTGGTGGTCGATGGGGCGGGGGCGTTGCTTTTGGGGAATTACCTGTTGTCACTGGAAGACGCGGCGACCACCTCCACCGAAAAGAAACGCCGCGCCCAACTGAAGCAAAACTTCTTTGACAGGGTGGTGTCGCTTAACCTGATCGCGCCCTCAATCGACTTTGCTGATTTCCACAAGGCCTATGGCCCGCTGATCCGCGCCTTGGCGAAAAAGGGCAACGACCGCGCTCTGCTTTGGGTTCCGTCCGAAGCGTTAGAGGCAAAGCTGCATGTCGGTTACTACTCGCACTCGATCCTTGATTTGGTGCTTTATAGCTTTGAGGGCGCGCCGCGTGATCACTCCTATGTGGGGATGTCGCGGGCGCGATCTAAAATCGCCGAAAAAATCGCGATGGTGGGGCGCAGTCCCATTACCAGCCTTCCGGGCCTGCAGGTGCGCACCATCGAACAGCCCGATGCTGACCGGCAATATTACTTGCAAACCGACGTTAATCTGAATGCCGAATGCCAAGCCCGCATTTTGGGAATTTTGGCCGACATTCAAAAGAAAATTTGAAGAGGAGCCGACCATGCCCGCCCAGAAAATTACCCTTGAAGAACTCTCTGACAAAATTGCCGATCCCGACACGACAGGCGAAGATCTGGCCCCCTATTTCCGGGTCGATCCCGACTCATCCGAGGCATTCGCCCCTGTGGTTGAGATCAACCCCGATACCGTGATGATCCCTGACACAAGCGACGCCGCCACCCGGTCCGCGCTTCTGTTGAACGGGGCAAACTGGCTGGAACGGATGAACCGGCAATCCCGCTTTCACAAGCTGTTGTCAAAGGGCGATTACACAGGCCCCGTGATCGTCGAAGAAGGGGACAGCTGGTTTCAGTTTCCGGTGCTGCTGAAAGACACGATCGATTACCTAATGGATGAATACGCCGTGTTTTCCCTAAGTGCTGGGGGCGACACCTTAGACAATATGGCCCAAAAGGCGGAATACCGGCGCGCGCTGAAAGATACCGGCGCAACAGTGCTGTTGTTGTCAGGGGGCGGGAATGACCTTGTGGCGGGCGGCAACCTTGCCAGCCATCTGCGCACATTCGACCCGGCGCTGTCGGCTGCCGATTACCTGTTGCCCAGCTTTGATCAGCTGATTTCGCAGGCGATGATGTACTATGATCGCATCTTTGCCGATGTCACGACCCGCTTTCCCAAGGTGGATATCCTGTGCCACGGCTATGACTATGCCATCCCCACCGATGGCAAATGGCTGGGCAAGCCGATGGCCAAGCGCAAAATCAAAGATGCCGGTCTGCAACGAGCGATTTCGACCATTATGGTGGATCGGTTGAACACGGAACTGTCACGCCTCGTCGCGCGGTACCCTAGGGCGCATTATCTGGATATGCGCAACAAGGTTGGCGAAAACCGCTGGCACGACGAGTTGCACCCCAAAAATCCGGGATATCGCGACGTGGCCAACATATTCAGCACCAAGATCAAAGAGGTTTCCAAACCAAGGACGCGCAGCGCAACGCGTGGCCCATCTGCCGTGTCCCTTCATATCGGGTTGAACACGGTCGATCAGGGGCATTACGGCGGCAACCTGCAAGACCTTGATTTCTGCATCGCCGATGCCGAAGCGATGGAGGCGTTGGCAGCCGACAAACGCTATACAACCACCTCGCTGATTGACGCGGCCGCGACCCGCGAAGCCATTTCCGAGGCCATGCTGGACGCTGCGAAGAACCTGAAAGACGGCGACATTTTTATGCTGACCTATGCCGGGCATGGCGGTCAGATCAAAGATTTCAACGCGGATGAGGCCGGCGGCCCAGATCACGACAATCTGGATGAAACCCTGTGCCTTTATAACGGCCAGTTGATTGATGATGAGCTGTTCAAGCTGTGGTCGGAATTTGCCAGCGGCGTGCGCGTCGTTTCGGTCTTTGATTGCTGCCATTCGGGTTCGGTTGTCCGTGCCAGCGGGTCGCGGGTTAGTCTTGCAGAAGCCGCAGCAGCGCCGGCCCATAAGGTGCGGGCGATGTCCCTTGGCGCAAGCGCGCGCGTGTTCAACGCGAACAAAGACTTCTATCGCAGCCTTCCCAGTTCGACCCTTGCGGCAGACGGTGCGATCATCACACGCGAACTGAACTATCCGGTTTCGGCCAGCATCTTTCAGCTGTCGGCGTGCCAATCCAACCAAGTTGCAAGCGAGGCGTTCGGGAATGGTCTGTTCACCGAAAAGCTGTTGCTGACCATGGGTGAAACCAGCGATGGCAGCGGCTACACCACGTTCATGGATCGCATCGCGCAGAAAATGCCCGCGACGCAGACGCCAAAGTTCTGGGCGATCGGGAAAGACAACCCGACCTTTCAACGCCAACTTCCTTTCGCGGTCTAACGCCATGATCACAGTTCGCATGGTGCAGGAACGGTTGGCTGAACTGGGCTATGACCCTGGCCCAATTGATGGGCTGCGGGGGCGGCGCACCATCGTGGCGGTGCAGCAGTTCCAGCGCGACAGCGGCTTGGTCGAAGATGGCTTGGTCGGTCCCGCAACCGCATCCGCGCTGTTTAATCGCCCTATGGACCTGTGGTCTGTCCCCGACGGTGAACCATGGATCGACGTGGCCGAAAGGATGCGCGGCCTTCACGAAGACCTCGATCGCGCCGAGCTGTCAGAGTTTCTGAAAAGCGATGGCGGCAGCGCGGGCGACCCCAGTCAGGTTCCATGGTGCGCTGATTTCGTGCAGACCTGCATCGCCCTGTCTATGCCGGCAGAGCCGTTGCCGAATAACCCCTATGTTTCGGCCAACTGGGTGAGGTTCGGCAAGCCTGTGATCCCGTGCCAAGGCGCGATCCTGTGCTTTTGGCGCGAAAACCCAGAAAGCTGGAAAGGCCATGTCGGGTTCATGCTGGGCGAGGACGAAGAACATTTCCTTGTCCTTGGCGGCAATCAAGCGAACCGCGTTTCGGAAATGCCGATCAGCAAGGCATTGTTGCGCGAAAACGGCTGCCGCTGGCCCGCGACGGCGTTGGCCTCATCCGAACTGACCAGCCTGATCCGTTCGCGCAGTGCCGATTTCACCTTGCCGCTGGACATGGGGGGAAAGAAGTGAGCGGGCTTTTTATCGGAACACTTGGTCAAGTTCCGTCAGGGGGCATCAGCCTTATCGGGATCGTTTAGAAAAATCTCCTCGATCGCCAAATCAAAAAGTCGGGCAATTTTGAACGCAAGCGGTAGGCTTGGGTCATAGCGGCCGCGCTCTAACGCGTTGACGGTTTGTCGGGAAACCCCAAGTTTGTCGGCCAGGTTGGCCTGCGACCACTTACGTTCTTGGCGCAGTGTTTGAATATGGTTCTTCATCCGTACCGCACACGTCCAACCAATACCCCAGCCACCCAAAGCGTTGCCATAATGGGCCATACGACAAACATGGACAGTTTCGGAAAACCGCTTCCTTCTAAGAAGCCGTAGCTGAAGGTGATCAGCGCAGTTCCGGCAAAGGCCAGTGCCAGTGCTTCGAACTGTAATTTACGTTGCAATTCGTCCAAACCGCGGATGCTTTTTACGATTGCGCCGCAGATAAACAACGCCGGAAGCATGGGCGCCAAGGATATCAATGTGCGTGTCAGGCCGCCTTCGATGTTTCCCGAAAGCAGCTTGTTTGAAATGAACAGCGCCGCGACATAGGCCGCAAGCCCGATCAACAGTAAAAGAAAGCCTCGTTTCATAATGCACCTTTTGTAAAGCGTGCTTTACATATCCGCTGCGGGCGAAAGATGTCAAGTACGCTTTACATTCGGTTGCCTTGGTGCGGCGGCTTATTCTGCCGCCATCCCTTCGATCACGCCTTCCACACGCACGGCTGCGAATTTGAACTCGGGGATTTTTCCATAAGGGTCCAGCGCCGGGTTGGTCAGAACGTTTGCCGCTGCTTCGACATATGCGAAGGGGACGAACACCATGTTTTCGGCCACCGCGCGGTCGGCGCGGGCCATGATGGTGATTTCGCCGCGCCGTGTAACCAGCCGCACCTTACCGCCCGGTTCAACGCCCAACCGGCGCAACGTGGCCGGGTGCAGCGATGCGTTCGCCTCTGGCTCTACCGCGTCCAGAACGGCGGAACGGCGGGTCATCGAACCGGTGTGCCAATGTTCCAACTGGCGGCCCGTGGTCATGACCATCGGGAAATCGGTGTCTGGCACTTCGTCCGGGGCGATGACATTGGCCGGAGTGAATTTCGCGCGCCCTTCGGCACGGGGGAAACCATCGCCAAAGACAATCGGCTGACCGGGGTCCGTAGGCGACAGGCTGGGGTAGGTAACGGCCCCTTCGTTCGCCAACCGGTCCCACGTGATGTTATCAAGCGAAGGCATGTTTTGCTTCATCTCGGCGAACACCTCGGCGGGGTGGGTATAGGTCCAGCCAAGCCCCATGCGGTTCGCCAGATCGGTGGTGATCTGCCAATCCTCGCGCGCTTCGCCGGGGGGCGGGGCAGCGGGGCGGCCCATTTGAACCTGACGGTTGGTGTTGGTGACCGTGCCGGTCTTTTCGTAAAACGCGGCGGCGGGCAGGATCACATCGGCAAAGTTCGCGGTTTCGGTCAGGAAGATGTCCTGAACGACAAGGTGTTCCAGCGACGCCAGTGCATCGCGCGCGTGGGTCACATCGGGGTCGGACATGGCGGGGTTTTCGCCCAGCACATACATGCCCTTAATGTTTCCCGCGTGCACCGCATCCAGAATTTCGGTCACCGTCAGGCCCTTCTGCGAAGACCAGTCGCCCGTGCCCCAAACTTCGGAAAACGCGCTGCGCACGCCGTCGTCGGTGACGTCCTGATAATCGGGTAGGAACATCGGGATAAGCCCCGCGTCCGACGCGCCCTGAACGTTGTTTTGGCCCCGCAGCGGGTGCAGGCCCGTTCCCGGCCGCCCCACATGCCCGCACATTAGCGCAAGCGAGATCAGGCAGCGCGAATTGTCCGTGCCGTGGATATGCTGCGAAACACCCATACCCCAGAAAATCATGCCCGCCTTGGCGGTGGCAAAATCGCGGGCCACGGCGCGCAGGGTCTCGGCGGGGATGCCGCAATGCTCTTCCATCTTTTCGGGGGCGAAGTTGGCAAGGTGGGCCTTCTCGGCCTCCCAGTTCTCGGTGAAGGCTTCGATGTATTGGCGATCGTACAGGCCTTCTTCGACGATGGCAGACATGATCGCGTTCAGCATCGACACGTCAGCGCCGGGTTTGAACTGCAACATATGTTCGGCGTAGCGTTTCAGCGCGGTGCCACGCGGGTCCATCACGATCAGCTTGCCGCCACGTTTGGTGAACTGCTTAAAGAAGGTCGCCGCGACCGGGTGGTTTTCGGTTGGGTTGGCACCGATGACGATGGCGACATCGGCGTTTTCAATCTCGTTAAACGTGGCCGTCACCGCGCCTGATCCGACGTTTTCCATCAACGCCGCAACGGATGACGCATGGCACAGCCGCGTGCAGTGATCGACGTTGTTATGGCCGAACCCTTGGCGAATGAATTTCTGGAACAGATAGGCCTCTTCGTTCGAACACTTGGCCGAACCGAAACCAGCCACAGACGCGCCGCCATGTGCTGATTTCAGGCCGCCCAGCCCGTTTGCGGCAGCATCCAGCGCCTCTTCCCACGTGGCTTCGCGAAAATGGGTCAGCGGGTTCGCCGGGTCAACGTTCAGGCCCTTGGCGGGCGCATCCTCGCGCCGGATCAGCGGTTTCGTCAGACGGTGAGGGTGGTGGATATAGTCGAACCCAAACCGCCCTTTTACGCACAGCCGACCTTCGTTCGCAGGGCCGTTGATGCCGTCGACATACTTCACCTTGCCGTCTTTGACCTTAAGCGAGACTTGGCAACCCACGCCGCAGAAGGGGCAGATGCTTTTGACCTGTTCATCGAAATCCTTGCTGTCGCCAACTTGCGCTGTGTCCAACACGGTGGCGGGCATCAAAGCGCCGGTTGGGCAGGCCTGAACGCATTCGCCGCAGGCCACACAGGTGCTGTCGCCCATCGGGTCGTCAAAGTCGAACGTGGGGAAGGCGTCGTGCCCGCGACCGGCCATGCCGATCACATCGTTCACCTGAACCTCGCGGCAGGCGCGGACGCACAGGTTACACTGAATACAGGCATCAAGGTTCACGCGCATCGCGACATGGCTGTCATCCAACAGCGGGATGTGATCCGCCGCCATCGTGGGGAACCGGCTTTCGGTGACGCCCTGTGCTTCGGCCATGTCCCATAGGTGCGAGGACTTGTCATGCGCGGCGTCGCGTTCGGGCTGATCGGCGACCAGCATTTCCATCACCATCTTGCGGGATTTGACGGCGCGTTCGCTGTTGGTGTGAACGACCATCCCTTCGGACGGGGCGCGGATGCACGAGGCGGCCAGCGTCCGCTCGCCCTCAATCTCTACGACACAGGCGCGGCAGTTGCCGTCGGGGCGATAACCCGGTGCCGGCTTGTGGCACAGGTGCGGGATGATCAGGCCGCGGCCATTGGCGACCTCCCATATCGTTTCGCCTTCGCGGGCCTCAACGTCCTTGCCGTCTAGCTGGAACTTGATTGTCATAACTTACACCTCATCCGGGAAGTGTTTCATGGTCAGGCGAATGGGGTTGGGCGCAGCTTGCCCCAGCCCGCAGATAGAGGCATCGCCCATCGCATCGCACAGGTCTGTCAGCAGTTCGCGATCCCACTTGTCGGCCTGCATCAGCTTTACGGCCTTTTCGCAACCTACCCGGCAGGGGGTGCATTGGCCGCAGGACTCATCCTCGAAAAAGCGCAGCATGTTCAGGGCGGCGTCGCGGGCTTTGTCCTTGTCCGATAAGATCACGATGGCGGCGGACCCAATGAAGGTTCCGTGTTCCTGAAGCGTGTCAAAATCCATCGGCACGTCGTTGATTGAGGCAGGCAACAGGCCAGCAGACGGGCCACCCGGTTGATATGCGGTGAAGGTGTGCCCATCCAGCATGCCACCGGCCGCTTCGATCAGGTCCATGATGGTGGACCCTGCGGGCAACAGATGCACACCGGGCGCCTTAACCCGGCCAGAGATGGAATAAGACCGCAGGCCCTTGCGCCCATTCTTTTCAACGCTGTTCAGAACCTCTGGCCCTTCGCGGCAAACGCGTGTCACCCAATGCAGGGTTTCAATGTTGTGAACCAAGGTCGGGCGGTTAAAGATCCCCACCTGCGCAACATAGGGCGGCCGGTGGCGGGGCAGGCCGCGCTTACCTTCGATGCTTTCGATCATCGCGCTTTCTTCGCCGCAGATATACGCACCCGCGCCACGGCGCAGGTCGATATACCCTTCGGCCACCAGCCCGGCTTGTTCCAATGCCGTGATCTCATCACGCAGCAGGTGCAGCACCGCCGGATATTCATCGCGCATATAGATAAAGCATTTCGCCGCATCGACCGCCCAGGCGGCGATCAGCATCCCTTCGAGGAACAGATGCGGAGCGCGTTCAAGGTAATACCGGTCTTTAAACGTGCCGGGTTCGCCTTCATCCCCGTTCACGGCCAAATAACGCGGTCCTTCGGCGGCCCGCACGAAAGACCATTTGCGCCCCGATGGGAAACCCGCACCGCCAAGCCCGCGCAGGCCGGATTCAAGAACCTTGTCCTGAACCGCTTCGGGGTCGCCGGTTTCCCTCAGGGCTTTCAGCGTTTCGTAACCGCCATCGGCGACATAGGCATCGAACGACTGGTGGTCGGGCATGTGGGGGTGAAAATGTTCAGCCTTGATTGCGGCCTCGACCTTTTCGGGGGTGGCGTGATCAATGTGATGGTGGCCGATTTCCAGAACCGGCGCAGTATCGCAATGCCCCATGCACGGCGCGCGCAGCACACGCACTTTCGCCGGGTCGTGCCCAGCGGTCAGCGCATCAAACAGCGCCTCGGACCCGGCCAGTTCACACGAAAGGCTGTCGCATACGCGGATCGTCAGGTCGGGCGGCGGGGCCTCGCCTTCTTTCACAGGGTCGAAATGGGCGTAAAAGGTCGCGACCTCCCACACCTCGGCCATGCTAAGGCGCATTTCTTCGGCCAAGGCGCGCAGGTGGGCGGCCGACATGTGGCCGTATTCATCTTGGATCAGATGCAGAAATTCTATCAACAGGTCGCGGCGGCGGGGTTGGTCCCCCAACAGGGTTTTAACCTGATCCCATGCCAGATCGTCCAGCTGGCGGCCCTTGGGCGTTTTGCGCCCGCGCCCCTTGCCTGATTTCCAGATGCCGGGTCGTTCGTCCAATGCCATATCTGCGATCCATTCACGGGGTTGGGTGGTGCGCTTGCGCGCGCGGCCTGATCCATCTGTGCAGAACGGGTAACTGTTTGGTCAATCTTGGAATTTCGTTGATTGATAGGAGATTTCTATCAAAATCGGATTTTTGTCGTGTTTTGAGCATGGCGTGCCGCAAACGCGCGATGGACAAGGTGTAAGCCGCTTCCTATATCTTCGCTATGACTTGGGATGACGAAGTTGATGCGTCGGGCCTTTTGTGCCCGCTGCCGGTGCTAAAAGCTCGCAAACGCCTTGGCGCTTTGGCGTCAGGTGGTGTGTTGCGTTTGGTTACAACGGATCCGGCGGCGTTGGTCGATGTGCCCCATTTCTGCGCCGAGGCTGGCCACACGGTTCTAAGCCACGATGACGGGGGCGAAGCGCAGGTTTACTTGATCCGAAAGGGTTAAACCCCGAACCCGGCATAGGGCAGGAACGTGACGGGCGTACCCGGCTTAACCGATACGGCCTCGTCGGGCAATTCGACTAACCCGGTGGCCCAAGATAGTCCGCTGATCCGGCCCGAACCTTCTGACTGAAACACCTCTGCCCGGCCATCACTGGTTAGCCGCGCACGCAGATATTCGCGCCGCCCCGGTTTCTTGTTCTTGGAAAACGCGGCTGGAACGGAGAGGGCCATCGGCGCTGCCCATCCGCCACCGGCCATCAACGACAACGCAGGGCGGGCGAAGATCAGTGTGCAGACGAAGGCCGCAACCGGATTGCCCGGCAGGCCGAAAACGGGCGTACCGTTCCACATGGCCAGCGCAAGCGGGCGACCGGGCTTTACCGCGATGCGCCAACTGGAAAGCTGCCCGCGTTCGCGCAGCAGTTTTGATACATGATCCTCATCTCCAGCCGAGGCCCCGCCCGAGGTCAGGATAACATCCGCCTGTGCCGCGCCATCATTCAAGTGGTTCGCGATTGCGTCTGGGTCGTCTTTTGCGTGGCCCAAATCGACAGCGTCATAGCCCCACTTTTCCGCAAGGCTAAGCAGCATCGGGCGGTTGGCGTCGTAAATCTGATGGGGCAGTGCATCTTCGGCAGGGTCGCCCAACAATTCGTCCCCGGTGGACAGCACACCAACGCGCAGACGGCGATGGGTGGTGATTTGGCCAATGCCAAGCGCGCTGAGCAGGGCGACATCGGGCGGGCGGATCAGATGGCCCGCGCGAAGGGCGATATCGCCTTGGCCCATATCCTCGCCTGCTTTTCGGGTGTTGGCGTTTGGCTTGATCGGGCCGTCAAACACGACCGCGCCATTATCCAGCGCGGTGTCTTCCTCTAGCACGACGGTATCGACGCCGGGCGGCAGGATTGCCCCGGTCAGGATGCGCACGGCGGAGCCACGGGGCACTGCACCGTCGAACGGTTGGCCAGCGGCGGCGCGCCCTTCGACCAGCGGCAAGCTTTGCCGCCCTGTGCCAGTGGCAGCATGGGCAAAGCCGTATCCATCCACCGCCGAATTCGGGGCGGGCGGGTTCGCGCGGCGGGCGATGCAATCCGCGGCCAGTATCCGCCCAGCCGCACGCGCGGGTGTCAGCGTTTCGTGTTCGGTTAACGGATGAAGGATGTCGCGCAGGCGGTCCAGTGCTTGATCGACCGGCACCCAATCGACGCCCTGTGGCATGGCAAAGCAGTCGTTGCGCAGCTTTGGCGGCGTAACGCTTGAGGCTGCCGTGGGCGTGACCAAGCCAACTTCGGCCAGAATGAAATCTGCGATGGCGGCGGTGTCGTTCAGGTCAAGTACGGGCAGGTCTGTCGTGACCGTGCTGTCTGTCGCGACGGCGCGGATGGTTTCATTCTGCCCGGCCAGCATGGGTTTGCCGGTTTCGGCCCTAAAGGCTTCGACCTTGGGGTGGGGCGCGCGTTTGTATCCTTCGATCAGAACCAGATCGACCGGGGTCATCCGGGCCAGCAGTTCGTCAAGCGAGGGTTCGGTTGCCCCGCGCAATTCATGCATAACGGCCCAGCGGGCGGGCGAGGATACGGAAACCTCTATCGCGCCTGCCTCGCGGTGGCGGAAACTGTCGCGGCCGGGGTGGTCGATTTCGGTGTTGTGATGGGCGTGCTTAATGGTGGAAACGCTGTGGCCGCGCGATGTGATTTCGCTGATCAGCCGTTCCATCAGCCCGGTTTTTCCGGCGTTCTTCCAGCCGGTCACGCCATAGATTTTCATGCGCCAGCCTCGGCCAACAGGGCCTCTGCTTGGGCGATGTCTTCGGGTGTGTTGACGTTAAAGAACGGGTCAAACGGGGTGGCGGGAAATTCGGCCAAACCGGCGTTGTGCTGATCCGTCCACATCACGATCTTGCGCAGCCCGTTTTCCAAAGCGCCGCGCAGATCATCGCGCAGGGCGACGGGCCACAGGCCGAATGTCGGTTGCCGCCACAGCTTGCCATCCGCGTCGCGCGATGCGGCAAGGGCAAAGCCACCGGCCTGTTCCGAAAGCCGGGCGACCAGATCGGCCGGGAAAAACGGGGTGTCGGCGGCGGCGCTGACAACATGGGTTGCACCGATGCCCGCCGCCCAATCAAGACCGGCCAGGACACCCGCCAAGGGGCCGGGGTGGTCGGCGATGCTGTCGGGTAAGACGGGCAGGGCGAATTCGGCAAATCGCGCCGGGTCGCCATTGGCGTTCAACGCGATCGGCGCGCATTGGGGTGACAGCCGTTCAATCACGTGATCCAGCAACCGTTTGCCACCCACGACCTTCAGCCCCTTGTCGCCACCGCCCATCCGGGTTGCCTTGCCCCCAGCAAGGATAACGCCCGCAACCTTCATGCTTCGGCCCCTTTGCGGCGATGCTTGCGCCCTTCGTCGGTGACTGAGGCAGGGTCAGCATCGCGGATCAGCCGTTCCTCGCCCGACAGGCAGACAAACCGTTGCCCGCGCAAGCGCCCGATCAGGGTCAGGCCGACCTGCTGCGCGATTTCGACACCCCAAGCCGTGAAGCCAGAGCGTGACGCCAGAACCGGGATTCCCATAAGCGCCGTCTTGATCACCATTTCCGAGGTCAGCCGCCCAGTGGTGTAAAGGATCTTATCCGCCGCCGGGGCGTTGTGCATGAACATCCAGCCCGCGATTTTATCGACGGCGTTGTGGCGGCCCACGTCCTCCATATAAACCAGCGGCTGGTCTTGCTGGCACAGAACCGTGCCGTGGATCGCGCCCGCCTCTAGGTACAAGGACGGGGTCGTGTTGATCTCTTTCGCGAGGGAATAGAGCCAACTGGTGCGCAGTTCGGCGGGGGGCAGGGTCAGCCCCTCTAGCCCTTCCATCATGTCACCGAAAACGGTGCCAACGGCGCAACCCGATGTGCGGGTCTTTTTCTTGACCTTCTCTTCGTACGAGGTTTCGCGTTCCGTGCGCACAACGATGGTTTCAAGCTCTTCATCGAAATCCACGCCAGTGACAGTATCGTCGGCGCGCAGCATTCCCTGATTGCGCAGAAACCCAAGGGCCAGATAGTCGGGGTAATCGCCAATTGTCATCGCGGTAACGATTTCCTGACTGTTCAGGAAGATGGTCAGCGGGCGTTCCTCAACCACCGAAATCTCGGTCTGTGCGCCGGTATGGTCGGTGCCCGTCACCCGGCGCGTAAGGCGCGGATCGTTGGGGCGCGGCGTGATGCGGCTGTGATCTGTCATCTGGCGGTCTTCCTCTTCCCGCCGCATATTGGGGGCAAGCAGGGGGGTGCGCAAGGGGCGGGCCTTGCAGTTCGTGCGCCGCGCTGAAACACTGCACCGGGGGAGGATCACATCATGCTAGGCTATGTGACAACGCAAGGGCGGGGTGCGTCGGACAGGTTGCTGTTTGATGCGGCGGTCGCGCTACGCGCCGAAGGGTTGCGCGTGGCCGGCGCGGTTCAGGAAAACGTGGAACGTGACCCGACGCGAAGCTGCGACATGGACCTGCATGTTCTGACCAACGATAGCGTCGTGCGGATCAGTCAAAACCTTGGCCGTGGGTCGCGCGGTTGCCGGCTTGACCCCGAAGGGCTGGAACAGGCCGTTGGCCTTGTCGGCGCGGCATTGGACGGGCCGATTGATCTGTTGATCATCAACAAATTCGGCAAGCAGGAGCTAGAGGGCCGTGGTTTCCGCCCCTTGATCGGTCAGGCGCTGGCGCAGGGCGTTCCGGTGCTGACATCCGTGGGCGAAGGCAAACGTGACGGGTTCGCCGCATACGCCGATGGCATGGCCGAACAGATTGAGGCCGATCTGCCTGCAGTTCTGGCATGGTGTCGTCAAGCGGCGGCGGCCACGGCGTGAATGGGCTGCGGACAAATTGTCCGGCACGGGTTTTACCCAAGGCTAAATTGACCGTTGGGTGCCCGTTTTTGGGGTGCTATGGATTCGTGATGAAGCAAGAAAAGTCGCCCATTTTGCAAAGCTTAGCGCCATGAATGATATCCTTCTGGGTCTTGCCGAGGCTGCGCGGCTGATTGTGAGCTTTGATCCGGAACTTATTGAAATAACGCTGCGATCTTTGCAGGTCAGCGTTGGCGCGATGGTCATCGCATCGGCGATTGGCCTGCCGTTCGGCGCGTGGCTGGCGATCAATCGTTTTCGAATGCGTCGTGTTGTTATCGCGCTGTTGAATGCGTTGATGGGATTGCCGCCAGTCGTGGTGGGGTTGATCGTTTACATCCTTTTATCCCGGTCTGGCCCGTTCGGCGTTTTGGGGTTGCTGTTTACCCCAACAGCGATGGTCATCGCGCAGGTGATTATCATCACGCCGCTGATCGCCTCCATCGCGCATCAGGCAATTCGTGAACTTTGGGCCGACTATCACGACCTGCTGATTTCGCTGAACACGACCAAATCCCAACGCATCCGCGCGCTGTTGTGGGATGGTCGGCGGGCGCTACTTACGGCCTCTCTCGCTGGGTTTGGCCGCGCGATTGGCGAGGTTGGGGCGATCATGATCGTGGGCGGTAACATCGACCATGCGACCCGCGTCCTGACCACGGCAATCGCGCTGGAAACCGGCAAGGGTGAATTCGCGCTGGCCCTGGCGCTGGGCTTCGTTCTGATCGCGCTGGCGATCGCGGTGAACTTTGCGATGCACGCTTTGTCCCGCACGGAAAGGAGCGGCCGATGGTAGCCTCAATCCTACCGCTGCACCTGACGGGGCTAGAGGTTCACCGGCGTGGTAAGCGCTTGCTTGGGCCGGTTTCCATGACACTGAAGGGGGATGGGACCACCGTGATAATCGGCCCCAACGGATCGGGCAAAACCACGTTCTTGCGGGCGTTGCACGGGTTGGAACGCTGCACCCATGATGCCGCGAAATGGCAGGCGGATGAAGAGACCGTTCGCGCCCGTCAGGCGTTTGTTTTCCAGTCGCCAATCATGATGCGCCGATCAGTGCAGGATTGTATTGCCTATCCTCTTATTTTGGCAGGGCAGGGAAAAACGAACGCCCGCGCGGCGGCGGCTGAGTGGGCCGAACGCGTTGGCCTGTCCGCCGCGCTGACCCGTCCGGCGCATGTTCTTTCGGGCGGTGAAAAGCAAAAGCTGGCCCTGGCCCGTGCCCTTATCCGCCAGCCCGAGCTGCTGTTTCTGGACGAACCCTGCGCCAACCTTGACGGTCGTTCAACCCGCGAGATTGAGGTGATTTTGGCCGACGCCCGCCAATCCGGCACACGTGTCGTGATGTCCACCCATGACATGGGGCAGGCCCGGCGGTTGGCTGACGATGTGATCTTTCTTTACGGCGGCCTGATTCACGAGGCAGGCCCGAAGGACGCGTTTTTCAGCGCGCCCAAGACCCCAGAGACTCGTGCATTTCTGAACGGAGATTTATTGCCATGAAACGAAGTGTGATCCTTGGTGCTGTGGTGTCTGTGTTTGTTGCCGGTGTTGCTGCGGCTGAAGAAATGAAAATGGCGGTTACGACTTCCTTTGCGAATTCTGGTTTGGCGGATGTGCTGCTGCCCCAGATTCAGGCGGATACCGGGTTAGAGGTGCAGCTGCTGATCGTCGGAACCGGCCAAGCCCTGCGCCTTGGCGCGGCTGGCGATGTCGATGCGGTTCTGGTTCACGCCCGCGCGGCCGAGGATAAATTCATCGCCGAAGGCAACGCCACCCACCGGCGAGAGATCATGTACAATGATTTCGTCATTATCGGCCCGGCGGGCGATCCGGCGGGTGCGGGCAAGGCGACCTCGGCAGATGAGGCGTTGGTTGCCATTGCTGACGCAAAGGCCCCGTTTGTCAGCCGGGGCGATGACAGCGGTACGCATAAGAAAGAGCTTTCGCTGTGGGCCTCTGCCGGGGTGGAGCCGACGGGGGATTGGTACCGCGCGGTTGGTGCAGGTATGGGGGCGGCCTTGAATACCGCGTCGGGGATGAATGGCTATATCATGTCTGACAGGGCAAGCTGGTTGAAATTCGGCAACAAGGGCGACTTGGCGCTGCTGTTCGCGGGCGATCCGGTGTTGTTCAACCAATACGCCTATATGCCGGTGAACCCGGCCAAGCACGCCCACGTAAACAACGATGCGGCGATGGCTTTGGAAGGATGGCTGGTCAGCGACACGGCGAAGGCCCTGATCGATGGCTACACCATCGCGGGGGAAAAGCTGTTCACCTTCAACGCCACAGCGAACTAGGCGCTTAGTCCAGTTCGCCGTGAATGGCGAACTGGTCTAAACCAGCTTCGTTCCCTTCGATGAAGCGGTACTGTTCGCGCACGCCTGCGTCGGTCAATTCGCGCATGACCGTCAGCACCGTGTTGGGCGCGTGATCTTCGCACAGCTCTGCCATGTGGTTTAGTTCGTCCAGTGCGGTGGGGCGGGCGACGTCCAGCGACGGGGCGCCATAAACATCGACGAAATGCTGGGCAAGCCGATCGGCCAGCGCCTCCATCTCGGACGGTTCAATCTGGGTGACGGCCACAAAGGTGACGCGCCCGAAGGTTTCCACGCCAAGCCAGCCATTTGCAAAGGCTTGGCGCGCTTTGCCGACCAGATCACCGTCTGACCAATTCGAAAACTCGAACCCGCCGCTGATCGCCCATTCACCGGTGCGGGCGGGGCTGAAAAACACGTTCTGATCGCTTTCGTCAAAGTGGATCGCACGGGCCAGTTTCATAGGTCAGTTCCTTTTCAGGCGTTCAGACAGGGGGATAAGCTGGGTCTGCCCATCCGCACCGCGCAGAAGCATACCGAAGTTTTCGTCGACACCCAGAAAGGTGCCGGTTTCCCCAGTCTTTAGGGTGACATCTTCGCCCATGTTCCAGGCCAAACCACGCCATTCCCGGTGCAGGGTTTCGCGCCCCTTTTCATCGTCTAGCTGGGTCAGCCAAACCAATGTGTGGCGCGACCATGCCTCTAGCAGGGCGACGGGGTCAACATCGGCGCAGCCTTCCAGAAACAGGGCGGTTTGATCGGGCGTGTCACCGGGCGCATCTTCAGACGGAGGGATCAGAGGCAGGGTCAGGCCAACCACCAACCAATCGGGCGCTTCGCCCGGCTCGCTTGTGCTGGCCGCAACGCTAAGCTGCCCGCAGGCCGCGCCGTTCACCAAGATGGTGCCGGACCAGTCCAGATGCACGGCGACCTCGGGCGGGGCAAGCGCGCCAAGGGCGTTTTGCAAACCAACACCAACGGCACAGAAGGCGGCCATCGCCTGTTCCAGCGGCGTTTCCGGGGCCAGAACAATGGCCGTTTCCAGCCGGTCTGGGTGCAGGTTGTACAAGACCAACCCGGCGTCACAGCCCAACGTCGCCTCTGTGCAGGCTTTGACGAACGGGTCGGAGGTGCCGGTTAATTCCTCGCCGGTCAAAAGAGGGGGGAAGTTCGGCCCTTCGCTCATGCTTGGCCCGCATCGATCAGGTGGCGGGCAAGGGCGCGGAACGCCTGTGCTTGCGGCGAGGCGCTTTGCGATACCACGATCGGTGCGCCCCCATCGGCGGCTGTACGAATGCTTAGATCCAGCGGGATTTCTGCCAAAAGAGGAACGCCCAGCTTTTCAGCCTCGGCCCGGACACCGCCGTGGCCGAATGTGTGTTCCACGTGCCCGCAGTTCGTGCAGACATGCATCGACATGTTTTCGATCATCCCAAGGATCGGCGTTTCCAACTTGTTGAACATATCGATGCCCTTTCGGGCGTCCAAAAGCGCGATGTCCTGCGGGGTGGACACGATGATCGCCCCATCCACGTGGGATTTCTGGGCCAAGGTCATCTGCACGTCGCCGGTGCCCGGGGGCAGGTCCACCAACAGCACATCCAACGCGCCCCACTGCACCTGAAACAGCATCTGTTGAAGCGCGCCCATCAGCATCGGGCCGCGCCAAACCACGGCCTCGTCTTCCTGCGTCATCAGACCAAGCGACATCATCGTGACGCCATGGTTGCGCATCGGCAAAATCGTCTTGCCATCGGGCGAGGCTGGGCGGCCAGACACCCCCAACATCCGCGGCTGCGACGGGCCGTAAACATCGGCATCCAGTAGGCCAACGCGCCGCCCTTCGGCAGCCAGCGCCGTGGCAAGGTTGGCCGAAACGGTGGATTTCCCCACACCGCCCTTGCCCGAGGCGATGGCGATAATCCGGTCAACGCCGGGCACCTTTTCGGGGCCCTTGGGTGCGGCTGACTTCATCTTCAGGTCAGGCGGCGCGGCGGGGGCGCTGTGCGCGGTCATGACCACGGAAACGGACGAAACGCCGGGCAATGCCTTAATCGCGGCCTCGGCCTGTTGGCGGGCCGGGTCCATACGTTGGGCATGGGCCGGGTCAATTTCCAAGACAAAACGGACGGCGCCGTCTTCGACATTCAGGGCACGCACCATTCCGGCGGCCACAACATCCTGCCCGCTGATCGGGTTGTTCACACCGCGCAGGGCGGCCAATACGTCGTCGCGGGTCACGCTCATTCAGCTGGTCCTGTGATCTGGCCTTCGACGATATGTTCCATGTCCAGCCCATCGACCGTCAACACAACTTTTGCGGCGAAGGTTTTACCGGCGGTGGCATCTTGGCCGGCGTTGCGCATTGCCTCTTCTATGGCTTGCTGCGACGTGACGCCGACCTGTTTCAGGAATTTCCGCATCGACATGTTGAAATCGTCGCTCATCCACTTGCTCCTTGATTTTGGCTTCGGGATTGACCGGCTTGCGGGGCCGCGCCTACGCTGAGCGAAGGGAGGCGGTCACCGTGCCGAGTATTTTTAGATATCTGATCATCGCCATGCTGATGCTCAGCCAACCGGCCGTCGCGCAAGAGCGAGAGTTCGGGTTGATGGCGGATGATACGCTGAAAGCATCTGGGCTGATGCAATATATTTTGCCCCGCTTCGCGCTGAAAACGGGGCGGCGCGCGGCGCTGGTCGATACCGACGGCGACGCCCAGTTGGGGGCAGAAGGGCGCCCGGTTCTGGCGCGCGGCGATCAGGTGTACGGCCTGACCTTGTTGAGCGAAAACCCCGCCGCTGCCTCCTTTGCTGATTGGCTGTTGTCTGACATCGGACAGCGGACCGTTGCGGCGTTCACCCCTGAAACCGGTGCGCCGTTTACCGGTGCTGCCGGGCAGGCGGGCGTTGAGCAGGCGGTTGTGTTTGATGGCGACGCTGCGCGCGGTGCCACCTTGGCCGGGCAACACTGCGGGCGTTGCCATGTCGTCAGTGATGCGACGCGGATGACCAGCATCGGGTCCACCCCATCGTTCCACGCCCTGCGGACCCTGCCGAATTGGGAGGAACGTTTCATGGCCTTCTTCGCCCTGAACCCGCACCCCGCGTTCATGCGCGTGGAAGAGGTCAGCCCTGAATTCGACCCACAGCGCCCACCGCCCATCGTGCCTGTGCTGCTGACACTGGACGAGGTTGAGGCGATACAAGCCTATGCCGCTTCTTTGCAGCCCGCAGATCTGGGCGCGCCCGTTATTCATCAGTGATCCCGGCGCTTGCTCAGGTAATCGTCGGTGGTGCGCACGCGCGGGCGTTCGGCCCCGGCAAAGGGGTTGTTAGAACTGTGATATTGCGCCGTGACGCGGCAATCGTCGCACATCTGAATAAGTCGGCCCGCCGCCGTGGTTTCAAACATCGAATGTTTGCCGGCCAACTTTTCAGTGATCCGTTCAATCGTTGATTTCACCCCAAACAGCTTGCCGCATTCGATGCAGGCAAAGGGTTCCTCTTCGTGCAGAACGCGCTGCGTGAAGGCTGCGTCGGTCGGATCCATCTGGGGCTGAAGGGTGATTGCATCTTCGGGGCAGACATTGGCGCATAGACCGCATTGCAGGCAGGCGTCTTCCTGAAAACGCAGCTGTGGTTTGTCGGGGTTGTCGATCAACGCACCCGGCGGGCAAAGCGATGCACAGGCAAGGCAAAGCGTGCAGGCATCAGTATCCACCAGCACCGCGCCATAGGGCGCCCCTTCGGGAAGGGGGATCGGTTGGTCGGCGTCTGGTTGCAACGCTTTTACCGCCGTGCGGGTAACTTGGCGGCGACCGTCCAGCGGCAAGATCGGCGTGATCTGCATCGGGATGGTTTCAGTCGCGTAAAGCGTTTCGCTAAGCGTGTCCGGATCCGCGATATCCAACAATTGCAGGCGCGGCGCGTCGGCCATTGCTGCGGCTAGGGCCAGTTCGCGTTCCAACACCTCGCGTTCGGTTTTAGGGGAAAGCAGGATGCTGACCCGCTCAAACCCCACGGCCAGCGCGGCCAGCATTTCGGCGTGACCGACACCGGCCAAAGCCTCAACCGCCATGGGGATGACATTCGAGGGCAAGCCGGTGCTGAAGCGCGCGGCAAGGGCGATCATCTCGTCCCCATGATCGGCGTCGTGGACCAAAAGGTGCCCACCGCTGCCACCGGCGGCGGCGTATGTTTCGGCCAAGGTGCGAATGCGTTGAAAGACGAACGAAACCGGCGGCGCGTCATAGCTGATCGCGCCAGAAGGGCACAGCGCCGAACAAGCGCCGCACCCGGCGCAGACCATTGGGTCAATCGCCACATGTTCCCCATCAGGGCTGATCGCGCCGGTTGGACAAACATCAAGGCACCGCGTGCAGGCGGTCTTTTCGGCGCGTGAGTGGGCGCAAAGATGCGGGGTCAGCGCGATATGCAGCGGCTTTTCGAAAACGCCGACACATTGCGCGGCATCGAAAACGGCTTGGGCCACCCCATCGATGCTGCCGGGATCGGCACGCAGGTAACCATCGCGTTTTTCGGGCGCGGGAAACAACGGGGTCTGGCCGCTTAGATCAAGGATAATATCACATTCGGTCTGCGCCCCGTCGCGCGGATCAGTCAGGGTGAAACCAGCACGTCCGCCCGGTTGAACCTGTTGCAGCGCATCAATGCGCACCTTGAAATTGCCCAACGTGCCATGTGCGCCGCGCAGACGGCCACGCACGATTTCGTAGCTGCGTGTCGGCGGCAGATCGTCGTCACCCAGCAACAGAACCGTGACGGAAAGAGCCTCTGACAGGCGTTCGGCAGCGGGAAGCGCAACCTCTGATGCGCCGATGATAAGGCACAGCCCTTCGGAAACCACGTCGCGCGTTTTGGAGGCGGGTACGGCCAGTTGGGCTTCGGCGATCAGCGCCGCCATTTTGGGGGTCGCATCGGTGCCATCCCCCCAACCGGCACGATCGCGGATATCGACGCATATTGGCGCAGGGTGGCCCATTTCGGCGGCCAATTCTTCGAACCGTTCCTGTTCTTGGGCGCAGGCGATAACAGCGTCGCCCGTGGCAATTGCCTGCGCGGCCTGTTCGACCTGATGGGTGCATAGCCCGGAATGGACGCGGGAACACGTCACCCCAGTTGCGTTGGACAGCGCGTCGGCGTCAATTGTCTGACTTCCAAGACAATCACATAAAATCAATTGCTTAGGCATATTCCTCCCTTGCTCCGCTGACTTGGCTTTTGTCGCTATTGGCAGCGGGCAGGGAAAGCTACGCATGAAAACGGGCCATCCGTAAAGCCGATTTAGGCCCGACTTGGGGGTGATTCGTCATTTTTCACGCCTTCAAATTCTCGACAGAAATAGGTGGTTTTCGCGAAGCTGGACAATTCGTCCCAACTTGGGGGTGTGACCATTTTTCTGGTGGACAATTTGTCCGTGAAACCCGCCGCGCGCCTTCAATTCCAGCGATTCGCCAAAATTGTGTTGGCCGAACCCTTTGAATGTGCCCAAATTTCGATGGGAACAGTACGCAGTCGTACACCGAAGGGGAGGGAACGGGCACTCATGGCGCTAAGTCACGCACTGATGCCGCTTGGGATTGTCATCCGGCGCAGGCCGGGTGTGACCCGTTGGGCGGCGTGGTCGTGGCAGGCTGTTGCGGTGCTTCCCGGTGCTGGACCTGCCGATTGGAAAGAGCTGCGCCGCGAGGGCGATACTGTCGAATTCCACGCTGCGACCTTGCCACTGGAACTGTGGTCTTCTGACACCGAAGCATACCTTGCAGGTTTGGCCGCGCGGGTGCCAAGTATCGCGGTTATTATGCGCCCGGCGGAAGCTGCCGAAAGCGAACAGCCCTTGGTGCCGGTGCTTGTCACCGCGTCCCCTTATGAGGCGCAGGATTATCAGGACAGCGGCGAAGAGCTGGTGGAACTGGTTCCCATGCCCGAAGGGCTGATCGCATGGGTCAAGGAATTCGCCGAAACGCACCACGTCCACGAAGAATTCATCAAGCGTAAGCGCAACAAGCACCGCGTTGATATGGTCGAGGATGGCAAGGGTGACCCGCGCATTCAGCAGATTTCGGATGTGTACAGCGTGCCCCGCCGCGCCGGACGGGGGAGGGCGCAATGACCCAACGCCCAGAAGGTTCCGATTTCTGGTCGCGCCGCCGTGCCGGTGTGCGCGCTGAGGCTGAGCAAGAGGAATTGGTCCGCGCCGAGGCTGAGGCCGCAGAGCTGGAAGCGCAGGCAGAAGAAAAGTCAGATGCTGAACTGTTGGAAGAGCTGGACCTGCCAGACCCCGACACGCTGACCGCGGGCGACGATTTTTCGGCCTTTATGAAAGAGGCTGTGCCGCAACGCCTTCGCACCCGTGCGTTGCGCCAGTTGTGGCGGACGAACCCTGTGTTGGCGAACCTCGATCAGCTTGTGGATTACGGCGAAGACTTTACCGACTCTGCCTTGGTGGTTGAGAACCTTCAGACGGCCTATCAGGTTGGCAAAGGGATGATGAAACACGTCATCGCGATGGCCGAACAAGCGGCCGAAGCGGACGCGCCTGAAGCGCCCCAAGAAGAATTAGCGCTGGTCGAGGAGGAAGAACACCTGCCCGACGACACCCCCGAGGAAGCCGATCAAACACCCGAAACCGCAGAGCCCGAGGGCCAGCGTTTCGATGAAGAAACCGCCCCACAACCCCGCCGCCGCATGCGTTTCGAATTCGCATCCGCACCGGAACAGGAGCTGAGATGACACAAATGCCCGCGACCGACCAAAACATCCCCGAAGAGGATCAGCTGCGCGCCGATCTTTACGGGTTCTTGTCGGCGCTGCTTGCCTCGCCGCCGGATCGCGCTTTGCTGGGCCGCACGGTGAAACTGGCGGGGGACGATTCCGATATGGGGCGCGCGATTACTGCGCTGTCTCGTGTGGCGACGGCCAGCACGGCAGGATCAGTGGAAAAGGAATTCAACGCGCTGTTCATCGGCTTGGGCCGGGGCGAGGTGTTGCCCTATGCCAGCTATTACTTGACCGGTTTCCTGAACGAAAAGCCGCTGGCGGTGCTTCGTCAGGAAATGCAGGCCCTGCAAATCACCCGCGCCCCGAACGTGTTCGAACCCGAAGACAACATCGCCAGCTTGATGGAGATGATGGCCGGGATGATCACAGGCCGCTTTGGCGACCCCGCCCCGGTGGAGCGGCAGAAAGAGTTTTTCAATCGGCATATCGGCCCATGGGCCGGCCATTTCTTTACCGATCTGGAGGGGGCCAAGAATTCGCTTTTCTATGCCCCGGTCGGTGCGATTGGCCGCATCTTCATGGAGATTGAAAAAGAAGCGTTTCGAATTGGCGGGGAGTGATCCGCGCCGAAGACCGGCGGGCCCGCCCGCCACCACATCAGAGGAGGACAGCCCATGGGCAAAAAATCCGAAGACACCAAGGCAAGCCGCCGCGACTTTCTAAAGCTCGCTTCGGTTTCGGCGCCCGCTGCTGCGGTTGCCGTGGCGATGACCGGGGAAACGGCCGAAGCCGCAAGCACCGACAGCGCTGGCAACAGCACGATGCAAGATACCGCGCACACGCGCGCATATTTCGAAACCGCCCGTTTCTGACGGACGATTTCACCAAATGGCCACCGGTTGCGTGACGCCCACCGGCCATCATTAGAAACGACCCAGCACAGCGGCCCTGCGCCGTATCAGCAAGGGAGGGAAAAATGCTTAGGAAGAAAACCAACGGGGTTGCGCGACGCCCCCAACGGACATCTCTTCTATCTACGATTTCCGAAACATCGGTGGACCGGCGCGGTTTTCTGCGCGGCTCGGGCCTTGCCATTGGCGGGCTTGCGGCGATTGGTGCCACCGGCGGCACGGTTACCCGTGCCGAGGCGCAAACTGCCGTCAATAACGCGGTTCAGACGGTCAAATCCGTTTGCACCCATTGTTCGGTCGGCTGCACCGTCATTGCCGAAGTGAAAAGCGGCGTTTGGGTCGGGCAAGAACCCGGCTGGGACAGCCCATTCAACCTTGGTGCCCACTGCGCCAAAGGCGCATCGGTCCGCGAACACGCCCATGGCGAACGCCGCCTGAAATACCCGATGAAAAAAGAGGGTGGAGAGTGGAAGCGCATCAGCTGGGAACAGGCGATCGACGAGATCGGCGACGGCATGATGAAGATGCGCGAAGAAAGCGGCCCTGACAGCGTTTATTGGCTGGGCTCTGCCAAGCACAACAACGAACAGGCCTATCTGTTCCGCAAGTTCGCCGCCTATTGGGGCACGAACAACGTGGACCATCAGGCGCGTATCTGCCACTCGACCACGGTTGCGGGTGTTGCGAACACATGGGGCTACGGCGCCATGACCAACAGCTACAACGATATCCACAAAAGCCGCGCGATCTTTATCATCGGCGGCAACCCAGCCGAGGCGCACCCGGTATCGCTGCTGCACGTTCTGAAGGCGAAAGAGCAGAACAACGCTCCGCTGATCGTGTGCGACCCGCGCTTTACCCGTACGGCGGCCCATGCGGACGAATATGTTCGGTTCCGTCCTGGGACTGACGTGGCGCTGGTTTGGGGTATTCTGTGGCACATCTTCGAAAACGGTTGGGAGGATAAAGAATTCATCCGCACCCGCGTTTGGGGGATGGATCAGATCCGCGAAGAAGTGGCCAAGTGGAACCCCGAAGAAGTTGAGCGCGTCACCGGCACCCCCGGTAGCCAGCTTGAGCGTGTGGCCCGCACCATGGCCAATAACCGCCCCGGCACCGTGATCTGGTGCATGGGTGGCACGCAGCACACCAACGGCAACAACAACACGCGCGCGTACTGTGTGCTTCAGCTTGCGCTGGGCAACATGGGCACCGAAGGCGGCGGCACCAACATCTTCCGCGGCCACGACAACGTGCAGGGCGCAACCGACCTTGGCGTTCTTTCGCATACGCTTCCGGGCTATTACGGTCTGTCGGCAGGTGCGTGGGGCCATTGGGGCCGTGTCTGGGGCGAGGATATGGATTGGCTGAAGGGCCAGTTTGAAACCGTTACCGCCGCAGATGGCAAAGAAAAGAACCTGATGAACCTGACCGGCATTCCTGTGTCGCGCTGGATCGATGGTGTTCTGGAAGACCCTGAAAATATGGACCAGCCGAACAACGTTCGCGCCATGGTTCTGTGGGGTCACGCGCCGAATTCGCAAACGCGGATGAAGGAAATGAAAACGGCGATGGAAAAGCTGGACATGCTGGTCGTGGTTGACCCGTATCCCACCGTTTCCGCCGTGCTTCATGACCGGACCGATGGCGTTTACCTTCTGCCGGCCTGTACGCAGTTCGAAACGCGCGGCTCTGTCACGGCGTCGAACCGTTCGCTTCAGTGGCGCGACAAGGTCGTCGATCCGCTGTTCGAAAGCCTGCCTGACCATGTCATCATGGCCAAGTTTGCGAACAAGTTCGGCTGGGCCGATCGTTTCTTCCGCAACATCGAAATGGAAGACGACGAAACGCCGAACATCGAAAGCGTAACGGAAGAGTTCAACCGCGGCATGTGGACGGTCGGTTATACCGGTCAATCGCCAGATCGCATCAAAAAGCACATGGCGAACCAGCACACGTTTGACAAAACGACGCTGCAAGCCATCGGTGGCCCGGCCGACGGGGATTATTACGGGATGCCTTGGCCTTGTTGGGGCACGCCTGAAATGAACCACCCCGGTACGCCGAACCTTTACGATATGTCCAAGGCGGTTTCCAAAGGTGGCCTGACCTTCCGCGCCCGTTTCGGGGTGGAACGTGACGGCGACAACCTGTTGGCCGAAGGGGTCTATTCGCAAGGGTCGGACATTCAGGATGGTTATCCTGAATTCACCATGGCGATGCTGCGCGATCTTGGTTGGGAAAAAGACCTTACCAAGGCCGAGTGGGCCATCATCCAGGCCGTTGCCGATGGCAGCTTTACCGACGTTGATAGCCTGAATTTGGCGGATGCTGATTTCGAAGACGGTGAAACGCCGGACGCGATCGAGGCGATCTATTCCACCTCGGGCGAGGCTATTGGCAAGGTGAACTGGAAAACCGACCTTTCTGGCGGGATTCAGCGGGTTGCCATCGCGCATGAATGTGCGCCGTTCGGTAACGCGAAAGCCCGGGCTGTGGTCTGGACCTTCCCGGATCCGGTGCCGGTTCACCGCGAACCGCTTTACACCAACCGCCGCGATCTTGTGGCCGACTATCCGACCTATGAAGATAGGAAGTTCTATCGTCTTCCCACGATGTACGCATCGATCCAGAAGAACGATTTTTCCAAGGACTATCCCATCATCCTAACGTCGGGCCGACTGGTCGAATACGAGGGGGGCGGGGATGAAACCCGGTCCAACCCGTGGCTGGCCGAACTTCAGCAGGACATGTTTGTCGAAATTAACCCGCGCGATGCCAACAACCTTGGTGTGCGGGACGGCAAGCAGGTCTGGGTCGAAGGGCCCGAAGGCGGCAAGGTCAAGGTGATGGCAATGGTGACCGAACGGGTCGGCGAAGGCGTTGCCTTCATGCCGTTCCACTTTGGCGGCCACTTCGAAGGGCAGGACCTGCGGGACAAATACCCCGACGGCGCTGACCCGATCGTTCTGGGTGAATCCACCAACACCGCCCAGACCTATGGCTATGACTCTGTCACCCAGATGCAAGAGACGAAGGCGACTCTCTGCAAAATCTCGGCAGCATAAGGAGTAACAAAGAATGGCTAGAGCTAAATTTCTCTGCGACGCCGAACGCTGCATCGAATGCAACGCCTGCGTCACCGCCTGTAAGAACGAACATGAAGTGCCGTGGGGCATCAACCGCCGCCGTGTCGTGACCATCGAAGATGGCAAGCCCGGCGAACGGTCGATCTCTGTCGCATGTATGCATTGTTCGGATGCGCCGTGTATGGCCGTGTGCCCAGTGGATTGCTTTTACCAAACCGACGACGGTGTGGTGCTGCACTCCAAGGACCTGTGCATCGGTTGCGGCTATTGCTTCTATGCGTGCCCGTTCGGCGCGCCGCAGTATCCGCAGGCGGGCAACTTTGGTTCGCGCGGCAAGATGGACAAATGCACCTTCTGCGCCGGTGGCCCCGAAGAGGATAATTCGACAACCGAATTCTCCAAATACGGGCGTAACCGGATTGCCGAGGGCAAGCTGCCCATCTGCGCCGAAATGTGTTCGACCAAGGCGCTTCTGGCGGGCGACGGTGACGTGGTTTCCAGCATCTACCGTGAACGCGTCGTTGCACGCGGCTTCGGTTCGGGTGCGTGGGGCTGGGGCACCGCGTACGAAGCCAAGGCCAACAACTAATTGGCTAATTTCCGGGGCTGCCGCAACGCGGCCCCGGACCTTTTTGGGGAAAGTCCGCGCCTGTGCGCGGCAAGATATAGTTTCAGGATAATCCAATGACCCTGCACCGATTGCTTGTTGTTGTGCTTTCATTGACCGTGCTTTTCGCGCCCGCGTCTTGGGCCGAAGATGTGGCCACGGGCGTCGAAGACCCACGCGCCGCCACTGGCGGTGCTCAGACGTTGGAGGACATCCTTGCCCGTCAGCGCGGCGAAGCGATTGATGACACGTTCCGCAGCGAAAAGATCGGCGATCCAGATCACGCGGCGCGAATGACCGATCAGCTTGGCACGCTGGGGGGCGCATCCGATGCCGATATGTACCGAAGCCTTCGTTATGGTTCGGCTGAGGTTAAGGTCTCTTCCCGCTCGCCTGCGGCCGGGGTGCTTATTCAAGACGGCGGCATGGCGTGGCTGAAGTTCCGTCAGGGGCCGCTGCTGACCTATGGCGGCTATTTGTTGCTGGGCATGTTGGTCGTGCTTTTGCTGTTCTACCTTCTGCGCGGCAAAATCCGCATTGATGGAGAGCGTACCGGCGTCAAGATCATGCGCTTCAATTCGATGGAGCGATTTGCCCATTGGTTGTTGGCCGGGTCATTCATCATACTGGGCATCACGGGCCTGATTTCGCTGTTCGGGCGGGTCGCGCTTATTCCGTTGTTCGGCAAAGAAGTGTTTTCCCCCATCGCGATTGCCGCGAAGTGGGCGCATAACAACATCGCATGGGCCTTTATGGTTGGTCTTGTCTTGGTCTTCGTCTTCTGGGTGATCGAAAACATTCCAAACCGAACCGACCTTCGGTGGTTGGCCAAGGGGGGCGGGCTGTTTTCCAAAGGGGTTCACCCGCCTGCGAAAAAGTTCAACGCCGGGCAAAAGATCATCTTCTGGTCCGTGATCGTTCTTGGCGTTTCAATTTCGGTTTCCGGGTTGTCGTTGCTGTTCCCATTCCAGCTGCCGATGTTTGCCGCGACGTTCGAAAAGATGAACGCGCTGGGCTTGCCTCAGCTTGTCGGGATGGCACCACTGCCCACCGACCTTGCCCCGCATCAGGAAATGCAGCTTTCGCAAAGTTGGCACGCGATCATCGCCTTTGTCTTCATGGCGATCATCATCGCGCATATCTATCTTGGCTCTGTCGGGATGGAAGGTGCGTTTGATGCCATGGGCACCGGCGAGGTAGAGGTGCAGTGGGCGAAAGAGCATCACAGCCTGTGGTACGAAGAGGTCACCGGCGAGGCCGATGATCACGCCACCTCACCAGCTGAATAGAGTGGCGGCTTGTTCCATCGCCGCCACGGGCGCATACTACTGTTGATAGGAGAGTTTGATGAAAAGCATGATCATTGCTTTTGTCGCCATTGCGGTTCTGGCCGTCGCCGCAGACGTGGTATTGGATAACATGGGCTTTTCGACACGCGAACAAACAAGCGGGCCATCAACGCGCAACGGTTGAGCGAAAGGGCATCAGAGCACTATGAACAACCGAGAAATACCCGGCCCGGATGCCGCTGCTGTTGCTGCGGATAACGGGTTCGGAACCGGGCTTCGAAATGCTTCGATCCTTGTGGTCGATGACGAACCCGGAATGCGCAATTTCCTGGTCAAAACCCTATCGCCCCGCTGTAAGCGGATCGAACAGGCCGGCAGCGCCGAAGAGGCCTCGCGCCAGCTTGACCAGCATCATTTCGACATTGTCATTCTGGACAACGTGATGCCCGGTCAGTCGGGGCTTGATTGGCTGTCAGACCAGCGCCGCGTCGGGTTCTTCGCCGAAGCGATCTTGATGACGGCCTATGCCGATCTGGAAACCGCGATTCAGGCGTTGCGCGTTGGTGCGGCGGATTTTGTGTTAAAACCGTTTCGGTCCAACCAAATTCTGAACGCGGTGGCGCGGTGCATGGATCAGCGCCACCTGCGGCGCGAAAACTTCCTTTTGAAATACGAACTTCTGTCCGAAGACATCTCGGGCAGGGGGCGTTTGCTTGGAAGTTCTCCTAAGATCGAAGAAATTCGGCGCACGCTGGAAAAGGTCGCCCCGCTGCCAACGCCGGTGCTGTTCACGGGGGAAAGCGGCACGGGCAAGGAAATCGCGGCGCGCACGCTGCATGCCATGTCTGACCGCGCGGAAAAGCCATTCGTGCCGGTGAATTGCGCGGCTATTTCGCCCGATCAGGTCGCGAACGAATTGTTCGGCAATGTGGCCAACGCGGATGGGCGCAAAGAGGGGCTGTTCCTGCACGCCAGCGGCGGCACGCTGTTCCTTGATGAGATCGCTGAATTGCCGCTGCCGGTTCAGGCCACACTTCTGCGCGTGATCGAAGAAAACCGCATCCGCCCCGGTGGGGCCGAACGCGAGGTGCCGTTGAACCTGCGGTTTGTATTCGCCACCAATGCGGATCTTGAACAGGCGGTTGCGGAAAAACGTTTCCGCATTGATCTGTTTCACCGGATCAACGTGATGAACCTGCATATGCCGCCGCTGCGCCAGCGGGTTGGTGACATTGGCGAACTTGCGCAGATGTTCATGCAGAAACTCTCGCGTCAGTTGGGTGTGCCTGCGATGTCCTTGGCCGAAGAGGTGATCGTGAACTTTTCGCGCTATGACTGGCCCGGAAATGTCCGCGAACTGCGCAACCTTATCGAACGTTCGCTAATTTTGGGGGAGTTCCCTTCGGAATTCGCGGGGGCGGGCGATGTTCCTGACGCCGAAGAACATGTAGAGGCGCTTCATCTGGTTGAACGGCGCCACATACTTTCGGTGCTGGAAGCCTGCGATGGCAACCGCGCCGAAGCAGCCCGCCGGTTGGGCGTGTCGCGCAAAACCATCGACCGCAAATGTGCCATGTGGAATGCCTAAGCACCGGCGCTCCAACGACCGGGCGCTTGGCTTTCCCCGCACGGTTCGCTTTCGCCTGCTGCTGATTGCGCTGTTGCCAATGCTGGTTGTTCTGCCGTTGCTGTTGGGCACCACGGTCGCCAACTGGGTGCGCCGCTTTGATGAGCTTTCAATCGCGAAGGTGAACAGCGAACTTACGATCGCACATCAGCATCTTGCCGGTATCTTGGAAACCCGCGGGGCCGGAATTGTTGCGCTTGGCCAGTCCGGGGCGTTTGAACGGCGCATCGCGGCACAAGACAACGCGGCTGTCGCTGTTTTTCTGGATCAGAAGCGGGCCGAACTTGGGCTCGATTTTCTCTATTTTATGGAGCGCGGGGGGCGAGTGACATCGTCGCCGCATGTGGGCAATCCGGCAGGTCTTGAAAAATGGCCTGTGGTGCAAGCCGCGCTTTCCGGTTCGCATAGGGCAGAGATTGATATCTTCGAAGCCAGCGATCTGGCGCAATTCAGCCCGGCCTTGGCCGAAAGGGCCAGCTTTGCGTTGGTGCCGACCGAAGCCGCTGTGCCGACCGAACGCAGCGAAGAAACTCGTGGCATGATCGTGCACGCCGCCGCCCCGGCCGCTGGGGGCGCGTTGGTTGGCGGGTTGTTGTTGAACCGCAACCTTGGCTTCATCGACACAATCAACGATCTGGTCTATCCGGCGGCCAGCCTGACCGAAGGCAGCCAAGGCACCGCGACCCTTTTTCTAGAGGATGTGCGGATCAGCACGAACGTGCGCCTGTTCGAAGATGTCCGCGCCTTGGGCACGCGGGTATCTGCAGTGGTGCGCGCGGCGGTCTTGGACGAAGGGCGCGTCTGGCTGGATCGCGCCTTTGTGGTGAACGACTGGTATGTTTCGGCCTATGAACCCATCGTCGATAGTTATGGCAAACGCGTGGGGATGCTCTATGTCGGGTTCCTTGATACCCCCTTTTTCGAGGCTAAGCGGCAAACCGTTCTGACCATTGCGATCGCGTTTTTCCTTATCGTTCTTGCCTCTGTCCCGATCTTTTTGCGGTGGGCCCGCGCCATTTTCAGCCCGCTAGAGCGGATGACAGCAACCATCGCCCGGGTCGAAGCGGGCGACTTGGGCGCACGCAGTGGCGTGGACAGCAGCGATGATGAAATCGGTCGCGTCGCCGCGCATCTGGACACGCTGTTGGACCAGCTTCAGGAACGCGATCGCCGTCTGCGTGACTGGGCCGAAGCGTTGGAAAGCCGTGTGGCCGAACGCACGCATGATCTGCAAGAAGCTAACAAAGAGTTGGAGGTCACAACCCGGCAGCTGATCGTTTCCGAAAAGCTGGCCGCGATTGGCGAAATCACCGCCGGTGTTGCGCATGAAATCAATAACCCCGTTGCCGTGATTCAAGGAAACCTAGAGGTGATCCGCGATGAGCTTGGCGAAGGCGCAAAACCGTGGAAAACCGAATTCACGCTGATCCAAGAGCAGATCCAGAACGTGAATATTCTGGTCAGCAAGCTTTTGGAATTCGCCCGCCCGGAGGAATACGCGGGCACTGTCGAAGGTTATAACCCTGATGATGCGGTGCGCGATAGCGTGCCGTTGGTGCATCATCTGTTGACCAAGGGCGACATCGAAATCGTGTTGAACCTGTCGTCCCAACAGACGGTTTCGATGAACCGGACAGAGCTTCAGCAGGTACTGGTCAACCTATTCGTAAATGCCATTCAGGCGATGGAGGATGGTGGGGTGTTGACCGTCGCAAGTCGCGATATGCCGCGCGGGGAAGCGCCGGGTGTGCTGATCGAAGTGACGGACACAGGGGTGGGCATGCAAGACACGGTTCTGAAACGCGTGTTTGATCCGTTCTACACCACCAAGCGCAGCGAAGGGACGGGGCTGGGCCTATCGATCAGCCGCAAACTGATCGCGCGTGTCGGCGGCGACATTACTGCGGAAAGTACGCCGGGCAAGGGCACGACATTCTTGATTTGGCTTCCGGCCCAAGGGCGGCCTTAGGTTTGCTTTTGACCGACCGCTGAAAATGGCTAGTGTGGCGATATCAAGCGGGGGAAATGAAATTGGATTTCGCAAATAAGGTTGCAGTGGTCACTGGCGGTGCGGGCGGTATCGGGCACGCGATGGCGCGACGCTTTGCCGATGCGGGGGCCAAGGTGGTGCTTGCGGATTTAACCGACGATACGCCAGCGATGCGCGAAAATCCGTTCTCAGCCCGGTTTTTGCGGGCCGACATTTCGACCGAGGCCGGCGTCTTGGCGATGTTACGGGATGTCGAGGCGCATGAGGGCGCGGTTGATATCTTCGCCTCGAACGCGGGTATCGCGCAGCGGATGGATATCACCGCATCCGAGGATGACTGGCAGCGCATGATGAACATCAATTTGATGAGCCACGTCTGGGCCGCGCGCCATCTTGTGCCGCAGATGGCCGAACGGGGCGGGCAGTTTATCGTCACAGCCTCTGCCGCCGGTCTGCTGAACGAGGTGAACAGCATCGGCTATGGCGTAACGAAACACGGCGCGGTGGGTTTTGCGGAATGGCTGGCCTTTCACTATGCCGATACGCCCTTGCAGGTGTTTTGCCTGTGCCCTGAAGGCGTGCAAACCCCATTAATCGAAGAGGCCGATTACTTAAAGCCGCGCGCCGTGACGCCCGCACTTGTGGCCGACAAGGTCATCGCCGCGATGAAGGAACAGCAGTTCATGATCACCACGCATGACAGCACCCTTAAAGGGTTGGCCGTGAAGGCCAGCGATTATGACAAATTCATCGGGTACATGGCCAAGGTTTCGGCCGACGAAAAGGCGCGAGGCGGTTAGCCCCGCGCCGATCCCTTAGCTGATTTTGACGATCTGTTTGCCCTTGTTGCCGCCCTTGAGCATCCGAAGGAAGGTTTCCGGCGCGTTTTCAAGGCCTTCGGCGACATCTTCCAGATAGGTGATGCTGCCGTCAGCCACATGCGGCGCGACCTCTTTCAGGAAGTCAGGGAAGCGGTCAAAGTGATCTGAGATGATGAAGCCGTTGATGCAAAGACGGTTCACCAGCACATTGCGCCAGACACGCGGCAATTGATCCGTCGCAGAGGTTTCGGCCCCTTCATACCACGCGATCATGCCGCAAAGGGGAATGCGCCCGAACGTGTTCATCAGGGGCAGGGTGGCCTCTAACACTTTGCCGCCGACGTTTTCGAAATAGATGTCCACCCCGTCCGGGGCTTCGGCGGCAATGGCCTTGCGCAGATCGCGGGCGGTGTCATAGGCGCGGTGATCAACACAGGCGTCAAAGCCGAAGGTTTCGACCGCCTGTTTGCATTTGTCAGCACCGCCCGCGATGCCCACGACACGCAGCCCACGCAACTTCGCCAGCTGCCCGACCATCGACCCAACAGGGCCAGTGGCCGCCGCAACGACAAGCGTTTCACCCGCTTTGGGTTTGCCGATTTCGGTCAGCCCGTACCATCCAGTAAAGCCCGGCATCCCCATCACACCAAGCGCGGTGGTTGCGGGGATGGAGGGGTCAAGCTTGCGCAGGTGGGTCGCCGGAAGGCAGCCATGAGTGGCCCAGCCGAGCATCCCGAACGCGGTGTCCCCGGGTGCAAATCCCGGCGCGTTTGAGGCAATGACCTCTCCTACGGCGCCAGCCTCCATCGTGGCGCCAACAGCAACCGGGGTGGCGTATGATTTCGCGTCGTCCATCCGCCCGCGCATGTAGGGGTCAAGCGACATGTGGGTGATACGAACCAGCACCTCGCCGTCGGCTGGGGTGGGGATCGCGACCTCTTCTAGTCGGAAGTGTTCCAATCCGGCGGCACCGGCTGGCCGGCTGGCTAGAACCACCTGTTTCATCATGTCTGCCATGGGTGAATGTCCCTATTTCAAGAATCTTGTTTCATCGACGTATCATCTTTGCGATGCTGCAAAAACAGAATTACATTTCGCAGTGTAAAACGCACGTTGCCAAGGCTAGGGAGGAAGCTGATGCAGGGAATGATGATGAACCGACCGTTGTCGATCATCGACATCTTAAGATACGCGTCTGAAACACATCCACGGGGGGAGATCGTTTCAGTACGCACCGAAGGGGATGTTCACCGCACCAACTATCGTGAAACCATGGGCCGCGTCGGGCAGCTTGCACATGCGCTAAAGGCGATGGGGATAGAGAAGGGGGACCGGGTCGCGACGTTGGCGTGGAACGGGTATCGGCACTTTGAGCTTTACTATGCGATTTCGGGTATCGGGGCTGTGTGCCACACGATCAACCCGCGCCTGTCGGCTGAGCAGCTGATCTATATCACGCATCACGCCGAAGACCGGGTGCTGTTTGTTGATACAACCTTTGTGCCGCTGATCGAAGCGCTGGCTGACAAGTTGCCGCCAAATATGCGCTATGTGTTGATGACCGATCGCGAGCATATGCCCGACAGCAAAGTGTTTTTCCATTGCTACGAGGAGTTGTTGGAAGGGTGCCCCGCGGAATATGACTGGCCCACCGTGCCCGAAGATTCCGCCGCAGGTCTTTGTTATACGTCCGGGACGACGGGCCATCCAAAAGGGGTGCTGTATTCGCAGCGTTCCACTGTGCTGCATGCGTTCACGATTGCGGTGACGCAGGACGGAAGCCTGAAAGAAGCGTCGCGCCTGTTGCCCGTGGTTCCGTTGTTCCACGTTAACGCCTGGGGCTTGCCCTATGCGGCACCGTTGACGGGGGCGTGTCTGATTTTCCCCGGCCCGGCGATGGACGGCAAATCGCTTTATGATCTGATGGAGCGTGAAAAGGTGTTTTCCGCGTGGGGCGTGCCGACGATTTGGTTGGGCCTTCTGGGCGAAATCAAAGAACGTGGCCGTAACCCCGAAGGTTTCGGAGAGGTGATCATCGGCGGCTCTGCTGCGCCACGCTCTATGATCGAAGCGTTCGAAAAATCGGGTGTCACGGTTTGCCACGCATGGGGCATGACCGAAATGAGCCCCGTGGGCACCGACGGCGGGCTATCAAGCGACATGAAAGCATTGCCGTTTGACGACCAAATCAAGCTGAAGATGACACAGGGCCGCCGGGTGTTCGGTGTGGACCTGAAAATCGTCGACGATGCGGGCAACCGCCTGCCGCATGATGGCGTCGCCGTGGGAGAGTTGTTCGTGCGCGGTAATGCCATCGCAAGCGGCTATTTCAACAACGAAGAGGCCAGCAAGGCCGCCGTTGACCCAGAGGGGTGGTTCGGCACCGGTGACATCGCGTCGATCGATGCGGACGGGTTCCTGCGTCTGCAAGACCGGGCGAAAGATCTGATTAAGTCCGGGGGGGAATGGATCAGCTCCATTGATCTGGAAAACATCGTGATGGCGCATCCGGATGTGGCAAGCTGCGCGGTTATCGCGGTGCCTCATCCGAAATGGGATGAACGCCCGCTTCTTTGTGTCGTTCCCGCCGGTGAGCGAAAGCCGCCGAAAGAAGAGATGGACAAGATGCTGTTGGAACATGTCGCCAAATGGCAGCTGCCTGATGATGTGGTGTATCTGGACGCCTTGCCCTTGACCGCCACGGGTAAGGTTTCAAAGCTGACACTGCGGCAACAGTTCGCGGATTATAAGCTTCCCGACGCTGTTTGACCCCTGAACGAAAGACGCCCCCAGTCGAAGGATAGGGGGCGTCATAGGGCGAAGCGGGGTGTTAAACCTCCAACCACTCGCGCCTGACATCTTCGCGTTCGCGAAATTCGTCGGGCGTGCCTGACCAGACCATTTCCCCATGCCCCATCACGTAAACGCGCGCGGCAATGCGCAGGGCGATGGAAAGCTTTTGTTCCACCAACAAAATCGCAACACCGGCCTTGGCGATTTCGGCAATGGTATCGCCAACCTGATGAACGATCTTGGGGGCCAGCCCTTCGGTGGGTTCGTCGATGATGATGAGGTCAGGATCACCCATTAGCGTGCGGCACATGGTTAGCATCTGCTTTTCCCCACCCGACAGAACGCCCGCCGGATTGTCGGCGCGGGCTTTGAGGTTGGGGAACATTTCCAGCATCTGCTCAATCGACCAGCGGCCGGGCGTTTTCATGTCTTTGATGCCCAGCACAAGGTTTTGGCGCACGGTCATCGTGGGAAAGATGTCGCGGTTTTCCGGCACATAGCCAAGGCCAAGATGCGCGATGCGATAGCTTTCCAGCCCTGCAATTTCCTGCCCCTTGAACTTGATCGAACCGCGCGGGGCGACTTCGCCCATGATCGCCTTGGCGGTGGTTGATCGGCCAACGCCATTGCGGCCCAGAAGGGCGATAACTTCGCCCGGCATGATTTCCATGTTCACGCCGCGCAGGACGTGGCTTTTGCCGTAAAACGCGTTCAGGTCGCGGACTTCAAGCATCGGTTCCATCAGGCCACCCCTTCCAGATTTTCATCGCCCAGATAAGCCTCGCGCACACGGGGATCGCCGCGAATTTCTTCGGGGCGCCCCGTCGCAATAATCTCGCCGTAGACCAGAACCGAAATGCGGTCGGCCAAGCCGAACACCACGCCCATGTCGTGTTCCACGATGATCAGAGTTTTGCCTTCTGTCGCCTTTTCGATCAGCGCGACAGCGCGGTCGGTTTCCGAATGGCTCATCCCGGCGGTGGGTTCATCCAGCAAGATCACACCGGCCCCGCCCGCGATGGTGATCGCGATTTCCAGGGTGCGTTGATCGGCATACGGCAGCAGGGCAGCGGGAAGGTTGGCTTTGTCGATCAGGCCGACATGTTCCAAGATCGCGCTGGTCTTTTCCTGCACTTCGCGCAGGTTCCCGACGTTGCGCCAAAAGCTGTATCCATGGCCCATCGAATACAGCACACCGCAGCGCACGTTTTCGCGCACTGTCATGTTGGTGAACACGTTCGACACCTGAAAACTGCGCGAAAGGCCGCGGCGGTTAACCTCGTGCGGTTTCATGCGCGAGATGTCTTGCCCGTTCAGTTCCACGCTGCCGCTGGTCGGCCAGAACTGGCCCGAGATCAGGTTGAACAGCGTGGATTTGCCCGCGCCGTTCGGCCCAATGATCGCGTGGCGTTCGCCCTTTTCAATCTCTAGGTTCACGCCTTGGATGATCTTCGCGGGGCCAAAGCTTTTGTGCAGGTCGGTAAGTTTCAGTGCGGGTGCGGTCATGCGCCTGCCTCCTGTTCGTCACGCGCCAGATGGCGCAGCAGGCCCAGCCCCACGATCAGCGGAACGATCACCAAGGCCCATGTCAGCGGGCTTCCGGGTGTCAGGTGAAGGCCGAAAGGTTCAAACACTTCGCCATAGCCGTTGGATTTGCGCACGGCGACTTCGACCAAGACGATTACGCCGACCATTGCGATCGCAATGGCAACAACGCGCGCCGCCCATGTTTTCAGATAGGCCATTCCGGTTGCGCGCGTTCCGTTCCAAAGCCCGGCCACGATTCCGGCAAGGCCGTTGGGTGCGTACATCACGATGGTGATGAACAGCAGGCCCAGATACAGCAGCCATGCTTCGGTAAAGTCCGACAGGTTTGATTGCATATAGGTCAGCACAATCGCGCCAAGTACCGGCCCCGCGAAATACCGCGCGCCGCCCACATAGGTCATGATCAGCACAAAGCCGGATGGCAGTAGCGACAGCGCCTCGGGCGTGAAAATTTCATAGTTCACGGCCGACATGCCGCCAGCCAGTCCGGCGAAGCCGCCCGCGGCGATGAACACAAGATACCGCACGCGGGTTGGGTCATAGCCCACGAATTCCACCCGCTGCGGATTATCGCGCGTCGCTTCGGACATGCGGCCCAGCGGGGTGCGGGTGAAGGCAAAGATCAGCAGCGCGGCCAGCACCGTCCAGAAGGCGATGAACCAGTACACCTCGCCGATGGGGCCAAGGGACAGGCCAAACACCTCGGGCCCGTTCATGCGGTCGCCTGAAATGCCTTCCTCGCCCCCGAAGATAGAGCCGAACATGAACCCCATCGCGGCGATCAATTCGGCCACCCCAAGGGAAATCATGGCAAAGGCCGTGCCTGCGCGGCGGCAAGACGGCCAGCCAATTACGGCCCCCGCCAGCGCCCCGCCTGCAAAGCCGACCAGCGGCATGGCGAAGACAGGGACGCTTCCCCAAAACCCGCCATCGGCGTTTTCGATCATGCCCATCGCGTGCAGCGCGGCGTATCCGCCAAGGCCAAAGTAAACCGCATGCCCGAACGACAGCAGCCCGGCCCGGCCCAGCAGCATGTTATAGCTAAGCGCAAAGACGATGTTGATGCCAATCGCGTTCAGCAGGGAATAGGCCGACCGTGATGGGCCAAACAGCGGGATAAGCACCGCAACGGCCGCGAACAGCACGAAGGGCAGCACGCGCATGCGGAACTTTTGCGCGTTCGATGGCGCAAGGTTGGCGAAGTTTTCAGTTGCCATATCGCTCATATGTCACGGTCCCCCATCAGGCCGCGTGGGCGGACCATTAGAATGAGGACAAGCATCAGGAACGGCAGCATCGGCGCGAGGGATGCGATGGTGATGCGCCCGACCTCGGTTGTTTCGCCAAGGCCCAGCCAGCCAAAGATGTCGGCAAAGGACGCGTCAATCGAAACGGCAAAGGTTTGCAGCAGACCAAGCAGCAGAGAGGCGATAAACGCCCCCTCTAGGCTGCCAAGTCCGCCAACGACGACCACAACAAACACGATTGGCCCAATGGAAATGGCCATCGCTGGGTCGGTCACCAGATAGTTGCCGCCAATAACGCCCGCCAATCCGGCCAGCGCACAGCCAACCCCGAACACGGTCATAAAGATGCGGGGCACGTTATGGCCAAGGTGGCCAACCATTTCAGGATGTGTCAGTGCGGCCTGAATGATCAGCCCCGCGCGGGTGCGTTTCAACAGAAGCCAAAGCGCGACAAGCATCGCCACGGCGACGAACAGAATGAAAATGCGATAGGCCGGGTATTGCGTGCCATATAGGGTGAACAGAGGAAAATCGAGAAGCTCTGGCACCCGATAATCGACAGAGTTGCGCCCCCAGATGATTTTGACGACCTCGTCGATCAGATAGGCAAGCCCGAAGGTGAACAGCAACTCGGCGACATGCCCGTTGGCGTGTACCTTGCGCAGGCCCCATCGTTCGGTTGCCGCCCCGACAAGCCCCACCAGAATGGGGGCAAATATCAGCGCCAGCCAAAAGCCACTGACCGAACTGATCGTGTAAGCGAAATACGCGCCCAGCATGTAAAAGCTGGCATGTGCGAAGTTCAGAACGCCCATCATTGAAAAGATAAGCGTCAGGCCGCTGGACAGCATGAACAGCAACAGGCCGTAAATCACACCGTTCAAAAGCGAAAAGACAACGGTTTCCATCTGTCCCCCTATGGAAAAGGGCGCCGCCCCAGCGACGCCCAGTGGTAGCGGCCAGTTGTTACGGGCGCTCCATCTTGCAGGTGGTTTCGGTTTTGGTGTCTTCGGCTTCGATGCGATCTGCATCGGTTGATGCCCAACCCAGTGACGTGTTTTCCACGTCGCGCTGCACATTGTCGCTGAATACGGACACGAACAACGGTTGCAGGATTTGGTGGTTGTCTGCCCGCATCGTTACAGTGCCGTATGGCCCATCAACTACCATACCCTCCAACGCCATCGCGATGTCCTTGGGATCGGTAGAGCCCGATTTTTCGGCCGCCATGTCCATCATGTCCATCAGCATGTGAATGCGGTGGAAGTAATAGTTGTTGTTGGGGTACTTCGCCTCATAAGCGTCGATAAGTGCGTTCTGTGCGTCGGTGGTTGGCAGGTTCGTGTTGACCTCGCTAACCTGATAGACAGATCCGACAGCCTGTTCGCCCATCGCAACAGCGGCACCAAGTGATCCGCCATAATAGGTCAGGTAAGGCACGTCGCTGCCCGAACTGATGGCCGCCTTGATCAGCAGAACCATATCCTGGCCCCAGTTGCCGGTAATCACGGCATCCGCGTCAGAGCTGATGATTTTTTGGATGTAAGGTGTGAAATCCTTCACCTTGCCCAGCGGGTGCAGTTCGTTGCCCACAATTTCGACATCAGGGGCCTTTTCGGCCAGCATACGTTCAGCCGCAGCGGCGACCGCTTTGCCGAAGGAATAGTCCTGCCCAATCAGATAGACCTTCTTGATGTCTTCGTTTTTGGTCACCCAATCTGTCAGCGCCTCCATTTTCATGTCGGCATCGGAATCGAAACGGAAGTGCCAGAAAGAGCAGCGGTCATTTGTGAATGCGGGATCAACGGCGGCGTAGTTCAGGAACAAGACCTCATCGCCGGGGTTGCGTGTGTTGTGCTTGTTAACAGCATCGATGATCGCCGAAGCCACAGACGACCCGTTCCCCTGAACGATAAAGCGCGCGCCTTGGTCAATGGCTTTTTGCAACTGAACAAGCGACTCCTTTGGGTTCACCTTGTTGTCGAACGGCAGAATTTCGACGGTGTTGCCCGCCATGCCGCCGTTTTCGTTAATTTGATCGGCGGCAAAATTGAACTGCTTTAGTCCCGCATCACCTGTTGGGCCAAATGGGCCGGACAGTGGGTCAATGAAGCCAATCTTGACGGTGTCTGAGAACGCCATGCCCGCACAAAGGCTAATGGCCGCAGCAAGGGCCGCGGATTTAGTGAAATTCATTTTTTCCTCCCATAGCAGGTGCTGCTTTTGCAGCTGTCCTGCACTGAGTGAGCCGTATTGAAAGGCGACTTGTCAAGCATTTCGCGAAACTCTATTCTGCAATGCAGAACATCGGGGCGGGGTTGAGGGAATCTTTTGGCTGATTTTTGCGACAAACTGGAATATCGACGTTATTTTGCGAAATTGCCCGATGATGCGGCCGGAATTGCTGCACCTGCGGGGCGACGTTGATGCCGAAAACCGCCGACATCGCAGAGCTGTCGCGCCTGATTGGGCAAGAGATTGGCGTTTCAGACTGGATTACCGTCGATCAAGCGCGCATCGATTCTTTTGCCCACGCCACCGATGATCATCAGTTCATTCACGTTGATCCCGAAGCCGCCGCGCCGTCCCCCTTCGGTGGCACGATCGCGCATGGGTTTCTGACGCTCTCTCTTTTGTCGGCGATGTCCTATCAGGTGATGCCAGAGGTGCGGGGCGCCGCGATGGGGGTGAACTATGGGCTGAACCGGGTTCGGTTCATCAGCCCGGTGAAATCGGGGGCGCGGATACGCGGGCGGTTTGTCTTGGTCGATGTAAGTGAAACCAAGCCGGGCGAGATCACCTTCAAATTAAACGTCACGGTCGAGATTGAGGGGCAGGAAAAGCCAGCCCTCGTCGCCGAATGGATAAATCGCAGATATTTAGACGGGGCCTCCTGACGGCCCCGCGTTTTTATAAGGGAGGGAAAGCATGCGCGACGCAGTAATCGTTTCAACCGCACGCACGCCAATTGGCAAAGCCTATCGTGGGGCGTTCAACGATACACAGGCGCAGGCCCTTGGCGGGCACGCCATTGCCAACGCGGTGAAACGTGCCGGTCTTGATGGCGGCGAGGTTGAAGATTGCGTCTTTGGTGCGGCCCTTCAGCAGGGGGCGACGGGTGGGAATTTCGCACGCCAAGCCGCGATGCGCGCGGGCCTGCCGACCAGCGTGGCGGGGATGTCGTTGGATCGGCAATGTGCCAGCGGAATGATGGCCATCGCAACAGCCGCCAAACAGGTGATCTGCGACGGAATGGACATTGTGGTTGGGGGTGGCGGGGAAAGCATCTCGTTGGTTCAAAACGACAAGATGAACAGGTTCCGCGCAGTCGATCCGTGGATCAAGTCCAAGATGCCAGAGCTTTACATGAGCATGCTGGAAACCGCTGAAACGGTGGCTGAACGTTATGGCATAAGCCGTGATGTTCAGGACGAATATGCGCTGCAATCCCAGCAACGCACCGCTGCCGCCCAAGCTGCGGGAAAGTTCGACGACGAGATCGTGCCAATGTCCACCGTTATGAAGGTCATGGATAGGGAAACGAAGGAAGTTTCGGACGTTGAAGTGACCCTTGAAAAAGACGAAGGCAACCGCCCTTCGACCACGTTGGAAGGGCTGCAAAGCCTGCAACCTGTGCACAAGGACGGGCTGCATATCGCCCAAGGCAAATTCATCACTGCGGGCAATGCCTCGCAACTGTCTGATGGCGCGTCGGCCAGTGTCGTGATGGAAGCGAAAGAGGCTGAACGCCGCGGCCTTTCGCCCCTTGGCCGTTACGTTGGCATGGCTGTTGCGGGCTGTGACCCAGATGAGATGGGCATTGGCCCTGTGTTCGCGGTGCCAAAGTTGCTGGAAAAGAATGGGCTAACGATGGATGACATCGACCTGTGGGAGCTGAACGAGGCATTCGCCGTTCAGGTTCTATACTGCCGCGATAAGCTGGGCATTCCGGGCGAGTTGTTGAACGTCAACGGTGGGGCGATTTCCGTCGGGCATCCGTATGGCATGTCTGGTGCGCGGATGGTCGGCCATGCTTTGATCGAAGGAAAGCGGCGCGGCGCAAAATACGTGGTTTGCACCATGTGCGTCGGCGGCGGCATGGGGGCAGCAGGCCTTTTCGAAGTTCTATAAGCCGTAAGGCACAAGGGAGAGTGAATATGGATCTTGGCGTTACTGACAAAGTCAGGCCTCTGATCGAACAGGTGCGCAATATGGTCGAGCAGGAGATTGCCCCGCTGGACAAGGAATTCCACGAAGAGATCGGCAAGCACCCGTCGGGCGACCGGTTCAAGCACACCGATCGCCAGCTGGAAATTCTGGATGGGCTAAAGGCGATGGCCAAGTCGCGCGGACTGTGGAATTTTTGGCTGACGGGCAGCGATAAGGGCTATGGGCTTAGCACGGTCGAATACGCCTATCTGGCCGAAGAGATGGGCAAAGTCGGCATCGCGGCAGAGGTGTTCAACTGCGCCGCCCCCGACACCGGCAACATGGAGGTGCTAGAGCGGTACGGCACCCAAGCCCACAAAGACCGCTGGCTTAAACCGCTGCTCGATGGGGATATCCGGTCCGCCTATGTGATGACCGAACCCAATGTCGCGTCGTCCGACGCCGCGCAACTGGCGTTTGAGGCGAAGAAAGACGGCGACCATTACGTGCTGAATGGCGAAAAATGGTGGGCCTCGGGCGCGGGTGATCCGCGTTGTAAGCTGTTCATCGTTATGGTGTGCACTGATCCTGATGCGGCCAAACACGGGCGTCATTCGATGTTCCTGATGCCCTCTGATCTTGAAGGCATCGAAGTGCTGCGCCCGATGCATGTGTTCAACACCGATGACGCGCCGCACGGCCATATGCATATCCGGTTCACCAACGTGCGCGTGCCAGCCGAAGACCTTGTTCTTGGCGAAGGGCGCGGGTTCGAAGTGGCGCAGGGGCGGCTTGGGCCAGGGCGCATTCACCACTGTATGCGTGCCATTGGCCAGGCCGAAAAGGCGCTGGAAATGATGTGCCGCCGCGGCCTTCAGCGCGAAGCGTTCGGTAAAAAGCTGGCCGATCTGGGGGCGAACTATGACATTATCGCCAACGCTCGGATGGAAATCGAAATGGCCCGCCTGTTGTGCCTAAAGGCGGCCTATATGATGGACACCGTTGGCGTGCGCGAGGCGCAGCCGTGGATTTCCAAGATCAAGGTTGTGGCCCCCTTGATGGCTGGCAAGGTGATTGACGACGCGATGCAATTGCATGGTGCTGCCGGGATCAGCCAAGATTTCGATCTTGCCGACATGTACACCAAGGTCCGCACGTTGCGCTTTGCCGATGGCCCTGACGCAGTTCATCGCCGTCAGGTCGCCCGCGCCGAGCTGCGCAAATACACCAACGCGAAGACCTGATTGATGGGGGTTCTTTACGTTATCCGCCATGCGCAAGCCTCGTTCGGGGCGGCGGATTATGATGTTCTGTCCGATCTGGGGCACCGCCAGTCCCGCGCGTTGGGGCAGGCGCTGGCGGTGCAGGGGGTAATGCCCGACGCGGTGTTCATCGGCGCGCAGCGCCGCCACCGCGAAACGCTGGCAGGCATCGCCGATGGCCTTGGCGCACCCGTTCAGCCGCAGGTTCACGCCGGGCTGAACGAGTTCGACTTTAAGGGCCTGCTGGATGCGCGTTTCCGCGATGCGCCCGCACCTGATGGGATGCATTCCGACAGGCGGTCCCATTTTCGCACGCTGCGCGATACCGTCCTGATGTGGCAACGCGACGAGGTGCCGGACCCGCCTGAAACCTGGGCGGCCTTCAGCGACCGCGTTGCCGATGCCAAGGCGGTGATGCAAGGGGCCGGGGAAACGGTGCTTGCCGTCAGTTCAGGCGGGGCAATTTCGCAGATGATCGCCTCGGTCCTGCAAACACCGGCGGATCAGCAGATCGCGCTGCAACTGCAGATGAAGAACTGTGCCGTGAACCGATTTATCAGCACGTCCAACGCAATGTACCTGCACGGTTTCAATGAAACGCCACACATCACCGCCGAAACGGCCGAAGAGTTGCTGACCTACAGCTAAGGGAGGATGCAGATGTCTAACGATGTGGAACAACTGGATCTAAAGGCCGCCTCGCGCTGGATGTCAGAGAACGTGGAGGGGTTCGAAGGGCCGGTAACGGCTGAAAAGTTCGCGGTGGGGCAATCTAACCCGACCTTCCGACTGACCGGGCCGCGCCAATCTTATGTGTTGCGTCGCAAGCCGCCGGGGATTTTGCTGAAATCTGCTCATGCGGTGGAACGCGAATATCGCGTGCAGAAGGCACTGGCGGGCAGCGGGGTGCCCGTGCCGAAGATGTATGCGCTGTGCGAAGATGACAGCGTGATCGGCTCTGCCTTTTATGTGATGGAGGATGTGAAGGGGCGCAATATCAACGACCCCTCCATGCCCGACCTTGCCAAGGATCAGCGCGGCGCAATCATTGATGAAATGGGCCGGGTTCTGGCGGCGATCCATGATGTGGATATCGAGGCGGTGGGCCTGTCCGACTATGGTCCGACTGGGAACTATTATCGCCGTCAAATAGACCGTTGGTCCAAGCAATACCGCGCCTCGGAAACCGAAACGATAACCGCCATGGAAGAGCTGATGTCGTGGCTGGATGCGAACATTCCGCCTGATGACGGCCAGCGGCGGCTGGTTCACGGTGATTACCGCATCGACAACATGCTGTTCGCGACAGATGGCCCGTCGTGCAAAGCGGTGCTGGACTGGGAGCTATCGACCATCGGCCACCCTTATGCCGATCTGGCTGGGGTGATCATGCAATGGCAAATGCCGGTGGGGGCCGACGGGCGCGGGCTTGCCGGGATTGATCGAAATGCACAGGGGCTTCCCAGTGATGATGACTTTGTTGCAACATATTGCGCCCGCCGTGGCCTTGATGGCATCGAAGGTTTTGGCTTTTACGTCGCCTTCTGCTTCTTCCGCATGGCCGCGATTTTGCAGGGCGTGAAGAAGCGCGCGCTGGATGGCAACGCGTCAAACCCAGAGCGCGCACTGAAAGTGGGGGCTTATGTGCCTAGTTTTGCAAAGGGCGGCCTGAAATCCGCCCATAAGACCTGAGTATCACGACGGCCAGCCATGCCTTTGTGTTGCAACACGGCTGCATTGTGTAGAGGAAGAGCCACATGATGGATGAAGAGAACCTATTGGGGGATAGCGGCGTCAGTGGCGACCGCAAGTTCGTAAGTGCGCTGGCGCGTGGGCTGGATGTTCTGCGCTGTTTTCGGCCCTTTGAAACCACCCTGACCAATCAGGAAATTTCGGCGCGCACCGGGCTGCCAAAGCCAACGGTATCGCGGCTGGCCCATACGTTGTGCAAGCTTGACTATCTGGTCTACTCCGAACGCACGGGGACATACCGCCTTGGTTCTGGCGTGTTGGCGCTGGGCTATGGCGTGCTGGCCGGTATGGAAATCGCCGACCGCGCGCATGCTGAAATGAAACGGCTGTGCGAAAGCGGGTCGAACATTCACGTCACGGCTGCTTTGGGCGAACGTCACCGGATGGGGGTGATCTACACCGCAGTGCACCGCGCGCAGGCTGCTGTTTCCTTGACGGTCAATGTGGGGCTGCGTCTGCCTTTGTTCCGTTCTGCGGTCGGGCGGGCGATCCTTGTGTCGATGTCCGAACAAGAACGGGAGCACCTGCTGTATCAAACCGCCCAAGACCGCCCCGCCGAAGCGGGCGCCTCGCGTGCCAGCGTTGAGAAGGCGTTGGAAGAATACGACCGCCTTGGTTATTGCACCGCGTTCGGCGATTGGATGCCCGAGGTGAACGGGATCGCCGTGCCCGTCGTTTCGCTGAACGGCGACCGCGTTTACGGGATGAACATCGGCGGCCCGTCGTTTCTGGTCTCGCCCGAGGTGCTTCAGGGCGAATTCGCCGAGCGCCTGAAAGAGGCTGCTCGGGCGCTTAGCCGTTCAACCGGGGCCGAAAAATGACAGACACCGCGGCCCCGTTGCTGGAAGAGCCCAACCCCTTTATGCGCCACGTCGGGGCCGAGATGGTGGATTGGGGCCCGGATTTCGTACGCTTCGAACTGCCGCTGGCACCGTTCTTGATGAACCGATACGAAATCCCGCACGGCGGTGTTTACGCGTCCCTTCTGGATACGGCGATGGGGTATTCAGGGTGTTACACGGGTGATGCTGATAACAAAAAGCTGGGCATGACCCTGTCAATGAACGTGCAGTTCCTGTCGCAACCCAAGGGCACGAAGCTGATCGCCGAGGGGCGCCGCACCGGCGGCGGCAAACGTACCTTTTTCAGCGAGGCTACAATCACCGACGAAACCGGCGAGATAATCGCGACGGGGACAGGCGTGTTTCGGTATCGGGGCTAGTCCGCTTTGCGGGACGAAGCCGACTTTCGCTTAGGACTGCCAAATGGCTGCTTTTGGAGTGCGGTATAGAATTGCTACCCGCTCAGTCTCTGGCAATAACAAACGCACGAATATCATCCTGCCCTATGATGATTTCACGTCCATCTCCTGGCAGGAGCTGGAGAAGGCTTCTCATGTTGAGCAGAGGCGACAAGTCGACTTCGGGCAGGTCAGGCGCACGCAAAATCCGGACCTCATTGAACCGAGGCAAAATCGATAAGTCCAGTGGCTGCTGGGGCAGCGAAAGGCCCCGTAAGTTCACTAGGTCTGAGAGCGGCGAGATATCCGTGACCGCTGTGTCCTTAAAACGAAGCTCCCTCAGATTTACGAGGCCTGAAAGTGCGGAGACATCAGTGATCTGAGTTTCGTTTATGGTAAGTTGGCGCAGCCCTGTCGCGCCCGAAAACGCCGATATGTCTTGGACATCTGTATTCTGTAGTTCGACCTCAACCAGCGCAGGCTTTTCTGAAAGTGCTGATATGTCAGTGATAGGGTTGTCCGCGGCAAAGAGATTTTCCAATGCATTCGCACCTTCGAGCCCGTTCAAAGACCTGACCTGAGCCCCCTTCATGTAGAGGGTATGCAGGTTGGTCATACTCTGCAGGCCATCGAGGCCGGAAACAGCTGTGAAAGAGATGTCGAGGAACTCAATTTTATCCAATCCCCTTAGCGGAGTGAGATCAGTTAACGGAGTGTAAAAGAGCTGCAGATTTCGAAGCTCGCGCAGGTTTTGCAAGGTATGGATATCTTCCACACCGGTATTTGCTAGAACCAATGCTTCAAGATTGACCAGCCGCGCGACAGGTGCGTCTTGAAGCCAGTCATTGCCCCGCAAATTAAGCACCCTTAGAGCCGTTAGGTCCGCGACTGGATCAAGCGAAGTTTCTTCAATGCCCCAAAGTGTCAGTCTGTCAAGGTTCTGCAATTCAAGAAGAGGCGTCAGATCCGGAACGTGTAGATCATTAAGGCTGAGCCGTTCCAGGGCAGAAAGGGTCGCCAAGGGCGCAATGCTCACGGGTTCATTGAACTGAAGGTCCGCCGAGATTACAAGAGAGGTCAGCGCAGATAATCCACTCACCTGAGTAAGGTCTGTGATTTCATCACCCAGCGAAACTCGTAGTTCTGTTGTATTGCGGCTGACGCACTCGCTCCCGATCTGGATGCAATCCTGCGCAAATGCCGATTCAGCGAGTAACAAAGACGAAAGAACAATAGCAAACTTAAACATAGAAAACTCCTGGATCCATGCAGCTTGGAGTCGAGTTATCGTCGCCAAAGCGTGCTCGCAAGCTGGAAACTAATCCGCTTCATTTCGCACCTCAAGAACAGCGGGCCTATCCCAGAGCAGACCTTCGAACAGCTTGCAGCATTGCTCAACAAGGGCTCGAAGCGGACCAACAAACTCGGCCCGCTTCCTTTTCCCCTTAGGCCGCCCCCAGACGCATCACCCGTTCCAGATGGAAATCGGTGTCACCCAGTTGATGGTCCAGCATGACCAGCCGTTTGGTGTAGTGTGATCCAGGGTATTCCCATGTCATGCCGATGCCGCCGTGCATTTGGGTGCTTTCCTCGGCCACCAGTTTCGCGGCGCGACCGATCAGGTTTTTGGCCATGGACACCGCGCGGGCGCGGTCGGGTTGTTCCAGACGGCTGGCCGCGAAGATGGTGATGGATCGGGCCTGTTCAATCTCGATCGCCAGATCGGCGCAGCGGTGTTGCAGCGCCTGAAACGAGCCGATGTTGCGCCCGAACTGTTTTCGCTGGCGCAGATAGTCCAGCAGCATGGCGTTGGTCACGTCCATCAGGCCCACAGCCTCGGCACAGAGGGCAAGCGCGCCGGCGTCCAGCGCATCCTCCAGTGCCGCCTTGGCGTCTTGCAGGATCAGGCGGGCAGGGGTGGCATCCAGCATCACCTCGGCCGCGCCGCCGCCGTCGATCAGGCCATAGCCGGTGATCTGGGCATCAGCGGCCTGAACCGCGTATAGCGACAGGTCATCGCCATTGCGCGCGGCGACCAGCAGCACATCGGCCACGTTGCCGCCGTAGACACAGCTTTTACGCCCGCTTAGCGTTTCGCCGGTTGCGGTGGTGGCGATATGGTCCAGCTCATACGGGGCTTCGATTTCACCAATCGCCACGGCATAGCGGGCAGAGCCGTCAAGCAGGGCCTCTTGATCCTCGCCCGCGGCGGCCAGTAGGCGGCTGGCCATCAGGGTGCCCAGCATCGGTTCGGGGCACATGGCACGGCCCAAGGCTTCGAACACTACGGTGATGTCGAAACCCGCGCCGCCAAAGCCGCCCACGTTTTCAGGGGCCAGCGCGCCCAGCACGCCAAGTTCGGCCAGTTCCGCCCATTTCGTGGCATCGTGGAACGGCGCGTCATAGGCGACCTTGATGCGATGCTCTGCCGGGTATTGCTCTGCCAGATAGCGGTTCAGGGTATCGGACAGCATTTGCCGGTCTTCGGTCAGGGAAAAATCCATTTACAGCTCCAGCACCGCTTTGGTCATGATGTTCCGCTGAATCTCGTTCGAGCCACCGAAGATGGAGAGTTTGCGGTTGTTGAAATAGCTTGCCGCCTCGTTCGCGTGATTGGCGGGGGCAAGGGCCATATTCCCTTCCAGCATTTCGCTGGGGAAGGGCGCGGCAGCGGGGCCAAGCGCGCGGCGCGCCAGATCGTTCAGCGCCTGCCGGATCACCGTGCCCTTGATTTTCAGCATCGAGGTTTCTGGCCCCGGCGCACCCTGTTTTTGCGCCTGATACAGCATCCGAAGGTTGGTGATTTTCATCGCTTCCAGATCAACCTCTACCTCGGCGATGCGGGCGGCGAAGTGGGGGTTTTCGATCAGCGGCCTGCCGTTGCGGATCACCTTTCGGGCCAGCGCCTTTACCTCCTCCAGGGCCTGCATCGAAAAGCCGACATTGGCGATGTTGGTGCGTTCGTGGGTCAGCAGGTATTTGGCGATGGTCCAGCCTTGGTTTTCTTCACCCACCAGGTTTTCGGCAGGGACGCGCACGTCGGTAAAGAACACCTCGTTCACCTCATGCCCGCCTTCGATCAGCTTGATCGGGCGCATTTCGATGCCGGGTGTTTCCAGATCCACAAGGATAAAGCTGATGCCTTCTTGCGGTTTGCCGTCGGCCTTGGTGCGGACAAGGCAGAAAATCTTGTTGGCGTGCTGGCCAAGGGTCGTCCAAGTCTTTTGGCCGTTGATGATGTAATCATCGCCATCCCGCACCGCGCGGGTTTTCAGGCTGGCAAGGTCAGACCCGGCACCGGGTTCGGAATATCCCTGACACCACCAATCTTCGCCCGACAGGATGCGCGGCAGAACCTCTGCCTTTTGCTGGTCGTTGCCGAATGCCTGAATGACGGGGCCAAGCATATTCACGCCAAAGGGCACGATGCGCGGGGCATAGGCGCGGCAGCATTCCTCTTCGAAAATGTGGCGCTGTACCGGGGTCCAGCCGGGCCCGCCGAATTCCTTGGGCCATGTGGTCGCAAGCCAGCCTTTTTTGGACAGAATGGCGTGCCATTCCTCGATCAATTCTTTAGAGGACTCGCCGCCCTTGCGCACCGCGTCTGAAATGTGAGCGGGAAGTTCGGTTTGAAGGAACGCGCGCACTTCGTCACGAAAGGCGATTTCCTTATCGGAAAAGCTTAGGTCCATGTTATTTCCCTTCGTTCAGCTGGGCAAAGGTGCTGCCATCGGCGGCCATGCGGCGCAGAAGGTCGGGCACCTGCCAGTAATGGCTGTCTTCCTTGGCATAGGCTTCGATGCGCTTGATCAGCTCTGCCGCGCCGATTGTGTCGGCATAGGCAAGCGGGCCACCGCGAAAACGGGGGAAGCCATAGCCAAACAGGAAGACAGCATCCACATCCACGGGGCGCAGCGCGATGCCGTCATCGACGACGCGCGCGGCTTCGGAAATCATCGCGGTCATGTAACGGTCCACGATTTCCTGATCGGTGAAATCGCGCGGGGTGACGCCCGCCTTGGCGCGTTCCGAGGCGATGATATTCGCGACCTCGGGGTTTGGGTGTGCATCGCCTTCGTCATAGACGTAATAACCGCGCCCGGTCTTGCGCCCGAACCAGCCGTTTTCGCAAATGCGGTCGCCAATTTCGATCACCCGTTCAGCGGCGGGGCGCAGGGGGGCAAGCCGTTTACGTTCGGCCCAGCCAATGTCCAACCCGGCAAGGTCACTGACGCGGAACGGGCCCATGGCAAATCCGAACCCTTCCAGCGCATCGTCGATCTGTTCCGGCGTCGCGCCGTCCATCACCATATAGTTCGTCACACGCAGGTAATGGGACAGGATGCGGTTGCCGATGAACCCATCGCAAACACCCGCCCGCACACCGACCTTTTTCATGCGTTTGGCAAGGGCAAAGCCGGTTGCCACAACTTCGGGCGCGGTTTTGTCGGCGACAACGATTTCCAACAGACGCATCACATGCGCGGGCGAAAAGAAGTGCAGCCCCAGCACATCTTGCGGGCGCTTGGTGCAGGCCGCGATTTCGTTGATGTTCAGGTAAGAGGTGTTGGAGGCGAGGATCGTCCCATCCTTCACGATACCATCCAGCTTGGTGAAGATTTCTTTCTTCACCTCCATGTTTTCAAACACGGCTTCGATCACCAGATCGGCATCGGCCAAATCCGTCATATCCGTAGAGGCGCCGAGGCGCGCAACGGTTTCCGCATGTTTCGCTTCGGCAAGCTTGCCGCGCTTTACCGCGCCTTCTAGGTTCTTGCGAACAGTGCCGGTGCCGCGTTCAAGCGCCTCTGCCGCGACCTCAATCATCGTAACGTCGAACCCGGCCAGCAGGGCAGAGGTCGTGATGCCCGACCCCATCGTGCCGCCGCCGATCACGCCGATCTTTTGCACGGGGCGCGGGGTGGCCTTGGCTTCGGGCACTTTGGCGACCGCGCGTTCGGCGAAGAACGCATGGATCAGCCCGGCGCGTTGGGGGCTGTCGTGGCATTGGATGTAAAGGTGACGTTCTGTCGCCAAGCCTTCGTCGATGGGGGTGACGCTGGCGGCGACGGCCTCCACACATTTCACCGGGGAAAAGAGGTGCGGGGTTTTCTTGGCGATCTTGGCCTTCGCGGCCTCAAGCGCGGCGTCGTTGGGTTCAACGGCAATCTCATCCGTCCGGCGGGTTTTCAGATTACCTGCAACCACGGCCTTCGCAGACGCCAGCGCAACATCACGCGGGTCACCGTCTTTCAACTGGTCAATCAGGCCGTGTTCAAGCGCCTCGGCGGCGGGTAGGTGACGGCCGGTGGTGATCATATCCAACGCGAACGGTATACCGACCAGACGTGGCGCGCGCTGCGTGCCGCCCGCGCCGGGAAGGATGCCCAACAGAACCTCGGGCAGGCCGACGCGCAACCCGGTTAGCCCGATCCGCGCATGGCTGGCCATTGCCAGTTCCAACCCGCCGCCCAATGCGGTGCCATGCAGAACCGCAACAACGGGTTTCCCGCAGCGTTCAATCGTGTTGCACACATCCGGAAGCGAGGGCGCCAACGGAGGTTTGCCGAATTCGCGAATATCCGCGCCCGCAACAAAGGTGCGGCCTGCGCCATAAAGCCCGATGGCCTTGATGCTGTCGTCCCCGGCCAGCGCGTTGATGGCATCCTCTATCCCTTGGCGCACATCACGCCCGGCGGCGTTCACGGGCGGGTTGTCGATGCGAATAAGGGCTACATCGCCCGCGCGCTCAATTTCGATGACGCTGTTTACGCGGGTGGTGCTTGGCATTGTCGTCTCTCCCTCGGGTTCTTGCGCGGAACCTTTCGTCCCCCTGTTTCGCGGCGACGGTAGCTAACAGGAAAGTGGCGGTCAACATGTGAAACGTAATTCTGCATTGTGAAACCTGACGGGGTGTTTCGCCACCCATATGTCACGAGCCGCAGCGCTTTTCGGCCTGTAACTGGGAAGAATTGGCGACACGAGGCAAACAGCAGTTGCCTGTTAAGGTCTAGAAAGCGAATGCCGTTGGTCGTGTTTCGCGTTCGGCCAAGCTTTGCAATCTTGGAAGTTGCGCTTTGCTGGTCATTCGGTTTTGCTGTGCGAAATATCATTTTACAATATTGACAGGTTGCGAATGCCATTGCAGACCCGTGTGGCGGATAATCATCGGGCCGGAGGAGGCGCCTTCATGTTCAATCTGAAAGACAAAGTGGCCATCGTCACGGGGTCCAGCCGCGGCATTGGTCGCGCGATCGCCGAAGACTTTGCCGCCGCTGGCGCGAAGGTCGTGGTCAGCAGCCGAACCGAGGAAGCCTGCGCGCCGGTTGTCGATACCATCGCCAAATCTGGCGGGACGGCGATTAACGTCCCCTGCCATATCGGCAAGAAAGAGCAGCTTCAGGCGTTGGTGGATGAAACGCTAAAGGTGTTCGGGCGCATCGATATTCTGATCTGCAACGCGGCGATTAATCCGACCTATGGCCCGATGTCCGATCTGACGGACGAGGCATTTGACAAGATCATGGGGACGAACGTGCGTTCCACCTTCAACCTGTGCAATCTGGTGCTGCCGGGGATGGCCGAAAATGGTGGTGGCACGGTGGTTATCTTGTCATCCATCGCTGGGCTGCGCGGCAATGCGGTGATCGGCGCTTATGGCATGTCAAAGGCCGCCGAGGCCGCACTAGCACGCAATCTGGCGGTGGAGTGGGGGCCGAAAAACATTCGCGTCAACGCGCTGGCACCGGGGCTTGTGAAAACCGATTTTGCGCGTGCCCTGTGGGAAGACCCCGTGCGGTTGGAACGCGCTGAAAACGCAACGCCCCTGCGCCGCATAGGAGAGCCGCGCGATATTGCCGGCGTGGCGATGTTCCTTGCCTCGGACGCGGCGGCGTATGTGACAGGGCAGACCATCGTGGCCGATGGCGGTGAAACGATCTGTTAGCCTGTGATCCGCACAAGGTGATTGTCCCACTGCGCGTCATGGCGCGTGGTGGCTGTGGGCGATACGCCCGACAGGTGGCTAATGGTGCCGTTCCCCGCTGTGGTGGTGAACCCGGTCGGCCCCGCGCTGACACCGCAGACGTCCTCTTCGGCAATTGTGGCCACATGGGTGTTCGTGGCGCAGTCGAACACCTGTATCAGCCCACCACGGGGCGAGGTGATGGCGACGCGGTCCGCCTCTGACGAAAAGGCTACGCTTCCGGCATAGCCCTGCATCCGCTGGTGCGAGCCCTTGTCAGCTTGCAGCAATACAGGCGCTTGGCTCATGCGGTGCAAGCCAAGCAGCGGTGGGTCGCCTGCGCCGCCTTGCCACTGCATCGCAAACGCCGTCAGCCCATCGTCGCGCACGGCAAGATGGCGGATGGAATTCTTGTGCAGGTTTTCGGGCAGTTCCAGTTGGTCCAGCACATGGCCGTTTAGGTCAGTATAGGTCAGGTTGGGGCGCATGGTTGGAATGTTCAGCTTTGCCCGCCCGGCATCGGGGTGGGTTTCAATGCCGCCATTGGCGATGACCAATGTGTCAGTCCCCGGAAGGCGCGTGATTTCATGCGGACCAACCCCGCCCGAGGCGAATTCGCCCACGCGGGTGTACCCGGCGGTCCGATCCCAAACGCCAATCCGCCCTTCGCCCGCGTCAAAGTCGTTTTCTGTGGTGAACAGCAGCCGACCGTCGGCTGAAAACGCTCCATGGCCATAAAAGTGGCGGCCCTGCGGCGTGCTAAGCGTGGCGATTTCGGTGCCAGAGCGGCAGTCAATCACGATGGCGAACGTACCGGGGCGGCGGGCAAAGGCTACGGCTTCGGGGCGGTGGGGATGTGCGGCGGCGGCATGCCCACGATCCGGCAGCGGAAGGGAAAATACCGCCGCCCCCGTCTGCGAAAGGCCGAAAAGGCGGTAGTCACCCGATGGCATTTTGGCAGCGGCCAAGTGCATCGGGCTGCCCGCATCGGCCCAGCTGGGCGCGGGCGCAAGGCCGGTGGCAAGCATACCGGCAAGGAAATGGCGCCGCGTGGTCATTCAATCACCGTCCAATGCGTTGAACCCTTCGCCAACGCCCAGCAGCGGACTAAGCTGCGCGGCGACTGCGTTTGTGATTTGGTGGATGGATTGTTGCAACGCTTCGATCTGGAAACGCTGCATGGGGTCAGCGACCCCCGCGAAGGTGGGGTCGTCGATCGTTTCTAGCTGATCAAAGGCGCGGTCAAACGCTGCGGTCAGTTCGGTGGTTGCGGTTTCATCGCCGCTGGCCAAACGCAAGGCCAAGTCGCGCAGGGTGACAAGCGATACCTCTACATGCCGCTTAGACCGGGCAGATCGGCGGGCCTCGGCCCGTTTAGGGCGGGGGCGATCGAAAGTGCCAAGGGGCATGCCAAGGCGTGTGTCTGCGGTCACCTGCAAGCCGGTGTTCAGCGCCTTGTACAGTTCTTGCAACGCTTCACTTTCACTGCGGTAGGTATCGTTCCCGTCAACGCCAGGCTGGAGGAGTAGGGCGGCATACCCGCCGTGCCAGTCCGCCTGAATTGCCGCAGAGGTGTCGGCGATGTCGCGCGTCAACGCCGTGATCAACTTGCACAGGTATACGGGGTCGGCGGCTGAGATCGCCGGGTCATACAGCGCGAATTCCAACGCGTAAAACCCGCGCCCCGCGATAGAGACTTCGGCGAATTCGGCAGGGTCATCCACGGCGGCGTCTTCGCTGGCGATCAACCCGGCCAGCGTTTTGGGCGTCGCGCTGCGGGTGTCGGGCCAAAACGACAGCGCGTAGGCGCGGTTTTCCGCTTCAGAAGGGCCAAAGCGCAGGTGGCTGGCAGCGATCCAAGCGTCAAACGCGGTGCCATAAGCCGCACGCAACGGGGCAGAGGTGGGCGCGCAATCCTGCTGGGCGGTCGATGCAAGCGTGGCTGTGGTTTCGGCCAGTGCATCGATGCGCGTCAGCACATGCTCGTTAACCGCATCGGTGATTGTTGCGCGAAAGTCGGCGGCCAGTGTCGCGGTCGGAAGCAGGGCAATGACTGCGGGGAATAGGAAACGCATCACAGGCTCTCCAGAAATTTGATAAGGGCGGCGCGATCATCTTTGGGCATTTGGGTAACCGTGTCACGCGCGGGTTGCGCTTCGCCACCGTGCCACAGGATTGCCTCCAGCAAGGAACGCGCGCGGCCATCATGCAGGAATTGCGTGTGTCCGCTGACGGTTTCGGTCATCCCGATCCCCCAAAGCGGCGGGGTGCGCCATTCTTGCCCGGTGGCGCGATGTTCCGGGCGGTTGTCGGCCAGCCCTTCACCCATGTCATGCAGCAGCAGGTCGGAATAGGGCCAGATCAGCTGAAAGCTTTGTTCGGGTCTGTCGGTCAGCCGGTGGGTCACGAATTTGGGGGTGTGGCAGGCGGTGCAACCTGTTTCGTAAAACACCTGTTTGCCGCGTAAGACCTGCGCATCGTCAATCGCTCGGCGTTCGGGGACGGCCAAGTTGCGGCTGTAAAAGGTCACAAGGTCTAGGCCGGTGTCCTCAATCTCTAACCCATCGGGTGCCTCGCCGTGGGGGGCGTTTTGACATGCATCTTGGGCGTCCGTGCATTCACCCCACCCAGCAGGATAAAGCGAGGATGAAATGCCGATGTCGCCCGCGAAGGCCTGCGCCGATTGATCGCGGATCGTCGCGGCACCCGCCTTTAGGCCGAAACGGCCCAGCATTGGTTGGCCGAACTCTTTGGACATGGCGATGTTGGGGCGGCCCGAAATGCCGTCACCGTTGGCATCATCCGGGTCAGCGCTGGCCAAAATGTCAGCCGCGGGGATCGCCTCGATCAGGCCCAGCCCAATCATTTGCGGTGCGATCCGTGGGCTAAGCATGGCGTCAGGGTGCATTGGGCCATAACCCAGATCGGCCGCGCGATAGGTCGGGCGGCGCAAGGTTGCGGTTTCGCCCTCGGAAAGGGGAACGGTGACCGTTTCATATGTCACATCCAGCCGGTATTCGGCGGCGTGCCCGGCGATGCTGAAATCCTGAAGCTGTTGGCCATAGGTCGGTTCGGGCAGCGTGGCGATATAGCCGTCAATCTCGGCGATGGCATCATCAGGGGTGCCGGGGATCGACACGCGCAAGAACAGCGATGTCGCGCCATCTTCGGTGCCTTCGGGCGTGTGGCCGCGGCCGTCCTTGATGTGGCAGCGCTGGCAAGACCGCGCGTTGAACAGCGGGCCAAGCCCATCAGACGCCAGCGTGGAAGAGGGCGACGACACCCAAAGTTTTTTGAACAACCCGTTGCCGACTTTAAAGTCCAGCTCTTTTTCAAAGCTGATGTTGGCCGAAGGTTGAGAGAACGCATTAGCGTTCTTTCGGGCGCGGACGGTGGCTGCCCCTGCTTGCATGGCCTCAAACTTTTCGGGCGACGAGAAATCCGACGTCGGCGTCGTAACCATCGAAATTCGGGATTGTTCCTGAGCGGTCCTTGGCACCACCGAAAGATGAATGTCCGTCAGGTCATTGGCGCGCAGGACCTGTGGCATGATGACCAAAAGGCCAACGGCTAAGGGGCGGATTCGCATAAGGGTCTTCCAATTTTCGATATTCCTTATAAATATACTCAGGAAAGTACGAGCGCGAGTCTGAATTCGCGATTCTATAGAAAAGGTCCTGCGTCATGGCGCCACTGCTTGAACTGCAAACACCTCTGGTTGAAACGCCCCGCGCGCCGGTGCCGTTCGACGATGAGATGCTTCAGCGGTTGAACAAGCTTCGGCTGTTGGCGATGCGGTGCCGGGCTGCTGCGCATCTGGATATGTTCACGGCTTGCGCGTTGCTCAGCCAGAACAAAGACGAAGCCGCCAGCGCCTTTGCCGAGGCGATGCTGCGCACACTTCAGCAGGGCCTTGGCCGCCCAGCTGTGTTCTATGCCCCCGGAACTAAAGAGGTTTCTTTCGATGAGGCATGGCTTTTGCGCATGATGAGCTGCGTGCGCGATGGCGACCAGGCATCGTTTACTTTCCTGATCAGCAGCGTCCTTGATCAATCTATGCGGCGGTCTGTTGCGTTCTTGGTCCGTGGCTTGGCCGAACGGCTGACACAACTCTGAGTAAAATTCTCAAGTTTAGAATTATTCTAAACTACTTGGCAGCGCAGCTTTTCTGGTTATATTGACCAGCGAAACAGCCAGCCGACGCCAGCCATTTCGCCGTGTAGATGATCGGAGTGATTTCATGAGCCAGACAGCAGCAGACCTTAGCCCAACCGCGCAATCCGAGATTTCCGGCGCGCTTAATCAATGTGTTGCGGAAACCGTTGTAACAACGATGCTTGCGCAAAACTTTCATTGGAACGTGACCGGCATGGCGTTCGGCCCGCTGCACACAATGTTCCAGCAGATTTACGAAGATCACTTCGTTGCGCAAGATGATCTGGCAGAACGTGTAAAAGCCATCGGCGGTCATGCCGAAGGCAAACTTTCCGGAATGATCGAACGTTCAAAAGTGGTTGAGCATGACGGCCACGCCAAGGCGGAAGAAATGGTTCGCCTGTTGGTCGAAGCGCAGCGTCAGGTTGCCGCGACATTGGCCGGCGCCGCAGCGATTGCAGAAAGCCATGGCGACTTGCTGACACAGGATCTGTGTATTGCACGTGGCCAAGTTCATGAAAAATTCGCTTGGCTGCTTGAGTCTCACATCAAGTAATCACGTGACGGGCGGCTTCACGCCTTTCTTGGAGCACTTCCGCGCATAGGCGGGGGCCCAAGCGGTGAATTTGCCCATATTTTCTTGTTGATGCACCAGCATGTCCACAAAGGCTTGCTGGTGTTTCTCTTTCTTCAGGCGTTTGAAGATGGATTTTTGGTCCTTGGTCATCGAACAGGCGATGCAATGGCCGGCGCGTTTGTATTTGCAGACGCTGATGCAGGGGCTGGGAAGTTTGGTCATCGTGTGGTGGTCCTGACTGAAAACGGCGGCGCATCATCGCGCCGCCGTTTCTGGCTGAGGTATGAGGTGTTACTGGAAAACCGCCGTTGGGTTGTCCAAGCTGTCAGAGCCTTCGAACTCAATCTGGTCAAGGCCAAGCACCGCAACCGCGCGTTCGATAGATCGTGTCTGGTCGATCAAACCATTCACGCCGCCCATGACAAGCGCCTCACCGGCTTCGTTGCCGCGCTCTAGCATCTGGTCGTAGGAAAAGCCTGCTTCAGCAGCGGACTTGATTTTGCCAAGGGCAATCACGGTCGTGTCCAGCTTGCCCTTCAGTTCCGCGTCCAGTGCGCCGTCTGCGGCGGCAACCAGATCAGAAACCGACGGGCCGGAAACGACAGTGCCGTCAACGCGGGTGTATTCGCCCAGATAAACGTTGCGCACGCCCAGGCCGTCGTAAAAGTGGCTGTTGTGCGTGTTGTCAGAGAAGCAGTCATGCTCTTCTTCCGGGTCGTTCAGCATCAGGCCAAGGCGCATACGTTCACCCGCTTGTTCGCCGTAAGAAAGGCTGCCCATGCCGGTCAGGATCGCAACGATGCCCGCGCTTTCGTCGGCCAGCAGTTCGGTGCGTGCTGCGCCACCTTCGGCCCACTGAGCGGTGATCCATTCCAGATCAGAAACCAAAAGGTCGCTAGCCGCCTGAAGGTACGCGCCGCGACGGTCACAGTTGCCACCGGTGCACGCTTCGCCTTGGGCATAGTCTGTCCACGAACGGTTGCCTGCGCCGTTGTTGTGGCCGTTCAGATCTTGGCCCCACAGCAGGAATTCAATCGCGTGGTAACCGGTTGCAACGTTGGATTCCACACCGTCAGCTTCGTGCAGGGTTTCTGCCAGCAGGGCGGGGGTGATGGCGGATGCGTCAACTTCGTTCCCGGAAAGGGTGAAAGTTGGGTTCGCAACGACGTTCAGCACCGCAAATTCGTTTTCGTCCGTCGCACCACCGTAAGAGGCGTCAACGTAATCGATCAGACCTTCGTCCAGCGGCCATGCGTTAACTTTGCCTTCCCAGTCGTCAACGATCGCATTGCCAAAACGGAACACTTCGGTCTGCTGGTAAGGAACGCGCGCGGCAAGCCAAGCGGATTTAGCGGCTTGCAGGGCTTCGGCGGAAGGCGCGGATACCAGCGTATCAACGGCTGCCTTCAGGCGCTGCGCGGTTACAAGGCTGTCAGCATAACCTGCTTGGGCGATGTTCGCGTATGTCGCTAGGACGTCGCTCTTTTCTTCGGCTGCGGCCGCCGTTGCCATGACAAGCGTCACGGCGGTCGTTGCTAAGTAGATCGGTTTCATTAAGGGAAGTCCTTTTCAGTGCAGTAATGTCGGTCTTTGTTCGTAAGCCGGTTGAGGCGCCCCAGGCCGGTGCACCATCCGTTTCAGGGCGATCCCGACATCTTCGGCGAGCGCTGTAAGGCTGGGGGCGACATCGGCGCGCACCAATAGTGTGGCGATCAGCATCGCATCCTCGCGCTGGCCATCGGCCGCTGCGGAAATGAAATTGGCAAAGCAGCTTTCATCGGCGCCAAGGCATTTGCAGGTCACCTGATGGCGCACCAGCGGGCGGCGACCGTGACGAACACAAAGATCGCAAAGCTGTTCAAATGCCGCCAAGGCGCGGCGGCCGTGGTCCATGCCCAAGGCAAGCGCAAAATCATCGCTTACCTGCGCCTGTGATACGGCTCCTTCGCACCACAGCCGCAGGTAAAGCACTGCGCCAGCCTCAACGTCTGGCAGCTCGGTCAGCAGGCCAACAGGCGCGCCGCCGCGTTTTGCGTTCGGATGGGTCATTTCGTCAAAATCAGCTTTCCCTGCCGCGTGATGCGAAGGGTGTAGACTTGTTCGCCAAGGACGATCTGTGCTTGGCCGCCACCTTTGGTCAGGGCCTCTGCGTCATACGTTGGATGTGTGGGAACTGTGTTCTGACGGGTTTCTTGTGCCATTGCGTACATCATTGTTCGACCCTTCCGCGCATATCGAAGTGGTTCATGAACCACTCAAAATCAAAACCGTGGCCAAGGCCGGCTTCGGACAGCATTGCTGCCAGTTCAACAGTGTCCGGGCGGTGTTGCGTCCGTTCATTTCGGCGTTCATTTCCAATGTCTTGAGCACGCACCATGGCGGAAGTCCTTTCATCTGGAGATTCGGGCTTCCCCCTCAGTTTCGAGCGGGTGGCTAGAAGTTGGCCTAAACCTGAGTGAAATACTTAGGTTTGTCAATCCGACTTTTTTAATCGGGTATATTTTCTGGGATGAAACGCCTTAGAAAGCCAATGAAATCAGGCCTGAAAGCGGGTGCGTACCATCTTGAAAAGCTCGGGCACAACAATCAGCGGGATCAGAAGAATGAGGATCATTTGCCAATGGGCCCAGCTAAGCGGCCCGGTGTGAAGGACCAGTTGCAGGGGCGCCCAATACACCGCAGCGACATGCGCCCCGACAGATGCAGCCAGCGCAAGGTGAAGCATCGGATTGGAAAACCACCCAATGCGCGTGCAGGGCTGCGTAAGCGAGCGAAAGGCAAATACGCTGGCTTTTTCAGATAGCAGCATGGTGGTGAAGGCGGCAGTTCGCGCGGTGACTTCGCCCTGTGGCAGCACGGTGTAAAACACCCAAAGGCTGGCCAAACCCGTATAGATGCCAAAGCCAACAATGGTGGCCAGCCCCATCCGCCCCAAAATGGGTTCGGATTTGGCGCGGGGTGGGCGTTTGATCTGGTCTGGGGTGGCCTTTTCCAGCCCAAGTGCAACGGCTGTCACGCCGTCGGTCACAAGGTTGATCCACAGGATTTGCGTTGCCAAAAAGATCAGCGGCCCCCCGATCAAAAGATTCGCCGTGATCGCCAGCACCTCGCCCGAGTTCGACGATAGCAAGTAGCGCACGAATTTCTTGATGTTGTCGTACTGGCGACGCCCTTCGCGGATCGCGTTGAAGATGGTGGTGAAGTTGTCATCCAACAGCACCAGATCGGATGCATCGCGGGCAACATCAGTTCCGCGAATGCCCATGGCGACGCCAATGTCGGCTTGTTTCAGGGCGGGCGCGTCGTTCACGCCGTCACCTGTCATCACCACGATGTCCTGTCGGCTTTGCAATGCTTGGACGATGCGCATTTTGTGGGCGGGTTTGGTGCGGGCGAACAGCACATCTTCGGCTAAGGCGCTGGTCAGCTGCTCGTCGCTGAAATCTTCGATGTCGTGGCCGGTAAGGACGCGGCTCACGGGCAAATCCAACTGCTCGGCCACGGCGCGGGCGGTGACGGGGCTGTCGCCAGTGATCATGATGATCCGAATCCCGGCAGAGCGGCAGGCAGCAATCGCCCCCTTCACCTCAACGCGCGGCGGATCAATCAGGCCGACAAAGCCCAGAAATTCCATGTCACCCTCTGACGCGGGCAGGGTGGCATCGGTTTGGGTGTGGCGTGCCATGGCGATCACACGAAGCCCGCGCTTTGCCATCGCCTCGTATGCGTTCAGGATCTCGGCGCTTTGGGTTTCGTCAAGCGAGGTCAGAACACCATTGCGACGAATCCAGTTGGAACATTCCAATATCTGCTCGGGGGCGCCTTTGCTGTGCAGTACAAATTCTGACCCGGATTGGGCCAAAACGCTCATCCGCTTGCGTTCACTGCTAAAGGGTAGTTCGGCAATGGCGCTGTTGGGGGCGGGCAGTGGGGCCCAGCCTTTATAGCCAAGCGTGACAAGCGCGCCCTCTGTCGGTTCCCCGATCATTTCCCACTGGTCGCCTTCGCGGTGCAGGCGGGCGTGGTTACAGATCAACGCCGTTTCCAGAAGGGCACCAAGGGCCGGGTCGTCACCGGCGCGCACGCGCGCCTGACTGTTAGAGATGTGCCCGGTCGGGTCATAGCCGGCACCGGTGGCGGTAAAGCTTCCGTCTGGGGTCCAAATTTCGGCGGCTGTCATTTCATCTTGGGTCAGCGTGCCGGTTTTGTCGGTGCAGATGACCGTGGCCGCGCCCAGTGTTTCAACCGCTTGCAGGCGGCGGGCCAAGGCATGCTGGCGCACCATTGCCGCCGCGCCCAAGGCAAGGGTAACCGTGACCACCGCCGGAAGCCCCTCTGGTACGATCGCCACGGCCAGCGACAGCGCGGTCATCAACATGGCAACGGGGGGCTGACCGGTCATCACGCCCACAAGGCCAACCAAAAGAGCAACCATAAGCGCGGCCATGCCAATCTGTTTTGCCAACAGACCAAGCTGACGCTGTAGGTTCGTTGTTTTGGTGCCGATGCCACCCGTCAGGTCGGCGATTTGCCCAAATTCGGTGGCTTGGCCGGTTGCCGTGACCACACCTTCGGCGCGGCCCGCAACGACCGACGTGCCCATATAGATGACGCTGTCGTCGATGGCCTCTTTATCCACGGGAAAGGATTCACCGGTCAGAACGCTTTCATCGACCTTCAGCTGCACGGCTTCGCTTAGTTTCAGGTCGGCTGGCACGCGGTCTCCGGCCTCTAACAAGACAACGTCGCCGGGGACGATTTCACGCGTATCTATCATCTGTTCGCGCCCATCGCGCAGCACCCGCGCTGCGGTGGACAGCATATTCTGCAACGCTGCCAACGCCGTTTCAGCGCGCCATTCCTGAACGAAACCAAGCACCCCGTTGATCAGGACGACAAGCATGATGCCGATGGCGTCTATGACCTCTCCCAAGGCCAATGCAACGCCGGCGGCACCGATCAGGATTAGGATCAGAAACCCCACGAACTGCCGCGCGAACACCTGCACCGGCGATGCATGACGTGTCTTTTGCAGCGCGTTGGGGCCAACGCGTTCAAGGGTCGTCTTGGCTTCGGCACTGGTTAGGCCTTGTGGCCGGGTCACGGTGAAAGGCGAGTGGTCCATTGGCATGGTGTCTGTCCTGCGCGCGCGTCGTTTCATCCGCAAAATGCGCCCCGCACAGGTTTGGAACCATGACACGGATCAAGGAACCGAAGTGTTGGATGATCTTTAAAAGGGACAAGCTTTTAAACATGCACACACCCAAAGGAACCAAGAACATGAGCCAGAACGTTATTTGGTTTGAAAAACTCGCGCGGGGCGACGTGCCGCAAGTTGGCGGCAAGAACGCATCGCTGGGCGAAATGGTCAGCGTGCTGGATGGCAAGGGCATCGCAGTTCCCGCCGGGTTCGCGACCAGCGCGGATGCGTTCCGCGACTTTATCGAATTTAACGCGCTGTATGATCGGATGGGGGATGTGCTGGCCCAGTTGGCTGACGGGCGGATTTCGCTTCAGGAAGCGGGCAAAACCATCCGCGCGATGATCGTTGCCGGAAACTGGCCCGAGGCGCTGTTGGCCGATATCCGCGCGGCCTATGTTGAACTAAGCGCACGCGCGGGAACGACTGATGCCTCTGTGGCTGTGCGGTCCTCTGCCACGGCTGAGGATTTGCCGGATGCTAGTTTCGCCGGGCAACAGGAAACTTTTCTGAACGTCTGTGGTGAAAAGGCGCTGCTGGACGCGTGCAAGCGTTGCTATGCGTCGCTGTTTACGGATCGCGCGATTACCTATCGCACGCTGAAAGGGTTTGATCATCAAAAGGTCGCGCTGTCGGTTGGGGTGCAACAAATGGTGCGCTCTGACATTGGCGGTTCGGGGGTTATGTTCTCCATCGACACAGAGTCCGGCTTTGACAAAGTTGTGCTGATCAACGCCGCGTGGGGTTTGGGTGAAAACGTGGTGCAGGGCGCCGTGAACCCGGACGAGTATGAGGTGTACAAGCCCTTCCTTAGCGACACGACCCTTGTGCCGATCATCGAAAAGACCTTGGGCGCGAAAGAGCAAAAGATGATCTATGCCGGGGCCGACGGTGGGCAAACGAAGAACGTGCCAACCTCTAGGGCGGAACGCGGTGCCTTCGTTCTGGACAATGCCGAGATTGTGGAACTGGCCAAACAGGCCGCGATCATCGAACAGCATTATGGACAGCCCATGGATATGGAATGGGCCAAGGATGGGATCAACGGCAAGCTGTATATCGTTCAGGCCCGCCCCGAAACGGTTCAGTCCCGCGCGGAAACCGGCGCGATGAAAGCCTATACCATCCACGAAAAGGGCGACCTGCTGCTAACAGGGCTAAGTGTTGGCGGGGCGGTGGCCACGGGCACGGTTTGCCTGATCGAAAGCGCGGCAGACATTGACCGCTTCGTTGATGGCTCGATCCTTGTAACATCAACAACTGACCCTGACTGGGTGCCAATCATGAAGCGCGCGGCGGCCATTATCACCGATCACGGGGGGCGCACGTCGCACGCCGCCATCGTTAGCCGCGAATTGGGCCTTCCCGCCATCGTCGGCACCGGCAACGCGACCCATCATTTGCACGACCAGCAGGATGTCACCGTTTCCTGCGCCGAAGGCGAAGAGGGATACGTTTATTCCGGCATCGCCAAGTTTGATGTCGAAGAGATTGAATTGGGCGAGGTTCCCGAAACCCGCACCAACATCATGCTGAACATGGCCAACCCGTCCGCCGCCGCGCGGTGGTGGCGTTTGCCGGCGGATGGCGTTGGGCTGGCGCGGATGGAATTTGTTGTCAGCAATGCCATCAAGGTTCACCCGCTGGCCCTGACGCGGTTCCACCTGCTGAACGATGACACAGCCAGGGCAGAGATTGAGGAGCTGACCAAAGGCTATGACAACAAGCCCGACTATTTCGTCGATAAGCTGGCCATGGGCCTGTCACGCATCGCAGCGGTGCAATTTCCCAAGCCGATGATCGTTCGGATGAGCGATTTTAAGACCAACGAATACGCCGACCTTTTGGGCGGGCGTCAGTTTGAACCGGACGAGGAAAACCCGATGATCGGGTTCCGCGGTGCCTCGCGTTATTACTCTGACGCTTATCGCGATGGGTTCGCGTTGGAATGCCGGGCGATCAAGAAGCTGCGCGAAGAGATGGGGTTCACCAACACCATCGTCATGATCCCTTTCTGCCGCTCGCCAGAAGAGGCCGACAAGGTGCTAGAGGTGATGGCCGACAACGGCTTGGTGCGCGGCGAAAACGGGCTGCAGGTCTATGTCATGTGCGAAATCCCATCCAACGTGATTTTGGCCGAAGAATTCGCCAAACGGTTCGATGGTTTCTCTATCGGGTCGAACGACCTGACGCAGCTGACGCTGGGCGTTGATCGGGACTCAGAACTGTTGACCCACCTGTTCCGTGAACGTGACCCAGCGGTGCAATGGATGATCGAAACAGTCATCGAACGGGCGCACAAAGCGGGTGCCAAGGTGGGGCTTTGCGGTCAGGCCCCCAGTAACGACCCTGAATTCGCGCGCCTGCTGGTGGAACGCGGGATCGATTCAATCTCTGTCACGCCGGACAGTTTCATGGCCGTAAAGGCGCATGTGGCGAAGGCGGAAAAAGGCTAATCGCAGCCTGTCGCCCGTTTGGTGCGGGCGACAGGCGATGCCTTAGATCGAGGTTTTCTTGAAAATCATCTCGGGGATATTGCGGATGATCATCATCACAATCGCCCAGATTGGTTTCACATAGATCACGTTCTTGCCGCGCGTTACGGCGGCTTCGATCTTTTCGCCCAATTCTTTTGGGTCGGCCGTCAGCTTTTCGGGCAGGTCCAGCCCTTCGACCATCTTGGTCGCCACAAAGCCGGGTTTGACCGTCACGACATGCACGCCGCGTTTGGCCAGACGGTTACGCAGGCCCGACAAGAACGCGGTGAACCCAGCCTTGGCAGAGCCGTAGATGTAATTCGACGCACGCCCACGGTCCCCGGCGACGGAACTGATGCCGACCAACGCGCCGCTGCCACGCTCTTCGAACCGGTTCGCCAAAACGCCCATGATCGACGCGGGGCCTTCGTAATTGGCGCGCATCACCTCAATCGCGGTTTCGGTGTTTTGTTCGTTTTCGAACTGATCGCCCAGCACGCCAACCGCGCAGACGGCGATTTCGGGCAGATCGCCCAACCCATCAACGAACGCGCCGTGGCTTGCCGTATCAAGAGCGTCGAAGTCATGCAGCGAAACGTTTACGCCGTGGCGCAGTTCGATGTCTTTCTTCTCAGCCTCAAGGGACTGCGAATTGCGCGCGGCCAGCAGGATCGGGTGGCCCGATGCCGCAAATTGATGTGCGACCGCAAGGCCGATATCGGAACGTCCGCCAAGGATTAGGACAGAGCCTTTGTTGCTCATAGTTTCAGCCTTTCGGATTGTGCAGAGGAGAATGTCGCAGCGCGGCCAGCAGCGGCGCGCATGTTCAGGAATTCGTCAACACGCGGGTCAGCAGAACGCAGGGTTTCCGGCGTCATTCGCGCGTCTTTGGCCAGATAGAACCGCCCGCCGTGGTCCAGCGTGATCTGGTCCAGTTGCTTCATCAGGGCCAGCGTTTCAGGATTAACCGGGAAATCCAGCGCCAGCGTGTACCCTTCCATCGGGAAGGAAAAACGGCTGTCTTGCGCCCCGAACCGTTTCAGAACGGCAAGGAAAGACCCTTGGCCAGCCACAGATGTGGCACGCAACAGCGCCTCTAGGCCCTTCTTGGAACTGTCCAGGGGCAGGGCGCATTGGAACTGCATGAACCCTTTGCGCCCATAGATGCGGTTCCAACCAAGGATCGCGTCCAGCGGGTAAAAATAGCTGTCCCAATCGACGAAACTGTCGCCCGCCTTGCGCTGCCCATTATAGAAATAGGCGGCGTTGAAGGCGCGAACCGTCAGGCTGTTCAGGGCAAAGGAAGGCGCATTAAACGGGATGCTGCGTTTGGATTTGGCGGCGATGTCAAACGGGCGGCGGCGCTTTTCCAGATCAAGCGTGTCGCGCGGCGCATGTTCGCCCAGCATTACCAGTGATCGGCCAAGCGCGTCGCCCGCCGACAGGCAGTCAATCCACGCGACCGAGTATGTGGCCTCGCCGGATGCCTCAAACACGTCCATCGCGGCATCAAGGTTTGCGGCGGGGATCATCGTTTGCTTGATCCAGGCGCTCTCAACTTTGCTCAGGCGGAAAGCGGCGCGTAGGATAATGCCGGTCAGGCCCATGCCGCCCATCGTCCAAGCAAACAGATCCGCGTTTTCCGTGGGGCTGCAGCGCTGAACAGTGCCGTCCGCGCCCATCACATCGATCCAATCGACGAAAGCACCGAATGTGCCGTGTTTGTGGTGGTTTTTGCCATGCACGTCTGCCGCAATCATACCGCCGATCGTCACAAACTTGGTGCCCGGCGTGACGGGCGGGAACCAGCCGCGCGGCAGGAAGGCGTTGATGACGTCGCCCAGCAAAACGCCGGCCTCGGCCACCACTTGGCCGGTGGCGTCGTCAAAGGCGATCATCCGGTTGAAGCCGCGCATATCTACGGTGTTCTGCGCGCTTGCCGCGCTGTCGCCATAGGCACGCCCGTTGCCACGTGCGATGGCGTGGCCCTTGGTCAGGGCGGCTGCAACCTCGGCGTCGGTACGCGGGGCGGTGACGTGGCAGTCGATGCGCGGGAATTGACCCCATCCAGACAGTTTCATTGCGCCCCCCGCAAACCCATCGTGGCATCGGTAAAGACAAAGCGTCGGTCAAGCTGGTACTTCACGACGTAGCCAATGCTAAGGCCGATGATTGCGCCCAGCTCTCTCATCGTGTCAGTTTTCCAGACCAGCCAAAACCCGGTTTCCATCCCCCAAAAGATCAGCGTGGTGATGATGCCCATCGCGGTATAAAGGCCGAATTTCTGGCCGTGTGATTTCAGCCCCGTCGACTGGTCGCCAAAAATCCACCGTTTATCCAGAACATATTTGATCACCAAGCCAACCCCGGTGCCCACCGCGACCGCCAAGACAAAGCCAAAGGTCGATGGGACGGCGCCCAGCACAATACGTTGTGCCGCCAGATTGGCGAAGGTCGCGATGACGGCGAAGGCCGCGTATCGCAGAACAAGGCTGCGCAGGGTCACGACATTGCTCCGGTGGCAGAGATCAGAAAGATGATGACAAGGCAGATCTGGCTAACGCGGTCTTTCACCGCGAAGACCACGGGGTCGTCATGCATTGCGCCCCGGTGGGTGATCATCACGATTCGGCTGATCCAATACAAAAGCACCAGGCAAATGCCCCAAAGATAGGTCGGGCTGGTGTAAAGCGCGGTGACGGAAGATGAGTTCACGTAAAGCGCCATAACAAGAACCGATACGTACCCCGCCGCCGCCGCCATGGTAGAAATCAGCGGCAGGTCGGAAGTTTGATACCCGCGCCCATCGGCGCTGGCTTTGCCGCGTGATGCACTGTCTACCAGCTCTGCCTGACGCTTTACGGCAGCGAGCGAGAAGAAGAAGAAAACCGAAAACGCCAACAGCCAGACCGAAAGTTCGATCCCTGTCGCCGCGCCGCCAGCGATGATGCGCAGGGCGTAAAGCACGGCAAGTGTGCAGATGTCGATGACCAGCTGACGTTTCAAATACAGCGAATAGGCGGTGGTGGTGACGTAATAGACCGCCATCACCAACATAAAACTGGGGCCAAGCAACAGGGCCAGCCCGAACCCGCCCAACAGCAGAAGTGGCGCAAGCCATGTGCCGTTTGCGATTGGCAAGCTGCCGGATGCAAAGGGGCGGAACCGTTTGCGCGGATGCGCGCGGTCGGCGGCCAGATCAAGCAGATCGTTCAGAACATAGACGGAAGAGGCCACAAGGCTGAACGCCAGAAACGCCAAGAATGATCGCAGGACCATCGCACCCGTGAAATCATGCGCCATCAACATCGGCAGGAAAACCAACAGGTTCTTCAACCACTGATGCGGGCGCAGGGCCTTGAAATAGGGGCGGACAGAGGGCGCGGCGGCGCTGATGTGTTCGACCTCGTTCATCATCGCGTCCACGCGTGTGCGCAGCGCGCCGGGCGCGTTTACCGTGATCGCCTTGCCCGACTTTTGCCAAACCGGAACGTCCGCCGTGGAATCGCCCATGTATTCAAAGCCGCCCACACCGAAACGTTGTTCAAGGAAGGTGGCTTTGTTCGGTCCTTTCAGGTTGTGCGATTGGTCTGATCCGTGAACTTCATCGAACAGGCCAATGTGATCTGCAACGCGGTCTGCAATCGCTTGGTTGGTTGCGGTGACCAGCGCCGTGCGTCCGCCCTCATCTTTCCAACGGCGGATATAGTCCAAGACCTCGTCGTTATAGGGCAGCGAAGCGGGGTCAACTTGGGCCAGTTCGTTCAGCCGGTGCTTTAGCGCGGCGCGGCCGTTCAACAGGCTTTTCGTCACGACAAACGGCGCCGTCCACCGGGCCGAAAAAGCCGACCAGAAGGTTTCGAACAACATGTCCGAGCGGATAAGTGTTCCGTCCAGATCGATCACAAGGATGCGGTCAGGGCGCATGTCTTCTGTCAAAGCCACACCGATATTCTGCTTTTGCTGCCTCTTTTGCGGTGTTTTCGCATTGCGCGGCCTTCGTGGAAAGGGATTTCGCCAAGCCCTGACAATTGCGCGCAAAAAGGTGACTCCGATACCACGACTGACGGTTGAGCAATCTGTTAGGAAAACGCGACCAGCCGTTCTATGAATTCTACAGGGAATAAGAGGAGGACGGCCAAGATGAACCAGAACCTATCCGGGAAAACTATTCTTGTTACGGGCGCATCCGGCGGGCTTGGCTTGCATTTTGCACGCACGCTGGCGGCGGATGGTGCGCATGTCATTTTGGCCGCGCGGCGCTTGGACAAGGTCGAGGCCGCAGCAAAAGAGATTGCTGAAAGCGGTGGGTCAGCGTCTGCTGTCGCGCTGGATGTCACGGATAAGGCCTCGATCGATGTGGCGTTCGCGGGCCCAGCGGCGAATGTGGACGCGGTGGTCAACAACGCCGGTATCAGCATCGCTGGCGCGGCACTTGATCTTACCGAAGAAGACTTTGACGCGGTGATCGATACGAACCTGAAGGGTGTGTTTCTTGTCGCGCAGGCGGCGGCACGGGCGATGAATACGCGCGGGCAGGGCGGATCTATTGTTAACATCGCTTCGGTTTTGGGGCTGCGGGTGGCAGGGCATTTGTCATCCTATTGCGCGTCCAAGGCGGGCGTTGTGCAGATGACCAAGGCGCTGGCGCTGGAATGGGCGCGGTACGGCATCCGCGTGAACGCGATTTGCCCCGGCTATTTTCAGACCGAAATCAACGCAGGCTTCTTTGATACCCCAGCGGGCGAAGCGATGATGAAACGCATTCCGCAGCGCCGTATCGGGCAACTGTCAGACCTTGATGCGCCGCTGAAACTGCTGTGTTCCGACGGGTCGGGATACATGACAGGGTCTGTCATCGCGGTCGATGGGGGGCATCTGGTTTCATCGATGTAAACGCGCGTCAGGCAAACGGGTCTTCGGGGTAGACAACATTAGCAAGGTAAAGCCCCTGAGGCGGGCAGACCGGGCCACATGCGGCGCGGTCTTGCGCCTCTAACGCCGTTTTCACGTCATCGGGTTCCCATGCGCCCGCGCCTACGCGTTCCAGCGTACCAACGAAGCTGCGCACCTGATTGTGCAAAAAGCTGCGGGCGCGCACATGGAACCGGAATTCGCGACCATGGGGAATGTCGAAGGCTTCGATCCGGACTTCGTCCACGGATTTCACCGGTGACGCGGCCTGACACATCGACGCGCGGAACGTCGTGAAGTCATGCAGCCCGATCAGATGCTTGGCAGCGGCCTGCATCGGTTCAAGTTCCAGCGGGTGCTGGACTTGCCAGACATTGCCACGGTCGTGCGTTACCGGGGCGCGGCGGGAAATCAGCCGGAACAGGTATTGGCGTTCTAACGCCGAAAAGCGGGCGTGGAATTCATCATCCACGCGCGCGGCTGTCAGGATGGAAATCGGGTCTGGTTTCAGGTGGTAATTCAGCGCCTCGGACAGGCGGAAAGGGTCCCAGTCTTTGACCATATCGCAATGGGCCACCTGACCCAACGCATGCACCCCGGCATCGGTGCGCCCTGCGGCGGCAATGGTGGGCACGTCCGCCTCTAGCTTGGCTAGGGCGGCCTCAACAGCGCCTTGCGCGGTGGCAAGGTCGTTCTGACGTTGCCACCCGGCAAAAGGGGCGCCGTCATATTCTATTTTCAGGGCATAACGCGGCATGGCCCCCGGTTACCCGGCAAATGCGGGCTTGGCAATCATCTGCCGCTGGCGAAACCGCAAAGGCATGCTTATCTTTAGCGTAACAATATGAGGGGCGGCTTTGATAATAGGTGACATTGCAGATGGCCTGACGCGCGGCGTCGAAGGCATCAGCGCCAGTGTTTCGGGCGTGTTTTTCGAACCGGTGATCCGGTTGGGCGTGACGGGCTTGTCGCGGGCCGGGAAAACGGTGTTCATCACCTCGCTTGTGGCGAACCTGCTGGACCGAGGGCGTATGCCGCAACTTGTGGCCGCATCTTCGGGCGCCATCCGCACGGCGTATTTGCAGCCTCAGCCCGACGATACGGTGCCCCGGTTTGACTATGAAACCCATCTGGCGGCGCTGACAGGGGATGCGCCGCACTGGCCCGACAGCACGCGTTCTGTGTCGCAGCTACGTTTGTCGTTTCGGGTGCAGCCTTCGGGGTTGATGGGCGCGATTTCGGGGCCGCGGACGGTTCACTTGGACATCGTCGATTATCCGGGCGAATGGCTGTTGGACCTTGCGCTGTTGGACAAGTCTTATACCGACTGGTCCGCCGAAACTCTTGCCCGTGCGCAGGGGCGTGAATTCGCCGCGTCCTACCTTGCCGCCGTTGGTGGGGTCGATCTGACCGCCCGTTTGGAAGAGCCCGTCGCCAAAGAGCTGAGCGCAGAGTTTGCCAATTACCTGCATCAGGCCCGCGCGCAGGGGTTTTCGGATTGCACGCCCGGTCGTTTCTTGTTGCCTGGGGAAATGGCGGGTTCGCCCGTGCTGACATTCGCGCCATTACCCAAGCCCGCCCAAACCGGGCGCGGCACCCTGTGGCGTGAGATGGAGCGCCGGTACGAGGCCTATAAACGCGAAGTGGTGAAACCTTTCTTCCGCGACCACTTTTCCAAAATCGACAGGCAGGTGGTGTTGGTCGACGCGCTGGGCGCGATCCATTCGGGGCCCAAAGCGGTTGAGGATCTGCGCGAGGCGATGGCCGAAATCCTTGGCGCGTTTCGCCCCGGTCGCAACGCATGGCTAAGCCAGTTGTTGCTTGGTAAACGCGTGGAAAAGATACTGTTCGCAGCGACCAAGGCCGACCATTTGCATCACCGTCAGCATGGGCGGTTGACGGCGATCATGTCGGCGCTGGTGCGGGATGCGAAAGACCGGGCGGATTTCGCGGGGGCGCGGACGGCGGCAATGTCGATTGCCTCTATCCGGGCAACGGTTGAGGAAACGCTAAACCACGACGGGCAAAACCTGGACTGCGTGCGGGGCACGTTGTTGGACAGCGGTAAACAGGCGGCGTTCTATCCCGGTGAATTGCCAGAAGACCCCGCGCGTATTTTGGCAGCGGCCAAATCGGGGAAAGAGGCGTGGCTGGACGCAGATTACGAAATCATGCGCTTTGCCCCCGCGCCGTTAACCCTGAAACCGGGCGAGGGGCCACCGCATATCCGGCTGGACAAGGCCGCAGAGTTTTTGATTGGGGACCGGTTATGAGTTTGGTGCAGAGGAAATGGTTATGAATGATCGTAAGGGCCCCGTTCTGATCGAACTGGATGATGAGGCCGCCCAAACCCCATCGACAGCGCCACCCGTGCCAGAAGCTGCGCCGGATATGCCGACAGGCCGGGCCATGCAGACGATGGCCGTGCTGGCCGCGCGCCGACCGTCGCGCATCGGGCGCTTTTTCTGGAGCGCCTTGGTCGCGCTGCTGGGGTTCATCGCCTCGGTTGCGGCGTGGGATTTCGTGACCTCTCTTTTGACGCGGAACACGGTGATCGGAACGGTTGCGTTGGCGTTAATCGGGGCGGTCTTGGTTGCGTTCCTGTTGGTCGCAATGCGCGAGCTGGCCGCATTTGCGCGCCTGCGACGGATGGATGTGCTGCACAAGGCGGCAGAGGCCGCGGTGGTATCGGGCGATCTTGGCGCGGCGCGGGGTGTGACGGACAAGTTGGAAAAGCTCTATGCCGGGCGGGACGATCTGGCGTGGGGGCGCGAACGGTTTGACGAGCGTAAGGGCGATATTTTCGACGCCGACGGGTTGCTTGGCTTGGCCGAGGTGGAGCTGTTGGCCCCGCTGGACGCCGCCGCGATGCGCGAGGTTGAGGGTGCCGCCCGGCAAGTGGCAACCGTAACGGCGCTGGTGCCGCTGGCATTGGCGGATTTGATTGCGGCGCTGACATCGAACCTGCGGATGATCCGGCGGATCGCTGAAATCTATGGCGGGCGGTCGGGTACGTTGGGCAGTTGGCGCATCACGCGCGCGGTGCTGACGCATCTGGTGGCCACGGGCGCAGTGGCGGTTGGGGACGATATGCTGGGTTCAGTCGCGGGCGGCGGGGTGTTGTCCAAAGTCTCCCGCCGGTTTGGCGAAGGCGTGGTGAACGGGGCACTGACGGCCCGTGTTGGCGTTGCGGCGATGGAGGTCTGTCGCCCATTGCCATTTGTGCGGGCAAAGCGCCCATCGGTGACGGCATTGGTGCGCCGGGCGCTGACTGGGCTTTTCGCCAAAGACGAAGCTTGATCCAGCGGCGCGGGGCGTTGCCCCGCACACCATTCTTTGATTGGCGCGTGCCTTGGGGTTTGCGTGGCTTTACGGCCCCTAAGATGCGGCCTATAAGCCATGGCATGATGCATTTGCAGGCCATCATTATTCGAATTATCGGCCCGGCGCTCTGATCCAGATGAGCCGCCGGGACAAGGCGTTTGAGCCATCGCGCCGCCCCCTCCGTCCAAATTGCGAATTCCCTTGAAGGACCACGAAACATGTGTGCCGACACGCCCGACTATAAAGATACGCTGAACCTGCCCGAAACCGATTTCCCGATGCGCGCAGGCTTGCCCAAGCGCGAGCCTGAGTGGCTGGAGCGGTGGGCCAAGATTGGCGTTTACGACCGCCTGCGCGAAAAAGAGGGGCGCGAGCCCTTCACTCTGCATGATGGCCCACCCTATGCGAACGGGCATCTGCACATCGGGCACGCCCTGAACAAGATCCTGAAAGACATGGTTGTGCGCAGCCAGCAGATGATGGGCAAAGACGCGCGTTACGTTCCCGGCTGGGATTGCCATGGCCTTCCGATCGAATGGAAGATCGAAGAGCAGTACCGCAAGAAAGGCCGCAACAAGGATGACGTGCCGGTCATCGATTTCCGTCAGGAATGCCGCAAGTTCGCCGAAGGCTGGGTGGATATCCAGCGCGAAGAGTTCAAGCGTTTGGGCGTTGCGGGCAACTGGGCCGACCCATACCTGACGATGAACTTCCACGCCGAACGCGTGATCGCCGAGGAGTTCATGAAATTCCTGATGAACGGCACGCTTTATCAGGGTTCCAAGCCTGTGATGTGGTCGCCCGTTGAAAAGACCGCGCTGGCCGAGGCCGAGATCGAGTATCACGATCACAAAAGCCACACGATCTGGGTGCCGTTCAAAGCGACAACAGCGCCAGAGGGTCTGGAGGCCGCGCGCTTCGTGATCTGGACGACGACTCCTTGGACGATCCCGTCGAACAAAGCGATCGCGTATAACCCCAAGGTTGCTTACGGCCTTTACCGCGTTGATGCGACAGAGGAAGAAAGCTGGACCAGCCCCGGTGATCTGTACGTTTTCGCCGATACGCTGGCCGCCGATGCACTTGGCAAATCACGCGTGACGGAATTCAGCCGCGTGCGTGATGTTACGGCCGAAGAACTGGCTGTTGTGACCTGTGCACACCCGTTCGCGGGGCTGGACGGGGCGGATGGCTTTTGGGATTACGACGTTCCGATGATCGATGGTGATCACGTGACGGATGATGCCGGTACAGGCTTTGTGCATACCGCGCCAAGCCACGGTGCGGATGACTATGAATGCTTCGTCAAGCGTAACTGGATGGACCGGATGACCCACAACGTGGGCGAGGAATCCGAGTTCCTGCCGCATGTTCCGTTCTTTGCTGGCCTTCAGGTGTTTGACCGCAAGGGCAAAGAGGGCAAAGCCAACAACGCCGTCATCGCCAAGCTGGTGGAAGCGGGCGGTATCATCGCGCGTGGGCGGGTGACGCACAGCTATCCGCATTCGTGGCGGTCTAAGGCACCTGTCATCTTCCGCAATACGCCACAGTGGTTTGCGGCGATTGATAAGGAAGTCGGCGACGGGCAGGACCAATACGGAAAGACGATCCGCGAACGCGCGCTGACCTCGATCGACGAACTGGTGACGTGGACCCCGCAAACCGGGCGCAACCGTTTGTATTCGATGATCGAAGCCCGCCCGGATTGGGTTCTGTCGCGCCAGCGTGCGTGGGGCGTGCCGCTGACCTGTTTCGTGAAAAAGGGGCTGTTGCCGACCGACGAGGGCTTCCTGCTGCGTGACCCAGTGGTGAACGCGCGCGTGGCCGAAGCGTTTGAGGTTGAAGGCGCGGATGCGTGGTATGCCGATGGCGCGAAGGCGCGGTTCTTGGGCAACGATTACAATGCCGACGAATACGAGCAGGTGTTCGATATTCTGGATGTTTGGTTCGACTCTGGTTCGACCCACGCGTTTGTTCTGCGCGACCGGCCCGATGGGGCTGCGGATGGCATTGCAGATCTTTATCTGGAAGGCACAGACCAACACCGCGGATGGTTCCATTCGTCGATGTTGCAAGCCTGTGGCACCAAAGGACGCGCGCCTTATCGCGGGGTTCTGACGCATGGCTTTACGCTGGACGAGAAGGGCAACAAGATGTCCAAATCGGTCGGCAACACGGTCGCGCCGGAACAGGTGATCAAGCAATACGGCGCGGACATTCTGCGCCTTTGGGTGGCTCAGTCTGACTATACGGCGGACCTGCGCATCGGGAATGAAATCCTGAAAGGTGTGGCTGACAGCTATCGCCGTTTGCGCAACACGATGCGGTTTATGCTGGGCAACCTTGCCGGGTTCTCGGACGCGGAAAAGGTTGAGCCTGCGGATATGCCCGAGCTAGAGCGTTGGGTTCTGCATCGTCTGGCCGAGCTGGACCACAAGGTGCGCACCGGTTACGCCGCCTATGATTTCCAAGGTGTGTTCCAAGCGTTGTTCAACTTCGCCACAGTGGAGCTTTCCAGCTTCTATTTCGACGTTCGTAAGGACGCGCTTTACTGTGATGGTGATGACAGCCTTGAACGCCGCGCGGCGCGCACGGTTCTGGATATCCTGTTCCACCGCCTGACAACATGGCTGGCCCCGGTTCTGGTGTTCACCATGGAAGAGGTCTGGCTGGAACGTTTCCCGGGCGACGAAAGCTCGCTTCACCTTCAAGACATCCCGGCGACGCCCGCCGATTGGCTGGACGAACCACTTGCCGCGAAATGGGCTGGCATCCGTCAGGCCCGCCGTGTTGTCACGGCGGCGCTGGAAATTCAGCGTCGTGATAAGGTGATCGGGGCCAGCCTTGAGGCAGCGCCGGTGGTTCACATCGAAAACGCGGACGTGCTGAAGGCGCTGAAATCGGTGAACTTCGCGGATGTTTGCATCACCTCTTCGGTGTCGCTGACCGGCGATCCAAGCCCGGCCGAGGCATTCCGCATGCCAGAGGTTGAGGGCATGGGCGTTGTCTTTGAAAAGGCTGACGGCGCGAAATGCCAGCGGTGCTGGAAGATCTTGCCAGATGTCGGCACGCATAAGCACGCGGATGTCTGCGGGCGCTGCGACACGGCCCTGGGTTAAGAAAATGGCGGGCGCTGTGCATATCGCGGCGCTCGTCACCCCCGTTGGCCAATTGGGGCTGGTGGAAGAAGACGGCGCAATCATCAAGGTGATCTGGGGCGCCGAAGATCGTGGCCCGCGCACAGCTTTGTTGAACAAAGCGCTGCGGCAGTTGGCTGATTATTTCGACGGAAAACTGGAACGTTTTGACCTGCCGCTTCGCGTGGCTGGTTCCGATTTTCAACGGGCCGTTTGTGACGCGATGCTGGCCATACCATTTGGCGAGACACTGACCTATGGCGACATTGCGCAACAGGTTGGTGCATCTGCGCAAGCGGTCGGCAATGCGTGCGGCGCAAACCCAATCCCGGTGATCATACCCTGCCACCGCGTTTTGGGCGCAAGCAGCCTTGGTGGATTTTCAGGCGATGGCGGCGTGGAAACCAAGGTGGCCCTGTTGCGCCACGAAGGCGCGGCGGGCCTGTTGATTTAGCGCTGTTCGGGCAGGATTTGCTGAGCGATACCAGCAAACAGCAAATACACGCTTGTCAGTGTCAGCCCCAGATGCGCCCAACTTTGAGGATCAAAATCCACCCATGCGGCCCATGCGGCAAAGCCAGTCCATGCAAGCGCGATTGGCAGCGAAACCTTGCGCCAGCGCTTTGTGCGTACGGGATGAATGAATTTCAGCGGCAGGAACATCGCCACGGCCAACACGCTGATCGTGAACAGGATCAGCCAAAAGTCGGGCTTCAGCGCGAACATGACGATAACCACCATGTTCCAGCAGCCGGGAAAGCCGTTAAAGGAATAGTCCTGTGTTTTCATGCGGGTGTCGGCGAAATAGATCACGCTGGCAAAGGTGATGACGATAATCGCGCACCATCCTGTCCAGCCGGGTAACAGGTCGGAACTGAACAGCGCATAGGCCGGGATAAACACATACGTCAGATAGTCGATGATCAGGTCCATCAACACGCCGTCAAATCGCGCCGCGTTGGTTTTCACGTCGTACCGGCGGGCAAGGGGGCCATCGATCCCGTCGACCACGAAGGCGACAACCAGCCAAAGGAACATCATTCCCCAGTGGTCATTCGCCGCTGCCAAGACCGCAAGCATTGCGAAAACGGCTCCGGTCGCGGTGAGTAGGTGAACCATCAAGGCTTTTTGCGGAAGTGTCATGCGCATGTCATGACCTATCCGGGGAAGTTGCACAATGGTTTCAGGCTTTTGGGTGCGCTTTCTCGTACACTTCCATCAGGCGGGCGGTGTCGACGGCCGTATAGGCCTGTGTCGTGGAAAGAGAGGAGTGGCCAAGCAGTTCCTGGATCGCCCGCAGGTCACCGCCCGCGCTAAGCAGGTGCGTGGCAAAGCTGTGGCGCATCGCGTGTGGCGTGGCGGTGGCGGGCAGGCCAAGCTGCATTCGTGCAGACTCCATCACTCCGGAAATCAGGCGCGGGTTCAGTGCGCCGCCGCGGACGCCGCGAAACAGGGGCGCGTCGCTGTCCAGATCGAACGGGCACAGGTCAGTGTAACGACCAACCGCATCGCGCGCAGCATTCAGCACGGGTACCAAACGTTCTTTCCCGCCTTTACCAACAATGCGCAGCACGTCGGGCAGGGGGGCGTCTTTGCCGGTAAGGCCCAACGCCTCGGATATACGCAGGCCGCAGCCGTACAGCAGGGTCACCACGGCAACATCACGCGCCGCGACCCAGCCCTTTTGCGACTGTAGTTCGACGGTTTCGATCATCGCGCGGGCGGCATCTTCGGCCAAGGGGCGGGGCAGCTTTTTGTGGAACTTTGGGGCGCGGGTGGACAGAACCGCAGTGGGTTCAAACCCTTCCCGTGCGCTTAGCCACCGGTAAAAGCTTTTGACGGCGGAAAGGGAACGGGCAAGGGAACGCGCAGCAACGCCGCGCCCACGTTCATGCGCCATCCATGCCCGCATATCGGTCACGCCGACGCGGGCCAGCGGCGCAAGGCCTGACTGTTCGCCAAAATGTTGGTTTAGAAAAGAAAGAAAGCCCAGCACATCCGTGCGATAGGCTTTCAATGTGTTTTCCGTCGCGCTGTTCAAAGCCTTTTCATGCTTTAGCCAGCTTTCAAGTGCATCACGCACCGCCGGCGAAAGCATGAGGGTCATGACAGCCAGCGCCGCATGGCACGTTCAAAGACGCCCGCGAAAAAGGCCAGCAGGTCCGTTCCTTGAGTCGGGCAGAACAGGTTGGGATCTTCGGAACCCATAACAAGCAGGCCCGGAAGACGGCCTTCGCCAAGGTCAAGCTTCAGGACGGCCTCGGATCTGATCCAGCTTGCCGCGTCCCCATAGATCAGCGGGGTGGAGCATGAAACCTTGCGAAGCGTCACCGTGCGGGTCGTTGTCTGGCGGCCTTGCGTCAGGTGGTGTTCTGCAAAGCCCGGCTCTGCCACGCTTAGCACTTCGCCGAAACGGGCCAGCGCTGGGTCCAGTTGGCTTTGTGCGGATTCCAGAACCAGCCGAACGTGATCGACGCGCAGGATGTCAGAGACTTCGCCGCCTAGGTTCTTCAGGAAATGTTCAAACTCGGACGGATCCAGAAGTTTCAGGATCGCGCGGTGAATCTGATTTGTTCCCGCAAGGTTTTCATACGCGGCCGCGATTACGGAACGGTGGGTGTCTTCAAGGCGCGCAAGGCGCTTTTCCAACCGTTCCATCGCAATGCCGCGCAGATCGATAATGTTGTTGCCAAGGCTTTTTTCATTGGCCGCAACTAGGGCGCGCATTAGGTCGCGATCTTCAAGAATGACGTCGGGATCCGATATGATCCGGTCCCGCAGGTTTGTTTCGGTCATTGCCGTGCTGCTCATCGACTTGCCTCTTTGTCGTCTTTTTTTGCGACCTTACACGAAACTTACAGAATTTTCTGCCCTGTTTTTTCCCAATCTTTCATAAAAGCGTCCAAACCTTTGTCTGTCAGCACGTGATTGGCCATGGATTTGATGACTGCGGGCGGTGCAGTTGCCACATCGGCACCCACAAGGGCTGCGTCTTTCATGTGGTTGACCGTGCGGATGGACGCGGCCAAAATCTCGGTTCCGAAGTCATAGTTGTCATAGATTGTGCGAATATCCGCGATCAGGTCCATCCCATCGATGTTGATGTCATCCAGACGGCCGATAAACGGCGAAATGAATGTTGCACCCGCTTTGGCGGCCAAAAGCGCTTGGTTGGCAGAGAAGCAGAGCGTCACGTTGACCATGTTGCCTTCGCTGCTGAGGGTTTTACAGGCTTTCAGGCCATCCCATGTCAGCGGCACCTTCACGGTGATGTTTTCCGCGATTTTGGCCAGTTTGCGGCCTTCGGCGATCATGTCATCGGCTTTGGTTGCAACAACTTCGGCGGACACGGGGCCAGCGACGAGGTCACAAATCTCTTTCGTGACTTCAAGGATGTCACGGCCAGATTTCATGATGATAGAAGGGTTTGTGGTAACACCGTCAACCATGCCAAGATCGTTGAGTTCGGCGATCGCCTCTACATCGGCGGTATCTACGAAAAATTTCATGCTGCGTCTCCTGCGGGCATTTGCCTTGATTTGCGCCCCTGATACAGGATGGGCGCGGGGGCTGGAACCCTCTGAATTGCGGCGGAGCGTATGACGGATCAGTTCTTTGACGAAGGCGCGCTTGTTGCGGTGTTGACGACACAGCCACTGGATCGTGCGCTGGACTATCGCGCGCCGGAAGGGGGCTGCCACCTTGGGGCGTTTGTTGAGGTGCCGTTGGGCCCGCGCAAGGTTTTGGGCGTGGTCTGGGGCAATGGCGAAGGCGGATATGACCTTGCCAAGGTCCGGTCGATCATCCGCGTGCTGGATGCGGCGCCAATGCGCGAAGATATGCGCAACTTCCTGATCCGTGCGGCGGATTACACCGTAACGCCAATGCCCGCGATGTTGCGTCTTGCGACCCGCGCACCGGGTTTGGGCGATGCGGTTTCGATGCGCAAAGTGTATCGCCTTGGCCACAATGAACCGGATCGGATGACCGACGCGCGCACCCGCGTCATCGCAGTGCTAGAGGAATACGGCGATCTGGCGTTCACCCTAGGCGAGCTGTCGGAGATGGCGGGTGTATCAACATCCGTGATCAAGGGTTTGGTCAAACAAGGCGCAGTGTCCGAAGAGGATACGCCGCGCGATCTGCCCTATCCACGTCTTGATCCGAACCTTCCGGGTCATGAACTGACCCAGGCTCAGGCCGATGTTGCGGATGCATTGAAGGCGGCGGTTGCTTCGGGCGAATATGGCTCAACGTTGCTGAAGGGCGTTACCGGGTCGGGCAAGACCGAAGTGTATCTGGAGGCTGTTGCAGAATGCCTGCAGCAGGGCCGCCAAGCGCTGGTGCTGTTGCCGGAAATTGCCCTGACGGCAGAATTCCTGACCCGCGTGGAAAAGCGGTTCGGGGCAAAGCCTGCCGAATGGCATTCGGGCGTTACGATGACGGAACGCCGGCGCTGTTGGAAAATGGTGGGGCAGGGCGGTGCGCAACTGGTTGTGGGCGCGCGGTCCGCACTGTTTCTGCCTTATCGTGATCTTGGTCTGATCGTCGTCGATGAAGAACACGATACTTCGTACAAACAGGAAGAGGGCGCACTGTATAACGCGCGCGATATGTCCGTGCTGCGGGCTCATTTTGCCTCTGCTCAGGTTGTACTGGCGTCGGCTACCCCGTCGCTTGAAAGCTGGGCGAATGTCGAGGCCGGGAAATACCAGCGGCTGGATCTAGAGGCGCGGTTCGGCCCTGCTGTTATGCCAGAAATGCGCGCGATTGATATGCGCGATGAAAGCCTTCCGTCGAACCGTTGGATTTCGCCAACGCTGCAACGCGCAGTGTCCAAGCGCATCGAGGCGGGTGAACAGGCGTTGTTGTTCATCAACCGCCGCGGCTATGCGCCGGTGACCATCTGCCGGGCCTGTGGTCATCAGATTGGGTGCGATCATTGCGACGCGCGGATGGTCGAACATCGGTTCCAAAAACGGTTGGTCTGCCATCAATGCGGGGAAACCAAACCCGTTCCCGAAAAGTGCCCATCATGCGAGGCGGTCGATAAGCTGGCCCCTGTCGGCCCCGGTGTCGAACGCTTGGCCGAAGAGGTCGCGGCGCAGTTCCCCGATGCCCGCGTGGCGGTTCTGTCGTCCGACCTTTACGGGTCGGCCCGTGCGCTGAAGGAACAGATCCAATCCATCGCCGAGGGCGGGGCGGATATAATCATCGGTACGCAATTGGTGGCCAAGGGGCACAACTTTCCCCTGCTGACCTTGGTTGGGGTGATCGACGCCGATCTTGGCCTTCAAGGGTCTGACCTGCGTGCGGCCGAACGGACGTTTCAGTTGATGCGTCAGGTGGCGGGTCGTGCGGGGCGGGCGGAAAAGCCGGGTGTGGCGTTGTTGCAGACGTTTCAGCCTGACCACCCTGTGATACGCGCGATCCTGTCCGGCGATGAAGAGGGGTTTTGGAAAGCCGAAGCCGCCGAGCGTAAGGCCGCAGGCGTGCCGCCCTATGGCCGCATGGCCGGCGTTGTTCTGAGCAGCCCCAACGTGCAAGACGTGTTTGATCTGGGTGCCGAAATGGCCCGCATGGATGCCCCGTTGCGCAGGATCGGGGCACAGGTTTTCGGCCCGGCACCCGCGCCAATCGCCCGCGTTCGCGGACGCCATCGCGTTCGTCTGTTGGTTAAAGCGGACAAGGGCGCGCCCTTGCAAGCGGCGCTTCGCGAATGGGTCGCGCAGTTTAAACTGCCCACCAACCTGCGGCTTCAATTGGATATTGATCCGCAGAGCTTTTATTAGACTAGTGATGGTTTAACGCGTTGTGCAGGTGTGCGGGGCGAAGCTGCCGTTGAGTGACAACATTGACCTGTTTAGTCTTGTTGGAAATCCGAGGGTATGGCCAGTGAGCAGAATGATTACTTCCGCAGTGTTTCTTGGGCTATTTTGCGGATTTGGGTACATGTTCTATGCCCAGTATTTCAAATGGCGCCATTGTTTCAATGAGTTGGGCCGGTGTTTCGATCCTGACTCCGGTGTCGTGTATCTGCAGCAATCTGGAGCTGTATGGCTTTCGCTTGCAATTGCAGCACTTGGGCTGTCGCTTTTTCAAATCTGGCGGTTGGCCCAACTTCGACGATGAGTTGGGTTAAAACAGAACCTTTGCCGCAATGGTGATGAATGAAGATCGTGGCAGCCAATCAAACAATGTACTGTTGGAACCTGCCCCGTATCAAACGGGAACCTTCTGCGCGGACTGGTCCACCAGAAAATCCGTGATAATCGCGCCGATCCACATGCAGAAAAGTGCCAGCCATGCGGTGCCTGCAAAGATTGATCCGCCTGTGACGCCCGCCCCGATGGCGCAGCCTCCGGCCAGCATGCCGCCGAACCCCATCAACGCGGCGCCTGTTATGGCGCGTTTCATGTTGTCGGCATCCTGAAAGCCCTGAAACTGAAACTCGCGCGTGAAAGCGGACGCTAGGAACGCGCCGATGAAGACGCCCGGCACCAGCCCGATATCGAATTGCAGCACCGGATTGCTTTCCAGAAAGAACATCAGCGTGTTGGCCGAGGGGCCGGTGAACGTCGCGCTTTCAATCTGAACCGGGTCAAAGCTGACTTGGCTAAGCCCGAAGGTCAGAGCCCAGCCAACGGCCACCGCGAACCCAACGCCCGAGGCAAAGACCAGAACCCGCGTGCCGATCTTGTTCTGATGCGCATACCAAAGCGCGACCAGCGCAAGTGCAAGACCAAGCGCAAGGCCGCTGCCTTCGGGCACGTGGGCCGTATCCAGAAGGTTCAGATTGCGACCGCCTTCGGTGATCCAAAGCCCTGCCAGTTTGTCACGCAGGGGGGACAGCCAGCCTTGCAGGCTCATCTGTGCGACCACGGCGAAGATCAGGCCGGATACAACCGCCCGCAGGTTTCCGGTGGCGGCCAGTACCAGCAGGCGGCCCGAACAGCCGCGTGCCAGAACCATGCCGGCGCCGAAAACCAAGCCGCCGATAATTGCGCCCGACCATGATCCTGTCACGGCCATCATGCGCGCGTCTTCGGCGCGCATCAGGCCCAGCATTTGCGCGCCCTGCACCCAGACCACGGCGGTTGAGAATGTCAAAAGCCAAACCGATACACGGGGCCCAAGGTGGCCGCGGGCGAATTCAACGGTTGCTGCACGCAGGCAAAACGAAGACCGCTGTGCCGCGACGCCGAAGATGATGCCGGTGATCAGGCCAAAAATCGCAGCCGTGCGTGCCTCGCCCACCCATTCCACTATGCTTAGGATGTCCATTATCGCATTCCCACATTAACGAATTTGAATGCTTGTGCGCCTTCGCCGGTCATTCTGCTTTGATCCAGATCAGCAAAACTGGCCAAAAACCGACATTATCGGTGTCGCGTGTGGGCGCGCAGAAAGGGCCGATCCTAGCGAATCTAGATTTATCAGGGTCGCGGCGTAAGGGAGTTGGCGCGATGGGAGTAGAGCAAGAAAAGTTCGACGCTGCGCAGCCGTTTGTTGCGCTGATGAAGCCTCCGGGAAAATCGTTCAGCGTGGACGCCAGTCAATTGGTGACAGAGGGCGGGACTGATCCGGCTTTTGGGACCGTTATGTGGCGCACGTTGATCTGCGCTGACCGAACGCCTTCGGCGGGAATGGTGCTGGGCGTTGCAGAGTTTGGCCCCTATGGCACCTTACTGCCACACCGCCATGCCCCGGCCGAGTTTTATCTGGGCCTTACCGGCAACGGGACCGTTACGGTTGATGGCGTTGCGCATCTGATTGCGCCCGGCGTTGCGATCTATTTGGACGGCGATGCCGAGCATGGCGTTGTGGCCGGCCCTGAAGGGCTTAGCTTTGCTTATGGCTTTCCGACCAACCGTTTTGCCGATGTCGCCTACCGCTTCAGCGCAAGCAACGATTGACGCACGGTTAATGTGCGGTCGGGTTGCAGTTTACCTCTCGCCTTTCTGAGGGCGGGAGCCTAATGCATTCAACATGCATAGAATTCTGAAACTCTTTGAGCGGGTTCCGCTTGCCGCCACGTCTGATCTTCCGCGTTGGCGTCAGCCCATTGTTCTGCTGGCCCTGATGGCTGTGGCGATGCCCGTCGGGTTTGCCACGTGGTCCGCGCTTTTGAACAACTTTGTGATCGAGGTCGCGGGCTTCACCGGTGTCGAAATCGGCTGGTTGCATACAGTGCGCGAAATTCCGGGGTTTCTGGCCGTAGGGGTGATCGCGCTGATCATCTTTATGCGAGAGCAGGTTTTGGGCCTTGTGTCCTTGGCAATGCTGGGTGTCGCGACCGCCGTCACAGCGTGGTATCCATCCTTGGGGGGCATTCTGACGATCACAATGATCAGTTCGATTGGGTTTCATTATCATGAGACCGTCAACCAATCGCTTCAGTTGCAGTGGATCGAACGGGATAAGGCGCCACAGGTCTTGGGCTGGCTGGTCGCCATCGGGTCCGGTTCGGCGTTGGTGGCCTATGGGTTGATCGTTGCCAGTTGGAAGGCGTTCGAACTGTCCTATAATTTCGTTTACATGATTTCGGGCGGGTTCACGGCGCTTGTCGCGCTGATTTGCTTTTTTGCCTACCCACAGTTCGAAGCCCCACATCCGCAGCTTAAAAAGATGGTCCTGCGCCGCCGTTACTGGCTGTATTATGCGCTACAATTCATGTCTGGCGCGCGGCGTCAGATTTTCGTTGTTTTTGCGGCCTTCATGATGGTCGAACGGTTCGGGTTTGAGGTGCACGAGGTTACTGCGCTGTTCCTGATCAACTTTGTCGCCAACATGGTGTTTGCGCCCTTGATGGGCCGCGCTGTCGGAAAATTCGGAGAACGCCGGATTCTGATGTTCGAATATGTCGGGCTGGTCGGTGTGTTCCTTGCATATGGCGGTATCTATTACTTTGGCTGGGGCGTTTTGCTGGCGTCGATCCTTTATGTGGTCGATCACTTGTTCTTCTCGCTTGCGTTCGCGTTGAAGACCTATTTCCAAAAGATCGCGGATCCGGGTGATATCGCGCCAACAGCGGCGGTTGCGTTTACCATCAACCACATCGCGGCGGTCTTTTTGCCCGCGTTTCTGGGATACCTTTGGGTCACGTCGCCGGGCGCGGTTTTCGTGCTGGCGTCTGCGATGGCGGCTGCGTCGTTTGGGCTGGCGATGTTGATTCCGCGCCATCCTGAGCGGGGGAATGAAACCGTGTTCACCAAATACGCACCGACCCCGGCAGAGTAGGTTTTTCAGTGTCGGGCGCTATATTCTGATAAGATAGAATAGAAGGAGACTGCGATGTTTGCTTTTGCCCGAAAGAAAACCGAAATGGTCGCCCCTGATGCTGCGCTTCCGGGGCGGGACGTGCCGTTGGCGACTGCGCAAACTCATTTCGTGAATGGGCGTTTGCTGAAGGCGGATGTGCCGGGTGGAATGCAGGAAGCCATGTTTGGTATGGGCTGCTTTTGGGGTGTCGAACGGGTGTTCTGGTCGCTTGAAGGCGTTTACCTTTCGATGGTGGGTTATGCGGGGGGCTTCACCCCGAACGCGACCTACGAAGAGGTCTGTACCGGCCAGACTGGTCATAACGAGGTCGTGCGCGTCATTTTTGATCCGGCGGTTATTGCTTACGATGAATTGCTGCGGGTGTTTTGGGAAGGGCACAATCCGACCCAAGGGATGCGCCAAGGCAACGACATGGGCACGCAATACCGTTCTGGGATCTACACCTACAACGACGCACAGCAGCAGACCGCCGAACACAGCAAGGCGATCTTTCAGGAACGGCTTAACGCGGCTGGGCTGGAAAGCATTACAACTGAAATCATCCCTGCGCCGCAGTTCTATTACGCCGAAGATTACCATCAGCAGTATTTGGCGAAAAACCCGAACGGGTACTGTGGGCTGGGCGGCACAGGCGTAAGCTGCCCGATTGGCACCGGTGCGTGACGGGTACGTGTTGTAAGCTTGACCAGCCCTCTGCAGCGGCCTAGGCGCAGAGGGTAAGAAATTTATCGGAGCGTCGAATGCCTACCTTTACTGCCCTAACGACCCTTCCCGGCAAAGCCAGCGCGGACGCGCTGGGCGAGGCGCTGGAAAATCTGGTTCCGGAACCAACAGGCATTGGCGTTTTCGAAATCGAAGACGGTTCTGGCCTTTGGGAAGTGGGCGGTTATTTCATCGAGGCCCCCAACGCGATTGAGCTTGCCCTTTTGGCAAAGATGCACGGGGCAAAGGATTTCACGGTCTCAGAAGTGCCAGACCAAGATTGGGTCGCGAAAGTGCGGCGTGATCTGGCACCGGTCGAAGCTGGACGGTTCTTTGTTTACGGCAGTCACGACTCTGACAAGGTTCCCGCAGGCCGCGTGCCGTTGTTGATTGAGGCCGCAATGGCCTTTGGCACCGGGCACCACGGTACGACACTTGGCTGTCTGCGTGCATTGGACCGTTTGGCCGATGGCGGCTTCCACGGGCATAACGTGGTCGATATCGGCTGCGGGACCGCGGTTCTGGGCATGGCTGCCGCCAAGATCTGGCCGGAAACGGTTCTGGCCTCGGATATTGATCAAGTGGCCGTCGAAGTTGCAGAGGCAAATGTGGACGCCAACGGTCTGTCGGGACGCGTGAAATGCGTAGAGGCGGCCGGTTTTGACAATCCCGTACTGACCGCGGCTGCGCCTTTTGATTTGGTCTTTGCCAATATCCTGAAAGGCCCGCTTGTGGCGCTTGCACCCGACATGAGTCGCTATATCGCGCCGGGTGGCTATGCGATTCTCTCAGGTATTTTGAACCAACAAGCCGACGAAGTTGCCGCTACGTACACTAAAAACGGCTTTATTGTTGAAAGCCGCGACGAAATCGCGGACTGGACGACGCTTTGTCTTAAAAAGAGCTAACAGTTCGCCATATTTTCGCCCTGTTTTCAACCTAGTATGGCCTTGGTGAGAGTGGGATAGGCTTCGTGCGTCGGGTGGACGTCGAGTTTGTAAGGATTGGTGTAATGGTGGATCCATATATTCAGGAATTTCAGGGCCGGTTGCGCCGTGTAGAAAAAATTCATCGTAGGGGCGGCGGCTTTGAAGCGGCGGGAACGCTGGGCCGTTCGTACTATACAAGTGCTGCGCGCAAGAAATCTTTCGTGCGTCCGTTCTTGTTGACGCTGACAGGGGCGATGCTGTTCAAAGCATTCCTTCTTATGCAGATCGGTGAGCTTGATTATCGCGAACGCGTAGAAGCCTTGAAAAGCGGTACGCAGGTCGAAGTAGCCGGTGCCTATGTTATGCAGGCTGACCCGATCACTGTGTGGTTGGCGAATAACGCTAAGGCAATGCTGAAGGCAGTCTTCTAAGACCTTCGGTTTCTTAAAAAGAAAACCCCGCTCGGCACGGCCGTGGCGGGGTTTTCTTTTTTTGGTACTTGGCTTCGGATCAAGCGAAGTTTTCAATATCGCAACGCATCAGCCCAATATCATCAAGTTGCCAGTCGCTTAATGTGCTTAGCGCCTTGCGTGTGACGCGTACATCATTCCAGCGCCCCACGGTGCTGCGCAGCCGCCAAATGCGGCCAGCCATTGCGCGGCCAAAGGCAACTGGGCGGGCGGTAAAAGTTCCAGCCATCTTTGTCGTCCTTATTCCAAGAAAACTTAGGGGCATTGCGCCCCGATAATTCGGCAATTAGGCGCGAAAATCGCTCCTCACAAGCGGGATTTTTGCATGCCTCATATGCGGTTTTTGCATGGGAAAATGCTCCGCTGCGCCGCCGTGTAAAAAGCCGTTTTCGGTGTCGTAATTGGCGCCCGTAACGACGAATTTGCGCGGTCGATTCGGGAAAGCGGCGATGCCTAGCTGTAGGTAGGTGATTTGCATTAGGGCTAGGCGATGTTCACCATTCGTGCTACTGCGTCAGAAAAGACACAACAATCGGGGCGAGCATGCGTGTATTGGGGGTGGACCCTGGCCTTCGCAACATGGGGTGGGGCGTGATCGACGTTAAGGGGTCGCGCATTACTCATGTGGGAAACGGAATTTGCCATTCGTCCAGTGGTACGTTGGCCGACCGTTTGTTGAGCCTTCACAGGCAGCTTACCGATGTCATCACTCAGTTCAGTCCGGAAACCGCAGCGGTCGAACAGACCTTTGTGAACAAAGATGCCGTGGCGACGCTAAAGCTGGGGCAGGCGCGCGGTATTGCGTTGTTGGTGCCTGCGCAGGCGGGGCTTGAGGTTGGGGAATACGCGCCGAATGCGGTCAAAAAGGCCGTTGTTGGGGTTGGGCATGCGGCCAAGGCGCAGGTTGATCATATGGTTAGGCTGCAATTGCCGGGCGTGAATATTGCCGGGCCGGACGCGGCGGATGCGTTGGCTGTTGCGCTGTGTCATGCTCATTATGCGCAATCGGCTGGGCGACTGGCGGCAGCAGTAAAGGCGGCGACATGATCGGCAAGATTTCGGGGCGTTTGGATTATCGCGGGGCAGACCACGTGCTGATCGATGTGCGCGGTGTTGGGTATATGGTGTATGTGTCCGACCGGACCATGGCCGCCCTTCCCGGACCGGGCGAGGCTGTTTCGCTTTATACCGACCTTTTGGTGCGCGAAGATTTGCTTCAGTTGTTTGGCTTTCCCTCGCTTGTCGAAAAAGAATGGCATCGCCTGTTGATGAGCGTTCAGGGGATTGGGGCGAAGGCCTCGATGTCAATTCTGGGCACTTTGGGGGCGGACGGGGTGTCCCGCGCCATCGCATTAGGGGATTGGAACGCGGTAAAGGCCGCCCCCGGTGTGGGCCCAAAGACGGGCCAGCGCGTGGTGTTGGAACTGAAAGACAAGGCGCCGTCTGTCATGGCGATGGGCGGCACCCTTCCGGCGGCGATGGGCGATGAACCGGCCGAGGTGATCGAAGGCGAAGCCAAAGCACCGCCAAAACCCGCAGCACCAGCCCCATCGGCATCAGCGCAGGCCGAAGCTTTGTCGGCACTGGGGAACCTTGGCTATGCGCCGGGCGAAGCGGCAGGCGCGGTGGCCGAAGCGGCGGGGAACGATCCGTCGGCGGATACCTCGGCCCTGATCCGGGCGGCGCTGAAGCTGCTTGCGCCAAAGGGATAAAAGATGAGCGAACCCGACCCAACTCTGCGCCCCGAAGCCCGCCCCGAAGATGCCGACCGTGCCTTGCGCCCGCAGTCTCTGGATGAATTCATCGGCCAAGCCGACGCCCGCGCCAACCTGAAGATTTTCATCGAATCCGCCAAGATGCGCGGCGAGGCGATGGATCACGCGTTGTTCCACGGCCCGCCGGGTTTGGGGAAAACGACGCTAGCGCAGATCATGGCGCGCGAATTGGGGGTGAATTTCCGCATGACCTCTGGCCCGGTGTTGGCCAAGGCGGGCGATCTGGCGGCGATCCTGACGAACCTTGAGGCACGCGATGTACTGTTCATCGACGAAATCCACCGGCTGAACCCCGTGGTGGAAGAGGTGCTTTACCCCGCGCTGGAAGATTACGAGCTTGATCTGGTGATCGGCGAAGGCCCCGCCGCGCGGACGGTTCGAATTGAACTTCAACCTTTTACGCTGGTCGGGGCGACAACGCGGCTTGGCCTGTTGACCACACCGCTGCGCGACCGGTTTGGCATTCCGACCCGCCTGCAATTTTACACCGTCGAAGAGTTGAATGAGATTGTGACCCGTGGCGCACGCCTGTTGGGTGTTCCAGCAGACCCGGAAGGGGCGCGTGAAATCGCGAAACGGGCACGTGGCACGCCGCGTATCGCCGGGCGCTTGTTGCGCCGCGTTCTGGATTTTGCGGTCGTCGAAGGGGACGGGCGTATCACCCAATCCATCGCTGACGGTGCGTTGACCCGGCTTGGAGTGGATCACCTTGGCCTTGACGGGGCCGACCGGCGCTATCTTCGGCTGGTGGCCGAAAACTATGCGGGTGGTCCAGTGGGGATCGAGACCCTGTCTGCCGCGCTAAGTGAAAGCCGGGATGCATTGGAAGAGGTGATCGAGCCATTCTTGTTGCAACAAGGCCTGATCCAGCGAACGCCACGCGGGCGGATGCTGGCACAAAAGGCGTGGTCGCATCTGGGCATGGCTGCGCCAAAAGCGCCGGGGCAGACTGACCTGTTTGACGGTTAGGTGTGTTTGACCGTATCCCACCCGCAAGCAAAAGGTAGGTTTCATGGCATCGCCCGACGATATTCAGCCCTTATTCACCCGCGCAGACGGTCAGTACGTGTTCGCCCGTTGGGGGCGCCCCATCGTTCCCATCGTTTTTGGGGTGGAAGATGAATCGCTAAAGGTCATCAAAGGCGCCTGCGAGGCGGTCGTGGCATTGGCAGGTCACAAGATGGCCGAAACCGACCCAGAGCTTGGCGCGAACCTGATGGTGTTCTTCTTTCGCGATTGGGCGGAACTGTTGGACACTCCGAACCTGGACAAGCTGGTGCCCGATCTGGAAACCCGTGTTGAACGGTTGCAGCAGGCGGGCGCGAACCAGTACCGGTTTTTCCGTTTTGATGACGACGGGGCGATTCAGGCGGCGTTTGTGTTTCTTCGCATGGACGAGGCGCTGGCCGATATGCCCGCTGAAACGCTGGCCTTGGGACAGATGGTTCAGATCATCTTGCTTTGGTCCGATGTCGTCTTTTCCACGAAAAGCCCGCTTGGCCTAACGCCCGAGGGCGCGACGGTGTTGCGGCCCGAAATCGCTGATGTGATCCGTGCGGCCTATGACCCGGTGATGCCAGCGGCGGCACGCGATGCCAGCCACGCTTTGCGCCTTGCAGCGCGGATCGGGGGCAACTGATGGCACATCGTTTTCCGGTTCGGGTCTATTACGAAGACACTGATGTTGCTGGCATCGTCTATTACGCCAACTATTTCAAATTCATCGAACGTGGCCGCAGCGAATGGGTGCGTGAACTGGGCCTGGATCAGGCCCGGATGAAGAAAGAGGGCCTGTTTTTCGCCGTGCGTAAGGTTGAGGCCGATTTCCTGCGCCCAGCCCTTTATGATGATCAGTTGATCGTCGAAACGGTCCCCGAAGCGGTCACTGGCGCGCGCTGTATTCTGATGCAGCGGGTGCTGCGCGGTGACGAAGTTCTGTTCACGGCACGGGTCACCTTGGTTGCGGTCATGGAAAGCGGCTATCCGGCCCCGATCCCGGCAGATATTCGCCGATTGTTGACGGATGGTTAGGCGCAATCGCGTGATGACGCGGTTGTGTTGGCAATTCCCCTAAAAACCAGCTACGGTCTGACGTAATCAGAGCTGCACAAACGCGGCCCAAAAACGAGCAGGCATATGGAAACCCAAACCCTTGCGATGGCGCAGGAGATCGATTTCTCCATGCTCGCCCTTTTCGCACGTGCGACTTTCGCAGTTAAAATCGTAATGTTGATGTTGATTATTGCTTCCTTCTGGAGCTGGGCGATCATCATCCAAAAAACCATCACGTATCGCGCAACCCGCAAAGGGGCCGGCGCGTTTGACGAGTCCTTTTGGTCAGGCGAGCCGCTGGACGAGCTGTACGAAAAAATCGGGCCAGAGCCCGCAGGCCCGTCTGAACGGATTTTTGCAGCAGGGATGACTGAATGGCGCCGCAGCCACCGCCAAGATGGCGGGCTGATCCCTGGCGCGGCTCCGCGGATTGACCGGTCGATGGATGTTGCCATCGCGAAAGAGGCCGAAGGGCTGAACGGTGGTCTGTCTTTCCTTGCGACAGTCGGGTCCACCGCGCCGTTCATCGGGCTGTTTGGTACCGTCTGGGGTATCATGAACGCCTTTGAAGAGATTGCCTTGCAGCAGGACACCAGCCTTGCAGTTGTTGCGCCCGGTATTGCCGAGGCGTTGCTGGCGACCGCGCTTGGCCTGTTGGCCGCGATCCCTGCCGTTGTGTTTTACAACAAGCTTTCGGCAGACAGCGACCGGATCATCGGTGGCTATGAGGCCTTCGCGGACGAATTCTCTACGATCCTTTCGCGCCAGTTGGATAGCTGAGCGATGGGCGCGGGTGTTGTTCAGCGCAAGGGTGGTAACCGGCGGCGTCGCAGCCGGGGCCATTCTGCCGCGATGTCGGAAATCAACGTCACGCCATTCGTTGACGTCATGTTGGTGCTGCTGATCATCTTTATGGTCGCCGCGCCCTTGTTGACCGTCGGCGTGCCGGTAGAGCTGCCCAAAACCGCAGCAGAGGCTTTGCCGACGGAACAAGAAGAGCCGCTGACCGTTACCTTGACGGTGGATGGGTTGATCATGCTTCAGACAACAGAAACGCCTGAGGATCAGTTGGTGCCAAAGCTGCGCGCGATCGCGGCAGAGCGCGAGAATGACAAGATCTTCCTGCGCGCGGATGGGGCCATTCAGTACGAACGGGTCATTCAGGTCATGGGCGCGTTGAACGCGGCCGGTTTTCGCAACATCGGCCTTGTGACCGACACAGGCGGGCCGACCCTTGATGGGCAAGACGGGTAAGGCAGAGGCCTTCATGAACAAGGGCATCTATATTTCGGGCATCGGGCATATCGGCCTGATCGTCTGGGTTTTGGTCGGCGGGCTGTTTTCCAGTGACCGCACCGAACCCCTTGACGTGGCCGAAGTGTCGATCATTTCTGGCGAGGAATTTGCGGCGCTGACGGCGCCCGCCTCGGCTCCGCGCGCAACGCAGGACACGCAGGAACCCACGCCTCCCGCGTCAGAGCAGCCAGTTACGCCCACGCCAACACCTGATACGACGCCCGAAACGCCGGCCCGTCCTGATGTATCGCAGCCCGAACAACCCGACGCGGCCCCCGATGTCAGCGAAATTGAGCCTTTGCCGCAGGCCGAAGTGACGGACGAAGCACCAACGCCGCCTGCGCCCCCGACCGAAGACAACGGCACAACCCTGTTGACGCAAAGCACGCGCCCACGCCCCGCCCCACGCGTGGCACCGGTGCCTGCGGCGCAGCCAACCCCGGATGCCGAAGTGTCGGATACAGTGACCGAAGCAACCGTTCCCACGCCCGAGCCAGAGCCGGAAGTGGTGAAGCCACCCGTTGAAACCGCGACAGCCCCGGAAGAGGCGACAACCGAAATCGTGACCGAGGCAGAAGAAAAGCCCGACGCGGAAACCAGCCTTACCTCTTCCATGCGCCCACGTTCGCGCCCCGCACGCCCGACAAAACCTGCGCCGTCAACGCAGAAGGCCGCCAAGCCCGCAGACGTCCAAAGCTCGGTTAACGATGCCTTGGCCGAAGCACTTGGTGGCGGCGCCACGGAAACCTCAGGCAACGGATCTGCCCCAGTTGGGCCCCCCATGACCAGCGGCGAAAAAGACGCGCTGCGGATTGGGGTTCAACGGTGCTGGGTTGTCGATGCCGGATCAGAGGCGGGACGCATTACCGTGACGGTCGCGATGTCGCTGACCGAAGACGGCAAGGTGGCTGGCAACAGTATCAAGATGATCGCAAATTCTGGCGGATCGGATCAGGCTGTTAACAGCGCGTTCCAATCGGCCCGTCGCGCTATTTTGCGGTGCCAGCAAAACGGCTATGATCTGCCGAAAGAGAAATACGCCCAGTGGCGCGATGTTGAAATGACATTCAATCCTGAAAAGATGAGGATCAAATGATGTTACGAGTGCTGACCCTCCTTGCGGCCCTTATGGGGTTTGCTGCTGTACCTGCAATCGCGCAGAACGGACCGTTGCGGATTGAAATCGACGAAGGGGTAATCGAACCGATGCCCTTCGCGGTGCCTGACTTTGTGGCGGAAAACGCTGCGGCGGCAGAAATGGCGCGTAACATCAGCCGGGTCGTGGCGGCGGATTTGGTGAACACCGGCCTGTTCCGTGAGATCCCGAAAGAAGCATTCATCGCGAGCGTTACGAATTTCGACAGCCCCGTCCAATATGCGGATTGGAAGGCGATCAACGCTCAGGCGCTTGTCACCGGCGCGGTCAGTGTTGGGTCAGACGGGCGGCTGAACGTGAAGTTCCGCCTGTTGGATGTGTTTGCGGACGCCCCGCTGGGCGATGGTCTGCAATTCGGCGGTACAACGTCAAGCTGGCGTCGCGTGGCGCACAAAGTGGCCGATCAGGTTTATTCGCGCATCACCGGCGAAGGCGGGTATTTTGACAGCCGTGTTGTGTATGTTGCCGAAACTGGCCCAAAGAATGACCGTAAAAAGCGGTTGGCAATCATGGATTATGACGGGGCCAACACGCAGTACCTGACTGACAGTACGTCCATCGTGCTTGCGCCGCGGTTTTCGCCAAATGGCGACCGGGTGCTTTATACCAGCTATGAAACCGGTTTCCCGCGGATCTATCTGTTGGATGTCGCCACGGTGGGGCGTCGTGCGGTTGATGACCAATCTGGCACCATGACGTTTTCGCCGCGCTTTGGCCCGGATGGCAGCACAGTTCTTTATTCGGCCTCGCAAGGTGGGAACACCGATCTGTTCAGCATGAACCTTGGCGGTGGCCAACGCGCGCGCCTGACATCATCGCCTTCGATTGAAACCGCGCCAAGCTATTCCCCTGACGGAAGCCGCATCGTGTTTGAAAGTGATCGTTCGGGCACGCAGCAGCTTTACATCATGTCAGCAGGCGGCGGAGAGCCTCAGCGGATCAGTTTTGGCAGCGGGCGTTATTCCACACCCGTTTGGTCGCCGCGTGGTGATTACATTGCCTTCACAAAGCAGAACAAGGGCCGTTTCCATATTGGTGTTATGCGCACCGATGGCTCCGAAGAGCGTTTGTTGACCGCGTCTTTCTTGGATGAAGGGCCGACATGGTCGCCCAACGGGCGTGTCATCATGTTCTCGCGCGAAACGGCGGGGGCAGGGGGCACTTCTGCGCTTTACTCGGTCGATATCTCGGGGCGGAACCTTCGCAAGATCTCGGTCGACGGGGCGGCATCTGATCCTGCGTGGTCGCCCTTGCTGCCGTAAGCGTGCGTTTCCAAAACCGCGTCTGACTGATATGCTGGGCGCAATCGAGCAAAAAACGACAACAGGAATTGTCAGATGAAAACTCTTACCAAATCTATTCTTCTTGTGGCTGCGCTTGGCCTGTCCGCATGTACCAACCCCGACCGGTTCGCCGATAGCGGCTCTGCCGGTGGCGTTGGCGCAGGGGCTGGCACTGGTTTTGACAGTGGTGCCGCTGGTGGCGTGAATGATCCGCGTTCGGTTGCGTATTTCCAACAGACGGTCGGTGATCGTGTGCTGTTCGCCGTTGATCAAAGCACGCTGGGTGATACCGCACGCGGAACGCTTGAAGGACAGGCACAGTGGCTTCTGACGAACACAGATTACAGCGTTATCATCGAAGGCCACGCCGATGAGCAGGGCACACGCGAATATAACCTTGCACTTGGTGCGCGCCGCGCCAACGCTGTAGAGGAATATTTGGTTTCGCGCGGGGTTTCGCCCGCACGTGTACGTGTGGTTAGCTACGGCAAGGAACGTCCGATCGAAATTTGCTCGGATGAGACATGTTATGCCAAGAACCGTCGGGCTGTTACCGTGGTTACGGCTGGCCTGAGCAGTTAAGGAGCGACAGTTCAATGATGCGGTTTGGGGCAGTTTGCCTTTCGGTGTGTCTTTCGCTGGGCGCGACAGGCGCGGGCTTTGCGCAAAGCAGTGATGAAACGCTGGCTGATATTCGCCAGCAATTGTCGGTGCTTTACGTGGATGTGCAGCGCCTAAAACGCGAGCTTTCGACAACTGGTGGTGCCCAGCAGGGCATCGCCGGTGGTTCAGCGTTGCAACGGATCGACAGCATTGAACAACAGCTTCAGCGCCTGACAGCGCGCAGCGAAGAATTGGAATTCCGTATCAACCAGATCGTCGGGGACGGTACCCGGCGCATTGGTGATCTGGAATTCCGCCTTTGTGAGCTGGAAACCAATTGCGACATTGGCCAGCTTGGTGAAACGACAACTTTGGGCGGGGCTGGCCAAGCCTCCACCACTGCACCGGTTCCGGTTGCACAGCCTGACACCGGCGGCGCGGAATTGGCGGTGGGTGAACAGGCAGACTTTGATCGGGCGAAGGCGGCGCTCGATTCCGGTGACTTTCAAGGGGCTGCGGAAAAGTTTGCGACCTTTACCCAGACCTATCCAGGTGGGCCGCTAAGCGGCACCGCGCATTTCCACCGGGGCGAGGCGTTGCATAACACGGGCCAAACCGCCGATGCGGCCCGCGCGTTTTTGGAAAGCTTTTCTGGTGCGCCCGATGGCCCGCGTGCGCCCGAAGCGTTGTATCGTCTAGGCTCTTCGCTGAACGACCTTGGGCAAACGCGCGAGGCATGTGTGACACTTGGCGAAGTTGGTGCGCGTTTTCCGGCATCCTCTGTTGCGGGTGAAGCGACGGCGGCCCGCAACGCGATTGGCTGCAATTGACGGATGCGCAGCAACCACTGACCAACACATTCGCCTTGGCGCTTCCTGCGGTTCTTGATGGCCCGCTGGGTCTGGCCGTTTCCGGGGGCGGTGACTCAATGGCGATGTTACACCTCGCCGCTGACCACGCGCGGGAAACTGGCCTTAGAATTCACGCGGTTACAGTCGATCACGGGTTACGCCCCGAAGCGGCCGAGGAAGCCGCGTTTGTTGCCGCAACCTGCGCCGAACTTGGCCTGCCACATGATGTTCTTGAATGGCGGGGCTGGGATGAAACCGGCAATCTTCAGGCAGAGGCCCGCAAGGCTCGCTATAGGCTGATGGCCGACTGGGCAAAGGCGCACGGTATTTCAACAATCGCGCTGGCCCATACGGCGGACGATCAGGCGGAAACCTTTCTGATGCGTCTGGCGCGCGAGGCGGGCGTTGATGGCTTGTCCGGTATGGCGCAAAGCCGCGCGGGGAATGGTGTTACGTGGCTGCGCCCGTTGCTTTTGGCGCGGCGGCAGCAGCTTCGCGATTATCTGAGCCAGAATGGCCACGCATGGCGCGATGATCCGTCGAACGAAGACACCAAGTATGAACGTATCCGTGCGCGCGAAGTTCTGGCCGCCCTTGGCCCACTTGGCATTGATGCGCAGGTGCTGTCCGGGGTGACGCGGCACATGGCGTCGGCTCGCCACGCGTTAGAGGTGCAGACCCGCGCAGAGGCCGAAGCCTGCGCCCGGATCGATGCGGGCGACGTGCTGTTGGCGCGGCGTTCTTTGGCGACTTTGCCACCCGAAATCACCCGGCGCATCCTAGGCCACGCATTGAAATGGGTCGCGTCGGCAGAATTCGCCCCACGTGCGACAAAGCTGCATGATTTCAGCGCATCGGTGATTGCTGGCGACGATGCAATGCTTCATGGATGCCGCGCCATGATCGAAGGAAATACCGTTCGCATCACCCGCGAATACCACGCGGTGCGCGAAAAAACCGTGGCGAGTGATGCCGTTTGGGATGGTCGCTGGCAGCTTTCCGGCCCTGTTGCCAATGGGTTGCAGGTTCGCGCCCTTGGCGAGGCGGGATTGCTGGAATGCCCCGATTGGCGCGAAACTGGCCTGCCGCGTGCGACACTTGCCGCGTCCCCCGCCGTTTGGCGCGATGATGTGTTGATCGCAGCACCACTGGCCGGGCTTGATAACGAATGGGATGCGGAACTTGTTTCCGGGGCCGAAAGCTTCTTTGAATCCATTATATCGCATTGAACCTGCGCAGCTTATCTCTATTTTAGAGTAATCGGTCGCACCGCACCGCGGCCACTAGTTCAGGGAGCTCATCGTGGGTAACGCACGAAACATCGCCTTTTGGGTCGTATTATTTCTTTTGATCCTGGCCTTGTTCAACCTTTTCAGCGGTGGTCAATCGACCATGGCGACACAGACAATGAGCTATTCAGAGTTCCTTTCAAGCGTTGAGGATGGTGATGTCACCGCTGTAACGCTTGATGGTGAAAAGGCGCTGATCCGCAGCGCGGACGGAACCACCTATACGGCCATCGTGCCCGAAGGTGTTGATCTGACCGATCGCCTTGTTGAAAAGAACGTTGATGTAACCGCCAAAGCGCAGGAAAAATCCGGGCTGTTGGCTTATGTTGGTACGCTGCTGCCATTCCTTATTCTGATCGGCATCTGGATCTTCCTGATGAACCGCATGCAGGGTGGGGGCCGTGGCGGCGCGATGGGCTTTGGCAAAAGCCGCGCCAAGCTGCTGACCGAAAAGCATGGCCGCGTCACGTTTGACGATGTTGCCGGCATCGACGAAGCCAAAGAAGAGCTGGAAGAGATTGTTGAATTCCTGCGCAACCCGCAGAAGTTCAGCCGCCTTGGTGGTAAAATTCCAAAAGGCGCGTTGCTGGTGGGCCCTCCGGGTACTGGTAAAACGCTTTTGGCGCGTGCCATTGCTGGCGAAGCTGGCGTACCGTTTTTCACCATCTCGGGTTCTGACTTCGTAGAGATGTTCGTTGGTGTTGGTGCATCCCGTGTGCGCGACATGTTCGAACAGGCGAAAAAGAACGCCCCGTGCATCGTGTTCATCGACGAAATTGACGCCGTTGGCCGTTCGCGTGGTGTTGGCTATGGCGGCGGTAACGACGAACGCGAACAGACGTTGAACCAGCTGCTGGTCGAAATGGACGGCTTTGAGGCGAACGAAGGTATCATCATCGTCGCCGCCACCAACCGTCCTGACGTTCTTGACCCTGCGCTGTTGCGCCCGGGCCGTTTCGACCGTCAGGTTCAGGTTCCGAACCCAGACATTAAAGGCCGCGAAAAGATCTTGGGCGTGCATGCGCGCAAAGTGCCGCTGGGCCCTGATGTTGATCTGCGTATCATCGCGCGCGGTTGCCCGGGCTTTTCCGGTGCCGATCTGGCCAACCTTGTGAACGAGGCTGCGCTGATGGCCGCCCGTATCGGTCGCCGGTTTGTCACGATGGAAGATTTCGAAAACGCCAAAGACAAGGTCATGATGGGCGCAGAGCGTCGTTCGATGGTCATGTCTGAGGATGAGAAAAAGCTGACCGCCTATCACGAGGCTGGCCATGCGATTGTGGGCCTGAACGTCCCGCAGCATGACCCCATCCACAAGGCGACAATCATCCCGCGCGGTCGTGCGTTGGGTCTGGTTCTGTCGCTGCCTGAGCGCGATCAGCTAAGCGTGACTTACACCAAATACACCTCCAAAATCGCGATGGCGATGGGCGGTAAGGTGGCCGAAGAGTTGATCTTTGGTAAAGAGAATGTCACCTCGGGTGCTGCGTCTGATATTCAGCAGGTCACGAAAATCGCCCGCGCGATGGTGACGCAGTTCGGCATGTCTGAAACGCTGGGCAACATCGATTACGCGAACGAACAGCAGTCTTATCTTGGAAACTCTCAAGGGCCGGCAAATGCCTCGCCTGAGACGCAGGAAAAGATTGACGAAGAAGTGCGCAAGATCGTTGACGAAGGTTACGAGACTGCCAAGCGTATTCTGACCGAAAAGAATGAGGATCTGCATCGTTTGGCGCAGGGCTTGTTGGAATATGAAACGCTGACCGGGAATGAGATCACCAAGGTGATCGCAGGCGAGCCGCTGAACCGTGGCGACGACGAAGACACCCCACCGGACAGCGGCAACACGCCTTCGGTTACGGCGATCCCGAAAACGGCCAAGCCGAAACCGCCAGCAGATGGCGGGCTAGAGCCGGAACCGACTGCGTAAAGCAAAGACTGAAGAAAAATGAAGCGCCGTTCCCTACGTAGGGAGCGGCGTTTTCTGTTTTTGATGGTGGTTACGATAGGCCCGATAGAATTCTGTCACTAGGCCGACAAGAACCAAAAAGCGCACAGAAGTCAGAACGATCAACGCCAGAGCCGCCATCCAGTTGCCCCAGTTCCCGTATGTGGAGCGCCAGCCGTACTGCACGATCAAGATAGACCGTTCGGCAAAATGAAAGGCCAACTGCGCGAGGGTGACGGCCAATACGATGTGAGCTATATTCCGAACCGCAAATTTTAGAGTGGCCCCAAATGGAACAGTTTCACCTGCCGCAATGCCCGGCAAGCTGAGGCCAAAAAAGGTCCAGCTGAAAGCGAATGCAAGTGCCACTAGGCCAGAATCCACGAACATGAGTGCTTCGAGGTGGAACCGGAGGCCAAGCGCATCTCGTCCAGCATCGGTATAAAGCCAGTCTTTCAACAGAAGGGCGGGCCAGCTCAGCGCCAGCATGACAATGGCGACGAAGATGCACACGATACTGCAACGCAATAGATAGCGCCAACGCGGTTGTCCTTTGATCGCCTTGCCCAGCGATGCTTGATTTAACAATCTACGGTGCCACGCAATTGCGACGCTGATGGTGATGGCGATCGTTATCAATAAGAGCGCCAGTAAGTATACCCAAGTGGCATAGGGGGAAGGTAAGATTGGCGGAAAATGTAGCGAAAGCGGATCGGTCGGCGCGGCATCAAGGTCAAAGATATGACGAGGGAAATAAGCGAGTTCCATAAACAAAACGGCGGGCAACACGATTAAAGCCCCAAATCGCCAATTCTGCCCGACTGCGACGATAGCCCTGTATAAAACGTTGAATCCCAGCACCATAGTGTCCCTTTTTACAATGGACCGTATTCGGGCCATTAAGGGCGGTCCAGTCAAGCGATAGGTGTTGACGCGCCAATTTGAAGCCTCATTGTCTGGTTCCACCTGTCGCGCCTTCAGACCATTGCGCCACGGGTGCTGGCGCAAATTGAGGGAGCAACAATGCCTGCACTAAAACCAACAGAATTCAGCGCCAAAATCGTTTGGCTTGGCTGCGTTTCGGATCGCGAAACCAGCCTGATGGCCGAACCGTTGAACGAGGTGACAGCGCGCTTTTCCGGGGTGGATGGCGAAGAGCATGCCGGGATTACCCGCCCTTCTTGTTCGCGCGTCCTGTCACAGTACGAACGAAACACCGAAATCCGCAACGTGCGCCAATTTTCGGTTCTGTCTGCCGAAGATATCGCTGCTATCGCCGCCGAGATGGGAATTGATGCGCTGGACCCGGCGTGGCTGGGTGCGTCGATCGTGGTCGAGGGAATACCGGATTTCACGCACATCCCTCCGTCGTCGCGCCTGCAAAATCAGGATGGCACAACGCTGACCGTCGATATGGAAAACCGGCCCTGTCAGCTTCCTGCCAAGGTGATCGAAGGGGTCCTGCCTGGAAAAGGACGCGCGTTCAAACCGGCAGCCGTTGGGCGGCGCGGGGTCACCGCGTGGGTCGAACGCGAGGGCCGCTTGGCCATAGGTGACACGCTGACCCTGCATGTGCCCGACCAGCCCGCATGGGTGCATTTGGGCGTTGCACGCGGGAAATAGTCGCGTTTGCTCGGCATCGGTTTTTACCTGAAAATAGCATAAGACGGTTCCGTGGCGGGAAATGTCGGAATTGCATCTCTTTGACAGGATTACGCCCGCTATAGCCGAAAGAGGGCCGTAATCGCGGCACAGGGAGGTAAGATTAATGGAATATAAGACCGATATCGAAATCGCACGAGAGGCTCAGAAACAGCCAATTCAGGAAATTGGCGCAAGGCTGAGCATTCCAAGCGAACATTTGCTTCCCTATGGCCATGACAAAGCGAAGGTCGGCGAAGAGTTCATTAAATCCATCCAAGGTCGCCAAAACGGCAAGCTGATTTTGGTGACCGCCATCAACCCCACCCCCGCGGGTGAGGGGAAGACGACAACCACGGTGGGCCTTGGCGACGGGTTGAACCGGATCGGCAAGAAGGCGGCGATTTGTATCCGAGAGGCGTCGTTGGGCCCGTGCTTTGGCATGAAAGGTGGCGCAGCGGGTGGCGGATACGCGCAAGTCGTCCCGATGGAAGAGATGAACCTTCACTTTACCGGCGATTTCCACGCGATCACCAGCGCGCATAACCTGCTGGCCGCGATGATAGACAACCACATCTATTGGGGCAATGAGCTTGAGATCGATCAGCGCCGCGTCGTTTGGCGCCGGGTGCTGGATATGAACGACCGGGCGTTGCGCGATACTGTGACCTCGCTTGGCGGGGTGGCGAACGGATTTCCCCGCCAGACAGGGTTCGACATCACGGTTGCGTCGGAGGTGATGGCCATTCTGTGCCTTGCTACCGATCTGGAGGATTTGCAGCGCCGTTTGGGCGATATCATTGTCGCCTATCGCCGCGACCGCACGCCGATCTATTGCCGCGACATCAAGGCCGACGGCGCGATGACGGTGCTGTTGAAGGATGCGATGCAGCCTAACCTTGTGCAGACGTTGGAAAACAACCCGGCCTTTGTGCATGGTGGCCCGTTTGCGAATATCGCGCATGGCTGCAATTCAGTCGTGGCGACGACGACGGCGTTGAAGCTGGCGGATTATGTGGTGACAGAGGCCGGTTTCGGGGCCGATCTGGGCGCAGAGAAATTCCTTAACATCAAGTGCCGCAAAGCGGGGCTTGCGCCGTCTGCGGTTGTGGTTGTCGCCACAGTCCGCGCGATGAAGATGAACGGCGGGGTCGCCAAGGCCGATCTTGGCGCGGAAAATGTGGATGCGGTAAAGGCGGGCTGCCCGAACCTTGGCCGCCATATCGAAAACATCAAATCCTTCGGGGTTCCGGTCGTTGTTGCCATCAACCACTTCGTCACCGACACGGATGCAGAGGTTCAGGCGGTGAAGGACTACGTTGCCTCGCAGGGCAGCGAGGCGATCTTGTGCCAGCATTGGGCCAAGGGGTCCGAAGGCACGGAAGAGCTTGCCACCCGCGTGGCAGAAATTGCCGATGCAGAAACGTCCGATTTCGCGCCGATCTATCCCGACGACATGCCGTTGTTCGAAAAGATCGAAACCATCGCCAAAGGCATTTACCGCGCGGATGCGGTTGTGGCCGATCAAAAGATCCGCACGCAGCTTAAGGATTGGGAAGAGGCCGGATATGGCAACCTGCCGGTCTGCATGGCCAAGACGCAGTACAGCTTTACCACCGATCCCACGGTGCGGGGCGCGCCGACCGGGCACAGCATCCCTGTGCGCGAGGTGCGCTTGTCCGCCGGGGCCGGGTTTATCGTGGTCATCTGCGGAGAGATCATGACCATGCCCGGCCTGCCGCGCGTCCCCTCGGCCGAGGCGATCGGGCTGAATGACGATGGCCAGATCGAAGGCCTGTTTTAGCGGCTTGAGAATGCGCTTGGCCTGCCATAGGACAGGCAGGCCAGACGTGACATGAAGGAGCGCGAAACATGCCAGCACAGATCATCGACGGAAAAGCATTTGCCGAGCAGGTGCGCGGTAAGGTTGCAGCCCATGTCGCCCGCCTGAAAGAGGTTCACGGCATCACCCCCGGCCTGGCCGTTGTGCTGGTCGGTGAAGACCCGGCAAGTCAGGTATACGTCCGCAGCAAGGGCAAGCAGACGATTGAGGTTGGCATGGCCTCGTTCGAACATAAGCTGCCCGTTGAAACGCCCGAGGCCGATCTGGTGGCCTTGTTGGATAAGCTGAATGCTGACCCGTCTGTTCACGGTATTCTGGTGCAGCTTCCCCTGCCAAGTCACATCAACGAAGATTTGGTGATCAACCGGATCGACCCGGCCAAGGATGTGGACGGGTTCCACATTTCAAACGTGGGATTGTTGGCCACAGGGCAAAAAGCGATGGTGCCTTGCACGCCACTGGGTTGCCTGATGATGCTGCGCGAACAGCACGGATCACTGTCGGGCATGAACGCGGTTGTGGTGGGGCGTTCCAACATCGTTGGTAAACCGATGGCCCAGCTTTTGCTGCGCGATAGCTGCACGGTGACGGTTGCGCATTCCCGGACCAAGGACATTCAGGCCGTGTGCCGTCAGGCCGACATCGTCGTTGCCGCCGTTGGCCGCCCGGAAATGATCGACGGCGACTGGATCAAACCCGGTGCGACGGTGATCGACGTGGGCATCAACCGCATTCCTGCGCCCGAAAAAGGCGAAGGCAAAACCCGGCTTGTAGGCGATGTTGATTTCGAAAGCGCCGCAAAGGTTGCCGGTGCGATCACGCCCGTTCCCGGTGGTGTCGGCCCGATGACGATTGCGTGCCTGTTGGCGAACACGCTGACGGCGTGCTGTCGGTCAAACGACCTGCCGGAACCTGCTGGCCTTACGGCTTAGGTGCCATTGGCACAATCGTTCCAAGCAGGGTGGCGACATGAGTCTGCGCGCCATCCTCGGCTTCGGCCATGACATCGGCGCGGGTCACCACAAGGCGGCGACCTGCGCGAATGACCTCTGCGTTTGCGATCAGGCGTTTGCCTTGCGCGGGGGCAAGCAGATGGATTTTCATCTCGCTTGTTAAAACGCCGTATCCCACGTCCAAAGTGCTGAGCGCGGCGCAACCGCAAGCGACATCACCAATCGCAAAACTGGCCGCAGCATGGGCGAATCCGTTTTGTTGTGTGATGGCTGGCCCGATCGGAGCGCCGATAGAGCATTTACCGGCAGAAATAGAAAAAATTTCCGCGTCGAGAGTTTTCATCATACCCTGAGACGAAAAAGCTTCGTGCACCATGGCTTCGATGTTCTGATTTATAAGGGAAGGCGCCAATGAAATGACCTTTGAAAAGAACGAAGTTTTTGGATATTGGCTGGCAAGAACCCGCTTTGGCAATCGAATTGCCGACGCGTCATTGAAATTTAAGCTTTTCCACAGGGGGAACTGGCGGTAACTGCTTTTTCGTGTATGCCGATTTTTGATTCATTAGGGCGTGTTATGGCCTCGCTGAAAAAAGAATTTTTCGAAGCGATGAAGTCTCCAGCCCTGTATGTTGCTTGGTTGGTTGTATCTGGGATGGTGGCTTACGCCGGCCCATTCGGTACTTATGACGGTTTCCCACTTACAAAACGCTTGATCTATTGGCCGACGGTTGTTGCCGTTGGGATCGTGTTGGGCATCGCCGTCAGGCTGTCTGTTCAAAGACTGATCACTGGGGGAGGGTTTTGGCCGGTGGTTGTTGTTTCATCGGGATGTATGGGGGTTTGCTTCGCAGTCCCACTGACGGCATTCACCCGGTTCATGGCGTCCGGGACCACAGCACATGTGCCAAGTCTTTTGGAAATGTCGTTCTTGGTGTTCGTCGCTGGCATTGGTGTTGGGGCGATCCGGCTGTTGCTGAGCACCCCATCGCCACGGCAGAAGCCGGAAGCGGAGGCGGAGGAAAAAGAAAAAGTCGTTCGGCCACGTTTGCTTGATCGGATTGAGCCGGGCCTTCAAGGCGAAGTCCTGAAGTGCGAGGTGTTCGATCACTATGTCGCGCTGACCACCGAAAAAGGCCAAGCGCGCCTTTTGATGCGTTTTTCGGATGCAATCGCAGAACTGGACGGTGTTGATGGGTTGCAGGTTCACCGATCCCATTGGGTTGCGACCAATGCCATTGAAAGCCAGTCGGTGGAAAGTGGGCGGCTGTTTTTGACGCTGAAAGATGGAAGTCGCGTGCCGGTCAGCCGCAACTATCGCCCTGTTGTTGAAGAACGCGGATTGTTTTAGGCGCGCGGCATCGGAATCGCATATGCGGTTTTACCGGTAAGCACCGCCAGCGCCTTTGGCCCCATCAATGCCGCCAATACCTTCTCATCCGTGCGCAGGCCGCCCGTGTAGGTGCCATAGGCGGGCATAATGACCCTTTGCTTATCAATCAGGAAACAGGGGCGCGACAGGGCCGCTCCTTGGGCGCTAAGGCGTGCTTTGGGGTGGTAGTGGCCCGAAACCTCTGCCTTGGCGCTGGGGGCCGCGATATGGCGGAAGGTAAGGGGGGATTGATGAAGCTCTGCCAGATGGGTGCCGCCAAAGGCCGTTGGGCCAGGGTCATGGTTTCCCTCAATCCAAATCCAGCGACGTCCGGCCATCAGGCGCATCAGCCACTGGGTTTCAGCATCAGGCAGGTTTTCCATCGCAGACAGGTCGTCGAACGTGTCGCCAAGGCAGATAACGGTCTGGGCGGCGGTTGCTTCTATGTCGGCCTCTAGCCGGGCTAGGGTGTCGCGCACTTCGTATGGTGGCAACATGGTGCCGCCGCGCCGTGCGATACGTTCGGACTTGCCCAGGTGCAGGTCCGACACCGTCAGAACACGCGGCTCTGCCCACCACAGCGCACCAGAGGGAAGGGCGGTAAGCACAGCACCGTTCAGAGAAAATTCAAACCCGCTCATTCTATGTGGAGTGGTGGAAGTATTGGTCATTTGCAAGTCTTAGCTAAGGCCCGCAGCCTTCATCGCGCTTTGCGCGGCTTGGGCCAAGATGCGTTCCTGCGCGGCGCCTTTGATCGGCACCCGGCCAACCTCCAGAAACAGCGGTGCGGCCAATGGGCTGACGCGGGGCAGGGCGATGTGATCAATCTGCCCATCGATCCGGCGCAGCATCTGTTCGATCCGCCCGAAATCGACCAGCCCCTTCATCGCCTCTTCGCGCGTGATTTCCAGCATCAGGTGGTCCGGGTCATATTTTGACAGCGTGTCATACAAAATGTCGGAACTGAACGTCGCTTGCCGACCTGATTTTCGCTTGCCGGGGGAATTGCGTTCGATCAGCCCGGCAATGATCGCCGCGCTGCGAAAGGTGCGCTTCATCACGGCGTTGCCAGACAGCCAGTTTTCGAACCCACCGCGCATCGCCTCGGCGTCAAACAGCGGCGCAGGGTCCGTTACCGGGTCCAGCCCCCAGATCAACGTCGCATAGTCGGTGGATAGAAATCCAAGCGGGTGAAGGCCCAGTTCTTCCATCCGTTGGGTCAGCAAAAGGCCAAGTGTCTGCTGGGCGTTGCGGCCGGCAAAGCCGTAAAGGCACAGGTGTTCGCGCCCGTCATGGGCGAAGGTTTCAACCAACAGCCGATCACGTTCTGGCAGTTGCGAAACCTCGCGCTGAAGCGAAAGCCATTGCGCGGTATGCGCGGGCAGGCCGGGCCAGTCGATTTGTTTGAACATCGCAAGGATACGATCCGAAAGCTGGGTGGATGTCGCGAACTTGGAGCCTGAAAATACCGCAACCTTTGGATTGTCTGACGGGCGGCGCGTCACCTCTACGGTCATTTCGCGCAAGCCTTCATAGCGCACGATCTGCCCGCCAATCAGAAACGTATCGCCTTTTGTTAAGGTGGCGGCGAAGGCCTCTTCCACCTCGCCTAGTGGGGCGCCGCCGCGACTGTTCTTTAGGCGAACCTTCATCATTTCGCTATCGATGATGGTGCCGATGTTCATGCGGATTTGCGCCGCCGCGCGTGGGTCGCGCAGATGCCACAGGCCATCGGTTTGCTGCAATCGCTGCCAGCGGTCATAGGCCCGCAGGGCATATCCGCCCGTCGCCGTGAAATCCAAACATGCGTCGAATTCTGTACGACTAAGGGTGGCATAGGCCCCGGCGCTGGTCACCTCGGCAAACAGCGTTGCGGCGTCGAACGGGCCTGCGGCGGCTGTAATCAAAATGTGCTGGCACAAGACGTCGCGTGGGCCGGGGCCGCGTGGTTCGCCATCCAGATCGCCTGCTTTCACGGCTTCAAGTGCGGCAAGGCATTCCACCACCTCAAACCGGTTCGCGGGCACCAGCAGCGCCTTGGACGGCGCGTTATAGCGGTGGTTCGCCCGCCCGATCCGTTGCACCAGCCGTTTAACGTTTTTCGGTGCGCCGACCTGTATCACAAGGTCCACATCGCCCCAGTCGATCCCAAGGTCCAGCGAGCCGGTGCAGACGATGGCGCGCAGTTGCCCGGCGACCATGGCCGCCTCGACCTTTTCGCGCTGTTCCCGCGCGAGCGAACCATGGTGGATACCAATGGGCAGGCTTTCGTCGTTTTCCAGCCAAAGCGCGTGAAAAAAAATCTCGGCCTGGGCGCGGGTGTTGTGAAAGATCAGCGTCGTTTTGTGTTGCTTGACCTGTTCCAGAATGGCCCCGATGGCATAGCGCCCGCCGCCGCCCGACCATGGGGGTGGCGCATCTGTTTGCAGCATCGCAATGTCCGGCGCGGGGCCGGGATCGGCGTGGATAATTTCGCAGGGATCCGGGTGGCGGGCCAGAAAACGCGCAATCGCGGCGGGGTCTTCGACGGTTGCCGAAAGGCCGACACGGCGCAGGCCGGGGCAGATCGCGGACAGCCGCGACAGCGCAAGCATCAGCTGATCGCCACGTTTGCTTTCAGCCAGCGCGTGAATTTCGTCGACAATTACCCGCTGTAGTCCCGCAAAAATGCGTGGCGCGTCAGGATAGCTAAGCAGCAGGGCAAGGCTTTCGGGCGTGGTCAGCAAAATATGCGGTGGGTCGGCCCTTTGTTTGCGGCGTTGGGTATAGGACGTGTCGCCGGTTCGGTCTTCGATCCGGATGGGGAGCCCCATTTCATCTACTGGGGTGCGAAGGTTACGCCGAATGTCCGCGGCCAGCGCCTTTAGCGGCGAAATGTAGAGTGTGTGCAAGCCAGAGTGGGTTCCATCAGCCAATTCGGCCAGCGATGGTAGGAATCCTGCAAGTGTTTTGCCGCCGCCGGTGGGCGCGATCAGCAGTAACGACGGGTCATGGGCGCGATCCAGCATCGCCTGTTGGTGCGGATGGACGGTCCAGCCACGTGTCGCAAACCATTCGTGAAAGGAAGAAGGAAGCGCGCTCATACAAGGCAATGTAGGGCGCGTGGTGGGGTTTGCACAGGCCCCTAAGGGCGCGGTTTCAGATGACGGATCATGTTTTGCACCACGCGCGGAAGGGAGGTATCCGCGCCATCTGGCGCAGCGTCCAGCGCGCTTTCGACATCTTTCACCAGAATGCCAATGGTGTTGTCTTCGGAATACCCATCGCGGGCGAATTCAATTTCGTCAAAACCCGACGCCAGCCAGTTTTGGCCAGAGGAAGTGTGGATCAAAGCCAACAGCTCTTTTTCGTCGACCCCGGTCTTGTCGGCCCAGTCCAGCACAAGCCGCGTCATCGCGGTGCTGGACGCGGCCAGCAGATTGTTCAGAACCTTTGCTTCCATCCCAGAACCAAAGCCGCCCATGCGGTGGAAATGGGTGCCCATTGTCGCGAACAGTGGTTGCAAGAAATCCAAGTCGGCCGCGTCGCCGCCCAACATGAAGGATAGCTCTTTCCGCTCTGCCTTGATTTGCGCGCCAGACATGGGGGCATCGATCAGCTTGACATGTACAGGGGTGCGGGCGCGCAGATCGCGCGTATAGCGCGGTGAAAGGGTCGAACAAACGACAATCATTTCCAACTGTTTCGCGCGTTTGACCAGCCCATATTCGCCAAACAGCATGTCGTCGGTTTGATGCATGTCGCGCACGACAGTTAGCAAAATCCGCAGACCATCAGCAAAGGTTTCAGGATCGTTATGCATAACGGAACTAAGCGCGCCGTATTCAGAGCGCGGCCGAATATCGAACCCGCGCGCGTCATGCCCGGCCTCGCGCAAGGCGCGCAGCATAGGGCGGCCCATACGGCCGCAGCCAGCCACGCCTATGCCGCTAAAAGTCAATGGACGATCGTTTCTTCTTTGACGAACATGTTTGCCCATGCGCGATCAATCAGGTCCGGGTTCATCTGATATGGGATGCCCTCGAACTCGCAGATCGCCATCATCTGGTCGATTAGGAAGACCGGCTGATAGTTGGCATAGACATTGTCGATCGTCGGATATTTCTTCTTCAGCAGATAGATGATCGTCTGCTCGTCCAGTGGCATCTTTTTCTTGCGTGCCACCAGCGCGAAGATTTTCAAGAAGTCTTCCTGACTTGGACCATCAATCTTGATCTTAAAGAAGATCCGGCGCAAAGCCGCCTTATCGAAAATCTCGTTCGGGTGGAAGTTGGTCGAGAAGATAACGAGGGTGTCAAACGGCACCTCAAACTTTTCACCAGATTGCAGCGCAAGAATATCGCGCCCTTCTTCCAATGGAACAATCCAACGGTTGACCAGCGCCTGTGGCGGTTCTTCCTGTCGCCCAAGGTCATCCACGATGAACACGCCGCCGGACGACTTAAGCTGCAACGGCGCCTGATAGGTACGGGCCGTTGGGTTATAAACCAGATCAAGCATGGACAGCGAAAGTTCACCGCCGGTCACAACGGTCGGACGGTCACACAGCACATAGCGCGTGTCGTACTTGTTTGATGTACGGCGCAGCGAGTTGGGGTCATCCACCTGCTCTTCCGCGGCCGAGTGAACGATCGGGTCATAGACGGTGATAACCTGACCAGAATATTCGATCGCACGCGGGATATAAATCTTGTCGCCCAACGCATCGCGAATACCGTTCGAGATGGACGATTTACCGTTACCCGGAGGGCCATACATCAGGATCGAACGGCCAGACGATACAGCAGGCCCAAGGTGGCCCAACAGTTCTGGCGGCAAAATCAGGTGGCCCATCGCACCGGTCAGCTGGGCGCGGGTGATTTGGATGTTTTTGATCGACTGACGCTTTACCTGCTCTTGATAGACTTCAAGCGGGACAGGCATTGCGCCGTAATATTCAGACTGGCTTAGCGCATCCAGCGCGCGGGACTTGCCGGTATCCGTAAGCTGATACCCCATAGACCCACCCGAGTTTGCGTGCAGGGTACCTGTCGCCTCTAGCAGTTTTTGCGAGCGGGCCAGATCGACCAGCTCCTGCGCGACGGGTGTGGGCAGGGCGATATTGCGGGCGATGTCGGGAACGGTTTCCACATTCTGGCGGAACATCGTTTTCAATAGGATGTCGCGCATCATCACCATAGGCAGCTTCATCCCGTCAAGAGAACGGGGCGCTGGTGGTGCGACGACTGCGGATGGCTGAACGTTCATGGTTGAAGCCTTAATTCTGCTCGAAAGATTTGTGAAAGATTACCCGCCCGACGTCAGGCGAACAACTTAAACTGCCCTTGCTTTGACACGAGTTGATGGCCAGAAAAGGGCAGTTGAAAGACAAAAATGTTATTTGAGGCACGAATGAGCAAACCCAGACCACTTTTCATAGCTGGCTTCTTGCTGTTCGTTGTCGCGCTATATGGTGCCGTTACCCTGGCCAAAGGTGGGCTGTATGTCGCCACCTATGAGGGCGACACCGCGCATTTGCTTGATCTGGCCTTGCGTTTGGCGGGCGGCGCGCAGCCGCACACGGAATTCATGACGCCGCTGGGCGTGCTGTCATACGCACCGATTTCGTTCTTTTTGAACATGGGCGCGGGGGCTGGCCATGCGTTCATCTATAGCCAGATCTTGGTGGCCTTGTGCCTGCTACCTGCGTTGTGGTGGGCCATCATCAGCCGACTTTCGGGCGGATGGGCGTATTTTTTCGGGTTTTACGTGATCGTGCTAACGCTTGCCTTGTCGCAGGGGCAGACCACATCGGCGATTTCGGTCGCGATGCACTATAATCGATGGGCTTGGTCGGTTGCCTATATCGTTGTGCTGATCGCTGTCGTCGCGCCGGTCTATCGGAAAAGCGTGGTGGCCGATGGGGCGATTATCGGCGTCGGGATGGCGTTTCTGGCGCTTTGTAAGCTTACCTATTTCGCGGCCTTCGCACTGCCCGTATTGATTGCCCTGTTGGTCCGGCGCCAATGGGGAACATTGGGGGCCGCAGTCGTGGCTGGGATCGGCGTTATCGCGGTCATGACGCTGTTGATGGGGGTGGATTTCTGGGGCGCATATCTGAACGATTTGCTTGCAGTTGCGTCATCGGACGTGCGGCCATACCCCAACAAACCGTTCTTCACGATGCTTCGGTTGCCCGCCTATATGGGCGGGACATTGTTGGTGTTTCTGGCCGTCGTGTTGTTGCGTCAGGCGGGCAAGAAAGACATGGGCCTGTTGCTTATGATCTTTGCGCCGGCGTTCTTTTACGTGATGTTTCAGAACTTCGGGAATGATCCTCAGTGGTTGGTGCTGACTGGGGTGTTGATCGTGCTGTCACGGCCCGAACCGGGCGTGAGCAACAGTTTCGGTTGGGACATGCGCCAAGCCTTGGCGTTAGCGGCGGCGGCCATCTTTGCGCTAAGTTCGCCTGCTGCCCTCAATATGATTTACAGCCCGATGGTGCACCTTAAGGTGAACGAGGCTGACTTTGGCGTGTTCCTGCCAACGCGCCCAGAACACAACGATCTGTTTGGCGATACAAAGCGGGCCTATGCGCTGAAGGCGAACATCCGGTTGGATATTCCCGATACCTCTCCGATGGTGAAAGGTCACGGCGCGGCAAAAGAACAAACGCTATTGGCCGGGGAACCGCTGCGCGCTTGCGAGCTTTACGATGGCGCCGTGGGATATTTCAGCAGCATCGCAGAGGAGCTGTCGGCCGCAGGTGTGGGCCCTGATGATGGGTTTCTGGTGGCTGATATCGTGAACGTTGCTTGGATGTTTGGCGATTTCAAGCCGCTACCGGGCGGTGGCCCTTGGTATTACGGCGGGGCGCCGGGGCTGGAGAATGCCAGATATCTTGTCGTCCCCAACTGCCCATATCGCATGTCGGAACGGCACCGGATCATCGGGGAAGTTGTGAAGCGTGAACTGCCGTTGAAAGAGGTCTACCGCAGTTCGATGCTTATCCTGATGGAAATAGGCCGGGAAACGCCGCAAGGGTAAGATAGGCGATCAACAGCGGGCCAAGGGCGACGCCCATGGGGAACTTTGTTCGCTTTTCTTTAGACAATGACAGTGTGTTTGGTGCGGCTTTACTGATGCCGGGAATGGCGCGCACGATCATGTGCAGCACATAGATTACCGGCACCATAAAGAAGAATAGCATCAGGAATTCGGACGTGTCGGCCCACGCAATGTAAGGGGCCATCACTGCCATCATCTTGGCATCGCCCGCGCCAAGAATTGGCGTTTGCGCCAGAACGAAGCCGATCACCAGCACGACGACAAAATGCAGCCAACGCCACATGTATTCGTCTAGCGGAAGCACGAAAAATCCCACAATTGCGAATACCGCAAACAGAGCGTCAACGACGCGGTTAGGGATTTTCATGATGCGAAAATCCACCCACGCAGCATAGAGGCCGATAACGACCGCGAATGGCAGGAACCAAATGGCTGCCTCTGCAGGGGTGGCTAGGACCATGTCTTACCCGTTAAGCGCCCGAAGCGAACGAACGGCGTCTTCGAAGTGCTGAGGGTGGGTGTCAATCGCGTCTTCCAGCAGGCCTTTGCCAATCGCCGTGTCGCCCTGTTTGATCGCGGAAAGCGCCATGGTGTACAGCAATTGCGCACGCTCTATCTGGCTCATGTCGATAACGGGCATCTGATAATTGCGCTGCGCACCGCGGGCCAGAACAAGGTTGTTCTTGGCGGTGAACAAGTTGCGGTCATATCCGATGGCTTCGATAAACAGGCGTTCGGCTTCTTTGAAATTGCCGCGCGACAGTTTGGAATAGCCCCAGTTGTTCAGAACGCCGGATGGTTTGGTCGTAAGGCCAACGGCGGTTTCATAGAAACTGTCGGCATTTTTCCATTCCTTGTTGCTGTCAGCAACCATGGCTTCAAGCCGGTATCGTTTGAAGGTCTCAACCGTTGGCGGGATACCATCCAGAACTTTTTCGGCTTCGTCCCATTTGCTTGCACGGATCAGCGCGTCGGCCAATTCAATGCTGTCATCTGTCGTTGCTTCTGGGTGCTGAACGACGTTCGACCAGACGATCACAGCTTCGGAGTTGTGTTTTGCGCGCACAAGGGATCGGCCCAGGCCGCGCTTATAGTCGATCCGATCAGGGGATTCCGCCGAAGCACGTTTGAAATAGGCGACGGCTTCGTCAGGGTCGGCAACCGTCATCATGATTTCGTTAAGGTTGCTTTCGTCGCTGGCCATCACGTCTTGTACGGCGCGCTCGACTTCTTCTTCCGACGAACCGGTACATCCAGAAAGCGCGAAAGCGCCGGTCACGCATAGCGTTACTAGGAAAAGGTGGCGCATTTTGCGTCCTTTATACTGCTCTGTCCTCAGGGTGTAGAAAGGATCAGGTATCGCCCGTTTCCTCGCCGCACCAAATCGAAATTATTGCTATTGATTGAATCATACGCAGGATTTTCGGATTTTGCGATAGCCAAGCGCAGATTTTCGCGAATTTCGTCCGATTGGCCACTATCCAGCGCAAAAGCCGTGCGGAACACGCGCTTAGCTTCGCCAGTTTCGCCCAGCTCCATCAGTGTAACGCCCAAGTTGTTCCACGCAGGCGCGAAGTCTTCGTTCTGTTCAACGGCTTTTCGTAACAGCGTTTCGGCTTGTCCAAGGCGGCCAAGCCGAAGGTTGGCAGAGCCCAACGCGGACAGAACGTCAGCATCAATGCCGCGTTCGCCAGCCGCGCGGTAATAGGCCTTAAGTGCCAGTTCGTATTCGCCTGCGGCCATAAGCCGATGACCCACGACAAGGCCATCGACGGCCTCTGTTATCTTCGGGGTACCTGGGGGCGGGGCTAGCCCCTCGTATTCAGGCGTAAGGCCGCCGGTCGTCTGACAGGCGGCCAATAGGCACACTGCAGTGAGAAGCCCCACCGATTTTTGTAACATGCACTCAGAATTCCACAGTCGTCAGCATCTGATACATACCATAGATCGAAGGGCCGATCAGAACAATCATCAGTGGTGGAACCGTGAACATCATGGTGCCAAGCGTCAGTTTGGTCGGCAGCTTGTTGGCTTTTTCTTCAGCACGCATCACGCGCTTGTCACGCATTTCTGCCGCGTAAACCCGCAGCGCATCCGCGATGGACGTACCGAATGTTGCCGACTGAACCAGCACGGTCACGAATGACGACACATCGGTCACGCCGCAGCGTTCGCCCATGTCTTTCAGCACGGTGATCTTGTCTTTACCGGCTTTCATCTCGTGCGAGACGATTTCGTATTCGTCGGCAAGGGCAGGGAAGCCAGCCCGAATTTCACGCGCGACGCGAATGATCGATTGATCAAGCGACTGACCGGCCTCGATGCAGACAAGCATCATGTCCAAGCTGTCGGGAAAACCGTTGATGATTTCTTCCTGACGGGTCTGAACACGACGTTCGACCCAGTACTTTGGCAGGTAATAACCGATACCGCCGGGGATCACGACAGACAGGATAAGCTTTTGGGTTGTCACTTCGCCCGTTGCCGACGCGAAGAAAGCGTAAAGTACGCCGCAGAACAGGAAGAACAGGCCAAGTGCGAACTGCGCAAAGTGAAACGCGCGAACCGCAGATTTGGAACGATAACCAGCGCGCGTCAGTTTCAGGCGCGCAGCCGAATATTCCTCTTCGTTCTGTGGCTCAAGAAAGTCAGCAAACTTGTCCAGCTTTTCAGCGTTCTTGCTGCCCGAACGTAGCCGTGCTTCGGCCGCTGCGGGCTGCTGTGGTTTCGCAGCGCGGCCACCGCCACCGGGTTGCTTAAGCTTGTCCAGCGGGTCAGCTTGACGTTTCAGGAGGACCGGCAGGGTAATGACGATGAACAATACACCCAGCATGCCCACAGCATAGAGCGGGCCAAGCGCGCCGAACTTTTCGGTCAGCATGTCGTTAAGTTGGTTCAGGAATTCCATTTGGTTTTCTCCTTAAACCTTGATGTTGACCATGATCTTCATGAAGACCACGTTCACCACCAAAAGCGCACCTACGAACAGACATGCAGGAATAAAGTAAGGGGTATCTTTCACTTCGTCGTAATAGGTCGGTTCCAGAATGTTGATGACCACGATCGCGATCAGCGGGAAAGCAGACAGGAACATACCCGAATACTTCGCCTCGGCAGTAATCGCTTTTACGCGGCGGAACAGTTTGAAACGCGAACGGATAACCTTGGCCAAACCTTCAAGGATTTCAGCAAGGTTACCACCGGATTGCTGCTGGATGGTCACGGCAACCGCAAGGAAGCGCAAATCCTGCAAGTCCATCCGTTCAGCCAGATCCTTCAAGCTTTCCGATACATCACGGCCATAGGCCGCTTCGTCGGCGATCATGCCAAATTCTGAGCCCAGCGGGTCGGCCACTTCGTTCGCGACGATGGAAACCGCCGATGCGAAGGGGTGACCCACGCGAAGGCTTCGCACCATCAGCTCTACGGCGTCAGGCAGTTGTTCTTGGATAAGTTCCAGACGTTTGGTGGCTTTGTTGTTCACCCAAACGAATACCGCGCCAACACCCATCACCACGGACACCAGCGCCCGAATCTGAAGCGACGCACCGGTACCGATGGTCAGCCCCAAAAAGGCCAGCACCGAAAGCAAAACCATGATCATGATCAGCGCACGTGGCGAAAAGGCGATGTTGGCCTTTTGTGCCTTGGCGGCCAGCATTGAATAAAGGGGAATGCCCTTTGAATTCATGTGCTGGCTCATCTCTTTGCGAAGCTGTTCCAGAACTTCTTCGCGGGCGGCACCCTTTTCCAGCATGTCCAGGCGCCGGTTGACGCGGCTGTTCAAGCTGATGGATTTGCCGAAGATCGTTAGATACAGGCCCTCGACCAGCGCCAGAACCCCGACGAAGATCAGACCATAGATAATTGGTTCTGCACTGATTTGCATACTGGTTACTCTGCTGCGATCGGTTCAAAAATGGACGGGGGCAGATCGTAACCCCACTGACGGAACCGCTCGGAGTAGTGAGAGCGGACGCCTGTCGCGTTGAAGCGACCGATGATTTTTCCGTCCGATGCAAGACCAAGGCGTTCATACCGGAACACCTCTTGCATCGAGATGACTTCGCCTTCCATGCCGGTCAGTTCGGTAATCGACACCATGCGGCGCGAACCGTCCTGAAGGCGGCTGGCCTGAACGATAAGGTTCACAGCCGATGCAATCTGGCTGCGCACGGCCTTAAGCGGCATTTCAATACCGGCCATCGCAACCATGTTTTCCAAACGCGAAACACCATCACGTGCGCTGTTGGCGTGGATCGTCGTCATAGACCCGTCGTGGCCGGTGTTCATCGCCTGAAGCATGTCGATAACTTCTTCGCCACGCGTCTCACCTACGATGATGCGGTCTGGGCGCATACGAAGAGCGTTTCGCAGACAGTCCCGCTGTGAAACGGCGCCTTTGCCCTCCACGTTGGCGGGGCGGCTTTCCATTCGGCCCACATGCGTCTGTTGAAGCTGAAGTTCCGCCGTATCCTCGATCGTCAGGATGCGTTCGGCGTCGTCAATAAAGCTGGACAGTGCGTTCAACGTGGTCGTTTTACCAGAACCCGTACCGCCAGAAACGATAACGTTCAGACGGCAGGCAACCGCAGCCTGAAGATAGGCGGCCATTTCTTCGGTAAACGCGCCGAATTTCACCAGATCGTCGATCGCAAGCTTTTCTTTCTTAAACTTACGAATGGAGACGAGGCTGCCATCAACGGCAACAGGTGGAACCATGGCGTTGAAACGCGAGCCGTCAGAAAGACGGGCGTCAACATAGGGGTTGGATTCATCAACACGACGACCAACGGCCGAAACGATTTTGTCGATGATCCGCAGAAGGTGACGTTCATCTTTAAAGGTGATGTCCGTCAGTTCCAGCTTACCCGAACGTTCCACAAAGATCTGTTGTGGGCCGTTCACCAGAATATCGTTGACGGTGTCGTCTTTCAGAAGCGTTTCAAGTGGGCCAAGGCCCATAACTTCGTCGAACAAATCCTGATTCAGGCTTGTGCGTTCGTCCTTGTTCAGAACGACGCTCATTTCTTCAAGCGCTTCCGCTGAAATCGCTTGGATTTCAGCTTTCAAGTCACTTTCAGAAGCATGCTCAAGCGCGGAAAGGTTCAGGTCTTCCAGCAGCCGCTTGTGCAGCTCGACCTTGATTTCTGACATCCGCTCACGGCGTTTCCGGTCTTTATCAACGGGCGCGGCGCGGGCAGGCGCGACTTTCGGTGCCGCCGCGGGTTTCCGCGCGGCGGCCGGCTCTGCGGCCGCTGCCGCAGGGGCTGCCTGCGCAGGTTTGTCCGCTTCCGGCGCCGGCGTTCCAGATGATTTTTTGTATCGCGAAAACATGTTCGAACTTTCTACTCGATGTCTCTGTTAGAGAGCGGCGGCTTGTTCGTGTGCGTGAGAATAAAGCGACGCAGCCAGTTTCTTGATCTCTTTGCGCAATGGGTTTTTCCCGGCGCTGTCTGACAATGGCAAACCATGGTCGCCAGCCTGGGCCACCGGCTTACCGCCATCGGGCAGCATCAGCTCGATGTCGATGTTCAGGTTTTCGGCCATGCGTTTGACGCGGCTTTTACCCGACAGATCAGCGAATTTCGGGGCTTTGTTCAGTGCGAACCGCAGCTTTTCAACTGGCAGGTCTTCGCTTTTCAAAGCGCGAACCATACGCAGCGTATTCTGAGCAGACCGCATATCAAGCGCCATCAGCGCGAAATAGACGTGGGATCGCGCCAAGGCGGTTTCAGTCCACTGAACCAGCGTCTTTGGCATATCAACAATGACAAAATCGAAATTTGCGCGCGCCATATCAATCAGCGCGTTCACGTCATCGGGGCCAATCATGTCAAGCGGCAGGATCTCTCCGGGCGCGGTTAAAACATGCATTTTGTCCTTAAATGGAAGCAAAGCATTCATAAAGCTTTCCTTATCCATCCGGGACGTGTCTGCCAAAAGCTCGTACACAGCCTCGCGCCGGGGCAGGTCAAGGTAGGTCGAAACAGAGCCAAATTGAAGGTCCAGGTCCAACAGGCAAACCTTGGGGGGATCTTTCTTAGTGACGTTGGCAAGTTCCCAAGCCAAGTTCACAGCGAATGTTGTGGCACCCACACCGCCAGCAAGCCCATGAACAGAGAATACAGCCCCGTCCAGATTCGCAGGCGCACCAACCGCATTCTCATTTTCAGAGGCGACGACAAGTTCTGTCGGGCGATGAATCGGGGTCGGTTCGTTAAGGCGTTCAATCGCTTCGTGAAGCGCACCTTCAGGAAGCGGGTAGGGGACAAAATCGTCGGCACCCAGACGCAGCAATTTATGCAACGCCATTGGGCTAAGCTCATCCGCGATCAGAATGATACGAATCCGGTTTTCTTTGGCGATCTTAATCAATTCGCCAACATAGCCCAGGCGTTCTTCGTCTTGGCTATCAACCGCAATTGCAACAAATTTTAGTTCGGCCGCGTCAGGTTGTACGAAAAACGCTGCTGCGTCTTCGAACGACAGGTCACCCCATCCTTCACCCAGTTCAGCCTCCATATCTTCAATAAGAAGATCAAAGTTCTGAACATCACGTGATACCGTGCAAGCTACGATCGGCGCCGGTTCTGGCTGCAACGCTGCACTCCTTGCCATCAATCTTTACCCTTCATTTGCAGGGTGACGCGGCACAAAGCAAAGATGGGTTGGTTCTACCCACTCGGCTCCGCAGTCACCCAGTGCGACTCACATCCGCACCTACTGCTCCCTCAAGGGTAAGATGGAGGTCAATCTGGGCAACATTAGGGCTGAAAAGCCGAAATTGTTTGGAGATTAGCGCTCTTCTGCCTGAGCTTCTTCGTCAACCAGCGACAGTGTATGGTTTTCTGTCGCGCTCTTGACGTACTCTGTATATTCAAACAGCGCATATTTTCCATCAAGGGTCTGCGAACGACCCTTCAGGAACCCCGAAACTTCGGTCACGGTGCGGCGATTGCGACGCTCACGCCCGTCCGTCACGATAATCGGCTGCGTTTCACCGAAGGAAACAACGGCTTCCAGGCGGCTACGCTCGATTCCCTGTGATACAAGGTAGTTAACCACAGTCTGCGCGCGGCGCAGGCCAAGGCTTTGGTTGTAGTTGTTGGAACCAACCTTGTCGGTGTGGCCGTAAACCCGGAACGTCGCCAGAGAATAGCTGCGAATCCACTGTGCCTGTTGGCGCAGGGCAGCTTGTGCTGCCGAATCCAAAGTTGCGCTGTTGAAGGCAAAGTTAACAGTGCTTGGAACTTCTGACGCGAACTTGCGTGACAGGTTGATCGCTGCGTTACGCTCTCCGCTCATCACTTGGATGTTGTTCATCGTCGGATTGCCGAATGAACCTTCGTCGATCGAGTTCCCGGCAGGCGCGTTGAAGTCACGCGCCATTTCCGGAGTACACGCACCAAGGCTGGTTACGGCGACTGTAGTCAGTAGAACAAGGGGGGTGCGCATAGCCATCACTCCATCACATAGCCGTAAGAGCCGGAAAAATCTTGGCGGGCAACTTCACCAGCAGCGCCGCGACGCGTGCTTCCGCTGGCGGATACTTTGCCGTGCAAGAACAGCTCATTTTCGGTGGGCGGACGAATTCGATCCGTTGGCAGGGCAAACGCCTCGCCGCTTGTTGGCGTTACCAGATGTGCGGTGATGATGATCACCAATTCGCTCTGATCGCGCTTGTATTCGGAGCTACGGAACAGTGCGCCAAGGATCGGAATGTCGCCAAGCCATGGAACCTGACCATTCAGCGCCGTGAAGTCATCCTGCAAAAGACCTGCGATCGCAAAGCTTTCGCCGTCTTGCATTTCAACTGTTGTCGCTGTGGTGCGTGTTGAAAAACCGCTGATCGAGATCGAGCCGTCGGTGTAAGAAATCGTCGGATCCACACCACTTACCGAAGCGGTCAGACGCAGGTTGATGTTCTTGCCCACAACACGAGGTGTGAAGTTCAAGCTGATCCCGAACGGCTTAAAGTCGACCGAGATGTTCCCGTTTTCATTAGAAACTGGAACCGGGTATTCACCACCAGCCAAGAATTCTGCGTTCTGACCGGAAAGGGCAGTCAGGTTCGGTTCAGCAAGTGTGCGAACAAACCCTTTTGTTTCAAGAGCTTCCAGAAGAACCGCAAATTCAACGTTGCCAGCGCCGACACCAATAGAGAAGACACCGTTACGAGAGTTGGCGCTTGTCGATCCGGTCGAAGAATCGCCATCAAAGAGGGCGCTAAGGTTGCCATCGCTGGAAAGAGTGCCCGTGCCGCCTTGAACGCCGACGTCACCGCCACTACCAATGCCGTTTACAGCAAGGCTGGCGCTGAGGCTTTTCGTGACAGAGCGATTCATTTCCGCAAAGCGAACTTTCAGAAGAACCTGCTGGCTTCCGCCAACTGTCATCAAGTTAGAAACACGCTCTGGCGCGTAGCGCTGAGCAAGATCAAGCGCGCGATCAACAGCTGCGACCGAAGAAACCAAACCGGACAGCACCAAACCATCATTGGCTGGGCGGACTTCGATGTTTTCGTTCGGGAGCACTTCGCGAAGACGCTCTTTCAGCTCACTTACGTCAGGCGTAACGCGAACTTCTACGTTGGTGATCAAACGACCGTCTGGCCCCAGCAGCGTCAGGGTCGTGCGCCCCGGTTGCTTGCCAAGCACATAGATCGTGCGGTCCGACAGCGTCGAGATGTCGGCGATAGATGGGTTGGCGATCGAAAGTTCCGCGAACACCACATCGCTTTCAACCACAACGGCCCGGTTCAACGGAACATTAAGTTGGCTGCCAACGTCGCCCTGCATCACACGCAAGGTGTCTGCGACGCCTTGCGGAGCTGTAGAAAATGAAACAGCCGCGCCTATAAGCGCCGCTTGAAAGAAAGTCGTAATTTTCATGTGATCCTGCCTCTCCGATCACGCCTCAGGACGGGTCTTTTTTGCCCAATTGTCCGAACAATGCGCCAGTCTTCCTTTTTTTGCAAGAATCAAAGGCTTGCGAGGGGAACTTATGTGGAAATCAAGCAACAGACGGAATTTGCTTTCGCCACGAAAAACGCGGGCCGCCCTGTGGGTGACCCGCGTCAGAATGTTGTATTTGAACTATTTTTTAGTTCGTGCAGGGGATCGGAATTTCAAACCGTTCGGTACCACGGCGCTCTACGCGAACGCATTTTTCCTGTGGCTTCACTTCAACGACTTCCTCTTCTTCCTCGATACCGAGCAGCGTGTTCTGATCAATTTCGACTGTGTTCGAAAGCGTTTCGTCAAGCGCGCCAACAAGCGACAGTGACAGTTTACCGGTCTGTTCAGCCAATGTAAGCGCAGCAACTTGACGGTCCGAAGTGGCCCGAAGTGTTACTGTCCGTGCGATCGCGGGGCTTTGACGGCCCGAGTCCGACGATTGATCCACCGCCATCAATTGAAGGCTAGGGATGATGAGCTTCGTCACCTTCGCGCGGCCCTTAACGGTGCCGGTCCAGTAAACGTCTACACGGTCGCCAGGGCGCAGAAAGCCCGATACGCCGGAGCTTGCATCAATGCTGATGGTGAAGGCACGTGCGCCGCCGCCCAAACGTGATGCGATACCTGCGTCCTCACCAGGGGCGGTTACTTTTACCGCCAGAAGAGGTTCGTTCTTTTCCATCGGGCGGAGCACAATACGAGACATGTCGGTGCCGTCCGGGAATAGATCGGATTCAACTTTGAACGCACCCTCTGGAACGTGGTTTGCTGGCCATTGAACCAGCTTCGCGTCTTCAAGCGTGATTGGCTCGCCATAAGCCAAAGCGCGATCCGCGATGTAAATTTCGGTTAGTTGGATCTGCTCAGCCCGAGCAGATTGTTCTTGGGCAAGCGCAGCTTGATATTGCGAAACATAGCCCTGCACCATGTAGACCGCGAAGCCAGCTAGCCCCAGTCCGATCAGCAGGACCAAACCAAACAGCATCCGCATAACGTTTCCTTTCCTATCATAAATACAGGCCGCACCACCCCCACTGAGCGCGCAAGCCATTACCAGTTATTATCAGGATGTCTTTAGAATGGGGCGAAAACGGGGTAAGGCGATGGCCAAACCGGGGTTTATTTCGATTTTCGCAACAAACTGTTTCTTTTAGTTTCCGGCGTCGACTTCGATACCGCCAATTTCGGTGCTCATAGAGTCAGCCAGTGTCGCGTTGCCGCCCATTACTGCACCAATTACAGCAAAGCCAAGCCCAACAACCGCTGCGGACAGGACCACCCAGTCAACGGTAACCGCACCATCTTCGGACGCGATGAAGTCTTTGATCATATTGCGCATTGCAATCTCCATTCCATTCAGGTTCGCCCAGCAAGCAGAGCGATTAACTGGTTACTTTTTCACCGGCCAATTTGTCGAAAACATGACCCATCTAAGGGGAAATGAAGCTCTCTTTAGCCAAGCTTTTGCTAAAAATGAAAATGCCGCGCCCAAAGGGACGCGGCATTTTTTACTTCAGGCGTAAGCCCTACAGTAATTATTAGTTACCAGCGTCAGGTGTGATGCCGCCAACTTCGGTCGAGATGCTGGAACCCAGCTGTGTCAGGCCGCCTTTTACGGAACCCAGAACAGCGAAGCCCAGGCCAACAACGGCGGCGGACAGTACAACCCAGTCAACGGTTACAGCGCCGTCTTCGTCGTTGCGGAAGTTTTCGATGATTGCGAACAGTTTCATTTGGTTTTTCCTCGTGCAAATTTTTGTCAGACGTTTCAGGGCCCTTGCGGATTAGGTCGAACCGGCCTCTCTATGGCTCGATCACCGCCTTGGCATGGGTAGTAATTAGCCCTTGGATTGGGGCGAGAGTTGGGCAGAGGCTGGGCATTTTTGGCCGACTGGCAAAAAACACTTTGCCTTTGGTTAACATGCGGAAAATAAACGAAAATATTTCAGAAATTAATTTACGAAAACTAGACTCTTTAGCTTTTTAAGCCTTTGGAATCGCCGTTTTGTCTGCGAATCCACCGCTTTTGGTGGTTTTTTGCAGCGTTTTTTGCGAGAGTACGGGAAATAAAAACAGGGCAGAGCAGGACCCTTAATATGATGTGTATGCGTATCGCCGTGCTTTTAGCTGGTGTTTTGGCGGCTCCGGTTGCCTTGGCTGGCGATCCGCCGCCCTATCCCGAATTTACATTCAAACGGGTTAAGCCTCCCAAAGCCGGTGCAACCAAACGCATTACGGTTCAGGTGCCGCCGCAAGAGTTTCGTAAAGCGCCTTCGCCGAAGGTGGCTGATAAAGAAGCTGGAAAAGCGCCGGCCAAGACCTCGGCGACTTACGATTGGTATTGGACCACGGTTTCCCCCGCGATCACGGACTCTGGCCCCGGGCGGTTGGAGCCAGCGGTTGCCGCGCTGAAGAAGGGGCCGGGTGGCGCGTCTGTTCCGGCGCCACGGATGCAAGCGATGCAGGCCATCGCGCAAGCACACGGAACCGAAATTCTAAAGGCGACGATCGGGACCCAGGTTTCGCCAGCGCTGGTCTTGGCTGTCATAGGCGTTGAAAGCAGTGGTCGTACCCAAGCGGTAAGTGTGAAGGGCGCCACTGGTCTGATGCAACTTATGCCGGCCACCGCAGAACGGTTCGGAGTCGTCGACCGGACCAACCCAATTCAGAACATCAAGGGTGGTGTTGCCTATCTGGATTGGCTGATGACCGAATTCGACCGCGACCCGGTTCTTGTTCTTGCGTCTTACAATGCCGGCGAAAACGCCGTGAAGAAGAATGGCGGCGTTCCGCCCTATGCCGAAACGCGCGATTACGTCCCCAAGGTTTTGGCCGCATGGACCGTCGCACGCGGCCTTTGCCTAACACCGCCCGAGCTTGTCAGTGACGGCTGCGTCTTTAGGGTCGGCCGGTCGGGCTAACGCCCGTTGTAAAGATCACGAAAAATTAATCGTTTCCGATGCTCACAATCGGTGTGCACATGTGCACACTTATTTGGGTGAATTCACAACTCTGTGCGTTGATGTGAGCAAGTTTACTCCCCAGTTAGAGATCATCGAGGCGACACAACGCCGCCCGAACCAAACAAGTTCTAACTGGAGACACCGAAATGAAAACTCTTGCTCTTACCACCGCTATCATCCTTGGCGTTGCCGCTCCTGTGTTGGCTGGCGGGCCGACTGCAAGCCAAATTCAAGAACAGATTGCGCTGGAAAGCGATGATGGCAACGAACGCTTCTTCGCCGAATACGTTGCCGAGCGTGGCACAACACACGGCACTGTCGTTGTGTCCAGCCGTAACACCGCTGGCAATTCCGCAGACCAAATCTTTGCGCGTATTGCTGCGGAATCTGATGACTCGAACGAACGCTTCTTTGCTGGTTCGCCCGTCACTGTTTTCCACAGCGCAGGTGGTGTGAACGCGAAGGCAGTCGAGATCTTCGCCAAATTGGCAGCTGAAGATTGATCTTAGACAGATCCTAAAAAACAACGGGGGCCGATTGGCCCCCGTCAAGTATTCAACAACTATAAATGCTTAGCCGACGATTGTGGCTTGTGTGGCGGCGCGAAGCTCTTCTTCACTGACGCCATCGGCCATTTCGACAATCTTCAGGCCACCGTCGACGACATCCAGCACCCCAAGATTGGTAATGATGCGATCCACAACCTTTTGGCCGGTCAATGGCAGCGTGCATTCCTTTAGAACCTTGCTGTCGCCGTGCTTGTTGGTGTGATCCATCACAACGACCACCCGACCAACACCCGCGACCAGATCCATCGCGCCACCCATGCCTTTGACAAGCTTGCCTGGGATCATCCAGTTGGCGAGGTCGCCGTTTTCAGCAACCTCCATTGCGCCCAGAATAGCCATCGCAATTTTGCCGCCACGGATCATTGCAAAGGACTGATCTGAACCGAAATAGGCAGAGCGATCCAATTCAGTGATTGTTTGCTTACCTGCGTTGATTAGGTCTGCATCTTCTTCGCCCTCAATCGGGAAGGGGCCCATACCCAGCATCCCGTTTTCGGACTGAAGCGTCACATCAACGCCTTCCGGAATGTAGTTCGACACCAGCGTCGGAATGCCGATGCCAAGGTTCACATACCAGCCGTCTTCAAGTTCCTGTGCCGCGCGGGCGGCCATCTGATTGCGATCCCAAGGCATGTGTCGTCCTCTCCTCTATGCGTTCTATCTATTTCCTAAGCCGCGATGGGCTGAAGGTTAAGTTTCTGGGTTGCGAAGGTTTCAAGCACGCGAAGCCCGAAATCCCCGTTCATGTGTCTGTGATCGGTGCCGCTCATCTCTTCGCCATCGGCCGAAGTCCCACCCAGCGCATATTGCGCTTTGGTGGCAAAGGGGGCGGCGATCGTGTCGGCAGGCTGGCTTAAAAAGCCGTGGCCAAGTTGGGTAACGGCGTCTTCCACGCCCTTTAACCATTTCTGGAACAAGCCCTCGGCATCTGGGTGTCGTATGAAGTTATCGATGACACGGGCTGGTTCATAATCGTCGGCGCGTTCACCGATGGCCGCACTTGGATAGGGGGCCTCTGTCAGGGTGAAGTTGCGATCTGGGCCAAGGCAACGGCGCACCATCTTGGCAATACGTGCGGTCGTCGCTGCCATCGTTGCGTCGACGAATTCCATGGAACAGGCGCGATCTTTGCCCGTGTCTGTGCCCTCTAACAGGTCATAAGTCTGTAAAAGCGCGGCAGTGCTGATTAATTCGAAGCGGAACCCAACCACTAAGATGTGGTCAAACGCTGTCAGATCGATTTGTTCGGCTCCGTTGATCGCATTCGCCAACTCGCGGTCTTTGTCTTTGCGAAACCCCGGAACATAGACGCCTTCTTTGTTCACACGCCCCGTTAAGAACACCGGAGCAGGAACAGCAAAGAATTCCACATCAACATCAGGGAAACGGCCGCGAAAACGCGGTACGCCGCTTTTCAGGGCACCGGTATGCGAACTGCCAAGAACAAGGAGGCGGGTCATTTGTTAAACGCCTCCAGCAACGCTTCTTCGCAGACGACGTCTTCTTCGGTTTCTTTTGCCTTGTTCCGCAGCTTTCGCCGTTTGTTGGCGCGATCACCACGCAAGGCACCATGGGCAGATAAGAATGTCTTCATGACACGTTCAACGCCGTCTGGCGAAACGCTGCGCAGGTTGGGTTCAAAGAAAGGCTCATCCGTCGCGTGCGAGGTGACAATCTCATACGACGGGAAATAGTCGACATCTTCGAAATCTTCGGAAAGTTCGCCCGCGACAGTGCGCAGGACAGACTTTGAATACACCGTCGCAGGCAGTACGTGGTTGCCGCTTGCCGTTGCCGTCAACGGAACTGGCGATACCGTCAGAAGGAATTTCATATCCGGATTGATCCCGCGCAGGATATCGCGCGCGGCGATGAAAGCGTCGCGAATTTCGGCGGCACGGTAGTTTACGAATGAATAGACATCATGATCCATCTGGCCCGCGATGGTTCCGGGGGCCGTTGGATAGACTGTTTTGCTTTCGGTGTGTTGCCAGCTTTCGGTCAGCCCAAGCGTAAAGACAACCAAGCCCGCTTGTTCCAGCGCGTCGCGCACGGCCTTAAGGTGGTAGGCGCGTGATTTCTGGACCAGCTCTGGCGTTGCCAACCCGTCAGGTTCTGTTCCCGGACGCATCGCATCATAATACCGGCCGTCCTTTTCCCAAACAGGATCGGCAGGGGTGAACTCACCACGGCACTCCAGCAAAAGCTGTAGAAACTGTTGGACGGTATAGATGTTGCCATATCGCGCGGAATACAGGGTATAGCCGTATTTCTGAGCAACTTGGGGCAATGTGCGCCGGGGCACCGGCTCCGTATCAATGACGTTAAAGCCATTCGCCGAAAGTGTGCGCCCTACGTGCTGTGCAAAACAGCTTCCGGCCGTGAAGATGGGAAGCTTCTTCGAAATCTTGAAACGGGGGGTGTAAATCTCTGGTGGGGGATAGCTGCCCGCATCTGCCACGCCCGTGCGCCAGAACGCACGGTCGGCCAACCCCTCGTAAGGGGAGGCTTGTTTTTTGGCATTGCGGGCACCCATTTGTTTAAGCCGCGCGGGTTGTGCGCTGCTCAATGCGTTTTTCGTGCTCACCTTGGATAATCCGGTGCACATAAATGCCGGGCAGGTGGATGTGATCAGGGTCAAGGCTGCCGGTTGGCACGATCTCTTCGACCTCTACCACGCAAACCTTGCCGCATGTCGCCGCAGGTGGGTTGAAGTTGCGCGCGGTCTTGCGGAACACAAGGTTTCCGGTCTCATCGGCTTTCCACGCTTTCACGATCGAAACGTCGGCCACGATACCTTCTTCAAGGATATAGGTCTGTCCGTTGAAGTCTTTGTGCTCTTTGCCCTCGGCGATCACGGTGCCAACACCAGTCTTGGTATAGAACCCCGGAATGCCGGCCCCGCCCGCGCGCATACGTTCGGCCAGCGTGCCTTGTGGGTTGAATTCAAGCTCAAGCTCGCCAGACAGATACTGGCGCATAAATTCTGCATTTTCGCCCACATACGACGAGATCATTTTCTTGACCTGCTTGGTCTGAAGCAAGATGCCGATGCCAAAATCATCAACGCCCGCGTTGTTCGAAGCAAAGGTAAGGTCTTTGGTGCCGGCTTCTTTGATTGCTTCAAGCAGAAGTTCAGGAATTCCGCACAGCCCGAACCCACCGGCGGCAATGAACATGCCATCAAACAGTAGCCCATCAAGGGCTTCCGCCGCGCTGCCATAGACTTTCTTCATGAATCTCTCCCCAAAGCTTGATCGTAAGTTGTTGTGACGCGGCAATTTCATCAAGTCAATCAAACGCTGCGATGCAGCACGTCAGATTGCCCCTGTTAGCGTCGGACATTAAAAAAACGCGGCCCACAGGGGGCCGCGTCTGGTTATTTCTTCTTCTTGCGAGTGCCCTTCTTGGCGGCCTTTTCAGCGATAAGCTGAACGGCCATCTCCATTGTCACATCCGCAGGTTCCGTGTCTTTGGGCAGGGTCGCGTTGACCTTTTCCCATTTCACATAAGGGCCATAGCGCCCGTCCATGACGTTAACGGGGCCACCGCTTTCGGGATGTTCGCCCAGTTCTTTCAATGGTTTCGCGGTCGCACCGCGGCCACGGCCCTTGGCGGCTTTTTCGGCCAACACCTCGACCGCGCGGTTCATGCCGACGGTGAACACCTCTTCTACGTCGGGAAGGTTGGCATAGACGCGGCCGTGTTTAACGAACGGGCCATAACGGCCGATCCCGGCTTCAACCAGTTCCCCGTCTTCTGGGTGCTTCCCAACTTCGCGCGGCAGGCTGAGCAACAACAGCGCCTTTTCCAAATCGATACTGGCGGGTTCCCACCCCTTTGGCAGGGATGCGCGCGGGGGTTTCTTAACCTCTTCGGTCGCTTCGCCGCGTTGCACATAGGGGCCGAAGCGCCCATTGCGCAGCGAGATTTCGTCGCCATTGTCCGTACCCAGAACCGTATCTTCCAACTGCCCTTCGCCGTCTTCGCCGTTTGGCGCTGTCAGGGGGCGGGTGAAACGGCATTCGGGGTAGTTGTTGCAACCGATGAACGCACCGCCAGAGCGGGCCGTTTTCAGGTTCAAACGCCCAGTGCCGCATTTTGGGCAAAGGCGCGGGTCGGTGCCATCTTCCTTTGGTGGGAAGAGGTGAGGCTCCAACACCTCATCGATCTTGTCCAACACCTCAGAAATCCGAAGGTCGGCGGTCTCCGCAATCGCGGCGGAAAAGTCGCGCCAGAACCGGCTTAGCACGTCGATATAGTCGCGATCACCTGCGGACACATCGTCCAATTCACCTTCCAGGTTGGCGGTGAATTCATAGCCGACGTATTTGCGGAAATAGTTCGACAGGAACGCCGTAACCAGCCGTCCCTTATCTTCGGGGAACAGGCGGTTTTTGTCTTTACGCACGTAACCACGATCCTGAATCGTCGTCACGATGGAGGCATAGGTGGACGGACGCCCGATGCCCAATTCTTCCATCCGTTTTACCAAAGTCGCTTCGGTATAGCGGGGCGGGGGCTGGGTGAAGTGCTGTTCCGGCGTGACGCTTTCCTTGGCCGCCGGTTCGCCTTGTGCGATCTGAGGCAGGCGCTTGTCGTCATCATCGACGACAACATCATCACGGCCTTCTTCATAGACCTTCATAAAGCCGTCGAACAAAACAACCTGACCCGTGGCGCGCAGTTCAACCTGCGCATCGGCACTGCCGATATCAACGGTTGTGCGTTCCATGCGGGCGGCAGCCATCTGGCTGGCCAGCGTCCGCTTCCAGATCAGATCGTACAGCTTGCGCTGGTCGGGTTCTGAAACCTTCAGGCTGGCCGCATCGCGCGTCATATCCGTTGGGCGAATACATTCGTGGGCTTCCTGCGCGTTCTTGGCTTTGTTCTTATAGATGCGTGGGCTTTCGGGCACATATTCGTCGCCGTAACGATCTTTGATCGCCTCGCGGGCGGCGGTCACGGCTTCGGGGGCCATGTCGATGCCGTCGGTTCGCATATAAGTAATGTAACCTGCTTCATACAGGCGCTGTGCGGTGCTCATGGTTTGGCGTGCGCCAAAGCCGAACTTACGGCTCGCTTCCTGTTGCAGGGTCGAAGTCATGAACGGCGCCGACGGATTGCGAGAGGCGGGCTTAGCCTCAACCGATGTCACAGTCAGGTCGCGCGAATTGATCGCCTGAACGGCCAGCTCGGCTGCGGTTTCGTTCTCTAGGTCGTATTTATCAAGCTTCTTGCCGCCCAGAACTGTCAGGCGTGCTTCGTATGTTTGGCCGCGCGGTGTCGTGAGGATCGCTTTGACCGTCCAGTATTCGCGGGCCTTGAACGCCTCAATCTCCATCTCGCGCTCAACGATCAGGCGCAGGCAAACAGATTGCACACGACCGGCCGATTTCGCACCGGGCAGTTTGCGCCACAGAACAGGCGACAGGTTAAAGCCAACCAGATAATCCAGCGCGCGGCGCGCCAGATAGGCATGGACCAGTTCCAGATCGACGTCGCGCGGGTTTTTCATCGCCTCGGTCACGGCGGATTTGGTGATGGCGTTAAACACAACGCGGCTGACGGCGGTGTCTTTCTTGATGGCTTTGCGTTTGCGCAATGCCTCTTCCAAGTGCCAACTGATTGCTTCCCCTTCGCGATCAGGGTCGGTCGCGAGGATCAGTGTGTTGTCTTCTTTCAGCGCATCAGCAATCGCTTTTACATGCTTGCGGCTGTCCGTGGCGATTTCCCATTTCATCTCGAAATCATGCTCGGTATCGACCGAACCGTCTTTCGGCGGCAGATCGCGGACGTGTCCATACGACGCCAAAACAGTGAAATCACTGCCAAGATATTTGTTGATTGTCTTGGCTTTGGCAGGGGACTCAACAACGACGACTGGCATTAAATTCCTTTCGAGTCGGGCGGGGGCCCTTGGCGGCGCAAGATGTGGTGCGGATTACAACTTTGTCAATGCATCGGCCCTAGCCTTGACCAAAATTGGCGTCAAGACGACAGTTGCGGCGGCTCATGACAGGAGAATATGCGTATGTGGCGCTTTGCGGTCCTTTTTACAATCGTGCTGGCCGTGCCGGTTTCGGCGCAAAGCTGGCAGACGCCAGCGCGCGGCACACAAGCGCGCGATGATCTGCTAAGTGCAATTCGCCCGCATGCGGAATGGAAGCTGGGCGCGCCGGTTCAGTTCGTCGTTAATGATCTGCGGATCTGGCGGGATATCGCCTTTGCCGTCCTTGCCCCGCAGCGCCCCGGCGGGCGCGTGATTGACCCAGCCGAAACACCGATGGCCACAAGGGATGGCGACTATATCGACGACATGGACGGCGTTTCCATGCAGGTGCTTTACGTAAAGTCGGGTCATATGTGGGTCGCGCTGCACTGGGAAATTGGCGCGACAGAGGCGTGGTACGCCGACCCGATCCTTTGCGCGCGGTTTTCACCCGTTATTCCCGAAGTTTGCCGGTGATGCCGCCGTCAGACGTTGCGCGACAGAAGGCCACCAGCCAGTCGGGTAATTTCACCGTCCAGTTCTAGGTTCAGCAATTCGGGGGTAACTGTCCCCGCCGGAAGGTCCAAGTCGCGGATCAGCTGATCTTCGGCAATGGGCGACGGGCCAAGGCGGGCAAGAATTTCTTGGTGCAGTTTCGGTATATCTGCAGCCCTGTGCGGTGGTGTCGTGGGGATTTCGGGGAATAGCTCAGGCTGTTCTTCAACTGGTTCCGCCACAGGGCCAATGGCCTCGATCACGTCATCAGCATTGCGGACCAAAGTCGCGCCGTCACGGATCAACATGTTGCAACCCGATGCACGCGCATCAAAGGGATGGCCGGGAATCGCCAGAACCTCGCGCCCCTGATCCAGCGCGTTCTTGGCGGTGATTAGGCTGCCCGATCGCGCCGCAGCTTCGACAACCACAACGGCGCGGGAAATACCGGATATGATGCGATTGCGCCGCGGGAAGTGACGCGCCTGCGGGTGCAGCCCGATTGGTTGTTCGGACAAGGTAAGGCCTTGATCAACGATTTTGGCCGCAAGATCGGTATTTTCCACGGGATAGACGACATCGACCCCGCCCGCGACCACCGCGACGGTTCCGTCTTCAAGGGCGGCGTGATGTGCGGCGGTGTCAACGCCCCGCGCCAGACCAGAGACGGTTACATGCCCAGCTTCGCCCAAATCGGCGGCCAGCTTGCGGGCCATCCGCGTACCAAGAGAGGATGCGTTTCGCGCCCCGACCAACGCGACCAGCGGTTTGCGCAAAAGATCCAGGCGCCCGCGTGCCCATAACAATGGGGGTGGGTCAGAAATATCCATCAACCCTGTGGGATAATCGTCAGCGCCGAAGGCAATCAGCGTTGCGCCGCATGCACGTCCGGCGGCGATTTCTTTTTGGGCGGCTTCGATGGGGAAGGCGGCATAGCGTTCTACGCCGGCCGAGCGGGCGACATCGGGCAGGGCATCCATTGCGGCTTGTGCGGTGCCATGTTCCGCCATCAGTCGGAAAAAGGTGGTCGCGCCAACGCGGCGCGACCGAATGAGCTGAAGCCACGCCACCAGATCATCTTCCGTGCTGGGTGGTGCGAGGGTGAGGGTGGAAGAAAGGGTATCCACTGGTTTCGAAGCTCCGCTCATTTACAAGCTGAGTCTTCGCGCATGATGGTTAACGGTGAATGAATCGCCGCAAAGTTATTTCAAATGCGCCGGAACGGCAGAAAAATCAGGCAGGGGCGGTCACACGTTTACAGTACTTTGTAACCTCTAACGGGAAATGCCCATTCAAGGTTTCAAGTTGCGCAATCACGTTGCCGCAGTCACGCCAGTCGGCACGGGTATAAAAACGCCGCGCACGGCTGTTTTCGGGTATGCAGTGTAAAAACGCCTCGGCGTGGCCAGCTGCTGCGATGCGTGACTCGCCGTCTGTCAGAAGTTTCTGGGCCAAGCCGGTGCCCATCGCCGCTTGGGAAACAAAAATCTGATACAGTTCGTCTGCAACAGTTACGCAAAGGCCCAATGGCGCACCAAGTGGGCCAGCGGTGCGCACCGCATCGCCAAATGCGACGATCCTTTGGTGAAAGCTGTCCAGTGTGCGCAGCGCGCTTAGTTCTGCGGGAACATGGGCTGAATGGGCAAGGTGCCAGCCCGTGTGCCAAATTTCAGCGGCTTGCGCGACCTCGGTCGGGTCAAGGTCGCGCACCGCATGGTTCATGTGGCAGAGCCGCCAACGGTTAGCCCGCCGATCAGAAGTGTCGGTTGCCCAACGCCAACGGGCACCCATTGCCCTTGTTTGCCACAGTTGCCGATGCCGGGGTCCAAGGCCATGTCGTTGCCGATGGCGCGAATCTTTTGCATCGCGGTTGGCCCGTCGCCGATCAGGGTGGCCCCTTTGACCGGGGCGCCGATCTTTCCGTTCTTAACGCGATACGCCTCGGTGCAGCTGAACACGAATTTGCCGTTGGTGATATCAACCTGACCGCCGCCAAAGCCGACAGCATAGATGCCGTCTTTCAGGTCGGCCACGATATCACCCGGGGCCGCATCACCCGACAACATATAAGTGTTGGTCATCCGCGGCATTGGAATATGCGCAAAGCTTTCGCGCCGGCCATTTCCGGTGGGGTCCATCCCCATCAGGCGGGCGTTCTGGCGGTCTTGCATATAGCCGACCAGAATACCGTCTTCGATCAGTGTGGTTTTGCCCGATGGCGTCCCTTCGTCATCAAAGGAAATTGACCCGCGCCGGTCGGGAATCGTTCCGTCATCCAGAACCGTAACGCCTTTAGAAGCGACTCGCTTTCCCATAAGTCCGGCAAATGCCGAAGAACCCTTACGGTTGAAATCCCCTTCAAGCCCGTGGCCGACAGCCTCGTGCAAAAGAATGCCGGGCCAGCCCGCGCCAAGGGCCACGTCCATGACACCCGCAGGGGCGGCTTCGGCCTCTAGGTTGACCAGTGCGATGCGCAGGGCTTCGCGTGAGGTGGCCTCCCAGTGGGCGCGGTCAATCAGGCCTGTCAGGCCAGTGCGCCCGCCGCCGCCATGGCTGCCGGTTTCGCGTTTGCCGTTTTCTTCGACAATGACGGACACGTTCATGCGCGTCATCGGGCGGGTATCATGCAGAAGCTGGCCGTCGGGGCGCAGAATGTACACTTCTTGCAATGATGCCGACAGGGTGGCCGAAACCTGAACCACGCGCGGATCCAGCGCGCGAGCAAAGGCATCAATTTCGCGCAGTGTTTCGATCTTTACAGGAAATTCAGCATCTTCCATCGGATCGGCATCCGAATACAGCCGCTGGTTCGTGGCCTGCGGAGGAGGGGCCATAACCCCGCCTCCATCGCCAACCGCCAATCGTGCGGTTTCGGCGGCGCGCTTTAGGGATGCTTCGCTGATATCTGTTGAATGGGCATAACCGGCCGTTTCGCCCTTAACAGCGCGAAGGCCGAATCCCTCTGACGCATCATAGCTGGCAGTTTTGATTCGCCCGTCGTCCAAAACAATCGCTTCGGATCGGCGGCGTTCAAAGAAGATTTCGCCGTCATCTGCCCCATCGGTTGTTGAGCGCAAGATCGCCAATGCGCGTTCTTCCTCAAGTGTTTCGGAGAAAGGCTGAAATCTCGGGTGCTTCATTTATATGTCCCAGACGCGTCTTTGCGATCGTTGGCATCGCGGCCCAATGCCGCAACAACAATGGCTTGTTTCATCCGACCTAATATGGTTTTTGGGGCCGGGAACACAACGGCATGCTGTAAATTCAGTTGCCGTTCGGCGGCTCAGGTGGTCGCAATACGTACAGGGAATGAACATGCGGATTTCGAATTTGCTTTCCGGCCTCTGGGCCGCAGGTGCTGCTACTGTCGCGGCTACAACTGCTATGGCGCAAGATGGAATTGAAGGTCTGAAGATCATCGGCGAGCCGGTCGATGGTGGGCTTGGCTTTCAGCCAGCAGCCACTGAATTGGCACGCGACGCGCAGGGGCTGGACGACATGCTCCTCTATATCATCACGGCGATTACGCTGTTTGTGGTTGCCCTTCTGGCGATCGTGATCGTGCGTTACAATAGCCGCTCCAACCCGAAGCCGGCGACGTTTACGCACCACTCGCCGTTGGAAGTGGCTTGGACAGTGATTCCAATCGTGATTCTGGTCTTTATTGGCGCGTTCTCGCTGCCAGTTCTGTTCAAGCAGCAGGAAATTCCAGAAGCTGACATCACCATCAAGGCGACTGGTTACCAGTGGTATTGGGGTTATGAATACACCGACCACGACTTCGCGTTTGACAGCTATATGCTGCAAAAAGACGAACTGGCCGACTATGGCTATGAGCCTGCGCAGTTCTTGCTGGCAACCGACACAGCTGTTGTTGTGCCAACCGGCAAAACCGTTGTTGTTCAGGTTACTGGCGCTGACGTTATCCATTCCTGGACCATCCCAGCCTTCGGTGTGAAGCAGGATGCGGTTCCTGGTCGTCTGGCCGAGCTGTGGTTCGAAGTCGACGAAGGCATGGAAGGTATCTACTTCGGCCAGTGTTCCGAACTTTGTGGTCAAGCGCACGCTTACATGCCGATCACTGTTAAGGCGGTTAGCCAAGCTGACTATGAAAAGTGGCTTGATGGCGCGATCGAAGAATACGCTGGTACGCCACGTAACCTGACCGTCGCAGCCGCTGAATAAGCGCTTCTTAGGCAGGGCTGCCCGCGCGGCAGCCCAACCTGACAGGAGAATATGATGACCGACACCACCGCAGTCTTCGAACAGCCCCGCGAGGCAGGCTTCGGCGACTACGTGGCTCTTTTGAAGCCGCGTGTGATGTCTCTTGTCGTTTTCACGGCACTGGCCGGGCTGGTCGTTGCGCCAGTTTCGGTTCACCCGATGATTGCGTTTACATCCATCCTTTTCATTGCGATTGGCGGCGGTGCCTCTGGTTCGCTGAATATGTGGTGGGACGCGGACATCGATCAGGTGATGCGCCGTACACAGAATCGCCCAGTTCCATCTGGCCGTGTGACCAAAGACGAAGCGCTGGCCGTGGGCCTGGCACTGTCTGGCATCGCGGTTTTGATGCTTGGCCTTGCCGCCAACTGGGTTGCGGCTGGCCTTCTGGCCTTCACAATCTTCTTTTACGCCGTCGTTTATACGATGTGGCTGAAGCGTTCGACGCCGCAGAACATCGTTATCGGTGGCGCGGCTGGTGCTTTCCCTCCGATGATCGGTTGGGCTGTTGCGACAGGGGGCGTAAGCCTTGAAAGCGTCCTGATGTTCGCGCTGATCTTCATGTGGACGCCGCCCCATTTCTGGGCGCTGGCACTGTTCATGAAGGAAGACTATTCGAACGCAGGCGTGCCTATGCTGACCGTGACGCACGGGCGCAAATCGACCCGCGTTCACATTCTGGTTTACACGCTTTTGCTTGCGCCACTGGCGCTTGGCATCGCGGCGACCTCTATCGGGGGGCCGGTCTATCTTGCGGCGTCCCTTGTGCTGAACGCAGCCTTCATTCGCGGTGCACTGCGCATCTGGAAGCGCGACGAAGACGTCGCCGAAGCTGACGCTTATGCCGTTGAAAAGTCGTTCTTCAAGCTGTCGCTTGTTTACCTGTTCCTGCACTTTGTTGCGCTGATGGCGCAAAAAGGGTTGGCCGCATACGGGCTGGGAGGCTGGTAATGGCTACTGAATTCCGCGAAGAGCATGAACTGCACAAGCGCCGCTTTGGGCGCAACATGGGCCTGTTGGCTGTGTTGATCGCCTTTGTTGCGATCGTTTTCGGGCTGACCATCGTAAAAGTGTCGGAAGGTGGCAAGATGGAGGCGTTTGATCACGCCACGCGCCCATCATTGCTGGTGCCGGAGGATGGCCAGTGAAGCTGGAAGGGAACTCCAAAACGGTCGCTCAGTTGCTGGGCGTCGTTGTTCTGATGGGATCGCTCGCTTGGGCGTCCGTACCTTTCTATGATTTTTTCTGCCGGGTGACTGGCTTTGGCGGTGAAGTCGCGGTGGCCGATTCCGGGTCATCCGAAGTGCTGGACGACACCATCAAGATTCGGTTTGACGCGTCCAAAGCACGTGAGTTCCCGTGGGAATTCAAACCCGTCGTGCGCCAGATGGAGCTTAAGATCGGTGAAACGGGCCTTGCCTTTTACGAGGCATATAACCCCACCGACCGCCCAATCGCGGGCACCGCAAGCTATAACGTCGCGCCGTATTCGGCAGGCGGCTTTTTTACCAAGATCGACTGCTTCTGCTTTGAAATGCAGGTTCTGCAGCCCGGTGAGCGGGTGCAAATGCCCGTTACCTTTTATGTGGACCCCGAGATTGTGAATGATCGGGACGGAAAGTTTGTCCACACGATAACTCTAAGCTACACGTTCCACGAAGCCGAACTACCGGACGAAGCGGAACTTCAAACACAGGCAGCGTTGGTTTTGGGAAACTCCAACTCTGCAAAGCAATAACTGGTCGTCAGGACGAGGGAGCGTAAAACGAATGGCGCACGAAAAGAACCACGATTACCATATTATCAACCCGTCTATATGGCCGTTGCTGGGCGCTGTTGGCGCCTTCGTAATGCTGTATGGCGCGGTGATGTTGTTTCAGGACCAGGGCCCTTGGGCGTTCCTGATTGGCTTGGCGCTGGTTGCCTATGTGATGTTCGCATGGTGGTCGGAAGTTGTGTCCGAAAGCCGCGCGGGTGATCACACGCCGGTTGTCCGCATCGGCCTGCGGTATGGCTTCATCCTGTTTATCATGTCCGAAGTCATGTTCTTCGCCGCATGGTTCTGGAGCTTCTTCAAGCACGCGATGTACCCCATGTCGACTTTCTCCGAAGGTCAGTGGCCGCCCCCCTCGATCGAAACGTTTGATCCTTGGCACCTGCCGCTGATCAACACGCTGATCCTGCTGTGTTCCGGCTGTGCCGCAACTTGGGCTCACCACGCGCTGGTTCATGAAAACAACCGCAAAGACATGCGCAACGGCCTGATCATCGCGATCCTGCTGGGCATGGTGTTCACATATTTCCAAGCCTATGAGTACAGCCACGCTGCCTTCGGTTTCTCGGGCAACATCTATGGCGCGAACTTCTTCATGGCGACGGGTTTCCACGGTGCACACGTTATCATCGGGACAATCTTCCTGTTCATCTGCTTGGTGCGCCTGATGAAGGGCGACTTCACGCCGGAACAGCACGTCGGTTTCGAAGCTGCGGCTTGGTACTGGCACTTTGTTGACGTTGTCTGGTTGTTCTTGTTCGCAGCGGTTTACATCTGGGGCGGCTAACGCCAGTTCTTGACCTGCGGCGGATTGCAATCTGTCGAAAAAACGATCACGTAAAGCGCGGGGGTTCCTCCGCGCTTTTCACTTTCTAAGAAGGCCCATGATGACACGGCGTATGATCCTGCCCTTTTTGTTTGGCATCTTCGGCATGGCCATTTTGATTGGTCTGGGTGTGTGGCAATTGCAGCGCCTTGAATGGAAAGAGGCGGTGCTTGCGGATATTGATAGCCGCATCGGCTCTGCCCCGGTTGCGATCCCAGCTATGCCTGACCCTGACGCCGACCGTTATCTGCCGGTAGAGGCCGTTGGAACCTTCATCGGTGAAGAACTGCGCGTCTTGGCCAGCGTCAAGTTGGTTGGGGCCGGGCACCGCCTTGTCAGCGCATTTGAAACCGACGGCCGCCGCGTGTTGGTGGATCGCGGGTTCCTGCCGCTTCAGACCGACGCGGGGACGCGACCGGATGGGGCGGTAACCGTGGTCGGCAACATTCATTGGCCGGATGAAATCGATGGGTTCACGCCTGCGCCGGACCTTGAAAACAATCTGTGGTTTGCACGCGACGTGGCAGCGATGGCCAACGCGCTGGGAACCGAGCCTGTTCTGATAATCGCACGGGATATCACGCCTCGATCTGCGGCGATTACCCCGATGCCGGTAAATTCAGCGGGCATTCCGAACGATCATCTTAGTTACGCAATCACCTGGTTTTCGCTGGCCTTCGTATGGCTAGGGATGACAGCGCTGCTTCTGTGGCGTATCAGGCGGAAAACCGATTGAGGGCAGGGCACATGCGCTATGTTTCTACACGGGGTAAGGCCCCAGTTCTAAGTTTCGAAGAGGCAATGCTTACAGGGCTTGCCCGCGACGGTGGCCTTTACGTGCCCGAAACGATCCCGACACTCAGCGCCGATCAGATCGCCGCGCTGGCTGGGCAAAGCTATGAAGAGGTGGCCTTTACCATCATGCGCCCCTTCATCGGGGATGCGTTCACCGACGAAGAATTCCGCGCCATTATCGCCCGCGCCTACGAAGGGTTCGGCCACGCGGCCCGCGCGCCGCTGGTACAGCTGGGCGCGAACCATTTCCTGTTGGAGCTGTTCCACGGCCCCACGCTGGCGTTCAAAGATTTCGCGATGCAGTTGATCGGTCAGCTGTTTCAGGCCGCGCTTGAACGGTCGGGCGACCGTGTCACCATCGTTGGCGCCACTTCGGGCGATACGGGATCTGCCGCGATCGAGGCGTTCCGGGGCTTGGACAATGTGGATGTGTTCATCCTGTTCCCCCATGGCCGCGTGTCCGAAGTGCAGCGCCGTCAGATGACAACGCCAATCGAATCCAACGTGCATGCCTTGGCCGTGGATGGCGATTTTGACGACTGCCAAGCTGCGGTCAAAGACATGTTCAACGATTTCGACTTCCGCGACAGTGTCGGGCTGGCCGGTGTGAACTCTATCAACTGGGCGCGGGTGTTGGCGCAGGTAGTCTATTACTTCACCTCTGCCGTGTCGCTGGGCGCGCCGCATCGCAAGGTCAGCTTCACCGTGCCGACCGGCAACTTTGGTGACATCTTTGCTGGCTATATCGCGCGTCGCATGGGGCTGCCGATTGATCAGCTTGTTGTTGCGACGAACCAGAACGACATTCTGCACCGTGCGCTTTCTACGGGCGGCTATGTCAAAGATGGGGTCACCCCTTCGATCAGCCCATCGATGGATATTCAGGTCTCGTCCAACTTTGAACGGGCGCTGTTTGATGTTTACGACCGTGACGGCAACGCCGTAGCGCAGTTGATGGAAGAGCTGAAATCGCAGGGCGGGTTCCAGATCAGCCAAGGGGCGATGCAGAAACTGGGTGAAACATTCGCCTCGGGTCGCGCCTCCGAGGAAGAGACAACCGCGACAATCCGTGCCACTTTTGCCACCACTGGCGAAGTTCTGTGCCCCCACTCTGCCGTCGGTGTGAAGGTCGCAGAAGAGCAAATTTCGGGCGCAACCCCAATGATTACTCTGGCAACGGCACACCCGGCAAAGTTCCCGGATGCCGTTGAGGCCGCAACTGGGGAACGGCCACCCCTTCCAAAACGGATGGCGGACCTGTATGAGCGTTCAGAACGATTGTCTCGTGTTGCCAATGATTTGTCGGCGATTGAGGCGCTTATTAAAGAAAGGCGCAGCGTTTGAGCGTAGAATTGCACCGGCTGTCCAACGGATTCCGCATCGTCACCGAAGCCATGCCTGGGCTAAGATCTGCTGCCCTTGGTATTTGGGTTTCTGCGGGTGGGCGACACGAACGGCTGGAGCAAAACGGCATCGCCCATTTCCTTGAACACATGGCGTTCAAGGGCACCAAACGGCGGACTTCGCTGCAAATCGCCGAACAAATCGAAGATGTTGGCGGGTATATCAACGCCTATACCAGCCGCGAGATGACCGCCTATTACGCCCGCGTTCTAGAGGCCGACGTGCCTCTGGCGCTGGATGTGTTGGCAGATATCGTGCTGAACCCAGTCTTTGATCCGACCGAGATTGAGGTCGAACGCGGTGTGATCTTGCAAGAGATCGGTCAGGTCATGGACACGCCCGACGATGTGGTCTTTGATTGGTTGCAAGAGGCCGCGTTCCCTGATCAGGCGTTGGGCCGCACGATCCTTGGCCCGACCGAACGCGTCAGCAGCTTTTCGCAGGAAGACCTTTATGGTTTCGTGCGCGAACACTATTCGCCAAACCAGTTGATCCTTTCGGCGGCGGGCGCCGTTGACCACGACGAGATTGTGCGCCTTGCAGAGGCGTTGTTTGGGCATCTACCTTCTGCGGAAAACCAACCCGCCAGCCCCGCCGCGTTTTCCGGCGGCGAGCGGCGCGAGGTGCGCCCGTTAGAACAAGCGCATTTTGCACTTGCTTTCGAAAGCCCCGGTTATCGCGATCCGGGCATCTATACCGCGCAAATTTATGCCAGCGCGATGGGCGGCGGCATGTCCTCGCGCCTGTTCCAAGAGGTGCGCGAAAAGCGCGGCCTTTGTTACACGATCTTTGCGCAAGCAGGGGCATATGCCGATACCGGCATGATCACCCTTTATGCGGGCACCAGCGAAGGCCAAATCGCCGAACTGACAGACCTGACCATGGCCGAAATGGGCCGGGCGGCCCAAGATATGACCCCGGCCGAGGTGTCGCGGGCACGTGCGCAGATGAAGGCCGGGTTGCTGATGGGCCTTGAAAGCCCGTCGTCGCGCGCTGAACGTTTGGCTCGTCTCGTCGCAATTTGGGATCGTGTTCCTGCTTTGGAAGAAACGATTGCGCGCATTGATGCTGTGACCACTGGCGACGTAAAGGATTTTGCTGCTGGTCTGGTCTCGGGTGCGACGCCTGCGTTGGCTCTTTACGGTCCTGTATCGGGGGCTCCCGATCTTGCGGCCTTGCAAGGCAGGCTTGCCGCCTGATGCTTACGAGGCGGCGGAAGGTCAAGATTGAGACCGAGCGCATGACGCTGCGCCTGCCTCAGCATACCGATTTTGCGCCTTGGACGTCGCTGCGCAAAGCCAGCCACGAATTCCTTAAACCGTGGGAGCCGTCTTGGGCGTCTGACCATCTGTCGCGCAAGGCGTTTACCAACCGCGTTTACTGGGCGCAGCGGGCCCAAACCGGGGGCACTGCCGTGCCGCTGTTTTTGGTGCGGCGTCACGACGACGTTCTGCTTGGCGCGATCACGCTGGACAACATCCGCCGCGGCCCATCTCAGGCGGGGACGTTGGGGTATTGGATCGGGGAGCCGTTCGCCCGCCAAGGGTTCATGCGCGAAGCGATTGAGGCTGTCGTGCATCACGCCTTCACCCAGCTTGACCTCAGCAGGATCGAAGCCGCGTGTCTGCCTGAAAACGCCGCATCGCGCGGGGTGCTGGAAAGCTGTGGTTTCAAATACGAAGGCGTTGCGCAAAGTTACCTGCAGATTAACGGACGATGGCGCAATCATGTGCTGTACGCCAACCTGCGCGGAGATCGGCGCGGTCGCACCGATATTGGCTAACCCGCACAGATGTGACCGGTTCAGCGGACCTTTTTCCAAGGAATCATGATACGCTAGGCGCAGGAGGTGTCGCCGATGATCCGTCTCGTCCTTGCTTTTGCTGTTCTAACAATACCCGCCATGGCCCATGCGCAAGATCGGCGGCCAAGCCATTGCATCGCTTTGGCAGATGCCAATCCGGCCTTGGAATATATTCAGTTGGCCAGCTTTGGCGCGCCGCTTGGGGATAACACTGTCCGAATAAACTACGTCGATCATTCGACCTTCGTGATCGAAACGCAGGGGGGGCTGACGGCGGCGACTGATTTCACCGGCTTTGTTGGTTCTGCGGCGGTGATCCCCGATGTGGTTACGATGAACAACGCGCATGACACCCACTTTACCGCGTTTCCGGACCCGGCCATTCCGCATGTGTTGCAAGGCTGGGCGCAGGGCGGCGTGGCGGCGGATCATCACCTTGATCTGGGGGAAATGCTGGTTCGCAACGTACCGACCGACACGCGCGGGTATTACGGCGATGACATTCGCAAAGACGGCAATTCGATCTTTGTGTTCGAAGTGGCGGGGCTGTGCGTTGGCCACTTGGGGCATCTTCACCACGAACCCGATGCCGCGCAATACGCTGCGTTGGGGCGGCTTGATGTGGTCATGGCCCCCGTTGATGGCGGGCGGACGCTTGATTTGCCCAGCATGATCCGCGTGCTGCAACGCCTGCGGTCTTCCGTTGTTATTCCGATGCATTGGTTCGATGGTTCATCACTTGAACGGTTTTTGGCAGGCATCAGCGGGGACTTTGCGGTCGAACGGTTGGATACCAATTATCTAGAGGTTTCGCTGCGCAGCCTGCCTTCGCGCCCCACGGTGCTGGTGCTGAACCCGGCCTACCTTCGCGCGCCGCAGTAAGCCGGGGATCGCAACGGGGCTTGCGAAGTCTACGTGCTGAGGGCAGGAATGGCCCATGCTAAACTCCGTGACCCCAGAATTTGAGGCTTCCCTGCGCGAAACGCTTCCGCAGGCGGCCTTTCGTCCCCTGACAGCATCCTATCTGGAAGAGCCTCGCGGGCGGTATACGGGCCAGGGCGGGCTGCTGGTGGCCCCCGCCAACACCGAAGAGGTTGCGACGGTCGTGCGCGCCTGTGCTGCGGCGAAAGTGGGCGTTGTGCCTTATGGGGGCGGTACAGGCTTGGTCGGGGGGCAGATTATGGAAACCGGGCCGATGCCGGTCATTCTGTCGCTAGAGCGGATGAAAGATATCCGCGCGGTGTATCCTGACGAAAATGTGCTTGTGGCCGATGCTGGCGCGATTTTGGCGGACGTACAGCAGGCGGCGGAACAGCATGGCAGGCTGTTCCCGCTTTCGCTTGCCTCGGAAGGGTCCGCGCGGATTGGCGGGAACCTTGCCACCAACGCAGGCGGGGTGAACGTGCTGCGATACGGCAACGCGCGCGATCTTTGTTTGGGGCTAGAGGCAGTGTTGCCCGACGGTTCAATCCTGAACGGGCTAACGCGGCTGCGCAAAGACAACACAGGGTATGACCTGCGCAACCTTCTGATCGGGTCCGAAGGGTCGTTGGGTATCATCACCGCTGCGGCGCTTAAGCTGTTCCCGCGCCCGGCGGCCGAAGGGGCGGCCTTGATGGTGGTGGAAGACCCTGCTGCCGCGCTGTCGCTTTTGGCGATGGCCTCGCGCCGGATTGGGGGCGGGGTTTCTGCATTCGAATTGATTGGGCGCATGGGGTTAGAGTTTTTGGCCGAAACCATGCCCGAAGTTCGACAGCCCTTTGCCGACAAGCCAAACTGGATGGTGTTGATTGATTTGGGTTTGGGGGCCGGTCAAGACCCTGCCACGGCGTTGGAGGAGCTGTTCGTCGAAGCGTTTCAAGCAGGTATCGTCAGCGACGGTGTGATTGCCCAATCCGAAGCGCAGCGCGCGGATTTCTGGGCGATCCGCGAAAGCATTCCAGCGGCCAACCGTAAAATCGGGGCTGTTTCGTCGCACGACATCTCTGTCCCACTTGGTGCGATTTCTGATTTCGTGGCGAAGGGGAACGCTGCGTTGGCCGACATCGCCGATTTCCGCGTTAATGCATTTGGCCACCTTGGCGACGGGAACCTGCATTACAACGTGTTCCCGCAGCGCGGAAAATCGCGTCAGGATTACGAACACCTAAGGCCACAGGTGAAACGCTGTGTGCATGATCTGGTGCACGAATTTGGCGGCTCGGTCAGTGCGGAACACGGCGTTGGCCGCCTAAAGGTCGAAGATATGGAGCGTTACGCAGATCCGGCCAAGCTGGCCGCGATCCGCGCAATCAAAGCCGCGCTTGACCCCGATGGCATCATGAACCCCGGTGTGATCGTGCGCGGGGCGTAATCAAGGCGCGCTAGGCGCCCTCAAATTCGCACAGCACGTGGACATCCATGCCCATTGCTTCCAGCTTTTTGCGCCCGCCCAGTTCTGGCAGGTCTACGATAAAGGCGGTCCCAACAATTTCGCCGCCCAGACGTTCGATCAGTTTGATCCCAGCCTCGGCAGTGCCGCCCGTGGCCAGCAGATCGTCCACAACCAGCACACGTTCGCCGGGTTGAATGGCGTCGTCGTGCAGCTCAACAATCGCTTCGCCGTATTCAAGCTTGTATTCTTGGCTGATCGTGGTGCCGGGCAGTTTGCCCTTTTTGCGGATCGGCACAAAGCCAACCGTCAACTGATGCGCAATCGCGCCGCCAAGGATGAAGCCGCGTGCCTCTAGCCCGACAACCTTGTCGATGGGTTGCCCCGCGAACGGGTGGAGCATTTGGTCAATCGCCATGCGGAACCCGCGGGGGTCGGCAAACAGGGTTGTCACATCGCGGAACATGATCCCTTCATGCGGGAAGTCCACGATAGTGCGGATATAATCCTTAACGTCGGGGCGGTTTGGCATGGGATGCACTTTCAAGCAGGTCATGTTTGAAAGCTGTTTGGCTTATGATTGCACGCGGTGCAAGTGTGCCAAGGGCCGCAACTGCGGCCTTAGCATTTATTTCTTCACGAGCCGGAAAAGCCGGTAATTTCGTTCTGGAACCCATCGCAGATGAGGTTTGTTCCAATCCATCTGGTCACGAACCAAAATTGCTTTTGCTGCCTGCAATATCATTTTTCTTTCCTTTCTTGGCGTGGTGCGGATAAAGTGCGCATCGCGATTGCATATTTAATGTATATACGTTTTGCGTGCAAAAATCAAGAACACAGGAAATGCCCGGTGAATAAGAAGGCCGACAAGAAATCCAACAAAAAGAACAGTCAGCTGGTTCTTCGGTTGAACAAAGACGAACGCGATGCGTTCGTCCAGCTGTGCAATGACATGGATACAAGCGCCGCGCGCGAAATCCGCGGCTTCATCCGGACGTTCCTGAAGGAAAACCAGACAGAATGACCGACGGGCGCTAAAGCACCCGCCCGGCAATCGCATCAAGCTTGGCCACCAGTGCGGGGTCACGCTTTTCCGGGGCTGTCATGATGGCGTATTCCAGCGCACGATCGCAGCCGTCGGCGCAAGGTTCGTGTGCACCAAGTTTGGCAGCAAGCAGGGTAATCAGACTGCGCGCCTTGTCGGCGTTACCTGTCAGGGTTGCGATGATATCGGTAATCTCGACCGCGCCGTGGTCGGGGTGCCAGCTGTCGTAATCGGTGATCATCGCGACCGAGGCATAGCAAAGCTCTGCCTCGCGGGCCAATTTCGCTTCGGGCATGTTGGTCATGCCGATCACGTCGCAGCCCCAGACCTCGCGATAGAGTTTGGATTCTGCGAGGGATGAAAACTGTGGCCCTTCCATTGCCAGATAGGTGCCGCCGTCGTGCATGGTCACGCCCGCTTCGCGCCCCGCGGCCAAGCAAGCGGCCGAAAGGCGGGGGCAGGTGGGGTGCGCGACCGAAACATGGGCCACACAGCCCGTGCCGAAGAATGACTTTTCGCGCGCGAAGGTGCGGTCAATGAATTGATCGACGACAACAAAGTCGCCCGGCGCCAATTCCTCGCGGAAGGACCCGCAGGCCGAGACTGAGACGACATCAGTCACCCCAAGTCGTTTCAGCGCGTCGATATTTGCGCGATAGGGCACCGTGGATGGTGAATGCACGTGCCCGCGCCCGTGGCGGGGCAGAAACGCCATGGCGACGCCGTTCAGCGTGCCTGTCAGAACCTCGTCAGACGGCGTGCCCCAAGGTGTCTCTATGGCCTGCCATTTGGCGTCTTCCAAACCGTCGATGTCATAAACACCCGACCCGCCGATTACCCCGATCATCCGTGCCATCCAGAAACTCTCCGTTCGTGTGCGTTCTTTTTCGTTTTACGGTGCGTTTGCCGTTTGGGAAACCGCCTGTGCAAAGCATTTCATATGTGGCATACGGGCATTTCGTAAACGCGGCGGTTTTCACATCGCCCCCAGTCCGATAAGGACCGGTAGCGCGAAAAAAACCGACCTTTGTTACAGGAAATAACCGTGGCCCGATCCCTTCTTGCCGCCTTTGCGGAGCGATATTCCCCCGCTAGTCTTTCGATGTCGCCCAAAGGGCTGACGCCAGCGGGCGTCAAAACAGAGGTGCTGGCAGGCCTGACCGTCGCCTTGGCCTTGGTGCCAGAGGCTGTTGCCTTTGCCTTCGTTGCCGGTGTGCACCCGTTGGTGGGCCTTTATGCGGCGTTCATCGTTGGGCTTATCACTGCGCTGATCGGCGGGCGCCCCGGTATGATTTCGGGTGCAACAGGCGCGTTGGCCGTGGTCATGGTCGCGCTGGTTGCTGAGCATGGTGTTGAATACCTGTTCGCCACGGTTGTCCTGATGGGGATCCTTCAGCTTTTCGCTGGCATCTTTAAGCTGGGCAAGTTCATTCGACTTGTTCCGCATCCGGTGATGTTGGGCTTTGTGAACGGTCTGGCCATCGTTATTTTCCTGGCGCAGCTGACCCAGTTCAAAGTTCCCGGCACGGCCGAAGTTTCTGGCCACGGTACGTCGGGTGGTGAATGGATGAGCGGCTGGCCCCTGATCACAATGTTGGCCCTTGTTGGCGCGACGATGGCGATCATCTGGATCATGCCCAAGCTGACCCGCGCAATTCCGGCCCCATTGGCAGGTATTGGTATCGTTGCTGGGCTTGTCATCGTGTTCGGCATTGATGTGCCCCGCGTAGGTGATCTTGCCTCGATCGAGGGCGGCTTGCCGATGTTCCATATCCCATCGGTTCCGCTGAACTTTGAGACGCTGGAAATCATCTTTCCCTATGCGCTTATCCTTGCCGCGATTGGACTGATCGAAAGCCTTCTGACACTGAACCTTGTGGGTGAAATCACCGGCAAACGTGGTGGCGCGTCGCAGGAATGTATCGCTCAGGGTACTGCGAACGTTGTCACCGGCTTCTTCGGTGGCATGGGCGGTTGTGCGATGATTGGTCAGTCGATGATCAACGTGAAATCGGGCGGGCGGATGCGCCTTTCTGGTATCTCTGCTGCGCTGTTCTTGTTGGCGTTCATCGTGGTTGCATCGCCGTTAATCGAACAAATCCCGCTGGCCGCTTTGGTGGGCGTGATGTTCATGGTCGTTATCGGCACCTTCGCGTGGCAATCGCTGACGATCATGCGCAAGATCCCGTTGGCTGATGCGCTGGTTATCGTGCTGGTGACGATTACCACCGTTTTCTACGACCTTGCGATTGCGGTTGTGGTGGGTGTGATCGTGTCCGCGCTGGAATACGCATGGACAAACGCAAAGCGCATTCACGCGAAAACCTACCTCTCGCCCGAAGGCGAAAAGGTTTACCAAATTCAGGGGCCGCTTTTCTTTGGTTCCACCGATGGGTTTGCAGAGCTTTTCGACCCGATCAACGACCCAGCGCGGGTCGCAATCGACTTTGCCGATAGCCGCGTGGCTGACCAATCCGCTTTGACGGCGATTGAAGCGATCGCCGCTAAGTATGAGGCAGCGGGCAAGCAAATCCGGTTGCGTCACCTTAGCCGTGACTGTCACGAACTGCTGACAAAAGCGGGCCAGTTGATTGTCGATTCAGATGATGATCCGGATTACCAGATTGCGACCAACTATTCGGTGCGCACGGGCGTCTTGGCCGGCGGTCACTAAAACGGGGCCTGCCTTGACCCGTATCAAGGCGGTACCTGACGATTAATGTGAATGTGCCCCTGCATCGTTACTTGCGGGGGCACATTCATGAAAACGCTTATTGTCTATTATTCCCTTGGCGGCACGACACGACGGTTGGCACGGCAGTTGGCCGAAAAGTTGAATGCGGATGTTAGCGAAATAAAATGCCCGCGATACGGGGCTGGTACGCTGAATTATTTGCGCGCCGGGTTCGATGGCGCCCGCAAATTCACCCCACAGATAGAGATGCCAAAGGCCCCCGCCGGTTACGACGCCGTGTTAATCGGTGGCCCCGTGTGGGTCAGCACGATTTGTGCGCCACTGCGCAGTTACCTGTCTTCGCGCCCTAGCTTTCCAGAAAAGATCGGGCTGTTCCTGACCTCAGGAGGAGGAGCGCCGCAAACCAATGCGGTCGCTCATGCAAGCGAACTGGCCCCTGTGCCGTTCGCCGCCACGTTGGTGCTGAAAGACAGCACCGTAAAGGCCAATGGCGCCAAAGCAGAGATTGACCGTTTCGTGCAAGAGATCGGCGCAGCGTTTATTCGCCCGGGCGTTTCAGGCTGAACACCTCTGTGATGCGAGAATAATCGCGATAGCCAAGGCGCGTAAGCGGCTGAAAGCTTAGCACATCGAACATGCCATCCTTGATGCAGTCATCGCGCATATGAATGCCTGTGACCTCTCCGAAAACGGCGAAATTCGCTTCACCTGGCAGCTGCACGATCTGGGTCAGCTTACATTCTAGGTTGGCAGGGGCAGCCGCAACGCGCGGGCAGGGGATGGTGTCGCATTCCGCGCGCTCAATCCCGGCAAGGTCGAATTCATCGACCTCCTTCTCCCACGGGCCAGAGGTTTTGTTCATCACATCGCGCATCGCGTATTCAACGATGTTCACACAGAACACGCCGGTTTCGCGAATGTTGGCCACGCTGTCCTTCGTATCGCCGCGATCCGGTTTGGCCGAGGTCGACGAAAACATCACCTGAGGCGGCACATATGCGACTGCATTGAAGAAAGAATAGGGCGCAAGGTTTTCGGAACCATCCGATCCGCGCGTGGAAATCCAGCCGATGGGCCGTGGGGTCACGATCGCGTTGAACGGGTTATGCGGTAGGCCGTGGCCATCTTCTGGACGATAGAACATCAAAGCTCCCGATGCTGGTGTTTGCCCAAGTCGTAACCGCGTGCTAGCAGCGTTTCCAGCAAGAATATGTGAGGCAAGGCGTGATCCGGCTAGAGCAGGAACAGGCAGAAGACTGGTGGGAAGTCGAAGCGTTGTATGATCTGTGCTTTGCGCCGGGGCGCGAGGCGCTGTCATCCTATCGCTTGCGGGATGGTATCGACCCTGTTGCGCAGCTGTGCGTTGTGGCGCGGGATGAAAACAACATCGTCGCCGGGGCGATCCGTTTCTGGCCTGTAAAGGTGGGCGATGCGATGGCGCTTTTGCTGGGGCCGGTGGCCGTTCACCCGACGCATCAGGGCGAAGGTCTGGGCGCATTGCTGATACAGGATGCATTGGAACGCGCGCGCGGGTTGGGGTGGGAACGTGTGCTGTTGGTGGGGGATGCCCCTTATTACAGCCGGTTTGGGTTCGAACGGTTGCCAGACGTTGCGATGCCGCCACCAACGAACCCGGATCGTGTGCTGGGCGTGGCGCTGGTTGGCGGTGCGTGGGACGGCATTTCGGCCCGCGTTGAACGGGCCCAACCATAACGCGCTTGCCCAACGCCCCCTCAGCCCCCATCTTTATTGATGAATGAAAGGCTGTGACCATGACCACGACGGAGCTGACCCTGACCACTGACACCGACGCTGCGCTGACATCTTTCGCGCGGCGATACCGGGATGCGGGAAACGTGGGGATGCAGGTTCTAAGCGTCGTGGGCGGTCAGGCTGAAAACCTGCTGGAACGGCTACCGGACCGGGTGAAGGACCAGTTGGAAACCGCGACAGAGCGCGCGCTGCACGTATCGTTGGATGCGGCTGGGCGTACGCGGGGCGGGCGATTGCCAGATGGCGGCAAGTGGCTGAATACGGCGGTGACGACTGCCATGGGGGCCGCAGGTGGCTTTGGTGGTCTGCCCACTGCCTTGGCGGAATTGCCTGTCACCACCACCGTTTTACTGCGCGCGATACAAGGGATCGCCGAAAGTCACGGGTTTAACCCGACGCAGCAATCGGTTCGCGCTGATTGCATTCGTGTCTTTGCAGCGGCAGGGCCATTGGCGAAAGATGACGGTGCGGATCTTGGGTTTCTTGCGGCGCGCGTCACGTTGACAGGCTCGGCAGTGCACGGGCTGATCGCGCGGGTCACACCGCGGCTTGCGACGGCGCTGGGGCAAAAGCTGGCGGCGCAGACTGTGCCGATCATCGGGGCCGTGGCCGGCGCGGCGACCAACTTTGCCTTCACCACCTATTATCAGGAAATGGCGCACATACAGTTTGGCCTGCAACGGCTAAGCCATGACACAGGTATCCCCGACGATATGCTGATCGAAGAGTTGCGCCTGCGGATCGAAGCAATGGAGCGCCGTTAGGCGTTCCAGTCGAGGGAGTTCATCCATTCGGTAATCGCCGGACGCACCGATTGCGCACCGCTGACACGCGCCTTGTCGATCACTTCGCGCGCCTCGTTCAGGTTTGTCTTGCGGAACAGGTGCTTTACCGGGCCGATTGACGCTGGCCGCATTGACAGGTTGCGCAGGCCGATGGCTGCGAAACACAGCGCTTCCAGCGGGCGACCGGCGTCTTCCCCACAGAATGACACCGGCGTATCGGTTTCGTTGCAGCGGCCGACAATCTGTTCAAGGAAGGTCAGGAAGCTGACATTCAACGTGTCATACCGGCGCCGGACCAGCTCGTTTTCACGATCCGCTGCGAAGAAGAATTGCTTCAGGTCATTCCCACCGATCGAGATGAAGTCGGCCAATTCAAAGAACTGGCGCGGGGCAAACGCAAGGCTGGGTGTTTCCAGCATCGCGCCAATTTCCACCTTGGAGGGCAGGGGGCGGCCAAGCCGTTCTTCGCGGTCCAGTTCACGCAGCAGATGTTCGCGCGCGGCGGTGAATTCTTCGAACTGGGCAACAAAGGGGAACATTACCGTCAATGGTCGCCCAGCTGCGGCCCTGATCAGCGCTTGCAGCTGCATCCGCATCACACCGGCCTTGTCCAGACCCACGCGGATGGCACGCCAGCCAAGGGCCGGGTTGGGCTCTTCCTGACGCTTCATATAGGGCAGGACCTTGTCCGACCCGATATCAAGCGTACGGAACGCGACGCGACGCCCGCCAGCGGCATCCAGCACCGTGGAATACAGGCTGGCCAGTTCGGCCCGGCGGGGCACCTTGTTGCGGACAAGGAATTGAAGTTCGGTTCGGAACAGGCCAACACCTTCGGCACCGGACCCCTCCAGTGACGGCAGGTCGGCCATCAGGCCCGCGTTCATATGCAGCGACACCCGTGTGCCACACAGTGTTTCAGCGGGCTTGTCGCGGATAGAGGCATAGCGTTCCTGCGCCTTTGCCTGCATCGCCATCTTGTCTTTGAACGCGGCCTTAACCTGATCCTCGGGGCGCAGATGAACCACACCCTGTTCGCCGTCCACCAAGATGGGGTCGCCATTCAGCGCCTCGGTCGTGATGCGTTCGGCGTTGATCACCAGCGGGATGGCCAGCGCACGGGCCACGATGGCGGCGTGACTGCCCACAGAGCCTTCTTCAAGCACGATGCCCTTCAGGTTGCGACCATAGGCCAACAACTCTCCGGGGCCGATGTTGCGCGCGATCAGGATCGGGTCGTCGGGCATCTCGGCGCCGGTTTCCGCCCCTTGCCCAGTCAGAATGCGTAACAGGCGGTTAGACAGGTCATCAAGGTCATGCAGCCGTTCGCGCAGATAGGTATCTGGCACCGTCTGAAGGCGCGCGCGGGCCGTTGATTGTTCTTTTTCAACAGCCGCTTCGGCGGAAAGGCCGCTGGCGATGTCTTCTTCCATGCGGCGCATCCAGCCGCGGGAATTCGCGAACATCCGATAGGCCTCTAGAACATCGCGCTGTTCTGTATCGGCAGTGGTGGCGGTGCTCAGCATGTCGTCAACCGACAGGCGCAACTGATCGACGGCCTCGCGTAAGCGCACGCTTTCCGATGCGGGATCATCCGCGATGGGGTTTGTCACCACTACGCGGGGTTCGTGCAACCACACATGGCCCGCTGCGACGCCTTCTTGCCCAACAAGCCCTCGGAACATTTCCGAACGTTGGTGCAGGGCAGAAAGGGCCGCGCCTTCGCCAACGAAGACCCCCAGTTCGGTCATTTCCGCCAAGACCATGGCGACAACTTCCAGCGCGTAAACCTCATCGCCGGAAAATTCGCGTGCCTCTTTGGATTGAACAACCAGCACGCCCAACCGTTCGCCAAGACGTTGGATTGGAACGCCCAAGAAGGATGAAAACACCTCTTCCCCGGTTTCGGGCATGTAACGGAAGCCGCGTTCGGCTGGGGCATTGCCCGTGTTCACAGCTTGGGCCGATTTGGCGACACGCCCAACCAGACCTTCGCCCACGCGCATCCGGGTTTTATGAACGGCCTCGGCCTTCAGGCCTTCGGTGGCGCAAAGTTCCAGCGTTTCAGCATCGCGGAACAGATAGATAGAGCACACCTCTGTGCGCATAGAGTCAGCGATGATGTGGGTAATACGGTCAAGCCGTTCCTGGCCCTTGCCGGGCTCGGCAAGGGTATCACGCAAACGCCGAAGGAGTTTGCGACTTTCGCTTTCAGTTGTTTCGGGCATTTGCCCCCGCTGCTCAGGCTGCTTTATCCAGTCCGAACGCATCATGGAGGGCTTGCACGGCAAGTTCCATATATTTTCGGTCTATCAGCACTGATATTTTAATCTCTGAGGTTGTGATGACCTTGATGTTGATCCCCTCAGAGGAGAGTGCTTGGAACATTTGGCTTGCGACACCTGCGTGGCTTCGCATGCCGATACCCACAACCGAAACCTTGGCAACGTCGGTATCCGCAATCAACGAGCCAAAGTTGATGTCGCCATCTTCCTTGGCTTTCTGCATCGCCTGTTCGGCGCGGCCGACCTGATTAACCGGGCAAGAGAAGGTCATATCGGTGCGACCTTCTTCGCTGATGTTCTGAACGATCATATCGACGTTCACACCTGCTTCGGCCAAGGGGCCAAAGATGGCGGCGGCGATACCGGGCCGATCGGCGACCGAGATCAGGGTCATTTTCGCTTCGTCGCGCGAATAGGCGACGCCAGAGACAACGTTCTTTTCCATGATATCCTCCTCGTCACAGACGAGCGTGCCGGAGTTTTCGGTGTTTTCTTCGAAACTGGATAGTACGCGCAGTTTTACCTTGAATCGCATCGCCAGTTCAACGGAACGGGTCTGCAAGACCTTGGCACCAAGCGATGCCAGTTCCAGCATCTCTTCGAATGCGATTTTGTCCAGCTTGCGCGCTTTGTCTTCGATACGCGGGTCGGTCGTGTAAACGCCGTCCACGTCGGTATAGATGTCGCAGCGTTCGGCATCGAATGCGGCGGCAAAGGCAACAGCGGTCGTATCAGACCCGCCACGGCCCAGCGTCGTTACGCGGCCTTCGGGGCTGATGCCCTGAAAACCGGCCACAACCGCCACGCGCATACCTTCGGCGAACTTAGCGTCGATATTTTCGCGCGGGATTTCTTCGATACGGGCGGCGGAATGGGCGCTGGTGGTTTTCAGCGGAACCTGCCAGCCCTGCCAGCTGCGTGCGGGAACGTCCATTTCCTGCAAGGTCAGCGACATCAGGCCAGCGGTCACAATCTCGCCCGATGAAACGACGGCATCATATTCACGCGCGTCAAACATCGGCGAGGTTTCTTCGACCCAGCCCACCAATTCATTGGTTTTACCCGACATGGCCGAAACGATGACGATGACGTCATAGCCACGTTCGACCTCACGCTTGACCTTTTCGGCCGCGTTTCGAATTCGATCCAAATCGGCGACAGATGTGCCACCGAATTTCATTACTAGAAGCGGCATCCGCGCCCCTCCACCCGTTCAATTGCGCCGCTTCCTAGGTCAAGGGCGCGGTGAGGGCAAGTGCGACTTTGTTTTGAAAGCCTTAGTAAGCGTGTGTTTTACCGTCATATGTCTCAAAACAGCCGGTCGTATCGACGCAGAGCGCGGCAAAGCGTTGGCGCAACCCATCGGCGGCTTGTTGAACTGAAATGTCGGCATTGCCGCCGCCCATATCGGTCTGAACCCAACCGGGATGGTAAATGCCCACAGCAACTCCCAAATCCTTTAGGTCAGCCGCAAGGTTGCGCCCAAGGTTCAGCGCCGCCGCCTTGGAGCTGCGATAGATATAAGACCCACCCGGCGCGCGGGTGTCGGATGCCATCTGTGAAGAGATGATCGCAATTTTGGGGGCGTGAGACATTTGCAGATGTGGCAAAAGGTTCTGTACCGTCTGGAAAACGCCCGTCACGTTCACCGCAAAGCTTTTGGCCCACATTTCAGCATCATAACCATCGGCTAGGTTTTCGTGCTTATCTAGGTAAACACCCGCATTACAGATCAGCAGGTCAATCGGTTGCCGGTCAAGGCGCAGTGCAAGGGCTGCGTGGGATTTTGGGTCGGTGACCTCTAACTGTTCCCAGCGGATGCCGGTTTCGTCTGGCGCAGTGCGGCGCATTGTGCCGATCACGGTTTCGCCGGCTTTCGCATAGTCGTGTGCCATTTGAAGGCCAATACCGCGATTGGCACCTGTAATTAGAACCGTCATGAAAAATCGCCCTTAGTTGGAATTACGTGCTGGCGTAAATGGAAGTGGAAGAACGGGCACGCCCTCGTCGATCAACTTCTTCGCTTCGGCGGGTTTAGCTTCGCCATAGATTGCACGCTCTGGCGCTTCGCCGGAATGGATGGCGCGCGCTTCTTTTGCGAAGTCTTTGCCGACGTAATCAGAATTCTCTTCGACCTTGCGCTTAAGGTCTGCCACGGCCTGTTCGGCAGGTGTGGCGGGCGTGGACAGAGGGCGCTTTGCAGGTGTGTCTTGTGTTGCGGCACCGATGCGCGGTGCCATCAGGCTTTTCTTTACATCGACCCCGCCACAGACCGCGCATGACACCATTCCCGCGTCCAGAAGCTTTTCAAATGCACTGGCCGACTGAAACCAGCTTTCGAACTGGTGGCCGTCATTACAGGTTAAGGCATAGCGGATCATGGCTGCTCGATGGTTTGGGTTTATCCTTTGAAATAGGCGAAATTACTAAGATATCAAGGGAATACTGCGTGGCTCGATCACGGTTCAGCGCCTTGCCCTTGCCGGACGTTAACGCAAATGCGTTGGGTCGAAATTGGCGATGATCTGGGCCAGTTCGCCTTCGTTCACACGCGCGGCCGCCTTCTTAAGCGAGAACCATTTGCGCTTACGTTCCCCTTTTTCGGGGAAATCATCGCTTAGCCGTTTGACCTTGATCGGGAACACGGCAACCACGCAGGGCAGGGTAACCTTGTTTTGTACGGTTTTATTGTAGGAATAAATTCCCAAAACAAAATCCATAACGCGGCCTTCAACGCCAGCTTCTTCCCATGCCTCGGCGGCTGCGGCTTTGGCTGGGGTTACGCCATCCATTGGCCACCCCTTCGGTACAACCCAACGCCCTGTGTCGCGGCTTGTGATCAACAGCACCTGAGGCCGGTCTTTGACAATACGATAGCATAGCGCGGCGAACTGTGTTCGTACGTCGCGTTTCTGAGATGGTCCGACCGAAATCGGTATTTGTGTCGTCCTCATAAGGCTCAAAATCTGCTCACCGTTTGTGTCGTCCCCGCTATTCATTGCGGTTGTTGCTGACGCTCAATGTAACTGAAATATCATAGAACTAATAGATAATCTGCAGTTTTTCTGATTTTTTGTTCACCCTCTCATTCCAGTACCAAGGCGTTATGGCAAGATAATTCCTCGATACGTTGCGCTTTGCGGGTTAAGGTAAACCCAAGTTTGCTGATTGCCGCTGTGAAATGACCGTGATGATAAAGGTATTGTCAAAAAGTGAGCGAACTTTCCCCACGATTTATCGGGCACGAGATTTACCGCGGCTCTAGCTATGGGGGCTGGCACCCGTTGAAAATCCCTCGGGTCTCTACGGTAATGGACCTGACGCGCGCCTTGGGTTGGGTCGGCGATGGGCAATACATCACCAGCCCACGTGCCAAACCTGCCGCGCTGGCGCTGTGGCACGACCCGGCGTATCTGGCCGCGCTTGAGCGGGCAGAGCGGGAACAGGCCGTCAGCGATCATGTGCGTGAACGCCATGCGCTGGGCACCCACTCCAACCCGGTCTTCGCCGAGATGTTTCGCCGCCCAGCGACAAGCGCGGGCGGTGCATTGTTGGCCGGGGAACTGTTGGCGCAGGGCGGTGTCATCTATCACCCGGCGGGCGGAACGCATCACGGAATGCCTGACCGGGCCAACGGGTTTTGTTACCTGAACGACCCGGTGCTGGCGATCCTGTCGCTGCGCCGATCTGGGGTTCAGCGTATTGCCTATGTCGATATCGATGCACACCATCCCGATGGCGTGGAGGCTGCGTTTGCGACGGATGGCGACGTTCTGTTGATTTCGACGCACGAAGAAAAACGCTGGCCGTTCACAGGTGCGGTTGCCGATGCTGGTTGTGGCAATACCTTTAACCTGCCGGTGCCGCGTGGGTTGAACGACAGCGAGATGAGCGTAATCTTGCAAGAGCTGATCCTGCCAAAGGTTTCGGCGTTTCGTCCCGATGCGATTGTGTTGCAATGCGGCGCTGATGCGGTTGAGGAAGATCCCCTGTCGCGCCTATCGCTGTCCAACAACGCGCATTGGGCTGTGGTTGCCGCGCTGTGTCCACTGACGACGCGGTACTTGGTTCTGGGCGGTGGCGGGTACAACCCGTGGAGCGTTGGGCGCCTTTGGGCCGGCGTCTGGGCGGTGTTGGCAGAGCACGAAATTCCAGAACGCTTGCCGGATGCGGCAGTGGCGGTTTTGCGCGCCCTGACGTGGGAAGGGAACCGGCGCGGCCGCAACGTGCCAGAGCATTTGTTCACCACCCTTCGTGACGCACCGCGCACAGGGCCAGTGCGCACAGAGGTGCGGGACCGTTTGGCCGAACTTCAACAAAGGAGTGCTCCATGATCCGCGCTTTCGTTGCCATCGCATTACCAGACGACGTGCGCGCGGCGGTGACCGTGCTGCAAGAGGAACTGCCGGTGCCGCAGGGGGTCGTGCCAGAAAACCTTCACCTGACGCTTTGCTTTTTGGGCGACGTGACAGGGCCCAGCCTTGAAGAGGCGCATCATGCGTTCAAGGCGATTGATGCGACGTCGTTCACACTGTCCCTAAGCGGTGTGGGTGTGTTCGGCGGGGCAAAGCCGCGTTTGGTTTATGCTGGGGTCGCCGAAAGCCTGCCGTTGCGTAGGTTGCAGGCCAAGGTTGAAACGGCGGCACGCACTGTCGGCATCTCGGTCGAACGGCGGCGGTTTGTGCCACATGTGACGCTGGCCTATCTGAACCCGGAAAAAGTTGACGCGGTGCGGATGCACGATTTCGTGGCCCAAGCTCTTAGCTTTTCATCGCCCAGCTTTTCCGTGGATCACTTCGGACTGTACGAGTCTCGTTTGGGCAATGGCCCCGCGATCTATGAAGAGCTGGCGCAATATCCGTTGGGGTGATCCTAGGGCGTTGGAACGCCGCCCTGCATCACCTGCACAAACCAATCGGTGTCAATATTCCCGCCGCACAGAATTACGCCAACACGCTTGCCGCGCATCCGTTCTTTATCCTGCATCAGCGCGGCCAGTGGTGCGGCACCTGCGCCTTCGGCGACGTTGTGGGTGGCCTTGAAATACAATCTGATTGCATCGGCTACTTCGGCGTCTGACACGCTGACAAACCGTTCGGCCCCTTTGGAATAGATGTCATATGCGTCGGGCACCGGGACGCGCACGGCCATACCATCGGCGAAGGTTGCCGCACTTTCGGTGGGCACCATGCGCCCTGCTTCGACCGACAGTTTCGCCGTTTGCGCGGCCTCTGACACAACGGCCACGACCTTTGTTTTTAGCCCCAGCGCATCGCGCGCGGTGATCACCCCGCAGACGCCGGAACCACAGCCGATCGGCACATAGACCGTATCCAGATCAGGTTGGGCCATGAACAATTCATATGCATATGTCGCAACACCACGCACAAGTTCGGGATGGAAGGGCGGAACGACGAACAGACCCTCTTCTTTGGCGACGCGCACGGCCTCTTCGCGGGCGGTGTCAAAGTCGTCGCCGAATTCCACCAACTGTGCCCCAAACGCGCGCATCGCTGCGTTCTTTTCAACCGAGTTCCCGCGCGGGACATAAACCTTGGCGCTCAGCCCAGCGAAGGCTGCGGCGCGGGCCTGACTTTGCCCATGGTTGCCGCGCGTTGCGGTGACAATGCCGGGCATATCCGGGTGGGTGCGTTTCAGCCAGTCAATGAAGGTAATCCCGCCGCGCACTTTGAAGGCACCGGTCGGTGTGTGGTTTTCATGCTTTACCCAAACCTCTGTCCCGATCGCCTCGGCCAGCAATGGCCAGGCGTATTGCGGGGTAGGGGGCATTTGCGAGTGGACCAGCCGCGTCGCGGCCTCAAGTGCGGTGCGGTCAAAAAGCGGGCCGGTCATTTAAACCTCATTGTTAACGGCGCAGGTTCGCGTCGGATGTCAGCTTTGCCATGCGATCCAAAAGAGGGGCGAGTGTGGTGTCGTCCTTCAGCTTGTCCAGAACTGCATCGGCGGCTTTAACGGTTTTGTCACGGTCTTCCTTGGACAGCGTCAGCAATATATCCCGAAGGTCGTTGGCCCCGGAAATGCGCCGCGATGCGCCCGCTTTTTCGAACGAGGCATAGATTTCCGCGAAATTCTCTAGATTTGTGCCATGAAGCACCATGCTGTGATGGGCGGCGGGTTCCAGCGGGGTATGCCCGCCAACAGGTGCAAGGGATCCGCCGACAAATGTCATGCTGCACAGTTCATACCACAGCGGCATCTCGCCCAACGTATCGGCCAGATAAACCTGTGTCTCTGCGCTGGGCGCGTCACCTTTTGAGCGTGTCGCGAAGGTCAGGCGGAACTTGAACAGAATATCCTGCAATTCTTCGCTGCGGCGGGGGTGCCGCGGGGCGATGATTAGGCGAAGGTCGGGGCGTTCGGCCAGCGCATCTTTAAAACCACGTAAGATCAGCTTTTCTTCGCCGTCGTGGGTCGATGCGGCAAGCAGGGTGCGATCATGGGGGAAGACTTGGGAAAGGTGGAACTTTTCTTCGGCGTCGAACGCTCCGCGTAAGCCTTGTGTTTTCAAATTCAGCACCGGTCCGATTTTCGCTGTGGGTACGCCAAGTTCGATGAACCGGTCGCGTGATGCGCGGTCTTGTGCGGACAAGTATGTTATTGTCCCGACGACTTCGCGGGCCAAGGACGGCAGCTTTTTCCAAACGCGGGCGGATTTTTCAGACATTCTGCCCGACAAAACGATCACTGGGCGCGAAAGCTCTTGCATGGCGACCATTCGATTTGGCCACAGTTCATTCTCGATCAGGATCAGCGCGTCGGGTTGCCAGTTTGCGATAAAGCGGCGCACGGCAAACCCATAATCCAGCGGGGCAAGCCGCACTGACACGCGTGCGAGTTTCCAATCCTGTGCAAGCGCTTTGCCGGTGTCGCTGTTGCAGGTGATGATGATCCGCAGGCCGCGGTCGCGGTCCAACAACGCCTTGATCAGCGGGCGCGCGGCGGTCAGTTCGCCGTTGGATGCCGCATGCACCCAAAACACCGCGCCACGATGGGCTGACCCTTGTTCGCTGGCCAATCGTTCGCTCAAATTGGCAATCCCACCACGCAGCAGCAGGCGAATGGCAAAAAACGGAGCAGCGAGGGTTAGGAGGAAACGGTAAAGAAACACGCGGGCGTCAGCCTTTTTGGTAAAGTTCATTTAGGGTTATTCGGCGCAATACAGGCTGGCAAGGGGCGCAGTCCATTCTTTCAGCGCCAGCAGCGCATCAAAGTCAGTTTCGTTCTTTTGAGAGAGCGGGCTGGCGACGCGTTGCATTCATGCCCAGCTGTGTCAGCGACCTCGGCGTCCGAGCTGTCAGCCATTGTGCCACAAGAGGAGGTGAGGTTCTTAATCGGGGGCGCCAGAAGGTCGCCCCAGCCGCTTCTTAGGGCCTCCAAAACGCGATAGACTCAGTTTTAGATCAAGTGGTCGAATATTTCCAATGTCAGGCATAAACGCCTAAAATTCGGGCTATTGTGCGCGAGACTTGGCCAATTGGACTGAATTTTGGCCTCATTTTGGGCAAACGACCCGTCAGAATCCCAAACTAGGGCCTCATAACCAGCCAAAACGGCTATCCTGTCCTTAAGAAGCCAAATGGCTCAGCCCCTTTGGGACAGAGGGTGGGGTAGGTCACATCCGGCTTCTCAGCGCGGCCCGCTTTAACGGGGCGTACAACAGGGAAAAAGGAAAAAAAATGTCGACAAAATTGATAATCGGCCTCGATGGGCAAGGCTCAGGGGACAGGGCGCTTGACTATGCAAAGAACCTTGCGTCGCTGATTGGCGATTGCGAGCTTCTGGTTGCCTATGTCATCGAATGGTCCCCCTATTCATTCCAAACCGCAGAAGAAAACGCCGTGCGTCACAAGCGTCGAGAGCAAGAGATTTCGACAGCGCACGAACGGATCATTGATCCCGCCGTGAAGGCGCTTACCGATGCTGGGCTGAAAGCATCCGGCATCGTGCGTCATGGTGATGTCGCAGACGCGCTTAACGGCATTTGCGAAGAATATGGCGGCCAACAGATCATCGTTTGCCGATCTTCCGAGGGCGGATTTGCAAAGCGCTTCTTCGGAAGTTCGACCGCGAACCTTGTCATGAGCGCAACTGTGCCTGTCACAGTCATCGCGTAAGGGGGCAATGATATGAAACTGATCACAAAAACACTCCTCGCGGTGCCGGGGCTTGCGGCGGCGATGCCCGCTTATGCACAAGAGGCGATGTCACTGGACGACAAGGTGAACGAGGTTTTCGCCAAGTTCACCGGCCCGTTCGTAAACCTGATCTTTGCCCCGTTGCCCGGGACAAGTTTTCCATGGATCGTGCTGTGGCTGGTTGTGGCAGCGTCGGTCTTTACGATTTACTTTGCGTTGGTTCAGGTGCGTTTCTTTGGCCATGCGATTTCGCTGGTCAAAGGTGACTATTCCGATCCGCATGACGCGGGCGAAGTCAGCCACTTTCAGGCGCTTGCAACCGCGCTTTCTGGGACTGTTGGTCTTGGGAATATTGCCGGTGTGGCTGTGGCCGTCGGCATTGGCGGGCCGGGCGCGACCTTTTGGATGATCTTGGCGGGCCTTCTGGGCATGGCGTCAAAGTTCACCGAATGTACGCTGGGGGTTAAATACCGAAACGAATATCCCGACGGGACGGTTTCGGGTGGCCCGATGTACTATATTTCCAAGGGGTTTGCCGAACGTGGGCTGCCCGGCGGGAAACCTTTGGCGATCTTGTTCTCGATCTTCTGTATCCTTGGTGCGCTGGGCGGTGGGAATATGTTCCAAGCCAACCAAGCGCATGCGCAGATTTCGGGCATCGTTGGCGATTATCCCGGCTGGATCACAGGCGTGATTTTCGCGCTCGTTGTGTTTGCGGTGATTGTGGGCGGTATTAAATCCATCGCCAACGTGACGGAAAAGGTCGTGCCGTTCATGGGCATCCTTTATGTCGGTGCCGCGCTGATCATCCTGATCGTGAACTATGACAAAATCGGCTGGGCCTTCGGCCAAATCTTTACCGGTGCATTTACCGGCTTGGGGATCGCGGGCGGCTTTGTTGGTGCGTTGATCCAAGGCTTCAAGCGTGCAGCGTTTTCGAACGAGGCTGGCGTGGGGTCTGCGGCCATCGCACACTCTGCGGTTCGGACCAAAGAGCCGATCACAGAGGGGCTGGTTTCCCTGTTGGAACCGCTGATCGACACGGTTGTCATCTGTACGATGACGGCTTTGGTGATCACGATTTCGGGCCAGTTGATTTCGGACCCGGCGACGGGGCTGTATGTTCTTGATGGCAATTCGATCGCTACGGTGGACGGCAACAGCGGCGTGTCGCTGACTTCGGCGGCGTTCGCATCCGGGATCAGCTGGTTCCCTTATGTGTTGGCGGTTGCTGTTGTGCTCTTCGCATTCTCGACCATGATTTCTTGGTCCTACTATGGGCTGAAAGCGTGGACTTACCTTTTCGGCGAAGGGAAGACATCTGAACTGATCTTCAAGGTGATCTTCTGCATCTTCGTGGTAATCGGTGCGGCGGCCAGCCTTGGTCCTGTCATCGACTTCTCGGATGCGGCGATCTTTGCGATGGCGGTGGTCAACATCACGGCGCTTTACTTCCTGATGTCGATTGTTCGCAAGGAACTGCAATCTTACAGTTCGCGCCTTGCATCGGGCGAGATCAAGAAGTTCAAACACTAAAACACACCGGCGTAAGGCAGCACAGTTTGCCTTACGCCACTTTTCGCAGATCATTAAAGCGATACCGCGATAGTCCGAGCGGCCAAGAAAAGCGGATAATCCCAGCAATATCCCTATTGATCGCCAAGCATTTTGCGACTTATGCTCTGCGATATGGATAAAACAAGTCAACTTGACCGATATGACCGCGCCATTCTTGAGGTGCTAAGCAAAGACGGGCGCATGCCTGTGACAGAGTTGTCGCGCGTGGTCGGGTTGTCGAAAACGCCCTGTCAGGTGCGGCTGAAACGGTTGCAGTCAGATGGCTATATCACCGGGTTTCGCGCCGTCCTGAATCCAGCAAAGTTAAGCCGGGACCACGTGGCCTTTGTTGAGGTGAAATTGACCGACACCACAGAACGGGCGCTTCGCACGTTTAACGTTGCGGTGCGTGAAGTCCCCGAGATCGAACAATGCCATATGATTGCGGGGTCGTTCGATTACCTTTTGAAGGTCCGTACGGCGGATATTAACCGCTATCGTCAGGTGCTGGGCGAAAAGATTTCAACCTTGCCACATGTCGGGAACACCTCGACGCATGTGTCGATGCAGGCGGTTAAAGACGACGCGCTGTAAGGCGGTCTATGGTACCCGTATTTCAATCACTTAAAGGGACGTTGGATATGACAGGTCGTGTGACCAGCTTGAACGCCGCAAGCCCTTGGTTCACGGCTGCGCATCTTTCATGAACCTGCGGGCGCTACAACTTTTCCGGCACATCGTGTTGACCGGCGCATTGTCCGAGGCATCGGACAGGTTGAACATATCCGTGTCTGCGGCCAGCCGATTGTTATCGCAATTGGAAAGCGATGTTGGCCTGTCGCTGTTTTCGCGCAAACGCCGCCGACTTGAACTGACCGAAGAGGGGCAGCTGTTCTTTCGGCAGGTGGCCAACACGCTGATCGGTATTGACGAAATTCCAAGGGTCGCGTCTGACATTCGCGGGCGTGCGCAGGATTGGCTTTCGGTTGTGACGGCGGCCCCCTTGGCAAGCGGCCTTGTGGTGCCCGCATTGGCGCGCCTGTCGGCAGAGCTGCCGCAGTTGCAGTGCACCGTGAATGTCGAAAGCCGCTTTGACATCGAAAGTAAGGTTTCCGTGCGTGGCTATAACCTTGGCCTGATTTCTTTGCCGGTCGAAAACGCGATTATCGATCTGCAGATTGTTCAGTTCCTGCGGTCTCGTTTGTGCGTGCTGATGCCTGAAAGCCATCCATTGGCGGGGCGGGCCGTCATTCGCGCAGAAGAGCTGGCCGACCAGAGCTTTGTCACGTTGGCGCCGGGGCAGCGTTGGCGTGATCGGTTAGAGGAACTGATGGGCCGCGCGGGCCATCCCTATACGATATCGTTTGAAACGGGGTCGACCGTTGTGACCGTCGAAATGGTGCGCGCGGGTCTTGGTATTACCTTGATTGATCGCGTCTGCGCCCCGCCGGTTGCCGGGAATGGTCTGGTCCTTCGCCCCATCGAAGGGGAACATTGGATCACCTATGCCAGCCTGCACCCGCCCGGCCCACGCGCGCCATTCGCGGAACGGTTTCTTGATGCGGTGTCAGAACATGTCGAAGACCTGCGCCGGACAGAGCCACAGGCGCAGGATCTTCTGGAACTTATCTAAGCGCCCAGTTTTGCGCTTAGCCCGCGTGCAACCTGTGCGGCCTCAATTGCAATCGCCTCGCTATCGCCTGTGTAAAGCGCGGGGTTCAGTGCGGCCGTGATTTCATCAGGCGTCAGGTGTGCGGTGATGTCAGGCGCGGTGGCAAGGTCGGCAACACAGCCGGCTTCCAGCACGTGATGCACCACGTCATGGGCTGCCGCGCGACCGACTTTAGGCGCAAGGGCCATCATCAGGTTTTCCGCATTGATCGCCCCGTTGCTGCGCGCCAAATTTTCAGCCATCCGTGCCGGGTTCGGGTTAAGCCGTGTCAGCGTTTCCGCAAAGCTTTCGCTCATCCGCCACGCAAGCGGGACGGCGCGGTCAAGCACGGATGACAGCAGATGGTTCGCGGCTGAATCCCCCTCATGGCTGCTGCGCCCGGTTTCCAGTGCGGGGGCGGCAAAACTGCGCAGCTCGGCCGCCAAAGAGATAGAGCGGACAACGTATTTAGGATTGATCTTTTGCGGCATTGTTGACGATCCAACGGTGCCTTTGTCCAATTGCTCTGTCACTTCGCCAATTTCGTCGGTCATCAAGGTGTAAACCTCGGTCGTGATGCGTTCGACGGTCATTGCAAGCAGGGCCAGTTGCACGACGTATTCCGCGAAAAGGTCGTTGGCGGTTCGGCCCGGAACCAGCAGTTCGCGCAAGCCAAGATCGGCGGCAAGGCGGCGATTCAGGTCACGACCCTGTGGGCCAAAGGCATGCATCGCGCCGACCGCGCCACCGAAGGGCAGGGCAAGCATTCGGGTGGTGGCATCGGTCAGCCGTGCTTCGGCGCGTTCCATTTCCTCAATCCAGCCAGCGATCTTAAAGCCAAAGGTGATCGGAAGGGCGTGTTGTCGGTTGGTGCGTCCGGCCATCGGGGTATTCGCGTGTTCCTGCGCCAAGTCCCCCATGCGCGCGACGGCCCTGCCCAGGTTGGCGCGGATTTCACCGTCAGCTTTGCGCAGCAACAACAGTCTCCCGGTTTGCATGACGTTCTGTGTGGTCGCGCCCCAATGAACGTAATCACCGGCCTTGCCTGCGGCTTTTCCCAACAGTCGGGTCAGCGACAGGATCGGGGCCATGGTGCGTTTGACATCGGCGTCCAACGCATCACGCCCCAGCTTGTCCAGATCGGCGGCTGCGTTGATTTCGCTGGCGGCCCACGCCGGGATCATACCCAGATCAGCCTGCGCACGGGCCAGCGCGGCTTCGACATCCAGCCATGACTGCCAAAGCGTGTCGCGGGCGAACAATGTGTCGGGGGTCATCTTCATGCGGTGGCCTCTTGTGCCGGAGGGGCGGTCATTTCGTCTGGGCGGAACTGCGGCGCGGCGGCCAAAAGGCGGGCGGTGTAGTCGCTGGAAGGGTTGCGGAGTACGCTGTCACATCCACCTTCTTCGACCAGCTTGCCGTTCAGCATCACAGCCACCCGGTCAGCAACCTGATGCACCACGGCCATGTCATGGGTGATGACAAGGCAACTTAGCCCCAGTTCGGTCTGAAGTTCGTCCAGAAGGTTCAGGATTTGCGCCTGAACCGAAACATCAAGCGCGGACGTCGGTTCATCGCATACCAACGCTTGTGGCCGCGTCACCAAGGCGCGGGCAATCGCGACACGCTGTCGTTGACCGCCCGAAATTTGCGAGGGGTAGGAATGAAGCATTCGGGCGGGCAGGCGCACCATCTCCATCGCGTCGCGGGTTTTGGCTGCGCAGGCTTCGGGGTCATCCTCGCCGCGCAGGGTCAGCGGGCGGGCAATGATTTCAGCCAAGGTCCGGCGCGGGTTGAGAGAGGAGTAGGGATCTTGAAAGATCGGCTGCACCAACGCCGCGCGTTCCAGCGGGGCAAGGTCGGCCACGGGGCGGCCCAGCATTTCAACGGTGCCGGATGTGGGCAGCGAAAGGCCCAGCATGATCCGCGCCAAGGTGGATTTCCCCGACCCACTTTCACCGACCAGCGCAAGCGTTTCACCACGCTTCAGCGTCAGGCTAACGCCATCGACCGCGCGGATTTCGTGCTTCGGCCCGAACATCCCTTTACGAGAGGTGAAGACCTGCGTGATGTCGCGGGCCGCAATCACGGCCTCGCCGCCAGAAACCTCGGCATGATCCGTGCGGATCGGGGCGGCGGGCGCGGATGTTGGGCGATCAGCGTCGGACAGAACACAACGGCGCTGATGATCTGCATCGCCCAGTTGCGGCGGCCGGGCTTCAAGGCAATCGGGCCGAACGAAACCGCAGCGGGGGGCAAAGACGCAGCCCTTGGGCGGGGTCATTAGCGACGGCACAGTTCCCGGAATTGCGCCCAGCCGGCGCGGTGGGCCATCCATGCGCGGGATCGCCGTTAGCAGGGCCTGCGTATAAGGATGCGCAGGGGCAGCCATGACGGATTTCGCGGTGCCTTCTTCGATCATCTCGCCGCCGTACATTACGGCGACGCGGTCGGTCTGTTCGGCAACCACGGCAAGGTCATGGGTGATCAGGATCATCGCCATGCCCATTTCGCGCCGCAGGTCGGCCAGCAGGTCAAGGATCTGCGCCTGAACGGTAACATCAAGCGCGGTAGTGGGTTCATCCGCGATCAGCAGTTCCGGTTCTAACATCAGGGCCATCGCGATCATCACGCGCTGACGCTGCCCACCTGACAACTGATGCGGATACTGCGCCATTCGCGCCTTTGGGTCCGGAATGCCGACACGATCCAACAGCGCCAATGCACGTGCGCGTGCCGCCGTTGGGGTGTAGCTGCCGAACTGCACCGCAGCCTCGGTCAATTGCCGCCCGATAGTGTAGACCGGGTTGAGCGAGGTCATCGGTTCCTGAAAGATCATCGCGATCCGGTGGCCAAGAAACTGTTGCGCGTATTGCGCATCGGAAAGGCCGGTCAGGTCGGTGCCGTCAAACAGCATCTTGCCGGTTTGCAGTGCCCGCTGCGGCAACAGCCGCATCAGCGCCAGCGCCGACATGCTTTTGCCCGACCCGCTTTCCCCGACGATGCCCAGAGCCTCGCCCCGGTTCAGGGTGATCGACACGTCGCGCACCGCGTGCAGTTGCCCACCCGGAAGCGGAAGCGTGACTGAAAGGTTGTTGATTTCCAGAAGTTTTGACATCAGTTGCGCCCCTCCGGAGCAGTAATATCGCGCAGTCCATCGCCCATAAGGTTGGCGCCGATCACAAGCGTGAAAAGGCAAAGACCCGGCAGAACCACAAGCCACGGACGATAGAACATCGCCTCTTTGCCTTCGGCGATCATCAGGCCCCAGCTTGGTGTTGGGGGCTGGATGCCGACACCCAAGAACGAAAGGGATGCTTCGGCCAGAATTGCGATGCCCAGTTCGAAGGTGAAGATCACGATGATCTGCGAAATCAGGTTGGGGACAATCTCGTGCCAGATGATCTGACGCGGCGTTGCGCCCGAGGCCGCGGCGGCCGCGACGAAATCAAGGTTCCTGATCCGCTGCGTGGCAGACCGCGTGACGACAAGGTAGTACGTCCAGTGCAGCACGCCGATGATGCAGATCACCACCCAGATTGACGGGCCGATGATAAACACCAGCGCCATCGCCAGCAGAAGGCCGGGCAGGGCCAGTTGCGCGGTCAGCAAGAAGCTGACGCCGTGGTCAACCCAGCCCCCGAAATAGCCTGCGATCACCCCAAGGGTCACGCCGATCAGCATGCCAATGGTCGCCGCGCCAAGCCCGATCGAGATGGAGACCCGCGCACCATAGATCAGGCGGCTTAGATAATCGCGACCGTTCTGGTCGGTGCCTAGAATATGTTCCCACGTGCCGCCATCATCCCAGACGGGGGGCAGCATGCGGCTGCTCAGCGACTGAACGAACGGGTCGTGCGGTGCGATCAGCGGTGCGAACAGCGCGATCAACGCCAGCGCGATAATCAGGCCAGCGCCGATCAGAAAGCCGGTGTGCCCAAGGGCGCGGCGGCGCATAAGTTGGCGGGGGGTAAGCGGCGCGGCTTCTTCGGGCACGGCGACTGTAAAGCTTTCTACCTGTGTCATCCGATACGGATCCTTGGGTCCAGAGCTGCGTTAAGAATGTCGGCCACCAAGTTCATCGCGACGAAGACGATGGCAAAGACGAAGATCAGCATCTGCACGGTTGGAATGTCCGCGCCGAGGATCGATTCAAGTGCCAGACGGCCAAGGCCGTTGATGGCAAAGATGCTTTCAGTAATGACAGAGCCGCCGAATTTCTGGCCCAGTTGCACGGCCAGAACCGAAATCACCGGCAACAGCGCATTGCGAAGGGCGTGGCGGCGCAAAAGGGCACCCGAGCGAAAGCCCTTGGATCGGGCCGTGCGGATATAGTCTGCACCCATCACCTCGATCAGGCCGGTGCGTGTTAGGCGCATCACGGCGGGCACGGACGATGCACCAAGGACAAAGGCGGGCAAGACAAAGTGGCGCCATGTGTCGTCGCCAGACACCGGAAAGATCGGCATCATGACGCCAAACAGGATGATCATGATCAGGCCAAGCCAGAAATTCGGAACCGCCTGCGCCGACACGGCCACGCCAAGCGCCACACGGTCGATCCAAGAATTAGGGTTAAGGGCCGCAAAGGCACCCAGCGGGATGGCGATCAGGATTGTGACGAAAAGCGCCGACAGGGCCAGCGTGATTGTTGTGCCCGCGCGTTCGGCGACCAGTTCGGCCACCGGTTTATGCCAGTAATAGCTTTCGCCAAAATCACCCCGAAGCACACCGCCCAGCCACTGTGCGTATCGCACTGGCAGGGGCTGATCCAACCCGTACCGGGCGCGGATCGTTTCGACGACTTCTTGGGTGGCATCTTCGCCCGCGATTGCCTGCGCCGGGTCGGTTGCGGCGTTCAGCAGGAAAAAGGCGGCGAGTGACACGGTGAACGCTACGGCGATGGCCAGAAGGCCACGCAGCAGGATGTATTTCAACATGGGTCAGACTTTCGGTTCAATCGAACAGCAAGGGCCGTTCCCCAAGCACCTCTGCCCCGGGAACGGCGTTTGTCAGCAGCCTATCACTTCCAGCTGGAGTTCTGCAGACGGGGCAGCCCGTCAGGGTCCAGCGGGAAATCCAGATCAGGCGAAACAAGGTAGTTCGCCGAATAGGTGAACAGCGGGGCCCAATAGGCCTGATCGGCGATTTTCCCAAGCGCGCTGGAATAGATCGCGGCGCGATCTTCCTGAACGCTGGTCTGTTCGGCGGACAAGACTTCCTCTGCCAAGGCTTCATCGCCAGACAGGTTGCGGTCTGTATCCATAGAGAAGTGAATACGCGCGATGGCGGCTGTGTCTGCCGTTCCGCCCGATCCCCAAGTGCCGAAATACGCAGGAATGTCTTGCGACGCGCGCGCTTGGTTCAGCGACTCTAGCTTGACGTAGCGCAGATCAACATCAAGGCCGATCGCCGTCAGATCAGCGGCAATCGCTTCGGCAACCGCTTTGTTGCGATAGGCCCAAAGTTCCAGCGGGAAGCCATCGCCATACCCAGCATCCGCAAGCAGCGCGCGCGCGGTATCAGGATCATAGCTGTAATCTTTCACGCTGACGTCACAGCCAAATTGGGCCGGGTGACAGGCAGTGTGGATCGGTTCGGCGCTGCCGCCGATCAGGTACTTGGCCATATCCGCTTTGTTCAGGGCATGGTTGATCGCCTGACGGACTTTGGTGTTGGTCAGTGGCCCATTTTCATCGGTGTAACCAGCGGCGTCCAGCACGATAAAGGCAATACGCAGGTCTGGGCCGCTAAGGTGCGTGGCCAACGGGGTCGCGCCAAGGCTTTCGGCCAGATCAAGCGGTACTTTGAACATCCAGTCGATGCCGCCTGACATCATCTCGGCCTGTTGGGTGCCGATGTCGGGAAGGTTGCGTACGACGACCTTTTGGATCGCGGGCTTTTCGCCAAAGAAATCGTCAAAGCGTTCCAAAACCAGTTCCTGACCCGGCTCAAAGCTGACAACCTTATAAGGGCCGGTGCCGATCAGTTGCTGCGCCATCGCATCGCGATTGATTGTGCCGCCCGCATCATAGGTGCCCGCTTTGCGCAGCATGATCCGCTGCGCCATGTCGCGCAGTACCAGCGGATAGACAGATTTCAGGTGAAAACGTACAGATGTCGGCCCGGTGACCTCTACATTATCCAACCAGCGCCCGACGGTGCCCGAAGCGTTGGATTCACTGTCTTCGCGGACGATCCAGTTATAGGTATAGGCGACGTCTTCGGCTGTTAGGGTGCTGCCGTCGTGAAATTTCACATCGTCGCGCAGCGAAACGTCCAGCGTCTTTTCGTCGATATATTCGTACCCGGTTGCGACGGCTGGGTTGAACTCTTGCGTGTTCGGATCAAGGCTGAACAGCGTTGTGTCCGTCATCTGAGCAAGGATGATATATTCACGCTTGGTCGTGTAGTTATAGTCGAGGTTCAGGATTTCCTCGGCCAATGCCACGCGCAGTGTGTCGTTTGCCTGCTGCGCGGATGCCGGTACAGCGGCAAGCGCGGCGGATAGGATCGCTGGGGCCAAGGCCCGCTTCAAAAAGTAATTCATGTCCACTCCTCCCTAAGTGTGACCGGAACGATAGGTAACGCGGACTGATGCGTAAATTGTTACGTTTGCAGTGTTAGTTGCAATTTATGCAACTGACAGGGTTTCGCATATCGGTAAGTGACAGGAAGGCGATAGCGGCCCAAAGAGCAACACAAAGCAACAGTTGCTTGACGGTAAGTAACTTTTGCCCCACTTGCGTCGCAAATCTCTGTTATGGATTGCGAAACGTTAATAGTTATCCGAGGCCGTTCGCCGATGCCGCAAGCCGAATTTGATTCATATGTTGCAGACTATGAACAGCAGCACCGTGAAAGCATTAAGCTGACGGGCGAAGACCCTGATTACTTTGCGCTTTACAAAATCAAAGAGCTTAAGAGATTGGTCGATCAATGGTCACTGGACGCCCCGCAGATATTGGATTTCGGCAGCGGCATGGGGAATTCCCTTCCGGGGTTTCGCAGCTGTTTCCCTGACACATCCGTTGTGTCGGCGGATGTGTCGGCAGAAAGCCTGGGGGCTGCGCGTAAATTGCATGGTGGGGATGAACCTCAGCTTTTGATCGAAGACGGGCGCATTCCGGCGCAGGATAACAGCTTTGACCTGACCTTTACCGCATGTGTGTTCCACCATATCCCCGAAGAAGAACATGTTGAGTGGTTGCAGGAAATGCGCCGCGTAACACGCACGGGCGGGCGCATGGTGATATTCGAACATAACCCGCTGAACCCACTGACGCTTGATGCGGTCCGCCGGTGCCCGTTTGACGTGAACGCGGTTCTGATACGAGCCGGTGAAATGCGCAAACGAATGGCCAAGGCAGGGTGGGTGGCACCGAAGACCAATTACCACCTGTTCTTCCCGCGCGCCTTGGCGAAACTGCGCCCGCTAGAGGCCAAGCTGCGCTGGTGCGCGATGGGCGGGCAGTATTCCTGTTACGCGACGGCCCCGTGATGGGCGCAACTGTCATGCCAAACCTGCGCGGGCAAATCGGCCGCTATATCCTGATTGGGCTGCTTAACACCGGAGTGGGCTTGGCGGTGATCTTTGCCCTGCATGTAGGGGCGGAGCTTAGCCTCGCGGTTTCAAATGCGGTGGGCTACTTCATCGGTTGGCTGCTGTCTTATGTGCTTAACCGGTCTTGGACATTCGCACACAGTGGGTCGATGGCCCGCAGTTTGCCGCTTTATCTTTTGGTCGTACTGGTGGCCTTCGGGGTGAACCTTTTGGTGATTGTTGGTCTTCAGGCACAGGGTATTCCGTACGTCGTTGCTCAGATTTCGGGCGCGGCAATTTACAGCATTTTGACGTTTATTGGAGCAAAAATTGTCGTCTTTTCAGAACACAGTTGATGTCGATTTTCCGACCGCGGCGGCGAAACGCGCCATCCCGCGCCTTTCTATTGTCGTGCCCTGCCACAACGAAGAACTGGCCCTGCCAGCGCTTTTTGAACGGCTGGAGCGTTTGAACGAAGACCTTCAGGCTGCAAAGCTGATCTCCCAGAATACCGAAGTCGTCTTGGTGGACGATGGGTCCTATGACGCGACATGGAAGATGATCGAAACCGCGCGGACGCCTCTTACTGTGCGGGGGATCAAACTGTCACGCAACCAAGGCCATCAACAGGCGTTGTTTGCCGGGCTGATCCATGCAGGCGGCGATGTGGTCGTTAGCATGGATGCCGATCTTCAGGATGATCCGGATGCCGTGATTGGGATGATCAGGGCATACCTGAAAGGCGCTGACATCGTCTTTGGTGTGCGGGCTTCGCGGGAAAGCGATACGTGGTTTAAAAGGGCTTCGGCGCGGACATATTACCGTATTCTGGAAAGGCTAGGGGTCGATCTGATCCCGGATCACGCAGATTTCCGGTTGATGAGCCGCAAGTCGATAAGAGCGCTGCGCAGCTTTGAGGAAAGCAACCTTTTCCTACGCGGCCTTGTGCGCCAGCTGGGTTTCACGACCGATGTCGTGACCTATGACCGATCCCCGCGTGTTGCGGGGGAAAGCAAGTATACGTTGCGCAAGATGATCTCGCTTGGGCTTGAAGGGGTGACCTCATTCTCGGTCAAACCGCTGCGGATGATTGTGTTGTTTGGCTTTGCGGTGGCGGCCATCACGTTCTTGTACAGCCTCTATTCAATTTACGCCTGGGCGCGCGGGGATACCATTCCGGGGTGGACGTCGGTTGTTCTGCCCTTAAGCCTGCTGGGGGGCGTGCACCTGATCGCCTTGGGCGTGATCGGCGAATATGTCGGGAAAATCTATAAAGAGACGAAGCGGCGCCCCAGGTTCATTGTCGATGAAATCGTGTCGGCCGGGGATGCTGAACAAGACATCGAAGCACCAGTCATCAACGTGACCGCAAATTCGAGCCGCTAATGCTGACAGATACCGTTTCCCACCGCGTCGAAAGCCGGGGCGAGTTGAATGTGGTATGGTGCGCGCTGTTTGTGGTCGCCTTTACCGCGCTGCCCATTCTTGCGCATATCAACCTGCCGCTGGTCGATCTGCCCAATCATATTGCGCGCCTGTATATTGCGGCGATGGCGCCAGAAAACGCGTTGTCAGAATATTACAGTTACGAAATTGGATTGGTGCCGAATTCGGCCGTTGATCTGATCTGGCTTGGCCTTGGCGCGCCGGGGGACGTGACGCGATTTTCCAATTGGGTGATGGCCAGTTACGCAGTCAACCTTGTTGGCTCAACCATGGCTCTGGCCCGTGTCATTCATGGCAGATGGACGCGTTGGTCTGCGGCGGCTGGATTGCTGGTGTTCAGCGCGCCCTTCTTTTGGGGGTTCCAAAACTACGTCTGGTCAATGCCATTCACGATCTATGGCATCGCGCTGTGGCTTGGGATGGAGCGGCCAGACTGGCGGCGGTATCGCTTTGCCGTGTTCTTGATCTATGCGGCGGCGGTTTACCTTATGCATTTCTTTGCGTTTGGTTTTCTGGCTGTCGCCGTTTTCGGACGAGAGGTTCAGTTGGCGCTGGCCAGCAAAGGCAGCGTCGCGCGGCGGCTTATACGGCTTGGGGTGCAAATGGTGCCTTTTGTCATCCCGCTTGTTTGGCTGCTCGTCATGCTGAAGTCAGGCCCCGAGTCGCCTGCAGAGCTTCTTAACGGGTTTGGTTACATCGCGGATCGGATCGCAGTCTTCACGTCCCCCGCGATTGCCCCGAACACTCAGAGTTTCCCTGCGCTTAACCTTCTTGGGGCTGCGGTGCTGGCGTTGCTTGCTGTCTTTGTCTGGTGCCTGCGTAAAACTGATGGGCCACGGTTGGTTTTGGAAGACAAGGCGCGGGGGGTCCTTATCGCGCTGGTCCTGCTAAGCCTTGTTGCGCCGACGTGGCTGAACGGCGTGGCATTTGTGCAAATCCGCGCGCCCGTTTTAACCTGTGCCGTATTCATCGCGTGCACGTCTTGGCGCGGGCTAAGCCGGGGTCAGCTGCGCGGGCTTGTCGCGATCATCGCAATCTTGATCTGCGCGCGCGGAATTGCCTTTGAACGCTTTGCGTATCGTTATGACGCGGAGGTGCGCGATATGCGCGCCGCGACTGGAACGCTTTCGCCCGGTGATCGTGTCCTGCCAATTCGTGCCGAGGTGGGGGCATCTGATTTACGCCTGTCTCATCTGCAGGGGCTGCTTGTTCCGCAGGCGGATGTCTTCGTGCCAACCTTGTTCCAAGGTGTGCATGCGATCACGCTTCTTCCCCAATGGGCTGACCACGCGCATCCGGCGCTTTTCGCGGTCGATTTTCGACTGCTGGCGGATGATCGGCATCCAACTGCACCCTATGAATTTGTGCAGAACTGGGACAAGAAATTCACTCATGTTCTGCTGCTGGACAAGCGCCAGAAGGCATTGCCAGCTTCGCTTGGGCTGAACCAAGTCCGCGAAGTTGGGCGGTTTTCGCTTTATCGTGTGGAGCCTTCGTTCCGGCAGAGCATGAGCGGGCAATAGCGGGGGCAGGGGTGTTCGGCGCTAGGTGAACTTTCTAAAAAGCTTTGTCTGGTCGAACATTTCTTCCAGTTCTTCCATACGGGATTTGGTGTCGCTCCAGTTCAGGTTCTGGACCGAGGAAATCATCGTTTCGACCAGCAGAAGTGTCGTTGCGACGGAATCCCATGCTGATGGTACAACGATCCGGCTGCTGAAGCTGATCTGAGCCAGTTGATGAACCGGTGAACGCCATTGATCAGTAAACAGGATAATTCTTGCTCCTTTGGCGTGGGCCATTTCGGCCAGCTTCAGCGTGTTGTTTTCATATCGCCGTACGTCAAAGATGACGAAAACATCGCCCTCTTTCACGTCTAGCAAATAGTGGGGCCAGGCATTTGACGTGGATTGAATATGTGTGATCTGTGACCTGATCACCTGCATATGCAGGAACAGGTATTCCGCCAGTGTGTGGGTCAAGCGCCCGCCCACGATGTAAAGGTGGCGGTCGGTTTCGGCGATCATCGCACAGGCGTCGTCAAAAGTTGCGGGTTCGATCTGGCCAAGCGTGTGGCGGATATTGTCGATCACGGCATCGGTGAAACGGTTCAGTATGTGCCCCGATGGGGCGCCGCCCGTCCATGTGTCGTGCTTGGCGATGGGGTTTTTGACCTTCGCCTTAAGCTCTTCGCGCAGTTCGGCCTGAAACTCTGGATATCCTTTAAAACCAAGCTTTTGCACCATGCGCGCCACCGTGGGGACCGATACATTGGCGTCTTTCGCAAGTGCCGTCAGTGGTCCCAACCCCGAAGCCGGATAATTTTCAAGGATGGAATGCGCCAGCTGACGCTCGGCCCGGGTCAGATCGTCAAGCCGCTGCTGAATCAGATCTGAAATCGTGAGTGCCGCGTCGGGCATGAACTGCTCCCTTTTTGATCGAAAAAATAACAAAGCACATCTTGCTGATATTAATTTTTCAAAATTATGTTGACAGAAACCGTTTTTGGCAAGCAGCTTGTAAGCGAAGTCGAGGCAACGGCACAACGCGGTGGGGAAGCATTGGTACAGCCTGTTCAGACGGTGAACCCTAATGGGACATCTTCAGTTGTGTTGGTGTGTGAACATGCGACGCATGAAATTCCTGCGTCCTTTCAGAATCTGGGCCTGTCCGAAGAAACCCGCCTAAGCCACGCCGCGTGGGATCCGGGGGCCATGGCAGTGGCGCGCGGTTTGTCCAGCATGCTGGACGCGGCATTGGTGGCCAGTACGGTTTCGCGGCTTGTCTATGACTGCAACCGCCCACCTTCGGCCGCAGACGCGATGCCCGCGCGCAGCGAGGTGATCGATATTCCCGGAAATGTTGGATTGTCTTTGCAAGAGCGTACGGCCCGCGCGCAGACGTTTTACGAACCCTTTCGCGGGGCGGTGGCCAACCGGATGAACCTGACGCAAAGCCCGGTTCTTGTGACGATCCACAGCTTTACGCCGGTGTATCACGGCCAACTTCGGGATGTCGAAATTGGCGTGCTTCACGATGCCGACAGCCGTCTGGCCGACGCGATGCTGCAGACGACGCCAAGCCACGCCGGGTACAACGTCCGGCGCAATCTGCCTTATGGCCCTGAACATGGCGTGACACACACATTGAAAGAGCATGCGCTTGGCGCCGGGCATCTGAACGTGATGTTGGAAATCCGGAATGACCTGATCCAAACCGAAACCGAACAGAGCGCGATGGCGGGATTGATTGCCGGGTGGCTTGCGCAAGCCTTTGCTTTGACGACGGAAAAGGGGGCCGTGCAATGTCGGGATTGATCCGCGGCTATATCCGCATTGTGGATGCGGTGAACCATCGTGTTGGGCGTATCGTTATGTACGGCATCTTCGTCCTGATGGGGATTTTGCTGTGGTCATCGATAAGCAAAACGTTCTTTCTGCCCTCGCTCTGGACGCTGGAAATGGCTCAGTTCGTGATGGTGGCCTATTACATTCTGGGCGGGCCTTATTCCATTCAGCTTGGCAGTAACGTGCGGATGGATCTGCTGTATGGTGGCTGGTCGGTGCGCAAAAAGGCGTGGTTTGACCTGCTGACGGTTTTGTTCCTGATCTTCTATCTCTGCGTGCTGCTTTACGGGGCTGTCAGTTCAACCGCCTATTCGCTGGGATATTGGGGAAGCGAACCGTTTTCCTATTTTGGCGGGCTTCTAACCGGATCAGAGGAAATCGGCCGGATGGAGCGTTCCTCGACCGCGTGGCGCCCGTATTTGTGGCCAATCAAAGGCGTGATGGTGTTGGGGATGTTCCTGATGCTGCTGCAATGCATTTCCGAGCTGTTGAAAGACGTGCTTCGACTGAAGGGTGAGACGATCTGATGTCCTATGAATTGATCGCCACTTTGATGTTTTCAACGATGATGCTGATGCTGCTGACAGGGCAGCGCGTATTCGGGGCCATCGGATTTATCGCGGTTGTCGCGGCCTTGTTATTGTGGGGCGACAAGGGGGGCTTTGATATCGGCTTCTCGGCCGCCATGAAGCTGATGAAATGGTATCCGTTGCTGACGCTGCCGATGTTCATTTTCATGGGCTACGTATTGTCGGAATCAAAGATCGCCGATGATCTTTATAAGATGTTCCATGTCTGGATGGGTGGCCTGCGCGGCGGCCTTGCGGTTGGCACGATCGGTTTGATGGTGCTGATATCGGCGATGAACGGGTTGTCGGTGGCGGGGATGGCGATTGGGTCAACCATCGCACTGCCCGAGCTGTTAAAGCGCGGATACGACAAGCGGATGGTGACGGGGGTGATCCAAGCAGGGTCATCGTTGGGCATTCTTGTGCCGCCGTCCGTAGTGTTGGTTCTTTACGCGATGATTGCGCGCCAACCCGTTGGGCAGCTGTGGCTGGCGGGTGTTCTGCCGGGCCTGATGATGGCAGGCCTGTTCGTCGCCTATATCGTCATTCGCTGCCGGATTAACCCCAAGCTGGGCCCAGTGTTGCCAGCCGCGGAACGCGATATCCCACGCGCCGAAAAGATGCGCCTATTGCGGGCGGGTCTGCTGCCTGTCGTTATTTTTGCAGTGATGATGGTGCCCTTCGTGAACGGGTGGACGTCACTTGTTGAAAGTTCGGCGATTGGCGCCATTGCGGCGTTCGTGGCTGCGGTTCTGAAAGGGCGCATGACACGAGAGGTCTTTGAAAACTCGGTACGCAACACGCTTGGCATTACCTGCATGTTCATGTGGATCATCCTTGCCGCGCTTGCGTTTGGGGCTGTGTTTGACGGTCTGGGCGCGGTTAAGGCGATTGAAAATGTGTTCACCGAAAAACTGAACCTGTCACCGCTGATGATCCTGATCTTGATGCAGCTAAGTTTCATCCTGATGGGAACGTTTCTGGATGACACCGCGATGCTGGTCATCGTTGCCCCGCTTTATGTTCCGCTGGTCGGAGAGCTGGGCTTTGATTTGATCTGGTATGGCATCCTTTACACCATCACGACGCAAATTGCGTATATGACGCCTCCGTTCGGGTATAATCTGTTCTTGATGCGGGCCATGGCCCCGCCAGAGATTAGCCTGCGCGACATATATTCGTCGATCACTCCATTTGTGTTGATCATGGTTCTGGCGCTTGTGCTGGTCATGGTTTTCCCCGGCATCGCGACTTGGTTGCCGGACTACATTTACAACAAACCGTAAAAGAACCGCCCCGAAGCGGTCGAAACCCAACAAGGAGAAACGATATGACTTCAAGACGTAAGTTTATTCAGGGTGCGGCGATTGCGCCGGCGGCGGCGCTGGCAACGCCTGCGCTTGCCCAAAGTACCATTAAATGGCGGATGCAAACCTATGCTGGCGCGGCTTTGGCCGCCGAGGTGATCGTGCCCGCGATCGAGATGTTTAACAAAATCGCTGGCGACCGGATGCAGATTGAACTGTTCTTCGCAGATCAGCTGGTTCCAACCGGAGAGCTGTTTCAGGCAATGCAGCGCGGCACGATTGATGCGGTACAGTCCGATGACGACTCTATGGCGTCCCCGACCGAAGTGACCGTGTTTGGCGGCTATTTCCCGTTCGCGTCGCGCTATTCGCTTGATGTGCCGGTGCTGTTCAACAAATACGGCCTGAACGAAATCTGGGACGAAGAATATTCCAAGGTTGGCGTGAAACACATCAGCGCCGGCGCATGGGATCCGTGCCATTTCGCAACCAAAGATCCGATCCGCAGCCTGAAAGACCTTGAAGGCAAGCGCGTCTTCACCTTCCCGACGGCTGGCCGTTTCCTAAGCCAGTTTGGCGTGGTGCCGGTGAACCTGCCTTGGGAGGATATCGAAGTTGCCATGCAAACCGGCGAACTGGACGGCATCGCATGGTCCGGCATCACCGAGGATTATACCGTTGGTTGGGCTGACGTGACCAACTACTTCCTGACCAACAACATTTCGGGCGCATGGGCCGGGTCGTTCTTTGCGAACATGGAACGCTGGAACGAACTGCCCGAAGATCTGCAAACGCTGTTCCGCGTGTGCTGTGACCAGTCGCATTACTATCGTCAGTGGTGGTATTGGGGCGGCGAGGCCGACCTGCGCGTTAACGGCCCCAAGATGGAGCTGACCTCCATCCCGGACGAAGAATGGGCAACGGTGGAAACCAAAGCCTATGAGTTCTGGGAAGAGATCGCAGCCGAGTCCGAGACGAAGCGCCGCGTTGTCGATATCATCAAGAAGTACAACGCCGATATGCTGAAGGCGGGCCGCCCGTACCGTTACAGCTGACGCTTAGATGGGGGCAGCACTGCGTTGCCCCCACCACCCAACCGAACTTGGATTAGACATGCCCGGAACCTTAACTTTCGATCAGCTGAAAACCGACGTCGCAAGCGGCACCTACGATACTGTTCTGGTCTGCTTTGTGGATATGCAGGGGCGCTTGATGGGCAAGCGGTTCCATGCGGTGAATTTTGTTGAGACGTCCTTCAACGAAACGCACTGCTGCAATTACCTGCTTGCCACCGACCTAGAGATGGCGACGCCGGATGGCTATGCCTCGACCAGTTGGGAAAAGGGGTATGGCGATTACGTCATGAAGCCCGATCTGGGAACGATCCGCCCGGTGCCGTGGCTGGAAGGGACCGCGATGGTGCTTTGCGATATCCTTGATCATCACACCCATGAACCGGTTCCCCATTCGCCGCGCGCGATTTTGAAAAAGCAGATCGCGCGGCTAGAAGCCTTGGGTTTCGACGCCATGATGGCGACCGAGCTGGAGTTTTTCCTGTTCGAACAGAGCTTTGACGATATCCGCAAGTCGGGTTTTCGCGATATGCAGCCGATCAGCGGCTATAACGAAGATTACCACATCCTTCAGACGACAAAGGAAGAGGGCGTCATGCGCCCGATCCGCAACCACCTGTTTGCGGCGGGTCTGCCCATCGAAAATTCGAAGGGCGAGGCCGAGACCGGGCAGGAAGAGCTGAACATCCGCTATGCGCCCGCGTTGGACTGCGCCGATCACCACTCCATCGCCAAACATGCGGTCAAAGAGATCGCCTGGCAGCACGGCCGCGCGGCGACCTTCTTGTCCAAGTGGCACCATGACCGCGTTGGGTCCTCCAGCCATGTGCATCAGTCGCTGTGGAAAGATGGAGAGCCAGCGTTCTTTGACAAATCCGCGCCGTTGGGGATGTCGGATTTGATGCGCCATTACATGGCTGGCCTGATCGCCTATGCCCCTGATTACACCTATTTCCTTGCGCCTTATGTGAACAGTTATAAGCGGTTCGCAAAGGGTACATTCGCCCCGACAAAGACCGTTTGGTCCGTTGATAACCGAACCGCCGGTTTCCGCCTGTGTGGGGATGGAACCAAGGGCGTGCGCGTGGAATGCCGGATTGGCGGGTCGGACCTGAACCCTTATCTGGCGCAGGCAGCGATGCTTGCCGCAGGGATCAAAGGGATCGAAGACAAGATGACGCTGGCACCCGCCACGACGGGCGATGTCTATGAAGATGCAAAAGCAGGCGACATTCCACAGACTTTGCGCAAAGCGACGGAAACGCTGCGCAATTCGGCGTTCCTGCGGGGCGCGATGGGGGATGACGTGGTTGATCACTACACCCGCGCTGCTGAATGGGAACAAGAAGAATACGACCGCGTGGTGACCGATTGGGAAATCGCGCGTGGCTTTGAAAGGGCCTAATCCATGACTGTCAAATGCATCTCGCCCATCGATGGGTCTGTTTATGCGGAACGTCCGACCCTGTCGCGCGCAAAGGCCAACGCCGCCGTTGCGCGGGCCAAGGCGGCGCAATCGGAATGGGCCGCGCGGCCGCTGGACGAACGTATCGCACTTGTGCAGGCGGGCGTTGCCGCAGTGGGGGCGATGAACGACGAAATCGTCCCGGAACTGGCATGGCAAATGGGGCGCCCCATTCGGTACGGCGGCGAATTCGGCGGCTTTAACGAACGCGCAAGCTATATGGCCGAAATTGCCCATGATGCGCTGGCCCCGATTGAGGTCGAAGATAGCGATGCCTTTCGCCGGGTGATCAAACGCGTGCCCCACGGTTTGGTGCTGGTGGTGGCCCCGTGGAACTATCCCTACATGACGGCGATCAACACGGTTGCCCCGGCGTTGATTGCGGGTAATGCGGTGATGCTGAAACATGCCTCTCAGACGCCGCTAGTTGGGGAACGGATGGCGGCGGCATTCCACGCGGCTGGCGTGCCAGAGGATGTGTTTCAGAATGTCTTCCTTGATCACAAAACGACATCTGATCTGATCGCGGATCGGGCCTTTGGTTTTGTGAATTTCACCGGCTCTGTTGGCGGCGGCAAGGCGATGGAGGTCGCGGCGGCAGGCACCTTTACCGGTATCGGGCTGGAGCTGGGGGGCAAAGACCCCGGCTATGTCATGGACGACGCAAACTTGGACGCGGCGGTGGATACGCTGATCGATGGGGCGATGTTCAATTCGGGCCAGTGCTGCTGCGGGATCGAACGGATTTATGTCGCCGAAAGTTTGTTTGACGCGTTTGTCGAAAAGGCGGTGGCCATCGTCAACGGTTATAAGCTGGGCAATCCGCTGGACCCCGAAACCACGCTTGGCCCGATGGCCCATGCGCGTTTCGCCGACGAGGTGCGCGCCCAAACAGCCGAGGCTATCGCCGCAGGCGCGACCGCGCATATCGATCCTGCGCTGTTCCCGAATGACAACGGGGCCTATCTGATGCCGCAAATCCTGACCAACGTGACACATGACATGCGCGTCATGCGCGACGAAAGCTTTGGCCCCGTTGTCGGCATCATGCCGGTAAAAGACGACGCCGAAGCGATTAAGTTGATGAATGACAGTGAATTCGGCCTGACCGCGTCGCTTTGGACTCAAGACGCCGCACGGGCCGAGGCGATTGCGGACCAGATCGAAACCGGCACCGTGTTTATGAACCGCGCCGACTATCTGGATCCGGGTCTGTGCTGGACGGGCTGCAAAAATACCGGGCGTGGCGGGGGGCTTTCCGTGATCGGATACCACAACCTGACGCGTCCCAAATCTTACCACCTTAAGAAAGCTTAAGCTGATGTCTTTAACTGCAAACTGGTCATATCCTACCGCCATCCGTTTTGGGGCCGGGCGCATTTCTGAAATCGCAGAGGCCTGTGCGGTTGCGGGTATCAAGAAGCCGCTGCTGATCACCGATCGCGGGCTGGCTGGCATGGATATAACCACCCGCACGCTTGACCTGTTAGAGGCTGCGGGCCTTGGTCGCGCGATCTTTGCCGATGTTGACCCAAACCCCAACGAAAAGAACGCGGCAGCCGGCGTTAAGGCCTTCAAAGAGGGCGGGCACGATGGTGTCGTTGCCTTTGGCGGCGGATCGGGGCTTGACCTGGGCAAGTTGGTCGCCTTCCTTGCCGGGCAAACCCGCCCGTTGTGGGATTTTGAAGATATCGGTGACTGGTGGACACGCGCCGATGCCGACGCCATCGCGCCGATTGTGGCCGTGCCGACGACAGCAGGGACGGGGTCAGAGGTTGGCCGGGCGTCTGTCATCACCAACTCTGAAACTGCAGAAAAGAAGATCATCTTCCACCCCAAGTTTTTGCCAACGGTGGTTATCTGCGATCCCGAACTGACGGTGGGCATGCCGAAATTCATAACGGCGGGCACCGGTCTTGATGCTTTTGCCCATTGCGTCGAAGCGTTCTGTTCACCGCATTACCACCCCATGTCACAGGGCATGGCGCTGGAAGGGATGCGGTTGGTGAAGGAATACCTGCCACGGGCCTATGCCGACGGCACTGACCTAGAGGCGCGCGCGCATATGATGTCGGCTGCGGCTATGGGCGCGACGGCGTTTCAAAAGGGGCTGGGGGCGATCCACGCGCTGTCGCATCCTATCGGGGCGATCTATCACACGCATCACGGCACAACGAACGCGGTCTGTATGCCTGCGGTGCTTCAGTTCAACAAACCCGCGATTGAAACCGTCATCGGGCAGGCGGCGAACTACCTTGGCATTGTGGGCGGTTTCGATGGGTTCTGCGCCTATGTGGATGATCTGAACGCGTCCCTTTGTGTTCCAAGGACGCTTGCGGGCCTTGGGATCGAAAACCCCGATATCGATCGCATCGTGGCCGGGGCATTGATCGACCCAAGTACGGGCGGAAACCCGGTTGAGATGACAGCCGAAAATACGCGTGAGCTGTTGCTTCAGATCGTCTAGCGGGGCCAGCATCGCGCTGGCTCGGGGTCTAGACGGCAAGGAGGCGCGCGATGAATTTTCCAACGATAATAGCGTTGGCCGCAGTGGCGGCTGCGCTTGTCGTTCCGCTGGTTTTTCATCTGCGAAAACGCGCGCTGGGGCGGGTGAAGGTGCGCTTTGCCGTCGATTTGCCGCAGGATCCTTTGACGAAGGCACGTACCGCCCACGCAACCCATGGCGCGATGCCTGCGATGCTACAGTTGGACTATGACTGGTGGTGTGCGGTTATGGTGGAGGCACCGGACGGCGTTACGCTAAGTACGATCGCGCGGTTGCCGCTGGCCCAAGGGGACTGAGTCGCGCGGGTCATCAACCGACATGCGGCCGTGGCTTTGCATGCGACCAAGAGTTAATTCTTTCGCAATCATCTTGGGCGAAGAGGCGGTGCGTTTTGCCGCGTTTCGGACGCTAATTTTGAATTAAAGCTGGCAATATTCGGCCCGCGCAACAGGTCCGCCGGTGCGGTTTTTCTGGTGCGCAAATTCCTTCGGTCCGCTTTACTTTACTAAAATAGTCAATTACGAGACGCCCGAAGCGCGACACGCCATCAAGACACATGTTCCAGACAGTCAATTGCGCATTCGAAACACGCCTTGGCGTGAAGTGGATGCTGATTAACAGATCAAGGGACATGGAAATGCGTACATTGCGACAGGCGCCGTCTTCGGCGCTTTTGGGCCGTGCGAGTAAGAAAGCAACTTTATTCGGGGCATCGCTATCGGCGGCTTGTTTTGCTGGGCAGGCTTACGGTCAAGCCGTGGATGAGGCTGTGATCGTTTTGCCGACGGTCGAAGTTGAAACGACCGAAGCTCCGGCGCCCGCGCCAGCGCCCGCCGTAACGCCGCGCCGCGCCGCGCCGACGGTTGTTAGAACGGCCGTGGCCCCAACCGTTTGCACGCCCGCACTTGCCGGAACCGAAGTTTGTGCCGACCAAGAAGCCGCAGAACGCGCAGCCGCCGAAGCAGCGGCAGCAGCCGAAGCGCGCGCTTGGGCGCAGGCAGGTGGCAACCCCAACGCGGACCCGGACGCACCCTTCAAAGCCGACCGGCTGAACAACGCAAAACTGCCGGGCGAGATCATCGATACGCCTCGTACAGTCACCGCGATCACCCAAGAAACGATTGAAACCAAAGGCACGACATCGATCCGCCAATTGGCGCGGACAACGCCGGGTATCTCGCTTGGGTTTGGCGAAGGCGGCAGCTCGTTCGGGGATAACATCTATATCCGCGGGTTCCGCGCGAACAACGACATCTATGTCGATGGTGTCCGCGATCCCGGCATTTCCGTCCACGAAACGTTCAGCACCGAACAGGTCGAAGTTATCAAAGGCCCAGCAGGTTCTGTTGGCGGCCGTGGTACGACCGGCGGAACACTGAACATCGCGTCGAAAAAGCCGCAGGACGTGGATTTCTACAAGACCTCGACCAAGGTCACCAGCGCAGGCACCAAGCGTCAGACATTCGATTTCAACTGGGGTGAAAACGAAAAGCTGCAATTCCGTCTGAACGGGATGCTGCAAGAAGGCGAAATTGCCGGTCGTGAAGACGTAAACGACGACCGTTCCGGTTTGGCGGGCGCGCTGCGTTACCGTTTCTCGCCGTCTGTCACGCTTGAGGCGGATTACACCTATACCAAGATCGAACAAACGCCTGACTGGGGTGTGCCTTACATCAACGATGGCGACACCACCGATGGCATCGCGATTCCATCTGGCCCTGTGACCGAACTTGGTATTGACCGCGACACGTTCTATGGCGTTGCCGAGCGAGACTTCCAAACTGTTGAGCAGAACGTCGCGACGGGTCGTCTGATCTGGGACATCTCGCCCAGCATGAAACTGACGAACACGCTTCGTGCTTCGACGTCGATCAACGACTTTGTGCTGACGGCACCAAGCAGCGTTACCGACAACGGATCGGCGAACCCCGAAGATTGGGATGTCGGGCTTAGCTTCAAAAGCCGTTACCAAAAGACAGACGTGATTTCGAACGATCTGGAACTTGCGGGTGAATCCGATTGGCTTGGCAAGAACCACACTTGGATCGCGGGTGTCAGCCTGTCGAGCGAGGCCATCAAATACACCAACTATAACAACCTTCAGTCGGAAGATTATGAGCCCCCCGCAGGCCAGCGTGGTTGTACGGTTTCAGCGGTTAACCCAGATCCGACCGAATGCTGGCTTGGTACTTCGCCAGTACGTGGCGACAGCTTCACCAAGACCAAGGTGAAAACCGCGTCGATCTATGCGCTTGATACTGTTGAACTTTCCGATGCGTGGTCGGTCAACGCGGGGCTTCGCCTTGATCACTACGAAATCGATCGCACCGGTACAGCGCGTGACGGTTCGCCATACGACTATTCCCGCAGCGATACGATGCTGAACGGTAATCTTGGTGTGACGTGGAAACCGCGTCAGGACCTTCGCTTCTATGCGGCGGCTGCGACTTCGACCAACCCAATGGGCCAAGAAGTTGCCGCGGGCGGTGGCTATTACGGCGGTCTGGATGAAGGCGGTCAGGATCTGGATCCTGAACAGAACACCTCGTTCGAATTCGGCGCAAAGTATGAACTGCAAGAGCACCTGCTGCTGACTGCGGCGCTTTTCCAGACCACCAAAGCAAACGCGCGCGAAGATATCGGGCCACGTGGTTCGTCGGTGACCCAAGACACGCTGAAATACCGCATGCGCGGTCTGGAGCTGGGCGTTTCGGGTAAAGTGTCTGATCGTATCGGCCTGTTTGGCGGCGCGGTCTTCATGGAAAGCGAAACGTTGGAAAGTGACGTTGATGGTGCAAAGGGTCAAGAAGTGCCGACCATTGCGCATGAACAGTTCAACCTGTTGGCAACCTATGACCTGACCGACGCGTTTATGCTTGGTCTTCAGGCCAACTATACCGGCACACGGGAACTGGGCGGCAGCGTTCCGAACGGCAACACTCTGCCGTCTTACTGGACCGTTGATCTGGTCGGTTCCTATGCGCTGAACGACACAACAGCGATCCGGTTCGGCGTCGATAACCTGGCGGACGAAACCTACTACGACACCGCCTATCGTTCGGGCGAGCCGTTCACCTATGTCGCGCCTGGCCGCGAAATCTGGGCATCGCTGGAAATGAAGTTCTAAGACAGCCTTTTCCCTCGGTTGGGGCGGGTTTCGGCCCGCCCCAACCAGTGTTTTAACAAGGAGCGTGAGATGCTGATCACCATTCCCGAAGTATTCGACAAAGACGAAGTCAGGGCCATCCGCGCGCGGCTTGATGCGGCGGAATGGGAAGACGGTAAAAAGACGGCAGGCGCACAATCAAGCCAAGTAAAAAGCAACCGACAGCTTTCGCAGACAAGCGAAACAGCGCGCGAATTGGGTCAGCTGATCTTACAACGGCTGGGCCAGAACCCGCTGTTTTTGTCAGCCGCGTTGCCGTTGCGAATTCTGCCCCCAATGTTCAATCGGTACGAGGCAGGCGAAACATTCGGCGTTCACGTGGATAACGCCATCCGCAGCAACCCCTTTAACGGTGACCAACTGCGCACCGACCTTTCGATGACGGTCTTCTTTTCGGAACCCGATGAATACGACGGGGGCGAGCTGATCGTCGAAGATCATTATGGCACCCAAGAGGTGAAATTGCCTGCGGGGGACATGGTTCTGTACCCGTCGACATCGTTGCATCAGGTGGTGCCGGTGACACGGGGCGCGCGGGTCTCTTCGTTCTTTTGGCTGCAAAGCATGGTGCGGTCGAACGAACAGCGGACGATCCTGTTCGATTTCGATCAGACCATTCAGTCGCTGGCAATGAAAATGGGCACCGACGATGACGAGGTCGTCAGGCTTACCGGCATCTATCACAACATGATCCGCCAATGGACAGACTTATGATGAAACGTACTTTTTCAACAGTTCTTATGATTTTGCTGGCGGCCCCGGTCTTCGCGCAGGAAAGCGGCCTGTCGGGGCAGGCGACCGGGCTGATCGACACGGGCCGGGCCACGGTTGGCGAATGGCTGGCCGAGGCGGGGCACGATCACATGTCGCCCATCGGGATGTATCTGGCCGCTGACGTTGTGGTTAAGGCGGTGATGATCTCGCTTGCGGTTGCGTCGGTTCTGGTTTGGGCGATCTTCATCTCTAAACTTCTGACGCTAAACGCGGCCAAACAGCGGCTGAAGGGCAACTTCAACAGGCTTGATCGCGCCGGTTCACTGCCTGCGGCCGAGGCAACCTTCGCCAAACGTCGCGGGGTCGTTGGCGCGATGGTACGTGCGGCTGTGGCTGAACGCGACCGTTCGGGTGATGCAGGGGCTGCGGGTATCAAGGAACGCACCGAAAGCGCGCTGTCCCGTATCGAAGCAGGCGCCGCGCGCGGAATGGGCGTTGGCACGCCGGTTCTGGCGATCACCGGGTCCACCGCGCCGTTCATCGGCCTGTTCGGTACCGTTTGGGGCATCATGAACAGCTTCATCTCGATAGCGGAAACCAACACGACCAACCTTGCCGTTGTTGCGCCGGGCATTGCCGAGGCGTTGCTGGCCACAGCCATCGGCCTTGTTGCGGCCATTCCGGCGGTGATCTTCTACAACCTGCTTGTGCGTGGGATCGGCGGCTATCGCGTAATGCTGGCCGACGCTGCGGCACTGGTACAACGCACCTTGTCCCGCGATCTGGACCTAGCGGCGGTTGCAAAGGGCGCTGACTTGCCCGTTCGCGTGGATATCCCACTGCAACAGGCGGCGGAGTAAACCGATGGGCGCACGGTTAGGAACGGACGACGGCGATGATCTGGTTGAAAACGCCGAGATCAATATCACCCCGTTCATCGATGTTATGTTGGTGCTGCTGATCATCTTTATGGTCGCCGCTCCATTGTCGACGGTTGATATTCCGGTGGAACTTCCTGTCGCGGTGGCGGATGCCCCACAGCGCCCATCGGAACCTGTCTTCATCACGCTGGCCGAAGATCTAAGCCTGTCTGTGGGCGAGGCTGAAACCACGATGGACGCACTGTTGATGGAGGTGGGCGTCGCGACCCGGCTGAACCGCGAAGAACGGCTTTATATCCGCGCCGACAAATCTGTGCCTTATGGCGATCTGATTGCTGTAATGAACATCCTGCGGTCTGACGGTTATCTGAAGGTCGGTCTTGTCGGCCTTGACGAGGCTGCCGCCCCGGCCGATCCGGCCATCGCGCCTGAGGCCACAGAATGAGCCTGACTTATCGCGCCGGGGGCGGGCTGTGGCCCGTTGCCGTGCTGGCCGTTGGGGTAAGTGCCGGCGCACACGTGATGCTGCCGGTCACCCTTCTGCAACGTGCAGCAGCCCCCGAACCAGAGGTAACGCGCAAAGACACGGGCATCGAAGGTGCGATCATGTTTGATCTGTCCGATATCATCGCGGCCCCATCGCAGGCCGGCGAAGACAGTCAAGAAGTCGCCGAGGCTGAAGAGGCCCCAACCGTCACCGAAAGCCCCGAGGTCGTGGACCCCTCAAAGGCGGCGGAAGAGCCGATCCTGAACCAGACCCCCTATGATGTGCAGGATGACGAGCTGAAATTCGGCATCGCCAGCCCCGAACCGGCAGAAGAGGTTGACGATAAGGCCCACGAAACGGCTGCGGAGTATCAGGAAGAACAGGTCAACGAAGCGTCATCCTTAGGGGCCGTTGCCGCGGATGCCTCGCAGGCGTCTGTGTCTGGCGTCGATTCCGAAGACGAGGCCGAAAAGGCACAAGCCAGCAGCGAAGGCCTGACCGCCGATCAGCTGGAAGAAATCACCGAATGGCAAAAGAGCGTCGTGCTGCGCATCGCCAAAGCCAAGACCTATCCCAAATCCGCCCGCAAAAAGGGTGTGCAGGGCGAAGTTCGCGTGAAGTTCACCATCGACCGCTATGGCAATGTCATCGCGCGCGAGGTTGAAACCTCGTCCGGGTCGTCGGTGCTGGACCAAGCCGCGCTTGACGTTTTTGACGCGTTGGAAAAGCTGCCGACGCCGCCCAACCACCTTTCGGGCGAAAGCTTTACGTTGATGATTCCGCTGAACTACAGCATCCGAAAGAAGGGCTAGGCCGCGCCGAACGGGTGGGTCACGCGGTCGGCTGTGATGTCGGCCAAGGTCGCACACCCGGCCAGAGCCATCGTGATTTCCAGCTCGTCCCGCAACAGGCGCAGAACATGACTGACCCCATGCGCGCCGCCCACCGCCAGGCCGTGGGCGATTGGCCGACCGACAAGAACCGCCTGCGCGCCCAACGCCAGCGCGCGAAACACATCGACGCCGCGACGAATGCCGCCATCCATCAGCACAGGCACGGCACCATCAACTGCCGCTACGACACCCGGCAACGCCGCAATGGACGACACCGCGCCGTCCAGAACCCGTCCGCCATGGTTTGACACGATGATCCCGGCCGCGCCCGCCTCAACCCCGCGCAAGGCATCCGATGGGGTCAGAATACCCTTCAATATGATCGGCAAAGGCGACTGGTCGCATAACCAAGCCACATCGTCCCAACGTGGCAATACATGGGCGATCCGGTCAAAGATCGCAGACTCGCCCTCGTGCAATGGGGCGAATTGGGGGTGGGGTAACCCATTTAAGTTCACAGCGCCCAAACCTTCGGGCGGAGAGAACCCCGCCGCGATTTCGCCGTCGCGCACGCCGTTTACCGGGGCATCGACAGTTAAGATGAGCGCCTTGAACCCCGCGGCCGCCGCCCGGTGTGCCAGCGCCAAGGTCGTTTCGCGGTTGCCATGCCAATACATCTGAAACCAGACGCATCCGGGGCCCGACGCGATGACATCCGCCATGGGCTGCGACGCTTGCGCGCTTAGGGCCATGTGCCCTTGCTGTGCGGTCACGGCGGCGGCGGTCGCACATTCACCATCGGGATGCAGAAGCGTTTGAAACGCCATCGGCGCCGCGATGATCGGATGCGCCATTCGTTGCCCTATAAGGTCAAGACTGGTCGTGCCGCCGCGCAAATCGCGAAGGTGTTGGGGGAGAATGCTGACCCTGTCCAGATCGCAGCGGTTCTGCGCCAACGTCACTTCCGCTCCCGCGCCACCTAAGAAGTATGCCGCAGTGTCCGGCGACAAAACTTCCGATGCACGTTGTGCATATTCTGCAAGGGTTCCGGGAAGTTCGCTCATGTTGACCAGACAATGTTGGCTATTGGTTGCCAAGGTTTTGACGGGTCGCGTCGTAAATTAAAAGAGTATTTTTGTCGGGTTTGTCTTTTGGCCAGTTTAACAACGGATCCCTGCGACACCGATATTTCGCGCGGCTCTCCGAAATGGTCGTACGCGATGTCTCGGTCCCCTATGATCTCTGGCGGATAGCTTTGCCATTCACCCTTCAACCATTGTGTTCTGGCTGATACTGGCCGCCCAAATAGCATGGCAAAGCCACTTTATCGGCGGCACCAATCAGACAGCAGATCGTGCTTTTGGGGAATAATCGCCTAGCCGACTGGAACGAATTCCGCCTTTGTCACTTAGGATGCCTGCCTCGCAAGCTGCACGTGGGTGGATGCCTGAACCGATCGGACATGCCCATCAAAGTATGCGTCCATGGCCTGATCTTCGAAGTAATCGGCAAAAGCAATGAGGTATTCATTGTCTGCCGCGCTCATACAAGTCCACCCTGCGGCCTGCCGCTTGAACTCCGCGTAACAACTGATTGCCTCGGGCAGCCGTTTTGCACGGTGCAGGATATTCGCGGGGAGGAGCACGAACTTAAGCTCGTACTCCTCATCCGCTGCTTTCACATTCAGGCAATCAAGCGCTTCGTCCCATTCGCCTTTGTTGTAGTGCCTACTGGCCTTCGGGAATGCCCGCGCCGTTTTCAGCTTGTCTGGTAAACCTCGGATGATTTCCTCCCTAGGCCATTCCTGGCAAACTGGCTGGCCGCAAACGGTCGTTTTTTGTCAATCGTAGAAAAGTATGAGTTCGATCTCTGCGGCGTAATCCGGGGTGCTCTTGCTACAAAAGCTGCAACGGTCACGTCCTATCTTTGTCGAATGTCTCAAGATCAGTAGAAATGGCCAGATGTTTGAGGTCTTGAGAGTAACGTTGGGGCGAGATCGATCCGCGAAAACGCGAGTCTCTGGACGCATTAATCTCTAAGAGTCTTTGTCTTTCTGGTTACGTTCAACATTGGCTCTTCAACATCAATATCCGCGCCAATCGTAGAAAAGAGTTGGCGTAAAGACGCCCCATCATATTGCACGGTCTTTACCTCACCAAAGGTGCGTCGGACCAGATCAACCAGTGTCTCGTGCTGCAAGAGCCAGGTGTCCGATCCAAAATACGTGCAAGACTTCGGATCAGTGCTTTCCTTCAGGCCCATTTTGAACATCTGCTGCTTGAATGAGGCCAACCATTCTTCTTTTGAACGCAAGAAAATAATTGGGACAATTGCAGCGTTTGGCGGAAATATAGATCGCAGGCGCTTCATTTCTGTCTTGTCGCGAATGAATGATATCGTTTCATTCGAAATAATCAGGCGAGACGCACGTGTTTTTGAGAGAAACAATTCCAGCTGGGCTTTGGTTTCTTCGAATAGCCGCTCGCGATCCAAATCGACCCGCCGCTTTATTGGGGCATCCAATTCATCACGAAGCGATGACAACGCAAATTCGATGTGGTTCGACGGGATGTATCGACCTTGGTAAAACGCCAAGTCGGTCTTTAGGAGGGCATCGGAGTTGGAGAGAAGCCAATTTTGGATACTCGTGGTTCCGGTCTTGTGCAGCCCCATGTGAAGATAGATCGTTTTCCTACTCATCTGCCTGAGCCTCTCTGGTGTGGTCTTGCACTGCCAAAGCCCTTCACGTTTATCTCATAAGATCGATCATGCAATGGCTGGCTCAAATCGCACAGGGCCACCTGATTGGTTAGTCTGAAAGGTCCATTACCAAAGCTGTGATATTTTATTATCGTGTGTGATTGAAGGCTTTTGAAGGTTAAGGAGTCATAAGCCTAGTGTTTGTAAGTTATTACTTTGTGCTTGAATGTGTACAGGAGATGCTGCGGTGCCGGAAGGTTCACTAACCAATTTGGTGCTACACATCCGAGTTGACCTAACCTGTCCAAAGTAAGCTCATCAAAAAGGTTGTTCCTGTCACTTACAGAACGATCACAAAGTCTTTGAAAGGGCTTGTGTTACAAGCCCTTGGCACAACTGCGTTTGAATTTTTCATTTTTTTGGCCGCACCTAAAGAGCGGACATTGGTGCGCTGCACTATTCAGCATTTGAAACTTGGGCTCGAACCCGTCATTCGCTGCAAAAAAAAAGCGTCGACGTGAACTACTCCAGAAGCCGAGATTGACTGCAGTGCGCGCCGATAACCGGAATGCGGGACTTTGCCGGCCTTGGTATCGGACTATCCAATGTCTCCTTTCGGAAGGAGGGGATGGACATAGGCACAGCATTGCGGCCGACACTTCGCCTTCCTCACGGCAGCCAAATCGCCGGGGGTGAAAAGACTTACAGTCCCGCAAATTTCCTCAAAAGTGTCACATTCAATGGATATTGGCTCCATTGCCTCAAGTAACGGCAAGAACGAGCAGCACAAATGTCCAACGAACTTTCAGCCGCCCAGAATTTGAGCGTCGCTTTGGCGAAACAGGTTCTCGACGGCATTGAAAGCAAGAAGGAAGATGCCCGCCTCGCTGACGATCTCGTTTCGACGCTGGGTAAACACGCAGCCAATCTCATGCCGGAAGACCAACGACGTTTCGCCGAACAGATCAGCGTCTTCCCGGAGTTCATGGCCGCATGCCGAGCATTCGATCGGGCATGTGCGGACGGTGACCGAGCCGAAGCCGAACGGCAAAAGGCGGAGATGAAACGGCTCTCTGAAAAAAGCAAACGCGCGATGAAATATAGCGGTTTGACGGATGCGGCAGAGGCTCTCGCAACGGCAACGGACTTCGCAGAGTTCTGCGCGCTTCTTCCGTCTGTTCCACTTGATAAAACATACGGCTCAGGATTTGGGGAAGTTTCGCCGTTCCCACTTGTCTGGGCCATAAGTGCACGCTCAAGGCCGATAGAGCGTGTACAGTTGATGCTTGATGCCGGCGCGAGGACAGATCTGAGCACGCGACTGGGAGAGACGGTTCTGCACGCGATGGCACGCATGAATCGCAAGGGCCGCGCGCGGCTTTCGATCCTGAAAATGCTGATTTCGGCTGGTGCCGATATCCATGCCCGAACCTTGCACGAAGTGACGCCGCTTGCGGCGGCGTTGGATGAAGGAAGCAAAGAGGATGTCACAAACTTCATTGCAGCGGGTGCCAAGGTTGGGGCGATTGAGCTCCGGTTCGCCGCCGAAGACCCTGCGAGGCTTCAGCTCGTCCTCGATCACATTGCCGACGACCAACAATTTCCCGCGCTCTTGGCGGAATATCGAGACTGGCTTGCCGAAGAAATCAAGCGCGCCCAGCAGCACTACAGTGAGGCGGTTGACCAGCGCATAGGCGCACGTCGTCTCGCGGCCCGCGTAGAGCAGTTGGGCAAATCTTTCGAATTGATCAATCGACTGCGCTCGTCGGTTCTGAAAGGAAGCGATAGCGAACCCGATCACTTCTGACACTTGCCCCTTGTAGGTCTATCCCTCGTCGAACACCTGATGCCATCGACGACTTTCAATTCCACCACTTGCATTAAAGAGGGCACAATGCCGATTTGGCTGTCACGGCAGAAGAGGCCATTCAATCGTAGCGCAGCATCTGTCAATTTGGGCTCAAACCCGCCGTTCTCCGCTTTGCAGCATCGCGAGTGATTAGCCTAAATCACGCCGGCACGAACGGCCCAAACCGTCTTTCGCCAAAGTTTGGGCGAATGGCAGCTTTCGTTTTGCAGCCGTGATAAAAGGCTTCCAGTTGTGGTAAGCTAGCCCTTTTGAATAAACTTGATTGGTTGGGGTATTGTCGGCGGGCTTGGCTTTGCAATGGTAGTCACCTTGTTCCTGACGCCTGTGTTCTGCCGCTGGATCATCATCTGGGGGCAGAGCAGGGCACATAATCACGCCGCCTGAAGCGAGAAAAAATGTTGGCAGATGGGGCGGAAGACCATGGCAAACCCTTTGAAGAGCCATGGGCGTTACGTGCTGTTTAATTCTTTGCGGTCAGGCGAAAAGCCTTCAGGTGCCCAATGGCCCACAGTGCCGACGGAACGGGAAAGAACGTCATGCGATTATTATTCGAAGTAATGTGGATGCGTTTTGTGAATGAAGGCAATTGTCTCGTCCAGGCGGGATAAATGCTTGCGAACCGCGCCTTGCGCCTTCTCTAGATTACCAGATGCTAGGCCCTCTGCAATTCTGCGATGATCTTGGTAAATTGAAGGCCCTTCACTGTTTTTTTCCAAGCTTAGCAAGCAAAGTCGGTCGACTTTCTGTTTGCATTCAAGCGTCACTTCGAAAGCCAATGGACAGCCGCTAAGCTCATAAATCAACTTATGAAAATCGTAATCCAAAGCGTGAAATGCCGATAGGTCAAGCGCGTTGATAGCTTCTTCCTGCAAAGATAGGTTTTGCTGAAGTTTCTCTGCGCGGGATGGGTCCCAGACATCGATTGCTCGATGGACAATCTCCAATTCAACGGACAGCCTAACAAGGCGGGCCAACGATACGCGTTCCATAGAAAATCCACGCACAACCGTTGCTTTTTGTGGACGGATCACGAGCAAGTCTTCATTGCCTAGACGGGTAAATGCGTTTCGAACAGGCTGACGTGAAACCCCAAACCTGCGAGCAACTTCTGTTTCGGATAACTTCGTTCCGGGAAGGATTTCAAGTGACACGATCTCTTCGTGCAACTTGTCATAAACCGCATCGGTTGTGGTTCGTCTAACTATGTCTTCCACGGCGTCGCGCATTAACAGCCTTTCCCTTGCGAATTTCAACTTGCCATTCAGAAGCTGGAAATTGAGATCACTGCGAATTTCATTCCAAATATCCTTGCTTTCAAGTGATCGCAATCGTGCGACTTATGAAAAGCAAAGCCAGTCGGGCTGTCAACAAGGATGTTTTCTAGTATCCCAGTATTGACGTAACTTGGATTCTAGTGTCCCTTTTGAGGGGCAGCGATTCCCGCTCTTCAATATTCCGATGGCTTGCCCATGCGGCGTTCGGAAGTTTTTGCAGGTGAATTTCTGTCGCGAATACAACGGGGGAGGAGAACCCATGACATTCAATAAATCGATTTTCGCTGCGGCAACCGCTGTCGCACTTATGGCAACTTCAGCCAGTGCCGAGAACTGGCGCGCTTGGAATATCCATAACGACGGTCATCCGAACACGGCCGCTATGGACAAGTTTGCTGAACTGGTTGACGCCGCAACGAATGGCGAGGTGACAGTTGACGTGTTCCACGGTGGCGTATTGGGGTCTCAGCCTGACGCTCTGGAACAGGTTCGCATTGGTGCGATTGAAATTGGTAACTTTAACCTTGGCCCAATCGGTCCGATGGTAAAGGAAGCGAACCTTGTCTCGCTACCATTCGTCTTCAAAAGCGTCCCACATATGTTCCGCGTCATGGAGGGTGAAGCGGGCGAGGTTGTTGCAGCAGCGATGGGCGAAGCAGGTGTTCTGCCATTGGCATGGTTTGATGCTGGCGCGCGGTCGTTTTACAGCCAAAAGCCGATCGAAACTCCCGCAGATGTCGAAGGCCTGAAGATCCGCGTGATGAACAACGATCTCTACACGTCAATGATCTCTGCAATGGGTGGCAACCCGTCACCGATGGCATTCTCCGAAGTTCAGCAGGCGCTTAAGACGGGTGTTGTGGATGGTGCAGAGAATAACTTCCCATCCTTCAAAAACGTTGGCCACTTCGAAGTGACAACTCACTATTCGTTGTCAGAGCACCTGATCATCCCTGAATGCATCTGTGTGAATACTGCAAAATTCAACGCACTTTCACCCGAGATGCAGGAAGCTGTTCGTGGGGCGGCAGTAGAGGCAGCACTGTTCCAGCGTGAGCTTTGGGCTGTTGGTTCCGAGCAAGCGCGTGCGGATGTTGAAGCTGCTGGTATCGTCGTAAACGAAATCGCCGATAAAGCGCCATTCCAGGCGGCGATGGATTCGGTTTACGCGGACTACCTTGCGGCCAACCCAGACATGCAAGCTTTGGTGGAACTAGCAAAAGCGACTGAATAAGCCGCCTATACGCTTTAGCTAGGGGCGTCCGGTACACCCTTGGGTGACCGGGCGTTTCTCTACCAAGAGGAACAAATGCAACAACCTAAAACAACGCCTGCTTTTCTAAGGTCAATGGACATGACGCTTGGATTTTTAGCACGCCTTTGCGTGCTGCTTGCAGGCATCTCAATTGTTGTGATGACAGCGATTTTCGCGTGGCTTGTATTTGGCCGCTATGTCTTGAATGACACGCCAACTTGGGTCGAACAGGTCTCACTGCTTCTGGTTATGGTCATCGCATTTCTGGGCGCCGCAGCTGGCGTGCACAATCACACGCATCTGTCAGTCGTTGTATTTAGAAATGTCGTGCCTTCTTCTGTTCGCACCGTATTTGTGTTCGTCACTGATATTCTTATGGCGGGCTTTGGGGCCATGATGTTTTGGTATGGGATAGAGCTGACCAAGTTCAAATGGGACACTCTCATACCGTTGATCCAATGGTCCGAGGGCTTGCGATCATTGCCACTGACGATCAGTGGGGCTTTAGTGTTCCTTTTTTCAACGGGCCATTTGATCCGCTTATTGATGGGCCACGATCAACGTCAAGATAATATAGATCAGGGCTAATTATGGGACTTGCAGTTCTTTTGGGGGTCTTTGCCCTTTGTGTGGTCATCGGTGCGCCTGTGGCTTATGCCCTTGGCATCGCAGCGCTTTCTGCTTTTTGGTTTGAAGGCTTACCACTTCTTGTTGGCTTTCAACGCATCGTTTCTGGAATCAACGTCTTTTCCCTTATGGCGATTCCGTTCTTCATCTTTGCCGGCGAACTTATGTTTCATGGCGGTATCGCAATGCGATTGGTCCGATTTGCGCAGGCCGCTGTCGGGGCGGTTCGCGGCGGTCTCGGGATCGTAAACGTGTTTTCCTCGATGTTGTTTGGTGGCATCTCTGGTTCTGCCATTGCCGACATTTCTGCGCTGGGATCGATCTTGGTTCCAGTGATGAAGGACAAAGGTTATGACGCAGACTATGCGGTCAATGTCACGGTGACATCTTCCATCGCGGGGATCATCATTCCGCCTAGTCACAACATGATTATCTTTGCCCTTGCCACGGGCGGCGCGGTTTCAATCTCTAAGCTCTTTCTCGCTGGTGTCGTGCCCGGCATTCTGATGTGTTGTTGCCTTGCGATTGCGGCATATGTGGTTGCGGTGAAACGCGGCTATCAGGCTGAGCAGTTTCCCGGATGGACGGCCCTGGCCATTGCCTTTGTTGGATCAATCCCCGGGTTGTTGACGGCTGTGATCATCGTTGGCGGTGTTTTGTCTGGAGTGTTCACGGTCACTGAATCCGGTGCCTTCGGCGCGATGTACGCCTTGATTGTTACTGTGTTCGTGTATCGCAGCCTTTCTTGGGAAGATTTCAAAACAGCAGTCATTTCATCGGTACGAACCACATCAATGGTGATGATCCTGATCGCCTGCGCCGGGGCATTTGCCTATATGCTGACGTTCAACCGGGTTCCAACCAAGACGGTTGAGTTTCTGCTTGGTATTACTGAAAACCCTATCTTGATCCTGTTGATGATCAACGCCGTTCTGCTGCTGCTTGGCATGATCATGGACATGGCGGCCTTGATCCTGATCTGTACGCCTATCTTCTTGCCGGTGATGAACATGCTTGGCATCGACCCGGTTCAGTTCGGCATGATCTTGTTGGTGAATTTGGGTCTTGGATTGTGTACCCCACCCGTAGGGACCTGTCTGTTTGTCGGATGCGCGGTTGGAAAGCTACCGATGGAAAAAGCCGTCAAGACGATTTGGCCGTTTTACCTCGCCATATTTGCCGCGCTTATGCTCATTACGTTCGTTCCAGCGATTTCTTTAACACTGCCAAACCTCGTTATCGGTCAATAGCAAGGAAGGATGTTGCAGTGCTGACACTTAGACGGCTCGACATTGAAGATGCTAAAGCGTTGATCGCGGCCGCGAAGGCTAAGGCTGAACGTATCGGCGTATCGATGTGCATCGCGGTGACGGATGAAAGCGGCAATCTTATCGCGTTCGAACGCATGGATGGCGCCAAGATCACCGGCATTAACCTTGCAATCGACAAGAGCTACACCGCGTGTGGGATCAAGAAGGGAACCCATATTCTTGGTGAAGCCAATCAACCCGGCAAACCGGCCCACGGGATTGCATCTGCTTTGGGTGGGCGCATGGTCGTTGTCGGCGGAGGCCTGCCTGTCTTTGACGCAGGCGACGTTGTCGGCGGCATCGGCGTAAGCTCGGGCACGCCGGCACAAGACTTGGAAGTTGCGCAAGCTGGCGTCGACGCCTTCTCCAATGAACCAAGTTCGTCGTCATTTTTAAGGGGAACCACATGACCAAACCAGTTATCGGCTTTATCGGCCTCGGCCTTATGGGCGGCAATATGGCCGAATGCTTGCAAAACAACGGATACGATCTGGTTGTGATGGGGCGAAATAAGGAAGCCGTCGCGAAAGCTACCGAACGTGGGGCGGTTGAAGTCGACACACCGGCCGCGCTTGCACAAGCCAGTGACATTGTCATGCTATGCGTGACCACGTCAGACGTCGTAGAAAGCCTCGTTTACGGCGACGACGGCATTTTATCAGGCATCAAGCCCGGATCTGTTGTGTTGGATTTCGGCACTTCGATCCCCAGTTCAACGCGCAAAATCGGGGCGGATTTGGCGGAAAGAGGAGCGGGGATGATTGATGCGCCGCTGGGCCGAACACCTGCACATGCTAAAGATGGCCTGCTGAATATCATGGCCGCTGGGGACCAAGAGACTTTTAAGAAGATCAAGCCTGTCCTCGACGTGCTGGGAGAGAATGTCTTTCACCTTGGCGACCTCGGCGCCGGTCACGTCACAAAACTGATCAACAACTTCATGGGCATGACAACTGTCTGTACCATGAGCCAAGCCTTCGCCGTTGCTGAACGCTCAGGCGTTGATCGGCAACAACTGTTCGACATCATGTCAGCCGGGCCATCCAATTCGCCATTCATGCAGTTTTGCAAAAACTACGCGGTGGACGGCGTCAGCGATCTTGGCTTTTCTATCGCCAATGCATCCAAAGACATCGGATACTTTTTGACAATGGTTGAACACTTAGGGGCCCGTTCCGAGATAGCAGAAGGTACTTCCACCAATCTTCAGGGTGCTTTGGATGCGGGGATGGGCGATTTGAATGTCCCCGAGATTTTTGATTTTTTCACCAACAAAAGACATGAGTTTTGAGCGTGCGAGCGCGCAGCTTGGCGGTTTCGTTTCCCGTCTGCTGAACGCCCGGTGCATCGCTGAAACGTAGCTGCAAACATGACTAGTCAGAGCGCGCCGTGAGGTCGCCACGACGAGATAGGATACACTATGGCTTCTTCGAAACCGAATGTTGACACTCAAATACCGCTCCTTACTTTTCCAAAAGTTGGCGGCGGCACCGTACAGGTCGGTGCCCCATCCGATCGCTGGACTATGCTTTTTGTCTATCGCGGCAAGCATTGCCCGCGCTGCAAAAAGTTCCTGAACAAGTTGGAGGCAATGCTGGCCGATTGGACCGCCGTGATGGATTTGGTGGTTGTGTCTGCGGACACGGAAGAAAAGGCGCTGGCAGATCAGGCTGAATTCGGTTGGACCTTCGAACTTTGTTATGGATTGGCGGAAGACCAGATGCGCGCGCTTGGGTTGTACGTGTCTGACCCGCTTTCCGAAGCTGAGACAACGGGCCGTTTCGCCGAACCCGGCGCGTTCGGGATTCGCCCCGATGGCGCTCTGATGCTGGTTGATATTTCAAATGGTCCGGCTGCTCGACCAGATCTTGATGAATTGCTCGACGGGATGAAATTCAATATTGCAAACAATCGCCCCACACGAGGCACGGCATAATCGCTCCACCTCATCGGACGAGTCCCGATCCACCCCGAATGTGACATCAATTGTGAAAGTGGCGGGGTGGCGGGGCATGGTAAGCCTTTGCAATTGATTGACTTTGGTAGGCTAGTCTTGTCCTGCCTGACGTCAGCACCGATGGGACAGTCTAGGGCGATTTGATAAGGGAGGGTTTCTGACAGATCGCAACCACTAAGGAGTGGAGCTGAGACAGAAACCCGGAACGCGTAAGAGCCACGACGAGAAGGTCGTCAAGGACATCCGCCGCGCCACGCGAAAGCAGTATTCGGCAGAAGAGAAGATCAGGATCGTGCTGGACGGTCTGGAACCCTTGGCCCAGCTTTAATACCGGCTCTGGGCAATCCCCGTCGTCACCACGCAGCACTGGGCTGGAGAAGCCCTGTCGCTTTCGAGAGGAGAGTGGCCTAAACGAGCACGTGGGGCGGCAATAAAGCGTGACAGGTCCAATCCGGTTACGCGACGCAAATGCCGAAAAGCCTTATTTTGCAAACTATTCTCTCCGAGTTTTGCGCGTGCTCATGGAGCACTGCGTTGATTTGGGTTGGCGGGAAACGAACCCTGCGCGGGGCTTTCCTTAAGTTAAGACCACAAAAAAGGAACGTGAACCGTGGCTACAAGAAATGCTGAGAAGCTATCGAGCGACTTGGAAGCGCAATGGCGCGACGACCTCACAGTTGGCGATATAACGCCGCTGACGAGCTGCTGGGGGCGGCCTGTGGTGACAAGTTGATTGCGGTTGATGCTGGCAGAGTCTCGCGACGATGCCGGACTATACAAGAAGGTTAGGCAGCAGCTTAGAGTTCTTCAGCCGCCTTAGATGAGGGCTGACCTGAGGCAATAGGATTTTTTAGCTGCTTCGCTGGGTTGCGATGCGCGCCAGCAGGCCGAACGCAATTCCGATAGCAATGTACATTAAGCCTTTATCGATAGCTTCCCCAGAAGTGGATGATCCCAAATAGCGGGCTGTGGCCGCGTTGTATGCAGCAGGTTCCACAAAGTTCCTTGCTACATAAAAACCGATTATTACACGCGCGGTGCCGAAAACAATCAGCGCCCAAGCAAGCAATCTGCCGAGCCATACAAAAATCATCTCTGTTCCCCGTACCGTTGCGGCGACTCTAGGGGAAGGGATTCCGGGGGGGCAACACTTGGTTGGAAGGCGCTTTTGCGCACGCTTTGATCGCGACCTCTTGGTGGGTCTGAAGCGATTGAATGTGACCAGAACAAAAGGAGAATATTTAGACAAATGTTTAGACGCGCAAACTTGCGCGAAAGAGTTTTCTGCTAAGTGGTTGATTTTAAATGGAGGCGAGTACCGGACCCGACACCATGTTTCTAAGTCTTTGTATAACTTATGGTATCAAGTGAGAGATTGGGTTTTGTGTCTCACTTGTGTGCCATTTTCTAGCCCGGATGTTTGTAAATAGTCAAAGCCAATCAGTGCTTATCCCGGTGAAAATGCTTCTAAGGATGTGTTCTGAAGGTGCAATTTATTTAAGTTCCTGTAATTTAATAGTTTATTTGAATGTGTTGTGTGGGGTCTTACATGGTTGGATCGGGCTTGAATTGATTAATCTGAATTAAGACATTGATATATATGATATATACATCCGGTATTATCTGGCCAAGACAGATACCGAAGGGCTTTCTTACAGATCAGGGTAATTCTCTACAGGGCCAAGGGGCGATAGGTTTCTGTCTATATGTGAGGAATAGAAACCTGATCAAACGCACTTACTTCTCTGTCTATATGTGAGGAATAGGATTTATGATTGGAAAACAGATAGATACCGGGATTGAATACCTGCGTTTTTCTGCGACCGCCCACTTAGTTCGAGTAGACCCAACAAACAACGCGTTACATGGTTCCGATGGCAATTCCTGCCATGGCCCCTAGGTAGGCCGATAGGACCGGTACGGCCCAGACCTCCAGAGAAATGAAAGCACCAGCCCTTGGGATTAAAAGGCCGATAACGAACCCCGCCACAGCGCCACGTAGCGCCCAGCGTATCCCAGGGCAGGCAATTGCTTTGATCGTAGGAACTAGCTTGCCTTTGCTCGCTGCTATGCGCTCAAGACCAACGTGGTATGCCTCTGACAATTCGGGTAGGGCAAGGGGGAACTGCACAGCGGCTGTTGATGTGTATCCCCCTTCGGAAAAATGTTCTAAAAATTTCTGATCCGTGTTGGCCTGTGATCGCAATTGCGCATGGTGCGCCGATTCAAATCGGCTATCTCCGCTGCTGTAAGTCTTGGTAACTGTCACGGAAGGGAGGGCCGAGGCTTGAGGGCGATTCTCTGGCCCGTGTGGCTCCTTCTCGCCTTCGATCTGCACCCAGTCGCCTGCCAAACCATGACTAGGCCGCTCAGCGGGTATTCCTGAGCCTCCAAAGACGTGTCTGCGGCCCGTAACACCGAGCACTAGACCGCCGAAAGTTTTTCAAAGATCGAAGATCCAGGTTTGTCATGTCACCTGCTTGCCTTGGGCGGGAAGCGGAAGTTCGCCGCGGGGCTCCCGAAAGTCCGCAATGCGCAGGTTGTGCTGGGCATTCTTTTCACGATCAGAATAGAACCGCGGGTGTGAAATTCCTTGCTGAGCGTCGCGCAGCCTCTTCAGTTCGACGCGAAAAAGGACACTGCCCTACCCGAATACAGCACTTTCTTTGCCAACTGGCATGAACTGCTTCGCGCTCTTTTGAGGTCTGGTGATTTGATGAGCAGCCACGCAGTCGGAGTGGCGCCGCTTGCTCCTGTCTCGGCACGATGCTTATTGGGTGGCGCTACTCCTCTGACGAAGGAGCTCTGATCAGGGATTGAATGGTATAGACCAGGATGGCCGAGCCGATGGCCCCACCAGCTGCCACGCCCAGAAGCACGATCAAGTCAACCGGGCCACCGATATTGGCAAGCCTGGAGTGCGTCATCGCGAGAACGAACCACACGGCGATCACGGCGCCGATGGGCATGGCGATCTGGGCCAGCAGAAACTTGCGCCAACTGATCGAGCGATCCCGGATCAGCACGTATAGATATGCGATCGTGACGACGACAGCCGCCACGAACATGAACCAGAACAGGCCGCGCCCGAAGATTTCCTCGAACACGGCGATAAGCGTTTCAAACGTGAGGTCTTTCATGGCCGTTTCTCCTTAGGCGCGTCCGCGCAGCATGGCGTTGTATGTGGCTTTCAGGGCGACTTCCTTCATCAGCCAGCTGATCCAGAGCTCTTCCAGGGGCGCGATGATCCCCGGGAATGAGGGCACGAGGTCGTTGTTGTAGTCAAATTCCACCAGCATGGCGCGACCGACCTGGGTGATCATCGGGCATGACGTATAGCCGTTATAGGTCTCGGTCGGTTCCTTGCCCTCGATGGCGGAAACGAGACCATCTTCAACGACAGGCACCTGCCATTTGACGCTGGCCGCCGTCTTTCCTTTTGGCACGCCGGCAACATCGCCAAGAGCCCAGATCTCTGGAAAGCGCAGGTGTCGCAGGGTTGCCATGTCGCATTCGACCCAGCCTTGGTCTGTCCATTTGTCGGCCCAGCTCAGGCCCGACTGGCGGATTACATCGGGTGCGCGCTGCGGGGGGATAACGTGAATATAATCGTAGTCAATCTCGACAGCGCCCTCGGGCGTCTGGAAGGTGGCGCGCTTGGCGCCCGCTTCGATGGCTTTCAGCGTATGCTGATAGTGGCTGGTGATGCCGCGATCCTTGAACAGCATCCGGACTTTCTCGGCCACGATGGGCACGCCGAACAGCGCAGATTGTGGCGCGGCGTAGTTCACGTCGATCTTGCTGCCATTGCCCGCTTTCTTGGCGATGTCGTCGATCAGGAAGGTATGCTTCAGCGGGGCGCCTGCGCATTTCATTTCCGTTTCGGGGCGGGTGAACAGGCCAAAGCCGCCTTCCTCGGTGAATTTCGAAGCGGCCTGCCAAGTCCGGGCAGCATAATCCGGTCCGGCATAAAGTGCTCCGATGCCATTCTCGCCGACCATGTCGAGCGAGAAGCCTTCGATGGCGTCGTGATCGAGGATCAGGCCGGGCGCGACCACGAGGAAGTCATAGTCGAGCATTTGTCCGCTGTCCGTGGACACTTTCTTGGCAACCGGATCGATGGCAGCGGCTTTCTCCGGGATCAGCGTGACGCCGTCGGGCAGCCAGTCGGTTGTCTTGCTTGTGACGTATTTGGCGGGTTTGAGGCCGGTCGCCACCAAGGTCAGGCCCGGCTGATAGAGATGCTCGACGCGCGGGTCCAGCAGCGTGATCTGTGCGCCGGCCAGCCGTCGCACCAGGCGATTGGCCAAAGCTGTACCGCCAGCGCCTGCGCCAATGATCACGATGCGCGCCGAGGTAGGCGTTTGGGCCTGCGCCCGTCGCGTATCTGCCAAGGTCGCAGCCGCAGCGCCACCTGCCGCCAGCCCGAGAAACTGTCGCCGCGTGGCAATTGGGTTGGTCATTTTCTTCTCCTATCGTTTCGGTTTCCTGCGGTGCGGCCGATAGCGATCAGCAGCGCGAGGAAGATCGGAAGGAACGGTCAGTGCTTGTGTTCGCCCACCGGGCAGTCGCCCTCTTCGGAAAAGCAGGCGTCGGTGCGCAGTTCCAACCACATCGCGTTCAAGACGGCGAAAAGGGCGGCCAGCGGGAGGCCAAGAAGCCAGGCAAAATACCACATCGCGTATGTCCTCAATAAAGTGTGTCGGCGTTTTTGGTGACGTCTGCCTCGGTGACCTTGCCCCAGAGCACCTTGTAGACCCACGCGGTGTAGGCGAGGATCAGCGGCATGAAGATCGCCGCACAGACGAGCATGATAAACAGAGTCTGGTGCGAACTGGATGCGTCCCAGACGGTTAGTGAGCTGTTGGGGTCGACGGTCGACGGCAGGATGAAGGGGAACATGGTCAGACCGACCGACGATATGATGCCGGTGATAGCGAGCTTGGACCACAGCAGCGTCGAGACTTCGCGCCCCGCCTGAAGGCCTCGCATCGCGAGTGCGATGCCGACGAAACCCATAAGCGGGGCCACGGTGATCCAGGGCCGCGCAGCGTATGCAGCAAGCCATGAACCCTCGCGGCCGACCTCGGAGTAGAGCGGGTTGGACGGACCGTTGGGCACGACGTCATTCGTCAGGGCAAAGCCGTCGATACCAACAGCCAACCAAAACCCTGCCAGCGCATAGCCCCCGGCGGCCACCAACCCAGCGATCATGCCGATACGACGGGCGCGCCCGGCCACTTCGCCTTCGGTTTTCAACGACAGCCATGCCGCACCGTGCATCAGCAACATTGAAAAGGATACCACGCCCGCCAGCAGTGCGAAGGGGCGCAGCAGGCCAAGGAATTTCACCGCAAAGTTGCCGTCGTACATGGGCATCAGGTCTTCGGTCAGATGAAACGGCACACCCAGCAGCACGTTGCCCACGGCAACACCAAACAGCAGGGCCGGCACCGCGCCACCGGCAAACAGCGCCCAATCCCAGCGGGTCCGCCATGTGACGCTGTCGCGCTTGGAACGGTACTTGAACGCCACCGGCCGCACGATGAAGGCAGCGAGGATAACGAACATCGCGAGGTAGAAGCCGCTGAAGGACACGGCATAAAGGGGTGGCCAAGCGGCAAAGATCGCACCGCCGCCAAGGATGAACCAGACCTGGTTGCCTTCCCAGACGGGGCCGACGGTGTTGATGACCACACGGCGTTCCACGTCGGTCTTGGCAACGAAGGGCAAAAGCGCGCCTACCCCCATGTCGAACCCGTCGGTCAGGGCAAATCCGATCAGCAGCACGCCCAGCAGCGCCCACCAGATGACACGCAACGTATCGTAGTCGATCAGCTCAAACAGGATCATGTCACTTACTCCGCCGGGGTTGTGGATGCGGTCGGTTCATCCGGCATCTGGCGCAGCCGCGCCTCGTGCCGAGCTTGCCACGCGTGGGTTTCTTCGACGTCTTGGAAAGGTCCTTTGCGGATGTACTTCACCATCAGGCTCATCTCGATGACGAAGAGCACCGTGTAGAAGATCACGAAGCCCGCCAGAGTGATCAGCAGATCCGCTATGGAAAGGTGAGAGGCCGAGAGCGCAGTCGGCAATACGCCGTCTACCGTCCATGGCTGGCGGCCGAATTCCGCGACGAACCAGCCAAGCTCGGCGGCCAGCCACGGCGTCGGGATGATCGCCACGGCGGCATAGAGCGACCAGCGCGGGAACTGCATGTTCCGGAAAGACGCGCGATAGAAGAAATAGGCCATCACCGCGATGAAGCTGAAGCCAAGCGCCACCATGATGCGGAAGGCCCAGAACAGTGGGAAAACGCCTGGAATGGTGTCTTCGGCGGCAAGAGCGATCTGCTCTTCGGTGGCATCACGCGGATCTTCGACATAGCGCTTCAACAGGAAGGCAAAACCCAGGTCTTCGGCGTTTTGTTCAAAGATGAATCGAGCGTCGGCAGGAACATCACCACGGTTCTCGCGGATCGTCATCAGCGCGTCATAGGCGATGATCCCACGGCGAATCTTTTCTTCGGCCTCGCTCACCAGATCGTTGATGCCGGGGATTTCCTCGGTTAGGGAGCGGGTGCCGATCAGGCCCATCGCCCACGGAATATGGATGGCATAATGCGTTTCGCGCGCTTCCTTGTCGGGGATACCGACAAGGGTGAAGGACGCGGGCGCAGGTTCGGTTTCCCACATCGCCTCGATCGCGGCGAGCTTCATCTTCTGAGTGTGGCTGGCGGAATAGCCGGATTCGTCGCCCAGCACGACCACCGACAGCGCCGAAGCCAGACCAAAGGACGCCGCCACCGCGATGGACCGTCGAGCCAGATCCTTGTGCCGGTCCTGAAGCAGGTAGAGCGCCGATACGCCCAGAACGAAGACCGATGCCGTGACATAGCCTGCGCTGGCGGTATGAACGAATTTTGCCTGAGCCACCTCGTTGAAAACCACCTCGAAGAAAGAGGTCATCTCCATCCGCATTGTGTCGGGATTGAACTCGGCGCCCACGGGGTTCTGCATCCAGCCATTGGCGATCAAGATCCACAGCGCCGAGAAGTTCGAGCCCAGTGCCACCAGCCAGGCGACGACAAGGTGCTGCACTTTCGAAAGCTTGTCCCAGCCAAAGAAGAACAGCCCGACAAAGGTCGCCTCAAGGAAGAAGGCCATCAAACCTTCGATCGCCAGCGGCGCACCGAAGATGTCGCCCACATAGTGCGAGTAATACGACCAGTTCATGCCAAACTGGAATTCCATGGTGATGCCCGTCGCGACACCCAGGACAAAGTTGATGCCGAACAACGTGCCCCAGAACTTGGTCATCTGCCGCCAGATGGGGCGGTTGGTCATGACGTAAACGGTTTCCATAACCGCGACCAGGATCGACAGGCCAAGCGTCAGTGGCACGAAAAGAAAGTGATACATGGCCGTCATCGCAAACTGCAGGCGCGACAGCTCGACCAGTCCGAACTCCATGAGCGTGATCCTTTCGAGTTAAATTCCGCATCTAAATTGCAAATTTCCAGTATTTATATTCCGCATCCGGAATGTGAGTATGATCTGGATCAAACTCGCATCTCTGCTGCGTATTTTTTTGGGATCAGCGCTTTGTTGCTCTGGAAGTGGAGATGCGGACGATGTGGTCCGCGTGCTCTTTTTCCGCGCTTCGGTGCGCTGCGATGAGGAATGCTGCTTGCGGACAGGCCTTGCGCAGCCCGGTCATCACTTGTCGCGCCGCGGTATCGTCCAGCCCCTCGGTCGGTTCATCCAGAAGCATCAGCGCGGGATCGCGCAGAATCGCCCGTGCAAGAACAAGCCGACGCGCCTCGCCCCCTGAAAGACCCGCGCCGCGCGGACCAAGGCGAAGCTGAAGTCCACCGCGGTCGCGCAGAGTCTCGGAAAGGCAAACGGCATCCAGCGCCCGCCAGAGCGTTTCGTCACTTGCACCGGGTGCGGCGAGCCGCAAGTTCGCGGCGACAGTGTCCGCGATCAGGGCGTGGCGTTGCGGCACAAGAACGGCCTCTTCCGTCACCGTTGACACCGGCAGCTTTGCCGGGTCGCGTCCAGCGTAGCGCACTTGGCCTTTCGTCGGTGAAAATGCCCCGATGGCAAGAAGCAGCACGGTGCTTTTGCCGCTGCCGCTGGCACCTTCGAGCACGACCGTCTCGCCAGGTCCCAGGTCCAGAGTCACCGGCGCAAACAAAGGTCTGCCCGCGATTTCAAGGGTCACGGCCTCCATCTGCAATCGATTGCCGTTGGCCGGCACTATGGGCAAGTCAGGATTTCCTTGAGCCTCGTCCAGGGTCGGTCGCACGCGCCGGGCCGCCTGCGTCATGCGCCCGATCTCAGACAATGCGCGCCTCACGGGCGCCACGGCCTCTGCCAGCGCAAGAGACGCGAAGACCCCGATGGCGGCCGTTGCAGGGTTGATTTCACCGGCCTGCACGAGGTCGACCCCCACAACGAGACAGCCCGTCGTCACAATCGCCGTGACCATGTCCAGCGCCAGCCCCGTGCGACGCTCGATACTCTCCAAGCGCTCCCTCGCCATGGATCCGCGGTTAAAGGCATCAATCGTCTGATCTGCCACGGGCAGTAACTGGCCAAAGACGCTCAGGTCGTCCCGGCCAGAAACAAGGTCGATCATGCGGCTTCGGCCCGCCTGAAGGGCGGCCTCGGACAGGCGCGCGGGTGACTTCGCGATACGCTGACCGATGAAGAAAATGGCTGTCGGCAAGACGAGGTAACCCCCGCCGATGATCAGGGCGACCGATGGGTGGACGAGGATCCATAGTGTCACTGCAACAGCCATGATCGTGACGCCACCGGCAGCCGCTGGAATGACCAACCGCAGCAGCACGCCATCCAGTGCCTCCGTGTCCGCCGTGATTCTGTTCAACTCCGAGTTCGCCCGCAGGCGTTCCAGTGCGCGGTGCGGCTTGGTCAACAGGCCTCTGAGCAGGGACACGCGCAAATCGGACACCGCTCGCAGCGTGGCGTCATGGGTCAGAACGCGTTCACCGTAACGCGCTGCCGTGCGCCCGAGTGCCAGGAAGCGCACCATGGCGGACGGCGCGAAGACGTTGAACAGAATGCCCATTCCAGCCATCCCCGCCGCCGCCGAAGCGACGATGAACCACCCTGACAGTCCCAGCAATGCCACCCCCATGGCCAGGACCGTGACCGCGAGCGCAAAGCCACGGGCGAAGGCGCGCCGGTCCGCGTTCAGGATTGTGAGGATGATCGAAGCCAAGTCCTTCATGACGCCATCCTCACCTTGACGAGCGAGAGGCGTTGCGACATTCGCGCCGCAAGACGCGTGTCATGCGTCGCGACGATCAACGTGCCGCCATCCTGCGCAAATCGCACGAGGCAATCGCCCACGATACGGGCTGTTGCTGGGTCGAGATCCGCTGTCGGTTCGTCCGCGATGAGGATACCCGATGCACCATGTAAGGCCCGGGCCAGTGTTATCCGTCGCCCCTCTCCGCCGGACAGGCCTGCGCCACGTTCCCCCAACAGTGTGAGATCACCGCGGGGCAAGGTGTCGATCACATCGCGCAAACCCGCAGCGATTAGCGTGTCCGCCATGACCGGGTCGCCGAAGCCGATGTTGTATCTAAGTGATCCGTTCAGAAAATGTGGCGCCTGCGGCATCCAGCCGATTGCCGCCCGCCATTGGTCAGCATTCGCTTCGCCCAACGGGACGCCATCGAGGAGGATCGCACCATTGTCAGGGCGTTCCAGTCCCGCGATCAATCGCAAGAGCGTCGTCTTTCCCGCCCCGCTTGGGCCTTCGATGGCGATGGTGTCGCCCAGGTCCAAGCGGAAGTCCGGATAGTTGACGCCGCGATGGCACAGGCCCCGAATCTCGAGCGTTGGGGTTATGGTTGCGGGCAATGCGTTTGCGCCGCTTCCGATGCGCTGAGTACGTGTTTCGCTGCGCCACGCTGTGACTTCGTCTCTCACCGCGTCGGCCGCGGCCCGATCGTGCCACGCCGCGGCCAGATCGCGCAAAGGCTGAAAATACTCGGGCGCGAGCAGCAGCAGGTACATCCCGATTCCCGGGGATAGCGGCGTGCCCCAACCGCCCCAGCCAAGTTCCCCCAACAAAGAGAACCCGACCCAGATCGCTACCATGGCCACGCCGAGGGCGGAAAACAGTTCCAGGACGGTCGATGACAGAAAAGCGATGCGCAATACGGCCATGGTGCGGTGACGCAGATCCTCGCTGGCGGAGGCGAAAGTCTCGACGGTCGTCGGCCCGGCGCCGATCAGCTTGAGATCGGACAGAGCCGCAAGCCGGTCTACAAGCATGTCACTCAACTGACCGACTTCCTGCATCTGCCGCGCACTTGCATCCTTGGCCGCCCAGCCCACCAGTGCCATGAATAGCGGGATCAGCGGGCCTGCAAGAAGCAGTACGAGCGCGACTGCCCAGCTGTGCCATGCCGCAATGCACAGGATCACCAACGGCAGGACCATCACCCGCAGCCGCGCTGGCTGATAGCGAAGGAGAGCAGGGCGGAGCGCTTCGAGCTTTTCCGTGACAAGCGCGGCAAGGGCACCGGCCCCTCCGTGGCCGGATTCCGTCCCCGAACGGGCCTCTGTCGTCACGATCTCGTGGCGCAATGCTGCAATCTGCGCATCAGCGGCCTTTGACAGCAGATGTTGCGCCCCGACGTCCACAATGCCGCGAAGAGCCCACAGGCCAAGCAACAGGATGCCCGCCTGATATGCCGACACGTGTTCGGTCGCGAGGAGTCGGTCGAACACCCAGGCGATGACAGCAGCGGCACCAAGCCAGATGAGGGAGGCGAGAACGGACAGCCAGGCTCCGATGGTTTCAGTCGTGAGGTGTCTGAAATAGAAAGCTCGCACGGGCGCTCCGCTTTTTCGCATCCTGAATGCATGTTTACGTGCGGACAGCACATGACGACTTGATTTGGCTCAAAGTAAATTCCGGATCAGAAATGCAGGATTATTGAGACTTACGGAGATTTTATGCGACTGACCACGAGAACCAACCTTGCTGCGCGCATTTTGATGGCGTGTGCCGACAATCCGGGTCGTCTGCTCAAGACAGCCGAAGTGGCAAACCTGTGCAACTGTTCCATCAATCACACCGCGCACGTGGTCCAGCGTCTTCAGGCCGAAGGATATGTCTCTACCATACGCGGGCGAGCCGGTGGTTTCGCATTGGCCCGTCACCCTGAAGAGGTGTCTATCGGTGGTGTCTTTCGCGTGTTCGAAGGCGACATCCCCTTTGCCGAGTGTTTCGACGAAAAGACGAATACATGCCCGCTGCACACGGCATGTCGTTTGCGGCGCTATATAGAGCGGGCACTTGACGCCTTTTACCATGAACTCGATCTGGTGACGCTGCACGACCTTGTGCAGGGCAATTGCGGGCTGAGCGCGCTTTTGTCGCTCAAACCCGAGATGCCAGACGATTGCCGCCCATGACCGGGCGCGCTTAGCGGCTTTCGAAATAGTCCAATGGCACCTTGAGATAGGATCTACCGTTGTCTTCTGCCTTGGGCACCTGCCCGCCGCGGATGTTCACCTGCAATGCGGCCAGCATCAGCTTTGGCAGCGGCAGGGTCGCGTCGCGCGCATCGCGGACTTCACGATACTCGGCACGCGAAGGGGCGTCCTTCCAGTGGATATTGGCGGCGCGATGTTCGGCAACGGTTGCCTCGCAAAGCGGTTCACGGCCGGGCGCGTAGTCGTGGCCGACAAAGACCCGCGTGTCCTCCGGTAGGGCAAGGATCGCGCTTATGCTGTCATACAGGGCATCAGAACTGCCGCCGGGGAAATCCGCCCGCGAGGTTCCGCTGTCTGGCATCATAAGCGTGTCGTGCACAAAGGCCGCATCGCCCGCCACGTAGGTGATCGAAGCCATGGTATGACCGGGCGAGAACATCACCGTCACGGGGACGTTGCCCACCATGAAGGTGTCTCCATCAGCAAACCTTTTATCCCACTGACTGCCATCGGTCGGGAAATCTGCCGGCAGGTTGTAGATGCCCTGCCACAGCTTTTGCACACCGGTCACCTTTGCGCCGATCGCGGTGGGGGCACCGGTCTGGGCCTTGAGCCACTGCGCTGCCGAGAAGTGATCCGCGTGGGGATGGGTGTCGAGGATCCAGACAAGCTCGATCCCAGTCTCGCGCACATAGTTAAGAAGACGCTCTGCATTGGCGGCCGAGATCGCCCCTGCCAGCGGATCGAAATCCAGTACGGGATCGACGATGGCACCTTTCATGGTGTCGGGATCATGGAAGACGTACTGCCAGCTTCCGGTTGGTTCGTCCCAGAATGATTTCACGATTGGATTTGTCATGGCGATCTCGTCCTTTTTTCTAAACTGCAGGGGCAGCGGGCCGGGTTACGGCCCGCCACAGGGCGTCACAACGCACGGGTCGAGAAGTACCAATCGACCGTATTGTAACCTTCGCTGGCACGGGCCAGTGCGGCGTCGGGAGTAGCCGGGGTGGGTACGATCACTTCATCGCCCAGGGTCCAGTTCTCGGGCATGGCACACTTGTTCTCATCGGCGGTTTGGAGGGCGACCAGCAGGCGATGAATTTCCGCAACCGAACGGCCGGCATTCATCGGGTAGTAGACCATGGCCCGCAATACCCCCTCGGGGTCAATTATGAACGTGGCCCGCACGGCGGCCGTGTCGGATGCCCCAGGCTGGATCATTCCATAGGCTTGGGCGACGGCCATGTTCAGATCCGCAATGATTGGGAAACGCACGTCGACGCCGAACTTCTCCTTGATGTTCAGCACCCATGCGATGTGGCTGTAGTGGCTGTCGATCGAGAGGCCAAGAAGCTCGGTGTTCAGCGCGGCGAACTCGTCCTGGCGCTTGGCAAAGGCGATGAACTCGGTGGTACAAACCGGGGTGAAATCGGCCGGGTGCGAGAACAGGATCAGCCACTTGCCGCGGTAATCCTCGAGGGACCTGCGACCATGGGTTGTCGGCGCGTCAAAGGCAGGTGCAACTTCGTTCAGACGGGGCCCGGCTGGGCGGGTTTCTGTGGTCATGGCTGTCATCCTTATGTGCAGCGTTTCGATGGCACATAGATAACCGCTCGACACTTATAGGAGAAACTGGAATAATCACTAATATTTATAGGAGATTTCTATGATGGTCACGCTCCGTCAGCTACATTTCCTGACTGCAGTCGCCGATACGCTCAATTTCTCACGCGCTGCCGAGACATGTTTTGTCACGCAGCCGACGCTGAGTGCTGGGATCAAGGACATGGAAGAGCGGCTCGGCGTGCAGTTGGTCGAACGCACACGGCGTCACGTGATGCTGACACCGCTGGGCCACGAAATTGCCGAACGGGGGCAGCGCATGCTGGTCGAGGCCGAAGAGATTGAGGCCTTGGCGCGTGCGCATCGCAATCCGTTCGAAGGTGACCTGAAGCTCGGCGCAATCCCGACCGTTGGGCCCTACCTGTTGCCGCGGGCGCTACCGCACATCCGAGAGCAATTGCCCAACCTGCGGCTCTTTCTGCGGGAGGAGTTGACGGAGAGTTTGATTGCCGGGCTTCATGACGGACGCCTTGATGTCATTTTGATCGCATTACCTTTCGACACCGGATCGTTGGAGCTGATCGAGCTGTTCGAGGATGGCTATCAGCTTGCAACGCCGTCGGACCGGGTTCCCGAGGGCGGTGCTACCACCCTGATCGATAGCAGCGAGATCATGCTTTTGGAAAAGGGTCATTGCCTTCAACGCCATGCGCTTGCGGCCTATCCCGGTCGGCTCGAGACCTCGGAGAACCGCTTTGCGGCAACCAGTTTGACCACATTGATTGCCATGGTCTCGGAAGGCCTCGGCATCACCCTGCTTCCGGAACTCGCCATCCGCGCAGGGGTGACACGTCACGTGGATATCCAACTGACACCTTTGCCGGACGCTTGCCCGCGTCGGGTTACCTTGGCCTTCCGACCTTCGTCCGCGCGGGCCGATCTTTTCCAGAAACTGGCTAAAATTTTCTCAGCGCAGGTAATCGATGAATAGACGAGCTATGAAGAGCGCGGCGATTCTGTCAAATGGATCGCAGGTTCACAGCCAGCAGACCTCTGACATTTATTGAGCTCGCTCTGAATGTCCGCAACGGGCCGTTCTAAACGCATATATACCCCTCAGAACACTCTAAACCGATCAATCGCCGACTTGAGTTGGCGGAGCTTGTAGCCTTCGCGCATATACACGTCTTGGGTCACGCCTGATCGGGCGTGGCCGACAATACACTGCACAATCGGTTCCGGCACATCGACTTGGCTCAGCCTTGTAACAATGGTGTGCCGGAAGCAGTGAAACACGATACCCGGTTCTTTGATGCCGAGTTCAGGCAAGAACCGTTCATTGCACCAGCGGCCCAGACTGCGCCCGTACCCACCGTTTACGTTGAGGTTGTAGTCAGGAAAAAGCCGCTTGCCTTTGCTGCGGCTTTGAACAAGCTCAAGGAAACCGAGGCGTATCAATTCCGAGTGGAGGGGGACTTTTCGCCGCCCAGCTTCTGTTTTCAGTTTCTTGCCGTCGTCGCCTTCATCTGTGATGTCCAGAAACCATATGTCGTCTTCTTGACGCACATCTGCAATGTGCAGTTGGCAAATCTCGTTCAGGCGTGCCCCGGTGAACAGGGCCAACAGCATACCCCACTTGTGGCTTTCACTGCGGACAAGGCCAGAAGTATTTTCGGTCAATTCAGTCAAGATGCGCTGTGCCTGTTCGGGCGTGAATGGCTTGCGCTTTATCTCGTTCTTCTTGGCGCGTTTGCCCAGTTTCATGCCTTCAAAGAGCCTGTGCGGTGCGTGGCCGTGTGTTTCGGCCCACTGAAAGAAAGCCGCGAACATCTGGATATGGCTGTCAATGGTCTTGTCCGAAATCTTGGCCTGACCCGGAACCTTGATTGCTTCCATCAAGGGCAAGCCTTTCAGGGTTGTCTTGACCTTCCGGTTGGATGGAAGGTCATGCAGCACTTGTTTGACCTTGTTCGCGTCTTGCTTGGTAATCGACCCCAAAAGCCGCTCTGGGCCGAAGTATTCCAGAAGAATGCCGAGATAGGCCCGGTTCTGTTTGGCGGTTTTGTCAGGTAGGCGGCGGGCTTGGTCTGCGTTAAATTCTTCGACAGCCACACCAAGCGGCGATGAGGCGTCCTGAGTGGGCGCAGGAGGCGCGACTATGGCTGCCGGGGTTTCGCCATAGGAATAGCTTTCTTGGCCCTCAGCGGCGTCCAGAACGCGCCTGAGCATGTCCCGTCGCCCCTTGCGCAGTTCTATGGTGATCCGGGGCTGGCTGGCCTCCCATTGTTCGTCTGAAACGTCCATGACCCGCTTAAAGCGAGCAATGGGCAAGTATGCGGGGCTAAGGCTTTCGAGATCAACGCCGCAATCATGGTCCAGCATTTCTTCGCGTGCGTCGGCTAAGGCATTCTTTGACAGCCCGCGACGGTCCAGCCAGTCAAGGTACTGGTCAAGTTGGGCCTTGAAGTAGACCGTCACCTTTTCGCGTATCTCGCTTTGCCGAAGTCCTGCCAACGTGTTGCTATCCCTTACGATTCTACCATGTGCAGCTAAGTATCTCGCTAAGTCTGCCGCTTGATGTGGACATCTTGTTCTTAATGAAATCTTAACAGTGCTGCGTTTCTCAAGCCCGGAATGGGGCAGAGGCCAACGGAAATAGAATATACCGTGTCTTGAAGGGCTTAGGTAGGCTGACAGCTTCATGGTTTGTGTTCCACTGTTGTGTCCCACTTGATAGCCACGAAGCTAAGTCGCTGATTTAGAAGCACTTGGAGGCGAGTACCGGAATCGAACCGGTGTACACGGATTTGCAATCCGCTGCGTAACCACTCCGCCAACTCGCCGAAGTCCGGGTGACATAGCGCATGGTTTGAGGGGGTGCAAGCGCCGTTCGACACGTTGGCGTGTTGCCGTGCCCGGGTTTCTGTGGCATCACTGAATTGACCTCAACTAGACCAAAGAGTTTAGTCACATGACAGACTACGCAACGCGCCGCCGTATGATGGTAGATACGCAAGTTCGTCCTTCGGACGTGACCAAGTTTCCCATAATTGATTCAATGCTTTCTGTTCCGCGGGAGGCCTATGTGCCTGCGAACCGTCGGGAAGCTGCCTATATGGGCGAAAACGTCGTGCTGGGCCAGGCGCGCGTCGTGCTGGAGCCGCGCACCATGGCCAAGATGCTGGACGCGTTGGATATCCAGCCTGACGAAATCGTTTTGGATATCGCTTGCGGCCTTGGTTATTCCACAGCTGTCATCGCCCGTATGGCCGAAGCGGTTGTTGCTGTTGAAGAAGACGGTTCAATGGCGGCCGATGCACAGTCGACTCTGTCCGAGCGTGGCGTTGACAATGCGGCCGTGATTGAGGGCCCGCTTGTTGATGGTGCGGCTAAGCACGGACCTTATGACGTTATTACCATTCAGGGCGCTGTAGAGCACATCCCAGAAGGCATTTTGGGCCAACTGAGGGAAGGAGGCCGCATCGCCGCAATCTTTATGGAAGAGGCCTTGGGCGTCTGCCGTATTGGGTATAAGATCGACGGAGCGATCTCTTGGCGCTTTGCATTTAACGCGGGCGCGCCAGTTTTGCCTGGGTTTGAAAAAGGTCGGGCGTTCGCACTTTAAATGCGTGGATGCGGTAAAATGGAGCCAGTGAATTAGGCCAGCCGCAATTGGTACGAGAAAATTGAGCGGAACGAGGGCAGTATAATGGGCTATGGGTTTCGAAATACGGTTGCCGGACTAATTTCAATGGCTTGCGTCGGTGCGGTCGTCGCGCCAAGCGCCTCTGCGGAAACGCTGACGGACGCGATGATCGCAGCCTACAAGAACAGTAACTTGCTGGAACAGAACCGCGCTTTGCTGCGGGCCGCAGATGAAGACGTGGCGCAGGCCATCGCATCTTTGCGCCCGATCATTAGCTTTATCGCCAGTTCCACCTATTCAGACACAGTGCTGAACTCGGGTGATTTGTCATCGTCGCTTGCGCTTCAGGCAAGCCTTAACCTGTATGACGGCGGTGCAAACCGCTTGGCCATCGATGCTGCCAAAGAAACCGTTCTGGGCGCACGTGCCGGGTTGGTTTCGGTCGAGCAGGGCGTTCTGTTTTCGGCGGTACAGGCCTATCTGGATGTGCGCAGTGCACTGGAAAGTGTGTCGCTGGGGCAGAACAACGTTCGCTTGATCACGGAACAGCTTCGTGCGGCGCGCGATCGGTTTGAGGTTGGTGAAGTCACCCGTACTGATGTTTCCTTGGCCGAGTCACGGCTTGCCGCTTCGCAAAGCAGCCTTGTGGCCGCGCAGGGAGAGCTTGCCGCATCGCGGGAGGCTTACAAAGCCGCTGTCGGGCGCTACCCCAAGGCGCTTTCCGGTTTGCCGCGGGTGCCCAGCCTTCCGAAATCCGCGGACGAGGCGCGTTCGATCGCGGTTCGTACACACCCAAGCATCGAAGCTGCGCAGCGCGAGGTTACAGTTTCGGAACTGAACATTGGTCGTGCGCGCGCTGCGCGTCGTCCGTCTGTTGATGCCACCGCACGGTTTTCGCGCAATGATGCAGGGCAGGACAATTCCAGCGTCGGTCTGGAGCTAAGCCAGACGCTTTATACAGGTGGGGCGCTGAAATCTGCGGAACGTCAGGCTTTGGCCGGGCGCGATGCTGATCGTGCGAACTTGCACCGCAGCGTTCAGCTGGTTGAGCAGGATGTCGGAAATTCGTGGGCCGGTGTGGCCGTGTCCCGTGCGCAGGTCGAAGCCAGCGATAAGCGAATTCGCGCGGCTCAGCTTGCGTTTGACGGCACCCGCGAAGAAGCGCGTTTAGGCGCGCGTACCACGCTTGATGTCCTTGATGCCGAGCAGGAGCTTCTGGACGCCCGTACGGCGCGTGTCGAAGCTGAAACAAGCCTGTTCAAAGCTTACTATGCGCTTTTGTCATCCATGGGTCTGTTGACCGTGGATCATCTGAAGCTTGGTATCCCGACCTATGATCCAGCGGCTTACTATAACGCGGTCAAAAACGCGCCTGTTCGCAGCGTGCAGGGTGATCAGCTTGATCGGGTGCTGAAGGGCATTGGTCGTGAGAGCAACTAGATACCAGTGATTGTGTCTTCGCACTGCTCAGGCTACCATACCTGCGGAATATTTGAGGAAACGGGCAATGTCGGACCTGGTACGCAATATGGAAATTGAAGATGTACTGTCGTCTATACGGCGGCTTGTTTCGGACGAAGCGTCTCAGCGACAGGGGCGCCCAACAGGCAGTCGGCCTCAGGAAAACTTGGAGTCTGAGGAAGATGAGCGGACAGAACGCTTGGTGCTGACACCTGCGCTGCGCGTCGCCAAGGAAGAGGCCGAGACCGAGGACGATAGCGACGAATCGGAGGTCCTGTTTTCTGATGAACCTCCGGTGTTTTCGCGCAGCCACAGCTTCTATAGCGATTCGAGCGAGCCATCGGTTTCTTTTTCTACGACCAATGCGCACGAAAGCGCGGCTGACCCGACTGCGACCCGTGGGCCCAGAACCGTCACGCTTGAAGATCGTATCGCAGAGCTAGAGGCGGCCGTCGCGCTTGCCGACGAAGAGTGGGAGCCTGACGGGGACGAAGAGGCCCTCGGCACGATGGTTCTTGAGAACCCGTTGCCACAGGCTGACATGGCGCCGGCCAATGATGCAGGTGCCACCACCGACGAGACTTCTTTTGACGCGGTAGAAGAGGCGGCAGAAGAGCCTGAGGATGAAATCCTTAACGCAGTCGCTCCAGAGGTCATGGACGACGTCGCAGTGGTTGCAAGTGCGGCAGTCAGCGCTGTTTCCGAGGAAACGGAAAACGCGTTCAGCAAAGGTTTCGATCTAAGCGACGACCTACCAGCGAACATCGACGAAGAAATACTGCGAGACTTGATCTCGGAGATTGTGCGCGAAGAGCTTCAGGGCGCGTTGGGTGAGCGTATCACTCGCAACGTGCGCAAACTTGTCCGCCGCGAGATTAACCGCGCAATGGCCAGCCGCGACTTCGACTAGGGCGGGGCGGGCGTTCATGCCTCGCTTCTTGGCGGGGCATTTTTTTATCGAACATCCGAAAACGAAAAACGCGCCCAGATGTGGGCGCGCCTTTCAAGCATAGCAGTGCTTTGGATCAAGCTGCTTCAGCTTGCTCCTGCATCTGGCGACGTTCGCTTTCCTCACGGGATAGCGCGACCGAGGTGCGAACACCTTTGCCAACGAATTCCATCAGACCGGAAACAACCCGTTCATTGGGGTCAATGCCGGCACAGGAAAGCACTTCGCGACCATCACGAGAACGCGCCCAGCGGGCAATCTGCTCTGGTCCGTTGCCGTACTTTTTGTCGTCTGCAATCGCATCATCCAGTGCAGCAAGTACCACCGCGGCAAATAGTTTTTTCGCGCGGTTTCCCTGTTCGTGGTTGAATGCGGTGCCATCAACGAAATCGACCATCTCGTCGTCCTTTTTATTCTTGCTCTTGCATTTCAGGCGTGCCGCCGAATATGGCTGTTTTGCAGCGATTCGGTATTTCAATTATGGAATACCTCCTATGCGCGCCGCGCATGGCTTATTCCCGCCTTTTACTGTATCTAGTCGCCTTGTCAGGCGTCTGTGTCCAAGATATAGGTGCCAGCCAACTCTGATCAACCTTACGGTAAGGTTTTGTAACATGCCCAAGATCAACGGTAACGAAATTCGCCCCGGAAATGTTCTGGAACATAATGGTGGCCTATGGGCCGCGGTTAAGGTGGACCATGTGAAGCCCGGCAAGGGCGGCGCGTTCGCTCAGGTCGAAATGCGCAATCTGCGTAACGGCTCTAAATTGAACGAACGTTTCCGCAGCGCCGACAAGGTAGAGCGGGTCCGGCTGGAGCAGAAAGACCAGCAGTTTCTTTATGAAACCGACGGGATGCTGGTGTTCATGGATACCGAAACCTACGAGCAGATCGAACTGCCAGCGGAAATTCTGGGCGATCGTCGCCCGTTCCTGCAGGACGGTATGACGGTCGTGATCGAATACCACGAAGCTGAAGCGCTGAACGCGACGCTGCCTCAGAAAGTGACCTGCAAGGTTGTTGAGACAGAGCCGGTTGTCAAAGGACAGACCGCTGCCAACAGCTTTAAGCCCGCAATTCTGGACAACGGCGTCAAAGTGATGGTGCCGCCGTTTGTTGGGCAGGATGAAGATATCATCGTGAACACCGAAACGATGGATTACTCCGAACGCGCCTAAGGGCCGACGAAAAAACCTGCCCCGCTGTGTTTGACCGCCGGGGCAGGGTGCTGCCTTCGGGATGAATGGCAGAGACTGGATTAAAAACCTCCCTTACATGATGCGTAACGCACAAAGGCACAGTTGGCTTATTGGTGTGGGGCGGCGTCTGGGTGTTCGCGCTGAACGGTGGCGTAGAACGATTTCAGATCTTTGCCGGGTTCAGATTTGAAGGGCTCTGCTGCGTCACAGCGTTCAATTCGATCAATACGGAACATCCGAAAATCGTCGCGCAGTTCGCACCACGCGACCAACGTCCAAACCTTGCCCCAGAACCACAGTCCAAGCGGCCGGATCAGGCGCTGTGACGGTTTGCCGTCTGCAGCCTGATAGTGAATTGAAAGCCCGGTGCGCGTTTCGATTGCCTCGTCCAGCCGGTCAAGCATCGCGCGATCACTTGCGCTAAGCGTTGGCATGGCGATTGCGTGAATTTGCACCTCTGCGGCGCGAGCGCGGGGGGCGTCTGGCAATACCGCGTCGATCTTTTCAAGGGCCTCGCGGGCAGAGCGGGCCATGCCCAGCCCGCCCCAGGCTTGGATCAATCGCGCCCCAGCGACAAGCGCGGCGATTTCATCATTGGTGAACATCAACGGCGGCAGGTCATAGCCCGCGCGCATCAAGTACCCGACGCCTGCCTCGCCCTCTATCGGAACGCCCGAACCGATCAGGTCGGCGATGTCGCGATAGATTGTACGCTCTGACACTCCCACCCACTCGGCCAGTTGGCGTGCCGTGATCAGCCGACCGCCGCGCAGATACTGCACGATCTGAAATAGGCGGTCGGCGCGACGCATCAGGCGGCCCTGTTCGGTTCAAACAAACCGATGGAGTTGCCTTCCGGGTCTTGGGCATAGGCAAAGCGGCCCGGTGGGATGGTGATGACAGGGCTGACCTCTGTGCCGCCTGCATTGACCAGCCGGTCCATCGCCTCTTCTACGGTGTCGTGGACGGCAAGGTGCACGGTTGGCCCATCACCATCCGCTGAAGGCTTGCCGGGGTACAGGTGCCCCGCTACGCCGTCTGGGCCGGCTGCACAGATCATCGCCACGGGATTGGGGCCGGTTTCATCGACCTTAAACTCGAAGTTGAAAACGGTTTTGTAGAATTCAATACCCTTGGTCATGTCTGTGACAGGAATTTCGATCCAGACGGTTGGGTTCGTTGGTTTAAAGCTCATCGCTCTGATCCTTCGGTTAACAATGATCAGTACATGGCACAGCCCTCCTGACAACATACTGTCAGGAGCCTGCATCGCAGAGCAGATTTTCCACCATCGACCGATAGGCAGCGCCGAAAAGCCTTAGATGCACCAGCGCGGGCCAAAGCTGATAAATGGGGCGGCGTTCACGTTCTTCGGGGGTGGTGGGCCCGTATGTTTCGTAAAAGCCGGGGCCGGGCGTGGCAAAGAGGTGCAGCATGGCAAGATCCACCTCTGTGTGGCCGTGGTAAGATGCTGGGTCGATCAGCGCCGGGCCGGTTGGGGTGAAGTGGATGTTGCCAGCCCACAGATCGCCGTGCAGCAGGGCGGCAGGCGGGTGGTGTGGTAACAGATCGGGCAGGCGCTGGGAAAGGTGCTCCACCCGTTGTGCGATGTCATGGGGCAGAGCGTGTGGCGCGGCTAGCAAACGACGTTCCGCCCAGAACGTCGGCCAATCCGGTGCCGCCGTGTTCGGAATCGCCACGGACCCGAACGCATAATCGCTGGACCAGCTATATCCCGCACCCGTGGCAGAGTGGAGGCGTTTCAAGGCGCGCCCAAGGCCAGCCCAGTCAGGTGGTCCTTCGGGCAGGTATTCCATGATGATCAAGGTGGCGGTGGTCGCCAGCACGCGGGGCGCAGGGCAACCGGTGGCTGCGATGGCGGCAAGCATCTGCGCCTCAACCCCGACCAAGGGGCCGGACTTGGCGACGACGTCCTGCCCGGATGCCAGCGTCACGCGATAGATTTTGGAAAGGTCGCCGCCGTGCAGCGGGCTTAGGGCGCTGACAGGGGCCCCCAGTAGGTCAGAGATTTGCTGTGAAAGCGGATTAGCCATCCCACTGCAGGGTGGCATCACCCGCTTGCAAAGCGCCCTTGGCGCGATCAAATCGAAGGTACGCAATGGCCCGCCCGCCGGATTGGGTGAACAGCGTTCCGGCGGTTTTTCCGTCTGTGGTGAGTTCGGTGCCAACGGGGGCTTCGCCGTTGATGCGCACGGTTGTCAGGCCCTTGCGCAGCTCTGTCTTGTGTTTCATCCGCGCGGTGACTTCTTGGCCGACATAGCAGCCCTTTTTGAAATCAACCCCATGCAGCGCCTCGAAGCCCGCTTCCAGAATGTAGGTTTCATCCGGGATCAGCTCGATCCCGGTTTCGGGGATGCAATGGGCCACGCGGATCGCATCCCAGTCAATTTCTGGGGCGGTCCCGGCCTCTGGGCTGTAAATCCGCCAGCCAAGATCAGGATGACGCGGATCGGCAAGCGCACCGTCAGGCGCATCGCCAAGGCCGCGCTGAACATGGAGCGTGGAGGGCGCAATCGCCACATCCGCCCGCAGCTTATACATGCTTAAACGGCGCAACAGCCCGTCGGCCAGCGCGCTTTCTACATCCAACAGAATGGTGTCGTCCCGCGCCGTCAGGAAAAAGTCGGCTAGGTATTTGCCCTGCGGTGTCAGCAACGCGGCATAGGCCAGACGCCCCGCCAGCCCGCTCACATCGTTTGACACGAGGCCCTGCAGGAAATGCTCCCGCTCGGTGCCGGTGATTTCAAGGACGGTTCGGTTTTGCGCGGCTTCGGCCATAGTGTTCCCTTTGTCCGCTAATCCCGCAAGGGGGCGTCAATTCTCGGTCGCGAATTGCAATTTATAGAGGCCAGAGTAAAGGCCGCCTTTTTCAAGAAGTGCGTCATGGGTGCCTTCTTCGATGACACGGCCCTTATCCATCACAATGATATTGTCTGCATCGCGCACAGTGGCAAGCCGGTGGGCGATCACAATCGTTGTGCGGTTCGCGCTAAGACGTTCCAGCGCATCCTGCACCACACGTTCGGATTTGGCATCCAGCGCGGATGTCGCTTCGTCCAACAACAGGATTGGGGCGTCACGCAACAAGGCGCGGGCAATCGCCACACGCTGACGCTGACCACCCGACAGGTTCGATCCGCGGGCCCCGGCGGGGCTGTCCAGACCATTCGGCAGGCTAGGCAGGAAGTCGGCGATATGCGCGGCCTCTAGCACCTCTTGCAGGCGTTCTTCGGTGACATCGGCACGACCCAGCAGAATGTTATCGCGCAGGGTTTCGTCAAACAGCATGGCGTCTTGCGTCACCACAGAGAAATTACCGCGCAGCGACTGAAGCTCCAGCTGATCAATCGGCACGCTGCCCAGTTCGACCGATCCGCTTTGCGGTTCGATCAGGCGCGTCAGTAGGTTGAACACGGTACTTTTCCCGGCGCCAGATGCACCAACCAGCGCGGTCATTTTGCCCGCCTTCGCCGTCAGCGTCAGACCGTTCAGCACGGGCGTATCCTGATAGGCAAGGTGGACATCGCGCATGGTAACATCGGCTTCGCCGGCTGGTACGCTTAGCTTTGCCGGGCGTGCAGGCGATGTAATCGTGGGCTGATCGTCGAATATTTCGTACACGCGCTCAAGGCTGGCCATGGCGGCTTGCCAGGATCCGGAAATGCCACCGATGCGGCGCAGCGGGTCAAAGATCAACGCCATGGCGGTGAAGAAGCTCATAAACTCCCCCACGGTTTTTTCCGCTTCGATGATCTGAAGTCCGCCGTAGAAAATGACCCCGAAAAAACCAAGGCCCGCAACAACGTCGATAAGCGCGGGGATGCCTGCCTGACCAATGCGCGAGCGCAGCTGGGCGTGTATCACTGCTTCTACCGCTTCGGTGAACCGGCTTTTTTCGCGGCTTTCCATACGGTTCAGTTTGATCGTGGTGACGCCGTGGAAAACCTCGTCCAAGCGGGTTGAAACGGCGGCGGCGGCGCGGCGCCCCTTACGGGTCGAAACGCGTACCCAGCGTTGCAACGATGCGACCGGAACAAACAAAAGCGGGACACCGGCAACGGCGATCAAGGTCCAGACCCAATCAACGGACAGAGCAACCGCCAGCAATGAAATCAGCGCCACGATATCGCGCCCAGCCGTGGCCAAAACCGTGAACCAGATATTAGAGGCCGCCTGCGTGTCGCCACGCACCCGTTCAATCAGCCCGCCGGGCGGGGTCTTTTGGAACCACTGACTGTCAAGCGTCAGCATGTGCGCCACCATATCGGCCTGAAGCGCGGCCGACACGCGCTGCCCAACAAGCGTGGTCATGATACGTTGCCCGAAACCAGACAGAGCGCGGATAAGGAAAACGACGAAAATACCGCCCGCAACCAGCATCAGCGCGCTACGGTCGCCAGCCGTGAATACCTGATCGAACATCGGCTTAACGGCGTAGCTTAGAAAGCCCAGCATGGACCCTTCGAGGGTCATCAATACCAGCGCGGCCAGCAGCATTGGCATCTGCCGCTTCAGATACCCGCGCCACATCCATTTCACGATGGTGCGCGAAGATGCGGGGGCGTCAGCCATCCGAAATGCCCCGAAGCTTTTGGAAGCCAGCGGTCAGCGCCTTTGGGTCGTAACGTGTTTCAAACCATTCGCGGATCGGCATTGGGGTTTCCGTGATGTCCTGTTCGTACTGGTCCAACATGTAATCCAGAATTCCCGTGCTGTCGTTCTTCAGATGAAGATAGCGCAAGGAAAGCTGTTTTTTAGCCTCGGCCACGGGTTTGCCTTCGACATGCATCAAATACAGCGCAGAGGCGAGGCCAGCGCGGTCAGCGCCTGACTTACAGTGCATGACAAATGGCCGCTCTACCGTGTCGAATAGATCCAGCAGGGCAAGCATCCGCTTCTTGTTGACCAGTTTTCGCGCACTAATCGCCACCGTATGAAGCGATAAGCCCAGCCTTTCACAGGCTTCCTGTTCAAACAGGAAATGGCTGTGCGGCGCGTCCCCACGAAGCGAGATGACGTTTGTGATCCCCATCTTGTGATAGCGCGCAAGCCGCTTGGGCGAAGGCTGGTTCGAACGCCAGACGCCCGGCGCGATCTCATCAAGGTTGGTCCAGAGGACGCGCAGGAACGCGTGATCCATCAGCTGAAAATGCCAAAACGCAGCCCGGCGCCCGTTTGGCGTCGAAATATCGTTGCCGAAAGATTGGCGCAGGGACTGTTCGAAATTGTCCAAGCGGGTCTTGATCTGTCTGAACATGGGCACTCGCTGCCTGTACGGAACAAGCGCGCGGTCTAGCGTGAATGTCGGCCACTGACAAGCGATTGACGGTTCCGGCACGCGAGCATAAGGGGGATATGACCCTATCGTGAAAGGAATAATCGATGCCGCTGCGTCACGGTCGCCCCTATCTTGCCATTCCAGGCCCGTCGGTGATGCCTGATCGTGTTTTGCAGGCGATGCAGCAGCCAGCGCCCAATATCTATCACGGCTCGCTGGTGGATATGGTCGATGGAATGATCCCCGACCTAAAGGCAGTCGCGCGCACGTCGGGCAATGTTGCGATCTATATCGCGAACGGTCACGGCGCATGGGAGGCCGCCTTGGCCAACACCTGCGGGCAAGGTGATCGAATTCTGGTGCTGGCCACTGGCAGCTTTGGCCATGGCTGGGCTGACATGGCCCGCCGGATGGGTGTTGAGGTTGAGGTGTTGGAGTTCGGCAAACGCGCGCCAGTTGACGTTGCGCAGGTCGAAGAGCGCCTGCGCGCGGACACTGCCCATACCTTCAAGGCTGTGCTGACGGTGCAGGTTGATACCTCAACCAGTGTGCGCAACGATGTGGCAGGCATCCGCCAAGCCATCGATGCCGCGAAGCACCCGGCGCTTTATATGGTTGATTGCATCGCGTCGCTTGGGTGTGACGAATTCCTGATGGATGCGTGGGGCGTCGATGTGATGGTTGCCGGTTGCCAAAAGGGGCTGATGACCCCGCCGGGGCTTGGCTTTGTCTACTTCAACGAAAAAGCGGCGGAGGTACGCGGGGCGATGACCCAAGTCTCAAACTATTGGGATTGGGTGCCGCGGGCAGCCCCGAAAGAGTTCTATCAGTATTTCGGCGGTACCGCGCCCACGCACCATCTGTTTGGCCTTCGAGAGGCGTTGAACATGCTGGTCCACGAAGAAGGTGTCACGGCCGTATGGGCCCGCCACGCCACACTTGCCCAAACGATCTGGGCCGCGCTGGAGGTGTGGGGGCAGGACGGGCCGATGGAAATGAACATCGCGGATCCGGCCAATCGGGCACATGCTGTCACTGCCGTGCGCATTGGCGCACCACATGGCACCGCGCTGCGCGATTGGTTGACGCAAACAGCGGGCGTAACGCTGGGCATTGGCCTTGGCATGGCGGAATCCGATGATACCGCTTGGCATGGCTTTTTCCGCATCGGCCATATGGGGCACGTCAATGCGCATATGGTCATGGGCGTTCTAGGAACGATGGAGGCCGGGCTGATCGCGCTTGGCATTCCCCACGGCAAAGGCGCGTTGGAGGCAGCGGCACATGTGATTGCACAGGGTTAACCCCTGCGTTTTGCCCAGATGTTCAGTGTCAGGTGCAACGCAAGCCCCACGCCCAAAGCCGCGCCATAGCCGTAAAATCCCCAGATGACGATCAGCGCAGGAAAAAGGTTCACGAACGCCATCACCAAAGCGGCGTTGGTGTAATTCGGGGCCTTCTTCAAACCGTGATCCTGCATGGCACATCTTTCGCGACAGATGTGCCAAGGTTACCGCAGGCCCAGCGATTTTCCAGTCACATTGCCGTTTCGCGCGCAGCGGCCAGTGCTTTGGGTAGCTCTTCTGCAAAGATATCCAGCGCGGCGTCGGGGCCGGTTGAAACGCGGATGCACCGGTTGCCGGGTGCGACAAAGGGCATGCGGACGAACACATCGCGGTTGCCCAGCTCTGTCAGGACCGCGCGTGCGAAATCGCCGGACCCACCGCAGTCGATCGTCACGAAGTTGGTGGCAGAGGGCAGGGCGGTTAGCCCGTTGTCGGCCGCGATTTTGGTCAGGCGGTCACGCGCGGCGGCGACTTTTGACTGAACATCCGCCAGCCAGCTTTCATCCTGCAACGCGGCCAGCGCCCCGGCCTGACTTGTGCGGGACATGCCGAAATGGTCGCGCACTTTGTTAAAGGCGGTGATCAGCGGTTCGGCCCCCATGGCATACCCGACGCGCGCACCAGCCATACCGTGTGCTTTGGAAAACGTCCGCATCCGAATAACGCGCGGATCGTCCACGTTCAGCGCGGGCGCTGTGCCTTCTGGCGCGAATTCTATATAAGCCTCATCAAGGATCAGCAGCGCACCGTCAGGAACGGCGTCAATCATCGCCTGCATACGCGCGGCGTCATGCCATGTGCCCATCGGATTGTCGGGGTTGGCGATATAGATCAGCTTTGCGTCCACCTCTGCCGCTTTGGCGATCAGGGCGTCTGGGTCTTCGTGATCGTCGCGAAACGGCACCGTGTGCAGCACGCCGCCATAGCCCGAAACATGATAATTGAACGTGGGATAGGCCCCTTCGGATGTGACCACGGCATCGCCCGGCCCGATAATCAGGCGCACAAGCGACCCAAGCAGCCCATCAATGCCACCGCCCACAACGATGTTGTCCATGCCGATATGAAACTTCTGCTCCAGCGCCTTGCGCAAATCATAGCTTTGGGCGTCGCCATACATCCACGTATCAGCCACGGCATCCTGCATGGCGGCAATTGCCTTAGGCGATGGGCCAAACAGGCTTTCGTTGGCGCCAAGACGGGCGCGGAAGGGGCGGCCACGCTCTCGTTCCTGGGTTTCGGGGCCGACGAACGGCACGGATGCGGGAAGGCTGTTGGCGAGCTTTGTAAAACGGGGTCCAGTCATGATGCGGACCAAACCGCAATTCGCGCCGCCGGGCAAGGGGTGGCAGGAGGCGACGTGCGGGTTTGCATGCTGGCTGCGGCTATCCGCTCTGATATGATCAGCGGCAGGCGGTATCGTTACGTTTGGATTTGGCATCGCGCAACGCTGCGATTAGGCTGCGTGCAACACCAACCGGGGGACTATATGCCAAGCTATCTGGAAACCGCGCAAGGCCGACGCATCGCTTATCATCAAACGGCGGGGAAAGGACCCGGCGTGGTGTTTCTGGGCGGGTTTAAGTCCGACATGGAAGGCACCAAGGCCATCCACCTAGAGGCATGGGCCAAGGCGCAGGGGCGTGCCTTTCTGCGGTTTGATTACTCCGGCCACGGCCAATCGTCCGAGGAATTCACCGACGGCTGTATCGGGGAATGGGCCGCAGATGCGATGGCGGCGATCACGCAGTTGACGGACGGGCCGCAGGTTTTGGTTGGTTCGTCGATGGGGGGCTGGATTTCGTTACTGGTGGCCCGCACGATCCCTGAAAAGATAGCGGGGCTTGTCGGCATCGCTGCTGCGCCCGACTTTACCGAAGACAGCATGTGGGCCGGGTTTTCGGATGCGCAAAAGGCAGAGCTGGCCGCCAATGGCCGGGTTGAGCTGCCATCGGATTATGCCGACAGCCCTTATATTATCACCGAAAAGCTGATCACCGACGGGCGCAACCAATTGGTGTTGCGCGACCCGCTGGCGTTGCCGTTCCCGGTGCGTTTTCTGCAAGGGACGGCGGACGAAGACGTGGATATGTCTGTCGCATTGCGCCTGTTGGATCATGTCGCGGGGGAAGATGTCCGCCTTGCGTTGGTTAAGGGGGCTGATCATCGGTTTTCATCGCCCGATTGTCTGGCCCTAATCGAAGAAAGTGTGAATGCTGTTCTAAAAAGGATCGCGTAAGATGCTGAAGTTTCTGGCAGTTCTCATTCTGCTTTTGATTGCGGTCTGGCTTTTTGCCCCGCGCGAACCGGTGGATACTGCAATCGCGTTTGATGCGGCATCGATCGGCACCGATGTGGACGCCTATCTGGCGAAAGCCGAGGCAGAGGTTAAAGATCTGCGCGATGGCGTTGCCAAGCGCGTTGTTTGGGCGGGGGAGCCGGGGCAAAAAACGCCGCTGTCGATTGTCTATCTTCACGGCTTTTCGGCCACGTCCGAAGAAATCCGCCCGGTGCCGGATAACGTTGCCCGCGCGCTGGGCGCGAACCTGTATTTTGCGCGGCTAGCCGGTCATGGGCGCACTGGCGATGCCATGGCCGAACCGACGGCTGGCGACTGGATCGAAGACACCGCCGAGGCGTTGGCGATTGGCCGCCAGATCGGAGAGGAGGTCGTTGTTCTTTCCACCTCGACCGGGGGGACGCTGTCGGCCATCGCGGCCAACGATCCTGCCTTGGCCGAAAACGTGAAAGCAATGGTTATGCTGTCCCCTAATTTTGGGGTGAACCACCCGGCCTCTGCGCTTTTGACATTTCCGTTTGTGCGTCACTGGCTGCCGCTGATCCTTGGGAAAGAGCGCAGCTTTACCCCACAAAACATTGAGCAGGCGAAATTTTGGACCACGGCGTACCCGTCTGTTGCGGTGTTCCCGATGGCGGCTTTGGTCGATTACGCGGTGGGGCTGGACTATTCCGAGGTCACGACGCCTGCGCTGTTCCTTTTGTCGGATGATGACAGCGTCGTTCGGCCCGACATCGCGCGCTTGGTCGCGGCGCGGTGGGGGCCAGGCGCTGAGGTGCGGGAGGTGACGCTGGCCCAAGGCGACGATCCTTACAGCCACGTCATCGCGGGCGACATCCTTAGCCCGGCGCAAACTGGGCCGGTTAGTCAGGCAATCGTAAAGTGGATTCAGGGGCTGTAAGCGGTCAGTCGCTAGCCTGACGTCATTCGGTGGCGGGCCTTTGGGCAAGCTGCTAGGGTTTCGGCGAGGCAGATAAAAAGACAAGGCAGAAAGGACATGCGCGATGGTGTGTAAGCCAGAACGTGTGCGGAGCGGGCAGGTGGGCAATGGCTGAAACCTTGCTGTTGCTACCGGGCATGATGAGCGATGCGCGGGTGTTTTCCGATCAAATTCTGACATTCACGCGTGAGCGTGCCGTTCAACTTGCACCGGTTTGGCAAGGCGGCTCTGTCGCGTCGATGGCGCGTGAGCTTCTGGAAGGCGCGCCCAAGCAGTTTGCGCTGGTTGGGCACGGTCTGGGCGGTGTAATTGCGATGGATGTCTTGCGCCAAGCTCCGGAACGGGTTTCGCGCGTGGCTTTCATGTCTTGCACGCCGCTTGCCGAAACCCCGCAAGAGGCCGCCGCGCGCGAGCCACGTATCGTCAGCGCACAGGCCGGGCAGCTGGAAAAAGCGGTGCGCGAGGAGTTTCCATCGGCGTCTTTTGCGCCGGGGCCGATGCGTGCACAGGCAATGAATATGGCTGTGAACATGGCGTCGGAAATTGGGCCCGAACTGTTTGTGCGCCAGTCGCGTGCGCTGCAACGTCGGCCAGATCAGCAGAAGATTTTGCGTCAGCTTCGCGCGCCCGCGCTGGTTCTATGCGGCGCGCACGATACGCTGACGCCGCTGCGCCGACATGAATTCATGTCAGAGCTGATCCCCAACGCCACGTTAGAGGTGATTGAAGATGCCGGGCATCTGCCGCTGTTGGAAGCGCCAGAAGCAGTAACCGAAGCGTTGCGCAAGTGGTTGGCCGCGCCGTTCAGGTTGACGTGAAACGGGTTAAACCGATTTCAGTTTGGCAACCTTGCTTTTGCCCTTACCGCCATCATCAGCATTGGCATCAATAAAATCCAGCACCAGTGGGCGGATATTGTTGCGCCAGCTTTTCCCAGCAAAGATGCCATAATGGCCCGCGCCGGGTTCAAGGTGGTTGGCCTTCTTTTCGTCCGGCAGGCCGGTCAGCATATCCAGCGCGGCAACGCATTGGCCGGGGGCGGAGATGTCGTCGTTCGACCCTTCGACGGTTTTCACCGCAACCGAAGTAATCTTACCGATATCAACCTGTTTACCGTTTACGGTGAACTTGTTCTGCGCGATTTCAAGGTTCTTGAAGACACGCTCGACGGTCGAAAGATAGAATTCTGCCGTCATGTCCATCACGGCTAGATATTCGTCATAGAAACGGTTGTGTTTGTCGTGATCGCCCGCTTCGCCCTTGGCAACGCGCATGATCTGTTCGTTGAAGGCCTTTGCGTGTTTTTCGGCATTCATCGACATGAACGAGCTTAGCTGTTGCAAGCCGGGATAAACCAACCGGCCCACGCCTGCGTATTTGAAGCCCACACGCTGAATCACAAACTGTTCCAGCTGGCCCATCGTTACGCGGCGGCCAAAGTCGGTTACGTCTGTTGCGGCCGCATCAGGATTGATCGGGCCGCCAATCAGGGTCAGGGTGCGCGGCTGTGCCTTTGGCTCTTCCTCGGCCAGATAGGCCGTGGCGGCAAGGGCAAGGGGGGCGGGCTGGCACACGGCGATGACGTTTGCATCGGGGCCAAGGTGTTTCAGAAAATCGACCAGATAGAGGGTGTAATCCTCAATATCGAACTTGCCTTCGGAAACCGGAATCTCGCGCGCGTTGTGCCAGTCGGTGATGTAAACTTCGCAATCAGGCAGCAGGCTGGCAACGGTTGAACGCAGCAACGTGGCATAGTGGCCAGACATCGGCGCAACCAACAGAACCTTGCGTTTTTTGATTTCCCGGCCGTGAACGCGGAAATGGATCAGGTCGCCAAAGGGGCGCGAAACCTCTGTCTCGACCGTCACGATATGATCGCGGCCATCTTCGCAAACGACGGAATGGATGTTCCAGTCTGGTTTGGCGACCATGCGGGCGAAAGATCGCTCGGTTACTTCACCCCAGGCAGAGACGAGTTGAAAAAACGGGTTGGGCATCATGCCCGTGATCGGGTATGAACCAAAGGCAAGGGCTGTTGCACCAAGCCACTGATTGGTGTTCCGCATGGTTTCCATAAGGTCGTAGGTTGCTAGATTTTTCATTGAGCACTCCTTCGGGAAACCACCCGGTGACTGAATTGCAGGTTTTTCGCACGGGGAGGTGCGATGCTGCAAGTGCGAAGGATAGGGGGGATTTTCGCGCATGACAACTGAAGAAGCGACGCAGGCTGCAAACCTAGATCGGCTGAACGAAAATTTGGCCAAAGTTGAGAAGCTGTCAGAACGTCTTGTGTCTGCATTGTCCAACAAGCGAAAAGTCGATCCGAACCTACAAGGCCCAAGCCATGATTTGTTCATGAAGGCCACGGCGGCTTATTTTTCGGAATTCATGCAAAGCCCGTCGAAAATATTCGAACAACAGATCGGGTATTGGGGGAAAACCCTTAAACACTTCATCGAAGCGCAAGAGGCGTTGGCCAGCGGAAAGCTGATGCCAGCCCCCGACAACACGCCCAGCGATCCGCGCTTTTCCAACGAGCTTTGGCAAACGCACCCCTATTTTAACTACATCAAACAACAATATTTGATGTCATCGCAGGCCATCGAAGATGCCGTAAAGGGTATCCAAGGGCTGGACGACAAAGACCGAAAGCGAGTCGAATACTTCTCGCGGCAGATCATCGACATGATGTCGCCCGCCAATTTTCTGGGCACCAACCCCGAAGCATTGGCCCGTGCGGTTGAAACCGATGGGGCGTCTTTGGTTCAAGGGTTGGAAAACCTTGTGCGCGATATCGAAAGCAACAGCGGCGAGTTGTTGGTGACGCTGGCGGACAGCGCGGCGTTTAAGGTCGGCGAAAACATCGCGGCAACGCCGGGCAAAGTGGTGTTCCGCAACCGTATGTTCGAACTGATTCAATATACGCCGACGACAGAAAAGGTGCATGCAACGCCGTTGATCATCTTCCCGCCGTGGATCAACAAGTTCTACATTATGGACCTGAAGCCCAAAAACTCGTTGATCAAATGGATCGTCGATCAGGGCTTTACGCTCTTCGTTGTCAGCTGGGCCAACCCGGATGCCAGCTATGCCGATGTCGGCATGGATCAGTATGTCGAAGAAGGCTACCTGACCGCAATCGAAGAGGTGAAGGCGATCACCGGAGAGCCGAAAGTGAACGCCGTTGGCTACTGCATCGCGGGCACCACGCTTTCGCTGGTTCTGGGCCTGTTGGAAAAGCGGGGGGATAAGTCTGTCCGCTCTGCCACGCTGTTTACGACTCTTACTGATTTCTCGGATCAGGGAGAGGTCGGCGTCTTCCTTGATGATGATTTCGTCGATGGAATCGAGAGAGAGGTCATGCAAAACGGCTTCTTGGATTCTTTTTTCATGTCGCGGACGTTTTCGTTCCTGCGCTCAAACGACCTAATCTATCGACCCGCCATTCGCAGCTATATGATGGGAGAGGCACCCCCAGCATTCGACCTTTTGTTCTGGAACGGGGATGGGACAAACCTTCCGGCCAAGATGGTTGTCGAATACTTGCGTGGGTTGTGTCAGGGTGATGGGCTGGCGCAGGGCAAGTTCCCGATCTGCGGTGAAACGCCTTCTTTGAAAGATGTCAAAGTTCCGCTGTGCGCCATCGCATGCGAGACCGATCATATCGCCGCGTGGAAATCGAGCTTCAATGGCGTTCGCCAGATGGGAAGCCGGGACAAGACCTTTATTCTTTCTGAAAGCGGCCACGTCGCCGGTATCATCAATCCGCCATCAAAGATGAAGTATGGTCACTACACGAACGACGGCCCGATGAAGGATGCTGACACGTGGCGCGCCGAAGCCGAATACCACGAAGGGTCGTGGTGGCCCCGGTGGGGAGCTTGGCTGAAAAAGCGATCTGGCAAGCAGGTTCCCGCGCGCGAGCCGGGTGATTCTAGTCACCCTGCAGTTGCGGATGCACCCGGGACATACGTCGTTTCCAAGTGAAACTACTGATATTCATGGATTAATATGAATAATGCTGCGCCGCAGCAAAAGTGCTTGCAATGCTGCACTGCAGCACGTATATATTCTTCAGGCACAGAAACGGGGTAGACCACCTCGGACCAATGGAGAATTTAAAATGGCTACCGCACAAGATTTTTCAAAAGTGATGCAGGATATGATGGCATCGTTCCCAGTTGACATGTCCGCAATGCAGGACGCTTTCAAAACATCCGCTTCGCTTGGCGAAAAAATGTCCAAAGTTGCTTTGGAAGCCGCTGACAAATCCAGCGAGATTTCTTCGAAGTGGACAAAAGACACGCTCAACAAAATGGGTGATGTAACCACCGTTAAAGCTGAGCCAACAGATTACACCAAAGCAATCACCGATTTCGCATCTGCTTCGGCTGAGATGGCTGCTGAAAACATGGCTGCTTTCGCTGAAGTTGCGAAAAAAGTTCAGATGGAAACTGTTGAGCTGATGCTGGCTGCTGGCAAAGACATCTCGGAAGACGCAACTGCCGTGATGAAGAAAGCCACAGACGAAGCAACTGCTGCCGCTAAAAAAGCGACCTCGGTTAAGAAGTAAAACGGGATTTCGCATCGACATCCTCCCAGTTGATGTGATCGCGTGGGGCGGGCCTTTGTGCCCGCCCTTTCTTTTTGCGAAAAGGGGGCCTAAGCTTCTCTGCACTGCAACAATGAACACAACGTGGGGGGAATGCTTGTGACGGACGACGCGACACCGCTTCTGATCAAGCGCTATGCCAGTCGGCGCCTGTATAATACCGAAACCAGCGACTATGTGACGCTGGAAGATATCGCTCGGTTTATACGCGAAGGCCGGGAGGTACAGATCATTGATCTTAAAAGTGGGGATGACCTAACACGTCAGTATCTACTTCAAATCGTTGCCGAACATGAAAGCCGGGGTGAAAATGTTTTGCCCATTAACGTGCTGACAGATCTGGTGCGTAGCTACACAACACAAGCGCACAGCGTCGTGCCGCAGTTCTTGGCGATGAGCTTTGATATGCTGCGCGATGGCCAGTCCAAAATGATGGAGAATTTGGGGACGATTCCGAACCCAATGGCCACCATGCCGGGCTTTGACGCAATGCAGAAACAACAAGAAGCGTTTCTGAAAGCTATGACCGGCGGCATGGGCAAAAACTGGGCCACGGGTCCGGCAACGAACGATGACGATGAAGGCAGCGCTGCTAAAAGCGATGATCTGAACGACATCAAAAAACAGTTGGCAGAGCTTCAGGCGAAACTGTCGAAGCTGGGCGAATAGAATTTGGGCGGGCCGCAACCGGGGAGGAATGCGGCCCGCCTTTTAGTTAAGCGACCTCGGCGAAGACTTTCTTCAGCGCGGCTTCCAACTTTTCAAACATTTCATCCATCTGCGGTTCGGTCATGATGAATGGCGGGCACAGAACAACCGATTGCCCCAGCGGGCGACAGATCAGCCCGTGATCGGTGCAGGTGTTGGCGATGCGTTCGCTGACCGAAAGGCTGCTGTCGAACGGTGTTTTGGTGTCTTTGTCTTTCACCGCTTCCAGGGCACCCATCAGGCCTTTGCCGCGCCATTCCCCGATGTTGGGGTTTTCGGCCAGCCGGGCCATGTTCGCTTCGAACTTGGGTGTCAACGCGCGGACGTTTTCCAGCAAACCTTCGTTCAGGATCACGTCGATTGCCTTCAATGCAATTGCAGAACCCACTGGATGCCCTGACGCAGTAAAGCCATGCGGGAATTCTTCGATCGCTTCGCTGGCTGCTTGCAGCCGGTCGCTTAGCTCTGGCCCAAGAATGACAGCGCCCATCGGGAAATACCCAGCCGTCAGGTTCTTGGACGAGATGATGGCATCCGGCATGAAGTCATAGGTCTGACAGCCCCAAAGTTCGCCCGTGCGCCCAAAGCCGCAGATCACCTCGTCCGCGACAAGGGGGATGCCGTGCTTTTTCAGGATGGGCGCGATGGCTTGGAAATAGCCTTCGGATGGCGGGATAACGCCGCCAGCACCCATCACGGGTTCGGCAAAGAAACCGGCGATCGTATCGGCGCCTTCGCGGGCGATGACGTCTTCCAGCTCTTGCGCCATGCGTTTGGTGAATTCGGCTTCGGTTTCACCCTCCAGCCCTTCGCGCCAGTAGTGCGGGCAGGTCAGGTGGATGAACCCGTCCAGCGGCAGACCGAAGACAGAGTTATAGGGCTTGCCCGTCATCGAGGCTGAAACCACCGTCACCCCATGATAGCCGTTCTTGCGGGTGATGATCTTACGGCGCTGCGGCTGCCCTTCGGCACCACCAAGGAACCACAGCATTTTGACCATTGTGTCGTTCGCTTCAGAGCCGGAGTTGGTGTAAAACACCTTGCCGCGTTCGTAGGGTGACACCTCTACCAATTTCTCGCTTAGCATCACGGTTTGGTCGGACATGCGGCCAAAGAAGGCGTGGTATCCGGGGAACCGGTCGTATTGCGCCTTCGCGGCTTCGGCCAGGCCGGCATGATCGAAACCGGCAACCATATTCCAAAGGCCCGAGTTCGCATCCAGATAGCGCCGCCCGTGTACGTCAAACACATACGGGCCTTCGCCGTGGGTTAGGACGACGGTGCCGCGTTCCTTGATGGAGGGCAGGTCCGTGAAACCGTAAAACGTATTCGTGTCGGCGCGGGCTTCCCAGCTGTTTGGGTTTTCGTCACGCATGGCTTCTTTCCTTGTGCCAATGGTTTTTTGCAACGCTATCTCTGCTGTTTGAAAGGTGCAATTGCCCGCGTGAGCGGCACTGGCAGAATGCTTGTTTGCCGGTCAGATTGCCCGATAATTCGCGCGGGTTTACGCCACTTTGTTTTGCCCGCCACTCCGTCCGGGGGCTTAGGTGCGTTGCGCCATGATCGTAATGATCTTAGGTTGGCGCCGTTAGTGTAGGAATATATTTATGGCGCAAACTACTGGCCGCATGACCCTTTGGGGTATCGAAACGTTTATTGCGGTTGCCGAAGAAGGGTCAGTGTCGGCTGCGGCGCGTCGTTTGGGGGCCAGCCCTTCGGGCGTTAGTCAGCAGCTTGCCGGGCTTGAGGCCGCACTTGGTGCAACGTTGATGGATCGTTCGACCCGGCCTGTTTCCCTTACACCAGCCGGACAGATGTTTCGCCGCCGCGCCCAGACCATCCTTGCCGAAAGCCAACAGGCCAAGGCAGAGCTTGCCGCACATGACCTTTCTGCGCTTACCGATTTTCGCCTTGGGATGATCGAAGATTTCGACGCGGACGTCACGCCACGGCTTTTGGCTGACATGGCTGGGGAATTGCAGACTTGCCAGTTCTTGCTGGAAACCGGGGCTAGCCACCGGTTGTTCGGTCTGCTTGATGGGCGGGCGTTGGATATGATCGTGGCCGCCGACATGGGGGCCGCCGCCGACTGGATGGAGGTTCACCCGCTGTTAAAGGAACCCTTCGTTGCCGCGGTTCCCGCGGGAATGATTGACCCTGACAGTGACGTCTTGCGCCAGCTTCAGGCGCTTCCGCTGATCCAATATACTCAGCGCCACCATATGGGCCGCCAAATCGCCGAACACCTTGCCCGCCAGCATCTGACCTTGGCCCATCGGTTCGAGTTGGACAGCTATCACGCCATCCTTTCCATGGTGGCCAGCGGGTCGGGGTGGACGATCCTGACGCCGCTTGGGTATTTGCGCGCCCAGCGGTTTCGCGATCAAGTGACGTTGATGCCACTGCCATTCGCGCCGCTGTCACGCACTATATCACTTAGCGCGCGATCCGGCGTCTTGCAGGATATGCCAAGCAACGTTGCCGCGCGCCTTCGCCCCTTGTTGGACGAGATGATCGTCACCCCCGCAACCGCGCATTTGCCGTGGTTGCAGGGTGATCTGGCGGTTCTTTAGGTGCCGTAGGCGCGGGTGTCGCCCATCACATCTTCTGCCGCGTCGATGAGGGCGCTGGCGATGAAATCAAGCTCTGGCTTTTTCAGGCGGGCGGGCAGGCGCACATCGCAGGCCCGCATCAGCATGGCACGCGTTTGCGGAAGCTCGGGCGTTTCGCCTTTGATGAATTGCCAGTTCCAGAACGCGCGCGCGTTGTCTTGGGACAGGCCAAACACCTGAACGCTGATCCCGCGCTGTTTGGCAGCCGCTTGAAAGGCGCGGGCGTCATCGTCGGATTCAAAACCTACAAGGTTGAACTGAATCGAATCCGGCGCACGTTCTTCTGGCAACAGCGGGGCGGGGACGTTCAGCCAAGCTGTTTCGTTCAACAGCCCGGCGACATAATCGTGGTTCGCGCGGCCATCACGGATACGGCGGGCGACTTCGGGCAGTTGCGGGCGGATTACGGCCGCCGAAAGGTTCTGCATCCGCGTGTTGTAAAGCGGCAGTTTGTTTTGCCAATGCGCGAACCGGTCATGCACGACCTTGTGCTTCTTCCAGTTATGTTCGTACGCGCCCGACATGATGATGGCTTTGGCGATAATGTCTGCGTCATCGGTGATCAGGATGCCACCTTCGCCCGCATTAATCATCTTGTAAGACTGGAATGAGAAGCAGCCGATCTTACCCAAGGTGCCGATCTTTTTGCCATGCCACAGCGTGCCCAGCGAATGGGCTGCGTCTTCGATGACGGGTACACCGCGTGCTTCGGCCAGGGCCATGATCCCGTCCATATCAGACGTGTGGCCGCGCATGTGGCTGATGATGATGGCCTGAATGTCGTCGGTCAGCTTGGCCTCAAAATCGGCCATGTCGATGCGATAGTTTTCGGCAACCTCAACCAGCACAGGCTGGCAATCGGCATGTACGATGGCCGAAGGAACGGCGGCAAAGGTGAAGGCCGGAACCAGAACCTTCGCATCGCGGGGCAGGTCCAGCGTTTTCAGTGACAGGAACAACGCGGCCGAACAAGACGCGACAGCCAGCGCATATTTGGCCCCCATAAATTCAGCGAATTCTTGTTCCAACAGGGCGACTGGCGCGTTTTCTGGCGCCGTATAACGGAACAGATCACCGCTTTGCAGCAGGCGGTCAATTTCTTCGCGCGCCGCTTCGGGGATGGATTCAGCGTCGTAGACATTGGGGGCGAGGGCCATGTTGCACCTTTTCTGAATGTCATATTCAGAAAAACTGTAAGTGATTGCCGGGAAACGGCCAATCCTTTTTTCCAGAGAAGGCGGTTACATGCCGATTTTGTCACGCATCGCATACCAGCTCATCGCGAGGGCAAGCATGGGTGATCTCAACACACCGCCGCCGGGAAAGCGGGGCGTGGGGATGCGCGACATCACATCAAAGCGTTCGGCCTGACCGGCGGTTGCCTCGGCCATGATCTGGCCCGCCAGAACGGCAAGCGCGACCCCATGCCCGGAATAACCTGATGCCGACAACATGTTATCGGCGGGGCGGGTGAAGAATGGCAGGCGGTTCATCGTGATCGCCAGCGTGCCACCCCACGCATAGTCGATTTTCGCGTCCTTGAGCTGTGGGAACACCTCTAACATCGGTTTGCGCACGGTGGCCGCGATGTCGGACGGAAAGCGGTAGCCATAGCTTTCGCCACCGCCAAACAGCAGCCGGTTATCAGCGGATAGCCGGAAATAGTTCACCACGAATTTGCTGTCGGCGACGGCAACATCTTTGGCCAAAACGCGGCTTGGGTCTTCCAGCGGTTCGGTGGCAACGATGAAGTTGTTGATCGGCATAACGCGTGAGGCAACCTTACGCTCCAACCCGCCCAGATAACCGTTGGTGGCTAGGATGACGTGATCGGCAGTGACGCGGCCTTTATCTGTCTGCACAACTGCCTTTGCCCCGTGGCGGATGTTGTGAACGTGCGACATTTCATGGATGCGGGCACCCGTTCTGGCCGCCGCAGTTGCGATGCCAAAGGCAAGGGCCAGTGGGTGCAAATGCCCGGCACCCCAATCGACGCTGCCGCCTTGATACGCGTGTGATCCGACCAGCGCCTGCATGGCGTCACGGTCCAGCGGTTCAACCTGGTCGTAGCCATATTCGTTGCGCAGTTTGTCGGCATAGGCGTGATTGTGGGGCACGTCTTTTGCCTGCCATTCGGCATGAACCACGCCAGGGCGATAGCCGCAGTCGATGTTATGCGCATCGATCAGCTGCGCAATCAGGGCCTTGGCGTCTTCGCCGAACTGCCAAAGGGTGCGCGCATCGTCGCGCCCCACCAAACGTTCCAGCGCATCTTGTTCAAGCCGTTGACCGGAACCAACCTGCCCGCCGTTGCGCCCTGATGCGCCAAACCCGACCCGGTGCGCCTCTAACAGCACCACGTCAAAGCCACGTTGGGAAAGGTGCAGCGCGGCGGATAGGCCTGTGTATCCGCCACCGATGATACAGACATCCGCCTTGGTTTCACCGCGCAATTCGGGGAAAGGCGCGGGTAGGGTGGCCGTGGCGGCATACCAACTGTCGGGGTATTCACCCCGACGGTCGTTTGAAAACAACAGGTTCATACGTTCAACAACAGATGCTCACGCTCCCACGGGCTGATGACCTGAAGGAACTCTTTATATTCAAGGGTTTTGACGGCGGAGTAGACTTTGCAGAACTCCTCTCCCAAGACAGCGCGCACATCGGGGGAGCTGTCGAACAGATCAAGCGCTTCGTTCATGCCGCGCGGGATACCTTCGTCACTGGCATAGGCATCCCCCTTGAATTCAGCGTTGGGATACTTCTTTTCCATCAGCCCAAGATACCCGCACGCAAGCGAGGCCGCGATGCCCAGATAGGGGTTGCAATCCATCCCGGCGATCCGGTTTTCCAATCGGCGCGAGGTAGCATCAGACACCGGAACCCGCAGGCCTGTCGTGCGGTTGTCGCGCCCCCATTCAAGGTTGATCGGCGCGGCAAAGTCAGGGACGTACCGGCGATAGCTGTTCACATAGGGCGCCAGCAGTGCAATCACCGACGGCATGTGGGTCTGCATCCCAGCGATGAAATGCAGGAAGGTTTCGGTTTCCGTGCCGTCGGGTTGGGAAAAGATGTTTTCCCCAGTTTTCGCATCGACCACCGAATGGTGAATATGCATGGCCGAACCGGGCTCGTCCTGAATGGGCTTGGCCATAAAGGTGGCAAAGCAATCGTGGCGCAGGGCGGCTTCGCGGATCATGCGTTTGAAGAAGAAGATTTCGTCCGCCAGACGCACGGGGTCGCCATGGCGCAGGTTCATTTCAATCTGTCCGGCACCGCCTTCTTGCAGGATGCCGTCAATTTCAAACCCTTGTGCTTCGGCGAAATCATAGATGTCGTCGATGACGGGGCCATATTCGTCAACCGCACTCATCGAATAGGCCTGACGGGCCGCCGCGCGACGGCCAGAGCGGCCCATGGGTGGCTCGATCGGGTGGGCCGGGTCGATGTTGCGTGCGACCAGAAAGAATTCCATCTCGGGGGCGACGATGGGTTGCCAGCCTTGCGCGTTGTAAAGCTCTACCACGCGTTTCAGCACGTTGCGCGGGGCGACGGGCACCGGGTTGCCGTCTTGGTCGTTGATGTCGTGGATCACCTGAAGGGTCCAGTCCGCCGTCCACGGTGCGGCGGTGGCGGTGGACATGTCTGGGGTCAGGATCATGTCAGGTTCGGTAAAGGCCTGATCTTCCATGTTGGCCCAATCGCCAGTGATGGTTTGCTGAAAGATCGAGTTGGGCAAATAGAAATGGGTCTGCTTGGCGAACTTAGATGCTGGCATCGCCTTGCCCCGCGCCACGCCCGCAATGTCCGAGACGATGCATTCCACCTCATCCAGCCGTCGGCCCGCGATGAATTCCTGAGCAGCTTCGGGAAGGTCGTTCGTCCAATCAGGCATGATGCACCTTGTAAGAGTGTTTGAAAAACGCGGTAAACATATCCGCTATTTCTAAGCTGTTTGTTTGGGTGGTCAAAGTTGCCTCGGCAGATTTCAGCAACGGGTCGGGGACAACCCCGACACCGCGTTCGCGGATCAATTTGCCAGTGAATTCGGCGTCAAACTCTGGATGGGGCTGCACCGTAAGCGCGCGATCATCATAGGCAAGGGCGGCATAGGGGCAGAAATCGCTGGTTCCGATGACGGTCGCGCCTTCGGGAAGCTTGGTCACCTGATCCTGATGCCAAGCGTTCAGGGCGACCTCTTTCCCGTTTAGGGTATAGGTCTGCCGACCCACCGACCAACCGCCGCTGAACTTTTCGACCTTGCCGCCAAGGGCTTGCGCGATGATCTGATGGCCAAAGCAGACGCCAACCATGGGCACGGCCTTCGCGTACGCATCGCGGACGAATTGTTCCAGCGGTTTGATGAACGGCAGATCGTCATAGGCCCCGTGCCGAGACCCCGTGATCAGCCATCCGTCGGCGTCATCAACACTGTCTGGGAACTGCATGTCGACCACCGACCAGCGGCGAAAATCGAACCCGCGCCCGCCAAGCAGTTGTTCAAACATATCAGGGTATTCGCCATGCGCGTCCCGAAGTGTTTCGGGCACATGGCCGGTTTGCAGGATTCCGATCCGCATTGGGGTGCTCTTGTTTGTTGCTTGCCTGACGGTAGCCGTGGCCGTGACGCCCGGCAAGAGGCGTCAAACAGTATCGAGGTACAGGTCAATCCGTTCCTGGGCGCTTAGCTCTTCGTAAAAACGAAGCTCTTGGCGTTTGGTCAGGGTCAGGTTGTTTATCAGCTCTTCTGGGAAAATGCGTTTGATTTCAGAACTGGCTTCGAAGGCATCGATCGCTTCGCCCCATGTGCCGGGCATCTGTTCCAGATCCAGATCATAGGCGTTACCGGTGATCGGTGCGGGCGGTTCTGCCGCATCCTCTAGCCCGTTCAGGGCTGCGCCCAGCACGGTGGCCAGCATCAGATATGGGTTGATATCCCCCCCGGCGACGCGGTGTTCGATCCGGCGCGCGGCGGGGCTTCCGCCCGGCACGCGGATCGCGGCGGTGCGGTTTTCATAGGCCCAGCAGATACCGGTTGGCGCATGAGCATCCGGGACAAGCCGGTCATAGCTGTTCCCGTGTGGCGCAAACAAAAGGCCCGATCCGGGAATAGCCTTCAGGCAGCCCGCAACCGCGTGGTGCAATTCGTCAGACCCTTTGGGGCCACCGTCATCGAAGATGTTGTTCCCATCCTTATCAAGGATGGAAAAATGGGTGTGCATCCCGTTTCCGGCGTAATCTTCATAGGGTTTGGCCATAAAGCTGGCGGCAAAACCGTGTTTGCGGGCCAACCCGCGCACAAGAATTTTGAACAGCCACGTATCATCCGCCGCCTTCAGCGCGTCGGGCTGGTGCATCAGGTTGATTTCGAACTGGCCCAGACCTGCCTCGGAAATGGCGGTGTCGGCGGGAATGTCCATCGCCTCGCACGCGTCATAAAGGTCGGTGAAGAACGCATCGAACGCATCCAGCGCCCGCAAGGCCAGCGTATCGGCACCCGATCGGCGTTTGCCGGTTCTGGGCGACGGCGGCACGCGCAACGTTCGGCCACTGTCGTCGATCAGATAGAATTCAAGCTCTGTCGCGACCACGGGTGTCAGCCCGCGTTCGGCATAGCGTTTGACGATGCGTGACAGCGCGTGGCGTGGGTCGCCGTCGAATGGGCGGCCGTCTTCGTGATACATCCACAGGGGCAGCAGGGCGGTTGGTGCCTCTAGCCATGGCATGGGGATGAAGCCACGTTCGGTTGGTTTCAGAACGCCGTCTGGATCGCCCGAGTCAAAAACCAGCGGGCTGTTTTCAATGTCTTCCCCCCAGATATCAAGGTTCAGCACGGAAAACGGAAACCGCGTGCCGTCCTCTTCGACCTTGCCAGCAAAGCGAGTGGGGATGCGTTTGCCGCGTGCTTGCCCATTCAGGTCGCAGGCCGCAACGCGGATCGTGCGGACCTCGGGGTGGGCCATAAGCCATTCGCTCATCTAATTACCTGTGGTTTGAAACGTATGCGGCTGCGCGTGGCTTGCGGCAGGTGCCGGTTAAGCCGCCGGTTGATCAGCCCGAACAAAGAGATAATCACCAAGGTCAGCAAGATGAAGTACCCCGCAACGATTGGATAAGGAATAAATGGGTTAAACGTCTTGTCGGCGAAATAGCTGGCATAATACAGCGCATCGCCCTTTTGCTTCCACGCTGGAAAGCCTGAAAAATAGACAAGCGTGGTGGCGTGAAAAAGAAAGATCGCTTCGTTCGTATAAGCGGGCCACGCAAGGCGCAGCATGGTGGGCCAGATCACGCGGCGGAACTTGGTCAGGCCGGTCATGCCATAGGCATCAGCCGCTTCGATATCGCCACGCGGGATCGACCGCAGCGCGCCATAAAAGATCTCGCCGGTATAGGCGGCGGTGTTCAGGAACAGCACGATCAAAGCCCCGGCCCACGCGCGTGTCAGCCAGCTGGTCGCGGCCGTAATCTCTATAAACCCAAGGTTCAGTTCGATCCCCGACTTGGGCAGCAGCACGAAGGTTTCGTAGGCCAGAAAGAACTGGATAAACAGAGGCGAGCCGCGGAACAGAAAGATGAACCATTCGGCCGGTTTGCGGATCGCCCAGACGGGGCTGGCCTTTGCCAGTGCCACGGCGGTGGCAAGGAAGAACCCAAACAACAGCGCCAGCGCACCGAAATAGACGTTCCAGATCAGGCCAGAGCCGATCAACGTGACCTGTTCGCAGAGGGTGAAATCAGTGCGCGGCAACAGCCGTTCACCGATACCGATGGAACGCAGGGCGTAGTCTTGGATGGTTTGCAGGCAGCTCATGCGGCGGCCTTTCTTTGTGCGTCGCCTGCCATCGTGGCTTGGCCATGCGACAGGCGGTAGGTCAGGCGGCTAAGTACCATCTCACTTAGTTTCGTCAGGCCAAGGTAGAACACCAGAAGGCCAAGGAAATAGTACAAGCGCCAGTCAGGGTGCGGATACGCAAAGATGGAGGTTTTGGCCCCACCCAGTTCACGCGCCCAATAAACAATATCTTCGACACCCAGCAGGAACAGCAGTGGCGTGGCCTTGATCAGGATCATCCACAGGTTCGACAGGCCGGGCAGGGCATAGACCCACATTTGCGGCACAAGGATGCGCCAGAAGGCTTGGCGGTCTGTCATGCCATATGCCTCGGCGGTTTCCATTTGGGCGCGGGGCACAGCCTTCATCGCGCCGAACAGAACGTTGGCGGCAAAGGCGCCAAACACGATCGCAAAAGCAAGGACCGCCAGAAAGAAGCCATAGGTTTCGTGAACCCATTGCGGGCTGCTGGACAGCGGCATTTTGGCGACCGAGCAGACGACAAAATCACTGCCCTGACGAATGGGTTCTTCCCAATCGGGGCATTTTGCTTTGTGGCGCAGCCATTCGATGCCCTGATCCAATGCGAAAGGCACGAACAAGAAGAACGCAATGTCCGGGATGCCACGCACCATCGAGGTATAGGCCTTACCGAACCAGCGCAGCGGCAAGAAGGCCGAGCGCGCGGCAATTGCCCCGCCAAAGCCAAAGGCAAGCGCGGCGGGCGCAGTGATAAGCAAAAGCACCATCACAACACCGAACGAGCCGTAAAACGCCATGTGCTTGCCGTTTGTTAGGTAACAGGCAAGCCACGAAAAGCCTTCAAGGCTGGAGGGATCTGAGCAATAGGAAAACATAAAAATCGGCGGGGCCTGATGCGGCCCCGCCTGTGTCTAGATCAGTACGTACCGATTTCTTCGCCGAACCACTTCTGAAGCATGGTGTTCAGCGTGCCATCTTCTTTCATCGAAGTGATGGCGGCGTCGAACTTTGTTTTCAGCTCGGCGTCGGATTCGCGCAGGCCAAGGCCGATGCCACCGCCCAGCGGTACACCTTCGCCGACCCATTCCAGATCGGATTCAGCGACGATTGGCGCAAGGAAGTCTTTGTCAGCGAATACAGCGTCAGCCTCGCCGTTTTTGACGGCAGCAACGGTTTCGTCTGGCGTTGCGAATTCCAGCAGGGTCGCGCCGGTTTCAGCAACATAACCCGCTTGGATCGTACCAGTCTGAGCCGCGATAACGCCGCCTTTCAGGTCTGCGCCCGTGTCGATTGCCGCATAGGAAGATTCAGTTGGCGGATAGTAATCTTGGGTGAAGTCGATGACTTCGTCACGCTCTGCGGTGATCGACATGCCAGCGATGATCGTGTCGTAGTTGCCGGAAACGAGGTTCGGGATGATCGAATCCCATTCGTTTGTGACCCATTCACAGGTCAGTTCGGCGCGTGCGCACAGCTCGTCGCCCAGTTCACGCTCAAACCCGTCAACTTCGCCATTGTCGTTGATGAAGTTGTACGGAGGGTAGGCGCCCTCGGTCCCCATGCGCACGACGTCTTGTGCGGATGCAAAGCTTGCGGTCATTGCCAGTAGGGCGGTGCCAAGCATTAGTTTTTTCATGGTCTTATTACTCCCGTGTTGTGGTGGTCTTCTTTGTTTTTGGTTCAGGCCGATACGGTCGCGCTTAGGAATTGTTGCAGCCGTTCGGTTTTTGGGTTGGCAAAAAGCTCTGCCGGTGGGCCTTCTTCTTCGATCTTGCCCTTGTGCAAGAACACGACATGGTCGGACACGTCCGCCGCCATGCGCATGTCGTGGGTGACGATAATCATGGTGCGGCCTTCTTCGGCCAACGCCCGGATTACGCGCACGACCTCCTGCTCCAACTCGGGGTCCAGCGCCGAGGTGGGTTCGTCAAACAGCAAGGCCTTCGGTTCCATCGCCAACGCACGGGCAATTGCCGCTCGCTGTTGTTGGCCGCCGGAAAGCATCGCCGGATATACATCGCATTTGTCGCCGATTCCCACCTTGGCAAGCAAGGCGCGCGCGCGGGTTTCCACCACATCGCGATCTTGGCCCAGAACGGTAATCGGTGCTTCCATCACATTTTGCAGGATGGTCATGTGGGCCCACAGGTTGAACTGCTGAAACACCATCGACAGATTGGTGCGCAGGCGGATCATCTGTTTTTTATCGGCAGGATGGCGGCGAATACCGGTGCCGTTCCATTTCACGGCCTCACCATCAAACAGAATGTCGCCCTGTTGGCTGTTTTCCAACAGATTCGCACAACGCAGGATCGTTGACTTGCCCGAACCCGAAGACCCGATCAGCGATACAACATCGCCCTTTTGTGCAGAAATGTTCACGCCCTTAAGCACTTCGAGTTCACCGAAGCTTTTGTGAAGGTCGCGGATTTCGATAACGGGTGCTTCTTGGTCGGTCACGTTTGGCACTTTTGTTGGTTTGGCTGTGAAGTAGGGCGCAAAATTGCGTCAAATGCAACGGGGTGCAGCAAATGACGTGACTGTCAGCCTAAGATTCAGGCGTATCCCCGGTTGCTTGCCCCGGGCCGGGCGGTGTCGGAACGGCCAAGTAATCGGACAGCGGAATATGTGCAAGCCCCCGAATGCCAAGCGCGTGACGATCCGCATCGGAAAGGGTGCCCACGGCGGTTTTCAATGCGCGAAAATGCGCGGTCGTATCGGTGCCCTTGGCTGCGATGAACGCCAAGCCCGGCGATGCGTCTGTGCGCCCGATCACCTTAAGCGCCTGCGCCGCCTTGTCGTGGGCGCGGATAAACCGCCAGGAAACTTCATCCAACGCGGCAATGTCGGCCTTGCCCGATGCGACGGCGGCCGCGCTTTGGCGATGTGCCCCTGTCAAGGTCGGGTTGCGAAAGCTGAAACCATTCCGTTTGGCAAACAGCTGTGGCGCGGCCCAGCCCGAGTGCGAGCTTTCGTCATTAAAAGCAAAGTGGCGGTCGGCGTAACTGGCGGCATCCTCAGCGTCGTCATGGCGGGCGACAAACACACTGCGGTAATGCCCGGCGGGCGTGTCAGCCAAACCAAAGTCCAACGTCCCGATGACTTCGACGCGATCATGGAAATCGCGTCTCAGTGGAAGCCCACAGATTTGGCCAAAGACCAGTTCGGGGTGGCCCCATCCGGTAACAATGTCGATTTCGCGGTCAAGTGCGTGTGGCGCGGGAACGCCTTCGTCGCGCAGGGCATCGCGGATCAACGACCAAAGCGCATCATGCGCGGCCGCATTTTCCGGCCGGTCGTACATCGGAAATGACGCGATCATGCGCGCTTGGCTTCCACCCGTTGGCGCGCCAAGTTGCTGTCGCGGTCATTCACGCCAAGCAAGTTGGCGACCAGCCGCAATAGCGCGTCCTCTTCGTGGTCGCGCACGCCATCGGCCAGAACGACATCCCACAGGGCCTCGACCACGGCTTCACGTTCTTCATAGGCGACCGCGTCTTTAATCGCGCGGGTGAAGCGAACAGTGTCGGGGGCTTCGGATTCGAGCGTTTCCGCATTACCACGCAGGGCCGAAGCCTCGAACGGAGAGAGGCCATAACGGGAGGCAAGAATTCGGTCGATCCGCGTGATCTCTTCCGGGGCGTATTCGCCATCGGATTTTGCAATGCGTACCAACAAAGCGCCCAAGGCAAGGCGGGCGTCTTCGTCAGCTAAACGATCGGGCTGTGGCTGGATCAGCCGGGATAGGAAATCAGCAAACATAAAGGTGATATATGTCGCCGGGTCCGGCAGGCCAAGGGGCGTTATCCCAGCGGCGGGGTCAGCTGAAAAATGATGTCGTCGATGGCAACGCCGCCGGGGTCCGTATTGGTGACCACAACGCCGGCGATATCAGGAATGTTCCGGGCGCGTCGCCATCCAAGCTCTGTGATGCCGCTGGAAAGGTTATGATCCTGCGCGTCGATCAGAACACCCGCACGCGTAAAAAACGCGATTTGCAGGCGGCCAAGCACGGGCGCGTTGCCAAGCGGCGTGGCATAATGCGTGTGAACGCGCAGCCCCATAGCGGCCTGATCGTGATCAAAAAGGATCGCAAGCGCGCCTTCGCCTCGGCCGGTGATCTTCCCAATGCCGTCCTGACCCAGCGGGAAAAGCGCGTTAGAGGCAAAGCCGTTGTGAAACGCGACGCTTTGGTTTTGGTTCGCTTGACCGGGCAGCAACCGAAGCGGAGTTTCCGCATCACGGTTTGAAAGTTTATCGTGGCCTTGCGGGCTGAATGACAGAACCTGCCCCTGAAACCGTTCGCCCAACCAAGCGCCCTTGAAATAGACGTTATGGTCGAAGGTCATGCCCGGTTCGGGCCGCTGGGGCAGGGTTTCAAAAGAGATGATGCCGTCCAGCTCTCGCTTCAGCGTGGCATAGTCGGCGGGTGCGATTTGTTGCGCAATCGCGGGCGCAGAAAGCGCGGCCCAAACGATAAGGGCCGCGCGAAGCATTAATTACACCAACCGCGAAATATCCCGCGCCGCGCGAACGAAGTCGGCAAACAGGGGGTGCGGGGCGAAAGGTTTCGATTTCAGTTCCGGGTGGAACTGAACGCCGATGAACCAAGGGTGGTCTTTCACCTCTACGATTTCAGGAAGGCGCCCGTCGGGCGACATGCCCGAGAAGCACAGGCCATGCTCTTCCAGCTGTTTGCGGAACTTTGTGTCCACCTCGTAACGGTGACGGTGGCGTTCTTCGATCGCGGTAGAGCCGTAAACCTCGGCGACTTTCGAACCTTTGCTCAACGTCGCGGAATAGGCGCCAAGGCGCATGGTGCCGCCTTTGTCGTCGTCAACTTTACGCGCCACGGTACTGTTGCCCTGCACCCATTCTTTCAGGTGGTACACAACCGGCGTGAACCGCTTTTCGCCTGCTTCGTGGTCGAACTCTTCCGAACCAGCATCGGCCACACCGGCCAGATTGCGGGCCGCTTCGATCACGGCCATTTGCATGCCAAGGCAGATCCCTAGGTAGGGAATCTTGCGTTCCCGTGCGAATTGGGCCGCTTTGATTTTACCTTCGGTGCCGCGTTCGCCGAAGCCGCCGGGAACCAGAATCGCGTGGAACCCTTCCAGATAGGGGGCGGGGTCTTCGCGATCAAAAATCTCGGCGTCGATCCATTCGGATTTCACTTTTACCCGGTTGGCCATGCCGCCATGGGTCAAAGCCTCGGCTATTGATTTATAGGCGTCTTCAAGCTGCGTGTATTTCCCAACAATCGCGACCTTCACTTCGCCTTCGGCGTTGAAAATGCGGTCGGATACATCTTCCCAACGGGAAAGATCGGGTTTTGGCGCAGGCGAAATATCAAACGCGTCCAGAACAGCCTGATCCAAACCTTCGCGGTGATAGGCAAGCGGCGCTTCGTAGATCGACTTAAGATCCTGCGCGGCAATCACGGAATCGGGGCGTACGTTGCAGAACAGTGCCAGTTTATCGCGTTCTTTCTGCGGAATCGGACCTTCAGAGCGGCAGACCAGAACGTCTGGCGCGATCCCGATGGAGCGCAGCTCTTTCACACTGTGCTGGGTCGGCTTTGTCTTCAACTCGCCGCTGGCTTTCACGAAGGGCAGCAGCGTCAGGTGCATAAAGATACACTGGCCGCGCGGCTTGTCTTGGCTGAACTGGCGGATCGCTTCGAAGAATGGCAGCCCTTCGATATCACCCACCGTGCCGCCGATTTCGCACAGCATGAAGTCAACTTCGTCTTCGCCGATCGAGATAAAGTCTTTAATCTCGTTCGTGACGTGCGGGATCACCTGAATGGTTTTGCCAAGGTAATCGCCGCGGCGCTCTTTCTCCAACACGGTGGAGTAGATGCGCCCAGAGCTAACGGAATCAGTGTTGCGGGCCGAAACGCCGGTGAAGCGTTCATAGTGGCCAAGATCCAGATCAGTTTCCGCGCCATCGTCAGTGACGAACACTTCGCCATGTTCGAAAGGGGACATCGTGCCCGGATCGACGTTCAGATAGGGGTCTAGTTTGCGCAGCCGAACGGAGAAACCGCGCGCCTGAAGAAGTGAGCCAAGCGCGGCAGAGGCAAGGCCCTTGCCTAACGAAGATACAACGCCGCCTGTAATGAAAATGAACCGTGCCATATGGCTGGCATCCCCCGTGATTTTGTCATGTTTTGGCTGCTCGATCCGGTTTCGAAAAACCGCAGCATCACGGGATTTAAGGTATAACGGATTCGCGCCCGCGCCGCAACCTGACCGCAAGATGCTGGGTCACATAAACGGCCCAGAGCAATGTTTAGTGGTTATCTTAGTCCGCGCGTGGCGGAATCAGCGGTGCGTCGCTGGAAGCGGGTGGCAACAGATCACCGGCAGGCAATGTTGGCGCTGTTTCTTCCTCAACCGGCGCTTGAACGCCAATCCGGTCCAGAACAGAGCTGCCCGCGGATTTTTCCGCCGCGATGATTGTCAGCGTGAGCGACGTGATAACAAACGCGATGCCGAAAACCCAAGTCAGCTTGGCAAGCGCGGATGCGGCCGAGCGACCGCTCATCACGCCGCCACCGGCGCCACCACCACTACTGCCCATACCAAGGCCCCCACCTTCGGAGCGTTGCAAAAGAACGATTCCGATCAGGCATAGCGCAAGGATCAGGTGAATGATGAGAACGACGTTTTCCATAGGCGGGCGGATCCGGTTTGTTTGTCGGGTCTATCTAGGCGGATGAACGCCCGGTCGCAACCCCTGTCTGGCAGGGTCGTGCGAAAGTTATCATTGTCGACGCAGGGGAAGACGAAACTATTCGTCGATATCGTCAATGTCGGCCTGACCCGAAAGGGTGCGACGCACGCGGCTCCAACTTAGGCCGATGCCAAGGACGAACGATAGCGCGATAATGCCCAGCCACAGGTTCAGCGATGGGTTTTCCAGCGTCAGAACGCCCCAATCGATCAAGACCCAGATCAGCGCGCCCATCAGCGCAGCCACCAAAAGCATGCCAAAGGCACCGATCGAACGCAGCGTGGCCCGCAGATAAATGATATAGCCGATCAGCAAGATAAGGCCGGACAAAACGGCGACGGGCAAATGTTCGGGGTAGCTTTTCGTGGCCCAGCGTACAAAATTCCACTGGGTTGGATTGTATGTCAGCGCCAAAAGGACAAAGGCAAACAGCCAGCGCAGAAAAATACCCGTCATTCATTCTCTCCGAATTTGCAGGGCTTTGGTGGCCCAATCGCGGCTTTCTGTCTAGCCCTGCGATGAAATAGAGGTTTCCGTGCGCCGCTTAGAAGGCTATACGGGCGCGGGTTTTTCGTGAAAACAAGGATCAATTATGGCCAATGTCGTCGTCGTCGGCGCCCAATGGGGTGACGAAGGAAAAGGCAAGATTGTGGATTGGCTCTCTGAGCGGGCTGATGTGATTGCACGCTTTCAGGGTGGCCACAATGCGGGCCACACTCTGGTCATTGATGGCGAGGTTTTTAAGCTCTCGCTGCTGCCATCGGGTATCGTGCGCAAGGGCAAACGCTCTGTTATCGGGAACGGCGTTGTGCTGGACCCATGGGCGCTGATGGATGAGATTGAGCGGCTGACAGCGCAGGGCGTGGAAGTGACGCCTGCGAATCTGATGATCGCTGAAAATACGCCACTGATTCTTCCGGTGCATGGTGAACTGGACCGAGCGCGCGAAGATCAGAACGCGGTTGCCAAGATCGGCACAACAGGTCGCGGCATCGGCCCGGCATATGAAGATAAAGTTGGCCGCCGTACCGTGCGCGTGGCTGATCTGGCCGACAAGGCGACGCTAGAGTCGCGTGTTGACCGTCTGTTGGTGCACCACGACGCGCTGCGCCGTGGCCTTGGCCTGCCCGAGGTTGATCGCGCCGCACTTCTGGCCAAGCTGGAAGAGATCGCGCCAAAGCTGCTGCCATTCGCAGCGCCGGTTTGGAAAGTGCTTAACGAAGATCGCCGCGCCGGTAAGCGTATCTTGTTTGAGGGTGCGCAAGGCGCGCTGTTGGACATCGACTTTGGCACCTATCCGTTTGTGACATCGTCCAACACGATGGCTGGCATGGCTTCCACCGGTACGGGTCTTGGCCCAGGTGCCGTGGATTTCGTTCTGGGGATCGTCAAAGCCTATACCACCCGCGTGGGTGAGGGGCCGTTCCCGACAGAACTGGACGACGATAACGGCCAACGTCTGGGCGAACGCGGCCATGAATTTGGCACCGTCACAGGGCGCAAACGTCGTTGTGGTTGGTTCGATGCGGTTCTGGTTCGCCAGACATGCGCGACCTCTGGTGTTTCCGGTATCGCATTGACAAAGCTTGATGTTTTGGACGGCTTTGAAAAGCTGAACATCTGTACCGGGTACGAACTGGACGGCGAAACGTTGGACTATCTGCCCACCGCCGCCGATCAGCAGGCCCGTGTGAAGCCGATCTATGAAACCATGGATGGCTGGTCGGAAAGCACCGCCGGTGCGCGCAGCTGGGCGGATTTGCCTGCTGCTGCGATCAAGTATGTGCGTCGCGTTGAAGAGTTGATTCAATGCCCCGTCGCACTTCTTTCAACTTCGCCAGAGCGTGACGACACCATTCTGGTCACCGATCCGTTCGCTGACTGATGGCGTTGTCGCACAAAGCCCGCCGGCGTTGGTCGTTGGTTTTGCTACTGATCGGCTTGCCGCTGTATATCGTGGTGGCCGTCACGCTGGTTGGGCTTTTTGAGCGGCCTTCGATCTTGGTCGAACTTGTTATCTATATCGCGCTTGGCATTCTGTGGGCGCTGCCATTCAAGTTTGTGTTCAAGGGCGTAGGGCGCGAAGATCCTGACGCATAAAACGAAAAAGGCGGCGGACTGTTGGGTCCACCGCCTTTAATTTTTCTGCCATCTGGCCGGGGCAATTAGCCCGCGGCAGATTTAAAGCGCGATTCCTTGGCAATTGTGAAAAGACCGCGCTCGACCCGTTCAAAGTGACCTTCACGCAGCAGGCGGCCAAAGGCACGTAGCTTGTCTTCGCGGGAAAACACTTCTTCGCCGCTGTGTTCATTGACGACGCTCATGACCTGCATGCGGGTAAAGTTGGGCGCATCTTCCACGGAAGCGGTGTAAACCGCCGCAGCTTCCAGCAGCTCGTGCAATTCAGCGGCACCCGTACGGTTGGCGAATGCTTTGAAGCCTTCATCAGCGCCGAAGGTGTTTGTATCAACAGTGGCTTCGGGCTTACCCAGAACAAGCGTCCCGATTTCGTTGTTCCGGTCTTCTTTTCCGGCAACATCATCTGCAACCTGAAGATCGGTCATCTCAACGGCGTCTGTTTCGTCGATGCGCTGTTCGGAAACCAGCATCAACGGAGGCATCCGCTTGGACGAAGGGGGCTTGTCACCTTGGCGCGTGCGCTGAGCGACAGCATCGGCAAGATCTTGACGATAAAGCTTTTTCTCGGCCTCTTCGTCTTCGGTCTTTTTGTTTGGCTTGCCGCGGCGTTCTGCAACGGTGGCAGCAACAGCAGCCTTCAGATGGGCGATGGCCGAACGGCGGCGCTTATGCTCTGGGCCGTCCATCTTTGTGTTCACTTCGTCGACAAGGCGCGAAACTGCGGCCTCTTCGGTTTCAGCGTCCGTCGCATCATCCTTCTTGTGCGCTTTGACTTCGGCGGCGTGCTCGTCCTCGTGGACGGCAGCCAACTGATTGCGCAGGTCTGCTTCGTCCTCTTTGGAAAGCTCTTCTGCCGCTTCGGATTTCGCGACCTGGATTTTACGAACTTCGACTTTGCGGCCTGAACTGCTCCGGTCTGCGGGGCGTTCTTCTGGCACGGAGGGCACGATGGTTTCAGCTTCGGGAGTGTCCGAACGCTTAACCTTCACAACGCGGGCACGTGCGCGGGCAACCGCGTCGCGCGCTTTGTCGAACTCGTCAACCTCGTCTTCTTTAGCGGGGTGCATCACAAGCACGTCGGCTGGAGCCTGCTCTTCGACTTCTGCGGCGGGCTCTTCTACGATTTCAGCGATCGGCGCTGCGATTGCTTCCTCGACCATGCTGGGTTCGACGGGCTTTTCTTCGGCGACTGTTTCGGCTTCAGCTTCAACCAGTGCCTCGATGTCCGCAGTCACGGCAGGGGTGTCATCCTCTGCTGCTTCGGCGGGGGCTTCGTCTTCAACAGCCGGTTTGGCGCTGGTTGCTGCAAGAATGCGTTCGATCGACAGCGGCGCTTCGTCTTCGACGGCCTCTGCTACTACGGCTTCTTCCTGCGCTTCTTCTTCCACGACCTCTGCAACTTCGGCTTCGTCTTCGACGGCCTCGACAGTTACGTCTTCGGCTTCGGCCTCGTCAGCGAGAACCAGTGGGGCCTCTTCCGCTTTCGCGTCATTATTGATCGCTTCCAGAATTTCTTCTGTAACGTCTTCGACCTGTTTGGCTTCAGCAGCCTCGGTAACGGCAGGTTCTGCTGCTACTTCCTCGGAAACCTCTTCAACGATTTCCTCGGGCAAGACAGCTTCTTCGGCGACCGCTTCTTCTACGACAGGGGCGGGAACCTCTTCGGCTTCTTCTTCAAATGCTGCTGGCTGTGCCGGGGCGCTGGGGCGCGGTGCGTCAACTGCTGCGCGGATACGGGCCAATTTGTTTGCAACCGAACCCATATCGCTCTGCGCGGGCTCAACAACTTCTGCAGCCGGGGCGGGCTGAGGCGCAGCGGGCTTTTGAGCGGGCTCAGCAGCCACGGCGGTAGGTTGTTGTGCGTCATCAGCGCGAAGGACGATCCCGTTGCCGTCAACATGCGCTTCGACAGAGTGGCTGATGCCGCGCTGCGCGATGCGCTGAAGCATGTCGGCATCTGGGGTCGGAGGTTCGGCACCAAAATACCGATCATCCGCGGCAAGGTCGCGGAAATACTCCGCAATTGCTTTCATTGTGCTAAAGGAATCATCAAATCCTTCGAGCGTACATGAGAAGGTTCCGTAAGATACGGTGAGAATTTTACTCTCTCCAACCATTGGCTCGTTCACTTTCTTCGGCTACCTGCGTTTACCTATCAATCATAGGCTTGTTTCTTAAGATGAAACACAACTGGGAAATTTGGGGGGATTAATCGTGTCGAGAATGTGGCGATTTATCCTTTTGGATAGGGTCTGAGCTCGAAATAGCATGAAACTGCACGAAATTGACATAATTACGCTGATTGGCGGCGGCGACGTCAAAAACGCAGATCTTAGAGAATCATTAGCTATAGCGCCCACTTTGGTTGCTGCGGACGGTGGCGCGGATACTGCGTTGGCGGCCGGTGTTCTACCTAAGGCTGTTTTTGGTGACATGGACTCAATCAGCGCTGAAACAACGTCCGCTATCCCTGCGGATCGGTTACATTTTATCGCAGAGCAAGAAACGACCGATTTTGAGAAATGTTTACGCAGCATTCAGGCGCCGTTGATTTTGGGTTTGGGTTTTTTGGGTGATCGTTTGGATCATCAGCTTGCCGCGTTAACAGCGCTGGCGCGTCACGCAGAAACGCGTTGCATCCTAATTGGGCCTTGTGACGTTACGTTTGTCTGCCCGCCACAATTATCGCTAAATCTTCCGGTCGGCTCGCGGGTCTCATTGTTTCCATTGGGGCGTGTAAACGGAAAGAGTGATGGGTTGGAATGGCCCATCGATGGAATAGAATTTGCGCCGGACGGATTGATCGGTACGTCAAACCGCGCGTCCAAAGATGTGGTGACCCTTGAAATGGATGCGCCGAAGATGGCCGTTATCCTTCCCCGCGCGGCGTTGGGGGCGGCGGTCGCCGCGCTGAAGCCTTAGCGGTTTGCCTTCAGCAATTGGGAACGTTGACGGCCAAGCCGCCTAGGGCGGTTTCTTTGTACTTGTCGCTCATGTCTTGTCCGGTCTGGCGCATGGTTTCGATGCAGGCATCAAGCGGCACCAGATGCTGCCCGTCACCGCGCAGCGCAAGCGAGGCCGCCGAAACCGCCTTGATCGCGCCCAGCCCGTTACGTTCGATACAAGGGACCTGAACCAACCCCTTAACGGGATCGCATGTCATGCCAAGGTGATGTTCCAACGCGATCTCGGCGGCGTTTTCCACTTGTTCGGGCGTGCCGCCCAACACGGCGGCCAAGCCGGCGGCGGCCATTGCGGCGGCACTTCCGACTTCGGCCTGACATCCACATTCAGCCCCCGAAATGGACGCGTTATGTTTGACCAGCCCGCCAATGGCCGATGCGGTCAGCAAAAACTCCCCCACACGGGACCGGGTCGCGCCGGGCACGTAATCCAGCCAATAACGTATGGTCGCAGGTACAACGCCCGCCGCTCCGTTGGTCGGGGCCGTCACGACCTGCCCCCCGGCGGCGTTTTCTTCGTTTACCGCCATGGCATAGACGCTGATCCGGTCATTAATCGTGTGGGGCGCGGTCAGGTTCATGCCCTTTTCAGCCTCAAGTGCGGCGTTGATGGCGTGGGCGCGGCGGCGCACGTTCAACCCGCCGGGTAAGATGCCCGGTGTTGCCAGACCGCGGTCTATACAATCTGACATCACTTGCCAGATGCGCGCCAGCCCCTCGTCGATTTCGGCCGGGGACTGAAAGGCACGTTCATTCGCATCTTTCATCTGCGCGATGGTCTTGCCGCTGGACTGCGCCATCTTCAGCATCTCAGCGGCGCTGTGAAACGGATAGGGGATTGGCGTCGCCGGTGTGGAGGCCGTTTCATTGCCGCCTTGAAGTTCGGCGTCGGTCACCACAAAGCCACCGCCGATGGAATAATAGGTTTCCTGCAGGATGATATCGCCCTGCGCATCGCTTGCCATCAGGATCATGCCATTGGCGTGGCCGGGCAGGGGCGCATCATAATCAAAGATCAGATCGGTCTCGGGGTCAAAGCTTAGCGCGGCCAGCCCATCAGGGCGCACCATCTTTTCACGCTTCACGTCGGCCAGCGCGGCTTCGGCTTTTACCGCGTCATAGATATCGGGCGTGAACCCAGCCAGCCCAAGGATAACGGCGCGATCCGTTGCATGCCCAACGCCCGTAAACGCCAATGACCCATGAAGCGAGGCGCGCACGCCTTGCGCCACAAACGGGGCAGCGCGCAGGGTATCAAGGAACCGCGCAGCCGCCACCATTGGCCCCATCGTGTGCGAGGACGACGGGCCAACACCCACTTTGAACATGTCAAAAACAGAAAGGAACATTCCCAACCTTTCGCGCCGCTTTCCATCAGAAGACTGCGCTTTCCATCCTGCAGCCAGTCTGAAAACGACGCAATAAGCACCGCAATGATCATGGATTGCCCCGGTTGCATGGGTTTCTATGGCAAAGCCGACGCAATTGCCCCTCGCAGCCACGGTGCACTTCTCTTATAACAGCCGGGAACAGGACAGGAGATCAGCCATGAGCGGAGAGCTTTCCCCAATCGATAGGGCTAAATTCGTAGCCGCCAAACGCGCGGTTGATTTCGTCGAAGACGGGATGCGGGTTGGTCTTGGCACGGGGTCCACGGCGGCGTGGATGGTGCGGTGTCTTGGTGAATTGGTCCGTGATGAAGGGCTGAAAATTCGGGGTATTCCAACGTCGACTCGTACGGCGGAGCTGGCACGGCAAGTTGGCATCGAAGTCACCTCGTTGGACGAAGCCAAATGGCTTGATCTGACGATTGATGGTGCCGACGAATTCGACGATGAACTGAACCTGATCAAAGGTGGCGGCGGTGCGCTGTTGCAGGAAAAGATCGTGGCGACAGCGTCTGATCAGATGATTGTGATCGCCGATGTGGCCAAGCAGGTGTCGAACCTAGGCGCGTTTCCATTGCCGGTGGAGGTTATTCCATTCGGCTGGCAGACCACCAAGGCGCTGGTCGAAGAAACGCTTGTAAGCCTTGATGTTTTGGGCCGCGAAACGACCCTGCGCATGAACGGCACATCGCCCTTCGTAACGGACGAGGGCAACTATATCGTTGATCTGCATTTGAACCGTATCTCTAACGCGCGGCAGATGGCACTGGTCATGAACCAGATCCCCGGCGTGGTTGAAAACGGTCTGTTTATTGATATTTGCGATGTGGTCATCATCGGCCATGGCGACGGCAAGGTTGAAATCCGCGACATTAACGCTGGCACCGTTAACGAAGAGCGGATCGATTTTGTAGATAACGACAACCTGTTCGCAGATATCTGAGGCATCCAAGACTATGAGCTTTGACTATGACCTGTTTGTAATCGGCGGCGGTTCCGGTGGGGTGCGTGCGGCGCGCCTTGCGTCCAGCGAAGCGGGGGCCAAAGTTGGCCTTGCCGAAGAATACCGTATGGGCGGCACCTGCGTTATCCGTGGCTGTGTTCCCAAAAAGCTTATGGTGTTTGCATCCACCTATTCCTCTGCCTTCGAAGACGCGCGGGAATATGGCTGGGATGTCACGGCGGGTGATTTCGATTGGCCGGTCTTCCGCACAAAGCTTAACGCAGAGCTGGACCGGCTAGAGGGGCTTTACACAAAGAACCTTGGCAATGCCGGTGTGGAAATTCACAACGCCCGCGCAGTGATCAAAGATGCCCACACCGTTGAACTTTCAACCGGGCAGACCTTTACCGCCAAACATATCCTTGTGGCCGTGGGCGGTACGCCGTTCGTGCCTGATATGGAAGGGGCGGAACATGTCATCACCTCGAACGAGGTGTTCAATCTTGAAAAGCTGCCCAAGAACATCCTGATCGTCGGCGGCGGGTACATCGCGTGTGAATTCGCCTGCATTTTGAATGGCATGGGCGTTGACGTGACACAGTATTACCGCGGCGCGCAAATCCTTCGCGGGTTTGATGGCGAGGCCCGCGGGCACGTTGCCGAACTGATGGTGCAAAAAGGTGTGAACCTGCATGTGGGCACCGATGTTCTAGAGATCAAAAAGGTCGATGGGGGCCTTTGGGTGAAATCTGCAGATGGCGAAGAGGGCGTGTATGAACACGTCATGTACGCCACCGGTCGCCGCCCCAACACCGATGGTTTGGGGCTGGAAGAAGCAGGCGTAAAGCTTGGCCGTTGGGGGCAGGTAGAGGTTGACGATTATTCGCAAACCTCGGTCCCGTCGATTTACGCGGTGGGCGATGTGACCGACCGGATCAACCTGACGCCTGTCGCAATCCGCGAAGGCGCGGCCTTTGTTGAAACCGTCTTTAAGGGCAACCCAACGAAGCCGGATCATGAACTGGTCGCTGGTGCTGTATTTACGCAGCCCGAATTGGGTTCGGTTGGCCTGACAGAAGAAGATGCGCGCGATCAGGAACCGATTGAGGTGTACTGCGCCTCGTTCCGGCCGATGCAGACTTTGTTTGCGGGGCGCACGGATCGTGTGATGATGAAACTGATTGTCAGTCAGGCAACACGTAAGGTGCTTGGCTGTCATATCGTTTCAGATCAGGCCGGAGAACTGATACAACTTGCAGCAGTCGCAATCAAAATGGGCGCGACAAAAGAAGATTTTGACCGCACTGTTGCGGTCCACCCGACGATGTCGGAAGAACTGGTAACGATGAAGACGCCGGTGCGGACGGCTTGAATTCCGCGCCTGTAGGACCACTTTTGGAATGCACGACGCGATAACACGAAAAGAGGTAGTAACCTGAATGTCTGGTAATGGCGGAGGCCCTTGGGGAGGCGGCGGTTCTAATAAGAACGGCGGCGGGAACCGTGGAAATGATGGGCGCGGCAACGGTAACGAAGGCCCGCAGATTCCTGAAATCGACGAGTTGATGAAAAAAGGCCAAGAGCAGCTTCGCGTGCTTATGGGCGGGCGCGGAGGAGGGAATCCTCCTGGTCGCCCCGGTGGCGGCACAGGCGGCCCCGGCTTTTCGCGTGGAACAGTGGCACTTGCGCTTCTTGGCGCTGCGGTGCTTTGGGGCATGTCCTCGTTCTATACGGTCAAGCCGGAAGAGCAGTCTGTTGAACTGTTCCTTGGCAAGTATTTGGAAACTGGTGAACCGGGTCTGAACTTTGCCCCGTGGCCACTGGTGACCAAAGAGATTGAGGCGGTAACGCGCGAACGTACCGTTGATATCGGCCTTGGCCGTGCCGGTGGCGATGCGGGTCTGATGTTGACAGGCGATGAAAACATCGTGGACATCGATTTCCAAATTGTTTGGAACATCAACGATCTTCGCGGTTTCCTGTTTAACCTGCGCGACCCTGAACAAACGATTGCTGCGGTGTCTGAATCCGCGATGCGCGAAATCATCGCGCAGTCTGAACTTGCGCCGATCCTGAACCGGGACCGTGGCTCTATTGCGGTTCGTCTTCAGGAACTGATTCAAAACACGCTCGACAGCTATGATGCTGGCATGAACGTTGTTCGCGTCAACTTCGACAAGGCCGACCCGCCGCGCGAAGTGATCGACAGTTTCCGCGAAGTGCAAGCCGCTGAACAGGAACGTGACCGTTTGGAAAAGCAGGCTGATGCCTATGCCAACCGGGTTGTTGCTGGCGCACGTGGTGAAGCCGCGCAGGTTCTGGAAGAATCCGAAGGTTACCGTGCACGCGTTGTGAACGAAGCCCAGGGTGAGGCAAGCCGCTTTACCTCGGTCCTTCAGGAGTACCAGAAAGCACCAGAAGTGACGCGCAAGCGCCTGTATCTGGAAACCATGGAAGAGGTCCTTGGCCGCGTGGATAAGATCATTCTGGATGACAGCGCACAGGGCGGTCAGGGCGTTGTTCCCTATCTGCCGCTGAATGAACTGCGTCGCACGACACCTTCGACAGGGGGGAACTAAGCCATGAAAAAATCTACGCTTCTCCTACCGATCGCCTTTGTGGCCGTTATTGCGGTTCTGTCATCGGTTTTCATCGTGGATGAACGTCAAAAGGCGCTTGTCCTTCAGTTTGGTCGTGTGATTGACGTAAAAGAAGACCCCGGTCTGGCGTTCAAAATCCCGCTGATCCAAGAGGTTGTCCGTTACGACGACCGTATCCTCAGCCGCGATATCGACCCGCTGGAAGTTACCCCACTGGATGATCGCCGTTTGGTGGTTGATGCGTTCGCGCGTTACCGCATCGCCGATGTACGCCAGTTCCGTCAGGCTGTTGGTGTGGGCGGTACCCGTTCTGCCGAAGATCGGCTTGATCGGGTTATTCGCGCCGCGACGCGTGAAGTGCTGGGTTCTGTCAGCTCGAACGATATCCTAAGCTCGGACCGTTTCGCGCTGATGCTGCGGATCCGGAACTCGGCGATTTCCGAAGCCAGCAACCTTGGTCTGGAAATCATCGACGTGCGTCTGAAACGTACCGACCTTCCGGAACAGAACCTTGATGCCACTTTCAGCCGTATGCGCGCAGAGCGTGAACGCGAAGCAGCGGATGAAATCGCGCGCGGTGAAGAAGCCGCACAGCGGGTTCGTGCGCAAGCTGACCGTACAGTGGTAGAGCTGGTATCAGACGCCAACCGTCAGTCCGAGATTGTGCGCGGTGAAGCAGATGCTGAACGCAACAACATCTTCGCCGAAGCCTATGGCGCGGATCAGGAATTCTTTGAATTCTATCGTTCGCTTTCGGCTTATTCGCGTGCGTTGCAGGGCCGTAACTCGACAATGGTTCTGTCGCCTGACAGCGAATTCTTCAACTACCTGCGGCAAGCAGAGCGTCCCTGATGGCGACCTTCTTGCTAGCCATCGGGTTAGTTCTGATCGTAGAGGGGCTGGTGTTCGCACTGGCCCCTTCACGTTTGGAGGACCTGTTAGAGGCGCTGAAACAGCTTACGATTGAAAACCGGCGCTCAATTGGATTGCTGGCCCTTGCGGCCGGAATTACGCTTGTTTGGCTTGCCCAATCGCTTTCAAGCTGAGAAGCTTTGCCAAACACACGTCATCACATCGATGTGAAAAAACGCGACAGGCTTTGAGTTGAACGTTCGGCTCCCTATCTAACAGATAGAAGATGTGGGGCAGGGCGCATCGCCTATCGCCCCGGCAGGATTTTACGAGGAGGAACATCCTTTGACACCTCAGGCACTACAACTCACGGCTCGGGCGGACTCCGGGCCATTGCGTGCGCTTTGGGCACTGATGCTTGGACTTGCGCTTGTGATGGCGCAAACGATCGCCGCTCAGGCCCGTGGCATGCCAGAAAGTTTTGCCGATCTGGCCGATCAGGTCAGTCCGGCCGTTGTGAATATCACCACGTCAACCACCGTTGCCGCATCAACCGGCCCCGGCCCGCAACTTCCAGAAGGGTCCCCGTTTGAGGATTTCTTCCGTGATTTCATGGGCCCCGATGGGGACGATGGCCAACGCCGTCAGCGCCGCAGTCAGGCGCTTGGGTCTGGTTTCGTGATTTCTGAAGACGGGTTCATCGTGACCAACAACCACGTCATCGAAAAAGCCGACGAGATTGAGATTGAGTTCTTTTCGGGCAAAACCCTAGAGGCAAAGGTGATCGGCACCGACCCGAACACCGATATCGCGCTGTTGAAGGTTGAAAGCGACGAACCGCTTTCGTTTGTACCTTTCGGTGACAGTGACCTGATGCGCGTTGGCGATTGGGTCATGGCGATGGGCAACCCGCTGGGTCAGGGCTTTTCGGTTTCGGCCGGTATCGTTTCGGCGCGCAATCGGGCGCTAACGGGCACCTATGATGACTTTATTCAGACAGACGCGGCGATCAACCGGGGCAACTCGGGCGGGCCGCTGTTCAACATGGATGGTCAGGTGATCGGTGTGAACACTGCAATCCTAAGCCCCAATGGTGGTTCCATCGGGATCGGCTTTTCCATGGCGTCTAACGTTGTAACCAACGTGATCGGGCAGCTTCAGGAATTTGGCGAAACTCGCCGTGGTTGGTTGGGTGTGCGCATCCAAGATGTAACCCCTGACGTGGCCGAGGCGATTGGTCTGGAAACTGCCGCTGGTGCGCTGGTGACAGACGTTCCCGAAGGCCCCGCCGCCGAGGGTGGTATCGAAGCTGGTGATGTCATCACCTCGTTCGATGGTGTCGAAGTGGCGGATACCCGTGAACTGGTGCGCGTTGTTGGCAACTCTGGTGTTGGCGAAACCGTGCGTGTGGTTGTGTTCCGTGATGGAAAGACACAGACGCTGAAAGTAACGCTGGGTCGTCGCGAAACCGCTGAAAACGCCGTACCTGCCGCAGCACCCGCCCTAGAAGACGAAGTCGTAGAGAAAGAGCTTCTGGGTCTGACGCTGACACCCCTTACCGATGAGCTGCGCGATCAGCTGGAAGTCGGTAGCTTGGGCGAAGGTCTGGTTGTCACCGACGTTGATGAAATGAGCGAGGCTTATGAAAAAGGCCTGCGCGCAGGCGACGTGATCACCGAAGCCGGTCAGCAAAAGGTGGCCAGCGCCGACGATCTTGAAGCGCGCGTGGAAGAGGCAAAAGAGGCCGGTCGCAAATCGCTTCTACTGCTGATCCGCCGTCAGGGAGAGCCACGCTTTGTGGCGCTTTCGCTGGACGACTGATCTTAGCGAATGTTCAAAACAAGGGGCGCCTTGAACGGGCGCCCTTTTTCTATCCAATCAGCCCCCTCTGGCAAATCGCCGATCCATCGCATATCTGACAGGGGAACACGGTTTGACGAGACGAGGCAAGAATGGCGAAGATTACATATATCGAGCATAACGGCACAGAACATGTTGTGGATGTCGCGAACGGGCTGACAGTCATGGAAGGCGCGCGTGACAACAACGTTCCGGGCATCGACGCGGATTGCGGTGGGGCCTGCGCATGTTCCACCTGCCACGCGTATGTCGCCCCCGAGTGGGTCGAAAAAGTTCCAGCGATGGAAGCGATGGAAGAAGACATGCTTGATTTCGCCTATCAGCCTGATCCGGCCCGGTCGCGCCTGACCTGCCAGATCAAGGTGACTGACGATCTGGATGGTCTGGTTGTGAACCTGCCTGAAAAGCAAATCTGATGCTGCGCGCGGCGATCATCGGCATTGCCGCGCTCTGTTGCGGCGCGGCGCAGGGCCAAATCGTTGCTGCGGAATTTGGCGGGCCAACGACCCGCTATGCACACGGCGTTCTGGGCGATGCCATCGAATACGGCACGCTGGAGCTGCGCCTGAAAGGCGGGCAGGGGCGGCGCATCGTGCTGCCCGAAGCTCGCGTCTTCGAAGACCTAGCCCCACGCCTTGCCGATCTGGATGGCGACGGTGCGCCCGAAGTGATCGTGGTGGAATCCGATCAGAACCTTGGCGCGCGGCTTAGCGTCTATGGCCCCGACGGCCTGATCGCCGCGACCCCATTCATCGGTCGCAGTAACCGCTGGCTGGCCCCCATCGGCGCGGCGGACCTTGACGGTGACGGCATGGTGGAGATCGCCTATATCGACCGCCCGCATTTGGCCAAACTGCTGCGCGTCTGGCGTTTCCAGAACGGTATGCTGGAACTAGTGGCCGAGGCTGAGGGACTGACCAACCACCAGATCGGTCAAGACTTCATCTCTGGCGGTATCCGCGACTGCGGGCAGGGGCCAGAGTTAATCACGGCCAATGCCAACTGGAGCCAGATCGTGGCGACCCGTTTGGAAGAGGGCCGCCTGACCACCCGCCCGCTTGCCAGCTATGCCGGGCCGCGAAGTTTCGCGCCCGTACTGGCGTGTGGCGAGTAACCAAGGGAAAGCCCCTTAGGTTTACTTGAAATGTGGCTGACTATGCTGAGCCCCTTACCCGTGTTCAGCGTTTTGCCCGCCCAATCGTCAGTCCAAGGATTGGGCTGCCGTTCCCCAAAATGAATCCCCCTCAATGACGACGACCTTCGGCCGTCGGCAGGTGTTTTGATTTCGGTTGCATTTGATTTCAATCAATTACGCCGCGCCAAATAACGCGAATATTGACCTGTCTGATCTGCCCTGACGCCCCGTCTTTGCTTCGGGGCCCGCTGATTGGGCCAAATGATTTTAGTTTGGGGGCGATATGACAAAACCAAGTGACCGAACGGCAAATGCGAAACCGCGTGAGCGTTTGGGTACTGGCGCGATTGCCGGTGCAACACTTGTTTTTTGTGCCCCCGCAGCGGCCGCGCCTGTGCCATTCCACAAAAGCTGGGACGAAAAGGCAGACGTTGCTGTGATCGGCTCGGGCTTGGTGAGCAACCCCGAGAAAAAGGGAGGCGCGCCACAGACGCACACCAAGCTGTGCGGCCTGTTCCTGCCGCGTGCAGGGGGATTTTCCATGACCGCATCGCGCGTTTTGCACAAATTTAGTGAGGAGCTATGAAAATGTCTGAACAATCGAAAAACAAGATTGGCAAGGCCGTAACACGGCGCGCAATGCTGGGTGCAGGTGCTGCTGCTGGTGCCGCCTTCGCATTGGGCAGCGGGGCCGAGGCCGCACCGCAGGCGATGCCAGAAAGCTGGGACGAAGAAGTCGATGTGATCATCGTCGGAACGGGTTTTGCCGGGCTGGCAGCCGCGATCGAGGCGACCAAAGCGGGGGCTTCGGTCGCCCTGCTTGAAAAGATGCGCACGCCGGGGGGCAATTCGATCATCAGCGGCGGTGTCATCGCAGCCGCAGGTTCGCCGTTGCAAGCCGAAGAGGGCATCGAGGATTCCGTTCAGACGCTTATCGACGACATGATGAAGGCGGGTCTGAACCTTAACCATCCGGAACTCGTGCGTATCATCGCCGAAAAGTCGGTGGAAACTGTGCAATGGACGATTGATGAACTTGGCGTCGAATACCGTGGTCTGGCCCATATGGGGGGCCATGCGGTGCCGCGTTCTTACGCGCTTGCAGCCGGTAGCGGATCGGGCATCGTTGTGCCGCAGTTGGACAAGCTCAAAGAGATGGGGGTCGAGCCGCGGACCCGCACGTTGATGAAGCACCTGTTGCGCGACCCAGATGGTCGGGTGAAGGGCGTGATCGTACATGAAAAGTACCGCCACCCTGATCTGGACAGTGGCACGCCAAAGTCGATCAAAGCGCGCAAGGCCGTGATCATGGCAACGGGTGGTTTCGGCAACGATCCGTCCTTCCGCAAGTTGCAGGACCCGCGCCTTGGCGGTGAACTGGACACCACCAACCACCCCGGTGCCACGGCGCAGCCCCTGCGCGAGGCGATGAACATCGGCTGCACACTTGTGCAACCTTCGTGGATTCAGCTGGGGCCTTGGACCAGCCCGGACGAACGTGGTTTTGGCTATGCGCCGCATTTCGTGCAGGGCGTCGCCGCCTCGTACGGGTTGTGGGTTGATACGCAGACGGGCAAGCGTTTCGTCAACGAATTGGCCGACCGCAAGACCCGCGCGGATGCCATTCTGGCGGCAGGGAACAAATGTATCGCGTTCTCGGATGCCGATGGTTACGTCAAGGGTTCGACGGGCCGTCCGACTGACAACCTCGACAAGATGAAAGAAGCGGGCGTTCTTTTGGAATACCCCTCGCTTGAGGAGATGGCGGCGGCGCATAACATTCCGCTCGACGCGCTGAAGGAAACGATCGAGACCTTTAACGCGGGTGTCGACGCGGGCGAAGACAGCGAAATGGGGCGCTACATGTCCGACAAAGTCGGCAAGATTGGCACGGCGCCATTCTACGTCGTGCGGCTTTCTCCCAAAGTTCACCACACCATGGGTGGTTGCGCCATCAACGAGAAAGCCGAGGCCATCGATGTGGTTAGTGGCGAACCGATCGTCGGGCTTTACGTCGTGGGCGAGGCCGCCGGTGGCGTTCACGGGGCGTCGCGATTGGGGTCATGTGCCTACGCGGATTGCCTGACGTTTGGCCGGATCGCAGGGCAGAACGCGGCCGCGGTGGAAAGTTGGAGCTAAGCCGCAACCGTATGACAAGAACGACCGCATGGCGTTTCGTGCGCCATGCGGTCTGCCACACTTAAGGGAGACGTCGATGGTTTTGCGAAGGCTGACGATAGCGGTGTTATTCGCGCTTGTTTTGTCTGTTCCATTCAGTGGTCAGTTAGCTGCGCAACCCGAAAGCCAGTGTTTCGTGGTGGATGACGGGGTCTGTATTTGGCCTGCCGCTTCGGATGACAACAAGCCTCGTCAGCAACGACAAAACTCCCACGCGGGCGAAGAGGGCCTGACGGGCCATGACGGCAAGCCCGCGCCGGAACATGTCTGCGCAACCTGTCACGAAGAGCCAGACCTGCTGCCCGAAGGCCATTTGCGTACTGCGGGCATGTCGATGCGTGGCTGCCGGATTTGCCACGGCACGGATCAGGCCTCGTCGCTTGATGGCACCATCTTCCAGAGCCACACGCATTTCTTCGCCGGGGGAACCTGTGTCGGCTGTCACGAAGACCCCGAGGATCCGGGTGAACCAGAGACAGCGGTTTGCACCGCCTGCCATGGCACGCTTGAGGAACTTGCGCTTAAAACCGAACACGTCGCGCACGCAAACCCACATGCCTCCCCTCATGGTGCGCCTTATGCGGAATGCGTGCTGTGCCATTACCAACATGAACCGCCAGACAATTTTTGCGCCACCTGTCATGATTTTGAGTTCAAGTTGCCATGACAGGAAATCCAGGCGGAACAGATAAGGCACCTTTTCAAGGAAAGCAGGGAATGATGACGCGCTCTACTCTGGCGGCGATCTGCGCTGTGGCTATCGCTTGGCTGGCTGGATCGGCCGCAGCGACGCCCCAATTGGGCGACGATTGTAAGGCTTGTCACAACAGCAACGTCTATTTGCCCCCGGCGCACCCCAACGTGGCAAACATGAGTTCCGCAGTCTGCCAGACTTGCCATGTGGCCACGATGACCCAAGATCAGGACCAGACGCGCACCACATCGCAAATCCAACAACAGGATCAAGATCAGGACAGGGATCAGCAGCGCGACCAAAATCAGTCGCGTCAGCAGGTCCGCCTTGGTGGGGACCCGGCGGCGAATGTTTTGGGCACCCATGCGGCAGCGCGCAAGGGCGATCCGGGCAAGGAAATCGAACAGTACCTTAACCGCGCACAAGACGCCGCCGTCGAAACCGGTGAGGGGTACGGCGACGACGAAAAGTTTGACCACGAACACCACAACAGCGACGCGCGGATGGCCGAGGATGCCAATCAGTGGCGCTATCGGCTGTTGATGGGGTATCTCTATTCATCGGACATTGAACAGCACCAATCCGGCGGAAATCTGGGTGGCGGCGGTTCACATGAAGATGGCGGCGGCGGCGAACATGGTCTGGCCTCTGGCCACGATGAGGGCGAAGGTGACGACGGGTCCTATTTCCGGGTTGGTGCGCGCGCGGATTACACCAGCTATATCGGTAATGATCAGACCCTGACCTACAGCTTTACGCTTAACCGCGACGACTTTACCGGGCTAGAGCAGATCCGATATGTCGGCAGGGTCAAGCTTGATTGGCATTGGAAACTGGACGATGGGTCGATCAAGGTTTCGCCCTACATTCAGCGGTCCTCGTTCGATGTCTTGGACGGCGAAGATCGCGCATTCTGGGCGCTGGGCCTGAATGCCAACCGCAACCTGTCGGTGTCGCCGACCGAGGCGCTGAGTTTGACTTTCCGCTACAAGCAGCGCCGGTATGACGGCGAAGATACGACGCGCAGGGCCGACCTGCGGTTGGGCACAGTCTATCAGCATGACCTTGGCGAATGGGGCCGGTATCGGTTGGGTTTTGGCCTGCCAATTCGCAATAATCCCAAACGCGACGACAAACGCTATACCGGGCAGGTCTTGACCGCAGGCTTCGGTGGGACACTGACGAACGGGGCGTTCGGGTGGCTTTCGACTGAACTTGGCCGTCGCGTTTATCGCGATGCGGACCGGACGGCGGGTTACGTTCGCAAGGACAGCTACATTGGGCTCGGCGCGTCTTACGTCGATCCGCGGCTTGAGATATTTGGAACCGCCCCGCAGTTCTCCTGCCAAGTCCGATGGACGGATTCTAACATCGCCGCATACGACACAACATCGACCTACTGTGCCCTGCTGTTCGACAAGCGCTTTTGAGGGCGGGGCGGTTCCACTTTCTAGTCAGGCTTGGACCAAAGAGCCAAGTCCGGCTGCCTCCCGCTCTGCGGGGCATTGGCCGCGTCAGAACAGCCAGTCGTAGCGATTAAGCCGCACACCCTTCGCAGACCCAATTCAACCACTTCGCGGACCTTGGCGACAACGCGCGAGCCCCGTCTGAAAACGGGGCCACCTGCTTGGCTGCAATGCCGGGTTGGAAGGTTTGGGCAGTTCTGGAGTGTGGGGGCATATGATCACCCCCTCGCAGGCGTTGCTCACCGAGCGAATGTCCGGTTGGAGCCCAAATTTCTAATTCGATACATGTATTTCGAAAGCCCCCATTTATAATACCAGATGGCGCCTTCAAAACTTCCACAATAGCCAAAATGGTGCCACAAAATAGGGTTAGGCGAGACTCCATGATCCGCATTTTCATTATTCTCATGGCTGTGTTTGTCAGCCTTTGTGTATTCCTATATTCACAGGTCGAGTACAGGATCGGGCCGAGCTTTGTACAGACGAACAGTACCGACCTTGTAACCAAATGGACGGGTGGTGATGGAGCATCAGTTAGGCTGCGCTACCCTCGAGCGGCGGGAACTGACTTACAAACAGTTTCCGGGAAAAACAGTCAATGGGCCAACTTTGAACTGATGGGGCCCGAGCTTACACCTGCGTCCCTAATTCCAAAACAGGATCGTATAGTTTTCGAAATCCATGAGGGGTTCCAAGTGTCGCGCCCGCCCGAAATTGGGATTACGTTGACAGGCAGAAATTATACAGCAATGGGTGTTCGGAACTTTGCCTGCGGCTCTGTTCGACACAGCAGATATATTGGTGAAACCCTTTTTGACCTCGTTGGATTTGACACGCTTGAAGGCCGCGGACGCGGGCCCGGGAGGCTGAAAGTGGATGGTACGAGGGGCAGCCTTTTGCCTGTTTTGCCGGCCCCATTGGGCGATGCCAATCTGTACTTTGCCGAATTGTACGACGATTCGAACGCAACCATGATCACGTGCACATACGGTGCGCCCAATTGCGTTGCTTCGTTCAATTGGCGCGGAATGCAGGCGAGTGTTGCCTTCGACGCCTGGCATCTTGAACACTGGCGGGATAGGCGCAAAACAGCTCGTGACTATCTTGACAGTATAATGGCCGACGACCCGGAAATTGAGGCACGTGTTGTGCCGGACAGGGTCTCAAACTGTCCTGAAATCTCCGGTCTGATTGGCGCTAATTGAACCCACGGGTGCGTTCATTTGATAAGCCGCAAAGCGGACATCGGCGCTGGAACGACACCAGAGCATCTAGAAAGCCAGCGCCACTAAAAGTGTCGCCAGCCTTCGTGGGGCCGGTTCCGTCGGATCGCGAAACCAATCCGAAGCCGTACTTACAACGCCCGCCACCCGATATCGCGGCGGTAAAAGCCGCCGGGCCAGTCGATTGCCTCGACCATCGCATAGGCACGGTCGCGCGCTTCCTGAAGGGTCGCGCCGCGGGCGGTAACGTTAAGAACGCGCCCGCCGTTTGCCGTAACCTTGCCGTCGATTTCTTTGGTGCCCGCGTGGAAAACCATGTTCATGCTGTCTTCGGGCAGGGTATCCAGCCCACCGATGACAGAACCCTTTTCATAGCTGCCCGGATAACCATTCGCGGCCATCACGACCGTCATGGCGTGATCGTCGGCCCAGTTTACCTGAGCTTCGCCCAAACGCCCTTCGGCGCAGGCCAGCAGAAGGTCCAGCGCCTGCGCGCCCAGCCGCATCATCAGCACCTGACACTCTGGGTCGCCAAAGCGCACGTTGTATTCCACCAGACGCGGCTGGCCGTCTTTGATCATAAACCCAGCATAGAGCACGCCTTTGTAAGGGGTGCCGCGCTTGGCCATCTGTGCCACGGTGGGGCGGATGATCTGTTCCATCGCCAGCTCTGCCACTGCGTCGGTCAGGACGGGCGCGGGGGAATAGGCCCCCATGCCGCCGGTGTTTGGGCCAGTGTCACCTTCGCCAACACGCTTGTGATCCTGCGCCGTGCCAACGGGCAGCACGTTTTCGCCGTCACACAGTATGAAGAACGATGCTTCCTCGCCCTCCATGAATTCTTCGATCACGACCTCTGCACCGGCTTCGCCGAATTCACCGCCGAACATATCGTCGATGGCGGCCAGCGCGGTTTCATCGTCCATCGCGACGATCACGCCTTTACCGGCGGCCAGGCCGTCGGCCTTTACGACGATGGGTGCGCCTTGTTCGCGAATATAGGCTTTGGCGGGCTCGGCTTCGGTGAAACGCGCATAGGCAGCGGTGGGCGCGCCACAGGCATCGCAAATCTCTTTGGTGAAGGCTTTGGACGCTTCCAGCGCCGCAGCGGCCTGACTTGGCCCAAAGCATGGGATGCCCGCGGCATCCAGCCTGTCTGCCACACCTGCGGCCAGCGGAGCCTCTGGCCCGATCACCACAAAGCTGATGGCGTTTTCTTCGGCGAAGGTCACGACCGAACCGCCATCGTTGATATTCAGCTCGGCGCATTCGGCCAACTGCGCGATGCCGGCATTACCGGGCGCAACGATCAACCGATCGCATTTCGGGTTTTGTTTAATTGCCCATGCCAACGCATGTTCGCGCCCGCCGCCGCCCAAAATCAGAATATTCATCTGCTGCCCCCGCTTGGCCTTCGTTCCGGCGCGTTCTAAGCTGGTGCAAAGCGCAACACAAGCGAGCAGACATGTCAGACCTGATTGACGACCCGACACCGGGGATTAATGCCCCCGAATTTACCGTCACCGAACTTTCGGGTGCGGTGAAGCGCACGATCGAAGGTGAATTCAGCCATGTGCGTGTCCGTGGGGAGATTGGCCGCGTGTCGCGCCCGCGATCAGGGCATATCTATCTGGATCTGAAAGATGACCGCGCGGTCATCTCGGGTGTGATCTGGAAGGGCGTGGCCGCGCGCCTTGCCACGCAACCTGAAGAAGGGTTGGAGGTTGTCGCCACAGGCCGCCTGACTACATTCCCCGGCCAGTCGAAATACCAGATCGTGATCGAAGACATTGCGCCTGCGGGCATGGGTGCCCTTATGGCGATGCTGGAAAAGCGCAAGAAGGCACTGGAGGGGGAGGGGCTATTTGCGGCTGAACGGAAAAAACCGCTGCCCTATCTGCCCGAGGTCATCGGGGTCGTTACGTCGCCCTCGGGCGCGGTGATCCGCGATATCCTGCATCGCTTGCGGGATCGTTTCCCGCGCAAGGTTCTAATTTGGCCGGTTGCGGTGCAGGGGCAAAAATGCGCGCCCGAAGTGACCCGCGCCATCGAAGGGTTCAACCGTTTGACGCCCGGCGGCGCGCTGCCCCGGCCTGATCTGCTGATTGTCGCGCGGGGCGGTGGCTCGATCGAGGATTTGTGGGGCTTCAACGAAGAAAGTGTCGCCCGTGCGGCGGCTGCGTCTGACATTCCGCTTATCTCTGCGGTTGGGCACGAAACTGATACCACCCTGATTGACTTCGTTTCAGACCGGCGCGCGCCAACGCCCACCGCCGCCGCCGAATTGGCCGTGCCGGTGCGGATGGAGTTGCTGGCATGGGTCGATGGCCAATCCGCGCGCCTGACCCGCGGTATCACTCAGTCCACCACGCAGCGCGGGCAACGCCTGCGCGATCTGTCCCGTGCTTTGCCCAAACCCGGTGTTCTGGTCGAAGCTGCGCGTCAGCGGCTTGACTATACGTCTGACAGGCTTGGCCCATCGCTGCATGCAGCCGCCCAGAAAAAGCGCGTTCGCATGGTCGAGGTCAGCGGCTCTTTGCGCCCGGCAAGTTTGAACCGTCTGACGGCAGAGGCAAAGCGCCGCCTTGGCGACCGCACAAGCCGCCTGCAACCGCAACTTTTGACGCGCGATATTGAGCGTAAGAAAAATGATCTGGGCAAAATCCTTGCGCGTCTTGATCGGGTTGGGAATTCGCAAGTGGCTAAGTGGAGCACTGATCTGTCCGCCCTTGAACGTATGCGCCAAAGCTTGGGCTATGAAGAAACCTTAAAACGCGGATACGCGGTTGTCCGGTCCGGCGATCAGGTGATCACCACGAAATCAGCCGCCGAAAAAGCGACCGCGTTGGAAATTCAGTTTCAGGATGGCAGTTTCAAGATTGGCGCAAAGCCATCAAAGCCCAAATCAAAACCAACCCCGCCGCCTGAACAGGGTACGCTTCTTTAACTTTCAAATTTGGCTAAACATTCCGGTTACGGGCTGCTCCGCCGTAAGGCGGTGCAAAAAAGGAGTGCGCCGCAGGCGCGCAATTGGATCAGACCCCAACCCGTGGCCCCGGGCATATCAATGGTTCGGGGCTTTGATCCACTTCGATCAGTTGGGTGGCTTCCGGATCATTTTCAAACCGGGCCATTACGCCGTCCGATTCATTGAAAAAGCTCCAGCATTGGGGGGTGTCCGGCGCGTTTTCGTAGACAAAGCAGATCTGGCCCGCCTGTTCGTACCAGTGCCCCTCCATGCATTCACCATCCAGAAACGTCCAGATGACCCTGCGATCGGGCAAATACTGTTCCGCCCCATAGGCAACACCATCATTGCCAAAGTACAGGGTTTTGCCGGTCGCGTACCGTTCAAACGCGGCGCCGTTCATCGCCGGTTCGGCATAGGCGGGCGTGGCGGTAACTATAGCGGCAATCAGTATGGCACGGCGCATCGCAGAACCCTTAGCGGTTACAGGTGGTCTTAGGTTGGCATAGCGACCAGAAAAGTTCCATCCAAGTTGCCGTTACCCGGCGGTCTTCCACCGGGCCACGCGTTTGTCCATCACGCGCCGCCATAGCGTTGGGAACAGGGCCAACGTCGCCATCGCGGGCAGGCTGGCGGGAAGGGTGGGCGCGTCTTTCCGTTCGGGCAGGTGCAGTGCCGGATAGGCGCGGGTGGGGTGCGCGTGATGGTCGGAATGGCGCGGCGCGTTCAGCATTAAGTAGCTGGAAAACCAATGTGGCGCGTTCCAAGAATGGCGCTCTCCCACTGGTTCATAGCGGCCATTCGCGGATTTCGCGCGGCTTAGGCCGTAGTGTTGAACATAGTCCGACAGCAACAACTGCGCGGTCGCATAGCCGGCAAGGGCCAGATGGGCCAACAGGCCCGATATGCCAAACACTGCCGCGCTAAGCGCCAATAACACCACCGCTCCGCCGACGTAGCTGATATAGGGGTGGGTCCAAAGCGGGGGCTTGGGGCTGCGCGACCGGCGAAGATGGTTTTCCGCAACTAGACCGGCGCGGAACGATCCGATCCAAGCGCGCGGCGCGAACCGGTAATAGCTTTCCCCCAAATCGGCCGAATTCGGATCATCCGGCGTCGCGACAAACCTGTGGTGTACCTTTGGGTGGGCCGAAGCGTGATGGCCGAACAGGTGACTGATATAAACCCATCGCCCCAACGCCCGCAGCGGCCTTTGCCCCCGGTGGATAAGCTCATGCGCGTTCGAGTTGCTGACCTGCCCAAAGAAAAGGCCGAACGCGAAAAAGGCAGCGATGCGTTCGCTGACGCTCAGACCGCTGGTGCCCGATACGGCCCAGACCCCCAGCGCAAACAGCCCGAAATGAGCGACGGCGAGCGTGGCAGACAGGCCATCAGCGGCAGGGAACTCAGCGCCTTCCGGTGCGTCGGGCGTGATGATTGCCACAAGTTGGTCCAACAGGAACGCAAACGCCGTCAGATACGCAAGCGCCAGCCATATCCACACGCCCCCCGTCGCCGCCCCCAGCACAAGCAGCGGAAGAGGGGCCAACGTGGCCATCGCAAATAGGATAACAGAGCGTCGCTTGTTCATATTCTTCGTCATTCAGATCCCCGTGGGCGCACCATGGGCGAAAGCGCGCCCGCTTGCCAACCCCGTCGGGCTGAGGAATAGGATAGGCACCGGCGGAGGAAAGGGAAGGTTATGGGTATAAACACTGTGCTCTTTGGCGTGGCCGTCTGTGCGGCGGTTGCCTATTTGCCGCTTAGCAGTCGCACATCTTCGACGCGTAAAACCCTGATTAAGACTATTCCGCTGCCGCTGTTCGCGTTGATTGCCATTCTTGCCCACGCGCCATGGCTTTTGGTGATTGGGCTTGGGCTTTCCGCATTTGGTGATTTCGCCCTGTCACGCGAAGGCGAGTCTGCGTTCATGGCAGGCTTGATGGGCTTTGGCGCGGCGCATTTGGCATATATCGCTTTGTTCTTACCGCTGGGTGGAGGGCTGGACCTTGCCTTTGAATTGGCACCGCTACCTGCGATTGCCCTTCTGGTAATGGCCATATCGACCGAGTTTTGGCTGGCCCCGCATACCGGCGCGCTTCGTTGGGCGGTGCGGTGTTATGTGGTGCTGATCACAGTGATGGGGCTGGCCGCATTCGCGTTGCCGGCACAGTATCATCTGGCAACTGTGGGGGCGGGGCTTTTTGTGCTGTCTGATCTGATCCTGTCGGTTCAACTGTTTCGCTTGGCCCCGACATCTGCGGTAAAACGCCCCGCTGGATGGCTGCTTTGGGTGCTTTATGTGGCCGGGCAGGCGTTTATCTTGGCCGCGTTTGTTCCGCTGTCCCTTCCATAGGCCGGAAATAGCCATTAAGTGACGGATAACCGGAGGCACTCATGGCGTTTTTCAGAAAGCTCAAGGACAAGCTGTTCAAATCTTCTTCCAAGCTGGAAGAGGGGTTAGAGGCGATCGTTGACGAAGGCGGCGAAGAAGAACTGGTGGAGGCTGTTTCACAGCAAGAACCAGAGCCCGCTCCGCAGCCAGAACCCGAACCCGAAGTGGAACCCACACCGGAACCGCAGCCAGAGCCTGAACCTCTGCCAGAGCCGGAACCGGCCCCCGAACCAATCCCTGAGCCAGAGCCGCAGCCAGAACCAGAACCGACCCCGGTTCCGATGCCAGAGCCGCCTCAGCCGTTGGAAGAACCCGAACCCACGCCCGAACCCGTGAATGTGCCCATTCCCGGTGGTGATCAGGTTGAGGTTGACGTGCCAGTCGAGGCACCGGTTCTGCCCGATATCATGCCAGACCCCACACCCGTTGAAATGCCCACCTATTCCCCCGGCGGGGTTGAGGTAAGCGCAGACGCGGGCAAACCCGGCTTTCTGGGCCGTATTCTGGGGCGCAGCCAGCCAAAGACCGTCAAGCGCCGCGTGCTGGACGACGACATGCTGGAAAGCCTGGAAGAGCTGTTGATCACCGCCGATATGGGCGTGGATACCGCGCTACGCGTTACGGCCAACATGGCCGAGGGGCGGTTTGGCAAGAAGCTGTCGGTGGACGAGATTAAGGGCCTGCTGGCCAGCGAAATCGCACGGATCATGGAACCTGTGGCAAAACCTTTGCCGCTGTACCCGACACGCCCGCAGGTGGTGCTTGTGGTTGGGGTGAACGGTTCTGGCAAGACGACAACGATTGGCAAGCTTGCCAGCCAGTTCAAAGCAGCCGGTAAAAGCGTTGTGATTGCCGCCGGTGATACATTCCGCGCGGCGGCTGTTGAGCAACTGCAGGTTTGGGGCGATCGCGCGGGCGTGCCCGTGCTGACCGCGCCAGAAGGGTCTGACCCTGCATCGTTGGCCTATGACGCCATGACCAAGGCACAGGAAGACGGCGCAGATCTTTTGCTGATCGACACGGCCGGGCGGTTGCAAAACCGCGCCGACCTGATGGAAGAGCTGTCCAAGATCGTGCGCGTGATCCGTAAGAAAGACCCAGAGGCACCGCATAACACCCTGCTGGTGCTGGATGCGACCACGGGCCAGAACGCGCTTAATCAGGTGGATACGTTCCAAAAGCTTGCGGATGTGTCGGGCCTTGTGATGACCAAACTGGACGGGACGGCCAAGGGCGGTGTGCTGGTCGCGCTGGCGGATAAGTTCGGCCTGCCGATCCACGCCATTGGCGTCGGCGAACAGATCGATGATCTGGACGCGTTCGACCCCGAAGATTTCGCAAACGCGTTGGCTGGCGTCGAAAGCTGATCCAGTTGAAAACCCAAAGGCGCCTCGTTCTGTATGAGTGATTGGCTAATCTCCCTCGAAGGGACCGAGGCGGGCAAGACCTTGGCGCTGTCACTGGCGTTGATGGCCGCGTTTTTGCATGCGGTGTTTGGTGCGTTGCAAAAGGGGCGGTTCGACCCGTGGCTGTCGCGCGGGGCGATTGATATCTGGCTATTCGCGCTTAGCCTTCCCATCGCACTGTTTCTGGTGCCGTGGCCGCAGGGGCACGAATGGCTGATACTGCTGGGGACCGTGCCGATTCACCTGACTTATAAGCTGGGGATGGCGCTGGCCTATAGCAGGGGGTCGTTCACGGTTGTCTATCCCGTTGTGCGGGGCACGGGGCCGCTGTTCACGGTTGTTGGCGCGTGGCTTATCTTTGACGAGACATTCAGCGGCGTTCAGTGGCTGGGCGTTGCTGTTTTGTTGGCCGGTATCTTTGGCTTGGCCGTGTACAACCTGATCCACGTGGAAGTTGGCCGCGCTACTTTGGTGCCTGCGCTGTGGCTTGCGGTGGCGACGGGCGCGTTGGTGGCGCTTTACACCACCTATGATGCGTTCGGCATCCGCGCGACGCCTGATCCGTTCACGTTCTTGGCGTGGTTCTTCCTGATCACGGCTATCGATTTTCCGGTGCTGGCATTTTTGCGGTATCGCGCCATGAAGAACCCGCCCGACCTGCGCCCACTGTTGACGCGCGGGGCATTCGGCGCGGTGGTGGCCTATGGCAGTTTCGGATCGGTGATGATGGCCACACGGCTTGATAAAGTAGGAGAGGCCGCAGTGTTGCGCGAAACATCCACGGTGTTTGCGGCCCTGATCGGCTGGATTGTCCTAAAAGAAACCGTCGGCCCACGTCGGTTGGCCTTAATGACGTTGATTGCCCTTGGCGCTGTGATAGTTGAGATGGGCGCATAGGAGAGAACCCGTATGGCTGAAAAACAGATCAACCCGTTCGTTAGATTGGGGTTAGAGATCGGCCCGATCGTCGCATTCTTTGTGGCCTACGTGAAGCTGAAGGGGCAAACCTTTACCATCGGCGGCACCGACTATGACGGGTTCATCCTTGTCACCGCGGGCTTCATTCCGCTGATCCTTCTAAGCACATTTCTGATGTGGAAGCTGTCTGGTCACATCTCGAAGATGCAGATTGTAACTGCGGTGCTTGTGGTGGTGTTTGGCGGGCTGACGGTCTGGTTGAACGATGATCGCTTCATCAAGATGAAACCAACGATGATCTACACCCTGTTTGCGGGCATTCTTGGGTTCGGGCTTTTGCGCGGTGAGTCGTATTTGAAATACGTGATGGAAGGGATGATGCCGCTTCAGCACGAAGGCTGGCTTATCCTGACGAGGCGCTTGATGTTTTTCTTCGCCCTTCTGGCCATCCTGAACGAGGTGATCTGGCGCACGATGTCCACCGATGCGTGGGTGAATTTCAAAACCTTCGGCCTGACAGTGGCGATCTTCGTGTTTTTCATGACGCAAAATGGTTTGTTTCAGAAATACGCGATCGAAGAAAAGAACGGCTAAGCGGATGCGCTGGGCGTGTTAAACGCCCAGCGGTTGTTCATGCTTTACGCTTTGCCTTTGAACAACACATCCTGCGCTTTTTTATCTTTTTGCAGGTTCGAACGCTTTTCAGCCGCGACAGCGCGACCTTTTTGAACGCTGGGGCGGTTGCCCACCAGATCCAGCCAACGGGCAAGGTTGGGCTTGTCATCCAGCGTTTGTTGCTGCCCCTCCCACAACGAAGCCCAAGGCCAAATCGCCATATCGGCAATCGAATAGAAATCGCCTGCAACATATTCGTTCTTCGCCAGCTGCCGGTCCAATACGCCGTAAAGGCGCGCGGTTTCATTGCGATACCTGTCTTTGGCATAGGGCAGGTCGTTGGGTGGTTCCATGCTGGGTGCGTATTTCAGAAAGTGGTGGGCCTGTCCGGCCATCGGGCCGACGCCGCCCATCTGCCACATTAGCCACTGGTCAACTGCGATGCGGTCACGTTCGGTCGGGCCGCCGAACTTGCCAGTCTTGCGGGCAAGATACTGCAAAATGGCACCGGATTCGAAAATTGCGATCGGTTCGCCATCTGGCCCTTCGGGGTCAACGATTGCGGGCATTCTGTTGTTGGGGGCGATTTTCAGGAACTCCGGTTCAAACTGCTCGCCCGCGCCGATGTTCACCAGATGCAGGTTATAGGGCAGGCCCATTTCCTCTAGGGCGATGGAAACTTTCCAGCCGTTCGGGGTGGGCCAATAGTGCAGGTCGATCGGGGATGTCATGGGCGCGCTCCTTTGCTTGGGCATCAGGATGGTGTTTTCCCGACAAAGGGCAAGGGTAGGTTTACGCGCGGCGGTGCAAGAAGCCGTGACCAGCGGCGGCTTGAACCTTCGGGCACACAGTTACGCAAGGCTGTCAGTGGCATCCCTTCGCGCAGGAAGGCGCGGTACAGATCGAACATTCCGGGGCGCAGATAGGGGCTCCAATGGCACACGCGGCGCGAAGGCGGGGCGATGTGCAGCCCGATACGTGCCAGCCCCTCCAGCGTGTCGGGGTGGTCAATCTGAAGGTCCAGCCAGTTGCGGCGTTTTGAAAACCCGCCTTGCCCAAGCGCGCGGTCGCCGGGGCGGTGTGGGGCCACCAGACCTTCGAACATCAAATCGTAAAGATCGTTTTCCCGGCTGGTGATGTTCAGGAATTCGGCGCATTGCCCCGCAGGTGTATCAAGCGCGGCGCGGGCGCGGCTGGTCATTTCTGCCGGGGTCATCAGCACGACGCGGCGCAGCGCGCGCGGGGGCATCTGCGCCATCCCGCTTAGTGTGACGCGCGCACCCAGCGAATGGGTCATCACATCGACCCGCTGTCCGGGGCGCAATTGTGAAATGATGGCTGTCAGTTGCGCTAACGCCTTGCCTGCGTGTTCGGCATTGGCGCACGCGCGCCAAATATGCCCGGACGCGTCCCAGCCGAATGAAATGCAAAGCCCTTCGTTAGGGTGGAGGTCGGTGAACCCCAGTTCTGTGGGCCAAGAAATGGCACGGCGGTTTTTGGGTTTGGGCGACAGGGAAAGGATATGTTCGTGTGGCGAACGGCTTTCCTGAAACGGTGAAAACTTGAACCCGTGGATCAGCACGATCACCGGGGCCGTGCGGGGAACGCGGTGAAACGCATCGGCCAGAACGCCCTTTAGGTCGCCACCGTTTGCCGGGGCGGGCAGGTCATTCACGGCATTGATCTTGACGAGGGGCATTGGGGCAGCTCCCACTACATCTTGCGCACAGGGCTTAGCGTGGCCATACGACACCTGCGTGACCGGCCTGTTACAGATGCGTGACGTGCTTGACTGAAACCGGGTGCGGCGGTATGGCTCAGCCCGTGGCGATTTGTTACCGGATTGCGGGCCACGTTAAACATTCCGCTAAAGAGGTCAGGGATGTATTGCACCCCCGCCTTTCCCGGTCGGGGGTTTTTCTTTGCGCGGAGGATGCGCCGATGACGAAATGGAGCAAACGCACAAATCAAGTGCACGCTGGGACTCGCCGCAGCCAGTATGGTGAGGTGTCTGAGTCGATTTTCCTGACACAGGGATTCGTCTATGACACTGCCGAACAGGCAGAAGCGCGGTTCGTAGAGCTGGGCGAAGATGAGTTCATCTATGCCCGCTATGGCAACCCAACCGTTCGTATGTTCGAAGAACGTATCGCAGCCGTTGAAGGTGCTGAAGATGCCTTTGCCACGGCCAGCGGCATGGCGGCGGTGAACGCGGCACTGGTTTCGATGCTGAAGGCCGGCGATCACGTGGTTGCGTCGCGGGCGTTGTTTGGGTCGTGCCTCTATATCCTCGAAAACATTCTGGTGCGTTACGGCGTGTCGGTCAGCTTTGTTGACGGCACCGATCTGGACCAGTGGAAAAGCGCGATCACCGATCAGACAAAGGCTGTGTTCCTAGAGTCGGTTTCCAACCCAACGTTGGAAGTGATCGACCTGAAATCCGTATGCGAAATCGCCCATGCGGCTGGCGCGCTGGTGATCGTTGATAACGTGTTCGCAACGCCGACGTTTTCCAACGCGATTGAACTTGGCGCCGATGTCGTCGTCTATTCCGCGACCAAGCATATCGACGGGCAAGGGCGTTGCCTTGGCGGCGTGATCCTTGGCAGCGAAGACTATATTCGCGGCACACTTGAACCCTACATGAAGCATACCGGCGGCGCGATGAGCCCGTTTAACGCGTGGGTGATGCTGAAAGGTATCGAAACTCTTGACCTGCGGGTCCATGCGCAAAACGAAACTGCGCAAAAACTGGCCAACGCGCTGGAAGGCCACGAAAAGCTGTCGCGCGTGATCTATCCGGGGTTGGCATCGCACCCGCAGCACGACATCGCCATGGCGCAGATCGGGGCGGGCGGCACAATGTTGTCGATCGAACTGGCCGGTGGCCAAGAGGCCGCGTTCAAGTTCCTTAACACATTGGAACTGTTCACGATTACCAACAACCTTGGCGACGCGAAAAGCCTTGTTACCCATCCCGCGACGACCACGCATCAGCGTCTGTCGGATGAGCAAAAGGTAACGCTGGGCATCTCGCCCGGGTTGGTTCGCATTTCAGTCGGGCTGGAAGACAGCGCCGATTTGCTGGCCGATTTGACGAACGCGCTTGCGGTTACGTAACGACTAAAAACAGGGGCCGGACTGGACAGTTCGCAGATCGGCCCCACATGATGCCCGGGAAACATCGGTGAACGGGAGAGCCGGATGAACATCCATGATCGCGACCCTGATCGCGAAGAGGTCGAGCATGCGCTTGCCACTTTGCGCCGCTGGGCTCAGACCGCGCCAGAAGAAGAGCTTGCCGGTCTGGAGCCTCCATTGGCACGCCTTGTGCCGGGCGCAGAGCTGTCTAATGGCCCCGCGTTGCGGCGCGCCTATCCCGAAGAATTCACCGTGGATGAGGCGTATAAAGCCACGTTGCCCGACCTTCAGAATGGTCCCTCCAGCCTGATCCGTGGGGCAAAACAGGCGATTCAGCATGTCGGCATTTCCAACTTTCGCCTGCCCATCCGGTTTCACACACGCGACGATGGCGACCTGACGCTTGAAACTTCGGTCACGGGCACCGTCAGCCTAGAGGCCGAAAAGAAGGGCATCAACATGTCGCGCATCATGCGCAGCTTTTATGGCCACGCTGAACGCGCCTTTAGCTTTGAGGTGATCGATTCCGCGCTGGATGCCTATAAGCGCGACCTAGACAGTTTCGATGCCCGCATCATGATGCGCTTTTCCTTCCCGGTTTTGCGCCCGTCGCTGCGGTCGGGGCTGGAAGGTTATCAATATTACGACATCGCGCTGGAACTGGTTGAACAGGACGGCGTGCGTAAAAAGATCATGCATGTGGATTACGTCTATTCCTCGACCTGCCCATGCTCGCTTGAATTGGCCGAACACGCGCGTCAGGTGCGCGGGCAAATGGCGACGCCGCACGCCCAGCGTTCGGTCGCGCGGGTATCGGTTCTGTTGGCCGACGGGGCAGAGTGTCTGTGGTTCGAAGACCTGATCGACATGTGCCGCGACGCCGTGCCGACGGAAACGCAGGTGATGGTAAAGCGCGAAGACGAACAGGCCTTTGCCGAGCTGAACGCCGCGAACCCGATTTTCGTCGAAGACGCCGCACGGCTGTTCTGTGAAGGGCTGCGCAATGATGCGCGCATTTCCGATTTCCGCGTTGTGGCCAGCCATCAGGAAAGCCTGCACAGCCACGATGCCGTCAGCGTTCTGGTCGAAGGGCCGACCTTTGCCAACGAAAGCCTAGACCCACAGCTTTTTGCGACGCTGATCCACCGGGGCTAAGTTCGCACGATCTTGACAGTCGCGCGCGGCGGGGCCAAGCCTTCGAACATGATCGATCTACGCCCTGTTGTTTATGTCATCGGCCTGCTTGTCGCTGTTTTGGGCGTCACGATGCTGATTCCGCTAAGTGTTGACCTGTGGGTCGGCAATGGCGAATGGGCGGTTTTCCTAGAGGCGTCGATCCTGACCGTGTTGACGGGGGGCGTGCTTGCGCTTGCGTCTTCTAACGGGGTCGAATCTGGCCTGACGCTGCGCCAGACCTTTTTGCTGACAACGGGCGTCTGGCTGATCTTGCCGATTTTCGGCTCAATCCCCTTTCTGATCGGGGCAACGGACGCGCGGTTGGTCGATGCGTTCTTTGAGGCGATGTCGGGGCTTACCACCACAGGTTCCACCGTTTTTTCCGGTCTGGATGATCTGCCCGCCGGGTTGCTGCTGTGGCGGTCTATGCTGCAATGGTTCGGCGGGGTCGGGATTATTGTCGTGGCGATGGTCTTCTTGCCGGAACTGAAGGTCGGGGGGATGCAAATCTTCCGATCCGAGGCTTTTGACACCGACGGCAAAGTGCTGCCGCGCGCCGCGCAGATTGCGGCGCGTATTTCGGTTATCTATCTGCTTCTGACGATCGCTTGTTTCGTCGCCTATCTGCTTGTCGGGATGGCGCGGTTTGATGCGCTGAACCACGCGCTGACGACGATGTCGACGGGTGGTTTTTCGAACCGTGATGCCTCTTTCGGGGCGTTTCAGGGCGCGCCGGAATACATCGCATCGATCTTTATGGTTTTGGCGAGCTTGCCGTTCGTGCGCTACGTTCAGATCATGGCTGGTCATTCCGGCCCGATCTTGCGCGACAGTCAGGTCAGGGTGTTTCTGATCACGATTTCGGTGCTTGTCGCGGTGCTGACGGTGTTTCGCGTTGTGGTAAATGACGACCATATGGAGCATGCGTTCCGCGAGGCGATTTTTAACGTCACCTCAATCATGACCGGCACTGGATACGCCAGCGTTGATTACCAGCTTTGGGGCGCGTTCCCGGTTGTGGTCTTCTTCTTTATCGGGCTGGTTGGCGGCTGCGCTGGATCGACCTGCTGTTCGATCAAAGTATTCCGTTTTCAGCTTTTGTTTGCGTCCATCCGCACCCAGATTAGCCGCATCTATGCACCGCATGGGGTGTTTGCCCCCCGTTATGACGGGCGCCCTGTGTCCGAAGATGTGCTGTCTTCGGTCATGGCGTTCTTTGTGCTGTTCGTGGTGTCGTTGGGCATTCTGTCGGTGCTTTTGGCGCTGACCGGGCTGGATTTCGTGACCTCGGTTTCCGGGGCCGCCACGGCGCTGGCCAACATCGGGCCGGGGCTGGGCGATATCATTGGGCCTTCTGGGAACTTCTCTGAAATCAACGACACGGCAAAGTGGCTGCTAGCCGCCGCGATGTTGATCGGGCGGCTAGAGCTTTTGGCGGTTTACGCAATGTTGACCGTTCAGTTCTGGCGCGGCTGACGGGTTACTTCCAACAACTGACCAGCACAGCCATATCAGAGGCAAACGTGGTCAGGTCAACCGGGTCCATCGGCCCGCTGTTATCCGACGCAGCCATCGGAACCCCACTGGCCGACAGGAACCCGGCAACAGTCGGAACGTTGGCGGCAAAGTTCACATCGTCGGGCAGTTTGCGGCTGCCTTGATCCTTCGTCAGAAGAACCCCCATTACCGCGCCGGTGGCGTCAAAGACGGGGCCACCAGCATCGCCGGGCAGGGTGTTCAGGGCAAGCCGGTTGATCCCGTCTTCGCCGGAAAGCCCGCGCAGGTCTGCCAGTTTGCCGTAGGTCAGCACAGGCAGGTCAAGCGCGTCGCCATACGAAAAACCGGCAACGGCAACGTCAGATTGCAAACGCGGAACGCCGGTTTGGAAGGCCGCATAGGCGATAGGTGCAAGCGGTTCGTTCGGGCGCAAAACCGCAAGGCCCAGCGTTTCGTCGACTGCGGCGATTTCGGCGTCATATTCATCAGCGATGGTCAGGCGTTGGCATTGATCCAGGACTTCTGAGGTCGTCAGCACCGTGCCTTGGCCATCGACGTAAAAACCTGTGCGTGCGACATCCGCGCGGCGAATTTCCAGCCCAGACATCAGGTCGATGCTTTGTTCGGGACTGGCTTCGCCGATTGTGTCGTCTAGGGCGCGGTCGCCGAAGGGCTCAAAGCTGTCGCGCATGATTTGTGCGGCGCGGTTCATCAGCTTTTCGTCTTCGGGCCGCCACGTCAGCGTGAAGCCCTTAACCATCCCATTGGCCAAAGCGGCATAGGTGTAAGAATGCAGCTCGTCGTTCTGACCCGTCAGCACAAATGACCGCTTGTTGCGTTCGCGCGCGCCGTTCAGGGGAACGATTTCCAGCGTTTGCATGATGTCATAAAGGCCAAACAAGGTGTTTTGATCGCCCGTCTGGCTGATCAGCAGAACCCGCACGCCGTTGTTGGCGGTGTTGTCATAGTGCGCAAATGGCGGCTCATAGCGGGCGAATTCGACCATGCCGGTTGGCATTGTGACACTGATACCGGCCTTGCTGTCATCAACCGTGCGCAACCCAAGCGAGGCGAAGGCATCACGGTAACCTTTCATCAAGGCCTGACGTTGTTTGGTGGTCAGAACCCCAGTCGGGTCATACGCCATCGCGGCCTGATATGCGGCCATCGCGTTGCGGGTGCCGGGGCCGAATGACCCATCAATCGCGGCTGTATAGAACCCTTCCCATTTCAGGGCTTCTTGCAGCTCCATCCGTTCTTCGCGGGTTAGGTCACGTTCTGCGCGGCGTGCTTGGGCGGGTGTTTCATCGGGCAGGGCGGTCGGCTGAACAATGGTTGGCGCGGGTTCAACTGGGGTGACACGGGCTGTTGCGCCGATGGGCCAGAATTGCTGTTGAAAGGTTGCTCCGTCGGAAAGATAGCTGTCTGACGGGATCAGGCGTTCGCGGCGCAAAGCCTGCAACTGATTGGCCGCGCCTTCGGCCGTGAAAGGCCCAAGCGCAATCGCATACCAACCGGATCGAAGCTGGAAACCCGCGACGTTGGAAAACGCGTTTGCGTATGCCCGCGCGCGGTCTTGTGCTTGGCGCAATGTTGGGCGTGCTTCAATTTGCACCCAAACACTGTTTTGCGCCGCTGCCGGAATTGCCCAAATCAAAATCAAAAACACAAATGCAATTACTTGCCGCATTACCCGAAAATTCCCTGTTTCTTGCGCCAAATGGCGAATCCGACCCAAAGGCTACCAAAGCCATGAGCGTTTGCACGTCAATTATCCTTGGCAGCGCCGATTGACCATACCGCCCAGCTTGCATATTGAGACGCTGTTTCCCATCAGCGGGGCCAAGGAACATGACCGACAGCACTCCCCGTAGCTTTCAGGAGATCATCCTGAGACTGCAGAACTACTGGGCAGCAAAGGGCTGCGCGGTGCTTCAACCTTATGATATGGAAGTGGGCGCAGGCACGTTCCACCCGGCAACAACGTTGCGCGCGCTAGGCTCTAAGCCTTGGGCGGCGGCGTATGTACAGCCGTCGCGCCGCCCCACCGATGGCCGGTACGGTGAAAACCCGAACCGCCTGCAGCATTATTACCAGTTCCAAGTCTTGATCAAACCAAGCCCGCCGGACCTGCAAGAACTGTATCTTGGCAGCCTTGAGGCGATTGGCATCGACATGGACCTGCACGACATCCGCTTTGTAGAGGATGACTGGGAAAGCCCAACGCTGGGCGCGTGGGGCCTTGGCTGGGAAGTCTGGTGTGACGGCATGGAAGTCAGCCAGTTCACCTATTTCCAACAAGTTGGCGGGCATGATTGTCACCCCGTCTCGGGCGAGCTGACCTATGGGTTGGAACGTTTGGCGATGTACGTTCTGGGCGTCGATCACGTGATGGACATGCCTTACAACGATCCACAGACGCCGATCCCGTTGAAATACGGTGATGTATTCCGCCAGACAGAGGCCGAATATTCGCGCTGGAACTTTGACATTGCGGATACCGCATCCCTGCTGAAGCATTTCGAAGATGCCGAGGCAGAGTGTGAGGCGATCCTGACGCATCCTTACGAAGATCCGAAAACCGGCAAGCGTATTGTGATGGCGCACCCGGCCTATGATCAGTGCATCAAGGCCAGTCACCTGTTTAACCTGTTGGACGCGCGCGGCGTTATTTCGGTCACGGAACGTCAGGCCTATATCGGGCGTGTGCGGGCGTTGGCCAAGAAATGCGCGGATGCGTTTGTTCAGACCGAAGCAGGCGGGTGGGCCGCAGAATGACAATGGGCAAACTGCTTGCGGGGTTTATTGTTGTGTCGGCATTGGCAGCGGGTATCGCGATCTATTACCTTCAGGTTTACGCGTTCTATGAACCCGTGAAAGCCGTCGGACAGGATGATGTGGTGCTGACCAGCCTCGTGTCTGGCGCGCCAGAAGGCATCATCTATGACGAGTTTGAAGCGATTGACGCCGAAAGCTCCCCCTTGCGGTATCGCGCCTGTTTCACCACCCCAATGAGCCAGTCGATGCTGACCGAAACCTATCAGGTCTTTGACAAAGCTGTGCCGCTGATTGGCCCCGGTTGGTTTGATTGCTACGACGCCAACGAAGTGGGCGAAGCGCTGTCTGATGGTCGCGCGATTGCCTTTATGGGCCAAGAAAACGTGACCTATGGCGTTGATCGCATCGTTGCCGTTCTGGATGATGGTCGCGGTTTCGTCTGGAACCAGATCAACCATTGTGGCGAAGTTGTCTTTGAAGGCAAACCAGCCCCCGAAGGCTGCCCAACCCCGCCGGAGAATTACTGATGCCCGACTTGCTGATCGAACTCTTCTCCGAAGAAATCCCTGCGCGTATGCAGGCCCGCGCCCGCGCTGATTTGCAAAAGCGTGTGACTGACGGCTTGGTTGATGCTGGCCTGACCTACGCCTCGGCGGCTGCGTTTTCGACGCCACGCCGCTTGGTGCTGACGGTCGAAGGTTTGACCGACGAAAGCCCGAACCTGCGCGAAGAGCGTAAAGGCCCACGCACCGACGCCCCCGAAAAGGCGTTGGAGGGGTTCTTGCGCGCCACTGGTCTGTCCAAGGATCAGTTGGAAATTCGTGACGATAAAAAGGGTCAGGTTTACTTTGCCGTGATCGAAAAAGCGGGCCGCCCTGCGGCTGCGATCGCGGGTGAGGTTCTGGAAGATGTGATCCGCAACTTCCCATGGCCGAAATCCATGCGTTGGGGCAGCGGCAGCTTGCGCTGGGTGCGTCCACTGCATTCGATCCTGTGCATCCTGACACGTGAAGACGGGGCAGAGATTGTTCCGCTGACCATTGATGGCATCGAAGCGGGCAACACCACCGCCGGGCACCGGTTCATGGGGCCAGAGCAGTTTTCTGTTACATCGTTTGACGATTATTCCGCCAAGCTGAAAAAAGCCAAGGTGATGATCGACACAGCCGAACGTGCCGAACACATCTGGCACGACGCATCGAACATGGCGTTCGCGCAAGGCTTGGAAGTTGTCGAAGACAAGGGCCTGTTGGAAGAGGTCGCAGGCTTGGTCGAATGGCCGGTCGTTCTGATGGGCGAAATCGGCGCTGCGTTCTTGGAACTACCGCCCGAGGTTTTGCAAACCTCGATGAAAGAGCATCAGAAGTTCTTTTCGGTGCGCGATCCCAAGACAGGCAAGATCGTTAAGTTCGTGACCGTCGCCAACCGCGAAACCGCGGACAATGGCGCAACCATCCTTGCCGGGAACCAAAAGGTTCTGTCGGCGCGTTTGTCGGATGCCAAGTTCTTTTGGGAAAACGACCTGCGCGAAGCCAAGGCTGGGATGGGGACGTGGCTTGAAAAGCTGGGCAACGTGACATTCCACAACAAGCTGGGCACACAAGGCGCGCGTATCGAACGCGTTGCCAAGTTGGCACATGACCTTGGGCCGCTTGTTGGGGCGGATGCGGATGCCACGCAAAAGGCAGCCCAGATTGCCAAGGCGGATCTTGCCTCGGAAATGGTTTATGAGTTCCCGGAACTGCAGGGAACGATGGGCCGGTACTATGCCGAAGCTGCCGGGCTTGACGCCGAAGTCGCTGAAGTCGCCGAAATGCATTACAAACCGCTTGGCCCGTCAGATGACCTGCCGGTTAATCCAATTTCTATCGCGGTTTCGATTGCTGATAAGATGGATACGCTGACCGGCTTCTGGGCGATTGACGAAAAACCGACAGGTTCAAAAGACCCGTTCGCGCTGCGCCGTGCAGCGTTGGGGATCATTCGCACCGTCTTGGGCAATGACCTGCGCATCGGGCTTGAGCGGCTGATCGACATTCAGTTGCTGAACCACACCATCGCGCAAAGCACCGACACCGCCGAAGAGCGCGAGGTTTATTTCCTGCACCACATGGTGGATGAAATCGCGCGCCACGGCGTGTTCGGCGCCGCGTTCCGCGCGGTCTTGGACAAGCTGGACGGCGAAGACGAACCGTTTGAGGTGGAAGAGGGGACTTGGCTTGCCAACCTGCGCGCCTCGTTGCCGGAAGTTAGCGATGATTTGCTTGGCTTCTTCCACGACCGGCTAAAGGTTCACTTGCGTGACGAAGGTATTCGCCACGACGTTATCGACGCCTGCATCAACATGCCTGCCAGCGATGATTTGACCCTTTTGGTCAAACGCGCCGAAGCCTTGGCCGCGTTCTTGGCCACGGAAGACGGTGTAAATCTGCTGCAGGGCTTTAAGCGTGCCAATAACATTCTGACCCAAGCCGAAGAAAAGGATGGGGTCGAATACCGCTTTGGCGCGGATGCCAAGTTTGCCGAAGGCGACGAAGAAAAGGCTCTGTTTACAGCGCTGGACAACAGCGAAGCAACAATCGCCAACGCATTGAAAGAAGAAGACTTCGCCGTTGCGATGGGGGCTATGGCTGACCTGCGCGCGCCGATCGACGCCTTTTTTGAGGCCGTTCAGGTGAATACAGACAATCAGGTCGTGCGACGCAATCGCCTTAATCTGCTTCACAGAATTCGCGAGACCTGTCTTCAGGTCGCCGATCTTGGTTGCATAGAAGGCTAATCGCCGGACGTTACGCTGGTCTTGCCATATGTCAGGATCAGCGTATCTTGCACGGCAACAGGAGGTTGCTGCGGTGCAGAAACACGCGGACTTGTCCGATTTTACAGTCATAACCCCCACGGCTGATATTGCCGTTGCGCGACATGGGGGCCGGGCGAAGTGCCTTCAGCGTTTGGTGCGGCTTGAAATGCCCGTGCCCGAAACGGTCGCGTTGTCCTTTGATGCGGTGCATCGGATCGCATCGGGGCAGATGCCCGATACTGCGGCCATTCTTTCGGCGTTCGGCCCATCGCCGTTGGTGTCGATCCGCCCAAGTTCCGAAGACCCAGATTGGGGCGGGCCGGGGGCCATTCTGAACATCGGAATGAACGATGAACGCCATGCTCAGTTGATCGAAAGGCTGGGGCAGGCGGCGGCAGACACGATTTACCTGCGCTTCATTCAGGCCTTTGCGATTGATGTCGCGCGGCTTGACCCGGACATGTTCGAAGAAGAAGTGGCAAATCACGAAGCCATTCGCGCCGCCCTTTTGGCGTTCGAAGAAGAAACAGACGAAGCTTTCCCACAAGATCCCGGCGTTCAACTGGGTGAAACGCTGCGTTCAATGGCGCGAGCGTGGGAAGGGACAACCGCGCGTTTGCTGCGCCAAGCCAAGGGCGCGCCTGCCGATGCGGGTTTGGGGCTTGTCGTGCAGGAAATGGCGATGGGTCTTGGCCCTGCCGAAAGTGGTTCGGGCGTTATTCAGTTTGCGGATTCCACGACTGGCTTGGGGCAGATCACCGGGCGTTACCTAAGCCAAAGCCAAGGGCGCGCTGCATTGTCAAACGGGGACGAGGCGCTTTACCTAACGCTGGATGAGCGCGGCCCCTCGCTTGAGGAACGCTGCCCAGAGCTTTTCAAGGAATTGGTGAAATGGGGCGGTGTATGCCGCCAACGCCTGCGCGAAGAGATGGAGATTGAGTTCACCATCGAAGCTGGCGCGCTGAAGGTGCTGGATGCGGTGCGCATCGGGCGTTCATCTCGTGCGGCGGTTCGCATCGCCGTGGCGCTTGCCGAAGATTGGATTATTCCGCGCGAAGAAGCGATTGCACGCATTGACCCGCGCGCCTTGACCGAACTGCTGCATTGCCAAGTTGACCCACGCGGGAAACGTGACGTGATTGCCGTTGGTATCGCTGCAAGTCCCGGTGCTGCGACCGGACGTGTGGTGTTCAGTTCCGCGGCCGCGCAGGCAAGTGCCGCCCGCGGAGAGGCATGTGTTCTGGTTCGCCGCGAAACGACGCCCGAAGATATCCGCGGCATGCATGCGGCGGCAGCCGTTCTGACAGAACGCGGCGGAATGACCAGCCACGCGGCGGTTATCGCGCGCGGCCTTGGGCTTCCTTGTGTCGTGGGCGTTTCAGATATGACGCTGAATCGACGTGACAAATCGTTCCGCACCGCTGACGGCCGGGTATTCCGCGAAGGTGACGTGATCACCGTGGACGGTGCCGTTGGCGAAGCCTTGGCCGGCGAGGTTCTGATGCTTGAACCTGCACTGGACGATGCGTTCCGGTCGTTGCTCAGCTGGGCGGAAGAGGCCTGCGATATCGGCATCCGCGCCAATGCAGACACACCAGCGGACGCGCAAATGGCCCGCAATTTCGGCGCTGATGGCATCGGCCTGTGCCGGACCGAGCATATGTTCTTCGAAGAAGATCGTTTGACCGTTATGCGAGAGATGATCTTTGCGAATTCCGCTGTGGACCGCGAAGCCGCGTTGGATCAGCTTTTGCCGATGCAGCGCATGGATTTCATCCGCCTGTTCGAAATCATGCAGGGCCTGCCGGTCTGTATTCGCCTGTTTGACCCGCCGTTGCACGAATTCCTGCCCCACAGTCGGGACGGGATGCGCGAATTGGCCGAAGCGCTTGATCTGCCTTTGTCAGATGTGACGCGCCGGGTCGAAGCGCTAAGCGAGTTTAATCCGATGCTGGGTATGCGCGGCGTGCGCTTGGGTATTACCGTGCCCGAAATCTATGACATGCAGGCCCGCGCGATTTTTGAGGCCACCGTAGAGGCCAGCAAGCGCGGGGACCCTGTCGTTCCCGAGATCATGATCCCGCTGGTTTCGGCCAAACGCGAGGTTGAATTGGTAAAAGCACGCGTGGATGCCGTTGCCGCCGCTGTTCGGATCGAAAAGGGCTGTGATTTTGATTATCGCCTTGGGGTCATGGTCGAAACCCCGCGTGCGGCATTGCGCGCTGGCGAAATCACCCATCACGCGGCCTTCCTTAGCTTTGGCACGAACGATCTGACGCAAATGACCTATGGCCTTAGCCGCGATGACGCGGGGCGTTTTATGGGGTCGTATGTTCAGCAAGAGGTCTACCCCGAGGATCCATTCCACACGCTTGATGTCGAAGGCGTTGGGGAGCTTTTGCTGATAGGTGCCGAACGTGGGCGCGCGGCGCGCAAAGATGTGGTGCTGTCTGTCTGTGGCGAGCATGGCGGTAATGCCGAATCTATTGCGTTTTGCCGCGAAGCCGGGTTTGACTACGTTTCTTGTTCGCCGTTTCGGGTTCCCGTTGCGCGACTTGCTGCCGCGCAGCTAAAGCTGGGTGTGTCGACTGGAAGCAATATATAAGATATATCTAAAACAGTAACTTAACGTCACTTTCACCCATCTTCACCCTCATCTGGTGGTGCCCTTGGTGCCGCCGCTGAGGGCGTGTGGACGGTGTGTTTACCCCCCAAGGGTGGACGATTTGAGTCGTTTGGGCTATGCCACCGGCCGGCAGCCTAGGCTGTGCCGTAACACCTTGGGGGTTGTTGATGCGTTTTGGTTTGAATTTGGTGCTTGGCGCCGCGTTGAACATGGTTGTCGCGGGGACAGCCCTGTCGGATGTTGCCGTGTCCACTTCGACTGATCCGACTGCAGGTCTTGATACCAGTATCACAATGCTGCTTGGCGTCGAGAAGAAGGCCCTTGGCTCTGTCAGTGGGCGTCAGTGGGAACGGTTGATCACCCCATCGAAAGGTGTCGTCGTCCCTGACGAAAACATCACCTATGATCGCGCTTGGCTTAAGGCGCAGCCTAAGGCAAGCGGCGGCGCTGACTGGCGCTGTTTGTCAGAGGCACTTTACTTTGAAGCACGCGGTGAAAGCGTGAAGGGCCAGTTCGCGGTGGCCGAGGTTATCTTGAACCGCGTCAGCTCTCCGAATTTTCCTGACAGTGTTTGTGGTGTGATCAATCAGGGGACGGGTCGGAAATTCCAGTGCCAGTTTACCTATACATGTGACGGCCACGCCGAAGTGGTTTCCGAGCCGGCCGCATATAACCGCGTTGCGAAAATCGCCCGCTCTATGCTGGACGGTGCGCCGCGCGATCTGACCGACGGGGCAACGTTTTATCACACCCGTGCGGTCAACCCACGTTGGGCGCGTGTGTTCCAGCGGACTGCCTCGATCGGGCAGCATTTCTTTTATCGGAAACCCACGCAGCTTAGCAGAAACTAATTCTTTGTCGTGCGCGGTCTCTAGTGTGACGCTTGCGGTTGAGTTTGCCAGCACCCATCTGGCATAGCTGTTGGCCAACGCTAAACGCCGGAAGATCGTATGACCAAAGACATTCGCCTTGCTTTTGCACATCCTTCGGAGCGTTCCGAGGCGATGGATGACGCGTCCGATCCCTGCGACCGTATTTCTTTGCGCGATCACGTTGTCGAGGTTGAGATTGGCGCGTTTCAAGTAGAGCGCGGCGCAACACAGCGCGTGCGTTTTAACGTGGTCGTTGAATTGCGCCCCATTCCCGCCCCGCTTGATGACGACGTTGATCGTGTGCTGTCTTACGACACGATCACAGATGCCATCGCGACTGAACTGGCCGCTGAACGTCTGAACCTGCTCGAAACACTGGCCGAACGCATCGCGCAACGATTGTTAAGTGAACCACAGCCCACGCGGGTTTTCGTTCGGATCGAAAAGCTGGATCGCGGCCCCGGCGCGCTTGGCGTTGAAATCGTGCGCAGCCGCGTGGCGGATCTGACTCCGGTTTCGGATGTGGTTGCCTCTGGCTTGCAGCCGACGCTGTTGTTCCTGTCAAACGAGGCAATCGCCGCTGCAGAGCTACCCCGGTGGCTGGACAAGCTAGAAGCCACCGGCGCGCCGGTCATTCTGTGTGTCGGTCCTGCGGACGGTGACGCGCCGCAATCCAAGTCTCGTCAGGCGCAGCGGCGGATTGATTTGCTTGCGACGGAACAAAACGCTTGGGTCTTGGCGGGGCGCGACAAGCGCTGTGTCGTGACAAACACCCGCACAGAGATTGAGTGGGCGATGAAACACGGCCAGATTAGCGTTTGGGCACCCTCAAAGATTGTTCTGGACGCGGTCGATGGCCCGTCGGCCGATCCGTCTGACGCTGTGGCGCTGTCGCTATGGTTCGCCGAAGAATTGGATGCAGGCCGGATCGTCGTCATCGGTGCCAAGGTGCCGGGCGAAGTAACGAGGCCGGTTCAAGTATTGAGTTGCGATCTTGCGTCGACTGCGCTGTAGTTGCGCTTGCCCGCTTTCGCGGCTTTAGTCAAAAGGGCTTCATGAAATACTACTACCGGCCTATCCTGCAAACGGATGTGTCCCCCACCCACCAAGCGATCAGGCTGGCAGGCGGTTGGACTTGGTTTGCCCATGTTGAGCAAATTTCGCGGGCGGGCACGCGTCGCATAATTTCGGCAGCCGAAGTTCCTACAGAGACGTTGGAGGCCTTGTCGGCACCGCGCGCGCCCATTGCTGGGCTAAGCATGGATCGGCCGCGCCTTATGGGGATTCTAAACGTAACCCCAGACAGCTTTTCTGATGGTGGCAAATTCAATGCGCCTGACGCCGCACTGACGCAGGGGCGCGCGTTGGCGGATGCTGGCGCCGATATGATCGATGTCGGGGGTGAATCCACGCGCCCCGGTGCCGATGATGTTGTTGCGGGGGAAGAAATTACCCGCACGGCTGCTGCGATCGGGGCGTTGCGCGCGGCGGGCGTTACGACGCCAATTTCCATCGATACCCGAAAGGCAGCAGTGGCGCAGGCGGCGTTGCTGGCCGGTGCAAACCTTATCAACGATGTCGCGGCGTTTACCTATGATCTGGATCTGGCAGGGGTTGCGGCGAACGCGGGCGTGCCAGTGTGCCTGATGCACGCGCAAGGCACGCCGCAAAACATGCAAGCCGCCCCGCAGTATGACGATGTGCTGCTTGATGTGTACGACTTCTTGGAAGAACGCGTCGCAATGGCCGAGGCAGCGGGCATCCCGCGTGCGGATATCGTGGTGGACCCGGGCATCGGTTTTGGCAAGACGCAGGCGCATAACATTGCGTTGCTGCAAGGGATCAGCCTGTTCCACGGGCTGGGCTGCCCTGTGTTGCTGGGCGCCTCGCGCAAACGCTTCATCGGAGAGATTGGGAACGCGCCCGATCCGGCTGATCGTACACCGGGGTCGATTGCTGTCGCGCTGGCCGCTGCAGCGCAGGGGGTTCAGTTTTTGCGTGTCCATGATATGACCGAGACGCGGCAGGCGCTTAGCCTGGCAGAAGCTTTGTGGAATTTGTAATGAGCGATAAGCTTTTTGGTACCGATGGCGTGCGTGGGCGCGCGAATGTTTACCCGATGACGGCTGACATGGCGTTGCGCCTTGGCGCGGCTGCTGGTCGCTATTTTCGGCGTGACGGCACGTCCACTCACCGTGTGGTGATTGGCAAAGACACGCGCCTGTCTGGGTATATGTTCGAAAATGCGATGACGGCGGGTTTTACATCGACCGGGATGAACGTGCTGTTGCTTGGTCCGGTGCCAACGCCAGCCGTCGGTTTGCTGACCCATTCGATGCGCGCGGATGTGGGGGTGATGATTTCAGCCTCGCACAATCCGCACCACGATAACGGCATCAAATTCTTCGGCCCCGACGGTTTCAAACTGTCGGATGATGCTGAGGCAGAGATTGAAGCGCTGACAATGTCGGGTGTCGAACCGGCGCAGGCGCAGAACATTGGCCGGGCAAAGCGGATCGACGATGGCCGTTTCCGGTATAACGAACGTATCAAGGCGACCTTCCCAAGCGGTCGGCGGCTGGATGGTCTAAAGGTTTTGGTCGATTGTGCCAACGGCGCTGCGCACCGCACCGCACCCGAAGTGTTGTGGGAACTGGGGGCCGAAGTGATCCCCGTCGGCGTGACGCCCAACGGCCTTAACATCAACGAAAAATGCGGCTCCACCCACACAGATACGGCGGCGGCGGCGGTTGTCGCACATGGCGCGGATGTGGGTATCTGCCTTGATGGCGACGCGGACCGGGTGATGATCATCGACGAAACCGGCAAGGTTGCCGATGGCGATCAGATCATGGCGCTGTTTGCGTCCCGCTGGGCGGAAGAGGGCCGGCTGAAGAATGGCACCTTGGTTGCAACGGTGATGTCGAACCTTGGCTTGGAACGCTACCTTGATGGCCGCGGCCTGAAGTTGGAGCGGACCCCCGTCGGTGACCGCTATGTCGTAGAGGCGATGCGCCGTGGCGGTGCCAACCTTGGTGGCGAACAGTCGGGCCATATCGTGATGACCGACTATGCCACAACGGGTGACGGTTTGTTGGCGGGGCTTCAGTTCCTTGCCGCGATGGTGGAAACGGGCAAGCCTGCGTCTTCGCTTATTCAGACATTCGAGCGGGTGCCGCAACTGTTGAAAAACGTGCGTTTCGAAACGGGTCAACGCCCACTTGAAACCGACAGCGTGCGCGCCGCAATTGCCGATGCCGAGGCGCGGTTGGTGGGCAATGGTCGCCTGCTTATCCGTAAATCCGGAACAGAGCCGTTGATCCGTGTGATGGCCGAATGCGAAGATGACGTGTTGCTTAATGACGTTGTGGATGGCGTTGTGGCAGCTGTTGAGGCCGCGACCTAACGCCTGAAAAGCCGTGTCAGCGCGCCCCATTGGCTAAGTGCCAGCCCCGACAGGATCAGCACCAGCGCCAGAAGAAGCGTCGGGGGCAGGGCCTCGTTTAGGATGAGCCCGCCCAGAACGACCGACCATACCGGAACCTGATAGTTCACCAACGTCATGAACGTCGGCCCCGCGCTGCGGATCACGATCACGCGCAGCAGGTTCATCGCGGCAGTGGACAAGATGCCAAGAACCAGCAGCGCGAAGAATGCCTTTGCTGGCGGAACAGGCGGGATGCCTTCGAAGAACAATGCAAAGGGCAGGGCGACCAGCGTGCCGGTCACCATCATCATCGCGGTCAGCCCGATCGGGTCTACCGGCGGCAAACGACGAATGGTGATGGAGTTCACGGCATAGCACGCCGCCACGCCAATGCACGCAAGGCGGCCCCAAACCTCTAGGTCCGCGCCGGTGCTTTGCAGCGCATCAGCCCCAACCAACACGAACACCCCAGCAAAGCCCATGGCCATGCCGATGCTTTTGCGCAGGTTCAGCTGTTCGCCCTGTACAAAGAAATGCGCCAGCGGCAGCACGATCAGGGGCACCACGGCCATCGACGTGCCTGCAAAGCCTGAGGTCACATATTGCTGCCCCCATGACAAAAGCAGGAACGGCACGCCCGAACTAAGCGCCCCTGTCATGAATATCTGGCTCGTGGTTGGTTTGTTGGTCGGGTCCAGTGACAGCCGCATCCCGCTAAGCGCCCAGAAGGCACATATGGTCACCGCGGCAAAACCCAACCGCCCGGTCGCCAGCCAAAAGGGCGGGATCCCTTCCAGCGCGATTTCGATCACCATGAACGTAGAGCCCCAGACAAAGCCCAGAACAGCAACCATCAACCAGCTTTTACGAGAGATGTCGGGAAGGGCCTGCATGAAATCCTCGACCAAGAAAAAGGGCCCTGGCGGTTACGCCAAGGCCCCATCGTTTTGCTTCGCTTTCGGTCGAATGACCAGAGCGATCAGTTCTTTTCCTGATCCACAAGTTTGCCAGCGGAAATCCATGGCATCATTGCGCGGAGTTTCTTACCAACTTCTTCGATCTGGTGTTCGTCGTTGATGCGACGTGTGCCTTTGAAGAATGGCTGGCCAACAGCGTTTTCTTGCATGAAGTCACGCACGAATTTACCGGTCTGGATGTCCGTCAGAACGCCCTTCATGGCTTTCTTGGTTTCTTCGTATGGTAGAACGCGTGGGCCCGAAACATATTCGCCGTACTCAGCGGTGTTCGAGATCGAGTAGTTCATGTTGGCGATGCCGCCTTCATAAATCAGGTCAACGATCAGCTTGGTTTCGTGCAGGCATTCGAAGTAAGCCATTTCAGGCTCGTAACCAGCTTCGACCAGCGTTTCAAAGCCCATGCGGATCAGTTCAACGATACCGCCGCAAAGAACAGCCTGTTCGCCGAACAGGTCGGTTTCACACTCTTCGCGGAAGTTGGTTTCGATGATGCCCGAACGGCCGCCACCGATGGCAGAGCAGTAGGACAGGCCGATTTCCAGCGCTTTGCCGGATGCGTCTGTGTCAACAGCAACAAGGCAAGGTACGCCGCCGCCTTTTACGTATTCGCCGCGCACTGTGTGGCCGGGGCCTTTAGGCGCCATCATGATAACGTCCACGCCTTCTTTCGGCTCGATCAGGCCGAAGTGTACATTCAGGCCGTGGGCGAATGCGATTGCTGCGCCGGGCTTGATGTTGTCGTGTACGTATTTCTTGTATGTCTCTGCCTGAAGCTCATCGGGCATGGTGAACATGATTACGTCACACCAAGCAGCCGCTTCAGCGATACCCATAACCTGAAGACCTTCGCCTTCGGCTTTCTTCGCCGATGGGGAGCCTTCGCGCAGCGCCACAACGAGGTTCTTCGCGCCGGAATCGCGCAGGTTCAGCGCGTGCGCGTGACCTTGCGAGCCATAGCCAAGGATGGCGACTTTCTTGTCTTTGATCAGGTTAATGTCGCAATCGCGATCATAGTAAACGCGCATCGGGCGCTCCTTCCATGGGTTGATCTTGAATTCTGCGGCGACAATAGGCGAATTTGAAACGGGATGCGTTTCATTATTTGACGAAATTTGCCTGATGTGAGAAAGATTATTCGTCAAAAGTGAACTTTCAGAAAAATTCATGCAAATCGACGATACAGATCGGCGTTTGTTGCGCCACCTTCAGGCCCAGCCGGATATTGCGACCGCCGATTTGGCGGATCGGGCAGGGGTGACTGCGGCGACTTGTTGGCGGCGGTTGGAAAAGCTGCGTCAGGCCGGCATCCTTCAAGGGTCGCGCGCGATCATCAACTGGGCGGCGTTGGGGTACGCGGTTGAGGTAAGCCTGCGCTTTACCCTTGATAAAACCAACCCGCGTGCGTTCGATGAATTCCTAGCCGCCGCGCGTGACGTGCCCGAGGTGCATGAAATTCAGACCTTCCTTGGTCGTGTCGATCTGCGCCTGAACGTCCTTGCCCGCGACATGGCGCATTATCAGGAAATCTATCGGCATCGCATTCTGACCTTGCCCCACATCGCAGATATTGAGGCCTTGATGCATGTTGCGGACATCAAGATGGATAAGGCGCTGCCGGTATGATCGATCTGGACGATATTGATCGCAAGCTGCTGCGCGCGCTGTCCGAAGATGGCGAACAAAGCGCGGGCGCGTTGGGACGCAGGTTCGGCCTGTCACAGCCCGCCGCGTGGCGGCGCATCAAACGGTTGCAGGACGCCGACATCCTGCAAGGCCGCCGCGTTGTCCTGAACGCCGAGGCGTTGGGCTTTGGCGTGACCGTCTTTCTGGGCGTCAAACTGGCCACCAAGGGTCGCGTCAGCCTTGAAGATTTCGAACGCGCCGTTGCTGCCATCCCCGAGGTGCAGACAGTGCAGCACGTCCTTGGCCTTTATGATTACCGCCTACGCGTTGTTGCGCGCGATCTGTCAGATTTCGAACGCGTCCTGCGCCGCCGGATCATGACTTTGCCAGGCGTGGGGGACGTGGAAGCGAACGTGCTGCTTTCTGAGGAGCGCCGCCCCGGACCGCTTGGCTAGCAATTTGAGTCAACCGAGCCGTTTTGTCCGATTGCGCTATCAATTTTGACGGTTAAAGTTCCGCCAAATACGGGAGGAACTTCATATGACTGCTTTGCTCGATTCCGTCGATCCGGATGGGATGCTGGAATATTCGGTTGTCTTTACCGACCGGTCCTTGAACCACATGTCAGCCGCGTTTCAGCAGGTGATGCGCGATATCTCTGGCATGTTGAAAGAGGTGTATAACGCCCATTCCGTGGCGCTGGTCCCCGGTGGTGGCACTTATGCGATGGAGGCCGTCGCGCGGCAGTTTGCCTCCGGTCGGCACGCGCTGGTCGTGCGCAACGGTTGGTTTTCCTATCGCTGGAGCCAGATATTTGAGGCGGGCGGTTTCACCTCTGATGCGACGGTGATGAAGGCGCGGCGCAGTGGAAACGACCCACAAGCACCTTTCGCGCCCGCACCCATCGAAGAGGTCGTGGCCAAGATCAAAGAGGAGCGGCCAGAGATTGTGTTCGCCCCGCATGTGGAAACCTCGGCCGGAGTGATTTTGCCCGACGACTACATCACCGCCATGGGCGCTGCCGCGCATGAGGTTGGCGCGCTGTTCGTGCTGGATTGCATCGCATCGGGTTGTGTGTGGGTCGATATGAAAGCCTGTAACGTCGATATCCTGATCTCGGCCCCGCAAAAGGGTTGGTCGGCGTCGCCGTCCGCTGGGCTGGTGATGATGTCTGAAGAGGCGCGCAAGCGTATCGACGACACCCAATCTGACAGCTTCGCAATCGATCTGAAGAAATGGCTTCAGATCATGGAGGCCTATGAAAACGGCGGCCACGCCTATCACGCAACCATGCCCACCGACGCGCTGCGTGCGTTCCGCGATACCATGCTTGAAACCAAGGAATACGGGTTTGACCGGTTGCGCGACGCACAGTGGGAACAGGGCAACGCGGTTCGCGCACTGCTGGCGTCAAAGGGCGTGAAATCGGTCGCGGCCGATGGTTTTGGCGCACCGGGTGTGGTGGTGAGTTACACCGACGACCCTGACATCCAAAACGGTAAGAAATTTGCGGCCGAAGGTTTGCAGATCGCCGCGGGTGTTCCGTTGCAATGCGACGAAGGGGACGCATTCCGCACCTTCCGTATCGGTCTGTTCGGCTTGGACAAGCTTTATGATGTCGACGGCAGCCTTAAAAGGCTGGGCGCGGCTATTGATAAGGTGCTGTAACGGCCACTAGGAATAGTTGCAGATCACGGCCGCTTCGCCTTTGTTCAACTGGTAACGGGCGAGGTGGCCGTAGCTTTTCGCTGAAACAGACAGTTCGGGGAACAGGCTCAAGACCTCGTCACGGGCGTCATCGGTAAGCGATGACATCGCCGTGCGTCCGGGGTAGAGGCTTTCGGCGCCGCACCCTTCGGCCAGCAATATTTGGTGGTTGTCGAGCATGATGTGGAAATACTCGACCTCGCCACCGGGAACCCGGCAGATTGTGTCGCCGTTTACCAGATGCTTGGCCGCGACCAGCACCTCTGGTTCGCCGCAGTATAGTTCGGCCATTGCGTCACGGACGAACATTCGGTGCTGGGGTGAAACCTTCAGATCACGAATATTCCCCAGCGCGCCGCGGCGGATCAGAATGGGGGCAAGGTCGCCAGTCGCGGGGACGGTTCGCTGACCGATCCACCGGATGGGCATTGCGCCATTGTCCAGCGTTGTGACCTCATCCCCGGCTTTCAGGTCTTCGATGGCGATGCGGCCCATTGGGGTATCAATCAACGTGCCCCGTACGAAACAGATGACCACAAGCTGATTATTCTGGGTGTTGTACGCGCCATTCGCGGCTTCGACGGTGCCTGCGTCGATCGTGCCGCTTGCGTCGTAGTCATTGTCCGTAAACCGGTTGAGCGTGATCGGCCCGGACTGAAGCCCACCAACCAGATCTTCCCCAGCGGCGACAATCAGCTGCGTAAGCGTCGGTGCACCGGCATCAGCAGAGACGAGAATGTTGGAATTGAAGCGAAGATAGTTGTCACCCAGCCCGCTGACATCGGACTGAATATTCGCATACTGACCCGGGTTCATCGGCGTGTAGGTGTAAAGAGGCGTGCCGCTGATATAGTCGGTTGTGTTGTCATAAACCGTGATGCCAACAATACGAGAGTTGCCGTCGATTTCACCCGTTGCGGTAAGGTTTTCAACATCGATAACCACGATGTCATCGGCTTCAAAAACCGCGTTCCCCGAGGTGATCTGCATCTGCCCACCCCCCAGGTATCCGGTTCCCGAGGTCGTGTTCGCCGTAGGCGATTCCAGAACATTTGACCCGTATGCAACGACGGTACCGTTGGCCATGGTGGCGCAGCCTCTCTAAACTTAAAACACGCGCTGATTTCGCGGTGCGTTTAGATTAGCTATGTCAAGAAGTGCCTGCGCGGGTGCGAAGGGGTAACAGCCTTGTGCAGCTGCATATCAACCCTGACCGTCCTGATATTTTACCCTGCCCAAAAGTATTAACGAACACCCAGACCCGCACGCATCAGGGTGCGACGCACCGGCGTTACGGAATAAAGTGCGTTCAATGCACTGGCCCGCATATCGCGCAGCCCCGGCCCACCCAGCATGGAGGCACGGTTCAGCATGTCGATGCCAGTGACGCGCGCGCGGACCTCGGGCCAGCGGCGGCGGTTGTAGGTTTCAAGCATATCGCGCCCGCCCAGATCATCAGGGTGGGCCATGGCCAGTTCTAGCAACAGTTTGGTGTCGGCAAGGCTCATGTTCAGACCCTGCGCGCCGATTGGCGGCACAACATGGGCGGCTTCGGCGATCAGTGCGGTGCGTTCCGCGCTGAAACGCTCTGCGATTTGGCTGATGATGGGCCAAACCGTGCGGCGCGATGCAAGCGTCAGTTGGCCATACAATCCGGCGGAGCGGGTGTTCATGGCCGACGTAAACTCATCCTCGGGCAGGACGGCAAGGCGCTTTACCTCTGGGCCGCTTTCCATCCAGACGATTGCAGAGCAAGGCTGCCCATCGCGATCTGGCAGCGGGACGAGGGTGAACGGGCCGCCGGTGCGGTGCACCTCGGTCGAGATGTTGTTGTGGGGCTGGGGATGTGTCACCGCAAAGGCAAGCGCCTTTTGCCCGTAGCGCGTTGTGTGCACATCAATGCCAACCGCTTCGCGCACGGGGGAATTACGACCGTCTGCCGCGATCACCAGCTTTGCGGCGATGCGCGAGCCATCGCTTAGGCTGACAAGCGCCTCTCGCTCGCGCGTTAGGACGTTTTGCGTTGCGACGCCGGGGCGGAAATCAACGTTCGGTAGTTCGCCCAACCGCGCGACCATTTCACGGCGCAGCAGCCAATTCGGAAGGTTCCACCCAAACGGCTGGTCGGAAATGTCACCCGCGTCAAAGTCTTTTGTCAGGCGCGGCTCGGGCGTTTCGCCGCCCGCATCGACAATGCGCATAATCTGAAGGTCGGCGGCATGGGGGGCAAGCCGCTGCCAAAGGCCCGCAGCCTCCAACACCTCGACAGAGGGTTGCAGAAAAGCCGTGGTGCGCAAATCGGCATTTGCGTCGGCCGCATCCGTGACGGGCGGGGCGGGGTCAACGCAGATGACGGAAAACCCGGCGCTTGCGAACGCTGCGGCAGCCGTAAGCCCGGCGACACCGCCGCCGGAAATCAGGATATCGGTTTTTATGCGGTCCATGCTTGGCCTCCTGCCCCTTGAGATAGGTCTAAACCACCCTCTGGGCCAAGGGGCAACTTATCACCCGCGCGTAATCAACAGCAGCAGCGCAAAAATCACAGGAACTGCGGCCACGGCGGGAAGGTAAAGACCGGGCACACCCCACGTGGCAAAGCTAAGCCCCCAAAGGACAATCGCCGCAATCACAAGGAAAAAGGTGAACGCCAGTTTGGAGTTCAACACCTTTGGCAGTGGCGCCTCTAGCGGCTGGGGGATGGATGTGTCTGATGGCATTTTCTTGCTCCGAAAAGTGAACTCTCGGGGCTGATATCGTCGCCTGTGTCGCGAAACGGGAGGGACCATCTTGCCGCACTGTGACAATTGGCTGCAAAAATCGCGACGTCGCATGGCCAGTGCGACAGTTTAACCGATCAGCTGCGCCAAAAATCCACTTAGGTCATCGGTGTGGTGATGGATGTGATCCGCCGGTTCAGCCTTAGGGGCGACATGCACGGTGCGCATTCCCATCGCATGGGGCGCGGCCAGATTGCGTGGGTCATCCTCAAACATCACTGAATTCGCGGGGATGATCCCGTCAGCGGCAAAGACGGTTTCAAAGGCCGCGCGTTCGGGTTTTGGGCGAAAGCCTGCGTGCTCCACCCCATAGATCGCGTCAAAGACACCCGAAAGCCCGCGCGCGGCCAGAACACGTTCCGCATAAGGGGCTGAACCGTTGGTATAAACGATGCGCCGCCCAGGAAGGGCTTCGATCCGCTCCCTCAGCTCTGGATCGGGGGAAAGGTGGCTAAGGTCAATCTCATGCACCTCTGTCAGATAGGGGCCGGGGTCCACGCCGTGCAGGTCCATCAGCCCTGCAAGGGTCGTTCCGTATTCGCCCCAATAATGCTGGCGCAGGCGGTTTGCTTCGTCCTTGGGGACGTTCAGCGCGTTCATCACAAAGGCAGTCATGCGGACTTCGATTTGGTCAAACAGCCGCGCTTCGGGCGGATAAAGCGTATTGTCCAGGTCAAAGACCCAGCCCTGCCGATCAGTGAAATGATGCGCAACCATACCAAAGGCGTAGCGTGGTGCGTCAGCATGCGCAATGGGTTGGTCTTGATTCGCATGGCTTGGGCATTTAGCGTGTGGCGTCCGCAGCCGGAGTGCCCAATGAAAGACCTGAAGCCCACCAACAAAGATGCCTATGCGCTGATCCTCGATGCGATTGACGTGGGTGTCTATAAACCCGGTGATCGGCTGGTCGAAAGTGAACTTGCCGAACGTTTCGGCGTGTCGCGCACCCCAATCCGCGAAGCCCTTCAACGGCTTGAAACGCAATCCCTTTTGTCGCGGGACGGGCGCAGCCTGATCGTTGCATCGTTGAACCATAACCAACTTGCAGAGCTTTACGTCGTTCGTGGCGAGCTGGAAGGGTTGGCCGCCCGGCTTGCCGCGCGCCACGCCACCGAAGAAGAGGTCCGCGTGCTGCGTGACATGGTTCAAGAAGATAAGGCGCTGATCGGCGATCCGAAGGCGATGTCACGGGCAAACCGACGTTTTCACAAGCAGGTGCATCTTGCCTCTCATAACCGGTATCTGGTGCAGCAGTTGGATCTTGTGCATCGGTCGATGGCTTTGATGGCGACGACGTCATTGGCGGCCGAAGGGCGCGGTGAAAAAGCGCTGGAAGAACACGCGGCCATCGTTGATGCCATTGCCGCAGGTGACGGTGATGCCGCGTACGAGGCGTTGCGGTCCCATATTTCCATCGCTTTCGAAGCACGCTTGCGGTTGGACGCGGCCGGATACGGGACGGATATCTAAGGCGTCTGGGCCTCTTCCTCATCCGCGATGCCGTGGCAGGTTTTGTCCCAGTAAAACGGCTTAACGACCATTTCGAACACGGCCTTGTAGGTCGCGATGGCAGCAAGCGGATAGTACACGTGCAGGCTGGGCACCCACCCCCAGAGTCCGCGTTTACCGGCAAGGCTGGCCCCGGCGATTCCGATGGCGATGTTCGCGACTTCCGTCAGGATGAAAAGCGCCCCGACGAAAAGCATCACCTGTTGGGGTAAAACCCCTGTCAGTGGATGCGGCAAACCCAGCGCGATCAGCCAGAAGGACCACATAAGCGGGACCAACAGGAATTGCGAAAGCGTGCCAAGAAACATCACCTGAAAACCGGCGAATTTCCACGGGCCCAGCTCGCGCCACAACCGTTTGGGTTGGCGCATATGCACCGACCACGTCATTGCATAACCCTTAAGCCAACGTGAACGCTGTTTCACCCACGGCCAAAGGCGGCAATTTGCTTCTTCAAAGGTTGTGGTTTCAACCAGTTCTGTACGATAGCCGTGGCGGGCCAAACGAATGCCCAAATCGGCATCTTCGGTCACGTTATGGGCGTCCCAGCCACCAAGGCTTTCAAGTGCGGGGCGACGGAAAAACAGGGTTGTGCCACCCAGCGGCACGACCAGCCCCATACGTGCAATGCCGGGCAGGATGATGCGGAACCATGCAGCATATTCGATGGTGAAACAGCGCGAAAACCAATTCTTGGACGTGTTGTAAAAATCAAGCTGCCCCTGAAGGCAGGCAACCTCTGGCCCGCGTTCATGAAACAGGCGCACGATGCGGTGAATCTGATCCGGGTCGGGGGCATCTTCGGCGTCGTAAACCCCGATGATCGAGCCGCGGCAAAAATCGAGCGCAAAGTTCAGCGCCCGCGGTTTGGTTTTTAGGCTGCCAGTTGGCACGGTGATGACCCGCATCCAATAGGGCAGGCGAGAGCGCGCAAGCATCGCGCGGGTCGTTTCGTCATCCGCTTCGGTCACAAGGCAGATATCCAGCAGCTCTTTCGGGTAAGTTAGCCGACCAAGGCGGTCGACCAACCGCTTTGCGATGTCTTCTTCGTGGAACAGTGGAACCATGACCGACACCACAGGAAGGCGCGCGATGGCGGGGCGTTCTGGGGGCGGGCCGCTTTGTTGTGCATGTTTGCGCGCCCGCAGGGTGGTGATGGCGGCTGCGCATTTCAATGCGGTTGTGGCCAGCAGTGTGAAAAGGGCCCAGAATGTTAGTGCCGTGATTGTGGGCACCGGTGCAGCAAGAACCGCGCAGAACAGGCCAAGAATCAGCATGGTCAGGATGTTGCGCGGGGTTGCGCCGTACCAAAAACGGCAGCTTTCATCCTCTGCCACGCGGGTTTCGGCCTTTTGCGTAAGCTGGCGGTTTCGTGTGGCCAGAATCGCGGCGTGAATGTCACGCTCTCCGCTGAAGGCCATGATCGGCTCGCCAAAGCTTTTGGGCAACTTCTGACGCAGAACTTGGAATGCTTCGGGGCGGGAGGTGGCAATAATCGTTGCCCCACCAAGGCGGCGCACAGGTACGGCACCTTCGCGCAGGCACATATCGATGCCCATCGCATCAATCAAGCGCGGGTCCGGCGGAAGCTGCGCCAGATCAGCGGGCAGCGCACCGTACTGGGCGGCAAGGGCGGCGGTCAGATCGTCCTCTGCGACCATTCCATGGGCAAGAAGGATGTCGCCAAGGCGCAAATCCTGACGACGTTGCAGCGCTAAGGCTTTGATCAGGGCGTCGGGAGAAACCGCATTACGTTCAAGCAGGTAGTCGCCGATGGGCCGCCGCGCCCGCGTTATTGTCCGCCGCGGGGCCGCGCGGGGGGTATCAACAACGAGAAATTGTGTGGCTTTCGACATAGATTTCAAACTCTGATCCGATGGAACAGAGCCTGAAGTCTTAAGGTTAACGGCCAGTTAACGAAGGAAAAGCCGCTTAGGCGCGTGCTTTCATTGCCGCAGCGAACCGCTCAAACAGATAGTAGCTGTCTTGCGGGCCGGGGCTGGCTTCGGGGTGGTATTGAACAGAAAACACGGGGCGATCTTCCATGCGGATGCCGCAGTTCGACCCATCGAACAGCGATACATGGGTTTCTTTCACGCCAGCGGGCAGTGTTTGACTGTCCACCGTGAACCCGTGGTTCATCGATGTGATCTCTACCTTACCGGTTTCCAGATCTTTCACCGGGTGGTTAGCGCCGTGATGGCCGTGGTTCATTTTGATCGTTTTCGCACCAAGCGCCAGCGCCAGCATCTGGTGGCCAAGGCAAATCCCGAAAACCGGAACGTCTTTTTCCAGCACTTCCCGGATCATCGGCACGGCGTATTCGCCAGTCGCCGCAGGGTCGCCGGGGCCGTTCGACAGGAACACGCCTTCGGGGTTCAGGGCCAACACTTCTTCGGCGGTGGCCGAAGCGGGCAGCACAGTTACATCGCAGCCAGCAGAGGCCAAGCAGCGCAGGATATTGCGCTTTGCGCCAAAGTCGATGGCCACAACCCGGTGTCCGGGCGTTTCGCGTTTGGTGAACCCATCGGGCCAAGACCAACGCTGTTCGTCCCAGCGATAGGATTGCGCGCAGGTCACGTCTTTGGCCAGATCAAGCCCTTCCAACCCGCTGAAAGCGCGGGCTTTCGCGACCAGATCGGCAATGTCGAAATTGCCTTCGGGATCATGGGCAAGGGCCACGTGTGGCGCGCCTTGCTGGCGGATCGCGCGGGTCAAACGGCGCGTATCGATGCCACCGATGCAGATGCGCCCGCGCCGCGCCAACCATTCGGTCAGCGGTTCGGCAGAACGCCAGTTGGACGGAACCGTGGGGTCCCATTTCACAACCATGCCAGCGGCGACCGGATCAGCGGTTTCATCATCTTCGGGGTTCACACCCACGTTCCCCACATGAGGGAAGGTGAATGTCACCACCTGACCCGCATAAGACGGGTCAGTCATGATTTCCTGATACCCCGTCATGGCGGTATTAAAGCAAAGCTCTGCCACCGTTGTACCGGTGGCGCCAAAGCCATGACCATAGAACACAGTGCCATCGGCAAGTGTAAGGCAGGCGGTTGGTTTCGTGTGGGCGCTTGCTGCGGGCATTGCGTGCTCCATAGCTTAGATTTCGCGGAACCTACGCGGGGTCGCGAAAAGGTGCAAGGGGGGAGGTAAATTGCGTTTGTGTTTTAAAACAAAGACTTGGAAAATTAACGCTAAGGTTGCGCCTGTCAGCGGTAACAGGTATTTTCGAAGGCTGGACTTCATGGGGATGACTGACCAACATGGATATGCGAACGCGCATCGCTTCTGGCCTAAAAGACGCGATGAAGAATAAAGAGGTGGCCCGTCTTTCGACGCTCCGCCTTATTAACGCTGCGATCAAGGATAAAGACATCGCCATGCGTGGCGAAGGGGATGATGCAGGCGTTTCTGACGCTGATGTCCTTCAAATCCTTGGCCGTATGGTGAAACAACGCCAAGAAAGTGCGCGCGCCTATGAAGAGGGCGGCCGGCTGGATCTGGCAGAGCGTGAGCGTGCAGAGATCACCATCATCGAGGGTTTCTTGCCCAAGCAGCTGTCTGACGATGAGGTGGAATCAGCCATCGCCACCGCCATTACCGACACCGGCGCAGAATCGATCCGCGATATGGGTAAGGTGATGGGCGCGCTGAAGGGTAAATACACCGGCCAGATGGATTTCGGCGCGGTGGGCCCGATGGTCAAAGACCGGCTGGGGTAACGTACCTTGATTGTGAATATGGAAAAGCCGCGTCTTATAAAGGGCGCGGCTTTTTTGTGAATTCGCCGTGTTCTGCAAAGACGGATATCAAGCCGCCATCCAAAATAATCACTCTCCCGTTCAGAACTTTTCCCTTGTTCCATATGCATTCGGGAAAAAGCGACGATCACAGAAGTCAGATGAACCGGACGATCCGTTTAGGTCACTCGCCAATGTATGAAATGTCTGTGGTTTTGGCGGAAAGGTTCAATCGATTTTTGCTCAGATGACTGAAATATAATTACTTTTTCAGCTTACGTCCAAAGACTGCTCTTGATATTCGGCCATTAAATATCCTCTTGATCCGCCCAATCAAATGTAAAACACAAAGAGAGCCGATGAAGCATTTTCTTAAAGGCACAAAATATACAATTGCAATTTTAGCTTTCCTTGCACCACTGAGCCTTAAGGCGGAGCCATGGACAGTTACACTGAACAATGAACAGACCAAAGTTCTGTCTGAACTGGGAGCAAGGTCTGGCATCACAGCTTTGGCAATTTCGCCAGACGGTGCGTGGGGGACAGCTTGGGGTTGGAACACCATGGCTAAATCCACTGCACAGGCTCTTTCGAATTGTCGCGAGCATGTCAAAATGGGCAAGCGTGATTGTGTCGTCTATGCGTCAAACGGCAAACGAATCCTTCCGGATACAATAGACATCAAACGCGTTCAGCAGCGATACAAAGCCATCAATGGGAAAAAAGCGGCGAGTTTCTTTGGCCTTGCACCGATCGAATTTACAGGCAGCAGAAACGAGGCACTGCAAGAGTTTGAATTCACTAAAAGTGATGGACAGGCTTGGCGCACGATTCCAAAATCCCGCGCGCTGAAACGACAGTTGACTGGCCGGGGTTTGGTAAGTGCAGGAAAAGACGGGTGGGCAATCTTTTTGACCGAAGATCACGCTTTTCACGATTCCAAAGTCGGACGCAGCAAATTTGAACAGTGGGCGATCTCGGAAAATGGTCTCCTGTGCATGTTCTTTGGAAAATATGAAAACGGTAAATCAAGATCAACTGCATGCATGGTGATCGATGAAATTTCGCGCGGTGAGATGCGCTATAATTGGGCGGCGAACGGTGACAACCGAGCGCGTCGTGGTTTCATTGTTGCGGGCGATCCAGGAAAAAACTCTGTAAAATAGAAGGCTCTATGAGGTGCGCTCCTTTTGGCTTGGGGCGCACCTGGCTGCACGGGCAGTTAGCTCGATATTCTGGAAAATCTTGCCATATTCAATTCTAGCTTTAATTCCCGCCAGCAGTAACGGTCACTGCTCACGCGACATTAGTACAACCCGTTTTGGGAGCGACAATTCGATCGTCGCAGCAGTCTTGGATGAAACCGAGGGCGAAGAAGATGGAAGCGGGCACTAAGAGGTGGTGCCGCCTCGGTCACCATGGGCTCGTAGCGGACATTCAGGATGTCAGGGATTGTGTTGCTTGCCCCGTATCCTTGACAGCATTCCCTGCAATTCCCCATACAGCTCCGCCCGCTCTTCGGGGCTGAGGAAGGCGCCGAGTTCCACGTCGCGCTCTCCGCCCCTGAGGGTCAGGTAGTTTTCGACCGGGCCGCCCTTTGGGTGCATCTCGATCCGGAGCCAGTATGGGTTGGCGTGCCAGTCCTGTTTGGGGCCGCGTGGGTTGTGGCGAGTTAGCTCAACCCGGTCGGACCACAGGCGTAGTTCCTCTAGAATTTCGGCGTCTTTGTAAGAGCGTTCCAGCAGGTACCATGTCAGCGCGATTGCCCCGCCGATGAATGGCAGCAGCCCCCACAGGATGGGCGAGCCAAGGACGGCGAAGAGGGGGAGCAACACCAGTACGCAGGTGATCGCGAAGAATGTCACGAACCCTTTGCGGGGGAGGGAGCGGTAAGGCCACAGGTGCAGTGTAGCCGCGGGAGGATCGCCAGCCTCAAAAGAAAAGGCCCCGGAAATGTCCGGGGCCCCTTTTTCATTTATGTCCCATTCGTAGGGCATCTAGTGGGCGTGGCCCTTGTCCCAGTCTTCCTGCTTGGGGAGCGTTTCGAACGTATGCTCCGGCGGCGGGGAAGAAACTGTCCACTCAAGCGTGTCAGCCCATTCGTTCCAGTAGTTGTCTTCGGTCACGCGCTTACCTGCGAACAGGGTGTAAACAACGACACCGATGAAGAAGAGGAACGACGCGAAGGACAGGAACGCGCCCCAGCTGGAAACTTCGTTCCAGTAAGCGAACTGCTCTGGGTAGTCGATGTAGCGGCGTGGCATACCTTGGCGACCCAGGAAGTGCTGAGGGAAGAAGGTAATGTTGGCGCCGATGAACATCGCCCAGAAGTGCAGCTTACCAGCCCATTCAGGGTACTGACGGCCCGTCATCTTGCCGAAGTAGTAGTAGATACCGGCAAAGATCGCGAACACGGCACCCAGCGACATCACATAGTGGAAGTGAGCAACCACATAGTATGTATCGTGGTACATCCGGTCGACGCCAGTTTGGCTGAGTACGATACCGGTCACACCACCAACGGTGAACAGGAACAGGAAGCCAAACGCCCAAAGCATCGGAGTTTTAAACTCAACCGAGCCGCCCCACATGGTGGCGATCCAGCTGAACACCTTAACCCCGGTGGGTACCGCGATAACCATCGTGGCCAGCATGAAGTAGGACTGCTGTGTCAGGCTCAGACCAACGGTGTACATGTGGTGCGCCCAAACGACGAAGCCCAGAACACCAATCGCAACCATCGCGTAAACCATCGGCAGGTAGCCGAATACTGGTTTGCGAGAGAATGTCGCGATTACGTGGCTGATGATGCCGAAGCCAGGCAGGATGATGATGTACACTTCCGGGTGGCCGAAGAACCACAGGATGTGCTGGTACAGGATCGGATCGCCGCCACCTTCAGGTTGGAAGAAGGTTGTGCCGAAGTTCCGGTCTGTCAGCAGCATGGTGATAGCGCCAGCCAGTACAGGCAAGGACAGCAGGATCAGCCACGAGGTAACGAAGATCGACCAAGCGAACAGCGGTACTTTGTGCAGGGTCATGCCCGGCGTACGCATGTTCAGGAAGGTGGTGATCATGTTGATCGCACCCAGAATGGACGAAGCACCCGATACGTGAACGGCGAAAATCGCCAGATCCATCGAATAACCGCCTTCGGATGTCGAAAGTGGTGGGTACAGAACCCAGCCAACACCCGAACCCAATTGGCCGTTACCACCGGGGCTGAACACCGAAAGGACGGCCAGCGTAGTACCGGTAACATACAGCCAGTAAGACAGGTTGTTCAGACGCGGGAACGCCATGTCAGGCGCGCCGATCTGAAGTGGCATGAAGTAGTTGCCGAAGCCGCCGAACAGTGCCGGAATAACCACGAAGAACATCATCAGGATGCCGTGGCCGGTGATCAGAACGTTCCAGAGGTGGCCGTTCGGAGTACAGTTTTCTTCAGCCTGAGCAACGAAGCTCATGCCTTCCATACACATGTACTGAACGCCCGGGTCCATCAGCTCCAACCGCATGTACACGGTGAAGGCAACAGAGACGAAGCCCACCAGACCTGCAGTCAGGAGGTAAAGGATGCCGATATCTTTATGGTTAGTGGACATAAACCAGCGGGTAAAGAACCCGCGTTCGTCATGTCCGTCGTGGCCGTGAATGGCTGCGTCTGCCATACGATGCCTCCCGTTTCGAATTAGTTGATGCATAGCGGGCGTTAGCACGCCACGCGATTTCCCAAGCACGTTTTAGTTCTCTAGCGTGTCCGGGGCAATGTACCTAAGCGCCGCAGGGCGAAATTTTCTTTCCACTGCGCTTTGTGTTTCGGTGAAAAGCCTTCCACCTAGCGAAATCAATGACTTAGGTCGGGTGCGGGCGCGGCAAGCGCGGCCGGTTCGGGCTGATTTGGCCGCACAAAGCGCCTGGGCGTGATAAACTGCCACAGCGAATGCTGTATTTATATCAGCGCGTTACACATCAATTTACGACTTTCCGGCAGGAAGCGGCGGAATCTGAACGTTTCCGCGAAGGATTCGCTATTTGTCGGAGAATGCGGATTCGAAAGTTCGTTTCAGCGCCACATCGACGTCGTCCATCGTGACTGGAAGGCCAAGGTCAACAAGGCTGGTCACACCGTGTTCACGAATGCCGCAGGGAACGATGCCGCCAAAATGGCTTAGGTCGGGTTCGACGTTGATTGAAAGCCCATGAAAGCTGACCCATTTGCGAAGCCGCACACCGATTGCGGCGATTTTGTCTTCTGGGGCACTGCCATCGATCAGGGCGGGTTTGTCGTTACGGACGACCCAGACGCCAACACGCCCTTCGCGACGTTCACCAGTGACGTTGAATTCGGCCAAGGTGGCGATCACCCATGCTTCCATCTGCGCAACGAACTTGCGCACGTCGCGCCCGCGTTCGCCGACATTCAGCATAACATAGGCCACGCGCTGGCCGGGCCCGTGATAGGTGTATTGCCCGCCGCGACGTGTTTCATAGACGGGAAACCGGTCAGGATCGGTCAGGTCAGAAGGGTTTGCCGACGTGCCAGCGGTATAAAGCGGCGGGTGTTCGACCAACCAAATCGCCTCGTTCGCGGTGCCTTGGGCAATTGCGGCGGCGCGCGCCTCCATCTGGGCTACGGCGTCTTCGTAGGGCGTTAATCCGTTGGACGTGAGCCAATCAACCATTGGTGTTCCCGGTATTCCAAACTTGACAGAAACGCCTGCTGAGGCGGACAATTCCATCATTAAGCATACATTTTTTAGGCGCCGGCTTTCCGGCCGGACACCAGTTTTCATGGAGTCATGTCATGTTAAGGCATCAAATATCAATGGCTGTTGTCGCAGCTTCCCTTGTCGTTACACCCGCCCATCGCGCTGCCGCAGATGCGGGTGATGTTGCCGCCGGTGTTTTGTTGGGGGTGATCGGTTCAGCAGCCGTCAATTCCGCCAATAAAACTAAGAAAAAAACGTATACCAGCACCAAAACCAAGACGGTTTACAAGAAGCCCAGCATCTCATCCGCGCAGCGCGCTCAGAACCGAGAGGTGCAGACATCGCTGAACTATTTCGGCTTTCCGGCGGGCACGCCAGATGGGGTTGTCGGGCGGAATACGCGTTCAGCAATTTCGCAATATCAAGCACATATGGGATACCCGCCGACAGGTCAGCTGACCGAATATGAACGTACCTTCCTTGTGTCGGGGTATCACCGCTCGATCGCAGGTGGGGCGACCACTGCGCAGATGATTGCCGCCAGCCCGATGGGGACACGCGGCCTGCTGAAGACCTATCAGCAAGAGGCAGCAGGCATAGCGCCAACCTTTGCCACGGCGGCCCCCGTCGCGCCTGTGGTGCCCCAACAACAGGGCGCGCGTAACACGGTCATTGTCGTTGCACCAAAACAAGAGGCGCCCGCCGCCGTCGCCCCAGTTGAAGAGCCAATCATAGAGGCCGCCGTTCCAGCCTTTGGAGCAGGGGGCTTGCCCAATTTCATGGGGGCTTCCGAATCGGTTTCGCTGGCCTCGCACTGCAATAAGGTCAGCCTTCTGACCAATACCAACGGTGGTTTTACGACCGAAGCGGTCATGACAGACGCAAATTTCGCCATGAATGAACAGTTCTGCCTCGCGCGGACTTACGCAATTGCGCATGGTGAAGAGTTGGCTTCAAAGGTGCAGGGTTTCACGAAAGAACAGATCGCACAGCAGTGCGAAGCGTTCGGCCCAGCATTGAAAGATCAGATCGCGGGCATGTCGCTGAAACCGCAGTCCGAGGTGTTGCAAGAGGTGGGGGCATTCGTGCTGCAATCGGGTATGTCGCCTGCCCAGCTGTCGGGCACCGCGCGGATTTGCCTTTCGGTTGGCTATCGCACCGACAATATGGATGTGGCGCTTGCATCTGCCCTTATGCTGAATGCGTTGGGGGAGCCGGTATATGGTGAATTGATGGGCCACCATCTTAGTCAGGGATTCGGCGCCGCCAAACGCCCGGATCTGGCGCTGGCTTGGTATGAAGGCAGTCTGGACGCCATCGCCAAAGGTGCGACGCCGGTCTTCGCGCCGGGCCAGCCAGAGCGTTCGGGGCTAATCCGAAAGGCCGCCTATCAATTGGGCGGGGGGGCTGATGGGGCGGCCTTGGCTGACCCAACGGCACCGAAGCCCGTGTCGCTGCCGACATTCTCGGTCGAAAACTGAGCATTTGTTGAGGTTTTCAGGGGGCGGGAAACGGCCCCCTGAACAAGTCGCGAAAAAGGTCAAAAATACGCTTCACATCCCCGATCAACGCCGCTATGTAACCGCGCACTACCTGATCACGTGCGGTCGTGGCGGAATTGGTAGACGCGCAGCGTTGAGGTCGCTGTGGGGTAACACCCGTGGAAGTTCGAGTCTTCTCGACCGCACCAATCACCCAGACAAATTGATCGTTCAAGAACCGGTTTTCGCCGGTTCTAAGACTATTTGCTAATGGTCCGGCGTGCCCGCATTTTGCGTGTTTAATGTGAATACGGATCGGGCGTTTTGCCCGAAAACGAAGATTCCTAAGGCTAATGGACCGAAGCTTTTGCAAGAAAACGCCGTTTTTACTTTATGAAACGTCGCCTATGATTCCAAGTTGCGCTCTTGAATAGGAATGATACCGTTTAGGTAATGGGCAAAAGCCCACAATAAGCGTGCCGTGGGTGGCGCGCATAATAAAACAGGGAGTGTTGTTTGACCTCTGCGTCCGAAAGCGGGTTCGTGGTCTTTGACCGCGTCCAGAAAAGCTACGATGGCGAAACGCTTGTCGTGAAAGACCTTAACCTCTCTATCGGCAAGGGTGAGTTTTTGACGATGCTTGGCCCCTCAGGGTCGGGTAAAACCACCTGCTTGATGATGCTTGCGGGGTTTGAAACAGCCACGCACGGCGACATCCTGCTTGATGGCAAGCCGATCAATAACATCCCTCCGCATAAACGCGGCATAGGCATGGTTTTCCAAAACTATGCGCTGTTCCCCCATATGACCGTTGCCGAAAACTTGGCCTTCCCGCTGGAAGTGCGCAAAATGGGCAAGGATGAACGCGAAGCAAAAGTGAAACGCGCGCTGGACATGGTTCAGATGGGCGATTTCGGCGGGCGCCGCCCCGCACAGCTTTCCGGTGGTCAGCAACAGCGTATCGCGCTGGCGCGTGCCTTGGTGTTCGAACCTGAATTGGTTCTGATGGACGAACCGCTGGGCGCGTTGGACAAACAGTTGCGCGAACATATGCAGTTCGAAATCACCAAGCTGGCGCATGATTTGGGGATCACGACAGTTTATGTGACCCACGATCAGACCGAAGCGTTGACCATGTCGGATCGCGTGGCCGTGTTTGACGATGGCCGCATTCAGCAGCTTGCACCGCCAGATGAACTTTACGAAGCCCCGAAGAACAGCTTCGTTGCGCAATTTATTGGTGAAAACAACACGCTAGAAGGCGTCGTTGAAAGCATCAATAACGGCCGTGCCCTTGTGCGGCTTGATGGTGGCGAGGTGATCGATGCGACGCCGGTGAACGTTTCCAAAGCTGGGGAGCGGACGAAGGTTTCGATCCGTCCGGAACGCGTCGAATATAACAAAGAACGCCTGCACGCCGATGCGCACACGCTGAAAGCCGAAGTGCTTGAGTTTGTGTATATGGGTGACATTTTCCGTACGCGCCTGCGCGTCGCGGGGAACGAGGATTTCGTGATCAAAACACGAAACGCACCCGACCAGCGTCGTCTCAAACCTGGTGAGCAAATCGAAATCGGTTGGCTTCCAGACGACTGCCGCGCGCTTGACGCCTAACCGGCTGGCGCGGTTCCGAAATGGTTCTGTCGCTTGGCCCGGGGCTGGAACCACACAGGTAAATACGGGACTACAACTACGGAGTACGTTATGAAACTCACCTATTCTATTCTTGCCACTAGCATGATTGCGTTGTCTGCTGGCGCAGTGTCGGCAGCTGATATGACTGTGGTTTCTTGGGGCGGCGCCTATTCTGCCTCGCAGCAAAAAGCCTACCACGAGCCCTATATGGCCGCGAACCCTGACGTGAATATCATCAACGATGAAAGCTCACCCGAGGCTGTGGCGAAACTTCGTGCGATGAACGAAGCTGGCAACATCACATGGGATCTGGTCGACGTTGAAGCGGCCGATGCGATCCGTCTGTGTGACGAAGGCCTTGCGATGGAAATCGATCACGATGCTGTTCTGGCTGCGGCGCCTGACGGTACATCCGCCAGCGATGACTTTGGTGATATGATCGTTTCCGAGTGTTTCATTCCGCAGATCGTATTCTCGACAACATTTGGCTATCGCACAGACCAACTGGCCGAGGGCACTGCTGCGCCGAAGGGTGCCTGTGACATCTTCGATCTTGAAACATACCCCGGCAAACGCGGGCTGAACAAACAGCCAATCGCGAACCTTGAATGGGCACTGCTGTGCGACGGCGTCGCATATGAAGACGTCTATGACGCGCTGGAAACTGACGAAGGTCAGGCGCGTGCATTTGCCAAGTTGGACACCATCAAGGATCAAACCCTGTGGTGGTCTGCATCTGCTGAACCAATTCAGTGGCTGGCCGATGGCGAAGTGTTCATGGCATCTGCTTATAACGGCCGCCTGTTCTCGGCGATTGTAGAGCAGGAACAGCCAATTGGCATGGCATGGGATTGGCAGATGTTCGATCTGGACGGTTGGGTTGTACCCGCCGGTCTGCCAGCAGAGCGTGAAGCTGCTGTCATGACTTACCTAAACTTTGCCACCGATACACAGCGTCTGGCGGATCAGGCCAAGTATATCTCTTACGGTCCTGCACGCGCTTCTTCTGCGCCGCTGGTTTCCACACACGCGGATCTGGGTATCGAAATGGCACCTCACATGCCAACCGATCCTAACAACACCGAACATACCTTCGTGAACAACTACGAATGGTGGGCAGACTACCGCGACGATCTGGATGCGAAATTCCAGGCGTGGCTGGCTCAATAATCTGCTGAGCGGATGAAAACGGGAAGGGGCCGTTTGGCCCTTTCCCAACAATAAAAAGAAGCGGGGAAGCGTATGACCGATACCAGCGAAACAGGCCCAGTACTGGCCGCCGACGGGACACCCCTGAAGCGCAGCCTTCAGCGGGCTTTGCGGGCACAGAAAATTAGGGCGCTGGCCCTGATCGCACCGTTGCTGCTTTTTGTTTTGCTGACGTTTATCGCGCCCATCGCGGACATGCTGTTTCGTTCGGTCGAAAATGAGATCGTATCTGAAACGCTGCCGCGTACCGTGATTGCACTACAGGATTATTCGGGCGAGGAAACGCCGGGCGAAGATGTCTTTGCCGCGCTGTACACCGACCTTGCAATCGCAACAGAATTCAAAACGCACACGCGCCTTGGTTCGCGTCTGAACTATGAACAAACAGGCATTTCATCGCTGTTCCGCAAGACGGGCCGCCGTGTGAAACGCTTTGCGACTGATGCCTATACGGATCAGTTCGTGGCACTTGATGCTGCGTGGGAAAATCCAGCCACTTGGGTTGCATTGATGGCCGAACAGGATGCGCGCAGCGCATTGCCTGAAACCGCCTCTGCCTATGCTGGTTGGACAAGCATTGTCTTGGACGACAACGACGACCCGGCTACAGAACAGCCTGCCGATTTTGTTTATACGGCACTTTACCGAGAGCTTGCAGCCAACCCCGATGTGGGCGCGGTGCTGGAAAACCCGCTGCTGACAACGGCGGCGGCTGCGGTGCCGGATTTCGAAACCGTGGATATCCGCGCGCAATTCCTTGATGTCGAAGAAGACTGGGCGGATACGGACGTTTGGAAGACGATCAAAGCGTTCTCTCCGAATTACACGCCCGGCTATTTTCTGGCGGCTGTCGATTTGCAGCAGACGGTTGATGGGGTGCAGCAACAACCCGAAGACCAGCGCGTCTATATGATGCTGTTCAAGCGCACGATGTTCATGAGCCTTGCGATCATGGCCAGTTGTGTTTTGCTGGGCTACCCGATCGCATTTCTGCTGGCGAACCTGTCGCTGCGCACATCGAACCTGTTGATGATCCTTGTGCTGCTGCCGTTCTGGACATCACTGTTGGTGCGGACATCGGCGTGGAAAGTGCTTTTGCAACAGCAGGGCGTGATCAACGACATTCTTGTTTGGATCGGCTTGGTGGATGACGCTAATCGCCTGATCATGATGAACAACCAATTTGGCACGATCGTTGCGATGACGCATATTCTTTTGCCGTTCATGATCTTGCCGCTTTATTCCGTGATGAAGACCATCCCGGTGACCTACGTGCGCGCAGCGAAATCGCTGGGCGCGACCAACTGGACAGCCTTTTGGCGGGTCTATTTCCCGCAATCAGTTCCGGGGATCGGGGCGGGGTGCATCCTCGTGTTTATCCTCGCCATCGGATACTACATCACGCCTGAGCTGGTGGGGGGAACGACAGGTACGTTCATCTCTAACCGGATCGCCTATCACATCTCCAGTTCGCTAAACTGGGGGCTGGCAGCGGCGCTTGGCACCATCCTGCTGGCCGTGGTTCTGCTGCTGTACTGGGTCTATGACAAGATTGTCGGCATCGACAACGTGAGCTTGGGATAAGGAAGAACAACATGAAACTGCCCCCTTATGCCACCACCGGCCAACGCATCTGGCACTATAGCTACAAGGTGATCTGCGGCCTGATCTTCTTTTTCCTGATCGCGCCGATTGTTGTGATCATCCCGCTAAGCTTCAACGCCGAGAATTTCTTTACATTCACGCCGGGGATGATCGCGCTAGAGGCTGACGCATACTCTCTGAAACACTACAAAGATTTTTTCACCAATCCCGACTGGCAACAGGCCATGCGCAATTCCATCCGGATTGCACCAGTGGCGACGCTGATCTCGGTCACGTTGGGCACGTTGGCGGCCGTGGGGCTTAGCCAAGATCACGTGCCGTTCCGGCGTTTGATCATGGCCATTCTGATTTCGCCGATGATCGTGCCTTTGATCATCTCGGCCGCCGGTATGTACTTTTTCTATTCCCGTATCGGCCTTCAGGGCACGTATTTCGGGGTGGTTCTGGCGCATGCTGCATTGGGCATTCCCTTTGTCATCATCACCGTGACGGCAACGCTTGTCGGCTTTGACAAATCGCTGACCCGTGCGGCGGCGAATATGGGGGCCGATCCGGTGCACACGTTCTTTAAGGTGCAGATGCCTCTGATCTTGCCCGGTGTCATCTCGGGTGGGCTGTTCGCGTTTATTACTTCGTTTGACGAAGTGGTGGTGGTGTTGTTCGTCGGCTCGGCTGGGCAAAAGACACTGCCGTGGCAGATGTTCACCGGCCTGCGCGAACAGATCAGTCCAACCATCTTGGCCGTGGCCACGATCTTGGTTGTGATCTCTATCGCGCTGCTGACAACGGTTGAAATCCTGCGCCGCCGTTCCGAACGGCTGCGGGGGCTGAGCCCGGGCTGATTAGCCCAACAGCGCCAGCCAAACCCAAATGGTAAGGATCGACGTTAACGTCCCAACAAGAACAGCGGATGCGGCCACACGACGGGCCGCGCCGTACATGTTGGCGAAGATATAGCTGTTGATCCCAGGTGCCATCGCTGCCGTCAAAACTGCTGATCTGAACTGGCCTTGGTCCAATGACAGCGCGCCGCCCATGAACCAGACGATCGTTGGGTGCAGGATCAACGAGACTGCGCAGGCAAAGGCGATCGCCTTCAGGTCACCTTCGGGGCGGTAACGGAACAAGACGCCGCCAAGCCCGAACAACGCGGCGGGCAGGGCTGCGCGGATCATAAGGTCAATCGCGTCAGTCAGAACGCCGGGCAGGGCCAATCCGGTCAGGTTAACGACAAAGCCAAGGCTAATGCCGATAACCAGCGCGTTGGAAAACATCGCCTTCAAGATCGCGCCAGACGTACCGGCCAAGCCGCGGCCTTTTCCACGGTTGCGCACAAATTCCATCACGGTGATGCCAACGCCGTAACAAAACGGCGAATGCATCGCGATGATCGCATAGTTCGGCTTCAACGCATCAGCGCCATAGGCGCGTTCCGTGATCGGCAGGCCCAACAACAGCGAATTGGAAAACAGCCCGACAAACCCGATGGCGACGCAATCTTCCCACGGGCGCTTAAACAGGATGCGCGCCCCAAACAGCCCCACGACAAAGCCGCTTAGCGCGCCGGTGTAAAAGCTGATCAGCAACCGCCAATCGAAGTTCTGCCCCAGATCAAGGGTCGAGATCGCTTTGAACAACAAGCAGGGAATGGCGAAGTTCTGGGTGAACTTCATCAACCCATCCACGCCTTCGTTTGAAAACAACTTCCGCCAGACCGCCGCGTACCCGAACCCGATGACAAGAAAGACGGGCAGGATAACTTCGATCAATGAGGACATGTTGCTAAAGCTCGTAAGTGATGGTCAGCCCGTCATAGGCTGGCGCGATGTGGTTGGGGGTTTCGGCTTCGACCGTGGCGTAATCCAGATCGATATGCATGTTCGTCAGGATCGCACGTTTGGGCCCAACGCGTTCGATCCATTCCAGCGCTTTATCCAAATGCAGGTGCGTTGGATGCGGCGTGCGGCGTAGGGCATCAAGGATCAGCATGTCCAACCCTTCAAGTTTGGCCCAGCTTTCGTCGTACATCTCTGCCACGTCGGGAAGGTAGGCCAAATCGCGCACGCGAAAGCCAAGCGCATCCATCGAACCGTGGTTGACTTTGAAGGGGGTGAAACGGATCGTGCCACCAGCGCCGGTAATCACCACGTCGCCACTGATCGTGTGCATTTCCAAGATCGCCGGATAGGGGGAGCCTTCGGGCTGCATGAATGCATAGCCGAAGCGGGAAAACAGCGCCTCTTGCGTAGGGCCATCGGCCCAGACGGGCAGGCGGGTTTTCATGTTGAAAACGATCTGGCGCAGATCATCCAGCCCATGAACGTGATCGGCGTGCGAATGGGTGTAAATGACGGCGTCCAACTCGCCCACGCCCGCGTTCAAAAGCTGGGTGCGCATGTCGGGCGTGGTGTCGATCAGCACGCGGGTAACACCGTCTTCGTCTTCACGCTCCACCAGCAACGAACAGCGTAGGCGCTGGTTCTTGGGCTCGTCTGGGTCGCAGTCGCCCCACTTGTTGCCCAGACGCGGCACGCCGCCGGACGAACCGCAGCCCAAAATGGTGAAGTGCAGACGCGCCATCAGTTAGCCCCGTCCCAAGCAGCGGCCTTTTTGAACAGCCTGTCAAAATTGGTCTGCGTTTGGGCAGCGAAATCGGAATATTCCATGTCGAACAGCTGTGCGCCCACTTTGGCCGTGTGGCGGGTATAGGCGGGTTCGTTGCGCTTGCCGCGATGTGGAGGCGGTGCCAGATACGGCGCGTCCGTTTCCACAAGGATGCGGCTGACCGGCGCAGCGGCAAAGATATCGCGCAGCTCTGCCGACCTTGGAAAGGCCGAGATGCCGGACATCGACAGGTAAAACCCAAGGTCCAGCGCCGCCTGTGCCAGCTCGGCGCTGGACGAAAAGCAGTGCATCACACAGCTGTAGGCGCCGGCGTCGTATTCATCGGAAAGGATGCGGGCCATGTCATCATCCGCCGCGCGGGCGTGGATGATAAGGGGCAGGCCGGTTTGCCGCGCTGCTTCGATGTGAATGCGCAGGCTTTCCTTTTGTACATCCGCGCTTTCGGCGGTGTAGTGGTAATCAAGCCCGGTTTCGCCGATGCCGACGAATTTGGGGTGCGCGGCCAGCTTTACCAATTCGTCGACGCTTGCCATCGGTTCTTCGGCCGCGCTCATCGGGTGGGTGCCAGCGGCGAAAAACACCGGGTCATAGGTTTGGGCAATCGTCTGAACCTGCGGCAGCAGCCGCAGTTTGGTGCAGATCGTGACCATCCGCGTCACCCCGGCCTCTAGCGCGCGGTCGATGACCTGCGGCAGCTCTTCGGCAAAATCGGGGAAATCCAGATGGCAGTGGCTATCGGTAATCTCTGGGGTGCTTGTCATGCGCTCGCCTGCCGGGCGGCCAGGGGCGCCGCCGTCTCGTCAATCCTAAGAACCATATCAAGGATCAGGGATGCCGGGTCAAGGTTGACCGCTTTACCATGGCGCGCACGGGCCCCCAATTTTTCGCCCGTTTCGGCCCATGCGCGTGCCGCATAGGCATCTGGGCAAAGACGAGCCATCAGGGCAGCTTCGCCCGGTGCGGCTTCGTGGGCGGGTGGCCCAAGGACGCCAGCGCGGGCCAGCCGGGACAGGAACAGATCGAACAGACGCAGCAACAGATCGAACCGCGGTTCATTTGCCTTGCCCACCGCGCTTTCGGCCAGCTTCAACGCGCGCGGGCGATCCAATCGGGGAAGCGAGGAAAACAGCGCGACAATCTCGGAATAAAGCGTCAAGCCGCCAAGGTTGGTCAGGCGGATCGCCTCGCCCACGGAGCCACCGGACAGTTCGGCCAAGGCGGCGGCATCGGTGACGTCGGCCCCTGCGGCCTGCATGGCGTCGGCCATTTGATCCGGGCTTAGCGTGCCAAGACGAAGTTCGCGACACCGCGACCGGATCGTCGGCAGCAACCGCGATGGCTGATGCGAGATCAACAAAAGAGTGGCGTTTTCTGGCGGCTCTTCCAACAGCTTCAAAAGGGCGTTGGCGGCGTTGACGTTCATTTCATCCGCCGCATCCACAATCACCACACGCCGTCCGCCATCGGTGGCAGAGAGCGAAAAGAAGCCCTTAAGCTTGCGCACCTCATCCACGGTGATGACCGTTTTCAGCCGGGCGGGTTTTTTGCTGTCATCCCACGCACGGCGCAACAGAAACAGGCCGGGTTCAGACAGGGCCGCCATGCGATGGGCGACGGGGTGATCTTCGCCAATATCCAAACTGTCGGGCGGGGGCGGGGCACCGAATAGCCCGCCATCGTCTTTCGCAGGCTGGGCCAAAAGGAAACGTGCGATGCGCCATGCAAGCGTGGCCTTGCCCACGCCGCGTGGCCCGGTGATCAGCCAGCCATGGTGCATACGCCCGGTGTTGAACGCATCCAGAAACGCGGCTTGGGCGTTGTCATGGCCAAGCAGGGCAAGGGTTTCACGTGGGTGTGGGGCGCCCTCGACGCGGTCGGCTTCGGGGATGTCGTCGCTCATGGCAACCGCTCATCGGCAAGTTGGGCCACATCTGCAGCGACGTCTTCGATGGCGCGATTTCCGTCCACTACGACGCAGCGGTCGCTGAATTCTTGCGCCAGTTCCAGAAAACCGCCGCGCATTTTGCGTTGCAGGGATTCACCGAAATCTTCGAACCGTTCTTCCGTCCCGTTGCGCCCTTTTGCACGGGCAAGGCCGATGCCCGGGTCCATGTCGATGATGAAGGTCAGGTCAGGTTCGCGCCCGATCATAAGGTCGTGCAATTGGTCGACCACGCCGCGCAGATCACCGCGCGTGATCCCCTGATAAAGCCGCGTGGAATCCGCGAAACGATCACAGATCACGATCTGGCCAGCGTCGACTGCTGGCTGGATCGTCTTTTCAAGGTGATCGCGCCGGGCCGCAGTGAACAACAAGATTTCGGTTTCGGCTGACCATTTGTCGGGGTCGCCTTCCAAAACCAAACGCCTGATTTCCTCGGCCCCGGGGGAGCCTCCGGGTTCGCGTGTCAGGATAACCTCGCGGCCAGATGCGCGCAGGTGATCGGCAAGCAGCCGCACTTGTGTGGACTTGCCCGAACCGTCGATGCCTTCGAATGTGATAAATACGCCTTGCGCGGTCATTCCTAGAGGCCTTGCGCCTCTGCCGCCAGTTTGCGGAACAGAACCTGCGCCGCGGTGCGAATGCGTGGCAGGAAACCGCCCCGCGCGACCGATCTTTCAGCCACCAGCGGAATACGTACCTCTTCCATGTCAGGCATATTCACGACCAGTTCAGCGATTTTCTGACCCTGTTCAATTGGGGCTTCGATGGGTGTTTCAAACGCGACCTGCGCGTCAAACGACCCTTGCAACACTGCGGGCACCAAAAGGTTGATGTCATCTGCTGCAACTAGGCCAACGCTTTGCTCGGCACCCATCCAAACATCGGCATCGGCAAGGCGTGTGTCTTTGGTCACGACTGTTTTTTCAACAAACTGGCGAAAGGCCCAGTTCAGCAGGCGTTCTGCCTCTTGTGCGCGTTCGGCTTCGCTGGTCAGACCCGAAATCACCAGTATGACCCGGCGCGAGCCTTGGGTGGCCGAACCGACAAGCCCGTAACCGGCCTCTTGGGTGTGGCCGGTTTTCATACCGTCCGCGCCGATGCCAAGCTTCAGCAATGGGTTGCGGTTGAACCGGTTCTGCGGGGCGCGCCCGTCATAGTCGAACTCTGGCTCGCCGAAGAACCCATAGTATTCGGGGAATTCTGTGATCAGGCGATTGGCCAGAATGGCAAGGTCTTTCATGCTCATCCGTTGGCCGGGGTTGGGCCAGCCGCTGGCATTGGCGAAGGTAGAGTTATCCATACCCAGCGCCTTGGCGCGTTCGTTCATAAGTCGGGCGAACCCGTCTTCGGTGCCCGCCAAACCTTCGGCGACAACAACGCAGGCGTCATTGCCTGATTGCACGATAATCCCGCGGATCAAATCCTGAACTGTTGGACGATCCTGTTCGTTCAAGAACATCGTCGAACCGCCCATGCTTTTGGCGTTGGATGATACGGAAAAGGTGGTCCCCATTGTGACGCGGCCATCGCGCAGCGCCTCGAACAGCATGTTCAGCGTCATCAGCTTGGACATGGACGCCGGAGGAAGCGGCGTTTCAGCGTTCTTGCTTAGCAGCACGGTGCCTGTCGTTTGGTCCAGAACATAAGCGGCTGTCGCACGTGTTTCAAAAGTCGCGCGGGCCGGAGAGGCCAGCAACAGCGCAGTCAGCAAAGCGAGTATAAGCGGTTGTATCAGTCGCATGTGTCCGTCTTCTTTGATCAAGCTGGCGTTAGTTTGCCACGAAATACGCGTCAGAATAGCCCAGCCCCTTCACTTTCTTGAGAATGGCATCGCGTTCGGCAGTTGTGCTGGCCGGGCCACCCAAGACGCTCCAATTGGTTTTTGAACCGCTTGTCCGCTTCTTGGTAATCGCCGTTATGCCGGCTTTTTTAAGCTTATCAACGGTGCGTTTTGCATTTGCCTCGCCGCTGAAGGTCGCGATCTGTACATAGGGTTTGCTAAGCGGCGAAGACTTGGCAGCCGCTGGCGTTATGTCGCCCGCCTTTTTCGCTGCCGTGCTTTCGGCTTTGTCGATAGCGGCAGCAGCTGCGGCAAGGGGTTCCAGTGGTTCGGCTTCGATTGTTTCAGGCGCCTTCAGTGCGGCTGTCTTTTTCGGGGCAGGCGGGTCGACGGGAACCTCTGCTTTGCGCAGCGCGGTGACTTTCATCATCGTCGGCTGTCCGGCAACCAGGCCGATTGCCGAAGCGGCATCAGCCGACACCATCAGTTTCGGGCCGGGGTTTTCACGCTCGCGGTCAAACAGCGCGCCGATTACGAACTGGCCGTTGCTTTCGTTGCGGATGATCACCCGTTCCGGGTCTTTCACGCCGGGGTATGCAACCCAAACACCACCAAGGGAGGGGCGTCCATCCCACAGCCCGTTTTCGTTGGCTTGAAATACTTCGGGTGCTTCGACATCTTGTTCGACTGTGCGTGTTTCGCTGCTTAGGCGTGGTTCGGCACCGTCTGCACCGTTTTGAGGGGCCAGAAACGAACCTTCTTCACAACCTGCCAGCGCCAGCGCCGCGCAAACCGCAACCGTAATGCGACCGATTCCGTAAGCTGCCATTGTATGCCCCCTTCGCTGCACAGACTTTCCGCTGCGCTTGCTATCTGCCCAAAGGGCTACCATTTGCCCGAATACGCTAAAAACCTTTAGTGCGCGCCGGCATGATAGCGACACGATACCCCCATGAAAAGGCCGTGCCACATAGCGGCGGCAAAAATTGGCTTGCATCGGGGTCTTTTAGAATCGTTCACAGCGCGCTAATCCCTTGCGCTGTCGGAGGAGTGGCAGAGTGGTCGAATGCACCGGTCTTGAAAACCGACGTAGGTGAAAGTCTACCGTGGGTTCGAATCCCACCTCCTCCGCCACAATCATTTAGTGGCCATGCTGGGCGACCTAGCCCCTCGAAATGCGGGCAGTTGTGATACCCGTTTCCCGAAAATTAGATGGCGACCGGCAAGCGGCTTAGATTTGGGCCGCTTCGTTAAGGCACCTATGCGTCTTGTCGAACAGGCTCTTGAAGAAGCTGGCATAATCATCGCCTTGATGTTCGGTCGGTACTTCCAAGGCGATAGGGGCGGTGGATGGAAGTGCGTTGATGAACTTTGCAAGGTCGATGTCGCCGTCGCCCGGTGCCAAGCGCGCGGTGCGGGCTGTGTGTAACAGCGCGTCCGTCGTATAGGGCGGGTTGACGGGGGCGTCGCATAGGTGGGCGAATGGTAACCGTTCTGCCGGGATAGCGGTTAGGTCGTTAAGGGTGGAGCCGGACCGATCAAAATGCAGGCTGTCGGCCAGAACGCCGACCCTGTCTCCCGCGGCTTGGACCACGTTCCAGCACGTTTTAAGGTCTGGCACCGATGTCCAAGGAAAGAACTCCAGAACCGGGGAAAGCCCGCAAGGCGCGGCTTCTTCAGCCAATTGCCCAAGGGTGTCGGACAGCCGCGTTAGGTCTGGGTCATACGGTGCGGTGATGACATGCCGCGCGCCCAGTTCGGCACCGACCTCAAACACCGCCTTCAGTTCAGCGACGTTGGTTTCCGGGGTGATCCGCACGAATTCAATATCGGACACCGCGATGCCCGTCGCGCTAAGCGCGGCCTTGGTCGCACGAAGGGCTGCGGGATCGTTCATCAACGGATAGCCCGGTGAATCTGGCGTCACTTGCAGTAGGCGCAGGCCGACGGCATCAAAACCGGCTGCTGCGGCTGTTTCGATCAGCGCGGGTGGGGCAAGGTCGATTGCGGTCAGGTGGGCGATGGAAAGGCGTCGGTTCATTGATTTGCTCCGGCTGCGTGGCGGCCTGCGATGAAGCCGAAGGTCAGGGCAGGGCCCAAGTTAATTCCGCCAGCGGGGTAAAACCCGCCGAAGACGCTGGCGCTGTCGGTACCAACGGCATAGAGGCCTTGGATCGGCGCGCCGCCTTTGGTCAGAACCTGTGCATGCGCATTTGTAGCAAGCCCTGCAAAAGTTCCGAAGCTTCCTGGAATAACTTCCACCGCATGAAACGGCGGTTTTAAGATCGGGGCGACGCAGGGGTTTGGGCTGTGCGCCGGATCACCTTGCAACTGCATGTAAGGGGTCGTGCCGCGCCCGAATTCGGGGTCGTTGCCTTTGGACGCGGCTTCGTTCCAGCAGGTGATGGTTGCCGTCAAACCATCCGGGTCAATGCCGCAGCTTTTCGCCAGATCGGCAATGGTGCGCCCGGTCTTCAGATACCCGCGGCGCTTCCAGTGTTGCCATGGGACAGGTTGCGGACGCACGACGCCCAAACCATAGCGGCGCAGGAAGCGATGGTCGCAGACCAGCCACGACCGTGCCGGGCTGTCAGCAGGTATGTTTTCAAGCATCGCTTCGACGTAATCGTGATAGCCGAGCCCTTCGTTGCAAAAGCGTTTGCCGTTGGAAAGCACGCCGATAACGCCCGGTTTACCGCGTTCTATGATGTGCGGGAAAAGGCCTGTTTGACCATCGGACCACGGGACGGACGAAACCGGGCAAAATGCTGCGGGCCCTTTGGTTTGCGAAGCGATATGCGCACCGGCGGTTTCACCAAGGCGCAGTCCGTCACCGGTTGCCGAAGGGACCGCCAGCGAGCGGTGTTCGGCATCGCGCGGGAATGTGTCTTTGCGCCGCTCTGTTTCGTGCGGGTAACCGCCGCAGGCCAGCACCACGCCGCGTTTTGCGTGCAGTTCTGTGCCGTCGCTGAAGGAAACGCCAAAGGCCGCGCCGTTTTCCTTAAGCACCGACTGAACCGTGACCGAGGTGCGGACATCCACGCCAAGATCAAGCGCAGAGCGTAAAAGCCGGGCGATCAACGCGCTGCCGTTTCGCAAATCCATACCACGGCGATGCAGGGCCAAATCGCGCATGTGTCGCAAGACGCGTTTGGTTACATAAGCAAAGGCGCGCACAGAGCGTGTGACGGACATGAAAGACCGCAGGTCAGGGCCAGCCTGAATTGTCATGCCGAAAAAGGTCGTCTCGCGCAGGGGGTTGCGCAGTAACTTTATCGCGGTGCCCAGTTCGCGCCCGTCATAGGGCTGCGCAATGACGGATCGGCCGCCCGTGCCCGCGCCGGGCAGTGTTCCGTAGGTGTCGGGGATCGCCAAGCCGCCGTCGAATGTCAGGGCGGTGTTGGTTTCAAAGAAACCGACCATCTGCGGGGCGGCGTCAAGAAACGCCTTAATGCGCGGCGCATCAAAATGGGGGCCAAGCAGGCTTTTCAGATAGTGTTCAGGGGCTGATACGTCTTCGACGATCCCGGCGCGTTGAGCCACAGGGTTGCAGGGGGCCCAGATCCAGCCGCCTGACCACGCGCTTGTGCCGCCGACGACCTCTGACTTTTCCAGAACGACGACGGACAGCCCGTGCCACGCCGCAGTCACCGCCGCCGCAAGCCCAGAAGCGCCTGAACCGATCACAATTAGATCGTACTGTTCGGCCATCATCTTTCCCCCGCCTGCGCCGTAATCGCCCAGATGGTTTGGGATTTGCGTATTAACGTCAATTACCCATTTGGCAATTTCCGTAACCTTATGTTAAGTCCCGCGCGGGGGTAATTCATGCACGAAATCACACTACGTCAGGTCGAGATGATCCGCGCCGTTATGCTGCGCGGAACAATCAATGGAGCGGCAGAACATTTGGGTGTGTCGCCGCCCGGTGTAAGTCGGCTTATCAAACACACCGAAGAATCGCTGGGCATCCGTTTGTTCGAACGCCGCGCTGGGCTGTTTGTTCCGGCGGTTGATGCTGGCCCGGTTTTTGATCAGATCCGCGCAGTCTATAAGGGGGTCGAAAACCTTCAAAGCGCGCTGGGCTCGTTGAAGAAGGGCGAAGACGTGCGCCTTTCCTTTGCGTCGGCGCCATCCGTGGCACAGTTCATTGCCGCCCGCGCGATCCGCACCATCCGCCGACGTTACCCGGACCTGTTTGTCGATCTTAACATTCTTAAGATCGAAGAAACGCCAGACTACCTTTTGCTGGAGCGGGGGGAGTTCGTGATCATGAGCTCTCCGGTTCACAACCCTGGGATCGAAAGCACCGAAATCGCCACCGGGAAGATCGTGGCGATTCTGCCAGAAGGGCACAAGCTGGCCCAAAAAGATGTGGTGACCATCGCGGACCTTGCAAATGAGCCGCTGATTGGCGTGGACCCATCGGACCCCTATGGGGAAATTATGGCGCAGCCTTTCCGTGATGCAGGGATAGAGCCCAAGCATTCGATGCGGGGCCGATTTGCGCAAACGGTGGTCAGCCTTGTGCGTCACGGTTTGGGCGTCGCGCTGATTGACGAGTTTTCTGTGGCTGAGGTGTATATGCCCGGTCTGGTGCGTCGACCGGTTGCCGAAACCAAGCCGATATCGATCTATGTTGTTGCAAAGAAAGGGCGCGCAATGTCGAACTTTTCGGAATTCGCGATACGGCAATTCCGCAAAGAGCTGGCAGAAGCAAATGATCTTTGGAGTGTTGACACTGAGGATTAACACGATGTTAATCGAAGCGCTTAAATGGCATTTGACGTTACGGTGCGAGTAGGGTGATAGTCGTTACCGATGAACGAAACCGGGTGTTTCGTTTGCAGGTTATTCACGGGAGGAGACCCTATGAAACGTATCATCCTCGGCGCAGCTTCTGCGCTGGCTCTTAGCTTGGCAACTGCACACGCACAGGATTACCCAAGCAAAGAAATCCAAGGCATCATCCAGTGGGGCGCTGGTGGTTCTACTGATACAGTGATGCGTGCTGTCACGCCACACGCCGAAGAAGTTCTGGGCGGAACCGTTGTCATGCAAAACATGACTGGTGCTGTTGGCGCCATCGCGCTGAACCACGTTACCAACGCTGACGCAGACGGTTACACGCTGCTGATGGGTGCGGAAAACCCGATGCTTTATAAGATCATGGGTTTGGGCGACAAAGACTATTCCGAATTCACACCGATCAGCATTCTGGCACGCGGCACCCCACTGTTGGTGGCCAACGTTGACGCGCCTTTCAACGACTATGCAGAGATGATCGCATACGTCAAAGCCAACCCCGGCGAAGTACGCTTTGGTGCGACCGGTCCTGGTGGTCTGCCATCCGTGGTTACCGCTATGATCAACACTGTTGAGGGCGAACTGGACGTGATCGCCGTGCCTTACGATGGTGACGGTCCTGCGCTGACCGCGCTGCAAGGTGGCGCAATCGACGTAATGCCAGCAGTACTTGGCGCTGCGATCGAAGGTGTTCGCGCTGGTAACATGAAGCCACTGGCTGTGTTCGACGTTGCTGAGAATGACAAACTGCCAGGTGTTCCTGCGGTATCGTCCTTCAACGCTGGTTACGAAACATATCTTCCTTGGGGTCCGTTCTTTGGTGTGTTCGCACCCAAAGGTACGCCTGACGATGTTGTGGCAAAACTGTCCGACGCCTATGCTCAAGGTGCTGCGAACGCTGACTTCGTAGAGCTGATGGACAACCGCGGCTTCACCTTGATGGGTATTTCCGGCGCAGAAGCCGAAGAATTCCTGTCCAAGTGGCAGCAGGGTACAGCTTGGCTTTTGCAGGACGCTGGTCTGACCAAATCGTCCCCAGAAGAGTTCGGTATCGCACGTCCGGGCGAATAATCCGGACCGCGGCGCTTAGCGTCGAATAAACAAGAGCGGCGCCGCCTTCAAACCCGAAGCGCGGCGCTTTTCGTAGGGAGCAGGCCACTGGTCTGGGGAGGACACTATGACAATACCAGAACCCGAACACCACGACGGGACATCCGACGCAACACCCGGTGGCTATGACCACAATCGCCGTCCCGGGGAACTGGGTTTTGCCTTTTTCATGCTTGTCGCCAGCCTTGGACTTCTTTGGAACGCCTATGGGATTTCCGGCTTTGAGGCGCTGTCTTCGCCGGGCGCGATCCCGATGGCCACCACGTTGGTGATGTCTGTCAGTGCTTTGATCGTTGTGGCACGCACGGCGCGCCAGCCACTTGTCGCTGGTGAAACGATTGCCAAAGACATCCTGCCCGTCGTTGTTATTATTTTTGTATGTTTTCTGTTGGCTTACGCGTTTTTGTTAAAGCCTTTGGGGTTCTTGCCCACATCCGCGCTTTTTCTGATCGTCGCGATCAAGATGCTGTCCAAGCGTAGCTGGTCTTTCACGCTGACTGTTGCCCTTGGCAGCCTGTTGGTGATCTGGCTGATCTTCCGGATTGTGTTCACGGTTTTGATGCCAGCGGGCATCGTGCCAGAGGCCGAATTCATCCAGTTCTTCCGCAACATGTTTAATGGGGGCAACTGATGGAAACCCTTCTTGCTTTCCTAACCGTCTTTTCGCACCCACAGCTGCTTTTGCTGGTTGGTCTTGGTACGTTTGCTGGTGTTTACGTGGGGGCCATTCCGGGCCTGTCCGTGACGATGGCCGTTTCAATTCTGATTTCGTTCACCTTCTCATGGGATGTGTACCCGGCCATTTCGTTGATGATCGGCATCTATATGGGTGGCGTCTATGGTGGTTCGCGCACGGCGATCTTGTTGAACATCCCCGGCGCACCGTCGGCGATTGCGACGGCGATGGACGGATACCCAATGGCCAAACGTGGCGAGGCGGGCACGGCAATCGGCGTGACCACGGTCATGTCTTTTATCGGCGGGTTTATCGGCATCGGCGTGCTTGCTCTGGCCGCGCCGTTTGTTTCGGACTTCGCGCTTAAGTTCCAACCGCGCGACTATATGCTGCTGGCTGTGTTGGGCATTTTGCTTGTCGGGTCGCTTTCGACTGGTAGCCTTGTCAAAGGCATCTTTGCCGGCGCTTTGGGCATTGCTATCGGCGCGGTCGGGCGTGACGCACTGACCTTCACAGAACGCTTCACCTTTGATCTGCAAATCATGGAGGGCGGTATTTCCTTTATCGCCGTTATGATCGGTATGTTCGGTGTGTCCGAGGCTCTGATGCAGCTTCATCACGTTGATAAAACAGCCGTGCGCCAAAAGATCAGCCGCATCATTCCATCTATGTCGACGGTGCGTAAGCACCTGCCGCTGTCGATGCAGACATCGACAATCGGTGTGATCATCGGCGCGCTTCCCGGCACGGGGGGCGATATCGCGGCCCTGATGGCCTATGACCACGCCAAGCGTGTGACCAAGAACCCCGACCGCCCCTTCGGCGAAGGGGCCATGGAGGGGCTTGTCGCCCCGGAAACCGCGAATAACTCTGCCGTTGGTGGTGCGTTTATTCCGATGATGACGCTTGGCATCCCGGGTGACGCGGTGACCGCGATTATGATTGGCGCGCTGTTCATTCACGGTCTGAACCCTGGCCCGATGCTGATGGTGGATAACCCGGATATGTTCTGGTTCATCGTTGGCGCGCTTGTGACGGCGAACTGCTTTATGCTGTTCTTCGGCCTGACCGGGATCAAGCTTTTCACCAAAATCGTCGAGATGCCGCGTTCGGTCCTGATTCCGATGATCATGCTGCTTTCGATTGTTGGTGCCTATGCGGTCAACAATTCGATCAGCGACGTTTACTGGATGCTTGGGTTTGGCGTTTTCGGTTATTTCATGCGCCATTACGGATATCCCTTGGGGCCTGTGATCCTTGGTGTCATCCTGTCCCGACTGTTGGACGATAACTGGAGACGTGCAATCATCTCGGAACGCGAAGATATGGGCCGTTTCTTTGAAGGCCTGTTTTCAAGCCCGCTTTCGACGGTTCTTTTGATTGCGGTCGTGTTGATCTTTGTGTCGCAAACGCCGCTCTGGACCCGTGCTAAATCAATCCTACTTCGGAGAAGCCCACGATGACCGCCACGACAAAACTGCGTTTGGGCCTTATCGGCGATAACATCGCCCGGTCACGGTCGCCATTGCTGCACCGGCTTGCAGGCGACCAGAACGGCGTCGCAGTGACCTATGACCCGTTGGTTCCCAAAGTGTTGGGCGAAACGTTTGAACAGGTTTTCGCGCGCTGTCAAAATGGCGGATATCGCGGGATTAACGTGACTTATCCCTATAAGGAACATGTCGTTCCCTCGCTTCGGATTGACGATCCTTTGGTCCGGGCCATCGGCGCGGCCAACACCGTGGTTTTCGAAGAAGACGGGCCAGTTGGTTACAACACCGACTATTCTGGCTTTGTGGCGGCGTACAAAAGTGTGCGCCAAGACGCCGACACCGGCCCCGTTCTGATGATTGGGACAGGTGGTGTTGGGCGCGCGGTTGCGTTTGGCCTTGTCGCGCTTGGCACCAAAGATTTGCGGCTGGTCGATCGCGACATGGCCAAGGCCGAAGTGCTGGCCGAGGCGTTGCGCCTAGCGGCGCCAGATATGCAAGTCACCACATATGACGACCCAACCCGCGCCGCAGAAGGCGCGGCAGGGCTGATCAACTGCACACCGGTTGGCATGGTCGGGTATGAGGGAACTCCTTTGCCACGGGCTGCCATGGCGGGGGCCGAATGGGCCTTTGATGCCGTCTATACGCCTGTCGAAACGCAATTCTTGCAGGATGCGTTTTCCGAAGATCTTTCCATCATCTCGGGGTGGAACCTATTCTTCTTCCAAGGCGTTCATGCGTGGCACTTTTTCACGGGGCTTCCGCTGAACGAGGCGCAGCTGCGCGATGACCTTCTTCAGAGCAAGGAAACATCATGAAAACCTCCATTGCCACAGTATCCGTCCCCGGAAACCTGCGCGAAAAGCTAGAGGCAATTGCCGCGGCGGGCTTTAGTGGCGTGGAGATATTTGAACAAGATTTCATCGCGGACGAAGGAAGCCCGCGCGAAGTCGGCCGGATGATCCGTGACCACGGGCTTGAGATTACGCTGTTTCAGCCGTTCCGCGATTTCGAAGGCCTGCCCGGCGCGTTCCGTGCCAAGGCGTTTGACCGGGCGCAGCGCAAATTCGACCTGATGCAGGAACTTGGAACCGATCTGGTATTGTTTTGTTCCTCGGTTCATCCCGAAAGTCTGGGCGGTATCGACCGCGCCGCCGCCGATTTTGCCGAACTGGGTGAAATCGCGGCCGCACGCGGTATCCGTGTTGGGTATGAAGCGTTGGCCTGGGGGCGTCATGTCAACGATCACCGCGATGCGTGGGAGGTCGTGCGCCGTGCCGATCACCCAAATATCGGGCTGATTGTGGACAGCTTCCACACCTTGGCGCGCGACATCGACCCCGACACCATCCGCCGGATTCCCGGTGATCGAATTTTCTTTGTTCAGCTTGCTGACGCACCCAAGATCGAGATGGACCTTCTGTACTGGTCGCGGCATTTCCGGAACATGCCGGGCGAGGGTGATCTTGACGTTACCGGGTTCACACGTGCGGTAATGGCGGCGGGCTACAACGGGCCAATCAGCCTTGAGATTTTTAACGACCAGTTCCGCGGCGGCAGCCCCAAAGGGGTGGCACGTGACGGGTATCGGTCATTGATCAGCCTGATGGACGATGTGCGCCGCGCCGAACCTGACTGCGTCGTTGATATGCCACCGTTCCCTCCACGGGGCGATGTGCAGGGCGTGGAATTCATCGAATTCGCTTCGCGTGGGGAAGAGGCGCGGACGCTAGAGACCCTTTTGCAAGGGTTGGGATTTGCCCGTGTTGGGCGGCATGTTTCCAAGGTGCTGACGCTTTGGCAACAGGGTGACATTCGCATCCTTATCAACGAAGAGCAGGGCGATCTGGCGGCTTCTACCTTTGCTGCACGTGGGACCAGCATCTATGACATCGGGCTGTCGGTTACGTCTGCATCGGACACGACGGCGCGGGCCAAGGCGCTTGGTGGGGAACCGTTCAGTCAGGCGCTAAGCCCGGGGCAAATTGAGATTCCGGCGATCCGTGGCCTTGGTGGCAGCGTTTTGCATTTCCTTGACGATACACAGGCCCTGTCCGAGGTTTGGTCGGCTGAATTCGAACCCGTAGAGACCAGCGGTCCCACAACGGGTCTGACCCGGATCGACCACATCGCGCAGACCATGACCTATGACGAAATGCTTAGCTGGTCGCTGTTCTACACATCGTTGTTCGACATGGAAAAGGCAGGGATGTTCGATGTGACCGACCCTGACGGTCTGGTCAGAAGTCAGGCTCTTCAGGCGGGCGATGGGGCGTTCCGGATCACGCTGAACGGGGCCGAAAGCCACCGCACCTTCGCGGGCAGCTTTCTTGCCGAAACGTTTGGGGCGCCGGTTCAGCATGTTGCATTCGCCACGGATGATATCTTTGCTACGGCCGATGCGCTGGCCGCGCTTGGCTTTGCTTCGCTTCCTATGCCGGCAAACTATCATGCTGATCTGGAATCCCGGTTCGATCTTCCAGAAGAACAGCTGGCTGCGATGCGCCATCACAACATCCTTTATGACCGGGATGAGAACGGCGAGTTTTTCCAGCTGTATTCGCGGCCTTTTGCGGGCGGGATGTTCTTCGAAATACTGGAGCGGCGCGACGGATATAGCGGGTATGGTGCGCCCAACGCACCCTTCCGCATTGCGGCCCAAAAACGCCTTCTGCGCGGTAAGGGCGTTCCGCGCAGATAACGGTACCAAGGGGCGCTGTCCCTTAACCGTATTCTGAAGCGCTTTGAGGGGTGGATTGCGGACAAGAGAGTGAAAACCGTCGGCACCTAAGTGCTGACGGTGACACTTTCGGTCAGCTGGGCGCCGAGGAATTTGAATTTTATAAGAATTGCGGATGTTCCGGTGTTTCGCGCCGCATCCGGCGATTTGGCCACAGCCACGTCGCGATTTATGCTGTTGAAATATAACTACTAAATTCCGTTTAACGGGCCTTCCCCACGCCGCGCTTAAACATTTGGATATCGCTGGCGCCGTTCTTCTATGAATTGATTTTTCGCCAGTGACTCCCGTCACGGATGCAGAGAGTCTACGTCTTTAATCCCAAGGAGATTTTTAAAAAATTATTCTTCGGGGAAAAATTATGTCCAATAGTTTCAACATTGGCACTGTCGTCTCTTCGCGTGCAAAATTCCAAGATCAGTGGTCCGACAATTATCCGTTGCTGATGCGCCGCGCACGAAGGTTGACGCGGGACGGGGGGCAAGACCCCGAGGATTTGTCATCGCAGGCGACGTTGAAGGTTTTGAAATATCTCAGCCTTGAACGAGAGATCGAAAATTTCGTCGGCCTGATGCTCGTTTCATTACTGCAAGTTTATCAAGACAGTAATCGGCGGGTTGGAAACCGGGTTATGGATAGGTCCGAAGAACTGCAGGAATATGGGGCACATGCGAAATGGTGCAGCGTGTGTCCCGATACAGAGCGCACCTATATTGCGAAACGAACTCTTAACGATATTTTTGACCACCTCGCGACGATGCCTCCAAACATTCAGGAGCTGTTTCATCTGCGATTTATCCACGACCTCTCGTACAGCGAAATTGGGCAGAAGCTGGATATTTCTCCGGCTTGTGCGCGCCAGAAGGTGAAGACGCTGCGTGGAAAGCTTCGGGTCTGGATCGACGATTAATTTGAGCTTCATTCATCACAATCGGCCAAGCACTGCGTCATTTACAGTGATGAACAATCAAGGGGCGATCAGATGGCGGGCAATTCGGATGTCAATCCGCAGGTCACAGATGAGGTCACCCAGACCAACGTCACGGTCATCGGAGAGTCGCCTGCTCAGGCTATGGGCACGCTCTATCAGATCGCGGCACAGGCGGCGGGCATTGCAATCAGTAATGCGAACGCGAACCAAGGCAATCTGAATGCCCTGAACCCCACGATTGTCGCGCAAGCCATCAAGATCATTTCGAAGTGATCCCCAAGGCGCGGAAGAACCGAATTTGCGACAGGTAGGAGGCAATGATGACAGCACCAACCAATGGCCCAGACGCGCAGACGGACACCGAAAAGTCGGTCAAGTTTATCAACGCCGAGGTGCTTGACCCCGGAACGCAGCAGACGGTGTCTTTCGTCAAGCCGTTCTATGAACAGACGCTGGTCATGGCACTGGAAGATGCGCGCAGCTTCGTGCAAGGCGCAGAACAGATCTTGTTGGTGGCATTGGCCAAGGCGCTGGAAAAAGCCATTTCAGGCGGCGCCAGCCTGCCGGAAACGCCCGCCCCGTTGGGCAGTCCAACACATGGCCCGTCGGTCGATGACACCTTGGCACAACAGCCCCCTTCGGACGTGGGTTTGAAGGCTGTGGAAAGCGCGATGACCAGCCTTGCGAACTTTCATTCGACCATTGCTGAAACCGCACACAAATTTAACGGAGATATCTAATGTCGAAACACAATAGAGATGCTGCCGCGTATTCCAATCAGTTCAAACCGGCCGTGCACCTGGGCAGTCCCGGACTGAACCAATGGTCCGATTTTTTCTATACCCAACAGCTGCAAGAAAGGTTCGTGTCGGATAATTCGCGCGCAAGCGATGAGCACTATCTGCGCTTGGGGCGCGGTCAGTCAGATGACCCCAGCTTGGGCACAATTGTTCAGCTGCAGACGCCCATTTCGGGGTTCACCCCTAACTTTCGCGAAGTCGAAGTCGTTGGCAAGAAGGGGTTCAAGGCGCTGTGTGCCGAAGGGGGCGCAAACCAACTGGGCGTGTTTGTTTATCTTGTTCAAACGGTCGACGCAGGCGGTGGAAAAAGCGAAACCTACGTCAATTCGCGTTACATGCCCTATGCGATGCTGACGGATTTAATCACGGCGACAAGCGCCACGGGGTTGCTGCAAATCCGCATTCCCGACACGGATGTCGTAAAGCTTAATGTCACCCTCAGGGCCTCGCCGACCGGGGAGCCGGAATTTCGAACCCACAAGACCGAAGTCAAATTTGAAAACCTTCCGGTCGCCACTCAGCAGCAAATCGAAGCTCAGCTGAACTTTCAGTCGGCAAGCATTTCCGCGTTCACGGCGTATCAGGTGCTGTCGACATTGGGCCTGTGGAGCGCGAACGTCGCCGATTTGGGTGCCGACGTGCCCGACTGGGCACCGACGGCGAAAAAGGTGGTCGTTGCGACGCTGGTCACCATCGGAAGCGTTGTTTTGGTCTTTGGCGAAGCATCTGAGGATCACGCGACGATCGTCGTTGGCGGCGGCTTGGTCGCTGCAGGTTTGGTGACGAATTACTGGGTGAATGTCTGGGTGCCGGATTTCCAGCCGGACCCCGCAGACAACGTATAGCGCAACCGCGTCAGGATGATGCCATGTCAAAACTGTCGGAAAGCAATGAAATCCTAGCGACCTTGGAAAGCCAGCGGCGCAAAACGATTGAAGTTATCAGCGCGATCAAAGGCTACGCCGAAGGGCTGATAGAAGACTCCGACCAAATCACCGCGAAGCTTTCAGAAGAAACGCTTGCTGCTGAGGAAGCCGCGATTGCCGTTGCAGAAGAAATTGAGGTCGAAGCGATGGAGGAAGAGGTGGCAGCCGCAATCGATGCGTTCGACCAAGACTGGTTGATCGACCAAGTTTCAAAGCGATGCGTCAAAGAGGTCATGGCGACCATCAATCCCGTTTTGGTCGCCTTGCAGCAATTCATCGAAGCCAATTCGATCGACACACAGCAAACGGCCGAAATCGATGACGAAGCTTTCGCGGAAAAATTGATCGAGGAAATGAAGGTATCTCTTGGTCGCCGGCAAAAAATCGCACTGGCCCGCAAGCGGCTTACATCCCCATAACCAAGGAGAAACAGACGTGTCCAACACAGATAAAACCGCCACGGATCAAGCATCGGATGCAATGGAAAGCCCCACGATGACTTCGGATCTTGTTGTGTCGACCTCACCCAGCTTTGCGATTGCAAGCTTGATGATTTCTTCGGCTCAGTCGCAATCGCGCGCGTTAGAGGCGGGGGTCGCACAGCTTAGCCAGACTTATATGGCCGGGCTGGCGACAGCCACCCAGTGTGTGACGCGCATCTTGGGGCAGCCCAGTGATCAGCTTCGTCAGATCGATGCGCTGATTGCAGCCAACAACCTCAGCTAGAATTGGCTGGAGCGGCCGACAGTCGCGTCAGTTGATAGACGCTGCCCATAAGGCAGCAACCACAACCCAACCAAGGAGAGAGTTATGACAGTTAACGCAGGTATTCTTGAGGCCGTCACCTCGACAAACGTGAAGGTCGTCGCCGAAGCTCCGGCCATGGCGATGGGAACGCTTTATCAAACGCTGGCACATTCGACCGGTATTCTGCTGGAAAATTCGGTCACCGGATCCCGTAACGCCGATATGGTCGGGCTTGCCGCAGCGAACCAAGGGATTATGCAAATCTATTCCGTCGACACGATCACTGACGCGGTGTCCGTGGCGCAGATTATCGCAGCAAACGCCGGTTAAGCAGACGATGATCAAGATGAAGGCGCCCATTTCGTGCGCCTTCATTTCGTGTGAAAACGGCGTTCTGGCACGCCGTAGCCGCGCCAATATGTGGCCCTTACCCTGGTGGAAATTTGCGCCTTGCGGGGCGTGGCGTGCTCTTGTCTTATGTTGGTCAGACATTCGGCATAAGGGGGGCGCATGGTTCACCAAATTTTCATCGGCACCATCCTGATCCTTATCACCATCGTGATCGCCGCAATCGGCTTTTGGATTGCCGAAGGATTGCTGACAATGCTGGGCCGTTGGTTGGTGCGCCGCCCACACGCGCCAAAGCTGGCGCTTGTGTTGATTGGTGCGGTGCTGATGGTGCTGACCGTGTTGACCGCGTCGGTTTGGGTCTGGGCGTTGGCCTTTGTGGTTTTGGATGTTTTTGACGCGCTGGAACCGGCAACTTATTTTTCAATCGTGGCGTTTACGACGCTTGGGTTTGGCGACATCCTGCTGCCCTTGGAATGGCGCATTCTTGGTGGGATGGCGGCCGCGAATGGGTTGTTAAACATGGGGCTTTTCACTGCGATGCTGGTCGAAATCCTGCGCCGGGTCCGTTCAGAACAGGTAGAGGGGCGATCAGATGAGGTTTAGCCGCTGGCGCCTGTGGTTCGCTGGCACCGCGCTGCTTTGTGCTGTGCGCCCAGCTTGGTCCCAAGAAACAGTAATTGTCGCGGTGGCTGCAAATTTCGCCGAGGTGGTCGCGGAAATCGAACCAATGTTCGAAGCCGCGTACCCCTATGACCTGTTGGTGTCGGCTGGCTCCACCGGTAAGCTTTACGCGCAGGTGAAAGCAGGCGCTCCGTTTGACGCGATGCTTGCGGCCGATCAGGACCGTCCCGCCCGCTTAATCGCTGAAGGGGACGCTGTGGCGGGAACGCGTTTCACCTATGCCATCGGCCAGTTGACCCTGTGGAGCCCGAAAGAGGGGCGGATAAACGGCGATGGCACGGCAGCGATCACCGACCCGGATACGCGGTTCGTCGCAATGGCCAACCCCGCACTTGCGCCATATGGTGCTGCGGCAGAACAGGCCGTGGCCACACTTGGCCTAACGGATGTGGTGCAGGGAAAGCTGGTGATGGGGCAAAACATCGGACAGACGTTTTCAATGGTGGCGACGGGCAATGCCGATATGGGCTTCGTCGCCCTTTCAGCCGTGCTTAGCCCGCGCAACGCGACGGCGGGCAGTCGCTGGGATGTTCCTGCCGAACTTTACGACCCGATCCGCCAAGACGCCGTGTTACTGAACGCGCAAAGCGAGGGTGGCCTTGCCTTTCTTGAATATTTGCAGGGGGATGCGGCGCGAAGCGTAATCTCTCGTTTCGGTTATTTGGTGGAGTAGCGCAGGTGGAGTTGCCAGACCTTGCCCCCCTGTGGCTTACCCTTCGGCTGGCAGCGGTCACGACCGGTGTGTTGCTGTTGATCGGCACGCCATTGGCATGGTGGCTGGCGCAAAGTCGGGGCCGGATGAAACCGATCATAGAGGCGATCACGGCGTTGCCGCTGGTGCTGCCGCCAACGGTGTTGGGCTTTTACCTGCTGATCTTCCTCAGCCCGTCTGCGCCGCTTGGGGCGGCGTGGCGCGACGTGACGGGGGATACCCTGACATTCTCATTCACGGGGTTGGTCGTGGCGTCGTGTCTGTATTCGCTGCCGTTCATGGTGCAACCGCTTCAGTCCGCGTTTGAGGCGCTGGGCCGCGCCCCATTGGAAGCAGCCGCCAGCCTGCGTGCGGGCCCGTGGGATGCGTTCTTTTCGGTGGTGTTGCCAATGTCCGCGCGCGGGTACCTGACGGCGACGGTTCTTAGCTTTGCCCATACGATTGGCGAATTTGGCGTCGTTCTGATGGTGGGCGGGAACATTCCCGGCAAGACCAAAGTGATCTCGATCGCGATTTACGAACATGTTGAGACGATCAATTACAGCGAGGCGCATGTCCTGTCGGCTGGGCTGCTGGTGTTTTCCTTCCTCATCCTGCTGTTCGTTTACAGCATGAACCGTCGTTTCCCTGTGCATGTGGGGTAGGGGATGAACAAGCTTTCCCTGAACCTGCAACTGGCACGCGGCGATTTCGCCATGAACATCGTGCATGATGCCGATCTGACGGGAATTACCGCGCTGTTCGGGCCGTCGGGCGCGGGCAAAAGCACGGTTCTGCGCGCGATTGCGGGGCTGGAAGCTGACGGCAGCGGGCGCATCGCCTTTGATGGTGATGTCTGGCAAGACAGCGATGACCGGGTCTTTGTGCCGCCCCATAAACGCGGCGTCGGTATGGTGTTTCAGGATGCACGGCTGTTTGGCCATCTGACGGTGGCCGGGAACTTGAACTTTGCCGACAAGCGCTCGAACGGTGCTTCGCCAATTTCGCGCGATGCGGTTGTTCACGCGCTGGATCTGGGGCCGTTGCTTGCGCGCCGTCCGGCTTCGTTGTCGGGGGGGGAACGGCAGCGGGTCGCGATGGGTCGCGCGTTGTTGGCACGGCCACGACTGCTGTTGATGGATGAACCGCTGTCGGGCCTTGATATGCGGCGCAAGGCACAGATTTTGCCCTATATCGCTCGTCTGCCAGACGCGTTTGGTTTGCCAGTTCTCTATGTGACCCATGCCATTGATGAGGTGACACGGATCGCGGGCGATATGATCGTTATCGGCGATGGGCGCGTTACGGCGGCTGGCCCGCTGGCCGAAACGTTCGCTCGGTTGGATCTGGACGCGGGCGGAAGCCGGTTTGAGGCGGGCGTTATCCTAAACGCGCGTGTTAGCGGTGCGGATGAGGCGTTTCGACTGACGCGGTTGGAACTTGAAGGTCAAACCCTGTCGATGCCCGCCGCAAAGGTCGCGGTTGGCGATGTGGTTCAGCTTCGTGTTCGGGCGCGCGATGTTTTGCTGGCGACCAGCCCGCCCATCGGCCTAAGTGCGCAGAACATCCTTTCTGGGCAGGTGACAGAGATCATCGAAGAAACCGAAACCGCATTTGCCGAAGTTTTCGTGGCCGTTGGTTCGCAATGTCTGCGTGCTCGCGTGACCCGCGCGGCGGTTTCACAGCTTGGCTTGGCGGTGGGGCAGCCGGTGTTCGCTGTTCTGAAAGCCATCTCTTTTGATCGCCGCGTGCTTTGACACTTAGCCCTGGGCGGTAATTTCCACGATATTGCCACCGGCTGCTTTCGCGTCTTCCGCGTCATGGGTGACCATCAGCACAGGCAAGGCGCGGGCCTTTGCCCGGTCAAACACCAACTGACGCACTTGGGCGCGCAGGGCAGTATCAAGGCGGGAAAACGCTTCGTCCAGCAACAGCGCCTTGGGGTCGCTTAGCAACATGCGCATCAATGCCACGCGGGCCTTTTGGCCGCCGGACAGGGTGGCGGGGTCGCGCTGTGCGAAACCGGGCAGGTCGACCTCTTTCAGTGCGGCATCCACTTTCGCACGCCGCGCCGTGCGGCCCCGAGGTGTGGGCGGAAGCCCGAAGGCGAGGTTGCCGCCGACGGACAGGTGGGGGAACAACAGCTCTTCTTGGAACAGGATGCCGATGTGGCGCTGTTCGGGGCGCAGGTCGGTGACATCAATACCGTTCAACACGATGCGCCCTTCGATGGTGAAGCCATGGGGCAGGGTGCCGGTAATGGCCGCCAGCAACGTCGATTTGCCAACGCCGGAGGGGCCCATCACGGTCAGAACCTCGCCCGGGGCGATGTGGGCGTCTAGGGCAACCAGCGGGGCACCGCCTTGAAGAACGCACAGATTTTGAAGGTGTAGTCCGGTTGTCATTATGCCTCTCTCAGCGCGCGGCGATTTAGCCACACAATGCGCGGCAGGGCGATGGCGGCGGCAAAGCTCAGAAACACCACCCCGGTTTGTGCCAAGGCGTAAACCCCGATGATGCGCCTGTCACCGCCTGACGCAAGCGCGACAGCCTCTGTTGTTAGGGTTTGCACCCGGCCTGCGCCAATCAGCAGCGTGGGAAGGTATTGCCCGACCGACACCGCAAAACCAACGGCGGCAGCGGTAAGAACGGGGGCCAGCAGCATCGGCATTCGTACGGTCCAGAAGATGCGGTTGGCGCGCGCGCCAAGGGCGGCGGCGACGGTGGCATGGCGCCTGTCCCAGCTTTCGTAAGGGTCGCTTAACGACAGCATGACATAGGGCAGCACAAAGACCACATGCCCAAAGATCACGACGCCGCGCCCCATATCGGCCCCGGCCATCAGCGCCAGCGTTTGCAGCCCCGGAAGGAAGGCGATTTGTGGGATCAACAACGGTAGGTACAGCAACCACATCCCGCCGCGCCCCTTTTTGAACCCGAAGCGAAATTCCGCCTCTAGGCAGGCTAGCGTCAGGGCAAGCGCGATTAGTGTTGAGGCCCCGGCGATAAGAAGGGTTTCAAAAGTCGGGTCCCAAAGGCTGGCCCCATGGCGCATCCATGTGCGCAAAGACAGGGTGTCTGGGAGGGTGTTCGGAAAGCTCCAAAAGCCAGCGACGGACCAAACGGCTAGCCCGGCCAGCCCCAGCAGAACGGCGGCGACGGTTGTGACAGCCAACAGCAGGGCAAACCACTTTAGAATTGCGTCCCACTTGCCCCGGCCGCCACGTTCTGCCCAATGACAGCCAAGCTTGGCGACGACGCTTTCTGCGCCGCGCCACATCAGCAGGGTCGCGATGACAAGGCACAGTTGCAGCATTGCGCCTGCACCCGCGATATAGCGCATCGTTAGGTCAGGGTCGCCCATCCAGCGCACGATTTGGACGGCCAGTGTGGGCGGTGTGTTCGGGCCAAGGATTATGGCGACATCAACCACCGACATGGAATAGGCCAGAACGGCATAAACCGGCAGACGGATTTGCGCATAGATGCGTGGAAATACTGCCTTTAGCCAACCAGTGACCCGCGAATAGCCCAAGGATTGCGCGATGGTCAGACTGCGGCGCGGTTGTGCTTGTGGTAGGGCCGCGATGGACATCAGCAAAAGGAAAGGTACTTCTTTTGTGATCAGGGCAAGCGTCATGGCGATGCCCCACGGGTCTTGAAGGATCAGCAGGTCGGGCGGGCGGGTCCATCCTGTTAGCCATGGGGAGAACGCGCGCGCGATCCAACCCGAGGGGGCGATCAGAAAGGCGATGCCAAAGGCCGCGGCAGCGTGGGGCACTGACAAAAGCGGGGACAGCGCCCTTTCGATCCAACGAAAGGCGCGGGTGCCGGACCATCCCGCCAGGATCAGCGCGGTGATCAGTAGCGATAGCAGGGTTGCCACGACCCCGGTGCTGACACTTAACCGGGCGGCCGCGAAAACGCCGGGCCAATCAAAGAGCGCGCGCAGTGCGTCCAGCGACAGGGTGGTGCCGCCGATGGCAGGGAAATACCCCAGCGCGGGCGCAATCGTGCCGATTAGCCCCGCAAGAACGGGACCAATCAACAACAAAAGCGTCAGCGCCGGGGCAAGGCGCATGGGTTACTGGGCCACGCCGAAACGGGCGGTCCAGTCTTCCTCGATCCGGGTCATCCAGCTAGGATGAGGTTCGGGCAAGGCGTTGCCCAGTTCGGCCGGGGAAAGGGTCGCGATGCCCAGCTCTAGCGCGTCGAAGCGGACGCGATCCTCGGGGAGCAGTTTGTCCATGGCCAGTACGGTGCCATAACCCAAAACATTGGGGTCTTGCGCGCGGGCCTGTGCCTGTGGCGACAACAGGAAGTCGGCCAGAACCATGGCACCGGCCTTGGCTGACGCGTTGTAAGGGATCGCCACGAAGCTGGCGTTGCCGATTGTGCCGCCGTCCATAACGAAGGTGCGGACGGTGTCGGGCAGTTCGCCGTTTGCAATCGCGGTGGATGCCTCGCCGGGGCTAAAGGAAATCGCAAGGTCGATTTCACCGTCGGCCATCAACTGAATCTGGCGCGGCCCGGTTTGGGGATACGCCCGGCCCGAACGCCACAGCTGCGGTGTCAGATCGGCAAGATAGGCCCACAGCGGTTCGGTGGTCGCGTTATAATCGGCCGCATCGGCGGGGCCTTGTAGAACGGCGGGGTCCGTCACCAGCCCGTAAAGCGCCTGTTTCAGGAACGTCGTGCCAAGGAAATCGGGCGGCTGGGGAAAGGTGAACCGACCGGGGTTGTTTGCGGACCATTCCATAAGTTCAGACATGGATTTGGGCGGGGCCGGAAGGCGGGCGGTATCATAGTAGAAGACGACCTGCGCCATGGCCCACGGGCTTTCCAGCCCATCGGTTGGCACGGTGAAATCCGACGTCACGGCGGGTTTGCCCTCGACATCCACCAAATCCCAGTTGGGAAGGGACTGCGCCCACGGGCCATAAAGCAGACCGGCGTCTTTCATGGCTGCGAAATTCGCGCCGTTGATCCAGATAAGGTCAACAGCGCCGCCTTCGTCTTTGCCAGCAGTCTTTTCGGCCAGAACACGGCTTACGGCATCTGCGGTGTCGGAAAGCTTTACATGTTCCAGCGTAACGCCATACCGTTCGGAAATCTGATCGCCAGCCCAGCGGATGAAGTCATTGGTGGCGGTCGAACCACCCCACGCGTTCCAGTAAACAGTCTGTCCGTCTGCTTCGGTCAGGACGGAATTCCAATCATCGGGGTTGGGGTCCGCGAAGGCGGGGGCGGCAAGGGCCGACACGGCAAGGGCTGTTAACAGACGCTTCATAAATGACTTCTCCCATTTTTCTGAGACACGTAAGACCGCAAAAAAGTAAGCTGCGCCACACAAAAAAACGTGTGCGTTTTGCCGGATTTCGTAACAAATCAACGCAGTTGGCGCATCAGGTGTTGCGCAAGCGCTGCAATCTGGTGTGGCAGGCACTTGCAGCCACCGGGACGCGCGCCTAAGACTCTGTAAGGTTTCTCGGGCTACAGATGGCCCAAAGCAACAGGCAGAGCGAAATGAACGATCCTTTAGAGACTTACATGAACACGCTTGTTCCGATGGTGGTCGAGCAGACTTCGCGCGGCGAACGGGCATATGATATTTTTTCGCGTCTGCTGAAAGAACGTATCATCTTTATCACCGGCCCGATCCATGACGGCATGTCGTCGCTGATCGTGGCACAGCTTTTGCACCTAGAGGCTGAGAACCCGACCAAAGAGATTTCGATGTATATCAACAGCCCCGGCGGCGTTGTGACATCCGGTTTGTCGATCTACGACACGATGCAGTACATCAAACCAAAGGTTTCCACACTGGTTGTGGGGCAGGCGGCGTCGATGGGTTCGCTGTTGCTGGCTGCTGGTGAAAAAGGCATGCGCTTTTCGCTGCCTAACAGCCGCGTCATGGTTCACCAACCATCGGGTGGGTATCAGGGTCAGGCGACCGACATCATGATTCACGCACAGGAAACGCAGAAGCTGAAAGACCGGTTGAACGAAATCTATGTTCGCCACACCGGTCAGAAGATGAAAGCGGTCGTTGATGCGCTGGAACGGGACAATTTCATGTCGCCCGAAGATGCGAAAGAATGGGGCCTGATCGACGAAATCGTCGAAAACCGTGAGAAAATTGAAGGTGCTGCAAGCTAAGCACCGGTGAAGATCGGGTGCAGCGCCAGATTTTGGCGTTGTACCCGGAAAATACCTGCCATAGGTTGGTGGGAATATCAGATCAGCCTGACGCGACCGCAGGCAAAATGCGGTACAACGAGCTTCAGAGGATGAACATGGCGAATAACTCCGGCAGCGACTCCAAAAATACGCTTTACTGCTCGTTCTGCGGCAAAAGCCAACATGAGGTGCGCAAGCTCATCGCCGGCCCGACAGTCTTCATTTGCGATGAATGTGTCGAGCTTTGCATGGATATCATCCGTGAAGAGACAAAGTCGGCCGGGCTTAAATCTTCTGAAGGTGTCCCAACACCGAAAGAGATTTGCGAAGTTCTGGACGATTACGTTATCGGTCAGGCGCACGCCAAGCGGGTTCTGTCTGTCGCGGTTCACAACCACTATAAGCGTCTGAACCATGCGTCCAAATCGGGCGACATCGAACTGGCGAAATCCAACATCATGCTGATCGGCCCAACCGGCTGCGGTAAAACGCTTCTGGCGCAAACGCTGGCCCGTATCCTTGATGTACCGTTCACGATGGCCGATGCGACCACCCTGACCGAAGCCGGTTATGTGGGCGAAGATGTTGAAAACATTATCCTGAAGCTGCTTCAGGCATCCGAATACAACGTTGAACGCGCGCAGCGCGGCATCGTTTACATCGACGAAGTTGATAAGATCACCCGCAAGTCTGACAACCCTTCCATCACGCGCGACGTGTCTGGCGAAGGTGTTCAGCAGGCCCTGTTGAAGATCATGGAAGGCACCGTTGCATCGGTTCCGCCACAAGGGGGGCGCAAGCACCCGCAGCAGGAATTCTTGCAGGTCGATACGACCAATATCCTGTTCATCTGCGGCGGCGCGTTCGCTGGCCTTGAAAAGATTATCGCTCAGCGCGGTAAGGGATCGGGCATCGGTTTCGGTGCCGATGTTAAAGACAACGACACACGCGGTGTCGGCGAGATGTTCAACGAACTGGAGCCCGAAGATCTGCTTAAGTTCGGTCTTATTCCAGAATTTGTCGGTCGTTTGCCAGTTATCGCAACCCTGCAGGATCTGGACGAAGACGCACTGGTTACCATTCTGACGAAGCCGAAGAACGCTTTGGTCAAGCAGTACCAGCGCCTGTTCGAACTGGAAGAAACCCAGCTGACCTTTACCGACGATTCGCTGAAAGCCATCGCTAAGCGCGCAATCGAACGTAAGACTGGCGCGCGTGGCCTTCGGTCGATCATGGAAGATATCTTGCTGGATACCATGTTCGACCTGCCAGGCATGGCCGAGGTTGAAGAGGTTGTTGTGAATGAGGAAGCCGTAAATTCTGACGCGGCTCCGTTGATGATCTATGCCGATCAAAAGAAAGAGGGCGCTAGCGCAAGCTAACCTACCTTCTATAGCGTTTCGAAAGGCGGGCCATGTGCCCGCCTTTTTTGTTTCAACAGGTTCGCTTTTGTTGCGCTAAGTCGGCTTGGTGAAAATAGAAACTGGACCTTTCTTTGGAATTCGGCCAAAGGCGTCATCAAGCAAAAAGTTGAGGGATATCATATGACTCGTAAACTCATCTCGTCCGGATCGCCGTTTGAAGCAAAGATCGGCTATTCCCGTGCAGTGGTTCAAGATGGCTGGGTCTTCGTTTCCGGAACGACGGGTTATGACTATTCCAGCATGAAAATGCCCGAGACCGTGTCAGAGCAGTGCCGAAATGCGCTTGAAACCATCGAAAAGGCGATTGCCGAAGCGGGCTGTGCGATGGCCGACGTCGTGCGCGTCCGGTATATTTTGCCCGATGCCAAAGACTTTGAAGCGTGCTGGCCGGTTCTGCAGGATTTCTTTGGTGAGGTTCGGCCGGCGGCAACAATGATCAGTTGTCCGCTTATGGAACCTGAAATGAAGATCGAAATCGAAGTAACAGCGCGCCAACCGCAGGGGTGAGGCACGCTTGCCCCTAGACGTTATGGCGCCGATGGTCCATATCATGGGGAAGAATTGCCGGAGGGTTCCATGGGCATCGTGAACAGCTTTCTTCGTCTTGTAACCTGGTGGAATGGCCAGACGCTTGGCACGCAAATTTTTACGTGGCGAAAAGGCGTTAAGGTCGGTGAAGACGAGCAGGGTAACGTGTTTTACGAAACGCGCGACGCAAAGCGGCGCTGGGTCATCTATAACGGTGAGGTAGAGGCAAGCCGGATCAGCCCAGATTGGCACGGCTGGCTGCATCACACCTTTGATGCGCCCCCTACAAAAGAACCGCTGACGCACAAAGCGTGGGAAAAACCCCATCAGGAAAACCGCACGGGGACGCCGCTGGCCTATGCGCCCGCCGGTTCGATCCGCCGCGTAGAGCCCGCTGCACGCAGCGATTACGAGGCTTGGCAGCCGGAATAAGGCGCAGATGTCAGAAAACAAAGCAGAACTGTTGGTCGGTGGAGTCGTTCTTGCGGCTGCTGCGGGGTTTTTTGCGTATCTTGTCAACGCGACGGGCATCAGTGGCACGACCGCGGGAAGCTATGAATTGACGGCTTCTTTCCGGTCGGTTCAGGGCATTGCGGTTGGGACTGACGTGAAGATGGCCGGGGTCAAGGTTGGGACGATCACGTCGCTTGATCTGAACCCGACGACGTTCCGGGCCGACGCACGGTTCACTGTGAAAGATAACTTGGAATTGCCTGATGACAGCGCGATTCTTGTATCTTCCGAAGGTTTGCTTGGCGGAAACTTCATCGAAATCGTGCCGGGCGGTTCGCCCTTCAATCTGGAGCCGGGCGGCGAGATTGAGGACACGCAAGGTGCGGTTGGGCTTATTTCGTTGCTGATGAAATTCGTCGCAGCATCAAGCGGTGAGGCCGAGGAATGAGGCTGGCGCTTGCACTTTCGTGTCTTCTAGCACTGCCAGCAGCCGCGCAAGAGGCGGCTGAAACTGCCAGCGGCGGCATCGTCCGCGTTCTGGACAAAGTGTCAGGCGCTGTATCCGATATTGAGATGACAAACGGCCAGACCACTGAATTTGGCCGGCTTGAAATCTCGCTCAGGGAATGCCGCTATCCGGCTGATAACCCATCCAGCGATGCGTTTGCTTACGTCACTGTGCGTGAGTTGGACGAGGATACCGCAACGTTTGAGGGATGGATGATCGCATCCAGCCCGGCGCTGAATGCGCTGGATCACCCGCGTTACGATGTCTGGGTCATGCGCTGTATTAATTCCTGAGCGGTTGGCGTTGCCGGCGCGTCAAAATCAGCAACTACATTCAATGCGTTAGACAATCGTACATGGTAATCGGCACGGCTGATTTCGATGCCACCAAGTGATGCCAGATGGTCGGTGATAAATTGCGTGTCCAGCAGGGTGAACCCTGCTTGGCGTAGACGGTCCACCAGATAGGCCAGCGCGATTTTGGAAGCGTCTGTGCGGCGTGAAAACATGCTTTCGCCGAAGAATGCCCCGCCAAGGGCAACGCCGTAAGACCCGCCGACCAACTCCTCCCCATCCCAGACTTCGATGGAATGCGCAAAGCCGCGTTGGTGAAGCTGTTCGTAAAGGTCGAAGATCGTATCGTTGATCCAGGTTTCCTCGCGGTCGGCACAATGCCTGACCACCCCTGCAAAATCCGTGTTTACGCGTATCTGAAACTGTTCTTTCAGGATACGGCGGCGCAAAGAGCGAGAGATGTGGAAGCCATCAAGCGGTAGGATGCCGCGTTGGCGTGGGTCGACCCAGAATATTTCGGGGTCGTCTCGTGCTTCGGACATCGGGAAAATGCCCGAAGCATAAGCTTGAAGTAACAGATCCGGCGTCAGCGCTGGGGCTGTCATGGGGTCACTTGGCCAGATTGGTTTCCAACCAGCGCTCCAGCCAGTGGATATCGTAATCGCCGGACTGGATGTCAGGCTCTTCCAGCAGCGCGTGGAACAGCGGGACAGTCGTATCGACGCCATCCACGATCAGCTCTCCCAAGGCGCGCGCCAGACGGGCCAACGCCTCTTTCCGGTCACGACCATGCACGATCAGTTTGCCGATCAAGCTGTCGTAATAGGGCGGGATCGAATAGCCGTCGTAAAGCGCGGAATCCATCCGTACGCCCAGCCCACCGGGGGCGTGGAATGCGGTGATCTTGCCGGGGCAGGGCGAAAAGTTCGGAAGCTTTTCAGCGTTAATCCGTACTTCAATCGCGTGGCCGTTCAGCGAAAGATCTTCTTGGGTGAACGACATGGGCAGCCCTTCGGCCACACGGATCTGTTCACGCACCAGATCGACGCCAAAGATTGCCTCGGTCACGGGGTGTTCCACTTGAAGACGGGTGTTCATTTCGATGAAATAGAACTCGCCGTTTTCGTAAAGGAACTCGATCGTGCCAGCACCGATATAGTTAATGCGAGCAACAGCATCGGCGCAGACTTTGCCGATTTTCGCACGCATTTCTTCGGTGATGATGGGGCCGGGGGCCTCTTCGAACACTTTTTGGTGGCGGCGCTGAAGCGAACAATCGCGTTCGCCCAGATGCACTGCGTTACCTTTACCATCGCCGAACACCTGAATTTCGATGTGGCGTGGCGTGCCAAGGTATTTTTCGATGTAAACTTCGTCGTTGCCGAACGCGCTTTTGGATTCGGAGCGCGCGGTTTGGAACGCGGTTTCCAGATCATCGGCGGTTTGGGCCAGCTTCATGCCGCGCCCGCCGCCACCTGCGGTGGCTTTTATGATGACGGGGTAACCAATCTCTTCGGAAACCACACGGGCGGTTTCCAGATCAGGTACACCACCGTCCGAGCCGGGTACGCAAGGTACACCAAGCTGGCGCATCGTTTCTTTGGCGGTGATCTTGTCGCCCATCATGCGGATGTGTTCCGCTGTAGGGCCGATAAACGCGATGTCGTGGTCTTCTACGATCTGCACGAAGTTCGCGTTTTCCGACAAGAAGCCATAGCCGGGGTGAATTGCGTCGGCCCCGGTGATTTCACAGGCCGAAACGATCGCAGGGATCGAAAGGTAGCTGTTTGTGCCGGGAGGGGGGCCGATGCAGACGGCCTCGTCGGCCATGCGAACATGCATCGCGTCGGAATCGGCGGTTGAGTGAACCGCGACAGAGCGGATGCCCATTTCACGGCACGCACGGATGACGCGCAGGGCGATCTCTCCGCGGTTGGCAATCAGGATTTTTTCGAACATTGGCTGGGCCTTATTCGATGATCATCAAAGGTGCGCCAAATTCCACCGGCGCGCCATCTTCTACGAGGATGCGCTTAACCGTGCCCGAATGCGGGGCCGGGATCTGGTTCATGGTTTTCATCGCTTCGATGATCAGAACTGTCTGTCCTTCGCTGACGGTGTCGCCCACCGAAACGAATGACTTAGAACCAGGCTCTGGCTGAAGATATGCCGTGCCAACCATGGGCGAAGTCACAGCGCCGGGCAATTGCGCCGGGTCTTGGCTGACGGGTGCTTCGGCTGCGGCCGGTGCGGCAGCAGCTGGTGCTGCAGCTGCAACTGCGACGGGGGCAGGGGCCGCCACGGGGGCTACAACCTGCGATGCACGCGAAACGCGAACGTCAAGGCTATCGGCCTCGTCGTATTCCCGCTTCACCTGAAGCTCGGTTAAATCGTTTTCACGTAATAATTCGGCCAATGCCTGAATGAAGGCTACATCTGCGTCATGAGAATGTTTTGTCATACCGTCCTCGATCGGTGGTCCCCGCGCCTGCTGAAACGCAGGTCTGCGCCTGTTTCTTGGGCCGCTTATACGCCAGCGTTGAAACAGTTGAAAGCGCCTGTTGATGATTTCTGTTCGCAAACAACACGTCTGGATAGGACGTTCGCTAATTTTTAAGGCATATTTAGTCAGAACTGAGTGTAAGTTTATCAATATCGCGCCGTTTGAACGGTTTGAAAATTTACCGTTTGATAAAATTTAGAACCCATGGCACGCTTTTCACAGCCAAAAAGCCAAAAAGCCAAAATAAGGGAGCATTCATGTGGCAAACAGTCATCTGACCCCCGGTGTCGTATCCGGTCGTCTTAAGGCGGAAGCCTATCATGACAACTTTTCCGACAAGGAGCCTCCGTTTGATGCGCACGAAGCTGCGGTTGCGGCTGACCGGTGCTATTTCTGCTATGATGCGCCCTGTGTAACGGCCTGCCCAACGTCAATCGACATTCCGATGTTCATCCGGGAAATCCAAACCGGTAAGCCCGAGGCGGCGGCGAAAACGATTTTTGAACAGAATATTCTGGGCGGTATGTGCGCCCGTGTATGCCCAACAGAACAGCTGTGCGAAGAAGTCTGCGTGCGCGAGGTCGCCGAAGGCAAACCGGTTGAAATCGGTCGCTTGCAGCGGTTCGCGACGGATACGGTGATGTCCAAGGGCGCGCATCCCTTCACGCGCGCGCCGTCCACGGGCAAACAGATTGCCGTTGTGGGGGCGGGGCCTGCGGGTCTGGCCTGTGCGCACCGGCTGGCGATGAAGGGCAATGACGTTGTGCTGTATGACGCACGGCAAAAGCCCGGTGGGCTGAATGAATACGGCATTGCGGCCTATAAGACCGTTGACGATTTCGCACAAAAAGAGGTGGAGTGGCTGACGCAGATTGGCGGCATCACCATCGAAACCGGTAAGGCTCTGGGCCGTGAACTGACGTTAGAGGCGCTGCGCGATCAATACGATGCGGTGTTCTTGGGCATTGGCCTGACTGGGGTTAACGCGCTTAGGACCGAAGGCGAAGACAAAAGCCACGTTCACGATGCCGTCGATTTTATCGCCGCGCTGCGCCAGTCTGGCGATCTTGGGAAAGTGGCCGTTGGGCGCGATGTTGTGGTCATCGGGGGCGGGATGACGGCGGTGGACGCCGCCGTGCAGTCAAAGCTTTTGGGCGCTGAACATGTTACGATGGTCTATCGCCGTGACCGCGACCACATGAGCGCAAGCGAGCATGAGCAGGATCACGCAGCGTCCAAGGGCGTGCGGATCATTACGGGGGCTGCGCCCTTACGTATCGTGGGGAATGGCGCGGTTCAGGCAATCGAATTCGCCTATACCAAGGAAACCGCCGAAGGCCTGACCCTAACCAACGAAACCTTCCGCCTGCGGGCTGATCAGGTGTTCAAAGCGATCGGTCAAAGCTTGGAAGGCACCCCCGAAGGGTTACAGCTTTCGGGTCGAAAAATCGCTGTGAACGGACAGGGCCGCACGAATTTGGACGGGGTCTGGGCCGGTGGGGATTGCGCGATTGGCGGCAATGACCTGACCGTGACCGCCGTGGCCGAAGGGCGCGACGCCGCCGAAGATATTCACGCCAGCCTGATGCGCTGAGAAGGAGAAAGAGCAATGGCAGATCTTTCCGCTGAATTCGTAGGGATCAAATCCCCGAACCCATTCTGGCTGGCCTCGGCGCCGCCAACTGACAAAGAATACAACGTCCGGCGCGCGTTCGAGGCGGGTTGGGGCGGCGTGGTTTGGAAAACCTTGGGCGAAGAAGGCCCGCCCGTGGTGAACGTCAACGGCCCCCGTTACGGCGCTATCTGGGGCGCGGATCGGCGCCTGTTGGGCCTGAACAATATCGAACTGATCACCGACCGCCCGTTAGAGGTGAACCTACGCGAAATCAAAGCGGTCAAGCGTGACTATCCGGATCGTGCGCTTGTCGTTTCGCTTATGGTTCCATGCGAAGAAGCCGCTTGGAAAGCTATCCTTCCTCATGTCGAAGATACCGGCGCGGATGGGATCGAACTGAACTTTGGCTGCCCACATGGCATGGCTGAACGCGGGATGGGCAGTGCGGTGGGCCAAGTGCCCGAATACATCGAAATGGTCACGCGATGGTGCAAGCAAAACACCCGCATGCCGGTCATCGTAAAGCTGACGCCGAACATCACCAACATCCTGTACCCGGCCGAAGCCGCCAAACGCGGTGGGGCGGATGCGGTGAGCCTGATCAACACGATCAACTCCATCACCTCGGTCGATCTGGATGCGATGTCGCCTGAACCGATGATCGACGGTAAAGGCACCCACGGGGGGTATTGCGGCCCAGCGGTGAAACCCATCGCGCTGAACATGGTGGCCGAGATTGCGCGCAACCCCGAAACCTATGGCCTGCCGATCAGCGGTATTGGCGGCATCACAACATGGCGCGACGCGGCAGAGTTTTTGACCCTAGGCGCTGGCAATGTGCAGGTTTGTACGGCGGCGATGACCTATGGTTTCCGCGTGGTTCAAGAAATGGCGTCGGGCCTGTCGGAATGGATGGACGAAAAAGGCTACTCCTCCATCTCGGATTTCGCGGGGCGGGCGGTGCCGAATGTCACCGACTGGCAGTATCTGAACCTGAACTACGTCACCAAGGCCAAGATCGACCAAGACGCCTGTATCCAATGCGGGCGGTGCTATGCGGCGTGCGAAGATACCTCGCATCAGGCCATTGCGATGAACGAAGGGCGTGTGTTCGAGGTGAAGGATGACGAATGCGTCGCCTGTAACCTTTGCGTCAACGTCTGCCCGGTCGAAGACTGCATCACCATGGTTCGGGTTCCCGGCGGTCAGATGGATGAACGCACCGGGCAAACGGTGCCAGATGAATACGGCAATTGGACAACCCACCCCAACAACCCATCTGCCCGCGCGGCGGAATAGGGTAGGGGCAATGGAAACCGCGATCATTTTTGACTGCGAGTTTTTGGTAAGCGAAGGGGCCCAGCAAAGGTTTTGGTGCGGCCCCTTCGATCCTGACCCTGTCATCGCGCAAATTGGGTTGGTGAAACTGGGTCTTGGCGATGGCTTCCCCATTCTTGAAACGCTGCGGATTTTCGTCAAACCGATGGACCGGCAAGGTCAGCCAATGGGGCTTGATCCGTTCTTTACCAAATTGACGGGCATCACGGACGAACAGATCGACGAACACGGAGTGTCCCTTGCGGATGCATTGGAAGAAACTGAACGGTTTTCTTCAGGCGCGCAGTTCTGGTCTTGGGGCAAGGACGAACTGAACATGATGGCGATCAGTTGCTACATTGAAGGAATATCGCCGGTGATCCCGGCCAACAGGTTCGAAAACGCCTGCAATTTGTTGCTTGCGGCGGGAATGCCCTATGACGACCTAAAGAAAACCAGAAGCACCAGTTTGGCCGCATATTACGGCATCGATCTGCCCCAGGCGAAAGACCATGACGCGTTAAGCGATGCGTTGTCAGTCACGCATGTTTTGCGGCATCTGTTGAACGACGGGGCGCTGAAGGCCCAAGCGTTCAAGACCTAGTTCAAGGCGTCAGAAGTTTGGTGAACAGCGTTTCCAGATAAACTTCGGCATCGGCGAAATGGCTGTCGTCGGTTTTGCCCAAAACCGCGTGCACCTGCACATCGAAGTCGGCGTAATGCTGTGTCAGTGCCCAGATCGAAAAGATCAGGTGGTATGGGTCAACCGGCGCCACGCGTCCATCGGCGACCCAGTGGCGAATAACTTCGGCTTTTTCGTCGACCAGCTCTTTCAGCTCACCCTCTAGGGCTTCCATCATGCGTGGCGCGCCCTGAAGGATTTCGTTGGCGAACAGTCGGCTTTCACGGGGGAAATCGCGGCTCATTTCCAGCTTGCGGCGGACGTAGGCCATGATCTCTGCGATGGGTTCGCCTGCTTCGTCCATCTCACGCAGTGGGTCCAACCAGTTGTCGAGCAAGCCGGACAGCACAGTCGTGTGGATCGCCTCTTTCGAGGGGAAATAATAAAGTAGGTTCGGCTTGGATAAACCGGCGGCTTGCGCGATTTGGTCCAAGGTGGATCCGCGGAACCCATATTGAGAGAAAACATCAAGTGCTGCCTCTAGAATGGCATTGATGTTTTTTTGCTGGATTCGGGTGCGCGGCTTTAGTTCATTCATGGCGTCGGTGTTTAAGTGGACCACCCCCATCCTGTCCAGTTCTGATTGTCTAAAGGCTTGGTTTCGTGGGCTGCCTAAAAAAGAAACAAAGTGCATCGAAGTGTCCCTTTGATAAAAATGTCTGGTACCTCGTACTCTGAAAGCAGAAATGGTATTTCTTGACTGACCCTAAAGCTCTGCTAGCGTGTTTCTGACCAATTGGTAAAACCGACACATACCGCCCCGGACGCAGAGCAGGGCGGAAGAATAAGAAAGGGTGCCGCCATGGCGCTTGACCGCAAAAACGTCCCCAATGACCTGTCCGCATTCTGGATGCCGTTCACTGCGAACCGCCAATTCAAAAAAGACCCGCGTATGTTGGTAAGCGCGGATGGCATGTTTTATAAAACTGCCGATGGGCGTGATGTGCTGGATGGCACCGCCGGGCTGTGGTGCTGTAACGCGGGCCACAACCAGCCGCGCATCGTCGAAGCGATCCGCCAACAAGCCGGCGAGTTGGACTATGCCCCGGCCTTCCAGATGGGCCACCCCAAAGCGTTTGAGCTGGCCAGCGCCCTGCGCGACATGGCGCCCAAGGGGATGGACCATGTGTTCTTCACCAATTCCGGGTCCGAAAGCGTTGAAACCGCGCTGAAGATCGCCATCGCCTATCACCGTGCGCGCGGCGAAGGCAGCCGCACCCGCCTTATTGGGCGTGAACGTGGATACCACGGCGTCAACTTCGGCGGCATTTCCGTTGGCGGGATCGTCACAAACCGCAAGGTGTTCGGTTCGTTGCTGACGGGTGTTGATCACCTGCCGCACACTCACCTGCCGGGCGAAAACACCTTCACCAAAGGTCAGCCCGAACACGGCGCGCATTTGGCGGATGAGTTGGAGCGGATCGTTGCCCTGCACGGCGCCGAAACCATCGCCGCAGTGATTGTGGAGCCGATGGCAGGGTCCACCGGCGTGCTATTGCCGCCCAAAGGATATTTGGAACGCCTGCGCGAACTGTGCACAAAACACGGTATCATCCTGATCTTTGACGAAGTGATCACCGGGTTCGGGCGGCTTGGTTCGGCCTTTGCTGCGGATCATTTCAACGTGCTGCCTGATCTGATGACCACTGCCAAGGGTTTGACCAACGGGGTAATCCCGATGGGCGCGGTTCTGGCGACCGGCGAAATCCACGATGCCTTCATGCAAGGCCCAGAGCACCTGATCGAACTGTTCCATGGCTATACCTATTCGGGCAACCCGATTTCGTCCGCCGCGGGGCTGGCGACGTTGGAAACCTATCGCGAAGAGGGCCTGTTTGAACGCGCCGCAGCGATGGCCCCCTATTGGGAGGAAGCGCTGCATTCGCTGAAAGATGCGCGACACGTGGTCGACATTCGTAACATGGGGCTGATCGGCGCGATCGAGCTTGAACCCATCGCGGGAGAGCCGACCAAGCGCGCGTTCACGGCGTTCCTTAAGGCCTATGAAAAGGGCATTTTGATCCGCACGACGGGCGATATCATTGCGATGTCTCCGCCGCTGATTATCGAAAAAGAGCATATCGATCAGCTGGTCGGAACGCTGCGCGAGGTTCTAGAGGCCCTCGACTAAGTTTCGGCACGCAACCGATTAAGAAGAAACGGAGAATTCCATATGGCTGCCCCCGGCGAAAATCTAAAGATCAACGGCGCTCGACTGTGGGACAGCCTTATGGAAATGGCCAAAATCGGCCCCGGTGTGGCGGGCGGCAACAACCGCCAAACCGTGACCGATGACGACGCCAAGGGCCGTACCCTGTTTCAGGAATGGTGCACGGCGGCGGGCTGTTCTATGGGGTTGGATCAGATGGGCAATATGTTTGCCCGTCGCGAAGGCACCGACCCTGACGCCCTGCCGGTTTATGTCGGCAGCCATTTGGATACCCAGCCCACGGGCGGCAAGTACGACGGCGTTCTGGGTGTGCTTGGCGGGTTGGAGTTGATCCGCACGCTGAACGATCTGGACATCAAAACAAAGCACCCCATCGTCGTCACCAACTGGACGAACGAAGAGGGCACACGGTTCGCGCCCGCGATGCTTGCCTCGGGCGTTTTTGCGGGGATGCACGAACAAGACTGGGCCTATGACCGCGTCGACGCCGATGGCAAACGGTTCGGGGACGAACTGGCGCGGATCGGCTGGAAGGGCGAAGAAGAGGTCGGCGCGCGCAAGATGCACGCGTTCTTTGAACTGCACATCGAACAGGGCCCGATCCTAGAGGCCGAGGGGCGCGACATCGGTGTCGTCACGCACGGGCAGGGCCTGTGGTGGCTGGAAGTCACGCTGACAGGCAAAGACGCGCACACCGGTTCGACGCCCATGAACATGCGTGTGAACGCAGGGCTTGGAATGGCGAGGATCACTGAACTGGTTCACACCATCGCCATGGACAATCAGCCCGGCGCGGTGGGGGCGATCGGGCAGGCGAATGTCTATCCGAACTCGCGCAACGTGATCCCCGGCAAGGCGGTGTTTACCATCGATTTCCGTTCCCCGGATCAGGACAAGCTGGACGCCATGAAAGCGCGGCTGGAAGCCGAAGCGCCGAAGATTGCCGAAGAACTGGGCCTTGGCATCGCCATCGAAGCGGTCGGGCACTTTGACCCGGTCACCTTCGATGACGGCTGCGTCAGCGCCGTGCGCCGCGCGGCCGAACGGCTGGGATACAGCCACATGGATATCATATCGGGCGCGGGGCACGATGCGTGTTGGATCAACCGCGTGGCACCCACGGCGATGATCATGTGCCCCTGCGTTGATGGGCTAAGCCATAACGAGGCCGAAGATATCAGCCCCGAATGGGCAGCCGCGGGGGCCGATGTTCTGTTTCATGCGGTCGTGGAAACGGCAGAAATCGTAGTGTGAGGCGAAGGCCGCCCCCAGAGTAATTGGGGGAAACAACAAAGAAAGATCGCGTAGGGGCCTTTCAGGTTTGCGCGCAAAAGCGATGGGGATGGTATGAAGAAGACGGTTCTGGTGATGTTGGCGGCGGCTCTGGCAGGGTGCGGCGCGCCCGAACCTGTGGCTCAGCAGCCGTATATTTCCGAAAAAGCGCGGGCCGCACTGCCGTCGGGCACCGATCTTATGACCGTGCGCCGCCGCGAAGACGGCTGCTATTTCATCGTTATTGAAGATGAGCTGAGCGGTTATCTTAGCCAAGTCAAAGATACCAACGGCGAGCTTGTGTGCGACGAGGTTTGACGCACCGCGGATATTTAAGAACAGGGAGTTCGATTTCATGACCACAGTCATCAAAAACGGAACCGTCGTCACCGCCGATCTGACCTATAAGGCCGATGTGCTGATCGACGGCGGCAAGATCATAGAGATTGGCCCCGACCTGAAGGGGGATGAGGCGCTTGATGCCTCGGGCTGTTACATCATGCCCGGCGGGATTGATCCGCATACCCATCTAGAGATGCCGTTTATGGGCACCTACAGCTCGGACGATTTCGAAAGCGGGACGCGCGCGGCGCTGGCTGGTGGCACCACGATGGTGGTTGATTTCGCGTTGCCCAGCCCCGGTCAGGGCCTGCTGGATGCGCTGCAGATGTGGGATAACAAATCCACCCGCGCCAATTGCGACTATTCCTTCCACATGGCCATCACATGGTGGGACGAGCAGGTTTTCAATGAAATGGAAACCGTCGTGAAAGATCGCGGCATCAACACCTTCAAGCACTTCATGGCCTACAAGGGCGCGCTGATGGTGAACGATGATGAGTTGTACTCTAGCTTCCAGCGTTGTGCGGCCCTTGGCGCGCTGCCATTGGTTCACGCCGAAAACGGGGATGTGGTGGCAGAGCTTTCCGCCAAGCTGCTGGCCGAAGGCAACACCGGCCCCGAGGCGCACGCCTATTCCCGCCCGCCGCAGGTAGAGGGCGAGGCGACGAACCGGGCCATCATGATTGCCGATATGGCGGGCGTGCCGCTTTATGTCGTCCACACCTCTTGCGAAGAGTCGCACGAGGCGATCCGGCGCGCGCGGATGCAGGGCAAGCGCGTCTATGGCGAACCGCTGATCCAGCACCTGACATTGGACGAAAGCGAATATTTCAACGCCGACTGGGACCATGCCGCCCGCCGCGTGATGAGCCCGCCGTTCCGCAATAAGCAACATCAGGACAGCCTGTGGGCCGGCCTGCAGTCAGGCAGCCTGTCGGTCGTGGCGACCGATCATTGTGCTTTTAGCACCGATCAAAAACGCTATGGCGTGGGGGATTTCACCAAGATCCCGAACGGGACCGGCGGGCTGGAAGACCGGATGCCGATGCTGTGGACCTATGGCGTAAACACCGGTCGGCTGACGATGAATGAATTCGTCGCCGTCACCTCGACCAACATCGCGAAAATTCTGAACGTCTATCCGCAGAAGGGCGCGGTTCTGGTGGGTGCGGACGCCGATCTGGTGGTCTGGGACCCGGCGAAGGAAAAGACGATCAGCGCCAGCAGTCAGCAATCGGCGATCGACTATAACGTGTTCGAGGGCAAGGCCGTGAAGGGCCTGCCGCGCTTTACCCTGACCCGCGGCAAGGTCGCCGTTCATGATGGAGAGATCCGCTGTGAAGAAGGCCACGGCAAGTTCGTGAAACGCGAACCCAACGCGCCGGTGAACGCCGCGCTTTCCACATGGAAAGAGCTGACCGCGCCGCGCCCTATACAGCGGTCGGGCATTCCGGCCTCGGGCGTTTAAGCGGTGGGTTTTGGAAAATGCGCCTCCGGCTTCGGTGGCGCCAATAATAAGGGAAGAACGTGACGGACCCGGTAATCAAAGCCGAAAGGCTTGACCTGACATTCGAAACCAATGACGGCCCGGTACAGGCGCTGAGCGATGTGAACCTGACGATCAACAAGGGCGATTTCGTCAGCTTCATCGGCCCGTCGGGCTGTGGGAAGACCACCTTTCTGCGGGCCATTGCCGCGTTGGAAAAGCCAACAGGCGGGTCGATCACCGTGAATGGTGTCAGCCCTGATGAGGCCCGTCAGGCCCGCGCCTATGGCTATGTGTTCCAGGCGGCGGGGCTGTACCCGTGGCGCACGATCTCTGGCAACATCAAGCTGCCGCTAGAGATCATGGGTTTTTCCAAGGCCGAACAAGAAGAACGTGTTGGCCGCGTGCTGGAGCTGGTCGATCTGGCGGGGTTCGGCAAGAAGTTCCCATGGCAGCTTTCGGGCGGCATGCAGCAGCGGGCCTCTATCGCGCGGGCGTTGGCGTTTGATGCCGATATTTTGCTGATGGACGAACCCTTTGGCGCGCTGGATGAAATCGTGCGCGATCATCTGAACGAGCAACTTCTGGAGCTTTGGGCGCGCACGGAAAAGACGATTGGTTTCGTTACCCACTCCATCCCCGAAGCGGTGTATCTTAGCACCAAGATCGTGGTGATGAGCCCGCGTCCCGGCCGGATCACCGACGTGATCGAAAGCACGCTGCCAAAGGAACGCCCGCTGGATATCCGCGACACGCCAGAGTTTCTGGAAATCGCCCACCGCGTGCGCGAAGGGCTGCGGGCGGGGCATGCCTATGACTGACGCGCCCGCAATCCGCCGGGCTGGCCCCGATGACATCCCCGCCTGCGCCGCGATTGTGCATGGCTGGGTCGAGCGTACGGACTGGATGCCAAAGCGGTTCAGTCTGGATGAGATAGTGGCCATGTTCCGCGACGCGCTGGCCACGCGCGAGATCGATGTTATCGGCGACCCGATTGCAGGTTATCTGTCACTTGACCCTCAGAGCGCGCGGATCGTGGGCTTTTACACCGATCAGCCCGGTAAGGGGTTGGGCCGGACCATGTTGGATCACGTGAAGGCGGGGCGCGACTATCTGCAACTTTGGACGCATGAGCCGAACGTGGAGGCGCACCGGTTCTATACCCGCGAAGGGTTTCAAATCGTCGAGCGTGACGAAGAAGGCGATGACGGGTTGCCGGAACTGCGGATGGAATGGCGGCGGGAGGCGGCGGCAGATGCGTAGTATCGTTCCCGTTCTCACGGTCGTCGCTGGGATCATCGCGATCTGGTATGGCGCGGCGATTGTCATGAACCAGCAATGGACCCGCGATCAGGCAGAGCGTGCCGGGGTGGAACTTCAGTTGTCGGATATCGTGGTCGATACCCTGTCACAAGAGCGCCCAAAGCTGCCCGTGCCACATCAGGTCGCCGCTGAACTGTGGAAGACCACAGTTGAGAAAAAGATCACCAGTAAACGCAGCCTGATTTATCACGGCTGGATCACACTTTCGGCCACATTGCTGGGCTTTGCGATTGGGACGGGTGCTGGAATCCTGCTTGCCGTGGGGATCGTGCACAACCGCGCGATGGATATGAGCGTGATGCCTTGGGCCATCGCCAGCCAGACCATCCCCATTCTGGCGATTGCGCCAATGATTATCGTGGTTCTGAACTCGGTCGGGGTGCAGGGGCTGATCCCAAAGGCGATCATCAGCGCCTATCTTTCGTTCTTTCCGGTCGTGGTTGGCATGGTCAAAGGGCTGCGCAGCCCGGATGCGATGCAGCTGGATTTGTTGAAAACCTATGGCGCGAATAAGGGGCAATCTTTCTGGAAACTGCGCCTTCCGTCTTCGATGCCATATCTGTTCACCTCGCTTAAGGTCGGGATCGCGGCGTCGTTGGTCGGCGCCATCGTCGGAGAGCTGCCAACAGGCGCAATTCGTGGGCTGGGCGCGCGGATGCTTTCGGGCAGCTATTATGGTCAGACGATCCAGATCTGGAGCGCGCTGATCGCTGCGGCCGTCCTGGCGGCGTTGCTTGTCGGCATTGTCGGGCTGATCCAGCGTATAACGCTGAAGCGGATGGGGATGACGCGATGACGTGGCTGATTTTCGCATTGGTGTTCTGGGCGCTGGCATTCTTCGCCAACGTCCGTATCGCAAACAGTGGCCACAGCACGGCGCTTTGGGCGCGGCTTTTCGTTCCGGTCCTGTTCGGTGTTACGATCCTTGTGGTGTGGGAAGGCGTGGTGCGCGGGCTTGGCGTTCCGTCTGTCATCCTGCCGCCGCCATCGGCAATCTGGGCGCAGATCACCCAATCCGTGCCAACGCTTTGGATGGATTTCGTGCAGACCTTCATCAAGGGCGCGCTGACCGGCTATCTGATGGGCTGCGGCGCGGCGTTTGCCGTTGCAGTGCTGATCGACCGGTCGCCGTTCCTGCAGCGTGGCCTTTTGCCCGTCGGCAATTTCATCGCAGCGCTGCCCATTATCGGCACCGCGCCGATCCTTGTGATGTGGTTCGGGTTTGACTGGCACTCCAAAGCGGCTGTTGTGGTGGTGATGGTGTTTTTCCCGATGCTGGTGAACACGGTTCAGGGGCTTGCGGCCTCGGATACGATGCAGCGCGATTTGATGAAGACTTACTCGGCAAGCTATTGGCAGACCTTGCTAAAGCTGCGCCTGCCTGCGGCGATGCCGTTTGTTTTCAACGGGCTGAAAATTTCGACAACGCTGGCGCTGATCGGCGCGATTGTGGCTGAATTTTTCGGCTCTCCCATCAAAGGGATGGGCTTTCGGATTTCCACAGAGGTGGGGCGGCTTGGCCTTGATATGGTCTGGGCTGAAATCGCGGTGGCGGCCGTCGCCGGTTCGGCGTTCTACGGCCTTGTTGCTGCGATCGAAAAGGGGGTCACGTTCTGGCACCCTTCACAAAGAAGTTGACGACAATACCAACACATTCATGGAGGTAAAAAGATGAAAAAAGTTCTTGGTTCCGCAGTTGCCGCATTAGCGATGGGCACGGGGGCGGCACAGGCCGCTGACGATGTAACGCTTCAGCTTAAGTGGGTCACGCAGGCGCAGTTCGCCGGGTATTACGTGGCTTTGGAAAAAGGTTTTTATGAAGAAGAAGACCTGAACGTCACCATCAAACCCGGCGGGCCCGATATTGCGCCATCGCAGGTGGTTGCAGGGGGCGGCGCGGACGTCGTGATTGACTGGATGCCATCGGCACTGGCCGCACGTGAAAAGGGCCTGCCGCTGGTCAACATCGCGCAGCCGTTCAAATCATCCGGCATGATGCTGACCTGTCGCGCTGAAACCGGCATCACGTCGCCAGCAGACTTCCCCGGTAAGACGCTGGGCGTTTGGTTCTTTGGCAACGAATACCCGTTTCTTAGCTGGATGAGCCAGCTTGGCATCCCGACAGACGGCTCTGAGGGGGGCGTGACCGTTCTGAAGCAGGGCTTCAACGTTGACCCACTGCTGCAAAAGCAGGCCGATTGCGTATCCACGATGACGTATAACGAATACTGGCAGGTGATCGACGCCGGACTGGCGCCAGACGATCTGGTGACCTTCAAATACGAAGATCAGGGCGTGGCGACGCTGGAAGACGGTCTTTATGTGCTGGAAAACAAACTGTCGGATGCGGCGTTCGCCGATCAGATGGTGCGCTTCGTTCGCGCCTCGATGAAGGGCTGGAAATACGCCGAAGAGAATTCTGACGAAGCTGCGGAAATCGTGCTGGAATACGATGAAACCGGCGCGCAGACCGAAAAGCACCAAAAGCGCATGATGGGAGAGATCGCCAAGCTGACCGCCGGTTCCAACGGCGCGCTTGACCCTGCGGATTACGAGCGCACGGTCGCGTCGCTTATGTCGGGCGGCTCTGACCCGGTGATCACCAAAGCGCCAGAAGGCGCTTGGACCCACGCGATTACCGATGCAGCGCTGAAGTAAGACGCCGCGAAATGAACGGTAAGGGGCGTGCCACGGCGCGCCCTTTTCGTTTGATGGGCATTCGATGAAAGCTGGGTGGAGCATTGCCCTCAGAAACCCGCTGGCTCAGTTTTCCCTTCGTGAATTCAGCCGAACAAAGTACCTTTGTGCGGAACTGATCGAAAAATCCATCAGGGAATAGGAGCTTTCATGAACATCATTGCTCAGATTCTTATCGGCATAATTGCGGTGCTTCATGCCTATATTCTTTGGTTAGAGATGTTCGCATGGGAAAGCCGCGGCCCCAAAGTCTTTGCTGATTTTGAACGCGAACTCTTCCCGAAGACGAAGGTCATGGCAGGGAACCAAGGGCTGTATAATGGGTTTTTGGCGGGCGGTTTGGTTTGGTCGCTGTTGGTTGCCGACCTTGCCTGGAAGACGAATATCGCCACCTATTTTCTGATCTGTGTTGCCATTGCGGGGGCGTATGGCGCAGCGACGGCTTCGCGCCGAATACTGTATGTTCAGACGGTCCCGGCTGTTATTGCACTGATTTTCGTTCACTTGGTCTAAGCCGCGCCTCACAGGCCATCACCTTGTTTGATCCGCATCAATGCTGTGCGCTGCTGAACCCTTAAGTTCAGTTTCAGCGGGGCGTGGAACCCGCGTCTGTCACAAGGAGAAATGACAATGACCAGTGCAATGGACGTGGTGAAATCAGCCAGCCGTGTGTTTTTCGTAGTGGCGTTTGCCGGTGTGCTTGGGGCCTGTGCTGAACAAATCGAAGAAGAAATCGGTGAATGTGAACCGGGTGTCAGCGAAATCAGTTCTGCCGCGGCTGTTACGCCTCCGGGCTGCTGACATTAAAAAAGGGCCGGTCTTCACCGGCCCATAAAGTAGGTGGAAGGCCTTGTTGCAGGCCTTCCACTCGGGGATCAAATCACGCGTGGTTCATACGGTTTTCGATTAGGTCATCCACGACCGAAGGATCGGCCAGCGTGGATGTGTCGCCCAGTGCGCCATAGTCATTTTCGGCAATCTTACGCAGGATACGGCGCATGATTTTGCCCGAACGTGTTTTCGGCAGGCCAGGAGCCCATTGGATAAGGTCCGGTTTGGCGATGGGGCCAATTTCGGTACGAACCCATTTTTCCAGCTCTTTGCGAAGCTCGTCCGTTGGTTCGATGTCGTTCATCAGAGTGACATAGGCATAGATACCTTGGCCTTTGATGTCGTGCGGGTAACCAACCACGGCGGCCTCGGCCACTTTGGCGTGGGCAACCAGCGCGCTTTCGACTTCGGCAGTGCCCATACGGTGGCCCGATACGTTGATCACATCGTCAACACGACCGGTGATCCAGTAATAGCCATCCGCATCACGGCGGCAGCCGTCGCCTGAGAAATAGTAACCTTTGTAGTCCGAGAAATAAGTCTTCTCGAACCGCTCATGGTCACCCCAGACGGTGCGCATCTGGCCGGGCCAGCTGTCTTTCAGGCACAGAACGCCCTCAGCCTCGGTCGTGGTGATTTCGGCCCCGGTGTGGGGGTCAAGGATCACAGGCTCAACACCGAAGAACGGTGTGGTGGCCGAACCGGGCTTGGTTGGTGTCGCGCCGGGCAGGGGGGTCAGCAGGTGACCGCCGGTTTCCGTCTGCCACCATGTATCGACGATGGGGCAGTTCCCCTTGCCGACCACGTCGTTGTACCAGTTCCACGCTTCGGGGTTGATGGGTTCGCCCACGGTGCCCAGCAGTTTCAGGTCGGACAGGTCGTATTTTTCGACCCATTCTTTACCCTGACCCATCAGCGCACGGATGGCGGTGGGGGCGGTGTAGAACTGATTGACCTTGTGCTTTTCGCAAACGGCCCAGAACCGGCCCGCGTCGGGGTAGGTTGGCACACCTTCAAACATCACAGTGGTCGCGCCGTTGGCCAGCGGGCCATAGACGATATAGCTGTGCCCGGTGACCCAGCCCACATCAGCGGTACACCAGAAGATGTCGCCTTCGTGGTAATCGAACACGTATTCGTGCGTCATCGCGGCATATGTCAGGTAACCGCCGGTGGTGTGAACCACGCCCTTGGGCTGACCGGTGGAGCCCGAGGTGTAGAGGATGAACAGCGGATCTTCGGCGTTCACCTCGGCCGGGGCGCTAACCTCGTCCGCTTCCAGTGCCAGTTCGTTATAGTCATAGTCACGGCCATCGATCCAAGTCGTCTGACCGCCGGTGCGTTTCACGACAAGGCATTTCACCGTGTCTTTGCAGTGCAGAAGCGCCGCGTCGGTGTTGGATTTCAGCGCGGTCTTGCGGCCGCCGCGTGGGGCCTCGTCTGCGGTGATCACAACTTTGGCGTCACAGCCGTTGACCCGCGCGCCAAGCGCATCCGGAGAGAAGCCCGCGAACACGATCGAATGGATCGCGCCGATACGGGCACAGGCCAGCATGGCATAGGCGGCTTCGGGGATCATGGGAAGATAGATCACAACCCGGTCGCCTTTGCGCACGCCCATATCTTCAAGGATATTGGCCATGCGGCACACGCGTTTGTGCAGCTGGTTATAGGTGATGTGCATCGCCTCTTCATCGGGGCTGTCTGGTTCCCAGATGATGGCGGTCTGTTCGCCACGGGTGGCAAGGTGGCGGTCGATACAGTTGGCAGAAACGTTCAGCGTGCCGTCTTCGAACCATTTGATGGCAACTTTGCCGAAATCGTACGAGACATCTTTGACCTTGGAATAGGGCTTGATCCAGTCAAGCCGCTTGCCCTGCTCATCCCAGAAGGCTTCAGGATTGGCGATCGAGGCTGCATACATCTCTTTGTATTTCGCGGCGTCGATATGTGCTTTTTCGGTAAAATCAGCACTGGGCGGATAGGTCTTGTCGCTCATTGGTGTCCTCCCCCAACTATGGGACGTCTTCAAAAGGTTCCCCGCCCAGCCTGCGGCCAGACGGGGATGTGATTAAATGGCCAAGTATTCGGCGCGAAGGCTTTCGTTTTCCAGCACCTCAGCGGCAGTGCCGTCAAAGACGATCTGACCGGTGTCCAGAATGACCGCGCGATCCGCCAGTTCCAGCGCGCGCACAGCGTTCTGTTCAACGATCACGGTGGTGATGCCCTGTTCCTTAATGTGCATGAGCGTTTTCTCAATCTCATCCACGATCACTGGGGCAAGCCCTTCGTATGGTTCGTCCAGCAACAGCACTTTGATGTCACGGGCCAAGGCACGGGCGATGGCAAGCATCTGCTGTTCGCCGCCTGAAAGAGTCACGCCTTCTTGTTTGCGGCGTTCGCCAAGTCGCGGGAACAGTTCGTACAAACGTTCCAGCGACCAGCCGACGGGTTCAACGATCTGCGCCAGCTGAAGGTTTTCTTCAACCGTCAGGCCCGCGATGATGCGGCGATCTTCGGGGACCAGCGACATGCCAGCCACCGATGCCTCGTGGGATTTCATCGTGTGCAGGTGCTGGTGATCCAGCCAGATTTCGCCGTGGGTGACCATGGGGTCATCCAGCCGCGCAATCGCCCGCAGGGTCGATGTTTTGCCTGCGCCGTTCCGGCCCAAAAGGGCCAGAATTTCACCTTCGTGGACGTTAAAGCTGACGCCCTGAACGATGTAGCTTTCGCCGTAATACGCATGCAGATCCCAGACCGACAGGAAGGCCGGGGCGGTTGCCGCTTGGTTGGCGTTTTTGTTGAAGTCTGGTTTGACGTTCATCGGTTATTCCTTTCCGCCGACCTTAATGGGCCTGACCCAAATAGGCTTCTTGTACTTTAGGATGACCCTTGATGTTCTCAGGGGTATCTTCGACAAGCGGGGTGCCCTGAGCGAGCACGGTGATGCGTTCAGCGAGCGAGAATACAACGTGCATGTCATGCTCAATGATCGCCATGGTGATGTCGCGCTTTTCGTTGATTTCCTTCAACAAATCGATGGTGTTGTTGGTATCGGCGCGCGCCATCCCGGCGGTTGGTTCGTCCAGCAAAAGCAGCTTAGGCTCTTGCACAAGGCACATGGCCATTTCCAACCGGCGCTTATCCCCCCGCGACATTGAGGCCGAATGCATATGACGTTTGTCTAGCATGTTGACGTCCTCAAGCATGGCTTCGGCCCTTTCGATGACCTCTTTTTCCGATGCGACGCTTTCATAAGCGTGCATCCGGAACGCGCCATCGCGTTTGGCAAAGCAGGGAATCAGCACGTTTTCCATCACTGTAAGATCACTGAAGATCTCTGGTGTTTGGAACACGCGGGAAATGCCCATCTGGTTGATCTCGTGCGGTTTGCGCCCCAGCACGGACTGCCCGTCAAACATGACAGAGCCCGTGTCAGGGATCAGCTTACCCACCAGACAGTTCAGCAGGGTGGATTTGCCCGCACCGTTTGGCCCGATGATGGCGTGTACGGTGTTTTCCTGAACGCTTAGGTTCACGTCACCCAGCGCCTGCAGACCACCGAAGCGTTTGTTAACGCCTTTGACTTCAAGGATACCCATTCTCAGCTCTCCTTATTCGGCCACGTGGGGCGCTTGTTTCGGGGAATGTTCAGAGTCGTCGTCGGACGAAGAGCCCTTCTTCTTCTTGAACATTTTGGCGATGCGCTGGCCGCCTTCGATCAGGCCACCGGGCAGGAAGATAACAACAGCCATGAACAACAGGCCTAGCGTCAGGTGCCAGCCCTTACCCACGAATGGGTGGACGATTGTCACCAGCGCGTTTTCCATCCCATCGGGAAGGAATGCGAACCAGCCGTGCAGAACACTGTCGTTGATCTTGGAGAAGATGTTTTCGAAGTATTTGATGAAGCCCGCACCAAGAACAGGGCCAAGCATCGTGCCAGCACCGCCAAGGATGGTCATCAAGACAACCTCGCCCGATGCGGTCCACTGCATACGCTCGGCGCCTGCAAGAGGGTCCATCGAAGCCATCAAACCACCGGCCAGACCAGCATACATGCCAGAGATCACAAAGGCCGCAAGCGTGTAAGGACGCGAGTTCAGGCCAGTGTAGTTCAGGCGTGTCTGGTTGGTCTTAATCGCACGCAGCATCATGCCGAATGGCGAACGGAAGATCCGCATGGCCAGATAGAATGCTGCAAGCATGATGAACGCACACAGGTAGTAACCAGCGTTGAACTGGAACAACCAAGCGCCAACTTCCATCTCATAGGTGGAGCGCATCTCAAGACCAAACAGGTTGGTCACTGGGATCGAACCATCCGCCGTTGCAGAAGACCCCAGTACGCGTGGGTCATTCAGCGTCAGCTGCAGGCCGGTTTCACCGTTGGTGATGGGCGTCAGAACCGAATAGGCCAGGTTGAAGCTCATCTGAGCGAACGCAAGCGTCAGGATCGAGAAGTAGATGCCCGAACGACGCAGCGATACGAACCCGATCAGAAGCGAGAACAGGCCAGCCACGATGACCGACAGGATGATCGCCGGCAGCACGTTCATGCTAAGCAGCTTAAACATCCAAACGGCAGAGTATGACCCCACACCCAGAAACGCCGCGTGACCGAAGGAAAGGTAGCCGGTCAGGCCGAACAGGATGTTAAAGCCGATGGCGAAAATCCCGAAGATCACAAAACGCTGCATCAGGTCAGGGTAACCAGCGTTGAACTGCGCCAGTTCAGAGCCTGCGGGGAAGGGGTTCAGGATGAACGGTGCTGCAAGAGCCAGCACGGCCACCACGACAAGGAGGTTTCTGTCTTTTTTATCGATACCGAGCATATTCTTAGTCCTCCATCACGCCTTTGCGACCCATCAGGCCACGAGGCCGGGTCAACAGGATGACGATTGCGACCACATAGATGATGATTTGGTCGATGCCGGGGATGATTGCTTTGATCGCGTTCATGGACGCAAAGCTTTCAAGGATACCCAGCATGAAACCGGCCAGCACAGCGCCGGGCAAAGAGCCCATGCCGCCAACCACAACCACAACGAAGGACAGCACCAAGAAGTCCATCCCCATGTGATAGTTGGGCGAATTGATAGGCGTGTACATCACACCGGCAAGCCCCGCCACGGCGGCTGCGATGCCGAACATGATGGTGAATTTGCGGTCGATGTTGATGCCCAGAAGGCCCACGGTTTCACGGTCAGCCATACCAGCGCGAACAACCATCCCGAAGGTGGTGAACTGAAGGAAGGCAAACACGCCACCGATGATCAAAGCTGCGAAGAAGAAATAGACCATCCGCCAGTAAGGATAGATGACTGCGTTCGCGTCCATGCCGATCAGCATGCCGAAATCAAACGACCCTTTGAACACCTCTGGGGCGGGGGTCGGGATTGGGTTCGCACCGAAGAAGTATTTGATGACTTCCTGCAGAACGATGGCAAGGCCGAAGGTCACAAGGATCTGATCCGCGTGAGGGCGCTTGTAGAAGTGTTTGATCAGGCCGCGCTCCATTGCGTAACCGATCGCGATCATGACTGGGATGGCAAAGATAATTGCCAGTGGTACGGCCCAATCGATGATTGTTCCACCTGCCTCGGGGCCAAACCAGGCCTCGACATACGGTGTTTTTACTTTGGCTGGGTTGCCCAAGAAGTCAGTCTTCGTTGGATCAACCGTTTCGAACGACAACGTCAGCAGCCGCGAAAGCGTAACTGCGCAGAACGAGCCGATCATGAAAAGCGCGCCGTGTGCGAAGTTCACAACCCCCAGCGTGCCGAAAATGAGCGTGAGGCCCAGAGCGATCAGCGCATATGCTGACCCTTTGTCGAGCCCGTTGAGGGTTTGCAGAAGGATCGCGTCCATCAGTCCCCACCCCTATGATTTGTTGGTGATAGTGCGAAGGGGCATCATGCCCCGTTCGGCGAAGATCCGGCCGCACGCATCGCGCGGCCGGAGGTGTCATACGCTTATGCGCCCGGGTTACAGGTGCCCAGCTGGCCGCCTGCGAACATCGGGTGATCGGGATCGTACGTAACCTGAGCTGCCGGTGTAACTTCGACAACTTCAAGAAGGTCGAACTCGGAAGTTGGGTTCTCTTTACCCTGCACAACCAGAACGTCTTTGAAGCACTGGTGATCGTCTGCGCGGTAAAGGGTTGGGCCGTTGCCCAGACCGTCGAACTCGAACCCTTCGAGAGCTTGGCCAACACCACAAGGGTTGAACGTACCCGCACGCTGACAAGCATCTGCATAAAGCAGTGTCTGACAGTAAACGGTGTGCGCAGCCTGCGATGGCGGGAAGCCATACTTGGTGCCGAAGGATTTAACGAATGCTTTGGAAGCATCGTCTTGCAGCGACCAGTGCCAGTTGGTGGAACCAAGGATGCCCTTAACGTTTGCACCAGCACCCTTAGCCATCAGACGGGAGTAGAGCGGAACAACGATTTCGAAGTTCTTGCCGTTTACTTCCTTCTCACGCAGACCAAACTGAACAGCGTTGGTCAGCGAGTTCACCATGTTACCACCGTAGTGGTTCAGGATCAGCACGTCAGCGCCCGAGTTCAGAACCGGAGCGATGTAGGAGGAGAAGTCAGTCGCAGCCAGCGGAGTGCGGACTTTTTCAACTGTTTCCCAACCCAGGGCTTCGGTTGCCGAAGCGATGGATTCTTCCTGAGTCCAACCCCAAGTGTAGTCAGCTGTCAGGTGGTATGCCTTACGGTCAGCGCCGTAACGGGCAGCCAACACTGGTGCCAAGGCAGCACCGGACATGTAAGCGTTAAAGAAGTGACGGAAACCGTTCGCCTTCTTGTCTTTACCGGTTGTGTCGTTGGAGTGCGTCAGGCCGGCCATGAAGATAACGCCAGCTTCCTGGCAGAGACCCTGCACAGCAATCGCAACACCAGAGGACGAACCGCCAGTGATCATAACAGCGCCGTCTTTTTCGATCATCGACTTGGCCGATGCACGTGCTGCGTCAGATTTCGTTTGGGTGTCGCCGGTCACGAACTCGACCTTCTTACCCAAGATACCGTTGCCCTGCAGCTCTTTGGAGCTGAAGGTGTTCATCATGCCACCGTCGCCTTCACCGTTCAGGTGCTCAACGGCCAGCTGGTAAGCGCGCAGTTCGTCTGCACCCTCGTCAGCGTAGGGGCCGGTCTGGGGTACGTTGAAACCCAAGGTTACCGTGCTGCCGGTCGGCTCGTTCGTGTAAGCCGCTGCGGAAGACGCAGTAAAGATCGTCGGCAATGCAACGCCAGCGCCAGCAACGGCACCGGACCTAAGCACGCCACGACGAGTCAGAGTCGTTTTGGACATGAAAATCCTCCCATATTGTGAATTGCGGTACAACGTCTCCTCTTCGCGCACCGCTACCTTTTACAAGGTGTACCCAGTATCGGGTATGGTGGGAAAATTTCGCAACAACTCCTTTCAACGAAACAATTTTTTTGTAAACAAATCCACAATACCGTTGTATGCATTGTAAACAAATTATCACGCAGGTGCAGAAACCCATTGGAATCAGGGAGTTTTCGGAATGTCGCGCGGCGGGCTTACGGGCACACGGATCAGAGAAAGGCGAATGGTTCTGGGTTTGCGTCAGGCCGAAGTGGCGCGCGATGTCGGAATTTCCCCTTCCTACCTTAATTTGATTGAGCACAACCGCAGAAGAATCGGTGGCAAACTGCTTGTCGATCTGGCGCGCAAGCTTGACGTTGAGGCATCTATCCTAACGGAAGGCGCCGAGGCAGCGTTGTTGGAGGCGTTGCGCGAGGCATCAGCAGGGCCAGCGGGCGCAAAGGTTGAAACACAGCAAGTAGAAGAGTTCGCAGGCCGCTTTCCGGGCTGGGCGCAATTGCTGGCCGACCGCCACCGCCGCGTGGGCGAGTTGGAGCAGATCGTCGAGGTCTTGTCGGATCGCATGACACATGACCCGTTTCTTTCGGCCTCTCTGCACGAAGTTCTTTCAACTGTAACGGCTATTCGATCTACCGCTGCTATTCTGGCCGAAACAGAAGACATTGACCGGGACTGGCAGGCGCGGTTCCACCGCAACCTGCGCGACGACAGTCGGCGCCTTGCCGAAGGCGCGCAGGCGTTGGTCGGTTATCTGGACGATGGCGCGGGGGAGGCTGGCCGTCAAACCTCGCCCCAAGAAGAGGTAGAGGCGTTATTAAAATCGCAGGGCTATCATCTGCAGGAATTGGAGGGGGACGGCGGCGATATTGATGGGTTGATTGCGCAAAGTGGCGAAATCACCTCGTCCCCGGGGCAGGAATTGGCGCGGCAATATTTGGAACGATACCGCAATGACGCGCGGATCTTACCGTTGGACGCCTTCGCGGAAGCGGTTGCTGATCTGAATATGGACCCCGGGCGGCTGGCGCAGCGGTTCGGCACCGATGCAGGAACCGTCTTTCGCCGCATGGCCACACTTCCCGAAGAGATGTGCCCGGTGCCGGTTGGCTTGGTGGCCTGTGACGGGTCGGGCACGCTGACGTTCCGCAAGCCCGTCGCGGGGTTTGGGCTACCTCGTTTTGGTGCGGCGTGCCCGTTGTGGCCGCTGTATCAGGCGCTGACCCGGCCGATGACGCCGATTCGGGCGGTGGTTGAACAGGCGGGGCAGCCGCCGGAGCGGTTTTTGACATACGCATTGTGCCAACCGGTTTTGAATGGCGCTTTCGGCGGCCCTCAGGTGTTGGAGGCGGCGATGTTGATCTTGCCGGGACCACCCGATAGCGAAGCGGGCGTGCAGCCCATCGGCACAAGTTGCCGCATTTGCCCACGGCGCGAGTGTCCCGCACGGCGTGAACCATCCATCCTTGCGGATGGGTTATGATTGCGCAAACGTGGTTGGCGCAGGTCGATGGGTTTTGACACTGGTGCTATTCTTAGTGAATAGTTGCATGCACAAAAAAAGATAAGACGGACCAACAGCGGGGGGAGACGTATGGGCCGCGATGTTCTGTTGATTGAGGATGAGCCGAATATAATTGAAGCCATCCGCTTTATTCTGTCGCGTGACGGTTGGCACGTGCAGACCCATTCCGACGGCAAAAGCGCTTATGAAAAGGTGTTGGATATGCGTCCGGATGTGGTGATCCTTGATGTTATGCTGCCCGGCCGCAGCGGTTTTGAGATTCTGCGCGACATTCGCGGCGGGGGGGAGACCGCCGCGTTGCCGGTGTTGATGCTGACCGCAAAGGGGCAAACGAAAGACCGGGAGATGGCCGAAAGCCTTGGCGCAAGCCGTTTCATGACCAAGCCGTTTTCAAACACCGATGTGCTTAGCACGGTGCGGGATCTGGTGGGCGCGTGAAACCGCCCGTACGCCCTTTGTTTTTAGAACGGCAAACCTACCGCGGGCGGCGGATCATGGATGCGGCGCGGTTGTTGCCCATTCTGGGGCTGTTCCTGTTTATGATGCCGCTTTTGCGTCAAACCGGTGGCCCCGCCGCAACGGCAGGGATTGTCGTCTATATCTTTGCGGTGTGGTTCGTGCTGATCATTCTGGCCGGGTTGCTGTCGCGACGGTTGCACCGTGCCAACGGCGCGTTGGTTGAGGACGGGCAGGAGGACGACGGGTGATCCCGTTCGATATACTTGTTGCGGTTTGCGTTGCCTATGTGGTGGTGCTGTTTCTGGTCGCGTTCTTTGCCGAACGGCGGGCCAGTGCGGGCAAGGTCGGGTGGCTTCGCTCTCCGTTGGTTTATACGTTGTCGCTGTCGGTCTATTGTACGGCGTGGACGTTTTACGGCGCGGTTGGCTATGCCGCGCGGTCGGGGTTGGAGTTTCTGACCATCTACCTTGGCCCGACACTTGTTCTGGTCGGCTGGTGGTGGATGCTGCGCAAGCTGGTGCGCATTGGTAAGACACAGCGGATCACCTCTATCGCTGATCTGATTTCATCGCGTTACGGTAAATCCAACACGCTGGGCGTGATTGTAACGCTGTTGGCGGTGGTCGGAACGACACCTTATATTGCCTTGCAACTTCAATCGGTTACGCTGTCTTTTTCAGTCTTTGCACAAGCCGATTCCGAAGCGTGGCAGCCAACCGATCTGAACGCCACCGCACTGTGGGTAGCGGCGGGTTTGGCGTTGTTTACGGTGCTGTTTGGTACGCGAAACCTTGATGCGAACGAACGCCATCACGGGGTTGTCACCGCCATCGCGGTAGAGGCAGTGGTGAAGCTTGTCGCCCTGTTGGCCGTCGGAATCTTCGTCATTTGGGGGGTCGCGGGCGGCTTGGGGGACATGGCCGATCGCATCGCCGCATCACCGATTGCAGAGACACAGTTCAACGGCGGGCGCTGGGTCGGGCTGACCTTCTTGGCGGGCGCGGCGATTTTCACGCTGCCGCGCATGTTTCAGGTTCTGGTCGTCGAAAACGCGGATGAAAGGCACCTTGCGACGGCGTCTTGGGCCTTCCCGCTTTACCTGTGTTTGATGAGCCTGTTCGTGGTGCCGATTGCCGTGATTGGCTTGGCCACGCAGCCGCCCGGTTCTAACCCCGATTTGTTCGTGCTGACCGTGCCACTTAGCTTTGATCGCGATGGGCTGGCGACGCTTGCGTTCCTTGGCGGGTTTTCGTCGGCCACATCGATGGTGATTGTCGCGGCAATTGCGCTGTCCACGATGGTGTCCAACCATATCGTTATGCCGCTTTGGCTAAGCTGGCAGAACACCGGGGCCACCGTGTCGGGGGATGTGCGCAAGGTCGTGCTGACGGCGCGCCGCATTTCAATCGCTGGTGTGCTGGTGCTGGGCTATCTGTACTTCCGGCTGACGGGCGGGTCAGCGGCACTTGCATCCATTGGCTTGATTTCGTTCACCGGCGTCGCGCAGGTGCTGCCCGCATTGATCGGCGGGATCTTTTGGCGCGGAGCAACAAAACGCGGTGCGGTCGCGGGTTTGCTGGTCGGTTTCTTTTTGTGGGCTTATACGCTTTTCCTGCCCAGCTTTGGCGCCGGCAGCGTGATGAGCGCGTCACTGTTGGCGGATGGGCCGTGGGGCATCGGCTGGTTGCGGCCGCAGGGGTTGTTCGGCGTGGCCGGAATGGACCCTTTGATCCATGCGATGTTCTGGTCCATGTCATTGAACAGCTTCGCATTTTTCGCCGTGTCACTGTCTGGCTTCCCATCCCCGATGGAGCGTTTGCAGGGCGCGCAATTCGTCAATGTTTTTGAACATTCGTCGGCCGCGCAAAGCTGGACCCATGGCATGGCCGAGGCTGAAGACCTGCTTATGATGTCGCAGCGTATTCTTGGCCCCGACAAGGCGCAGGCGCTGTTTCAACGCGCGGCGGCGGCGCAGGGCAAGGTGGGCTTTTTGCCGGATACGACCCCGGCCTTTTTGGAACGGTTGGAGCGAGAGCTGGCAGGCTCCGTTGGTGCCGCCACATCGCACGCGATGGTTGGGCAGATCGTGGGCCGATCATCGGTGTCGGTCGAAGACCTGATGGCGGTGGCCGACGAAACCGCGCAGATGATGGAATATTCCAACCAGTTGGAAGCGAAATCAGAAGAGCTTAGCCGGACCGCGCGCCAGTTGCGTGAAGCGAACGAAAAGCTGACAGAGCTTTCGATTCAAAAGGATGCGTTCCTTAGCCAGATCAGCCACGAATTGCGCACGCCGATGACCTCTATCCGCGCGTTTTCTGAAATCCTGATGGATGGCGGTGACCTAAGCGAGGCGGATATGACGAAATATTCGTCCATCATCCACGAAGAGGCCATTCGCCTGACGCGCCTTCTGGATGATCTGTTGGACCTTTCCGTATTGGAAAACGGTCAGGTAACGTTGAACGCACAGCCCGGGAATTTGACCGATCTCATCGACCGCGCGGTTGCGGCGACGGGGTCGCTGGACGGCAGCGGAAACTTGCGGATTACGCGCAGTCGCGCCACCGAAGATGTTGCTTTGGTGACCGATACGGATCGGCTGTGTCAGGTGTTCATCAACTTGATTGCGAACGCGCAGAAATATTGCGATGCGGACGCGCCGCAGCTGTGGATCAAGGTACGCCAGTTGGGGCCGAACGTTGCGGTGGATTTCATCGACAATGGCAATGGTATCCCCAAACGCAGTCAGGACATCATCTTTGAGAAATTCTCGCGTCTGTCAGACCGAAATGCGGCCGGTGGTGCCGGTCTGGGGCTGGCGATTTGCCGCGAGATTATGAGCAAGCTTGGCGGCGGTATCACCTATCTGCCGGGGCAGGGCGGCGCGGCCTTTCAGGTAAGTTTACCCTTAGCCAAGGCAAAAGCGGCTTAGGCTCATTTCGTAACCCTTTGTGAACCTTAATCGGCGAAAGCTGGGCCAATGCATGTTGCAAGGGCTTAGATGTTGGACGAACCACAACCCTCTGTATTGAAACGTAAGTTAAGCGTTGGGCAATCGGCCCCGGTCGCGCCGGGTGTTGATCTGCGGTCCTTTCGGGCATCGTTCCCGCGCGCCGCGCAGAAAGATCTGGGGCTGCGGGTAAGTGTCACCGAAGCGGCGGACAGCTTTGTTGACCTTGACGGCTTGGACGGCCTTGTAGACGGGCATGATTTTGTGGGGCTTCTGGTCGGGCCGAATGGCCGCGCGGGGCTTGTGGTGCTAAGCGTTTCGCTTTTGGGCGCGGTCGTCGGTCAGCGTATGACGGGGCAGGTGCCGCCCCCCTCTGGCGAACGCAAACCCACCCGAATTGACGCTGAAATGGCGCGGGGCTGTATCGACAGGGCGCTGGCGGAATTTGAAACGGCGTTTGATGGCGTTGGGAATGCAGGATGGGCCAAAGGCTTCCGGTATGATGGTTACATCGCCGATACGCGGCTAATTCGGTTTTCCCTGCCCGAAGCACGTTTCCGCGTTTTGCGCCTGACGCTGGACATTGCCGACGGGACGCGAAGCGGAACAATCACATTGGCCTTGCCAGAGGTGGCGGCGCAAAAGTCTGCGCCTGCTAAGGCGGGGGCGGACACTGACTGGGCGGGGGCGATGCGGTCCAACGTGATGGTCGCCGAGGTTCAGGTCGACGCGGTTCTTGCACGGCTAAAGCTGCCGCTGCGCCAGTTGATGAACCTGCAGGTTGGCCAAGTGCTTCACCTTCCCAACCAAGCGCTAAGTGCGGTGCGGTTGGAAGCGTCGGAAGGGACGGTTGTGGCGACCGGGCGACTTGGCCAATCACGTGGGGACAGGGCTGTGCGCATTGAGCTTGGCGCGCCACCCATAGAAAAAGGCGCGCCCGAAAAGGACGCGCCAGTCATTTCAACAGACATTGCGGTGTCGCAATGATTACGCCATCGCGGTCAGCCGTCTCTTGAACGGCACCGCCACCAGCATACCTGCAACCATGGCTGCGGCGAACACCCAGTGCCCGATGCCGCCATAGCTAAGCGAGGCCAGGGAAGGGCCGGGGCAAAGGCCGGCAAGCCCCCAGCCCATGCCAAACATGACCGACCCGATCACCAGATTACGCCCTACTTTAGGCTCTGGCGGTGTGGGGAAATCACCCCCCAGCGCCGGGCGGCGGTTGCGGGTCAGTTGCCATGCAACGGCCATTGGCAGGATCGCACCACCCATAACGAACGCAAGGGTGGGATCCCAGTTGCCGAACACATCAAGCCAACCCTGAACCTTAGCAGTATCTGTCATGCCAGAGATGAACAGGCCCGCGCCGAACAGCCCACCAGCGATAAGAGCAAAAAGATTACGCATCAGATCACTCCCAATACGTGGCGGAACAGAACGATCGTGACGCCGCCCGCCATGATGTAAAACACCGTGGCCGAAATTCCGCGCAGCGACAGCCGCGAGATACCGCAAACACCGTGACCAGATGTACAGCCGTTCGCGATGCGAGTGCCGACACCCACCAACAAACCGGCGGCAATCAGCACCGCCATGTTCGATGTGACATGCGTATCCACCGCGCCATAAAGCGGGTAAAGGGCGATGGGCGTCAGGATCACCCCTGCGATAAAGGAAATCCTTTCCCACATCGAATTCTTGCCAGAGCCGTCAACCAGCCCGCCAAGAATGCCGCTGGCGCCCATAATCCGCCCGTTTACAAGCAGATACACCGCCCCACCAAGGCCAATCAGCAAACCGCCGACAAAGCCCCAAATCCAGTCCTGTTCAATCATTTCGCGCGTTTCCCTTGGGTCCTTTGACCCTTTTTTGTGATTAGAGTTTGTTGATCGGAACCTTCAGATAGACCGAACCGTCATCTTCTGGCTCGGGCATCTGACCGGCTCGCATATTAACCTGCAATGACGGTACGATCAGCTTGGGCATTCCCAGTGTTGCGTCCCGTTCTGTCCGCATTTTTACGAACTTATCTTTGTCGTTATCACCGCCGACATGCACGTTGCGCGCCTTTTGTTCGCCCACGGTGGTTTCCCACGCATAGGTATCACGGCCCGGTGCCTTATAGTCGTGGCCCACAAAGATGCGGGTCTCATCCGGCAGGCTCAGGATTTTCTGAACCGAGTCGAACATGGTTTCAGCCGACCCGCCGGGGAAGTCACAGCGTGCGGTGCCGAAATCAGGCATGAACAGCGTATCGCCAACAAAGGCGGCATCGTCGATCACATAGGTCAGACAAGCAGGGGTGTGCCCCGGCGTGTGCAGCACATCGCCGCGCAGCTGACCGATATGAAAGCTATCGCCTTCGTTAAACAGCTTGTCGAACTGGCTGCCATCGCGTTGGAATTTTGTGCCTTCGTTGAAGACTTTGCCGAATGTGTCCTGCACAACACGGATCTTTTCGCCGATGCCGATTTTGCCGCCTACACGTTCTTGGATGTAAGGGGCGGCGGACAGGTGGTCGGCGTGGACGTGGGTTTCCAGAATCCACTCAACGTCGAATTCCTGCTCTTTCACATAGGCGATGACCGCATCGGCCGAGCGGGTATCCGTGTGGCCAGAGGCATAGTCGAAATCCAGCACACTATCGATAATAGCGGCTTTTTTCGACATCGGGTCGCGGACAACATACGAAACTGTGTTTGTGGCCTCGTCAAAGAAGGCCTTCACTTCGGGTGACATGGTTCTGCGCTCCTTTCTAGGGCTTCGCATTACATATGCTATTTTTGCGATGTGTTTCAATCCTCTCATTTCTGCATAGTTGATGTGCATCAATGAAGAATGTTCCCCCGAAAGTAACATAGAAGCTGGATTTATTGAGAAGGAACAGTGATGGTTGACGTGGCTGAACGCAAAAAAGCCCTAGAAAAAAGGCTCAAAGAGCTGGATGTGCGCCTTCACGGCATCGAGGAGGAGCTTGACTCCCACCAGTCGAAAGATTGGGAAGAATTGGCAGTTGAGCGCGAAGAGGATGAAGTTCTTGAACGTATCGGCACGTCAGGTCTTGCCGAAATAGAGCGAATCCGCGCCGCACTCGGGCGTATCGAAGATGGAAGCTATGGGGTTTGCGCCAAATGTGGCGACGACATCTCTGCGGAGCGGTTGGATACACTGCCCGCAACACCATTTTGCAAACGCTGCGCCGTTTAGCAGCGTGAACACTGAATTCAATTTGGGAGGACAGCATGGCCTTTGAAGAACTGAAAGCTGGGATCGCACTTGTTCTGGAAGAAATCGAAAAACGTCCTGAAGATCGGCATGTACTGCAAGAAGAGCTTCGCGCAAAAATCTCTGAGATGAAGGCGTTGGGACTGCCCGTGCCAGAGGACATCCAGCGGCTTGAATTGCAGCTGGAAGACGATGAAGCCGACGATTTATACGATAACATGCCTGTCTAGGCGCTGTTATTGCATCAATTTCTTGCGCTTTAGGTCGTTCACTATACAAATGGTGCCACTTTGATACCTCGTTCGCTACCAACGGTTGGGGTATTCGGTGGGGCCATTTGATATAGTGTGGACACAATGACAGAATTGGTGCGTCTTAACATCGACGCGGGCGGCGTGGCCCATCTTACTTTGAACCACCCGCCGGTGAATGCGCTTAGCGATCAGGTTCGTGCCGATCTTGCCGCTGCATTTGATAAGGCCGAAGCCGATGACAGCGTTCGTGCGATCCTTCTGTTGGCAGAAGGGCGCACGTTTCCATCCGGCGCAGAGCTGAACGAGCTGGATCACCCAATCAAAGACCCGTCACTGTCGGCCCTGTGCAATCAGATCGAACTGTGCAGCAAACCTGTCATCGCCGCCATTCAAGGCGCGGCGCTGGGCGGTGGTTTCGAACTTGCGCTTGCTGCCCATTATCGGATCGCATCTGCGAATGCGCATGTCGGCCTGCCGGAAATAAGCCTTGGGTTGGTGCCAAGTGCAGGGGGCACCCAACGGTTGCCGCGTCTGGCCGGTGCTGCCGTCGCGCTTGAGATGATGTTCGTCGGTAAACCCGTAAGCGCGCCAGAGGCGCAGCGCTTGGGCCTGATTGACCGCACGACAAAAGGCGATCTGGCACCTGCCGCGCGGGCCTATGCGATGGAATTGATCGAATCCGGTGCTGGCCCCAAGCGGGCCAGAGATTGTCGGGACGGCATGGCCGACCCTGCTGCGTTTCAGGAAATGATCGGAAAATACCGCGATAAGGCTCATAAAAACCCGGTCAAAACCGCATCTCGGATCGTCGACTGCGTCGAGGCTGCACAGTTGCTGCCGTTCGAAGCGGGGCTTAATTGCGAAAAGTCCGCGCTGGAAGATTGCCTGAAAAGCGGGGCCTCGCGCGCGTTGCGGTACGTCTTTCAGGCAGAGCGTTTTGCCGCGCGGGTACCCGAAGCTGACGGCGCGCAACCGCGCCGGGTGTCGCGTGTTGCGACGTTCGGGGCCGGCCCTGATGCCGCCGGCTGGATCGTTGCATTGCTAGATGCAGGTTTTCACGTTTCGCTTCATGCGCGTGATGAACCCAGCAGAACTGGCGTCGCCGAGCAGGTGATTGCGATCTATGACCAAGCCGTCGATCGCAAAAAGATGCAGGTTGAGCAAGAAGCAGAGCGTCTTGGCAGGCTGTCAGACCGCGCTGATGATACTGCGCTTAGTCAGGCGGACCTGGTGCTGGTCGTCGGCATGTCTAATGTCCCGACGGTTGAACCGATCTGTAAACCGGGCGCGATCATGGCGATCTCTGTACCGCCGGGAGAGGGCATCAATTTCGAACTTCTTGAACGTCCCGCCGATGCGATTGGCGTTCAGGCACCTGTGTCTGCGCATATGGGCCGGTTGGTCGAATTGCTTGGCGGGCAGGAAACCGCACCTGACGTTCTGCAAACCACTGCGCAGCTGACGCGCCGCCTGAACCGTGTTGCCGTTCTAAGCCGCGGCGAAGAAGGCGGCCTTGGCGCGGCAGTCTGGGGCGCCTGTGTTTGGGCCGCAGAGGCGATGGCAGACATGGGCGCAGACCGCGCCACGATCGACAATGCGCTAAGCGAGTTCGGGTTCCAGAAGTTGCCATTTGGCGGCAAGGAGATCCGTGGCCACGCGCGGACTCATTTTACGGCCGATGAAATTTGCCAGCGTTGCTTGGCCGCGATGGCCAATGCCGGCGCGTTGTTGGTGCAAGCGGGCATTGCGCGCCGACCGTCGGATATCGATGTGGTGATGATCCATGGCTATGGCTTCCCGCGTTGGGAAGGCGGGCCAATGATGCATGCCGATCTGACGGGGCTTTTGACAGTCAAGCGTACCCTGACCGTCCTGATGGAAGAGGATGCCGATTTCTGGGCACCTTCCAATCTGTTTGATGAGTTGATCAAGAACGGCAAGACATTCGCCGCGATAAGTCGGGAATAGCCGGGGCTGTGATCAGCCCAGCATGATACCCGCAACGACCATCATCAGGCCAATCGCTGAAACGAAAAGCGCGACTAGGTTCAGCGCGACGACTTTTTGAAGGCGTGCGCGCATTTCCTCATCCGCCAGCCCTGCGCGTTTGGCTTTTGCGGCGATGACGATGCACCAGATCAGCCCTGCAAGGCCCAATAGCGAAATAACCGCCCCTGTCCAAATCAACCAATCCATCGTGCATTCCTTCTGCGCTGCGTGAAAAGGCAGCTAGCGGATAGTTTCAAAGGGTGCAAGAACGATGCAGTGTCGCGGGGCCCTGCGTGATGAGCGCAAATGTCATCATCTACGCATAGTTTCGCGCGGCCGGGTGGGCGGGGCTTGCGGTAGGGCAGGGTGAACGCTATCCGATGGAAAACCGAAAACCGACGAGGCCCCAATGAGCGATACCGTTTCCGACACCACATACCGCGTTACCGCTGACGAACTGCGCCAGTTCATCGAACGCATCGAACGGCTGGATGCCGAAAAGAAAGACATTGCTGAACAGCAAAAAGAAGTGATGGCCGAAGCAAAAGGCCGCGGCTATGACACCAAGGTCATTCGCAAGGTTATCGCGCTGCGCAAGCGTGACCGGGATGACATCGCCGAAGAAGAAGCCGTTCTTGAGATGTATAAAGAAGCGCTGGGCATGTAAGCCGAACGTCTTGCAGGTCAGGGCGCGAGGAAGGTCACGCCCGGCATCTGCTCGATGTTATAGACATCTTCGTCATAGGTGTTGTTGATTTGATCGACGACCTGTTCGGTCCAGCCGGGCAGGTCGAGTTCAACCTCGACCTCGTCTTCGATCGCGAATTTATCCAGAAACGCGGCAATGATGCGACGGCGCTGAGCGTCGGTCGCGGGTGGATGGCTTGCGATATAGGTATTCATGCGTGCCATGCCGGTCTCTGTCATGATTGACGACAGGAAATCATCGGTGCCGACAAGTTCGGTCCCCTCGCCATGACCGGAAAGCGCTTTGAGGATGTCGTGCCAGATAACGGGCGAGTCTTCGTTGCACCAAACGGTAAGTTTCACGCCGGGGTTTGCCGCCATGATGCGCTGGATAACATCGCTCCATAGCAGTCGGTTCAAATCGAAACCTTCCATCAGGCTTTCGAAATCCACGTTCCGCATCCGTGCAAACAGCGCGGGAATGAACGTGGCGGGGTTGCGCAGGGCAATGTGAAATTCACACTCTGCTTCCGGCAATATCTGCGAAAGCCACTGCGCCTTTTCACCAGCGCTGTGATAAAATTGTCCGCGCGACATGATTTTGGCGGGCATGCAGAAGAACGACTGGTTCGAAAAGACGATGCGCTTGGCCTTTTCGTCATCCAAGACGGTATCAAGAATAAGCTCTTGGGTTTCGGCCGGGGCTGTGCGCCCCCTAAGCGAAATCATCGTGTCGCGCAGCAGCCCGCGATATTTGCTTGGCCCAGGGATATGGATGCCTTCGTTCATAAGGACACCCTTGCTTTTCAGCAGGCAATGCAAAAGCCGATCTTCATCGGTGAAGTGCGCTCCAAGATGATAGGCGATCTGCATATCGTTCCTTGACCAAGTTTTTGCTACTGCATGGATATACGAGGATTTCTGGACAGTAAAACGCCTTTACTGTAGAGCCGCCTCATGGCCGAGAGAAACACTCAAGTAAGCCCCGCTCAGCGGCTTCGTTTAAGCATTGATCCATGGTCCGTCGGGGCCGTTCTGATCGCGGCGTTGGTGCTGGTACCGATTGTATCGGTTCTGTGGCTTGCCCTGAACCCCGAAGAAAACGTCTGGCCGCATCTGATCAGCACGACATTGCCGCGTTACTTCGTGAATACTGGCATTCTGATGGGCTCCGTCGGGCTGTTGTCAGCGGCGGTTGGGACGGGGGCCGCTTGGCTGATCACGATGTACCGCTTTCCGCTATCACGCTGGTTAGAATGGCTATTGTTGTTGCCACTGGCCATTCCGGCCTACGTCGGCGCGTATGCCTTGGTCGATTTCCTTGAATATGCGGGGCCGGTGCAAACGGCGTTGCGCGATATTTTCGGCTGGCAGAACTCCCGCGACTATTGGTTCCCCGAAATTCGTTCGCGTGGGGCGGCGGTCTTGGTGCTTTCGGCGGCGCTCTATCCCTATGTCTATCTTATGGCCCGTGCAGCCTTCCGCGAGCAGTCGGGCAATACGTATGAGGTCGCCCGAGCATTGGGTGCAGGCGCTTGGGCGCGGTTCTGGCGCGTGGGTCTGCCCTTGGCGCGCCCAGCAATCGCCGCAGGGGCGGCCATTGTGATGATGGAAACTGTCAATGATTTTGGCGTGGTCGAATTCTTTGCGGTGCAAACGCTTACCACTGGCATCTTCAGTGTCTGGCTAGAAGGCGGAAACAGCGGCGGCGCGGCGCAGATTGCCACCGTCATCTTGGGGCTGATCCTTGCGCTGATGGCCTTGGAAAAAGTCAGCCGGCGTAAGATGCGGTATCACAACCCGGCGCGCCAAAGCCGCCCGGTGACAAAGATTCAGCTGACCCACTGGCGCGGCATCGCCGCAGCGGTCTTGTGCGGCCTTCCGTTCCTTTTCGGCTTTGTGATGCCCGTCGGCGTGATCCTGTCACACGCAATCGGCGCATCCGATGGATGGCTTGCGCCGGGGCTGCTGGGCGCGCTGCTTAACACGCTGACGGTTGCTGGCGCTGCGGCGTGCCTGACGGTCGTGGCCGCGTTGTTTCTGGTTTACGGCGTGCGGCTAAGCAAACGCACCTTACCGCGCCTGTTGTTGCCGGTGACGACCATCGGCTATGCCGCGCCCGGTGCGGTTCTTGCGGTGGGATTGTTGATTCCCATGGCCGCGGCTGACCACGTTCTTGCAGACGGGGTCGAGCGTTTCTTTGGCATCGATATCGGCCTGGTGATGACCGGATCTGCATTCGCGGTGGTCTATGCCTACAGCGTGCGTTTCTTCGCCATCGCGCAGGGCGCGGCAGATTCGGCCATGGGGCGCATTACCCCCAGCTTGCCAATGGCGGCGCGTTCATTGGGGCGCACGGCGCGTGGAACACTGTTGTCGGTCTACCTGCCGCTTATTCGCGGCTCGGTCGGTACAGCGCTTTTGCTGGTTTTCGTCGATTGCGTGAAAGAGTTGCCCGCGACGCTGCTGTTGCGTCCTTTCGGTTTCAATACGCTGGCAACACGCGTCTATGAGAAGGCATCGCTTGAAAATATAGGGGATGCGGCACCCGCCGCACTGCTTGTTATCGGGGTCGGATTGGTCGCTGTGTTACTTTTAGCAAGAAACAACCGATAGAGGGGCTTGCGGTCCCCCGAAAGGCACGCTAAATCCCCCGACAGTGCCCCTATAGCTCAGCTGGTAGAGCAACTGATTTGTAATCAGTAGGTCCGCGGTTCGAGTCCGTGTGGGGGCACCACTCAACAAATAATTTCGAATACTCAGCATGCGGTGACGGCGTAAAGTCCGGTTTACGCGACATGCGTTTTAGCGCCTCTGGGGTGCGCAAGAGATGCAGGATGCAAACCAAAGAAGGTTGTTGTAATGCATCTTTGGCCTGCCGGGCTTGCGTTAAGTGTATAGAACGGGCTGGACGATCAAAGCCATTCAAGCACAGCCGTGAATACCCGTTCTGCGGCGCTGCTTAGCTGTCGCGCGCGGTTCTGGATGACAAAGCAAGGGGACACGATAATCGGTGTCTCTAGGTCCAGAATGCAGACATTCGCGTCCAGCGGACCTTTGGCCAGCAGGTTTGCCACTTCGTTGGTTAAGGGGACGACTGAATCGGTGCCCTGAAGCATCGAAAGCGCGACAAGCAGTGACGAAGAATTGGTGACGCGTGCAGGCGTTGGAAGATTGCTGGCAAGAAACGAAGCCTCGACCGCCTGACGGATCGGTGAGCCCAGTTCCTGCACCACCCATTCGAAATCCAACAACGCCGACAAAGAAATATCCGCCTGATCGGCCAAGGGATGTTCGGGCCGGACCAATAACGCGATTTCTTCGCTGCGGGCGGGGTGCATCCGGAAATCTCGGCTGTCGTATCCGGGGGGCAGGCGGGAAATGACAAAGTCGAAACGCCCTTCGGCCAAACCCCGGACCAAGTTGGTGGAGGGGCCGACTTCGATCGTCATCTCGATGTCAGGGGCGTGCGCTTTAACTTTTTGAATCGCGGGCATCAGCGATCCGACGGCAGGCCCGGTGACTGTGCCAACCCGCACATGGCCGATTTCGCCTTCGGTGAACCTAAGCGCTTCGGTCGCTAGGGCATCCATTTCTTCCAAAATCACCTTCGCGTGCCGGACGCAGATGGCCCCAAGTGCCGTGGTTTCCATACCCTTTGGATGACGGATGAACAGCGCGGCACCGACCAAGTCTTCGATATCCCCAAGGATGCGCGACGCGGCCGGTTGGGAAATGGAAACCATGTTGGCGGCAAGCTGAAGCTGGCCAGTCTCGGCTATTTTCAAAAGAAGCCGCAATTGGTTGGGCTTAAGGCGTTTTGCTAAATCCATGAGGCGATGCATATCATATTGGGTATGCAGATTGCCAGTAATGCGAATTGATTGCTATGCAGATGGGCTGTTACCTCCATCCCGTGGCCTAGATGGCCAAGGGGAGACCGCGCCTTCGAATTTAATGGGCGCAACCACGTGGAGGAACATCATGAATTTCAAATCGCTCCTGGCTTCGGCCGGTGCCGCTCTTTTGCTTGCTACTGGCGCCTATGCCGAAAGCACCGTTGGCATTGCTATGCCAACCAAATCGTCGGCGCGCTGGATTTCTGACGGCAACTCGATGGTCGAACAATTTGCTGCTGCCGGTTACAAAACCGATCTGCAATACGCAGAAGATGACATTCCAAATCAGCTGGCCCAGATCGAGAACATGATCACCAAGGGTGTTGATGTGTTGGTCATCGCAGCCATCGACGGCACCACCTTGTCTAACGCGTTGGAAAACGCTGCGGCCTCGGGGATCAAGGTTATCGCATATGACCGCCTGATCCGTGACAGTGGGGACGTGGATTATTACGCCACGTTCGACAACTTCAAAGTTGGCGTGCTGCAAGCCACCAATTTGGTGAACGGCCTTAAGGAACGCTATGGCGACGTATCGCCGTGGAACGTTGAACTGTTTGGCGGTTCGCCGGACGACAACAACGCCTACTTTTTCTATAATGGCGCGATGAGTGTCATTCAGCCGCTGATCGACGATGGCTCTATCAACATCGTGTCGGGTCAGATGGGTATGGATACTGTCGGCACGTTGCGCTGGGATGGTGCTGTTGCACAGGCCCGCATGGATAACCTGTTGTCCGCCCATTACACCGACAAAGAAGTCCACGGCGTTCTGGCACCCTATGACGGTCTTTCGATCGGTATCCTGTCGTCGCTTAAGGGCGTCGGTTACGGTTCCGGCGATCTGAAAATGCCGATCGTCACCGGGCAGGATGCAGAGGTTCCTTCGGTCAAGTCGATCCTTGCCGGAGAGCAGTATTCGACCATCTTCAAAGACACCCGGTCGCTGGCTGGTGTGACCGTGGGCATGGCGGATGCGCTTTTGAAAGGTGGCACGCCAGAGATCAACGATACCTCGACCTATGACAATGGCGTCAAAGTGGTCCCATCCTACCTGTTGGAGCCGCTGCCTGTGACAGCTGAAAACTGGGAAGAGCGTCTGATCGGGTCCGGTTACTATACCATGGATCAAATCAAGTAAGCATCTTTGGGCTGTTACTGATCTGTCCGGGCGTTGGTCCGGGCAGATCCAAAAGAAGAACAGGGTTTGGGCATGTCAGCTCTTCTGGAAATGCGTTCGATCACGAAGACCTTCCCGGGCGTTAAAGCTTTGGATGACGTACAACTAACCGTCAAAGAAGGTGAAATTCACGCGCTGGTCGGCGAAAACGGGGCCGGAAAATCGACGCTAATGAAAGTGCTTTCGGGGGTTTATCCCGCTGGAAGTTACGACGGTGAAATTCACTATGACGGCAAGTTGGCCGAATTTCGCAATATCGCCGACAGTGAAAAACAGGGCATCATCATCATTCATCAGGAACTTGCACTGGTTCCGTTGCTGTCGATTGCCGAGAACCTGTTTTTGGGGAACGAGCAGGCCAGCGGCGGTATCATCGACTGGCAAGGCACGTTTCAGACCACCGAAAAACTGTTGCGCAAGGTTGGCCTGAAAGAGGCACCCACGACCTTGGTGGACAAGCTGGGCGTAGGCAAACAGCAATTGGTCGAAATCGCAAAGGCGTTGTCCAAAGAGGTTCGCCTGCTGATCCTTGACGAACCCACCGCCGCCCTGTCCGAAGCCGACAGTCAGGCCCTGTTGGACCTGATGCTAGAGCTTAAGGCGCAAGGCGTCACCTGCATCATCATCAGTCACAAGCTGAACGAGGTTCGCCGCGTCTCAGACAGCGTTACCGTCATTCGTGACGGGGCAACCGTTTCAACGATGGACGCGCGGACCCAGCCGATCACCGAAGATAACATCGTGCGCGACATGGTCGGGCGGGACATGGCGCATCGTTACCCCGCGCGGGATCGCCGGGCGGGCGAGGTTCTGTTGGATGTGGCCAATTGGAACGTCTGGCACCCCGAACACACTGAACTTCAGGTCATCAAAGACGCGTCGTTCAATGTCCGCGCCGGAGAGGTGGTCGGAATCGCGGGGCTCATGGGTTCGGGGCGGACGGAACTGGCGATGAGCCTGTTTGGCCGGTCCTATGGTCGGAACATCAGCGGCGAGGTGTCATTGAACGGCCAAAAGGCGGATGTTTCTACCGTGCCCAAGGCCATCGCCGCCGGGTTGGCCTATGTCACCGAAGACCGCAAAAGCCTGGGCCTGATCCTTGAAGAAACGATCCAGCGCAATGTGACCTTGGCAAACCTGTCGGGTGTGTCTGCGGGTGGCATTCTGAACGAAAACCAAGAAACCGAGGTTGCGGAAAAATACCGCAGTGCGATGAACATCCGCACGCCCAGCGTGTTCCAGCGGGTCATGAACCTGTCTGGCGGTAACCAGCAAAAGGTCGTGTTGTCGAAATGGCTGTTTGCCGGTCCCGAGGTCCTGATCTTGGATGAACCCACGCGCGGCATTGATGTCGGCGCGAAGTTCGAAATCTACGGGATCATCAATGACCTGTCCGCGCAGGGAAAAGGGGTTTTGATGATCTCTTCTGAAATGCCAGAGCTGTTGGGCATGTGCGACCGAATTTACGTAATGAACGAAGGCGCCCTGGTCGGCGAATTGACCGCCGAGGAAGCCAGCCAAGAGCGCATCATGTCGCTCATCGTGACAGAATAAGGAGACCCGGGGATGGCAGTCGCTGAAACCACGGACACAGAACATCAGGCCTATGGCATCGTTGATTACCTGAAAGGGCACTTGCGCGAATACGGCCTGCTTTTTGCGCTGATCGCCATTATGGCGTTCTTTCAGATCATGACCTCGGGGACGCTGCTGCGGTCGGTCAACATCACCAATCTGCTGCTTCAGAACAGCTATATCATCATTATGGCGCTGGGCATGCTGATCGTGATCGTGGCAGGCCATATCGACCTGTCGGTCGGGTCGGTTATGGGGTTTGTCGGGGCGCTTGCCGCTGTGATGATCGTCAATCACGACCTGCCTGTGATGCTGACGATCGTGGTCTGCCTTGTGTGCGGCGGGCTGATCGGGGCGGCCCAAGGGTATTGGGTTGCTTACTGGAAAATTCCGTCTTTCATCGTGACGCTTGCCGGGATGTTGGTTTTCCGGGGCTTGTCGCTGTGGTTGCTAGAGGGGCAGTCCGTCGGGCCGTTCCCACGGGAATTCCAGATGCTTGCCAACGGCTTTGTGCCTGACCTGTTCCCGGCTGGATTTGGTGAAAGCCTTGCGCCGATCTTTGAGGCCCGCAAGGTGAACGTGCTTGCGCTTGGCACAGGTATTATCGCCGCTGCCACCATCGTCTGGATGGGTATGCGCAAACGTGCGCGCAACAAGGCTTACGGCATCATAGACGAGCCGCGCAGCTTTTTCATCGCGCGCAATGTTATCGTTGGGGCGGCGCTGATCTTTATCATGTTCAAGCTGGCGACATTTCGGGGCCTGCCCAATGTGCTGATCACGATGGGTGTGCTGACGATCATCTATGCATTCATCACCGAAAAGACCGTTCTGGGGCGTCGGGTCTATGCGTTGGGGGGCAATGAAAAGGCCGCAAAACTGTCAGGCATCAAGACCGAGCGGTTGACCTTTTTGGCCTTCGTGAACATGGGCGTGTTGGCAGCGGCGGCGGGTTTGGTTTTTGCCGCGCGGCTGAACACCGCAACGCCCAAGGCTGGCTTTGCGCTGGAACTGGATGTGATCGCGGCAGTCTTTATCGGCGGCGCGTCGATGTCGGGCGGGGTTGGCCGGATTGTCGGCGCTGTGGTCGGCGCGTTCCTGATGGGCGTGTTGAACAACGGCATGTCGATCATGGGGATCGGCATTGATTACCAACAGATCATCAAGGGCCTTGTGCTGCTGGCCGCTGTCATCTTCGACGTTTACAACAAAAGCAAGCAGGGCTGAGCAATGGCATTCACTCCGGCGAAATGGCCCCGTAAGCTGCGCAGCCAAGAATGGTATGGCGGCACGTCTCGTGACACGATCTATCACCGTGGCTGGCTAAAGAACCAAGGCTATCCGAACGACCTGTTTGATGGTCGCCCGGTAATTGGCATCATGAATACTTGGTCTGATCTGACCCCTTGCAACGGCCACCTGCGAGAGCTGTCAGAAAAGGTGAAGGCCGGTATCTGGGAGGCGGGCGGCTTTCCGGTGGAGGTTCCGGCTTTTTCCGCATCGGAAAACACGTTCAGGCCGACGGCGATGATGTATCGCAACCTTGCGGCCCTGTCGGTCGAAGAACAGATGCGCGGGCAACCGATCGATGGTGCCGTGCTGTTGGTGGGGTGTGACAAGACCACGCCGTCTTTGCTTATGGCTGCGGCCTCGACCGACTTGCCGTCAATTGTGGTGACGGGCGGGCCGATGTTGAATGGCTATTTCCGGGGCGAGCGTGTGGGTTCCGGCACGCATCTGTGGAAGTTTTCCGAAGCTGTGAAAGCCGGGGAAATGACCCAAGAAGAGTTCTTGGAAGCCGAACAATCGATGAGCCGCTCTTCGGGCACCTGTAACACGATGGGCACCGCCAGCACGATGGCGTCGATGGCCGAAGCCTTGGGTATGGCTTTGTCGGGTAATGCGGCGATCCCTGCGGTGGACAGCCGCCGCCGCGTCATGGCGCAACTTTCGGGGCGGCGGATCGTGCAGATGGTCAAAGACGATTTGAAGCCATCCGACATCATGACGAAATCGGCGTTTGAAAACGCGATCCGCTGTAACGGCGCGATTGGCGGTTCCACCAATGCGGTGATCCACTTGCTGGCCATTGCAGGCCGGGTCGGCATCGATCTGAACCTTGATGACTGGGACCGTTGCGGGCGCGACGTGGCGACGATTGTGAACTTGATGCCATCGGGCAAGTACCTGATGGAAGAGTTCTTTTATGCCGGTGGCCTTCCCGTTGTTCTGAAACGTCTGGGTGAGGGCGGGCAACTGCACAAATCCGCCCTGACCGTTTCCGGGCAGTCGATCTGGGACGAGGTGAAGGATGTGACCAATTGGAACGAGGATGTGATCCTTCCGTTGGACAACGCGCTTACCACGCAAGGCGGCATCGCGGTGCTGAAGGGCAATCTGGCACCGAACGGTGCGGTGGTAAAACCATCCGCCGCCTCTGCGAATTTGCTTAAACACCGTGGACGTGCAGTCGTTTTCGAAGACATCGATGACTATAAGGAAAAGATCGCAGACGACGCGCTGGACATCGACGAAACATGCGTGATGGTTTTGAAAAACTGCGGCCCCAAAGGGTATCCCGGCATGGCAGAGGTTGGGAATATGGGCTTGCCCGCAAAGGTGCTGAAGAAGGGTATCACCGATATGGTGCGTATTTCGGATGCGCGGATGTCAGGCACGGCCTATGGCACAGTTATCCTGCACACCTCGCCCGAGGCCGCGGCAGGCGGACCTTTAGCGGTCGTTCAAAGTGGTGACATGATTGAACTGGATGTCGAAGCCCGGCGCTTGCACCTTGATATCTCTGACGAAGAACTGGCAACGCGCCTTGCCGCATGGACCCCACGCCATCAGCCCCCAAGCGGCGGGTATGAGTGGTTGCATCAAGCCCATGTCGAGGGCGCAGATACGGGCGCAGATCTGGATTTCCTTAAGGGCTGCCGAGGCTCGGCGGTCGGAAAGGATTCGCATTGATGCTTATCGGTCTTGTCGGAATTGGAAAGATCGCGGTCGATCAACATGTCCCCGCGATTGCAGACAGTCGCGATTGGGATTTGGCAGCAACCGTATCGCGCCACGGCCAGGTGGACGGCGTAGAGGCGTTCGCCGACTTCGATCATATGCTGGAAACGCGCCCCGATATTCGCGTCGTGTCGCTGTGCCTGCCACCGGTCCCGCGCTTTGACTATGCGGCCAAAGCCATTCGCGCGGGCCGCCACGTGATGCTGGAAAAGCCGCCGGGCGCAACTTTGTCGGAATGTCACACACTGGAAGCAATGGCGCGCGAACACCGGGTGTCGCTTTATGCCACGTGGCATTCGCGGCAGGCGGATAAGGTGGCCCCGGCAAAGGCATGGTTGGCGGGGAAAACCCTGAAAAAGCTGACGGTGACGTGGAAAGAAGATGTGCGTCAATGGCATCCCGGTCAGGATTGGTGTTTCGAACCCGGTGGGTTGGGGGTTTTCGACCCCGGAATAAACGCGTTGTCGATTGTGACCGAGATCCTGCCCGACCCGCTGCACCTGACCGCGGCAGAGCTTCACTTTCCGCAAAACCGCGATACGCCCATCGCCGCTTCATGCCGGTTCTATCACCCCGGCGGGGCAGATGTGTCTGCCAATCTGGATTGGCTTGAACCGGGCCCCCCAACTTGGAACATCGAGGCGGTGACAGATCAGGGCACGCTGCTGTTGGAAAACGGTGGCGGCAAGATGACGATTGACGGGCGTCACGACGAAGGCGTTGCCGGGCTTGGCGGGGAATATCCACGACTTTACGCGCAAATGGCTGAACTGGTCGTTCAAGGCGGCATTGATATGGACCTCGCCCCGATGCGCCACGTTGCCGATGCTTTCACACTTGGAAAGCGCGTCACCGTTGCGCCGTTTGAATGGTGATGCCGCCCGGACAATCGCCGCGCCTTACCGCCACACACAGCCAATAAGAGACTTAGATATGAAACAACCTTTGACCGGAATTCTTCCTGTGGCACCGACGCCATTTCACGCCGACGGGACAATCGACCCCGAAGGTATGCGCCGGGTGCTTGATTGTATGATTGATCAGGGCGTGGACGCCATATGCATCCTTGCCAACTATTCTGAACAGTTCTTGTTGTCGGACGAAGAACGGGCAACCTTGACCCGTGTCAGCCTTGAACATGTCGCTGGTCGCGTGCCCGTCATCGTGACGATCAGCCATTTCGCAACCGGAATTGTCGAGGCGCGCGCCCGCGAGGCAGAGGCACTTGGCGCCAGCATGTTGATGATGATGCCGCCTTATCATGGCGTCGGGCTGATCCCGGCAGAGAATGGCATCTTTGAACATTTTCAGGCGGCCTCGGACGCGGTGAACATCCCGATTATGGTTCAGGATGCCCCGCTTTCTGGCGTGTCCTTGCCCGTGCCGCTGTTGGTGCGCATGGCGCGCGAGATTGAAAATGTGTCCTATTTCAAAATGGAAACGCCCTTTGCCGCCGATAAACTTGCCGCCCTGATCGAAGCAGGGGGCGAACACATCGTTGGTCCGTTTGATGGCGAAGAGGCCGTGACCCTTTTGGCCGATCTGGATGCTGGATGTACTGGCACGATGACCTCGGCTTTGCAGCCGGAAATGATCCGGCCAATCGTGGTCGATTACCTTGCAGGTAAGACCGATGCGGCGCTTGAACAGTGGAAAACCTGCCTGCCGCTGATCAACCACGAAAACCGCCAATGCGGCTTACGGGCGGCAAAAACTGTGATGATGGAGGGCGGCGTTATCGGGTCTGATCACGTGCGCCACCCGCTGAAACCAATGTCGCCGCGCACAAAAGACCGATTGCTGTCGCTGGCGCGTGAACATGACCTCGTTGCGCTGCGCTGGGGCAAGTAGGAGAAACCGATATGTCGTTTGAACCACACGGAAAGCACCTGATCGCTGGCGAATGGGTCGGTTCCGCGGAAAGCTTTGCGTCGCAGCCAGTCGATGGTGCGGCCCACCAGACCGCAAATGGCGGACCAGCCGAAGTGGACAAAGCCTGCCGCGCAGCGGAAGAGGCATTCTGGACCTACGGTTACACAACCCGCGCCGAACGCGCAGCTTTTCTGGACGCAATCGCCGATGAGATAGAGGCGCGCACCGCACAGATCGCCGAAATTGGCACGCGCGAAACTGGCCTGCCCGAAGCGCGCCTTCAGGGGGAAACCGGCCGGACCACCGGGCAGCTGCGCCTGTTCGCACGCCATATCGAAGATGGCGCGTATCTGGATCAACGTCACGACGAAGCGTTGCCTCAGCGCGCGCCGCTGCCACGCCCTGATCTAAAATCGGTGCAACGCCCGATTGGTCCTGTGGCGGTCTTCGGTGCCTCGAACTTTCCGTTGGCGTTTTCGACTGCTGGTGGCGACACGGCCAGCGCACTGGCGGCTGGTTGCCCGGTTGTCGTCAAAGGCCACCCCGCGCATCCTGGCACCGGCGAAATTGTGGCCGAAGCCATTAAGGCTGCGATTGAAAAGACTGGAATGCCGGCCGGAACCTTTAGCCTGATCCAAGGAAACACAAACGCGTTGGGCGCCGCCTTGGTGGAGCATCCGCTGATCAACGCGGTCGGGTTTACCGGATCGTTGGGGGCGGGGCGGGCGCTGTTCAACCTGTGCGCCGCGCGGGCAACCCCGATCCCGTTCTTTGGCGAGCTGGGAAGCGTTAATCCGATGTTCCTGCTGCCACATGCGCTTGCCAGTCGTGGCGGTGACGTCGCGGCCGGATGGGCCGGGTCGCTGACGATGGGCGCAGGGCAGTTCTGTACCAACCCCGGTGTTGTTATTGCCATTGATGGCCCGGATGCGGACGCCTTTATCAAGGCAGCGACCAGCGCGTTGTCGGATGTGGCCGCGCAAACCATGCTGACGGATGGCATCGCGGAGTCTTATCGTGCGGGCAGGGACCGGATCGCTGGCAGCGCCGGCGTTCAAGAGCTGCTGACATCGACCTGCGATCTGCGAAACGCCACGCCTTACCTGTTCACAACCACCGGGGAACAATGGCTTGCCAATGATGTGTTGGGGCACGAAGTGTTCGGGCCTTTGGGCCTGATCGTCAGCGTCGCCGATGAAGACGAGATGCACGCCGTCGCCCGGTCGCTTGAGGGGCAGTTGACCTGTACCCTTATGATGGACGACGCAGATATGGCCTTGGCCCGGCGTCTGATGCCAGTCCTTGAACGTAAGGCAGGGCGGCTGCTGACGAACGGTTATCCGACAGGAGTCGAAGTGTGCGACAGCATGGTGCACGGCGGCCCTTACCCCGCTTCGACAAACTTCGGGGCGACCAGCGTGGGAACACTGGCGATCCGCCGGTTCTTGCGCCCCGTTTGTTATCAAAACATGCCCGACGCCCTGCTGCCAGCGGACCTGCGCTGACCCTTCCAGAACGCCGAAGCGCATGACCGGAACCTACAGGTTCTGGTCACGCTGCCGCTATTTTTGAATGCCGCTGACGGCATGCGCTTATCCGGCGGGGCAACATCTGCCCCGCCGGATTTGGGTGCGGTCGCCCTTAGGCGTCTTCGGTCACCAAACCATATGACCCATCGGCACGATGGACTTCGGTGCCCGTCACTGGGGGATTAAAGACGCAGGCCATGACCAGCTCTTCTTCGGCACGTAACGTGTGACGGTCGTTTTCGTTCAGGGCATACATCACGCCGGGCACGATCTGGTGGGTTTCCCCAGTGGCCAGATCGGTGATCGAGCCCTTGCCCTTCATGCAATACACGCTTTCAAAATGGTTCTTGTATTCGAACGTGTGTTCAGACCCTTCCTCAAGGAAGGTAACGTGAAACGAAAAGCCCATCCCGTCGTCAGCCAGCAGCATCCGAACCGAGGTCCACTGCGCGTCTGACACAACGCGGCCACGGTCATTTTCGACGATCTTGTTGAAGTCTCTGACGATCATATTCTTTTACTCTGCTGCAATTTTCGCGGGGTGTTCAAGCGCATCCTGTGCGGCTTTCATCAGGATGTCGAAACCCTTGCGGAAGGTTTCGACAGGGGTGGTTAGCGGGGCAAGAACCTTGACCACTTGGTCTTCGTTGCCCGAGGTTTCGATGACCAAACCATTGTCATAAGCGCGCGCACAAATAGCGGCGGCCAAAGCACCCGAACCAACGTCGACGCCTTGCATCAGGCCGCGGCCCTTAAGCGCACCAACGGGAACAATTGCGGCCAGTTCGCTTAGCGCGTCGTGGATCAGTGCGGCCTTGTCGGCCAGCTGTTTTTGAAAACGGTCATCAGCCCAGAACTTTTCGATCGAGACCTTCGCCGTGACAAAGGCGTGGGTGTTGCCGCGGAAGGTGCCGTTGTGTTCGGCCGGGGCGAACACGTCATGTTCGGGGCGTACCAGCAGCATCGCCATTGGCAATCCAAAGCCGGAAATAGATTTTGCAAGCGTCACGATGTCAGGGGTCACGCCCATGTCTTCGAAGGAAAAGAACGTGCCGCAGCGGCCGCAGCCAGCCTGAATGTCGTCAACGATCAACAGCGCTCCGTGTTTCTTGGCAATAGCCGCGATGCGTTTGACCCAGCTTGCACTGGCCGCGTTCAGGCCGCCTTCGCCCTGAACGGTTTCCAGAATGATCGCCGCCGGTGCGTCAACACCGCCGGATTTGTCAGAGAGCATCTGTTCAAGCTGCGCGGCGGTGTCTGTGCCCCGACCGAAATAGCCTTCGTAGGGCATGCGCGTTACGCCGTTCAGCGCCATGCCTGCGCCGCCACGGTGATAGCCATTGCCGGTCGCGGCAAGTGCGCCTGTCGTGACGCCGTGGAACCCATTGGTGAAGGCGATGATGTTGGTGCGGCTGGTGACTTTGCGCGCAATTTTCATCGCGGCTTCGACCGCATTGGCCCCCGTTGGCCCGGTGAACATCACCCGATGATCCATACCGCGCGGGTTCAAGATGTGTTCTTCGAATGTTGTAAGGAATGCGGCCTTGGCATCGGTGTGCAGGTCTAACCCGTGGGCAATCCCATCGCCCGCGATGTGTTCGATCAGCGCCGCCTTCATATCAGGGTCGTTGTGGCCATAGTTTAGTGATGAACACCCCGCCAGAAAGTCGATCCAGCTGCGCCCCTCGGCGTCTGTCAGCTCCGAGCCGCTGGCGGTTTCGAACACGGCTGGCATGCTACGGCAATAGGACCGCGCAGCGCTTTCGCGGCGATCAAAGATGGTATGGGTATCGGTCATATCCTTAGGCATAAAACGTCCTTTCAAGAATAAATTCGGGAATAGGTTTAGGCGACGCGTGCAAGTTCTTCGCGCTGGGGAAGGGTGATCGTCACCAAGTGTTCGGTGTCATGGTGGCCTTCGAAATGCGTGTCGCGTTCAAAATGAGGGGCGTCTGTTAGCGCACCGCCAATTGCGCGGGCAAAGCTGCCAAACAGCGCCCAAGAGGCATCGTTGCCCTTGGTGATCGTCGTTTTCAGATGAGTGGCGTCGTTACAGCCGTCACGTTCGATCAGCGCAAACAGCATTTTTCGGCCAAGCCCCAGACCGCGCGCCTTTGGGCTTACCGCGACCTGCCAAACGAACAGCTCTTGTTTGACCGGGATCATGTGGCCCGAAATCCAGCCAACCACCTCATCGTCGATTTCTGCAACGACGCAGGTGTCACGAAAATGATCGGCTTGGATCAGGTTGCAATACATGGAGTTTTCGTCAAGCGGCTTGCAGCTTTTTACAAGCGCCCAGATTGCAGCCCCGTCCGTCGCATCAGGTTTGCGCAGACGGGGCATGCACGTTCGAGGGGTGTCGCTGTCGTTCGGCATCTTGGTAAATCTCTCAGATCATTCGACTTGCTAAGTAATATAGTTCACCTGAAAATTCAACGTTCAATGGAATATAAGTGAAAAGTGGCATTTAAGGCCTGTTTCACAAGGGGCAGACGACCTAATTTCATTAGTATTGCGAATGATCTTTGGCCGGGTGGTGGTGTGGGAGCCAGCAAAGTATTTCAGTGATTGAAGCATATACCCCCTTCGTGGCATTATCGGGCCCATGACCACGCACCCCCATGATCGCACCGATGACAGTCTGATTGCCCTGCGGCGCATCTTGCGTGCGACAGAGCTTTTTGCGCGCGACCTTGCGCATGCCGTGGGTCTGACCCCGGCGCAGCTTCGTGTTCTGCAGATTGTCGCCGGCAAAAGCAGCGCGACACCGAAATCACTGGCAAACCAGATGGGGGTCAGCCAAGCGACGGTCACGGCTTTGGTCGACAAACTTGTGACACGCGGACTTGTTCAGCGCGTCCCGTCCGAGCAGGACCGGCGCCAGATCAACGTGGTTGCGACGCCGGAAGGGCGTGACCGGTTGGTGGATGCCCCCGATGCGCTTCAACAGCGATATGTTCGTGCGTTTGCGGCATTGGCGGATTGGGAACAGGCGCAGCTTGTATCGTCGCTGGAACGTGTCGCCGATATGCTTGACGCACAGGATATTGATGCGTCACCCGTGTTGACGACAGGTGACATTCACGCCGCGAAGAAGACAGAAGGCGGCGCTTAGTTAGGCGCCATTGGCCGGGCCCTTAACGCAGGGCCAAACGTGACCTTACACCATGGATTCCGGCACGCCCGGCACCGCGCGCCCGAACCTGCGCGCCGGTACAGATTTATACGGCACGATGAACCCTTTCTGATCCTTTGGATCGGCGCTGTCGTTTTTCGCGGCCCAAGCAGCCCACGCATCGCGCGCCGTGGCTGGGGCGTAAAATTCTGGGCCAACCTCGTCGGGCAGCCAATGGCCCATGACGCGCCGTGCAACTTGGGCAACCTCGGTCGGGCGCTGCAGCAGTACTCCGGCCTCTGAATCCCAGTTTAGGCTTCGACCATTCAGGTTGGCGGATGACACGATCGCCGCACTGTCATCAAAGACAGAAACCTTCGAGTGCACATAGACCAACGGCGCGCCGGACAGATGCGCGCGATCTTCATCAGGATCCGCTGGCGACACAGGCCGCGGCTGAACCGGAGAGCCAATGAACAGCCGCGGCCCAAACGCGCGTTGCACTTTGGCGATGCACCGCGCCTGAAGGTTTTCGCCAAACCGCGCCTCCAACGCGCCAGAACCGTGAAAGGCCACGTCTTCGGGCGCGCCGGGCAATGTAAGGATCAGCGTCAGGTCTGGGTTGGCGTGCGCGGCGCGACACAGGGCGCGCGCAATATCGCGATCCCGAAAGAATTGCGTTTCAAGATAGATAAGCCGCTTCGCCGTCGCGATCTGTTCCACATGCGCGGTGCGGAGTTCGCGCAGGGCCGAACGCGGAGAGATATGGGCCAAGCTGACCCTCCGTCTGGCGGATTGCGTCCGCAGAAATCCGGCCACTGGTGGCGGCGGCTTGGCCCCGGCAACCGTATTGGGAAAACTGTTCAGATAGGTCTGGCCTGCACGCGCCAGCGTGGGGTCATCAATCAACACTTGTACGTCGTGCCATGTCTGTTGGGCAGGTTGGTCGTGGTGCTGGGTATCGTAGCGCCGTTCGTTCAAATCCAGCCCGCCGATATACAGCCGCTGTTGGTCGAACACCGCAAGCTTGTGATGGTGGGTGGCCGGAAATTGGCGGGGCAGGGCAAAGCGGCGCAGGCTTGGCGTGCCTTCCTTGTCGGTGAACCAAGGGCGCACACCGGGGGCGCCGCGCAGGATGTCAGCGCCGTGTTGTTCAACCGCCGCGCGCAGCTTGCCTCGCGCCATCGGCGCAAAGGCCACGCGCATAAGAGGGGCGAGTTGTGCCGGGTGAAGCAAGGCGCGGGCGATCAGCCGACCAGCGCCGTCGCGGGTCATTTCGCGTAGACCGCATAGGATGCGCATGGTCCGCCAAGTGCCGCGATGCAGGTCTGTTCCGTTGACCGGATCGAAATCTGAAATCAACAGGGTCACGTCCACGCCACGGTTCAGCGTATCCACCAACAGGTCGCCCCATGTCTGCCCAACCGCGCGCGCCCGCGCAGAGCGTAGGCGCGTCATCGGATCAAAGATGCGAAACCCGGCCGAGATTGTGGAGTTCGCATCCAGAAACGCCGCTTCCAAGGCTGGAAAGGCCTCTTCTGCGGTGATCAGAACCTGTAGCCTGTCCTTTTCATGTTCCAACATTTCTGCCCCTTGGCCAGCGCGTGGTTACCCTAATGCAGAAAGATCGCTGTCTGTCGGATGTTCGTCGAAATCGGCAATCGGGAAATCGACATAGACCCCGTAAAGGTCCGGCTCATCCACCTGCTTTAGCCGCCCGCCCAACTGTTGTGTGAACGCGGTGATCAGGTTTGTGCCAAGGCCGGTACCGCGCACCTGTTCGGGGGGAACAATCGGGGTGCCCTTGCTGTTCTCTATCGACAGTAGCGCCCGCCCGGGTTCCGTTATTTCCAGACGAACGTCGATATTGGGCAGGCCCTCAGAAGGGCGTCCCAGATATTTCAGGGCATTGGTTGTGGCCTCTGACGCCAAAAGGGACAGCGGTACCGCCTGATCGGGATAAAGAATGACAGGATCATAGTGCTGCGAGCTTTGCAGCTTTGCCTCTTGCGGGGTGCCAGCGGTCACCAGCTTGCCAACCGTATCGCGCAGCAATTCGTCCGCGCGCACGCGGCCTTCTGTGGTGGTTTCATAAAGGCTGCGGTGGACGGTTGCGATGCTCATCACGCGGTTCTGAACCTCTTTCAACGCTTGGCGCGCTTCGGGCGTGCGTGCTTTGCGAATTTTCATATTCACAATAGAGGCAATCAGTTGCAGGTTATTCTTCACCCTGTGATGCACCTCTTTCAGAAGCACGGATTTGTCGTGAATGGTGCCTTCCAGCTCTGCCTCGTCCCGGACAAGCGTTTCTGCAAGATCACGCCACGCGTCGTCGATTTCACGAAGTTCAAGCGGGACAGATTCACTTAATGGGCCATCGTCATGGCGTCGGGTGGCGGCAAAGCGGCGCATGTCATGGCTGAGCCGCCGGATGTGCTTAATCACCAGTCTGTGCACTGCAAAAAAGGCCACCCCAAGGCTTGTCAGCCACATGGCAATCGGAAAAAGCATCGGTGTGGTCACGGCAAGCCCCGGCGCAACGGCCAGACGTTCGCGCGGCCAACTGCCGATCGCATAAACGCTGTTGCGCAGGATCGGGACGACGGCAAATATCCGTTCCTCGCCGCCATTGGTGCGCCCGGAAAACGATGTGCGCTGATGCGCCACGAACCCGACAAGGGCGCGGCCCTGCGGAAGACGAAGGTTCACACCGTCCAGCCCACCTTCTGAGCTTAGCACCTCGCCATCATTGTTGAACGTGATCAGCTCTACCGGGCGTTCAGAGGGAAGCTTTTCCAGCTGAAGCCGCGTTTCGTTATGGGGCAGGGACACCGCGACATAGCCGGCAAATTCCCCCGCCATAAAGACCGGCGTCGAAATTACGATCACCGCCGTTTTGCTGATCGGGGCGTTTTTGCTTAGATCGCTGCGCGGGGCGGGGTCTTTGCGCATTTCTTTGAAGACAGCGTTTTCGCTGAAGTCGAAGCCGACCGCGCTGGAACCGCATTGCAAAATACCGTCGGGGCCGATGTAACCCGCGAACGAAAACTCTGGGTTGTTGTCAACGAAGCTCAGAAAGACGTCGTTACAAACCGGCGTGTCATCACGAATGGACGGCATGGCAGAGGCCAGCGCCTTTGACGTGCTGAACCCTGACCGGATCAACGCCTCTTCGCTTGCGGCGGCCTGCGCGGTCAGCGCCAACAGCGCCGTTTCTGCCCGCCGGTCGGCCGCTTCGCTGAACTGATGGGTCAATGAGACGGCGATCAACCCGATGGGAAACAGCGCCAGCGTCAAAAGCGCCGCAACGCGAAAGCCCAAGCCATCGAAAAACCGCCGCGCGGGGCGACGAGTCACGCGGCGGTCCCTCGTACGGGAAGCCCGGCCGTGACGACCGCTAGGGTTTCCTGATCGGTCAGTTCCAGTGCTTCGTCGTCGCGAAGCTCCATCAGTTCGGCCAGACGTTGGCGCGCGCGATTAACGCGGCTTTTGATGGTGCCAACAGCAACCCCACAGGTTTCTGCGGCTTCTTCATAGGAAAAGCCCGACGCGCCGACCAAAACCAACGCTTCGCGCTGTTCGGGTTTCAGTTGCACAAAGGCCGTTTCGAAATCTGCCATCGCAAGGCGCCCATCGTGATCGGGCTTTTCCGAAAGTGTGGCGGCAAATGCGCCGTCGGTATCTTGGACTTCGCGCTTGTGCTTGCGCCGGTCGGAATAGAACGTGTTGCGAAGGATGGTGAACAGCCACGCACGCATATTGGTGCCGACTTGGAATGACTCGATATTTTTCCAGGCTTTTACAATCGCGTCCTGCACCAGATCATCGGCTTGGCTGCCGTTTCGGGTCAGGCTAAGCGCAAAGGCACGCATCGCGGGCAGGTGGGTTACGATTTCATCGCGCGGGTTGGATGTGTCATCAGGATCAACTTTTGTCATTTTGCTCATCCTGTTCTTTCAGTTGTTCAAGCAGGTCCAAGAACCTGTCTGGCACCTCTTCTTCGAGCGTCTTTTGATAGACTTTGCGCAAATTCTCCTCGATCTGCTCTTCGAGGCTGGATTTTGATTTCTGATGAGCCATTGTGTCGTCCATGCCTTGGGTGTGTTCCCGAATTTTTACACAGTTTTCGGAACCAAACGATCTTCTCCTGCGTTTGGTTCCCGATAAAACGAAAAAAAGGACGATTTTAATGTCGACTGCACCTTCAGAGAAGAAACTGTCCCTGATCGTGGCCAATCTGTTGCCCTATCTGCGCCGCTATGCGCGCGCGCTGACCGGGGACCAGAAAACCGGGGACAAATACGCGGCGACCACGCTTGAAGTGCTGCTGAGTGATCGCACAGTCTTTGATCAGTTCGAAAGCCCCAAGGTGGCGCTGTTCCACGCGTTTCACCTGATCTGGTCCAGCGCGGGCGCGCCTACTGGGGATGACGAAACCGGGTTGGTTAAGCGCGCGCAGAAACATTTAAGCCGCCTGACGCCAAACACGCGCGAGGCATTGCTGTTGCACACGGTCGAGGATTTCACGCTGGATGAGGTCGCACTTGTGATGGGCGTTGCCCGTGAAGAGGCGTCTCATCTGTTGGCCGTTGCGGAAACGGAAATGGCCGACAGCATCAGCGGGCGCGTCATGGTGATCGAAGACGAAGCCATCATCGCGCTGGACCTGCAGGGCATCGTATCGGACATGGGGCATCAGATCACTGGCGTGGCCAGCACCCAGACCGAGGCCGTTAAACTTGCCGCCGATGTGAAGCCGGATCTGATCCTGTCGGATATCCAATTGGCGGATGGTTCGTCGGGAATTGACGCGGTGAACGATATTCTGAAGGCCGCAGCGGATGTGCCGGTGATCTTTATCACCGCGTTTCCAGAGCGCCTGTTGACCGGTGAACGGCCAGAGCCCGCCTTTGTCATCACCAAACCCTATAGCGAAGAACAGGTTCGTTCTGCTGTTAGTCAGGCGATGTTCTTTGCCAGCACCGAAACATTGGTGTCTTAAATGCCTGCGCCCCGCCTTGATCAAGGCGGGGCGCAAACCAATCCACTTGTTACCAACCGTCTTAGCTTTTGGCGATCGCACGCAGCATCCACGCGGCTTTTTCGTGGGCCCCGGCGCGTCCAGTGGCCAAATCGGCAGTCACGTCATCGCTGTGCTTTTCGGCCAGTTTGATCAGATCGTGCATCTCAGCCGCCAGCGTTTCATGATCTTTCGCCAGCCCCTTAACCATATCTTCGGCCGATGGCGCGTTCGGCGTGTCGTCGATATTGGCTCCGCTTAAAACGGATTTTACCGACATGGGCGCCAGTTGCCCCAAGGCGCGTATCCGTTCGGCCAAAACATCGGCTGCGGCGAACAGTTCACCGTATTGTTCTTCGGTTAGCGTATGGATGGCGTAAAACAGCGGGCCTTCCACGTTCCAGTGATAGATGTGTGTCTTCAACAGCAGGGTGTAGGTGTCTGACAGGGCCTGTGCCAGCCCATCAGCCACGGGTTTGGGTTTGTCGACGCCGGTGTTGACCGGCCTTGCCTTGGGTATCGTTGCAAGTGCGTCTGTCATGCCATGTCCTTTCCGATTTCAGGTTTGTGGGGCTGCTGGGGTGTGACCCCCAGCCTGATCCAGCCTTAGACCGGTGGTTTACCCCGAACGGCCCGCGCGACCATCGCGATCACGAACAGAACCACGAAAACGAAGAATAGGAATTGCGCGATCCCGGCTGATGCGCTGGCGATGCCGCCAAAGCCAAAAACACCGGCGATAATTGCAACAACAAGAAATGTAAGTGCCCAACCAAGCATGGGAGCCTCCTATAGATGATAAGGATTGCGCCGTGTGGCGCGTCATGCAGGGTCAACGTTGCCGGTGTTGGTTTGGTTCCTGGAATAAATTTGGGAACCTCTGCGGCGTTCATTCGTTGTGTCCACAAGAATAGCCAAGAAGGAGAAACACCATGGCTCGGACACAAACGAACGGTTCCGCCGCGCAAACCAGCGCTGAACTTGAAGAGCAAATCGCAACCTTGCGATCGGATGTTGCCGCCATTGCTGGCACGTTGTCAGATTATGGTAAGGCCCAGAAAACGCAGCTTGCCGACGCGGCCGCAGAAACCCTGAACGGTGCCAAAGCTTTCGGTGACGAAAAGGCGCAACAAGCCAAACAGCAGGCGCGCGATGCCTATGCCGAAGCGTCGAAAGCAGTGCGTGCCAATCCGGCCGCTTCTATCGGGATCGCGGCGGGCATCGGTTTTGCGGTTGGCCTTCTGACGGCTCGTCGTTGAGATTACGATGCTGAGTGATCTTCAACAAAAAGCAGCCCAAGGCGCGCGTCGCGCGGCCTTGGGTGCGGCGGGTGTGGCGCTGATCAGTGTTGGCGCGGGCTTTTTGACCGTTGCTGCGTGGCTGGTTCTGTCCGCCCTGCAGGATGCGCAATTTGCGGCGCTGGTGATCGGCCTAAGCTATCTTGGCGTGGGTAGCATTTGCCTTGCGATGGGAAAACGCGCGGGCACGCCGCCACGTTCAACAATCGCCCCACGCGCCGCATCGTCCCCCGCCGAAGAGATCGCCGTGGCCTTTCTGCGCGGGCTTCGCACGGGGCAAGAGGTGCGCAAATAGGGGGCAATCCCCTGAAAGCCCTGCGCCCGTTTCACGTCATTCGCGGCTAAGCGCCACCACCGGATCAAGCCGCGCGGCAGAGCGGGCGGGCAGGAACCCGAAGGTTACGCCGATCAACGTCGAAGACAGGAACGCCACGATGATTGCTGTGGCAGAAAACACCAGCCGGATATCTTCGTAAAACAGCCCCGCAACATAGCCGCCCAAAAGCGCGCCCGCGATGCCCAGAACCCCGCCCACAAGGCAGACGAGCACAGCCTCGATCAGGAACTGGGCAACGATATCTGACCGTCGCGCCCCAATCGCGATGCGCACGCCAATCTCTTTCGTCCGTTCGGTGACCGAAACGAGCATGATGTTCATCACCCCAATCCCACCCACGATCAACGAGATGACGGCGATCATCGCCACCAACAAGGTCAGCGTTTTTGTGGTCGAAGTGATCGTTTCGCGGATGGTGTCGCTATTGACCAAGAAGAAATCAGTGGTTCCGTGACGGTCCAACATCAGGTCCGTGATCTGTTGCTGTGCTTGGGTCATGTCGTACCCATCGGCGACCCTTACGGCGATGCTTTCAAGGTGATCTTGTCCGGAAACCCGCGCCATCGCAGTTGTGTAGGGTATCCAGACGTTCAGCGAAGACGGGCCAAAGCTGGCCCCTGACGAACGGACAACACCGATAACGCGCACGGGGACGCGCCCCAGCAAAAGCACCTGGCCGATTGGGTCGCTTTGCGGGTCGAAAAACGTATCGCGGGTGTCTTCGTCGATGACCGCAACCTGTTCCAAGGAGGTCACATCATCCGCCCCAAAAACGCTGCCCGTCACAGTGATGTAGTTCTGAACCTGAAAATAGTCGCCGCTGACGCCTTTGATGGACGCACTGGCCTCTATGTTGCGATAGATCACGGAGGCGGTGTTTGAAACGGCGGGGGACACGCTGTCGGCAAAGGTTTCAAGCGCCAGAGTGTCGGCATCACTTGGCACCAGCGTTTCGATCCGTTGGGCATCGCGCGCGCCAAACCCGCTGCCGGATCGCACGGTGATCGTGCTTGTCCCAAGAGAGCTGATATTTTCCAGCACTTTTTCCTGACTTCCAGACCCCAGCGCGACCACCAGAACGACAGACGCGATCCCGATGATGATCCCAAGCATGGTCAACATGGATCGAACGCGATGGGCCACCAATGCTGAAACGGACATCGAAAAAGCTTCGGTCAGGCGGCGCACGCGGGCGCCGAACCCGGCTGCCGTGATCGGGTGCGCCAGTCGGTTAGGGGTGGGGGGCGCGTTGGTTTCTGCTTTGGTGTCTGCAATGATCCGCCCGTCGCGTATTTCAATCGTGCGATGGGCATGGGCGGCCACGGCTGGGTCATGTGTGACCACGACAATCGTGTGCCCGCGCCGGTTCAAATCCTGCAACAGCGCGATCAGCTCGGCGCTGCTTTTTGAATCCAGCGCCCCTGTTGGTTCGTCAGCAAGGATCACCTCGCCGCCGTTCATCAGCGCCCGCGCGACAGAAACCCGCTGTTGTTGCCCACCGGACAGTTCGCCGGGGCGGTGATCAAGACGTTCGGCAAGCCCAAGCTGGTCTAGCAACCCCGACGCACGCGCCCGCCGATCATTGCGCCCCTCGCCAGCATAGATTGCGGGCACCTCGACGTTGCTGACGGCGTCAAGGTCGGGCAGCAATTGATAGCGTTGAAAAATGAACCCAAAATGTTCGCGCCTTAGACGCGCCAGATCGTCTGGTTCCAACACGCTGACATCTTGTCCGGCGAAACGGTATTCGCCAGCGCTGGGCCGATCCAGACACCCAAGGATGTTCATCAAGGTCGATTTGCCCGAACCAGAAGAGCCGATGATCGCAACCATTTCGCCGGGCCAAATGTCCACGTCCACGTCGCGCAGTACGGTTATCGTTTCTTCCCCGGCTTGAAAGCTGCGGGTGATCCCGCGTGCGGATATAAGCGGTTCGGTCATCTTACAGCCCCATCGGCGGCATGCGCGTGTTGGATTGTGCCGCCGCCGGGGCGATCACGCTGCCGGTCACCACACGTTGCCCTTCGGTCAGGCCCGAGGTGATTTCGGCAGTTACTTTATCGTTCAGGCCCACTTCGACTGTCTGGCGGTGGCTTTCGCCGGTAGCCGGGTCATAAACCTGCACCACATAGCTGCCGTCGGCGGCGCGGCTAAGTGCGGATGCAGGAACGGTCAACGCGTCCTCGACCTTGTTCAGGATGATCGAAACCTGCGTGGTCATACCGATGCGCAAGCGGTGATCCGGGTTAGCGACATCCAGCATGCCATTGTAATAAATCGCCTCATCGGTCGAGATGGTGTCGCTGTCTTTGATTTCCGATGGCGCGGGTTCGACATCGCGCACAACTGCGGTGAACGCGCTTTCCGGCTCTCCGAGGATGGAAAAGACAACTTGCTGCCCGGCGTGAACATGCACCACGTCGGCTTCGGAAATTTCGGCCTTTACGACCATCGTGTCCAGATCGGCGATCTTGACGATGGTTGGCGCGTTTTGGCTGGCGTTAACGGTCTGTCCTTCGTCAACCACGATGGCGACGACCGTACCCGCAATGGGGGCCTTGATGGTTGTGCGGGCAAGGGCGATTTGCGCGGTTGAAACGGTCACCTCGGCGCTGGATTTCTGAGCCTCCAGCGCTTGCAGTTCGGCTTTGTCGACCAAGACGTCTGATATCGCGGCTTCGACCTCTTCCTTGGAAACATAGTCTTGCGAGTTCAGCTTTTCCTGACGTTCAAGGATCAGCTCTGCCTTGCGCAGGCTGGCGTTTTTCGCGGCGATCTGGGCTTCGATGTTCGCCAGATCGGCTTGGGCCTGAAGCACGGCGTTTTGCTGATCCTGTGAATCGATCTGGGCGATCAGTCCGCCTTGCGCGACCTCTTGGCCAAGGGTGACCGACAGGGTTTCGATTTGCCCAGATACGCGCGCGCCGACGCTGACCAGTTGCTTGGCCTCTATGATACCTGAGGCCAGAACGCTTTGTTCCACGGTGCCGCGTGTGGCGACAGACGTCGTGGGTGGGCTGGCGCTTTCGCCGGGTGAATAAAGCGTCCAACCCCAAGAAAGGGCCGCCGCAACAAGAAGGAGGAAAAGAATACGTTTTGCAATTTTCATCAGTTCGAAGCCATGCTGCTTAAATCCTATTGGACATCACAACGTAGTACGCGGCACCGTCGAACTTCCGTTGCACGCGCGTGGCTGACGTTTGGGCAGGTGGCCGGGTATTACCGTAGTCGTTCTTCGGTTTGTGCGTCGAAAAGCATCGTCTGGTCGGGGGTGAACCTAAGCCCCACACGCGCCCCGCTGCGCGGAATTGGAACGTTGTCGCGCAGTTCCACAATCAAACGGTCGCCACTGTCTGCAACAAGATACGCGTAAGACACGCCGCCAAGGGATTCCACCAGATCGACCGTGTGGGTGTCTTCGTTTTCCACAATTTCAATGTGTTGGGGGCGCACGCCGACCGTGATGTTCTGTGTTGCGGCCGGAAGGATTACGCTGTGCCGGAAGGGCGCTGGTGACAGGCCGGGTGCCGAAATTTCTGCGTCGGCGATGGTTGCAGAAACAAAGTTCATCGCGGGCGATCCGATGAAACCTGCCACGAACCGGTTATCTGGGTCACGATAAAGATCCATCGGAGCGCCGACCTGTTCGATGTTGCCAGCCCGCAAAACGACGATCTTGTCGGCAAGGGTCATGGCTTCGACTTGATCGTGGGTCACATAGATCATTGTCGCGCCGATTTCCTTATGAAGGCGGGCGATTTCGACGCGCATATCGACGCGCAGCTCTGCATCCAGATTGGACAGGGGTTCGTCAAACAGGAACACGTCAGGGCCGCGAACGATTGCACGGCCAATCGCAACCCGCTGCCGCTGGCCGCCGGATAATGCCTTGGGCTTACGCTTAAGATAATCGTCAAGCTTAAGGATGCGGCTGGCTTCGTTGACCTTTTCGCGGATTTCACCGCGGGCGTGCCCGGTCATCTTTAGGCCGAAGCCCATGTTTTCTTCGACCGTCATGTGCGGATAAAGCGCGTAGGTTTGAAAAACCATCGCCACGCCGCGATCAGCGGGGTCGGCGCGGGTGACGTCGTTCGCTCCGATGTTGATCTGCCCATCCGAGGTTTCTTCAAGCCCCGCAATCATGCGCAGCAGCGTGGACTTGCCACAGCCGGAAGGGCCGACAAAGACGCAGAACTCTCCGTCCTGAATATCCAGATCGACGCCGTGAATGACCTGAACATTGCCGTATCGTTTTTCGAGTTTGCGCAGTGCTACGCCGGCCATCTCATTCTCCTCCATGCGGGTCGGGGAACCGCCATGCTTCGGCTTCGTCAGATATTTTCATCGCGGTTTCGCGGATCTGAGGAACCAGTTTTTCCAGTTTTGTCAGGTCTGTACGCTGTGTGGTGGATGTGACGGAAAGCGCACCGTAAAGGCGGCCACCGCGCGACAGGATCGGAAGCGCGATACAAATGATGCCGGGTTCGTGTTCTTCCCGGTCAAAGCCATATCCACGGTCGCGAATTGCCTTCAGTTCCTTCCTAAGGGCGGTTTCATCCGTCAACGTAAAGTCGGTGAACCGATGAAAGCTTTGTTGGGCGATCATTTGGGGCAGAACGGCCTCGCGTTGATAGGCAAGCATGACCTTGCCGACGCCCGTGCAATATGCGGGGCCGACTTTGCCCGCTTGGGAATACATCTCGACCGGTTGTTTTGGGACGCGTTTATCAATGTACAGCACCTGCGCGTTGTCCAATTGCGCAAGGTGCACGGTTTCATCGACGTCTGCGGCCAGCTTATCAAGGTGGCGGCCCGCAATCCGCGCCAAGGATGATTGCTGCCACGCTGCGTGGGCAAGGCGTAACAGCCGGACACCGGGGGCATAAGTCATTCGGTCGGGGTCATGCGTCAGCATGCCTTGGTTGGTCAGCGATTGAACCAGCCGATACAACGTCGCCTTGGGGAAATCTGACTTTTCCTGCAGTTCCGCAAAGCGCACCGGCCGCTTGAAGTCCGCGACCAAGTCAAGAACCTGAAGCGCCTTTCCGATCGTCCCGTCCGCTGGCTTTTGATCCAACACTGTTCCCTCCCATGTCCTGCGCCCGTTTGATGGGGGCGACTGGACTGTTGACAAGAATAGGCGATTCGAGCTTACAATTTCAATATGTAAAACATTGTTCCAAATAATGGAACTTGCGTTTTTGCAGTCAGGGAGGAACACCATGAAGAAGAAATTCCAATCGGCGCTTGCCGCGCTGGCGGTTTCCACGTCGTTGACGGGTGCCGCATTCGCCGAAGGTCATGGCGCGCCCTTGTCGGGCGATCTTGTGATCTTTTCAGATATGTCGAACCCAGCACCCCGCGCGGTGATGGAAGGGATGGTCGCCAAGTTTGGCGAAATGCACCCCGATCTGAATATCGAATTGACCGTCATCGACCGCGAGGCATTCAAGACCCAAATCCGCAACTTCCTTACGGCGAACGCGCCAGACGTGACCAACTGGTACGCGGGTAACCGGATGCTTCCTTATGTCGAAGCTGGCCTGTTCGAAGATGTGTCGGACGTTTGGGAAGGGGCGCTGTCGCAAGAGCTTGCCTCGACCAAGGGGGCGTTGACGATTGATGGAAAGCAGTGGGGCGTGCCCTATACCTATTACCAGTGGGGCGTTTATTACCGCGCTGATCTGTATGAAAAATATGGGCTAAGCGAGGCTACAGATTGGGCCACGTTCAAATCTAACTGTCAGACGCTTTTGGACAACGGCGTTAAGTGTTTCACCATCGGCACCAAGTTCCTTTGGACGGCTGCGGGCTGGTTTGACTACCTGAATATGCGCACCAACGGTTTTGACTTCCACATGGCCCTTGCGAACGGCGAGGTCGAGTGGACCGATGACCGCGTCAAGGCGACCTTCGCCAACTGGCGCGAGCTGATCGATATGGGCGCTTATGTCGACAACCACACCTCCTATTCCTGGCAAGAGGCGTTGCCGTTCATGGTGCAGGGTGATGCTGCGGCTTACCTGATGGGCAACTTCGCAGTTGCACCACTGCGCGAGGCGGGGCTTGGCGACGATCAGCTTGATTATCACCAGTTCCCGGCGATCACAGAAGGCGTGGCAATGGCCGAAGATGCGCCAACAGATACGTTCCACATCCCATCGGGTGCCAAGAACAAAGAGGCGGCGAAAGCCTTCCTAAAGTTCGTGACCTCGGCTGATAACCAGACGGCGATCAACGCAGGCGATGCGCTGGGTCAGCTTCCGGTGAATGCAGGAAGCTCTGTCGATGATGACAAGTTCCTGCGCGAAGGGTTCGAAGTTCTGTCCGCAAACAGCCCCGGCGGCATTGCACAGTTCTTTGACCGTGACGCACCGGCGGAAATGGCCAAGATCGGCATGGAAGGGTTTCAGGAATTCATGGTGAAGCCTGACAATCTGGACAAGATCCTTGACCGTCTGGAGCGCGCCCGTAAGCGGATTTACTGATCCGACGGCGACCTTGAAATAGGGGCAGGGGCCGAGGTTGGCCCTTGCCCAAACGTCCTTTCAGGAATTCTGAGACATGACAGATCAGACCCAGTTCACGGCCCCGCGCGGGGCGTCATGGTGGCGGCGAAACCAGATCGCGATCACGCCGTGGCTGTTCCTTGCCCCCGGTGTTCTGTTCTTTGTGGTCTATGTGCTGTTGCCGGTTTTCCAAAGCTTCAACATCTCTTTGTACGATTGGGATGGGCTGGGCACGGCCGAATATGTCGGCATGCAAAACTATGAAGAACTGTATTACGACGACGCCTTCTATACCTCGCTTCGTAACAACGTGCTGTGGTTGCTTCTGTATCTTCTGGCGATCCCGGCGGGTTTGGCGATTGCGTTGTTCCTGAATCAGACGGTCACTGGAATAAGGCTCTATAAGTCTCTGTTTTTCTTTCCATTCGTGATTTCACAGGTCGTGGTTGGGCTGGTTTTCAGCTGGTTCTATGACCCGACGTTTGGGTTGTTAAACGTCATGCTTGGCTGGTTCGGCATGGGGCCGATCAACGTGCTGGGGGATGAGAAATACGTCACCTATGGCATCATCGCCGCCGGCCTGTGGCCGCAGACGGCCTATTGCATGATCCTGTACCTGACGGGCCTAAACGCCGTTGATCCCGAACAGATAGAGGCAGGCCGGTTGGACAATGCCAAAGGCCTGCGCATGCTTTGGCACATCATCTTGCCACAGCTTCGCCCGGCCACGTTCATCGCCTTTGTGGTCACGATCATCGGCGCGCTGCGCAGCTTTGATCTGATATCGATCATGACCAACGGCGGGCCGTTTGGTGAAAGCCGGGTGCTTAGCTTTTACATGTTCGAAGTGGCGCTGTCGGAATACGGGTTCCGCATGGGGTACGGCGCGGCGATTGCCGTGGTGCTGTTCCTGATCATGCTTTGCTTCATCGCCTATTTCCTATGGTCGATGTACCGCGAAGAAAGAGGGCACTAAGATGTTCCCAACGCCCATCGAAAAGACCTCGCGCAGTTGGCAAATGACATATCAGGCGTTGTTGCCAGCGGCATTGGTTCTGTGGCTGCTGCCACTGTTGGCGGTCGCGCTGTTTTCGATCAAGCCGGATGGCGATTTCGCGAATGCCAATTATTGGGGAATGCCCAGTTCGTTCGAAGGGGGCAACAACTATGGCAAGGTGTTCTTTGAATCCGACATGCCGCGGTATTTGCTGAATTCGGTTTTCATCACGGTGCCCACGGTGATCGGCGCGGTCGCGCTTAGCTGCATGACCGGCTTCGCTTTGGGTATTTACCGGTTCCGCGCGAATTTGTGGATCTTCTTTGCCTTTGTCGCGGGCAATTTCGTTCCGTTCCAAATTCTGATGGTGCCGGTGCGCGATCTGACACTGGACCTTGGGCTATATAATACGAAAACTGGGCTGGTGCTGTTCCACGTCGCGTTTCAAACCGGGTTCTGTACGCTGTTCATGCGCAACTTTATCCGCGCGCTGCCGTTTGAGTTGATCGAGGCCGCCCGCGTCGAAGGTATTGCCGAATGGCGCATCTTCTGGTTCGTGGTTCTGCCGTTGATGAAGCCAGCAATCGCCGCGCTTTCCGTGCTGATTTTTACCTTCATCTGGAATGATTATTTCTGGGCGGTTGTCCTAACGCAGGGCGTTGAAAGCCAACCTGTGACGGCGGGCATCACCAGCTTTAACGCGCAGTACCGCGCGGCCTATCATTTGATGAGCGCGGGTTCGATCGTCGCCGCGCTGCCACCTGTGGCGATGTTCTTTTTGATGCAAAAGCACTTCATTGCGGGGCTAACCTTGGGGGCAGTGAAATGAGCCATTTTTGGCGCTTGGATGCGGGGACGCAAACGCTTGTTCTTACGTCCGAAGACGGGGATTTGCCCTGCGTGGCCCATTGGGGGGCGCCCCTGCCGATGGACGAGGATTTGGTTTCGCTGGGCGCTGCGGTGGGCCGTGATGTGACCGGCGGCATGATGGATGAACTCCCCCCGCTGACCCTGTGCCCGGCCGAGGCTGACAGTTTCGCTGGCCAACCCGGCATGGTGCTGTATCAGGGCGGGGCGGTCCTTCGCCCGGATTTTCGTCTGTCCCACGCCACGCAAACAGGTGATGAACTGACGTTCGAATATGCCGATACGGCGCTTGGCCTGTCCTATCGCGCGACGTTCACCGCTGACGCAAAGGTCGGCGTTATCCGGTGCCAGTCTTTCCTTAAGTCAAAGTCGGACGTGACCTGTCACTGGCTGGCAGCGCCAGTTTTGCCGGGGCCGCAGTGGGGCAGCGATATCATCGACGTGTCGGGCAAGTGGGTGTCGGAATTTCAGTTGAACCGAACCCAGTGGTCGCCCGGCATTCATATGCGCGATGCGCGGTCGGGGCGTTCCGGGCACGAACACCCGCCATTCGCCTTGTTCACCGAACCGGGCACGACGAACACGCGCGGCGCGGTTTGGGGCGCGCATTACGGATGGTCCGGCGGGCACCGCATGGTTGCCGAAGAACTGCCAGACGGGCGGCGGCAAATTCAGTGGGGCCACGCGTCTGCCAGCTGCGGCACGGGGCAAGCGTTCGAAACGGCAGAGCTGTTTCTGACCTATTCCTCCGATGGTCTGAACGGCTGCGCCGACGCCTTCCAGCGCCTGTTCCACGACCGGATCGTGACGTGGCCACAGCCCGCCAAACCACGCTCCGTCCATTATAATTGCTGGGAGGCCGTGTATTTCGACCATGACCTTCCCACCCTGAAAGACATCGCAAACCGCGCCGCCGATCTTGGTGCGGAACGGTTCGTGCTGGATGATGGCTGGTTCGGCAAGCGTGACGATGACACCACGTCGCTTGGCGATTGGCAGATTGATGCGCGCAAATGGCCCGACGGGCTGACGCCGCTGATTGATCATGTGCAATCGTTGGGTATGGGGTTTGGCCTGTGGTTCGAACCAGAAATGATTTCGGAAAACAGTGACCTTTATCGCGCGCATCCGGATTGGGTTCTGGGGCCGATGACCCAACTGCGCGGGCGTCAGCAGTTGGTGCTGAATATGGCCCTGCCAGAGGTGCGCGATTACCTGTTCGACCGGATATCAGCCATTCTGTCCGACAACGCGATTGAATACATCAAATGGGATCACAACCGCCTTCTACCCCACACGGATGCCGCCCAGACCCATGGGATTTACGTGCTGTTGGATCGCTTGCGCGCCGCGCATCCGCTTGTTGAAATTGAAAGCTGCGCCTCGGGCGGGGGGCGGATTGATGCGGGCATTCTGGCGCGCACGCAGCGGATTTGGTTGTCAGACAGCAACGATGCACTGGAACGGCTGCGCATTCAGCATGATGCCGCGCTGTTCCTTCCTGCCTCGATCACCGGGTCGCATGTCGGGCCGCGCCACTGCCACACCTCGGGCCGGGTGCTGGATATCCGGTTTCGGGCATGGGTCGCGGCACAGCGGCATATGGGGTTCGAAATGGACCCACGCGAGCTGACAAAGGTAGAGGCCACAACCCTGCGCGAAGTAACCGCGTGGTGGAAGGCAAACCGCGATTGGCGCAGGGATGCGCGGATCTTGCGGTTGGATGCGGCCGACCCGGCTGTGACGGCGGAAATTCAGATCGCCCGCGATGGTCACCGGTTTGTCGTGTTTGTGGGGCAGGCGGAAAGCTCGTCCCAGATCACGCCGCGCCCGATCCGCCTAACGGGGCTGAATCCCGAAGCGATGTATGAAATTTCCCTGCTGACCCATGACACGCCGGGCTTTTCGCGCGGGGCACCGGCGCTGAAAAATGGGCCGGTTACGTTGTCCGGTCAGGCCTTGATGAGCGGCGGTTTCTCACTTCCCTTCGCCTTTCCGCAATCCTTGAACGTGATAGAAGGGCGCCGCCTATGACACAGCGAAACGCCCTTTCCGTTGACCTATGAAAGTACGCTATGCCGGTTTCTGACATTTCGCCCACCGCCACGTTTCATGACCTGAAAGAGGCTTCGGTTTTCATTACCGGGGGCGGCTCGGGGATTGGTGCCGCGCTGACGGATGGCTTTTTGGGGCAGGGCGCGAAGGTGGCCTTTGTGGGCCGTTCTGATGCAAATCGTTTCTGTGACGAAATGCAGGAAAAACACGGCCAGCGTCCGTTGTTTATTCAGTGCGATATTACCGACATCCCCGCGCTGAAATCAGCGATCAATTCCGCCGCAACCGCGCATGGGCCGATCACCACCTTGGTTAACAACGCAGCGAATGACCTGCGCCACAAAGCCAGTGAGGTGACAGAGGAATTCTGGGACAAGGCCATGGCGATCAACCTGAAGGCCTATTTCTTTGCCTGTCAGGCCGTTGAACAAGGCATGCGCGCCGCAGGCGGCGGTTCGATCATCAACTTTTCGTCGATCAGCTATATGATGGGGAACGCCGGGTATCCCGTATACACGACCGCAAATTCAGGCATCAACGGCATGACGCGTTCGTTGGCACGTGAATTTGGCGATGGGGCGATCCGGGTCAATGCGCTGGCACCGGGGTGGGTTCTGACCCAAAAACAAAAAGAAATGTGGGCCACGCCCGAAGATTTGGCCGCCCATTTGGCACGTCAGTGCCTGAAAGAGCATTTGGCACCGCAAGACATAGTTGATGGTGTGCTGTTTTTAGCGTCAAAAGCCAGTCGAATGATGACGGGGCAAGCTCTTGTCATCGATGGCGGCGTAGTCGGGACAGGATGACCGGGATGACTGAAGTAAATTGGATCGGCGTTGATTGGGGCACTTCGAACCTGCGTGCGTGGGGGATGGGCGCGGACAACACTGTCGTTGCCGAAGCAAGATCAGATGCAGGTATGGGCACGTTGCCGCCCGAAGGGTTCGAGGCTGCGTTGATTGACCTTGTTGGCGGCTGGCTGGGCGCAGGCGCGATGGATGTGGTTGTCTGCGGTATGGCCGGGTCGCGGCAGGGCTGGGCAGAGGCACCTTATCGCGCGGTGCCATGCGCGGCGAAGACTGACACGCTGACCCAAGTGCAAACATCAGATCCGCGGCTGCGGGTGCATATCGTTCCGGGCGTCAAACAGGCGCAGCCCGCTGATGTTATGCGTGGTGAAGAAACCCAGATCGCCGGGTTCCTTGCGCTGAACCCGAAATGGGACGGCGTGATCTGCCTTCCCGGTACGCATACCAAATGGGCTTTGGTGAGCGCCGAAGAAATCGTTTCGTTCCAATCCTTCATGACCGGAGAGATGTTCGCGCTGTTGGCGAAACAGTCCATTCTACGCCATACCGTTGCCGCCGATGGCTGGGACAGCGGTGCGTTTGATGAGGCTTTGGATGACTCCTTGGCCAATCCCGCCCGTCTGGCCGCCCGGCTGTTTTCACTGCGCGCCGAAGCCCTGTTGGCAGAGCTTGACGGCGTGACCGCGCGGTCGCGGCTTTCGGGGGCGTTGATCGGTGTCGAATTGGCCGCAGCACGCCCGTATTGGCTTGGCCAACAGGTGGCGGTGATTGGGGCAGACGCGTTGTCCGACGCCTATGTCGCGGCCTTGTCACGACAGGGCGTGCAGGTTGTTCAATTGGATGTGGACGCAATGACGCGCGCGGGTTTGGCCGCAGCGCATGAAAACGTCGGAGCAGTGACATGAGCCGCCCTCTGATCGCGATTTTGCGCGGCATTTCGCCAGACGAAGCCGTGCCCGTTGCCGAAGTTCTGATCGATGCCGGTATCGACCGGATAGAGGTGCCGCTGAATTCGCCCAAACCGCTCGACTCGATCAAAGCGATGGTCGCGGCTTTTGGGAATGACGCGCTGATTGGGGCCGGCACGGTTTTAAGCACGCAAGATGTGCAGGACGTCGCGGCGGTAGGCGGGCAATTGATCGTATCGCCCAACTGCGATGTAGACGTGATCGCCGCCACGAAAGCGGCGGGTTTGCAAAGCTTTCCGGGTGTCATGACCCCGACCGAGTGTTTTGCCGCATTGGCCGCTGGGGCGGATGGGCTCAAGATCTTTCCCGGTGATCTGGTCGGCCCAAAAGGCCTGAAAGCGATGCGCCCGGTTTTACCCACAGGCACCAAGGTCTTTGCGGTTGGCGGTGTGTCTGCGACCACCTTTTCGGATTGGATTGCCGCCAGCGCCGATGGATTCGGCATTGGGTCGTCGTTGTATAAACCCGGCCAGTCGGCACGTGATGTGGCCAAGACGGCCCAACACCTTGTCGCAGCCTATGACGCGGCGGTTGCGTGATGGCGGGGCGCGTCGCAACGCCAACTTTGGGGGTCTGTTATTACCCTGAACACTGGTCCGAGGAAACTTGGGCCCAAGACGCGGCACAGATGGTTGCGACGGGCCTAACTTGGGTGCGTATCGGGGAGTTTGCTTGGTCGCGGCTGGAACCGCGCGAAGGTGTCTTCGACTTTGATTGGATGGATCGTGCCATCGAAACGCTTGGCAGTGCCGGGCTGCGCGTGGTCTTGGGCACGCCGACGGCGACACCGCCGCGGTGGGTGGTTGATAAATACCCTGACATGCTGGCGGTTGACGGTGATGGGCGCGTGCGCGGCTTTGGCTCGCGGCGGCATTACTGCTTTAGCCACGCGGGCTATCGCGCTGAATCCGCACGAATAACCACTGAACTTGCACGCCGTTATGGCCGTAAGCCACATGTTGCCGCGTGGCAGACCGATAACGAATACGGCTGCCACGATACGGTGGTGTCTTATTCAAATGCCGCGCGCGATGCGTTCCGTGATTGGCTTGCGCAGCGTTATCAATCACCGCAGGCGTTGAACCGCGCGTGGGGCAATGTGTTCTGGTCGATGGAATATGACAGCTTTGATCAGGTCGAACTGCCCAACCTTACAGTGACCGAACCAAACCCGGCGCATGTCATGGCGTTTCGGCGTTTCAGTTCCGATCAGGTGGTGGCCTTCAACCGCGTTCAGACGCAGATTTTGCGCGCGCATACGGATGCTCCGCTCATCCATAATTATATGGGGCGGGAACTGGCGTTTGATCATTTTGCCGTCGGCGCGGATTTGGACGTTGCCAGCTGGGATAGCTATCCCATCGGCTTTTTGTCTGACCGGATCGAGGCAAGTGAGGCCCACAAGGCCCGTTATCTGCAACAGGGTGATCCCGATATGCAGGCGTTCCACCACGATTTGTACCGCGCCGTGGGCAACGGGCGTTGGTGGATCATGGAACAGCAGCCCGGCCCGGTGAATTGGGCGCCCTATAACCCCGCGCCGCTTCCCGGCATGGCCCGCCTTTGGGCGTGGGAGGCTTTCGCCCACGGGGCCGAAGCGGTGTGTTATTTCCGCTGGCGCCAAGCCCCGATCGCCCAAGAACAAAACCACGCCGGGCTGTTGCGCCCAGACAGCCAACCTGCGCCTGCCTTGGGCGAAGCCGCGCAAGTCGCACAGGAAATCGCCGCTGTTGGCCCTCTTGAAACGACCCAAGCGCCGGTTGCGTTGGTGTTTGATTATCCTTCGGCGTGGGCATGGGAAACGCAGCCTCAGGGTGCCGACTTTGACTATTTTCGGCTGATGCTGGACATGTATCGCGCGCTAAGAAAACTTGGCCTGTCGGTCGATATTGTTCCAAGTGATTGCGATGACCTGTCTGGGTACGGCTTGGTTCTGGCACCGGGGCTGATGACCTTGGGGCAAACGCTAAGCGATGCGATGCAACGGTGTTCTGCGGCCTGCCTGATTGGCCCGCGCGCCAACACGTTGACGGAAGAGTTCGCCATTCCCAACCCAATGCCGCCCCAAGTTCCGGGGCTGGATGTGACGATCTCTTTGATGGAAAGCTTGCCGCCGTCGCATATGCGCCCGCTTCGCGAAGGCGGGGCTGTGCGCCACTGGATGGAGCGGCTAGAGGGGGCGGCAGAGGTCACTTTGGCAACCGAGGCTGGTGACGCGGTGGTCATGTCATCGGGCAATCTTTACTATCTTGGGGCTTGGCTGGATGACGCGGGGCTTGGCGCGCTGATTTCAAAGCTGTGCGTCGCACAGGGGATCGAAACCCATGTCATGCCCGAAGGGCTGCGCCTGCGCGACGCGGGGGGCACACGGTTCGTGATCAACTATGGTGCGGATCCTGTCACGTGGGATGGGCGCAGTGTTCCGGGCTGCGGCGTGGCGTGGTTCGCACGCTAAGTAGCAAACACCGCGATCCCGTCTTTGTCGAAGAAACGCTGGCGGTCCGGGGTGAAATGCAGCCCGAAGACGTCGCCGCGTTTCAATTCGGTTTCGCCTTCCTGACGGACCGTGATGTGGCCAAGCTGTCCGCAATCGAAAATCAGATAGGTGTCAGCCCCAAGGTATTCGATCACGTCTAGCGTGCCGTCGCATTGCCCTTCGCCAGCGTCGCAAAGGTGAATGTGTTCGGGCCTTATGCCAAGGTTGACCGCTGGCCGATCACCAGAAAATTCGCCCCCGCGTGCGCTGCTTAGGCTGTAACTGGTCGCGTCGGTCACGCAGGGGATGACATTCATCTTTGGGCTGCCGATGAATTGCGCCACGAAAAGGTTGGCGGGCGTTTCGTACAGCTCTTTTGGGGTGCCGACTTGAGCGATGAAACCCGCATCCAGAACGACGATACGATCCGCCAATGTCATCGCCTCGACCTGATCATGGGTGACATACAGCATCGTTGTCGAAAGCTCGCGATGGAGCTTGGTGATTTCGTACCGCATCTCGACCCGCAGGGCGGCATCAAGGTTGGAAAGCGGTTCGTCGAATAAGAACGCCGTCGGATTCCGCACAATAGAGCGCCCAATCGCCACCCGTTGGCGTTGCCCCCCGGACAGTGCCTTTGGCCGGCGATCCAGATAGGGCTCTAGCTTTAGGATCTGCGCGGCCTCGTCTACTTTTTCGTCAATTTCGGCCTTGGGTGCCCCGGCGGTTTTCAGTGAAAACCCCATGTTGTCGCGCACCGACATATGCGGGTAAAGCGCGTAAGACTGAAACACCATCGTCAGCCCACGTTGCGCAGGCGGTTGATCAGTCACGTCTTTCCCGTCGATGAAAATCGCCCCGCGCGAGGTTTCTTCGAGCCCACCAATCATTCGCAACAGGGTGGACTTGCCGCAGCCCGACGGGCCGACGAAAATGATGAATTCGCCATCCGCAATCGTCAGGTCGATCCCTTTGATGACCTGCAATTCGCCGAACCACTTTTCGATCCCCTTCAGCTCGATGCTGCCCATCGGTTCCTCCCTGTGTTTGGCGATGCCCAGCCGAGCCAAACGGCGGCTGTCCAAGTGAATGACCGCCCGCCTGCGGGGCTTCCGTCGCGGGGGTCAAAATATTCTGCGAACCCGTTTTCGGCGATCATTTGAGCGGTTTCATCGCGGATGCGGGTTGCCTCGGTCACGTGGCCGGCTTCGTAAAGGCCGATGCAGATCAACATGTTCATCATCGCCCAAACCGGACCGCGCCAATATCGTTTTGGTTCATAATTCGGGCTGGCGGGGTCGTGACTGGGCACGGAATAGGGCACCAATTGCGCGATCCGTTGAAGATGCGCCAGCATCCGGTCGCCCCCCACGCCCGCATACCAATTCAAGAACGAGGCGTTGGAAATGCACCCGGCGAACTTGCCGGCTCGCGTGTCATAGCAGTCGTAGCTGCCGATTTCGGGGTTCCAGAGGGTTTCGGCACCTGCCTCTTGCGCGGCGATCCATGTGTCGATTTCGTCTGTCGGTTCACCAAACGCCTGTGCCATCACGCGCAAGTCGCGATTTGCGCGCAGCAGGGTAAATGTCATCGTCGGATCGGCGACACGAAACGGCGTTATTTCCCTAAGCTTTGCCTCGTCCCAATGACACTCGCGCCCCAGTTTCACCAGATAGAGGTAGCGGTCATAGTCATACTTGCGGGGGCGTTCTTCATCGACGACGTGATGGGTGTCACGCCGGTCGTATTCGTCGATGCCTTGGGGGGTGATCGCGGCAAAAGGCCCGTCCCAGTCGGGCGAATTATCGCGCCCGGTTTCCCACGGATGGGTGACAACGATGGCACCGTTTTCAGTGCGCCAGTTGTAAAACCAGCGATGCCAATCCATCAGTTTTGGGAACAGGGCGCGGGCATGTGCCTGCCCATTCTTTTGGTCCGCCTCTAACAGTATGCGAACGAAGGTGGCGGCGATGGGGGGCTGGCTTATTCCGGACGACGGAACAGGCCCAACACCGCCCCAAACGTCGGGGCCGGGAAAATAGCTGGGGTCGACTTTGTGAAACAGGATGTGCGGGACCATGCCGTTGGGCCATTGACCTTTGAACAGGGTTTCAAGCTCTTGCCAGGCGCGGGGTATGTCATGTTCAGCAAAGCCAAAGGCGGCAAACACGCTGTCCCAGTTCCACTGATATGGGTACAGGCCACCGGTTGGCACCGTGTACCCGCCGCGATCATTATTCGCCAAAATAGCGCGCGCTTGTGCGTCCAAGTCCATGGTTACCCTTTCACCGATCCGGCGGTCAGCCCTTTGGTCATGAATTTCTCTAACCCCAAGAACAGCGCCATGATCGGCACCGTTGCAATGACCGCACCCGCCATCAGGTGTTGGCGCGGGATTTCTGATGAATTCAGCATTGTTACCCCGCGCGTAAGGGTGAATTTCGATGGATCATCCAGCAACATGAAGGCCAGCAGAAATTCGTTCCAAGCGATCATGAAAACGTAGAGAGAGACCGATGCTAGCGCCGGAAGGCTAAGCGGTAGCGTGATTTTCCAGATGACCTGAAGGCGCGATAACCCGTCCATCAATCCGGCATCTTCGACTTCGGAAGGAAGGCCGCGGAAGTATCCTTGAAGCATGTAAAGCGCGACCGGAATGGTCGTGACCGGATAGATCATTACGATACCGGCAATCGAATTGCGCAACCCGGTCAGCGAGAACACAATATAGATCGGCAGCGCCAGCACGATCATCGGGACCATGTAAATCAATAGGATAGACCGGGAAAACGCCGCCCGACCCGCAAATCGTAATCGCGCGACCGCATAGGCACCGGGGACCGAAAACAAAAGCGTAATCAGCACCGTCAGCACCGACACATAGAACGAGGTCCAAAGGTAGGTGCCGAAATTGAAAAGGGCGAACAGTTCGTCATAGCTGCGCAAAAGGCCCCAGCCTTTTGAAAGGTCCACGGAAAAATCGAGAGGGTTCTGCAAAAGCTCTTGTTGCGATTTCAGGCTGGTCATCACCATCACATAGAATGGAATGATCACGATCGCCGTGAAGAAGAGATAGCCAAACCCGGTCAGAAACCGAATGACGGCTGCTTCGAATTCGTGCCGGGTCAGCGGGCCGGGCGGGCAGTTTTGGGTGATCCGCAGTTGGCTGAGGGCAAAGGTCGCGCCCAAAATCACGGACACCGCCACGCGCGTTAGGGGGCCAACCGTCTCCCCCGTGGCGATGGGGGATAGCCCCACAAACGAGGCCAACACCAACGCCGCCGCAGTGCCCGGAACGATGCCCCCCCAAACGGGTTTGCGCAGATAGATCATCGCCAATCCCAAACCTGCGCCCCAAACCAAGGCCAGCCAGATCACAGGGCGAAACAATGCGCCGGTGAAAAACGACATCACGATGCACAACGTCGTGGCGAGGATGACGAACCAAAGCGCCCCCAGAATGGGGCCTGTGACTGTTCCGCGTTTCATGATGCGCACGCCGATGCTGTGCCGGTTTTGGGGCGGCAATGTTGCTTCACAAGCCTTCCTCCCGGCTGATGAATTTGAAGAAAAAGATGCTGAACAAAAGCAGGCAAACAAAGATCACAACGGCGACCGCTGCGCCTGCGCCGATGTTGGAAATCGCGAATGCCTGTTCGTAGACATGAACAGTCAGAACACGAGTCCCCGCGTTCCCTCCGGTTAGCAGGAAGATGTCGTCGAATTTGTTGAACGTCCAAATGAAGCGCAGCAAAAACAGGACCGACAGGATGCCAAGCAACTGGGGCAGGGACAGATACCAGAACTTTTGAAAGGGGCTTGCGCCGTCCATATCTGCGGCTTCGTACATGTCTTCGGGAATGCTTTGCATCCGTGCCAGAATGAACAGGAACGACAGCGGGAAGTAGCGCCAGATTTCAAAGACCGTCACCATGATCAGCGCCAGCGGGCGTTGGCCGAAGAAATTGATCGGCCCCGTCGTGACGCCCATCTGAATAAGCAGGGCGTTGGTTGACCCCGAAAATGGATCAAACAACGTCACCCATGTAAACGCGACAGCGATCACCGGGGCGACATAGGGAAACAGGAAAAGCCCGCGAAGGATGCCTTGGCCGGTGAACGACTTGTTCAGCAGGATCGCGGCGAACAGCCCCACGACCATCGCGCCGATGGTGCCAACGATTGTGTAAAACAGCGTGGCGTAAAGAACGGCGAAGAATTCCTTGCCGTTAAAGATGCGCGCGAAGTTTTCAAACGTGAAATCGGCATTCAGCAAAATGTTTTCCGAACGGCCTGTCATCTGGGCGGGCGTGTCGTCCAGATCTGGATCGGCGTCCAGAAAGGCTTGGCTGACGGTCACCGGAATTTTGACGCTATCACGGGCACCGCCTTCCCAATCACCAAGGTCGCAGAACAGGTTCAGCCCGTCCAAACGGCAGCGCGGGTCAGGGTCTTGAAACGTTAGCCCGGTGGGCAAGGTGTCGGTCAGCGTAACGTCTGTAATGGGTTTGTCTTGGCTGGAATTGCGAAGCCTGTATTCGATGGTCCCTTCATCGCCAGCGGCCTGTGGGCGACCACGCAGGCTTTCGCGTACGATGGGCGTTGGAGCGCGCAGGTCCGCCAATCCGATCGGTTTCACACTGATCCAGAACACAGCCAACAGCGGCAGTATCACCACCAATGACACGCTTATGATCGTTGGCATCAGCATCGCCCACGCCAGCCGCGCTTCGCGTCGGGCAAGGGGGCCTGTGCCTTTAGGGGGGCTGGATGATGTCATCGCGGCTCCTCGGGGTGGGCCAAAGCTGGTGCGCTTTGGCCCAATGCCGGTCGGCGATCAGTTGATCGCGGCCAGTTCCTCGTTCAGTGCTGCGACAGTGCTGGCGGCATCGCGCGCGCCATCAATGTATTCGCGCACCAAACGGTTGATGACCTGCGAGTTGATCATCTTGGATGCCAGCGAAAGCTGCCCTTCTTCGACGCCCCAGCGTTTGGCGACATCAAGCCCGCCAACGATTTCAGCAATCATTTCTGGGGCATAGAGTTCGGCCAAAGGCGCCTTGCGATCAACGCCAACGTCCAGCTTGGACCATGCCATCGTGAACTTTTCAGGGTCTTCGACGGTTCCCTTGCGCACTGGGAACTTACCCTCGGGCGCGATGGAAAGCGTTTGCGTATACCCATCGTCCATCGAGAATTTGACGAAATCCATTGCCGCATCGATATCAGCGTCGCTGGTTATGCCAAAGTACCGCATATCGCCCCACGCTGCGCCCTCTGGGTTCGAAGGCCCGGCAAAGTTGGTGATGATCCCGGTTTTTGAGGCAAGCTCGCCCGAGGTTGGGTCATCGTTGATGGTGGGGGGCGCGCTGTCACGAAGACCGGCCAGTTCGTCCAAGATGAACGGCGACCAGATGATCATCGCAGCCTTGCCCGCGAAATACAGTTCGCGCGATTGCTTCCAGTATAGTTCCCCTGGGGGGGAGGCTTCGGCGATGGCCTTATAGAAATCCAGCACCTCGGTGGTTTTGGCTTCGTCTAGTGGGGCAAAGCCATCGGCGTTGACGGGGGACACGCCGTTTGCAAGGAACACATGTTCCAACACTTGGCTCATGAAGTTTTCGTCCACCTTGGTGGCGGCAACGAAGCCATACATTTCGGGCGGGTTATGTAGCTTTTCCAGCGCGGCCAGAACGTTGGCATAGGTCGACGGGGCGGCAAGCCCGTTCGCATCGAACAGGTCTTTGCGATAGACGATCATTTGCGTCCAGCCGTCGACAGGGACCGCAGCAACCCCACCGTTGAATGCGGCCATGCTAAGCGCACCCGCCGCGAACGTGGCTTGGCCCAATTCCTCGACGACATCGGTGGCGGCGTCGGTATCCAAAATGCCAGCTTCGGCCCATGGCAGCGTGTATTGCAGCGTGTGATAGATAACGTCCGGAAGGTCACCGGCCGCAAACGCAGCTGTCGCGCGCGTGCCAAGATCGCTTTCGGTGACGGGAATAACCTCTACTTCGGTTCCGGTTTCTGCTTTGAACTGCGCGGCCATCTCTTGTTGTTTGGCCAGGCGTTCGGGCTGTTCTTCTGTGGTCCAGAACCTGATCGTATCCGCACCGGCACTGGCAGCGCATAGCGCCAGCGCCGTAGAGGCGCCCAGCATCAGTCGTGCCACGTATTTTGGGGGGTGAATGGTCATCTTATTCCTCCGTCGTTCAATCTATTGATCTTTAAGAGCACCGTCTGAAGCGGGCTTGACGGGGGATGGACTTGAAATTCTCTCGCTGACTGTCTTGCAACGCGCGTGGCGTTGCGTTTCCGCGAGCCTCCCCCTGTGCTTTGAGTTTTTACCCCAAAGTAAAAAAACGCAAGCTTGATGATAAACTCTGGCACGAACGCGACTTTTTGCCCGGTGCTATGCCCGAAATTCAATCAGTTGCGGGTTTTCCAGAATGCTCTTTCGTGTTCGGGGGATATTCATTACGTTTGCAACGAAATCTGCGGGGCCGAGTCATTTGGCCAGCACAGACATATCAATCGAAGAGGGGCGGAAATGGCCAAGGCATTCGCATCGCAAGGCGACATGAGCGAAAAGAAGACAAGCTTCACCGAAGTCGGAGAGGGGCTGTGGGCCTTTACCGCCGAGGGCGACCCGAATTCAGGCGTTATCATCGGGGATGACAGCGTCATGGTGGTCGAAGCACAGGCCACCCCGCGCCTTGCCAATAAGGTGATCGAAGAAATCCGCAAAGTCACCGACAAACCGATCACCCATCTGGCGCTGACCCATTACCATGCTGTGCGGGTTCTTGGTGCCTCGGCCTATGGTGCGCAGCAGGTCATCATGTCAGACGCGGCGCGCGCCATGGTGGTTGAGCGCGGGCAAGAAGATTGGGACAGCGAATTCCAACGCTTTCCGCGTTTGTTCGAAGGGCATGAAAGCATTCCGGGCCTGACGTTTCCGACCACAACGTTTTCGGACCGTACCACCGTCTACCTTGGAAAGCGCCGGGTCGATATCATGCACCTTGGTCGGGCCCACACCGCGGGGGACGCCGTAATCTGGGTTCCGGATGAGCAGGTGATGTTCACGGGCGATATCGTCGAATACCACTCTGCCTGCTATTGCGGTGACGGCCATTTCAACGACTGGGGCGAAACGCTGGACAACATCGCGTGGTTCGAACCCGAAAGCATTGCGCCGGGCCGTGGCGATGCGCTGGTCGGGCCGGAAATGGTAAGCCGCGCGATCGAAAATACCCGTGATTTCGTGGAAAGCACCTATAAGCCCGTCGAAAAAGTGGCGGCAAAGGGCGGCACGTTGAAAGACGCATGGGATGCCGTGCGCGAGGTGTGCGACCCGAAATTCGCGGATTATGCGATTTACGAACACTGCCTGCCGTTCAACGTTGCCCGCGCCTATGACGAGGCGCGCGGGATCGATACGCCGCGTATCTGGACGGCTGAACGTGACATGGAAATGTGGGACGCGCTTCAGGGGTAAGCGATCAGTCCGGCTGGTACCCTTGTATCAGCCGGCGCAACCCGAACACTGCGCCGAAATAGATCGCGGCAAGCGTGACTGGCGCGGAATAGGCAAGGGTGGCAAAGCCTGTGACGCCTTGGCCCACAGAACAGCCCATGGCGACGATACCGCCCACGCCCATCAGCGCCGCGCCACCAACTTGGCGGCCAAGTTCGCGCGGATCTTCGCAGGCTTCCCAGCGGAAGTGGCCTTTGATCGTTGATCCAACGAAGGCCCCGGCCAACACGCCCGCAACCGAACCAACCGCAAAGCCAAGCCCGCCGGAAGACGCGGTCATCAACCACAGTAATGTGCGCCCAAGCGGGGCGGTAAAGCTGTGCCCTTCGACAGGGATTTCGCCAAAGCTTAGCCCGTGCAGCATGCTGGTGCCCCACAGCGCAAAGCTAACCGAAAGTCCTGCCGCCACGCCCCATGTGACTTGCCGGACCGAGGCGCGCAGCGGCGCATAAGACAACGCCCAGATCAGCAGCGCAGCCGCAACCAGCGTGGCAAAGGCAAGGGGCGGTAGGCCAAGTTGCCCGGCAACCAGATGCGCGAAACCCTGTGGGCCTTCGGAAGGTGTTTGAGGAAAGGCCAGAACGCGCAGCTTTGCCAGCGGACCGTTCAGCGTGACAAACCCGGTGATCGCCATGACGACCACAACGACCATCGCTCGTAAATCACCGCCGCCGAACCGCGCCAAGGCGCCAAACCCGCAATTGCCTGCAAGCGCCATGCCATAACCGAACACGGCACCGCCAACGATGCTGGCCAGCGGGTTCCACGCGACAGAATGATAGATCGTCGCCTCAAGCTCTATCAGGCCGGCGGTGGACAGAAAGAATGTTGAAAAGATCGCGGTGGCCAGAACGATGCCCCACATACGGATGCGCCGCTGATCTTCGCCGTAGATGGCGCTTTCAATGGCCCCTAATGTGCAGAAATCGCCAAGCCGCGCCGCCAGGCCCATCACCACACCAGTGGTCAGGCCAATCAGCGCAGCGATGGCGCCAATCGGTAGCACGTCCATGCAATCCTCCCCGTCAGGTCAACAGACCTTGGCCTTAAGCCGGCTCGTTGCAGAACATGTCATAGACAAGTTCAATGGTGCGCCGCGCACGTTCATCAGAAAGCGAATAGAAGATCGCCTTACCCTCGCGGCGGTGTGCAACCAGCCCTTCCAAGCGCAAGCGCGCCAATTGCTGGCTTACTGCGGCCTGACGCGATGACAGAAGGTTTTCAAGCTCTGTCACGGTTTTTTCGCCGGTGGACAGGTGGCACAAGATCATCAACCGCCCCTCGTGGGACAGCGCCTTTAGAAAGCTGGAGGCCGCCTGTGCCTTGGTGATCATATCGTCAGCTACGACTGCGTTTTCCGCATCGTCATCGATCAGGTCACCGCCGTTAAAGCCGAAAGATTGAACTGCTTCTGCCATTTTCGTCTTAGGGGGCTATTGCCCCATCCTTTGTTCTGCGCGCTGCGTTACCGCATAATTTGACATGCCTTAGCATGTATTTCCAGTAAATGCGAACCTACCTTGGTGCCGCGCGATACAGACGTTGCGTGGGTGCACTCATTTGTTCTTACCCTTCGGTTCGGCTCAAATTTTGTGCAGTCGTTTCAGTCTGCGTTTCCAACATGCGCCCAAGCAGCCCCCAAAAGAAGTCTTCGCCGGGGTATCCTTCGATCCGGCTTACTTCGACCCCGTCGCGCAGCAGCACGAACGTGGGCGTGAACCGGGGTTTTGAGCGCAGCTCAATGTCATCGGGCAGGGCGCGTAAGTCCGCTTTCCTAAGGGGGGCGGTCTTACCCTCGGCTGTTTTGGGATAGATCGGCCCGATCTCATTTTCCCACATGATGCAATATGCACAGCCTTTTTGTTCAACCATCAAAAGACGCATGTCCGCTTGCGCCGGCCCGGCAAGGGCAAGCGCACTTAGGCCAAGGCCAAGAATGGCTCCAAGAATTCGCATCACACAGTCTTTCCAGATAGATATAAAAAACGTAATATGTTTTTGTTATTAGGGCAAGGGAGTCGCCCACGTGCTTGATATTTCCTTTAGTGGCGCAGCTTTAGCCGGGCTTTTATCGTTTTTGTCGCCCTGCATTCTGCCCATGGTTCCATTCTATTTGTGCTATATGGCCGGGATTTCAATGTCTGAACTGCGCGGGGACGGGGCCATCGCGCCGGGTGCGCAGCGTCGGTTGGTGCTGTCGGCAATCTTCTTTGCGCTGGGCGTGACGTCCATCTTCATGATGCTGGGCATGGGCGCGACGGCGCTGGGCCAAGCGTTCATAGAATGGAAGGACAAGCTGTCTTATGTCGCAGCCGCGTTGCTGATTGTCTTTGGCTTTCACTTTCTGGGCGTGATCCGCATTCCGTTTCTGTACCGCGAGGCGCGGATCGAAAGCACGGCGCAGCCAACCACCGTTATAGGCGCCTATATCATGGGGCTGGCGTTTGGTTTCGGCTGGACGCCCTGCGTTGGTCCGGCGCTGACGGCGATTTTGTTTGTGGCCAGCGGCATGGGCGATGTCACGCGCGGGGCGCTTTTGCTGATGGTTTACGGGCTTGCCATGACCACACCGTTCATCGTGGCCGCCATTTTCGCCCGCCCGTTTTTGGGCTGGGCGCAGCGGAACCGCAAATACTTGGGGCTTGTTGAAAAGGCGATGGGCGTGATGCTGATCCTGTTCGGGGTGCTGATTGCCACAAATTCGGTCGCCTATATCGCGCAATTCATGATCGAGCATGTCCCATGGTTCACCACAATCGGATGATTTGACCTGAAAGGGGAGTTGAGATGCGATTAACAAGTTTGACAACCGCGGTCTTCATGGCGCTGGGCGCGCCGGTTCTGGCGGCCCCTTTGGGTGATGACGGGCTGCACAAACCCACATGGCTGCAAGACACGTTCAAAGACATGACCGAAGATCTGGAAACAGCGAACGCCGAAGGAAAGCGCCTGTTGGTGATCTTTGAACAGCGCGGCTGCATCTATTGCAAAAAGATGCATGAAGAGGTGTTTCCAGACCCGGAAATAGAAGCGTTGATCGAAGATAACTACTTCGTGGTTCAGATGAATCTGTTTGGCGATGTAGAGGTAACTGACTTTGACGGAACCGCGCTTTCTGAAAAGGAAATGGCGCGCCGGTGGGGGATTATGTTCACGCCCACGATGATGTTTATGCCCGATGCGATGCCCGAGTCTGGCACCGCAGCACAGGCCGCTGTGGTCACGATGCCCGGTGCTTTCGGCAAGGGAACAACGCAGAGTCTGCTTACTTGGGTGCTTGAAAAAGGGTATGATACCGACGAACATTTCCAAAAATACCTGGCCCGGAAACTTGCAGAAACGCAGTGAAGGCTTTGATGTTTTGGCATAAAATCGCACTCGAATCTGGGATGCGACACCGCGCCCCTTAAAATGTATGCAAAAAACTATATTTGTTGTTGCATGCCGTGGAATACCTCAGCTACGGTTAGCTGACGGAAAAAGGCACTGGGAGGAGTCTTTAATGAAACGCATAACGCTGAGCGCTACTTGTTTGATGGCAAGTGTCGGTCTTGTTTCTGCAGCGGAAGTTGCGCCAGAGAACGTTGAGTATGATGAATACGGCGCAGTTGCCGTTTCCCTGTCGGGTACGGCAGGTGACGCCGCAGCGGGCCGCGTGGTGGTCAGTACAAAAAGCCAAGGCAACTGTGTTTCGTGTCATGCGATCTCAGAGCTGGCCGAAGAGGTACCATTCCACGGCGAAGTTGGCCCACCCCTTGATGGCGTGGCCGATCGTTGGGGCGAAGCCGAAATTCGCGGCATCGTTGCAAACGCTAAGATAACGTATGACGGCACGATCATGCCGTCCTTCTATAAGACGACTGGGTATATCCGCCCGGGCGATGCCTACACAGGTAAGGCCGCCACGACCGATACGCTGCCGCCGCTTCTGACTTCGCAGCAGATCGAAGATGTCGTCGCCTACCTGATGACGCTGAAAGAGGAGTGATCCCTCGCGGATCCTTCCTGACAAAGGAGAGAGCAATGGAACTTACAAGACGTGGGGCGATTGCGCTTGGTGCCGGTGTTGCGGCAACGATCGCGCTGCCCATCCGCGCAATGGCGAGCGTTGATGAATCAATCGCTGCCTTTACTGGCGGCGCAGACATGGCCGAAGGCGGCATTACCCTGACCAGCCCAGAGATTGCCGAAAACGGCAACACGGTTCCGGTCAGCGTTGACGCACCGGGTGCCGTTTCCGTGATGCTGCTGGCATCTGGCAACCCAACGCCTGCGGTTTGCACATTCAACTTCGGCCCACTGGCCGCATCGCAAAGCGCATCCACCCGTATCCGGCTTGCAGGCACGCAAGACGTGGTCGCCATCGCCAAAATGGCCGACGGCAGCTTCGTGCGTACCGCAAACACCGTGAAAGTCACCATCGGCGGCTGCGGCGGCTGATTAAAGGAGTTTAAGAAATGGCAACTGGTGTAAAACCCCGCGTCAAAGTCCCAAAATCTGCGGCAGCTGGTGACGCGATTACGATCAAAACCCTTATCAGCCACCCGATGGAATCCGGGCAGCGGAAGGATAAAGAGGGCAACGCGATCCCTCGGTCGATCATCAACCGCTTTACGTGCGATTTTAACGGTCAGAACGTCATCGACGTGACGCTTGAGCCCGCGATTTCGACCAACCCGTATATCGAATTCGAGGCCACAGTGCCCGAAGCCGGTGAATTCAAGTTCACTTGGTACGATGATGACGGTTCTGTTTACGAGGAAGCCAAGCCGATCGCGATCGGCTGAGCGGCTCGTTTCATTCAGGGAGGAAACGTATGAAACTGAAATCGCTCAAGACCGTGACGTCTTCGATTGCAATGCTTGCGCTGGGCGCAGGCATCGCGTCGGCAGATGAAGACGCGGCGCTGATCATAAACGGTGAAACCGAAATGGTCGTCCGGACAGAAGCTCCGGCGCATCTGGAAAACATGGATGAAATCCGTTCTGGCTGGACGTTCCGTTCCGCTGAAACGCAAGCCTTGCAGATGGACGACTTCGACAATCCGGGCATGATCTTTGTGGATCAGGCCATCGATACCTGGAACCAGGTCAGCGGGTCCGAGGAAAAATCTTGTGCGTCTTGCCACGAAGGGCCGGAATCCATGAAGGGTCTGCGCACGCAGATGCCAAAGTGGAATGAAGCCGCAGGCGAGGTTTGGACGACCGAGATGTACATCAACGACTGTCGGGAAAACCGTATGGGTGCCGACAAGTGGGGATGGAACGCGAAAGACATGGTCAACATGACGGCGCTGATTGCTCTGCAATCCCGCGGCATGCCCATGAACGTCGCCATCGACGGCCCAGCCCAAGCCACTTGGGAGCAGGGTAAAGAGATGTACTATACCCGCTACGGCCAGTTGGAACTGTCCTGTGCGAACTGCCACGAAGATAACTATGACAATCTTATTCGTGCAGACCACCTTAGCCAGGGTCAGATCAACGGCTTCCCAGCCTATCGTCTGAAGAACGCCAAGCTGAACTCGATCCATGCCCGCTTTAAAGGTTGTGTGCGCGATACGCGCGCTGAAACCTTCAAGGAAGGCTCGCCCGAGTTTATCGCGCTGGAGCTTTATGTTGCTTCGCGTGCGAACGGCCTGTCGTCCGAAGGACCTTCGGTTCGTAACTAAAACACTTCCCCGCGCGGGGGATTTTCCCGCGCGGGTTATTCGTTAGTTCCTTTACCCTGCATATGACCACCGGCACGCACGCGCGTTTGCCGGGTCGGAGAAGTGCGTTCTGAACGGAGAGACAACGAGCATGATTTCGCGGCGTGATTTTCTGCAAGCAACTGTTGCAGCCTCGGCCATCTATGGTGCCGCTGGGGTTGGCAACTGGTCGAAACTGGCTGCCCAGCAGGTTCTGACGCAGGACGACCTGCTGAACTTCGACACTTTCGGCAACATCACACTTGTGCATGTGACCGACATTCACGGCCAGCTTAAGCCGGTGTATTTCCGTGAACCGGAAATCAACCTTGGTGTTGGCGATGTGAACGGCCTGCCGCCGCATGTGACTGGTGCCGATTTCCTGAAGATGTTCAACATGACCCCCGGCACGCCCGAGGCTTATGCGCTGAGCTATCAGGATTTCAGTGCGCTGGCGAAAACCTATGGCCGGATGGGCGGGCTTGATCGCGTTGCGACGATCCTGAATTCGATCCGTTCGTCGCGCCCTGACGCGCTGTTGCTGGATGGTGGCGATACGTGGCACGGGTCTTACACCTGCTTCAAGACAGATGCGCAGGACATGGTGAACGTCATGAACGCGCTGAAACCGGATGCGATGACCTCGCACTGGGAATTCACGCTGGGCGTTGATCGCGTGAACGAGATCGTCGAAAGCCTCGACTTTCCGTTCCTTGGCGCGAACATCTTTGACAACGAATGGGATGAACCCGCCTACGAACCGTACAAGATGTTCGAACGGGGCGGGGCGAAGGTTGCGGTGATCGGCCAAGCCTTCCCATACCTGCCGATTGCCAACCCGAAATACATGTTCCCCGGCCTTAGCTTCGGTGTGCGCGAAGAGCGGATGGCAGAGGTTGTACAAGAAGTGCGCGATGCAGGCGCCGATCTGGTTGTTGTGCTGTCGCACAACGGGTTCGACGTAGACCGCAAAATGGCCGGAAAAGTTCCGGGTATCGATGTGATCCTGACCGGCCACACGCATGATGCGCTTCCTGAACCGGTGATGGTTGGGAACACGATGCTGATCGCATCAGGCTCCAACGGTAAGTTCGTGACCCGGCTTGATCTGGACGTGCGCGATGGTCAGCTTCTTGGCTTCCGCCACAAGCTGATCCCTGTCTTCTCGGACGTGATCGCGCCCGACCAAGAGGTTGCCGCCCTGATCGACGAACAGCGCGCGCCTTATGAGGCCGAGTTGTCCGAGGTTCTGGGCCACACTGACAGCCTGCTGTACCGCCGCGGTAACTTTAACGGAACGTGGGATGATCTGATCTGTAACGCGCTGATTGATGAGCGTGAGGCCGACATCGCCATGTCGCCCGGCTTCCGCTGGGGGCCAAGCCTGTTGCCCGGCGATCCGATCACGCGCGAGGATCTGTTCAACGCGACGTCGATGTCTTACCCGGCGGCGTATCGTTCGGAAATGACCGGCGAAACGATCCACGTGATCCTAGAGGACGTGGCCGACAACTTGTTCAACCCAGACCCATATTACCAACAGGGCGGGGACATGGTTCGCGTGGGCGGCATGGGCTACCACATCGACGTAAGCAAGCCGCAGGGCAGCCGCATCACCAACATGACATTGCTGAAAACCGGCGAAGCGATCGACCCGGCCAAAACCTATGTTGTGTCCGGTTGGGCCAGTGTGAACGAGGGCACCGAAGGGCCCGCCATCTGGGACGTGGTGGAAAGCTACGTCAAACGGATGGGCACAGTCAGCGTTGATCCGAACAAATCTGTGCAAGTCACCGGGGCGTGACCGATCATCGCATATACACATCTAGAATAATGAATATAAGTTAAGCATCTCTAGAGGAGGTTGCAGATATGACAGACAAGTCAGACCCCACGACCACCCGGCGCGGCTTCCTGAAAACAGGATTGGCCGCAGGTGGTGCCATGGCAGCCGGTGGGGCCGCCAACGCAGCGGGGGACCCGCTGATCACCGAGGTTCAGCCTTGGGCGCAAGAACTGGGCGACGGTGTGGATGCCACGCCATACGGTATGCCGATCGAATTCGAATCCGACGTCGTGCGCCGGAATGTTGAATGGCTGACGGCTGACACGATCAGCTCGATCAACTTCACGCCGATCCACGCGCTGGACGGTACGATCACCCCGCAGGGCTGTGCGTTTGAACGCCACCACTCGGGCGCGATTGAGCTTCGCAAGGAAGACTATCGCCTGATGATCAACGGGCTGGTCGATACGCCGCTGATCTTTACCTATGAAGATCTGGAGCGTTTCCCGCGCGAAAATCATGTGTATTTCTGCGAATGTGCAGCGAACACCGGTATGGAATGGGCGGGGGCGCAGCTGAACGGCGCGCAGTTCACCCACGGTATGATCCACAACATGGAATACACCGGCGTTTCCCTTCGCACGCTGCTTGAGGAAGCAGGCGTAAAGCCCGAAGGTAAATGGGTTTATGTCGAAGGGGCGGATGCATCTTCGAACGGTCGCTCCATCCCGTTGGAAAAAGCGCTGGACGATGTGCTGGTGGCCTTCAAAGCCAACGGTGAAGCACTGCGCAAGGAACATGGTTACCCCGTGCGGCTGGTTGTTCCCGGTTGGGAAGGCAACATGTGGGTCAAATGGCTGCGCCGCATCGAAGTGGGCGATCAGCCGTGGGAAAGCCGCGAAGAGACCTCCAAATACACCGACACGCTGGAAGACGGCACATCGCGCAAATGGACGTGGGAGATGGACGCAAAATCCGTCGTCACCAGCCCAAGCCCGCAGGCGCCAATTACGCATGGCAAAGGCCCGCTGGTAATCACCGGTCTGGCATGGTCGGGGCGTGGCGCGATCACCCGCGTGGATGTCTCTGTCGATGGCGGCAAGTCTTGGAAAGAGGCGCGGCTGGCCGCACCCGGCCAAGACAAAGCCATCAGCCGGTTCTATCTGGATCACGACTGGGACGGTTCCGAAATGCTGCTGCAAAGCCGCGCGATCGACAGCACCGGTTATGTTCAGCCCACCAAGGCACAGTTGCGTGACGTGCGTGGCCTGAATTCGATCTATCACAACAACTGCATCCAGACCTGGTGGGTCAAGGAAAGCGGGGAGGCAGAGAATGTCGAAGTATCGTAATCTTCTGATCGGCACGGCGTTGGCCTCTGCGATCGCCGCCCCGGCGCTTGCTGGAAACCTTGGCCTTGGCCGCCCCGCATTGCCCGAAGAGGTTGCCGCGTGGGACAAAGACGTGCGCCCCGATGGGCTTGGCCTTCCAGAAGGCTCCGGTTCGGTTGAGGACGGCGAGATGGTCTTTGCCGAGGTTTGTGCAAGCTGCCACGGCGACTTTGCCGAAGGCGTGGACAACTGGCCCAAGCTGGCCGGTGGTATGGGCACGTTGAACCATGAGGATCCGCTGAAAACGGTTGGTTCTTATTGGCCGTATCTTTCGACGACGTGGGACTATGTGAACCGATCCATGCCGTTCGGGAACGCGCAAAGCCTGAGCAATGACGAGGTGTACGCCATCGTCGCGTACATCCTTTATTCCAACGATCTGGTCGAGGATGACTTTGTTCTGTCCAACGAAACCTTCCTTGACGTGGAACTGCCCAACACGGGCGGCTTTATCGTGGATGACCGGGCCGAAACGGAACTGGCGCTGTTTTCACAGGAACCTTGCATGGTGGATTGTAAGGAAACTGTCGAAATCACAATGCGCGCAGCTGTTCTGGACGTGACGCCGGAAACTGAGCCTCAGGCCGCCGCTGAACCTGCTGAGCCTGCCGAAGAAGTTGCTGTTGCCGAACCCGCACCAGCGCAAGAAGCACCAGCAGAAGAAGCCCCCGTTGAAGTGGCCGCGGTTGATCCGGAAATGGTCGCCGCAGGCGAGAAGGTCTTTAAGAAATGCAAGGCCTGCCACCAAGTTGGGGACGGCGCGAAGAACCGCACGGGGCCACACCTGAACGGTATCGTCAACCGCGTCATCGGTACGGGCGAAGGTTTCAAATATTCCAAGTCTATGGCTGGAATGGCCGACGAAGGCGCGATCTGGGACGACGAGGCGCTTCATGCGTTTCTTGAGAACCCTAAGAAATACGTCTCGAAAACCAAGATGGCTTTTGCTGGCCTGAAGAAGGAAGACGACCGCGCGGCGATTATCGCGTATCTGCAATCTTTCGAATAAACGACCACTCACGGCATCGTGCGGGCGGCCCATTGTGGCCGCCCGTATGCGTTTGGGGCAAGCTGTGATACCATTCCCGCCGAAAGAGAGGGGAGGGTCACATGCTGACACGTCGTTTACTGTTGGGCGTCGCTGCGTCCCTTGCCGCGCCGCGTCTTGCCTTGGGCGAGGCACGCGTTGGCGACGACGGGCTTCATAAGCAAGACTGGTTCTTGGACAGTTTTCTGGAACTTGGGGACGATCTTGAAACCGCCGCCAGCGAAGGGCGCAACTTGATGGTTCTGATCGAACAGGCGGGCTGTCCTTATTGCCGCGAGCTGCATCAGGTGAATTTCGCCCGACCCGAGATCACGGATTTTATCACCCAACATTTTGACGTTATTCAGCTTGACCTGTGGGGGTCACGCGCAGTTTTGGATTTTGATGGCGAAGAGTTAGAGGAACGCAAGTTGGCAGCGAAATGGGGCGTGAATTTCACGCCCACCACGTTGTTGTTCGCCGCAGAAAACGCCGGGGCTGAAGACGCGCGTCAGGCGGAATCCTTTCGGCTGCCCGGGTATCTGAAACCGTTCCATTACCTGTCGTCGCTGGAATATGTCGTCAGCGGCGAATACCGCGAACAGCCCTTTCAGCGCTATCTTCAGGACAAGTTCGAAGCGCTGCGTGAAAAGGGGATCGACCCTGACGTTTGGTGACGTGGGCTAAAGCCCTAGCGAAAACCGGCCGTATTCACCGTTCGCAAAGACCAGCGGGTCAGCATCGCCAATCGTCACGTCGTTCACACGGCCAACGACAATCGCGTGGTCGCCCCCATCATGGACATCATGCCGGGTGCAGTCGAACCGTGCTGCAAAGTGGCGCAGCAGCGGAAGGCCATCTGGCCCCACTTCCCAATCCATCGGCGCGAAATCGTGCCCTGTGCGTGCGAAATGGAGCGCCACGGGAAGTTGGTCGTCGGCCAGCACGTGGATGGCAAAGCGCGGGGTGTCGCAGAACAACTGATACCGGCGGGATGATTTTGCAGGGGCCCAAAGCACCAGCGGGGGATCAAGCGACAGCGATGAAAAGCTGTTGGCGGTGATCGCCATCGGCCCGTCCGGACCTGCCGTGGTTACAACCGTCACACCCGTTGCAAAACGGCCAAGCGCATCACGATAGCTGCGTTCAGAACCGGGCCCCGGAGTAACGGTTTTCATTCGTGCAACCCTTTCGCCGCCATCGGCTGTTGGTGTTTTGCGCCGTTGCGGCCCGCCTCAGATAACATGATCGCGGCGAAGGGCAAGCGATCTGGCGATTACGGTGAATTTGGCAGGCGTCACAAAACGTTCAGAAAAACGCAACAAACCCGTCGCGCCCCGTCTGTATCCCGTCGCTGACTGGATATGGGGATTTCATGCTGCTTAGCGTCGAAAACGTCACGAAAACATTCGGGCGAAACAAGGCGGTGGATAACGTAAGTTTCGCCTTGGAAAAATCAGCCATGATTGGCATCATTGGCCGTTCCGGCGCGGGCAAGTCGACCTTTCTGCGGATGGTCAACCGCCTGACGGACGCAATCACAGGTGCGATCAAGTTTGATGGCCGTGATATTTTGCACCTGAAGGCGGCGGAGAAACGCGCGTGGCAATCTGACTGCGCGATGATCTTTCAGCAGTTCAATCTGGTGCCGCGAATGGACGTGGTGTCCAACGTGCTGCACGGAACGTTGAACCGCCGGTCGACCTTTGCGACTATGTTCAACCTGTACCCACAGGGCGACATTCACCGCGCCATCGACATTCTGGATCGTCTGGGCATCGCGGAACAGGCCCCCAAACGCGCCGAGGCACTGTCAGGTGGCCAGCAACAGCGCGTCGCCATTGCCCGCGCGTTGATGCAAGACCCCAAGATCATTCTGGCCGATGAACCCATTGCCAGCCTTGACCCAATGAACGCCCAAGTCGTGATGCAAGCCCTGCGCCGTATCCACGAAGAGGACGGGCGCATGGTCATCGCCAACCTTCACACGCTGGACACTGCGCGACGATATTGCGACCGCGTGATTGGAATGCGGGGTGGGCGTATCGTGTTCGATGGAACGCCCGATCAGCTGACCACCGGCGTTGCGCGCGACATTTACGGCGCCGATGCCTCGTTCTCTGAGGCGGCGACCTCGACTTCGATTGAGGCGCTGGAAACCCCGGCCGAACGTGCCGTCCATCAGGCCGAGGCAACCGTTTAGAACTTTCATCACCCCCGTGGCCCAAGGCTGCGGGTTTTTCATATCAGGAGAGGACATCCGATGAAAAAACTGCTCGCAGCCCTCGTGGCAACCACTGCTTTGGCCGCGCCAGCCATGGCTGAGGACATCACAGAATTCCGTATCGGCATTCTGGGGGGCGAAAACGCTCAGGACCGTATGACATCGCATCAGTGCCTGAAGGAATACACCGAAGAAGCACTGGGCGTTCCGGTTAAAATCTTTGCGCCTGCGGATTACAACGGCGTTATTCAAGGCCTGTTGGGCGGCACCATCGACTATGCGTGGCTGGGCGCGTCGGGCTATGCGAAAACCTTCCTTGATGATCCAGAAGCTGTTGAGCCTGTTCTGGTTAAGATCAACCTTGATGGTTCTTACGGCTACCACTCTATCGGGTTTGCCCGCAAAGACAGCGGCATCGCATCGTTGGACGGCATGAAAGGCAAGGTTTTCGGTTTTGGTGATCCGAACTCGACCTCTGGCTATCTGATCCCATCGATCGAAATTCCAGAAACCACCGGCGCGACCATGGAATCCGGCGACTATTTCGGCGAAGTTAAATTCACTGGCGGCCACGAACAGACCATCGTTGCGGTGAACAACGGCGACGTTGATGGCGGTGTGACTTGGGCTGACGGTCAGGGCAACTGGGAAGACGGCTATAACTCTGGCGCGCTGCGTAAGGCGGTTGATGCGGGTCTGGTCGATATGAACGATCTGGTGGAAATCTGGCGTTCCAAGCCAATCCCAGAAGGCCCGATTGTTCTGCGCAAAGCCCTGCCAGCAGAGGTTAAGGCCAAAATGACGGCGCTGATTGATGGCATGTACGAGCAGGACCAAGACTGCGCTTACAACATCGCATCGGGCGAAACGCTGGGCTTCGACCCGATCACCCACGACGCTTACCTGTCGATCATCGAAGCACGCAAAGCCAAGTCTAACTGACCTAGGCTGAATTCAGACGGGCCGCCCACGCTGCGGCCCGTCGTTCGTTTCAAAGGCACCCCACATGGCAGAGATTTCGGCACACTCAGGCCCCGGCACGACGGATATCCGCGCGCATTACTTGGAGCTTATTCAACGCAAACGCCTTTATGGTGGTTTGACGCTTTCGATATTTGCGCTGTTGATGGTTTCCGGGTTTCTGTTGGCAGACAGCCGCAACGCGGGCGGTTTTTGGGGCGGCATCCTGAACATTTTCGACTTTCCCGCCCAAGTGATCGGCGAGGCGTCTGAAAAGATCGCCCTGATGCCCGGCCATCTGGTGACGTTCTTCCCGGCCTTGATTGAAACCATCAACATCGCCGCAGTTTCCACCCTTGTGGGGGCGATGCTGGGGACGGTTCTGTCGCTGCTGTCGACCCGTGGGTTGGCGCGGTACCCACGGATGATCCCGCTGTTCCGGCGGCTGATGGACATCATGCGCGCAATCCCCGAAATCGTCATCGCCTTGGTGCTGATTTTTGTGCTGGGCGGTGGCCCGGTACCGGCGATGATTGCCATCGCGTTTCACACCGCGGGCGCGCTGGGAAAACTGTTCTCCGAGGTGAACGAGAACGCGTCTCTTAAACCTGTCGAAGGGCTGCAATCTGTTGGCGCGACTTGGTTACAGCGCATGTGGCTGGGCGTTATCCCGCAGGTCGCGCCGAACTATCTTAGCTATGGGTTGCTGCGGTTTGAGATCAACATCCGCGCCTCGGCGATCCTTGGCTTCGTTGGGGCGGGCGGCATCGGGTACGAACTGAAAAACGCGATCAGTTGGGGGCAGGGCAAGTTTGACGAGGCCGCGGCGATCTTTGTGCTGCTGTTCGCAGCTATCGTGGTGTTCGACCAAATCTCCAGCCATTTCCGCAATCGATTGACCGGGGGCAAGGGATGAGCACCGACACACTGAAAGCCCAAGCCGACGCGCAATTCCGGCGGAAAAGGGTGCTGAACTTTGGCCTGCCGGGGATTGTTCTGGCCTATCTGGTCTATGTCTTTTTCGCCTTCGACATCGCGGGCCTTGCTGAACGCGCACGGATGGACAACGCGCAGACGCTGGTCGCGGACAGTTACAGCTACAAAACCCACGTGACGCGCGACAACCGGTCAGGGGAGCTTTCCATCGCGGTAGAGGGCGAACGCAAGGGCGCATACCCAGACGGTCAGTCGCCGCAATGGGTAACCGAAACCGCCGGGGCAACGCAGGTTGATCTGGGGGATGGCCACGCGGTGATGTTTCTGACCGACGGCAGCATGCGTTATGACGTGCCCGGTTTTGGCCCGATCACCGCAAAACCCGGCACGCGCGGCGTTGAAACCAACCTGAACCGCGAAACGCTGCCAAGCTGGATTAACCTGTCAAAGAACCGTCTGGCGATTACGACGGAGGCCGGGCGCGTCAGCGTCACCCGCAACCGGACAGAGGTGTTCCGCTATTTCCTTGGGTGGGAGCTGTTCTTCTTTACGCTCGACAGCCCGTATCATGGGGCTGGCCTGGCCGAAATTGTGTTCGGCGACCAGATCGACCCGGCCCGAGGCAACATCGCTGGCGCTGTGCATGATTTCTGGACCAACGCGATGTGGCGCCATGACGAAGTCGCGTGGGCCATGTTCGAAACCATTCTGATGGCGTTCCTTGGCACGATGGGCGCGGCGATGATTGCTTTGCCGCTGGCCTTTGTGGCGGCCCGCAACTTTGCCCCGCTACGCAGCGCGCGCTTTGCCATTCGCCGGGTGTTTGACTTTGTGCGTGGGGTGGATGGGCTGATCTGGACGATCATCTTGTCACGTGCGTTTGGGCCGGGGCCGATGACAGGCGCGCTGGCCATTCTGCTGACCGATACGGGCAGCTTTGGTAAGATGTTCTCGGAAGCGTTAGAGAACGTTGATGAAAAACAGATCGAAGGCATCCAATCCACCGGGGCGAAGCCGCTGCAACGGTATCGCTTTGGGGTGATCCCGCAGATCACGCCGGTGTTGTTAAGCCAAGTTTTGTACTACCTTGAATCCAACACGCGCAGCGCCACGATTATTGGGGCCATCACCGGCGGCGGCATCGGGTTGTTGCTGACGCAGGCGATCATCACGCAGAAAGATTGGGAAGAGGTCAGCTATTACATTGTTCTGATCATCCTGATGGTGATGTTGATGGATTGGCTGTCTGGCTGGCTGCGCCGCCGTTTGATCGCTGGCAATGAAAGCGGGGAATAAGGCATGGCGCGTCTGACAGAGGATCAGCCGTATCTCCACCCTGATAGCGACATCACCGAAAGCAGTTTCGGCCGTTTCGTTGAAATCGGGCAGGGCAGTCGCGTCGCGTTCAGCGATTTTGGCGATTACAGCTATTGCGACCGTTATGCGGATATCGCCAATGCCTCGATCGGAAAGTTTTCAAACATCGCCAGCTTTGTACGCGTCGGCGCAACGGATCACCCGTTGGATCGCGCATCGCTGCATCATTTCATGTACCGATCTGCCGATCTGTGGGACGACGTGGAAAACGACGCCGCCTTTTTCGCGCACCGTCAAACCCGCCGGGCCGTGATCGGGCACGATACGTGGGTGGGCCATAACGCGCAGATCAAGCCAGAGGTGACAATTGGCCATGGCGCTGTTGTGGCGGCTGGCGCGGTGGTGACGGCGGATGTGCCGCCTTACATGATCGTCGCCGGGGTACCCGCCAAACCCTTGCGCGCGCGCCAGCCCCGCAAGATCGCAGAACGGTTGATGGCCTTGGCGTGGTGGGATTGGTCGCATGACGACATGCGCGCCGCGCTTAACGATTTTCGCGGGCTAACGGCCGAAGCGTTCTTGGATAAATACGAAAGCTAAGCCGCCAACAAAAAAGCCCCCGCGAAGCAGGGGCTTTGATAGGTTCCGGTTTTTAAACCGTTATTTCGGAAGCGGGCCGATCATCATGATCATCTGACGACCTTCCATCTTTGGCATGTTTTCGACTTTGCCAAGATCTTTGATGTCTTCCGCGACGCGTTCTAAAAGTTCGCGGCCAAGGTTCTGGTGGGCCATTTCACGGCCACGGAAACGCAGGGTAACTTTCACCTTGTCGCCGTTTTCCAAGAACTTGAACACGTTGCGCATTTTCACGTCGTAGTCATGGGTGTCAGTGTTCGGGCGGAACTTGACCTCTTTGACTTCGATGATCTTTTGCTTTTTGCGTGCTTCGGATTCCCGCTTTTGCTGTTCATATTTGAACTTGCCGAAATCCATGATCTTACAGACCGGCGGTGCAGCGTTCGGGGAAATTTCCACCAGATCAAGCCCTGCCTGTTCGGCAAGTTCCATCCCACGCTCCGGGGTGACAACGCCTACGTTCTCCCCCTCTGCTCCGATCAAGCGGATTTCAGGGCAGCGAATACGATCGTTGATGCGAGGGCCGGTTTCGCGCGTTGGGGGCGCGTTGTGAGGTCTGCGGGCTATGGTGTTTATCCTTCGATGGTTAAAGCGTTTGCGCGAAAATAGACGCGGAGGAGGCGTGTTTCAACCCAGATTCCATTCGATTTTCGGCGACGTCCTGCCGGTAGGGCGCAAAACTGGTTTCCATTCTTGTGGTGCTTTGCAAAAAGGGCGCATCAATACGCGCGTAATGCGCTTCAGAAAGGAAGATGCGATGAAGAATACTGTGATTACCGTAGCCGTTTTGGCCGCAATCGGAATCGGAGGCTTCGTCTGGTATCAAAGTAAGAATGAAGTACCGGTTGTAGATGTTGAAACCCCTGCTGTTGAAGCTCCTTCGCTGCTGGAAGGCGCGGCGGATGCCGTTAGCGATGTAACCGAAGGTGTTGCTGAAACTGTCGAATCGGCAGTTGAAGAAACAGCCGGTGCTGTTGAAGAAGCCGCAGAGGCCGCCGCCGAAGGTGTAAGCGATATTGCTGAAGGCGCTGCAGACATGGCGACAGATGCGGCTGAGGCTGTTTCCGACGTTGCGACCGACGCCGTAGAAGCCGCAGAAGGCGCCGCTGACACAGCGATGGAAGCAGCTGGCGAAGCTGTTGAGGGTGTTGTCGAAGGTGCTGAAGGCGCTGTTGATGCAGTGACCGAAACGGCGACCGACGCTGTTGAGACTGTTGAGGGTGCTGCCGACGCAGCAATGGATACAGCAACCGAAGCCGCCGAAGGCGCGATGGACACAGCAACTGAAGCTGCCGAAGGCGCGATGGAAGCGGTAACCGACACAGCCGCTGAAGCGACCGAAGCAGCAACAGAAACTGCCGCCGAAGCTGTTGAAGCAACGACTGAGACAGCTGCAGAAGCTGTTGAAGCAACAACCGAAACAGCTGCCGAAGCTGCAGAGGCAACAACTGAAGCCGTCGAAGCAACTGGTGAAACCGCAACGGTAGCCGAAGAAGCCGCCGAAGCTGTGGAAGGCGCGACGGCAGAAGCTGCAACAGAAGCGGCCCCTGCGATGTCCATCCAAGAACTGCTGACACCAGAAGGTTTCAACGCTGACAAGGTTCTTGAAATGATCGACGGCTCTGATCTGGGTATCGCCAAAAAGGCGTTGCTGCGTTCGGCTGTTGAAAAAGCCGCTGACAACCCCGAGCTGGCAGAGACTGCCATCGAAGCCGTTAAATCGGCACTGGGCCTGTAAGCGTCTAAGTTTTGAAGATTGGCCGCGCCAAGGTGACTTGGCGCGGCTTTTTCGTTGGCTCAGCCAACAAAGGCTTTTTCAACCACGTATTCCTTCGGTTCTGAATTGGCACCTTCGCGCAGGCCGAAGCCTTCCAGAATTTCCTTCAGATCGGTATTCAGCCCTAACGAGCCGCACACCATTGCGCGATCCGTTTCGGGCGTGATTGGCGCAATGCCCAGATCGGTAAAGATTTCCCCAGAACGCAAAAGATCCGTCACGCGGCCCATCTTGGCGCTTTGTTCGCGCGTGGTGGTTGGGTAATAGCGCAGCTTGTCCCCAACCATTTCACCGATCAGCGGGTCGTCTTTCAGGCTTTCCACCAGTTGGCGCCCGTATTCCAGTTCGGCCACCTGACGGCAGGTATGCGTCAGGATGACCTGATCGTAATCCTCATAGGTTTGGGGTTCGCGGATCAACGAGGCAAACGGCGCGATCCCGGTGCCCGTGGCAAAGAACCAAAGCCGTTTGCCGGGCAGCAATGCGTCATGCACCAACGTGCCCACGGGTTTGGGGCGTAGGATGATCTGATCACCCGGCTGAATGTGCTGCAACTTTGATGTCAGTGGGCCGTCTTGGACCTTGATCGAATAGAACTCCAGCTCTTCGTCCCATGACGGCGAGGCGATGGAATAAGCCCGCATAATGGGGCGTCCGTTTTCACCGGGCAGGCCGATCATCACAAACTCGCCCGAGCGAAAGCGCAACGACTGTGGGCGCGTCACGCGAAAGGAAAACAGGCGGTCGGTCCAATGGCGCACCTGCGTTACGGTTTGCGCATCAGGAAGCGTGGCGGGGCGGGGGGCTGGTTCTGTCACGTGGCCTATCCGGTCATTCAGTTGGCATGGGTAAGACTAGGCGCGCAAATTCTGCGCGAAAAGCCCCCAACGTTGATGCAGATTGGCGCAGTGCGATCATTCAGGTCCATGACGCGGATCAAACGGTTTTGCGCTGTTTGCCATGGGATTCGAAAAAATGTTCTGTTATCCCAAGAACAACGCCCGCCGGGGCGAAGAATTTCCCAAGGGGCTGCAATGACGAGCAAGCTGGATAAAACCGACCGCAAGATTTTGGCAGAGCTTCAGCGCGACGCCAGCCAATCATTGGATGAAATCGCAAAGACCGTCGGGTCCTCAAAAACCCCTGTGTGGAACCGTATCCGCAAGATGCGTGAAACCGGCGTTATTCGGGGTCAGACAGTCATCGTTGAACCCGAGGCGCTGGGGCTGGAGGCCTGCTTTTTCGTTCTGATCCGCACGGCCGAGCATGAGGCCGATTGGCAGCTTCGTTTCCTTGAAACGCTTCGCGCGCGCCCAGAGGTTCTAGAGGCGCATCGGTTGGCCGGTGACATCGACTATATTCTGAAAGTCCGCGTCGAAAATGCGCGTGCCTATGATGCGTTCTATCAGGCGCTGATTGCCGAAGTGAAAATTCACAACGTTACGGCGCTTTTGTCGATGGAAGAGATCAAGGCCACCACTGAACTGCCGCTATAAGGCGGGGTGGGGCGCGGTTGAAAACCTGCGTGGCGAAGCTTACGACTTAGTGCATGCAACTGTCCGAAGGCCGACGATGAAATCGGAACTTATCATCTCTACGTACAACAGCCCGCGCGCGCTGGTGCTGACGCTTTTGTCGGTTACCAAACAACGCGTGCAGCCGGATAGCGTTTGCATCGCGGATGATGGGTCAGGGCAGGAAACACGCGACGCCATCGCCGATTTTCAAGCACGGTTTCCGTCGCTGCCGATCCGCCATGTTTGGCACCCTGACAACGGGTTTGAAAAGAACGTGATCCTTAATCAAGCGGTCGCCACTTCGGATGCGGATTATCTGATCTTCATCGATGGTGACTGCCTGATCGATCCGGTCTTCGTCGCGCGCCACTTGGAAGTCGCGCGCCCCGACAGGTTTTGTTCAGGAAGCCTGATCCGTCTGGATGATCCAACGACCCAAGCCGTGACAGAAGACGACGTTCTGGAAGGCCGGGTGTTTGATATCGCTTGGTTGAAAAAGACCGGCACATTGCGGCGGTTTACAACGTGGCTAAAGGCAGGCGCGCTTCCTAAGCCAGTGCTTGCCGCGTTGGAACATATTTACCCTGTTGGCCGGAACTGGTGCGGCGGCAACGGTTCGGCCTTTCGGGATGCGATTATAAAGGTCAACGGGTTGGACGAAGACATGAAATACGGCGGAGGCGATAAGGAATTCGGCATCCGCCTTGCCAATTCGGGCGTAAAAGGGCGGCATTTGCGGTTTACGGCGCCCTTGGTTCATCTGGATCACCCGCGTGGCTACAAAGACCCAGAGAAGATCAAAGCGCATCGTCTGAAGATCGACCACGCGCGCAAAACCGGTAAGATCTGGGCAGAGGCAGGGATCAGCGGGCATCAGGTATCCGCCTAGGTGTTGCGGATTAGCGCCGGGTTTTGAATGTGAACCCGGCGCTACCCTTTACCCGCTAAGACAATGTGCCTATTGCCGCTGGTAATGTAATTTTCCGGCTAGTGGGGGTGTTCTATGCCACGCGTATCCGTAATCGTCCCAGTTTATCGTCATTGGGACACGGTTGCGATTTGTATCGCGGCGCTAAGCCGTCAGACGTTCCCACAGGAAGATTTTGAGGTCCTTCTGGTTAACAACGACCCAGACGTTCCGCCCCCCTCTGACATGGTGTTTCCCGAAAACACACGCGTAATCGATGAGGCGCGCAAAGGGTCCTATGCTGCACGGAATGCGGGCGTGCGTCAGGCCAAAGGCGAAATCCTTTGCTTTACCGATGCTGATTGCCGCCCCGACGAACATTGGGTTGCCCGCGCTGTCACAGCACTTGCGGATGTGCCGAACCCATCGCGTATCGCTGGCAAGATTGCGCTGGAGGACGAGCCGGGCGCAGCCGGTTGGGTGCGGACCTATGAACGGATGACCGCGTTCAATCAGAAACGTTATGTCGATACTGGCGGCTGGGCGGCGACCGCCAACATGTGTACCCATGCCAGCGCTTTCGATCAGGTCGGCCCATTCAACGAAGAGCATTTTTCGGGGGGCGATCAGGAATGGGGCCGCCGTGCGGCGGCCAAGGGCATTCCGATTTCCCTGCGTGAAGAGGTGATGGTCTATCATCCACCGCGTGCAGATTTCGGCGAAATCGCGACCAAGTATCGTCGTATCACCGGTGCCAAGGTAAATACGAAGATTGCCAAGCGCGGATTGGCACGTATGCGCATTGGGTACCTTGTGACCCTGCCGTTCAAAATCATTCCCAGCATTTCAGCGGCAAAACGCATATTCTCTTTAACGCAGCATCCGCTGAGGGACCGTATCAAAACCTATTGGGTGACCTATATGATCCGTGTCGTGCGCCTTGCTGAAACTGGTCGTATCCTGTTCCTTGGCTCAGAGGCAGAGCGGCGCTAACCAAAGGGGGCTATTGCGCCTTCGGCTTCTTATCCTGCGCCGCGTTTACCTGAGCCCCTAACGACACGGCTTGCCCTTACCGCGCCTCTTTTCCTGACGCTCGCTGCCGGTGTGATCTGTGACGCGGGGACGTTGGGTGTTCTGATCCCGTTGTCCATCGTGATGCTTGTCTATGCGTCTGCCACGGATGTGTCGGTGGGGCTGTTCGTGACCGCGGGCGTGGCGGGGATGCCGATGATGAAGGTTGTGCGTGCGGGGCTATGGTTATTGGCTGTGCTGTTCGGCTTCGTGATCTTGGGAACTACGTGCCGTGGATTTCGACCTATCTGCCGATCAGCCTGATGGTGCTAGGGATCATCACCAACTAGGTTTGATCCAATTGAGTGGTGCCTTATGGCACCGCACCACATAAATTGGGCCGCCCAATGGGGCGGCCCGTTTTGCATTCAGCGTGACGTTTCTGTTTAGGCGGCTTCAAGTGCCTTGATGATGCCAGAGAACTCTGCGGCCTTCAGCGAGGCGCCACCGACCAGTGCGCCATCGACATTTGACGTGGCAAAGATTTCGGATGCGTTGCTTGGTTTGACCGAGCCACCATAAAGCAGGCGCATATCGGCGGCCGTGTCGCCAAAGCGCGCGGTCAGTTCGGCGCGCATGAAATCGTGGACCTCGGCGATTTGTTCTAGGGTGGGAACCTTGCCGGTGCCGATGGCCCATACGGGTTCGTAGGCCACAACAACCGTTGCCCCAGTTGCGCCCTCGGGGATAGAGCCTTTCAACTGCGTGCCGATCACTGTCAGGGTTTGGCCAGCGTCGCGCTGTGCCTCGGTCTCGCCGACGCAGACGACGGCGATCAGGGTGTTGGCGAGGGCGGCTTGGGCTTTGGCGTTGACGTCAGTATCGGTTTCACCATGGTCGGTGCGCCGTTCAGAGTGGCCGAGGATCACATAGCTTGCCCCGGCATCCACCAGCATCGCGGCAGAGGTATCGCCGGTATGCGCGCCGGATGCGTTGGCGTGGCAGTCTTGCCCACCTGTGGCAATCACGCCTTTGGCAACGTCGGACATGCGGGACAGAAGCGTGGCAGGGGGGCACAGCAGGATATCAACCGTCGATGTGGGGTGGGCGGCTTTCAGCGCCTCAACCTCGGCCAGATCGGCAGCAGTGCCGTTCATTTTCCAATTACCGGCGGCTAGTTTCTGTCCCATCACACTCTCCCTTAAATCGTTTTCGCCACGTTCTTCGATAGCGACCGGATAGGCAAGGGGCGCGGGCCAATCGCGGCGTTAGATCGCGACTTATCGGGCCTTGGCGCGTTTGCGTGCGGCGGTTTCTTCGGCGCAGATCAGGGATTTTCGGGCCCAGGTTAGAGCCTCTTCCGGGTCGTCTAATGCGGCTTCGGGAAGGGAGGTGAGGCCGGGAATGACCCGAGTACCGGTTTTTGATCCGTAAGAGAAAGGTTCAGACCCTTCGCCCTGATAGGCGTCGATCAATGCGCCGTCGGCTTTCATATAGATTATATCGTTGATGATGGCCGCGAACATCGCGTCCCCGACATAAAGGCCGGTTCCGCCGAACAGCCGTTTGGTGGTGATGGGGCCAAGTGGGGCAAACAGATCATGGGCGAATTCAAGAAAGCCCGGATCGGTCGCCATTAGGTTTCAGCGAATTTGATCGATTCACCGCAGCCGCAGGCATCCACAACGTTGGGGTTGCGGAACTTGAAGCCGGATTCAAGCAAGGACACTTCATAGTCGATTTCGGTGCCAAACAGGAACATCTGCGCCATGGGGGCGATCATCACCCGCGCGCCATCTTGTTCGACGACTTCGTCGTTCGGGTCCACCTCGGTCACATAGTCCATGGTGTATTCCATGCCGGCGCAGCCGCCCTTTTTGACGCCAATACGCAAGCCTTGGGTATTGTCACGGTCCATCAGCTTGGCAATTTGTTTTGCCGCTGCGGGTGTCATTGATACTGCTTGTTTGCCGGGAATGCCGAACATTTCGATCTCCACTTCCAATGGCAAAGATAGGGGCTGAGGCCGGAAGGCTCAAGTCACGATAGGGGTGTTTGTGGCGCTGTAAGCGTTTCAATCAGGAATTGCGCGCCCAGCGCCATCAAAATGGCCCACCCGATAGAGGCAAGCGTGCCGATGATAACGTATTCGGCCAAGCGGCGTTCGTCTTTGGTGGTGTTGAAGCGAAGCACCGATTTCGCCCCAATCAGAACCGCAACGCCTGTGGGCTGGCCGGTTAGCACGAACAGATAGGTCAAGCCGCGCTCCAACTGTCCGATCAGGCGGCCGGCGTCTTTCAGGCTTCCGGCCAGAACCGCGTGGCGCACCCAGTAGGATTGATAGGGGGTCAGCAGCTTGGCCACCGCAAAGCCGCCCGCGCGAACGGCCAGAATAGCACCTGACAGATAGATCATGATCACAGGAACCCGCGCGGCAATGTCGCCCGCGGACAGAATGTCAGCCCACCAGCCGTCTTGCCACAGGGTTGGGAAGGCGATGGCGATGGCGCAGATGGTGATGATATGCACCGTCTGATCCAACAAGAACGGCCCAAGCGTGTCGCCAAACGCCAGTTTGATGCGATCTGTCAGCAGGTGGAGTGCGGCCAAGAACCAGACTGGCCCGCTTAACGGTTGCCCCACTGCGGCCAAGCTGAGCACCAAAACGATCACGCCATGCAGCAATTGAACCTGCGGTTTCCTTTTGTTTTCGATCATCGCGTTGGTCTGAAAGACGAAATCGGCCAAGGCGTGCGCCAATAGCAGTGCTGCGAGGGTTTCGACCGTGGCGGACATTAGGGGCGTTGCCTTTCCGTGTCAGGGTTTAGGGCCTGTTTTGTCGGGAACAGGCGAATGGTCCTGTTTTTCGGCCTTCAGGCCTGTAATTGGGTTAACAGGGTCAGTGGCCTGTTAGGTGTTGGGCGCCGTAAAAGTGGCCTCAAATTCTTGAATGGCTTCGCTAACCGCCCAAAACTGTGCGGCATCCAGCCGGTCCGCCACGCTTTGCTGACGAATGCCAAGGCTGCTTGCGATATCGGATTGGGTTGCTGGTTTGGGCAGCAGAGAGCGTAAAAGCGCCTCGGCCTGTGGCTGTGACCAGCCTTGGGCGATTGCGTCGCATAATACGAAAACAGCAGGTGCCAGGGCAGGGGCGTCGACAGGATCAATGACCAAGCGCCGCCCGCGTGACATCGTATCAAGCCCGTGCCCGGCATTATGAAATGCGGGGCCATTTGCATCTGACAGATCGGCCGTGCCGGGAAAGGATATGTCGCCAAGGCCAACCGAAATACGGGTGGGCAGTGCGCCGTCCTGTGCCCTTAGACGCGCGAAAAGGTAAAGGCAGCTGCGCAGGGCAAGTGAGGGGCGCGGCAAAAGGCATTGCCAGCCATCGCCGCGATACCGCGTCAGGCGCAACGGCGCGCCATGCCACGGTTCCAGTTCATCGCAAGCGTCCGAAAGGATGCGGAATGTCGCCTCCAACGCATCACGCGCGCCCTTGGTAGAGCCGATGATGTCACCTGTAAGAACCGCAGCTTTCAAGATCGTGCCTCGCATTGGAAAGTCGCAAGGACTTTCGCAAGCAGGCCGAAGGAAAGGCAAGCTAAAAACAACAGCTTGGGGCCGGGCTTACATAAAGCCCAGTTCCAGACGTGCCTCATCGCTCATCATTTCCATGCCCCAGGGCGGATCCCAAGTGATTTCAACATCAACCTGCTTTACGCCAGCCAATGGTTCGATCGCTTCGGCCAACCAACCGGGCATTTCACCGGCAACAGGGCAACCCGGCGCAGTAAGGGTCATCATGACCTTAACCGCGTTTTCACCGTCGATTTCGATCGTGTAGACGAGGCCCAGATCATAGATATTCACTGGAATTTCAGGGTCATATACCGTCCGGCATGCTTCGACCACGCTGTCATACAGCGGGTGGTCGGTGGTCGACGGTTTGATGAGGGGGGCGCCCTCAAGCTGTTCACTTGGTTGGGTCATGCGGCTCTCTGTATAAACTTGAGCGAAGATATAAGGATTAACCCCGACTTCGTCCAGTGCCGCGCCAAAGAGTGATCGCACAGTGGGCAGGAATTATCTGATCCTTGGGCTTTCCCGCTGCGTCGGTTGCGCCCCTTCTTGGATTTCCCGTGGAATCGCCTATACCAGCGCATTCGTGTTCGATGCTTGCAGGAAAAGATATGGCGCCGCGTTTCAACTTTGATCTTCAGGCTACCGACGGGAAAGCCCGCACCGGTGTTATTTCGACCCCGCGTGGCGAAATTCGCACCCCGGCGTTCATGCCCGTGGGCACCGCCGCGACAGTTAAGGCGATGATGCCCGAAAGTGTGGCCGCCACCGGTGCCGATATCTTGCTGGGCAACACCTATCACCTGATGCTGCGCCCCACCGCAGAACGGATTGACCGGCTGGGTGGGCTGCACAAGTTTATGAACTGGGACAAGCCGATCCTGACTGACAGCGGCGGCTTTCAGGTGATGAGCCTGTCTGACCTGCGCAAAATGAACGAAAAGGGCGTAACCTTTCGCAGCCACATCGACGGATCGCGCCACACTCTGACGCCCGAGCGCAGCATGGAAATTCAAAAGCTGCTGGGTTCGGACATTGTGATGTGTTTCGACGAATGCACGCCGTTCCCCGCCGAAGAGAAAGTGGCGCTGGAAAGCATGCGGATGTCGATGCGGTGGGCGGATCGTTCAAAAGAAGCGTTCGGGGATCGCCCCGGTTATGCTTTGTTCGGCATCCAGCAGGGCAGTGTTTACCGCGACCAGCGCGAAGAAAGCGCCGAAAAACTGCGCGCCATTGGGTTTGATGGATATGCGGTTGGCGGCCTTGCCGTGGGCGAAGGGCAGGAAAACATGTTCAGCGTGTTGGACTATGCCCCCGACATGCTACCGACTGACAAGCCGCGTTACCTGATGGGGGTGGGCAAGCCCGACGATATCGTTGGGGCCGTCAAGCGCGGGATCGATATGATGGACTGCGTGCTTCCGTCCCGTTCAGGTCGGACGGGGCAGGTGTTTACCCGCCGCGGTGTCGTGAACATCAAGAACGCGCGCCATCAGGATGATCCGCGCCCGTTGGATGAACATTGCACATGCCCCGCATGCAGCAACTATTCCCGTGCCTATCTGCATCACGTGTTCCGCGCGCAGGAAATCATCAGCTCTATGCTGCTGACGTGGCACAACCTGCACTATTATCAGGAACTGATGGCAGGCCTGCGCAGCGCCATTGCCGAAAATCGTTTCGACGCTTTCGAGAAAGCCTTTCACGCAGGCCGCGCAGACGGGGACATCGAGCAACTGTAAGCGCAGTGCGCAGCGGGGGTTAAACCTGAATGTTGGTGTTGGGCCGGTGCAAAACGTCGGCCCTGTGCACCATTTTATCCAACCGACGACCCGCCCAGTCATCGACCCAATGCATAAAGGCCTTGCGCACGGCATAGTTCGGGCGTTCCCACCGAATGTGAACAGCAGTGCGATTGTCGCGCGGTTCAAGCGAAACAGTGCAGCTGCGCAGGCGGTCGCGTTTCAGTTCTGGCGCGCCGATCACTTCGTAACGGTAACGGTAAGACCATGTGGGTTTGACATGATCAAACTGCATCATCATCTCTTGGAAGTGACCGTTTTTAAAACGGTTAAGCACGTGAAAAGTATTGGCCTGACCGCTGACGAGCGAAATCTTTTCTGTCGTCTCATCGTGGTAATAGCCAACGTTGTTGGGGTCGGGAAAGAACGTCTCCCACAGGTCAAGTTGATCAACATCCGTTACGGTTACTGAACGATCGACCTGAGTATCCAGCACAAGCAGATTATCGGACCAATTGCCGTAAATCAGATGAAAGGAAACCTTCAGCACGATCAGGAAGATGAAGATATTAAGAAGGGGGAAACCCGATTGCGCACTGGTTAGTATCGGAAACTTCACGCTGATAAGCGCGTAAATCAGCAATACAATCCCGATGATTTCGAATGCAAACCTATAGTCAGGAAGCAAAATACTGACGGACAGCGCGACCAAGCCCAAACCAACCGCAAAGGATAGGCTGGCCAGCAAAGGCGCAGGTATGCCGTAAGTAACCCGTGGGTCCGACATGAAGAAAAGGTAACCCGCTATTGCTGACAGAACCATAAGGATTCCCAGCCGGCGGCGTTCGCGGTAGATCCGCCTGGTTAGTGAAGTCATTCTAGGGCTTTAACCATACTTGTTATTGGCCCCTACAACTAGACGTGGAAAATGGAGAAAATGGGGCACGAAATGCTCGAATTCGCGGCTTTCCCATGCGTAAGCTTTTGTCGTGCAATCGCCGCATTTTATCCTATTTAAACTCAGATCATGCCTTGCCGTCTAAAAGTAGAGCGGGCAGACTATGCGGCAAGCTGGAAACAGGCACTGGTTGAAATGTCGGGGTGACCCCCCAAATATTGATACCATGACAGGAAAGGACCAGCGGTTGCCGCCATGCGGGACCAGTGTCCTTTTGCCAATAACCAAGGAAAGAGAATGCACGAGCAACTCAGTCAATCCTACCCCGTCCTGCCGCTGCGCGATATTGTGGTTTTCCCCCACATGATCGTTCCGCTTTTCGTGGGGCGTGAGAAATCGGTGCGTGCGCTGGAAGAGGTGATGGCGGATGACAAGCAAATTCTGCTGTCCAGCCAGATTGACCCGTCGGTGGACGACCCAACAACCGATGGCATTTACCGCGCCGGTGTTCTGGCGAATGTGCTGCAACTTCTGAAGCTGCCCGACGGCACAGTTAAGGTGCTTGTCGAAGGCCGTGCCCGTGTGCGCATCACCGAGTTTCTGGAAAACGAAGACTTCTTCGAAGCCAACGCTGAAAGCTTGGAAGAGATCCCCGGCGATGATGACACGCTAGAGGCGCTTGTTCGGTCCGTTTCGAAGGAATTTGAGCGTTACGCCAAGGTCAAAAAGAACATCCCCGAAGAAGCGCTGAGCACGGTTGCCGAAACCCGCGAAGCGGCCAAACTGGCCGATCTTGTTGCTGGGCATCTGGGCATCGAAGTTGATCAAAAACAAGAACTTCTGGAAACCCTGTCTGTCGCGGACCGGCTTGAGAAAATCTATGGCTTGATGCAGGGCGAAATGTCCGTTCTTCAGGTCGAGAAGAAGATCAAGACCCGCGTGAAGTCGCAGATGGAGCGTACCCAGCGCGAGTACTATTTGAATGAGCAGATGAAGGCCATTCAGAAGGAACTTGGCGATGGTGACGAAGGCCAGAACGAGATTGCCGAGCTGGAAGAGCGCGTCGCCGCAGCCAAGCTAAGCAAAGAAGCCCGTGAAAAGGCGGACGGCGAAATCAAGAAGCTGAAGTCGATGTCTCCGATGTCGGCCGAAGCAACGGTTGTGCGCAACTATCTGGACTGGATGCTTTCGATCCCGTGGGGCGTAAAATCCCGCGTGAAGAAGGATCTGGGCCGCGCGCAGGACGTGCTGGATGCCGATCACTATGGCCTTGAAAAGGTCAAGGAACGCATCGTCGAATATCTTGCCGTTCAACAGCGCAGCAAAAAGCTGAAGGGGCCGATCATGTGCCTCGTTGGCCCTCCCGGTGTTGGTAAAACCTCGCTTGGGAAATCTGTTGCCAAGGCAACGGGGCGCGAATTTATCCGCATCTCTCTGGGTGGTGTGCGCGACGAATCGGAAATCCGCGGCCACCGCCGGACCTATATCGGCTCTATGCCCGGTAAGATCATTCAGGCGCTGAAAAAGGCGAAAACTACGAATCCGCTTATCCTTCTCGATGAGATCGACAAGATGGGCCAAGATTTCCGTGGTGACCCTGCATCGGCAATGCTTGAGGTGTTGGACCCGGAACAGAACTCCACCTTCGTGGATCACTACCTAGAGGTTGAATATGACCTCTCGGACGTGATGTTCCTGACCACTGCGAACTCTTACAACATGCCGGGCCCGCTTTTGGACCGGATGGAGATCATTTCGCTGGCTGGGTACACCGAAGACGAAAAGCGCGAAATCGCGCGTCAGCACTTGATTGCCAAGCAGGTTAAAAACCACGGCCTGCGCAAGGGCGAGTTTGAGGTTTCTGATGAGGCCCTGAACGAGATTATCCGCACATATACCCGCGAAGCGGGCGTGCGGAACCTTGAGCGCGAATTGGCAAAGCTGGCCCGGAAAGCCGTGACCAAAATCGTCAAGAAAGACGAAGAACATGTTGTGGTGACGGATGACAACCTTGAAGAATTCTTGGGCGTCAAACGGTTCCGCTATGGTCTGGCCGAAAAGGACGATCAAGTTGGTGTTGTAACCGGCTTGGCTTGGACAAGTGTTGGCGGTGACCTGCTGTCGATCGAGGCGCTTATGCTGCCCGGTAAGGGCCGGATGAAGACAACTGGTAAGCTTGGCGATGTGATGAAGGAATCCATCGACGCGGCCTCCAGCTTTGTGCGCTCCATCTCGCCCGAAATTGGGGTGAAGCCGCCGAAGTTCGAAAAGGTCGACATTCACGTCCACGTTCCCGAAGGGGCAACCCCGAAGGACGGGCCAAGTGCCGGTGTTGGAATGGTGACATCCATCGTGTCGGTACTGACGGGCATTCCAGTGCGCAAAGACATCGCCATGACGGGCGAGGTTACGTTGCGCGGTAATGTGCTGGCCATTGGTGGGCTGAAGGAAAAGCTGCTGGCAGCCCTGCGCGGCGGGATCAAGACGGTGTTCATTCCGGAAGAGAATGAAAAAGACCTGCGGGAAATCCCGGACAATGTGAAAGAAGGGCTGAAAATCATCCCAGTTTCGCATGTTCGCGAAGTTCTGGCCCAAGCGTTGGTTCGCCAGCCCGAACCCATCGAATGGGACGAGGCCGCCGAAGAGGCAGCAGCCCAAGCTGCGCTGGCGGCCAAAGGTCAGGCCCCAGCGGCCACCGCGCACTAAGCGACGGATCAGAAAAACGAAGGCGCGCTTGAAAAAGCGCGCCTTTTTTCTGTGCTGCTCTATGGTGGGGCCATTGGGCGAACGCCGAATTTTTCCCCTGCACCCGGCGCGTTGACCGGGTATGCTGACCCGAATAACCCGCAAGGAATAACGATAATGGCAAAAACAACAACGACCCGCAGTCGCGCAGACAAAGCAGAACCAGAGGTCGAACAGGTAGAGGAAGCAGCGGTTGAAAAGCCCGAAGCGCTTCGCAAAAAAGAACTGATTGAGCGTGTGGTCACGGCGTCGGGGATGAAAAAGAAAGACGTGAAGCCGGTGGTCGAAGCCACGCTGGCCGTTTTGGGGCAAGCCCTGTCTGACGAAGAGCCGATGAACCTGCAGCCACTTGGCAAGGTGATCATCAATCGCAAGAAAGAGCTGGCAAATGGCGAAGTTCTGATCACCCGCATCCGCCGTTCGTCGAAAGCAGTAGACGCGGCTGAAACCCCGCTTGCAGACCCGACGGAGTAACGCTATTACCCCTCGTGTCGGGTGATTAGCTCAGTTGGTAGAGCGCTTCGTTTACACCGAAGATGTCGGGAGTTCGAGTCTCTCATCACCCACCACCTTGCCCCGTTGATGATAATCCGACTTACTGGTTTGGTGGGTGCTTTGGCTTTACCTGATCTATTTGCCTTATCATCGGGCGGCGCGATGCCCAGGCGCAACGGTAAAGCGGACACAGCTTTACAGCGCTGATTTTCGTGTAGTAGCTGAGCTTGAACGCCTGCGTTCCGCTGGCAGACCGTGTGATTGTTGAAGAGGTATCAAAAGTGCTGAGGTCGAAAAGTATTCATGAAAAGATGATTGTTGAATGCTTTGGCAAAAAGGTTCGTTGGGACGAACCGCGCCCGGCGTTTGATTGTGATCTGGCGATGCTAGGTTTCACCAATCGTTGCGGCTCCAACATGACGGCAGAGCTGCTTCGCAGAACTGGTATATTCGCTGGGCTGCGCGAAAGCCTGAATGGCCCGGCTGTCCAAAAGGTAAGCGAAAAGAATGGCTTGTCGTCTTTTCCCGACTTCATAAAATTCACCGCCGATAGCGAACCAGACGCACCAATTTTCGGGTTTAAGGTAAATCACGCGCAGCTTGAAATGGTGTGCCGGTGGAAAATTCCAAAGATGTTTCGCGGGGCAAAAGTGCTGCACGTAGTGCGGAGCGATCTTGTCGCGCAGGCTGTTTCCTATTCCATCGCTGATCAAACAAAGCAGTGGACCAGCGAACAAAAAGGGTCGGGGATCAAGCCGGAGTTTAATTATGATGACATCATGATCCGGCTAAAGGGTATCGCACCTGCCAACGCTGACATCGCTAAAATCGCGTCCAAATATGGGCTGCCGCGCTTAGAGCTGAACTATGAACACGTAGTTGCCGACCGCACGGCCGCAATCGCGCAAGTTTGTGAATTCTTTGGTCACACGCCGCGTGGACAGATTGAAATGCAGGAACGTTTTCAGAAACAGGGCGATGGGCTTAACGACGAATTCATCGCTCGTTTCATGGAAGAAGCCCGCAAACGCGACCCGCGTGCTTTGGCAAAACTAACCCGTTAGGGGGCTGAACGCGGGGCTTTGTGCCAGCCAAGTTTCGGGGCCGGAATTGGCGCGCAGCGAAAAAACGTCGGCTAAATGACAATGATGTAAAATTTGGACTTGCAGCCCGGTCCGATACCACGCTATTAGCCCGCTCACCGGGTGATTAGCTCAGTTGGTAGAGCGCTTCGTTTACACCGAAGATGTCGGGAGTTCGAGTCTCTCATCACCCACCACTTTCCTTAAAAACAGACCTATGTGATTGCCCAGTGGGCTGTTTTTGGCGGTGCAGACTTTGCGCCCTTGAACCAACGCGCCCAGCCTGCGACAGTTTCCTTGTCCAGCGTCTGGAGTTTCCCAATGACCCAACCCGACCTAGAAACCCTTATTGATCAGGGCAGGGGTGCCATGCCCGCCGATATGGTTCTGCGCGGCGGCAAGATTTTCGACCTGATGACCGGAGAGATGATCGAGGGCGATGTGGCCATATGTGGCGACACCATCGTCGGGATCGGTGCTGATTATGACGGGCGCGAAATTGTTGATGTGTCGGGGCTGACGTTGGTTCCCGGCTTTATCGACACGCATCTGCATATCGAAAGTTCGCTTGTCACGCCGTTTGAATTCGACCGCTGCGTTTGCCCGCGTGGGGTGACCACGGCGATTTGTGACCCGCACGAAATTGCCAATGTGGTTGGGGTGCCCGGCATCGAATACTTCCTTGAGGCGTCTGCGCGCACGGTCATGGATATTCGTGTTCAGCTTTCCTCGTGCGTGCCATCGACGGCGATGGAAACCGCAGGCGCGCAGATCGAGGCGGAAGAGCTTGCTGCGCTGAAAGACCACCCGCGCGTGATCGGGCTGGCCGAGTTCATGAACTACCCCGGTGTGATCTTCAAAGATGCCGGAGCCATCTCCAAGCTGAACGCGTTTCGCGGGCGCCACATCGATGGGCACGCGCCGCTGTTGTCGGGTAAAGACCTGAACGCCTATATCGCCGCTGGTATCCGGACAGAGCATGAGGCGACAACCGCCGACGAGGCGCTTGAGAAGCTGCGCAAGGGCATGCGCGTGCTGATCCGCGAAGGGTCAGTCTCTAAGGATATGCTGGCGCTGCAGCCGATCCTTACGGAACGCACATCGCCTTATATCGCCCTGTGTACGGATGACCGGAACCCGCTGGATATCGCGGAATATGGGCATCTGGATTACATGATCCGCACGATGATTTCGCTGGGCACGCCCGTGCTGGCCGCATATCGCGCTGCCAGCCTTTCCGCGGCCGAGGCATTCGGCCTGAAGGATCGCGGACAGATCGCGCCGGGCAAGCGCGCGGATATCGTGGCCTTGCCAAATCTGGAAGAATGTCGCGCCGCACTAGTGATCGCAGGGGGCAAGATTGTGGGTGATGCGGCCTTCGCCGCGCGCAAGCTTATCGCGCCCGTCGCGCGCGACTCTGTGAAAGCCCCCACTGTGACGGCGGCCTCTTTCCGGACGACGGCGAACCGCGAAGATACTGACGTCATCGGCATTATGCCGGGCAAGATCATCACTGAACACCTTCATGAAACCATTCCCGTGGTTGATGGTGACAAACGCCCTGATATTGCGCGCGATCTGGTCAAGATCGCGGTGGTGGAGCGGCACGGCAAAAACGGCAACATCGCCACCGGTTTCGTAAAAGGATTCGGGCTTCAACGCGGTGCGATCGCGTCGACCGTTTGCCATGACCATCACAACATCGCGGTTGTCGGGGCAAATTACGATGACATGGCATTGGCCGCGAACCGCTTGGGCCAGATCGAAGGCGGGTTTGTCGTGGTGAATGATGGCAAGGTCTTGGCCGAACTGGCGCTGCCTGTCGCCGGGTTGATGAGCCTGAACAGCTTTGAAGAAGTGGAGGGCGACCTGAAACAGCTTCGCAAGGCCGCGATCAGTTTGGGCGTGACCTTGGAAGAGCCATTCTTGCAGTTGGCATTTTTGGCGCTGCCTGTGATTCCTGCGCTGAAAATCACTGATCGCGGCTTGGTCGATGTGGTGAAGTTCGAAATCATTGCATAGGCCGGGTAAGGGGGCGCAGTTTTTTGCCCTTTTACTGGGCTGCAGTTCCTTTGTTTTGAGGGGATTTTCGCGCGTCAGAAAAACTTTCCCCCAAAAGGTCGAGATTTGCTGTCAGATGCGCTTGACGCGGCAGGTGGCCGCGCATAAAACCCCCCTCACGCCGGGCCAAGCCCGGGGTAAAGCAATGCGGTTGTAGCTCAGTTGGTTAGAGTACCGGCCTGTCACGCCGGGGGTCGCGGGTTCGAGTCCCGTCAACCGCGCCACTGCTTTTCCCCGATGGTTCGACGTATGCGCGGTTGTAGCTCAGTTGGTTAGAGTACCGGCCTGTCACGCCGGGGGTCGCGGGTTCGAGTCCCGTCAACCGCGCCACTTTCTTCTGAAATCAGATGAACGATGGCATCGCGCTGCGCATCCGACATGTGCGAGCGGCTTTGTCTATTTTCCCGACAGCTCAAACGCGCTTCTGTGGTCAGCAGGGTTGCCCCTGAACTCGCCCGGCCCAAAAAGATACGGGCGGGAATGACCCGCCCGATTTCATTTATTTGCTAAGTGCGTCCAGAATACGTGCCCAGCTTCGGATACCTTTGTGAAAGCTGCTGAGGTCGTATTTTTCATTGGGCGAATGGATCTGGTCGTCGTCTTTGCCAAACCCGATCAGCATCGCGTCGGTTCCCAGAACCTCTTTGAAATAGCCCGCAATGGGGATCGATCCGCCGCAGCCGACATAGGCGGCCGGGTTGGGCCATTCATCCGACAGCGCGATACGTGCTTTTTCAAAGGCCGTGTTTTCAATCGACATCTTGCTGGCGGCCGAGGCACCGTGATCGTGGAACGCGACCTCGCAGTCGAAAGGCACCATCGTGCGTATGTGGTTGCGGAAATTGTCGCGGATGACATGTGGATCTTGGCCGGGGACCAGTCGAAAGCTTAGCTTGGCGTGGGCCTTGCTGGGCAGCACGGTTTTGAACCCTTCGCCGGTGTAGCCGCCCCAGATGCCGTTCACTTCGCAGGTGGGGCGCGACCAGATCATTTCCAGCGGCGTGCGGTCATGTTCCCCAGCCGGGACGGAAAGCCCGACCTCGCCCAGGAAGGATGCGTGATCAAACCCCAGCGCTTGCCACTGCGCGGCGATTTCCGGCGGCAGTTCTTCGACGCCATCGTAAAAGCCGGGTACCGTGATCTGGCCGTTTTCGTCATGCAGCGAGGCGATGATCTGCGACAGGATCCGGATCGGGTTCATCGCGGGGCCGCCATACATGCCTGAATGCAGGTCTTTAGACGGGCCGGTGATTGTGATTTCTTCGCCCAGTAGCCCGCGCAACATCGTGACGATGGCGGGGGTGCTGTCGCCAAAGAGGCCGGTATCACAGATCAGCGCGATGTCTGATTTCAACTCTTCCGCGTTGTCTTTCATGAACGGGATGAGGGAAGGGGAGCCTGACTCTTCCTCGCCCTCAAAGAAGAACGAGATTTTGGCGGGCAGGGTGCCGTGTTCGGCCTTCCACGCGCGGCAGGCTTCGACAAAGGTCATCAGCTGGCCCTTGTCATCAGATGACCCGCGCCCGCGAATGACTTTGCCTTTTGCGGTGTCTTCCACTGCGGGGTCGAACGGGTCACGGTTCCACAGGTTCATCGGATCAACGGGCTGAACGTCGTAATGCCCGTAAAACATCAGATGTGGCCCGTCGCCGTCACCATGCGCGACCACCATCGGGTGGCCGGGGGTGGGGCGTTTTTCGGCGTCAAAGCCGATGGATTTCAGATCGGCCACCAACCAGTCCGCGGCGCGATCGCAATCGCCCTTATAGGCCGGGTCGGTTGAAATCGACGGGATGCGCAAAAGCTCTAGCAACCGGTCGGTGGCGCCCGGCAAATCGGCATCGATTCGGGCAAGAACGGGTTCGAGGGACATGGGCGGCCTCCGGCGTTTCAGGATTGTGAAGATGCCAAACCCTACCACTGGCATTTCCACTGTCCAGAGGGGTGGCCGCGCAGGGTTGCGCGCGTTAAATTACGCCGGACAAATTTACAGAGGTAAGCCTATGCGCGCGTTCATTCTTTCTTCGATTATTGCCCTTTCAGGTGCGGCGGCGATGGCCGAACCGCTAAGCGGAAAGGCGGCGCGAAAGCTGATGTTTCCCACGAAAGGTGGCGTGGTTAAGGTTATCGCGCATGATTTCCTATCGAAGAATGACCGCGATTTGCTGGCCCAAGTGTCCGCGCAACAGCCTTACTACGGGGCGGTCGCCCTGTCGCCCGACGAAGGTTTGATGTCCGAAGCGACGTTGGCGGCTGCAAACTATCACGATGTGGAATCCGCCAGCCGGGCCGCATTGGCCGGCTGTAATGCCGCTCGCCAAAAGGGCAGCAAAACCTGCGTAATCGCCGCAGAGATTCGGCCAAAGGGCTGGAAACCGCGTGAAATTCAACTTTCACGGGATGCGACGGCGGGGCTGCGTGATGAATATAAAGGGGGCAAAGGTGCCAAGGCATTGGCGATTTCGCCCGCTACGGGCAAGTGGGCCTATGTAAATATGGACGGGCCGGCCGCACAGGCGGCTGTTGCGGAATGCAACGAAGAGGCAAATACCGACGATTGTCGTGTTGTGGTCGCCGACTGAAAAAGGTTGATTGATATCAATGTTGAATGGCTCAAAAACGGCCAAACAGCTTTAGACACGGTTTTTGCCCGGTAATATTCGGGTGCGGGGTTTCCTATTGGAACCATATCCGCGTATGGGAGAGCACAAAAAACGGGAATTTGATGATTTGGCCCGCGACAACTTGAAGCCATATCTATAGTTTCCTGAATGTGAAGAATATGCGAAGACTGGTGAACTTCAGGCTGATGCCCCTTCCGATGGGGCGCGGCGCACCGGAAAGACCAGCCAACTGGTTGGGGAATACGAAGGAGAGAACGCGTGGACTATACCGCGGGATTGGACATCGCACTGGACCGTCTGCACGAAGAGGGGCGTTATCGCACCTTTATCGATATTGAACGGCGCAAAGGCTCTTTCCCGAATGCGGTTTGGCGCCGCCCTGATGGCTCTGAAAGCGATATCACCGTGTGGTGTGGCAACGACTATCTAGGCATGGGCCAGCACCCCGTTGTTCTTGCCGCGATGCACGAAGCGATTGACGCAACCGGCGCAGGCTCCGGTGGTACGCGCAACATTTCCGGCACCACGGTTTATCACAAAGCGCTAGAGGCTGAGCTGGCCGATCTGCACGGCAAGGAATCGTCCTTGGTGTTCACGTCCGCCTATATCGCGAATGACGCGACGCTTTCGACGCTGCCGAAATTGTTCCCCGGTCTGATCATCTATTCCGACGAACTGAACCACGCTTCGATGATCGAAGGCATTCGCCGCAACGGCGGTGCAAAGCGGATTTTCAAACATAACGACGTCGCGCATCTGCGTTCCATGCTGGAAGCAGACGACCCCGACGCGCCCAAATTGATTGCGTTTGAATCGATCTATTCGATGGATGGCGACTTTGGCCCGATCGAAGAACTCCTTGATCTTGCAGATGAATTCAACGCGCTGACCTATATCGACGAAGTGCACGCCGTTGGCATGTATGGCCCCCGCGGTGCGGGTGTGGCCGAACGTGACGGGCTGATGCACCGGATCGACATTATCAACGGCACCTTGGCGAAAGCCTATGGTGTAATGGGCGGCTATATCGCTGCGTCTTACAAGATGTGCGATGCGATCCGTTCCTATGCGCCGGGCTTTATTTTCACCACGTCCCTGCCACCAGCGGTTGCTGCGGGTGCTGCGGCTTCGGTGAAGCATTTGAAAACAGATCAGGCGCTGCGTGATCAGCATCAGCTTCAGGCACGTATCTTGAAAATGCGCCTTAAGGGGCTGGGCATGCCGATCATTGATCACGGCAGCCATATCGTTCCCGTCATCGTAGGCGACCCTGTTCACACCAAGAAACTGTCTGACATGTTGCTAGAGAGTTTCGGGATTTACGTTCAGCCGATCAACTTTCCAACCGTGCCCCGCGGGACAGAGCGTTTGCGCTTTACCCCGTCGCCCGTGCATGGCCCGAAAGAGATCGACGCGCTTGTCAAAGCGATGGATGAACTTTGGTCGCATTGTGCGCTGAATCGCGCCGAGCTATCCGCCTAAAACGTTCTGCGGGTGTAAATGGCCCTGCTCTGTGGTATAAGCCCTTAACAGGCTGGCGAAATTATAGAATCGCCAGTCCAAAGGGGACAAGAAGTGGCAGGCACGGGGCAAGGCAGATGATCGGGCGCAGACAGCCGCCGATCGCGGCTGATACAGAACAAGCTTCTAAGGGCTTTGACGCTTTTGAACTGCGTCTGGGTGATATCATGCGCGGTGAACGCGCCACCTTGGGCAAATCCCTTCTGGATGTGCAGCGCGAGCTGAAGATCAAGGCCACCTACATTTCCGCAATTGAACATGCAGACCCGACCGCGTTCGAAACCCCTGGTTTCGTCGCCGGTTACGTTCGTTCCTATGCGCGGTATCTGGGGCTGGACCCGGAATGGGCCTATGGCAAATTCTGTGAAGAGGGTAACTTTGCCACCGTTCACGGGATGGACGCGGCGGCATCTTCGCCCAAACCTGGCAAGAAGACACAACCCAAATCTGACGCAAAGCGTGACCCGCTGGCCGACCCGAATGCAACATTCGTTCCGCAAGGCGAAGCGTTGTTTTCACGGATTGAACCCGGTGCGGTTGGATCTTCGCTGGTGCTTGTCGCGCTGATCGGCGCGCTTGGCTATGGCGGCTGGACGGTTCTTCAGCAAATTCAACGTGTTCAGCTTTCGCCTGTTGATCAGGCGCCCGGCGTGATTGCCGAAGTAGACCCGTTGGCAAATGCAGGTACCTTGCTGGCCGACGGTGGCGATGCAAGCTCTGACTTTACGGTTCCAACTGCCGAAGCGCTGGACCGGCTTTATCGCCCTCAGCCGCTGGACGTGCCGGTCATGGTGGCGCGCGATGGCCCGATTTCCACGTTGCAACCGGGCGCTTTGGGCGCGCTGGCCACTGCACCGGAAACACCACGCATCGCCAGCGTTGCGGCGACACCGGCTGTGCCTGAATTTACGGGGCCGCCCGCACCGAACAGCGTTCAGGTCGTCGCCGACAATGCGCCTGAGGTTGTTTTGTTCGCCTCACGCCCTGCCTGGGTGCGTGTGACATCGGCGGACGGCACGGTTCTGCTTGAAAAGATTTTGGATGCTGGCGAACGCTATGTTCTGCCCAAAACCGAAGAGCCGCCATTGCTGCGCACAGGTTACGCGGGCGCTGTTTACTTCGCGGTGAACGGCACCGCCTATGGCCCGGCGGGCGAGGGCGCAAATGTGGTGAAGAATATCGCCCTTGCACAGGATGCGTTGATCGAAGCGTATCAGCTGGCTGATCTGACCGAAGACCCTGAACTGGCCAGCATGGTCGCCGAAGTGACGCAGATCGTGGCGGAATAAGGTCGCACCCGTTGCCCCCGGGCCGGTCCATGGCTATCTAACCCCTAAGTGAACCTAGTCTGGGAGAGAGCGCATGTCGCTCAATCATGTGCGCCCATGGCGCAACATCTATCGCCGCGAGTCGCGCAAGATTCATGTGGGCAACGTTCCGGTCGGGGGCGATGCGCCGATTTCGGTGCAAACCATGACCAACACGCTGACGACGGACGTCAAAGCGACCATTGATCAGGTTCAACGCTGTGCCGAAGCGGGCGCTGACATTGTGCGGGTTTCCACGCCCGACGAAGAATCGGCCCGCGCCTTGAAAGAGATTGTCGCCGAAAGCCCGGTGCCAATCGTTGCTGACATCCACTTCCACTATAAACGTGCGATTGAAGCCGCCGAAAGCGGTGCGGCCTGTCTGCGGATCAACCCCGGCAACATCGGCGACGAAAAGCGCGTCAAAGAGGTGATCAAAGCCGCGCGCGATCACAACTGTTCTATCCGGATTGGCGTGAATGCTGGCTCTCTTGAACGGCACCTGCTTGAAAAATATGGCGAGCCGTGTCCGGAGGCGATGGTCGAAAGCGGTCTGGATCATATCAAGATCCTGCAAGACAACGACTTCCACGAATTCAAAATCAGCGTGAAAGCGTCTGATGTGTTCCTGTCGGCCGCCGCCTATCAAGCATTGGCCGAGGCGACGGATGCGCCGATCCACCTTGGTATCACCGAGGCTGGCGGTCTGATGTCGGGCACGATCAAATCGGCCATCGGCCTTGGCAACCTGCTGTGGATGGGCATTGGCGATACGCTGCGCGTTTCCTTGTCTGCCGATCCGGTAGAAGAGGTTAAGGTCGGTTATGAAATCCTGAAAGCGCTTGGTCTGCGCCATCGCGGGGTTAACATCATTTCCTGCCCGTCCTGCGCGCGTCAGGGGTTTGACGTGATCAAAACCGTCGAAGCCTTGGAAAAGCGGCTGGAGCATATCAAAACCCCGATGAGCCTTAGCATCATCGGCTGTGTTGTGAATGGTCCGGGTGAGGCATTGATGACCGATGTCGGGTTCACCGGCGGCGGCGCCGGGTCTGGCATGGTCTATCTTGCGGGCAAGCAAAGCCACAAGCTGTCGAACGAACAGATGGTCGATCACATCGTTGAGCAGGTCGAGAAAAAGGCCGCTGAGCTTGACGCAGCGGCCTTGATCGAAGCGGCAGAGTAGGGCGGCTTAGTTCGCCCGAACGCTTTTCGCGATCTCACGCATGTTTGCCAGTGGCACGTAGCCGCGCAGCATTTGATCATCCATCACGAACGTAGGCGTGCCAGAAATGGCCAGTCGCTGCGCAAGCGCGCGGTTGGCCGCGATCACGGCGTCCACCTCGGGGCTGTTCATGGCGGGCAGGATGTCATCTGGGTTCAATCCCAGACGGCCCGCCAGTTTTTCAAGGTTCTTGATGTTCACGTTGCCCCGAAAGGTGATCAGCGCGTCATGTGCCGATTTGTAGGCATCGTCCCCGGCGACTTGCAGGGTGGCAATGGCAAAGCGTGCCGACAGGTCGGACTCTTCGCCCAGAATTGGGAATTCTTTCACAACGAAGCGGATGTTGCCGTCGGTCTTGATCAGCTCTGCAACTTCGTCATGGGCTTTGCGGCAATAACCACAGCGGTAATCGATGAACTCGACCAAGGTGATGTCGCCGTCCAGATTGCCGCCAACCCACGAATAGTCGTCGTTGAAGATTTCGGCGGCATTGGTCTGCAATAGCGCGGCATCGTTGTTGGCCTGCTCGCCTGCTTGGCGTTCTTCCAGAACGCCGATGGCTTCCATCAGCACCTCGGGGTTGTCCAGCAGATAGGCGCGGATTTCAGCGCGGAACAGCTCTCTCTCGGCGTCGCTCATCGCGCCAATATCAAGGGCTTGGGCCGGGGCGGCAAATGCTAGGGCCGCGAAGGCACCTGCAAGGATCTGGCGTTTCATGGGCTCGTCCTCCAATTCGTCGCGGCGCATGCCGCAGTGTTCTATCTCATAGCTAAGGATTGGCGGCAATCTTGGCAGCAAGCCCCGGCGTATTTTGTCGGGCAAAAGACTGCACCGAAACGCATGCAATTACCAACGCCACGTTGATCACATCCGCGGGAGGTCTGGGTGTTATCGGTTCTTTTTGGCGGTTTGCGCGGCTGCCAGCACATCCTGTGCGCGCAACCAACCGGGCGTTCCTTGTTTCAACAGACCCGTCGCACGTTTGGCATGCACCGCAGCATCCGACAACCGGCCCTGAACTGCGTAGCGTTCCGCCGTCGCGACAGAGGCCATGCCGTTGTTGCCACCGCGCGCATAAACGACGGCAAGGTCGCGCAACATCCGTGGGTCATACGGGTCACGCGAACGGGCGCGTTCAAGGGCGGCCAGCGCTTTTTTGTTACCGTCGCTGGTATTCAGCGCCAAAAGCGCGCGCCCGTATCCGGCCAAGATCAGGGGTTCGTTTGGGGCCAAGTTTACTGCGCGGCCATAAGCGTTGACGGCGGCGGCAAAGTTTCGTGATTCAAGCAAAATCTGGCCGCGAAGTTCCCGCACATAAGGATCCTTGGGGCGTTTCGCGACAAGCTTATCAATCTCTTGCAGGGCGGCTTTTGCGTCGGGTTTGCGGTGGTGGGCAATTGCACGGCGCATGATGGCCGCGTCCGAATTGTCCGATGCTTTGACCCGGCGCAAAGTGTAGGACGGGTTCTGCAAGAAGGCTCCCAGTTTGCCTTGCGCACGCGCGAACCAGTAGTCGGCGGTAGGGTTGTCTTTCGCCTTTCCGCCATAGGCCGCCGCGAAGCCGGTCATCGCGCGCAGGCGGTCACGGTTCAGCGGGTGGGTCAGAACATAAGGGTCTTGGCGACTGGCGCTTAACGCTTCTTGCCCCTTGAAGATATTCAAGACATCGACCATCGCGTGTGGGTCAATCCCGGCGCGGGCCATATAGCGCACGCCCGCCTGATCGGCGGAGCTTTCTTCGGCGCGGGTGTGGGCAAGGAACAACCGCTGGGCAGAGGATGAAGTGCCCGCAGCGACGCCTGCCGCTGCTTGCGCATTCCCGCTTGCCGCGATCGCCACAGACATAAGCAGCCCCATCGCCGCAGCCGACCGTGCGCCGCGTAGGTTTGCAAGGCGCCGGGTGATGTGGCCGTTCGCGATATGCGCCATCTCGTGCGACAGAACGGCCTGCGCTTGCGCGGCATTTTCGAATTTCAGCAATAGGCCGGAGTGGATGAACACCGTCCGTCCATCAATGACGAACGCGTTGAGCGAGCTGTCGTTGATCACCAACACCTGCAATCGCGAGGCATTCATCCCCGCAGCGGCCGCCAGCGGCGCGGCCAGTTGGCGAAGGGCATATTCGATCTCGGCATCGCGGATCAGCCCTTGCGCCCGTGCGGGCGAAGCAACCGCAATGATGAAAGAAAGCAGGACGGCGATGATGCCTGACCGTGCTGCCATTGACTGTCTGCGCGCGCGCTGGAAGAAAGCTGCCATAGGCGCAGTTTAAGGATGGTCTGATGCGGAGTTCAAGGCGGAGCGGAGTCGATCCCTTCATTGTGATGGATGTGATGGAGGCCGCGCGCAAAGCCGAGGCCGAGGGACGTCACATTATTCACATGGAAGTGGGCCAGCCCGGCACGCCCGCGCCGGCCGGCGCGCGCGCCACTTTGGCCAAGGCAATGGATGAAGATGCGCTTGGCTATACGGTGGCGCTTGGCCTTCCTGCACTTCGGGAACGCATCGCAAAGCTTTATAAAGATTGGTATAATGTCGATCTTGATCCAAGCCGGGTGATTGTCACGTCGGGCTCTTCGGGGGCGTTCCTTCTTGCCTTTACGGCGCTGTTTGACACGGGCGACAAGGTCGGGATCGGCGCGCCGGGCTATCCTTCTTACCGGCAAATCCTGCACGCGTTGGATATTCAGCCGGTGATGATTGAAACAGCGGCGGAACATCGCTTGCAGCCCGTCCCGTCGGACCTTCCGACTGATTTGGCGGGGCTTATGGTTGCATCCCCGGCGAACCCGACCGGCACGATGCTGGATCGCGATGCGATGGCGGCATTGATCGAAACCTGTCATGCAAACGGCACCGCCTTCATTTCCGACGAAATCTATCACGGGGTTGAGTATGAAAAGAAGGCCGTCAGCGCGCTGGAGATCAGCGGCGATGTTTACGTAATCAACTCATTTTCCAAATATTTTTCGATGACGGGGTGGCGCGTAGGCTGGATGGTTGTGCCAGAAGACCACGTGCGGATCATCGAACGCTTGGCGCAAAACATGTTCATCTGCGCACCGCATGTCAGTCAGGTGGCGGCGCTTGCGGCAATGGATTGCGATGACGAGTTGCAGGCGAATATGGATGTGTACCGCGAAAACCGCCGGTTGATGTTGGAAGGGTTGCCAAAGGCGGGCTTCACCAAGATCGCGCCGCCGGATGGCGCGTTTTATGTTTACGCGGATGTGTCTGACCTGACCGACGACAGCCGTACCTTTGCAGCGGAAATTCTGGCGGGGGCTGGGGTTGCGGTGACGCCGGGCTTGGACTTTGACCCGGAACGCGGGGCAGGGACGCTGCGCTTTTCCTACGCGCGTGCGACTGACGATATTCGCGAAGGGTTGGAACGGTTGGCGAAGTTCATGGCCGAGCGGGTTTGATCCAATTGAGCGGGGCTGCCGCCCCGCACTCCATTATTATTTGTGGGCGATTGCGGTGAACGCAGCATCCCGATTGCCAATGGATGGTTCCTTGGCGGGGGCATGCGCGGTATAGTCCGCGAAAAAGGGCGTTGAGGCGCATGAGCAATATCATCAAAGCAGTCCTGCTGTGTGCGGTCGTTACGATGGGCACGACCGAAGCGGCAAGGGCGCAAGACCTTTCGGCGCTTGCGCGGGTCAATGTCGCGGGATCAGAAATCACCGACAAAGGACGCGGCATTTCGGTTGTCTTGGCTCTGAGCCAGCCGGTGCCTTATCGCTTGCGCCTATTGGCGGAGCCGCCACGCTTGGTCGCTGATTTTCGCGAAGTGAACTGGGAGGGCGTGACAGCGGGCGATCTGCTGCGCGGCAAGCGCGTTCTGGGTTTGCATGCTGGGGCGTTGAGCCCCGGATGGTCGCGCATGGTGTTAGAGCTGGATGGCCCGTTTGCAGTGGACAGCGCACAGATGCAGCGCGATGTGGAAAGTGGCCGCGCGATGTTGGAGCTGCGGTTGGCCCGGGTTAGCCCAGAAGAGTTTGCATCGCATATCGTGACATCTGAGGAAGCATTGATTGGCGTGACGAAGGTCGCGCCCATGCCTGCGCCGCGTCGTCGTCAGGACGGGACACGCCCGGTACGGGTGGTGCTTGACCCTGGCCACGGCGGTATCGACCCCGGCGCCGAGCGTGGTGGCGTAAAAGAAGCAGATCTGATGCTGACCTTCGCGCGTGAGCTGAAAGAGGCGCTGTTGCGCGCGGGGTTCGATGTGGTCATGACCCGCGAAGAAGATGCCTTTGTGCCGCTGGAAACCCGTGTTTCAATCGCGCGCGCGGCGCAAGCGGATGTGTTCCTGTCGCTGCATGCGGATGTGGTTGCCGAAGGGCAGGCGACGGGCGCGGCGATTTACACGTTGTCCGACAAAGCCTCGGACCGGGCTTCGCAGAAGTTGGCAGAGCGTCACGACCGCGCGGACCTGTTGGCGGGTGTTGATCTATCAGATCATGACGATGTGATCGCTGATGTGTTGATGGACCTTGCCCGCCTAGAAACCGCGCCGCGGGCTGATGGTTTGGCGGATGCTTTGGTGGTTGGGCTTAGGCAGTCAATCGGGCGACTGCACAAACGCCCACGACACGAGGCCGGGTTTTCGGTGTTGAAGGCCCCGGACATTCCGTCGGTGTTGTTAGAGCTTGGTTTTCTGTCCTCCCCCGAGGATCTGGAAAACCTGAAAAATCCAGACTGGCGTGCAAAAGCCGCTGGCGGGGTGCGTGATGCATTGGTGGCGTGGGCAAAGTCGGACGCGGCGCAGGCGGCCCTGCTTAGGCAATAGCGGTATAGCGCGCCAACCAAACCGTATGGCCTCGGCATTCCGGGTCTTCGGGGGTGAAGGCGATGACGGAAAAACCGTTTTCCTTAAGAAGCGCGCGGTATTCTTTGGGCGAGAGGCTGGCGTGATACACAGACTCACCCTCGACCTCGCCAATGGCTTCGCCGGCGTCATGGCCGGATGTGAACATCAGCACCGCCTTGGGGGCGGCGTGTGCGGCGAACACCGGGAACATGGCACGCTGATCGTCGGCGGACAGGTGAAAGAAACTGTTCCACGCAAGGATGATGTCGAATTCACGGCCCAAGGAAAGGCCGCGCATATCGGCCTCGATCGCTTCGGCTTCTGGCAGGTTTGTTTGGAACAGGGCAAGCATTTCGCCAGCCCCATCCACGCCGGTGATCTTTGCGCGGCGGTCTGACAGATAGCTGGCAATGGGGCGCCCGGTGCCACATCCAAGGTCAAGCACGCGCCGACCAATGGCGTGGGACAGCACCCGATCAAGCCAGACGCGTTCGAACAGGCTTTTGTCGCGGCTACGGGCGAATCCGGTGGCGACGCGGCGATAGGTTGGAAGGATATCTTCTGGGCGCATAATCCGGCGCTACGCGACAAATGTCTTGCGCGCAAGCACATCGCACCTATGTGAACGGTGTGTTGGCGCTATTTGGCCTAATCGACTGCGGGTAGCTTTTGACCGTGCCCGCAGGTGGTCGTATACAGGCCGGGCTTTATCACAGGGGGCAAAGGCTTGTTCAGAGCGATCCTATCATTTTTCGGGGCGATATTCAGCTTCGTGACCGTCGGCACAGCGATTGCGGTGCTGATGATTGGCGCGATTTTCTGGATGTATGGCCGCGATTTGCCCAAACACGAAGAATTGTCGAATTACACGCCCAAAACGATCAGCCGAATCTATTCGGGTGAGGGGCGCTTGATTGATGAGTTTGCAACCGAACGGCGCCTCTATGCGCCTGCCGATGAAATTCCTGATCTGGTGAAACAGGCTTTCATCTCGGCCGAGGATAAGAACTTTTACAACCACAAAGGTTATGACGCCCGCGGGATGATTTCGGCGGCGGTTGATGCGGTGAAAAGCCGGGGCCAAAACGTTCGCGGTGCATCGACGATTACCCAGCAGGTGATGAAGAACTTCCTGCTTGGCGGGGAACGTACAGGCGAGCGTAAGATCAAGGAACTGATCTTGGCAACGCGCATCGAAAAGACGCTAAGCAAAGACCGTATTCTGGAACTGTACCTGAACGAGATTTTCCTTGGTCAGAACTCTTACGGTGTGGCTGCGGCCGCGCAGACGTATTTCAACAAGACACTGTCCCAGCTTGGCCCGGAAGAGGCGGCTTATCTGGCCGCGCTGCCCAAAGCGCCTTCTACCTATCATCCGGTTCGTGAAACCGAACGCGCCCTGGCGCGCCGGAACTTCGTTCTGCGCGAGATGAACGAGAACGGCTATGTCAGCGACGCAGCTTACGAAGTGGCGAGAAATTCGCCGCTGAAGACCGTGCAAAACGGGGATTACGCGCCATTCCGCCAAAGCCTGCCGCCACGCGACTATTTCACCGATGAAATCCGGCGCCAGCTTAGCGAGGATTTCGGCGAAGGTGAATTCTTTGGCGGTGGTCTGACCATCCGCGCAACCGTTGAGCCAGAGATGCAGGTTCACGCCGCTGCCGCCTTGCGTCAGGGGTTGGAAAAATATGACCGCAGTCAGGGTATCTGGCGCGGGACGCGAAAGACAATTCCGGCCGACAAGCTGGCGGATGAGGCAAGCTGGCGCGCAGCGTTGGCCGAAGTCGAAGTCGCCCGTGATGTCGAACGCTGGCACCCTGCCGTTGTGTTGGAAATCGCCAAAACCTCTGCCCGCATCGGGATCGAGGGCGTTGCAGAAGACAGTGATGGCCACTGGATCGTCGCCAAAGATGTCGCTTGGGCGCGTAAGCTGAACGAAGACGGTAGCCTTGGGCGCAAAGCCCAAGCTGCCAGCGATCTGCTGAGCGTTGGCGATGTGGTGCATGTGCGCCAAATGACCAAAGACAGCGACGGATCGTTCATTCGCTGGACATTGCGCCAAGTGCCCGAAGTGCAGGGCGGCTTCGTCGCGATGGACGTAAACACCGGCCGCGTCGTGGCGATGCAGGGCGGGTTTTCTTATCAAGACTCGGTCTTTAACCGCGCCACACAGGCAACCCGTCAGCCGGGCTCGTCGTTCAAACCGTTCGTATATGCGGCGGCGCTGGACAGTGGCTTTACGCCCGCGACCATCGTCATTGATGCCCCGATTGAGGTTGCAACCGCCCAAGGTATTTGGCGGCCCAAGAACGCATCGAACAAGTTTTACGGCCCAACCCCACTGCGCACCGGGATTGAACGGTCGCGGAACCTTATGACCGTGCGGTTGGCCGAAGAAATCGGGATGGACCTTGTCGCTGGATATGCCGAACGCTTTGGCGTTTACGACCGGATGGATCCGTTCCTGTCCAACGCGCTTGGCAGTCAGGAAACCACGCTGTTCAAAATGGTCGCATCTTACGCGATGTTCGCCAACGGTGGTGAACGCGTTGAACCGACATTGGTTGACCGGGTGCAGGACCGTTGGGGCGAAACCGTTTATCGCCATGACCCACGCCATTGCGAAGACTGTCAGCTTACATCGCTTGATCCCGGCTTTGGCCCGCGCATCACGTCAGACCGTGAGCGGGTGATCAACGCGATCACCGCCTATCAGCTGACCTCGATGATGCAGGGCGTGGTGGAACGCGGGACAGCGTCGAAAACGGTTAACCTGTCGGTGCCAACTGCTGGTAAGACCGGTACGACGAACGATGCGAAAGACGTGTGGTTCATCGGCTTTACGTCCAACATCGTGGCTGGCTGTTATATCGGTTATGACCGTCCGCGCTCTCTTGGCAAAGGTGCCTCGGGTGGTGGGATGTGTGGTCCGGTGTTCACACAGTTCATGAAAGAGGCCACCAAGAAATACGGTGGCGGTAAGTTCAAAGTGCCGCCCGGCGGCCACTTCATTAAGATCGACCGCTTCACCGGCGCGCGCCTGCCTGACGATGCCACCGGCGACAATGTCGTTGCGGAATATTTCCGTGATGGCGAAGAGCCCGTCTTTGGCTTGGCCGCGCTTATCGATGGCGGGTTCGCGATGGGAGCCAACCTGCCGCTTTTCGCACCCGGAGAGGCAGAGGGTGCTACGCAAGTCACCACCTCAACCGGTAAAAAGGCGAAGGTGGGGCCAAAGGCCAGCTTTGGGTCCCTATCGTCGGGCGGGCTTTACTAAGCTTGCCCGCGTCGCCCCAAGCGGCTATCACCCGCATCTGACCACTTCCAATCAAAGGTTCAATCCGCCATGCGTGCCGACACGCAAAATACCGTTGAAGAAATCCGCAAATCCCTTGCACTGCTTGCGCAGCGTCTTGACTGGGAAACAGCCGAACACCGGCTGGAAGAGTTCAACGCGCGGGTTGAAGACCCTGATCTTTGGAATGACGCCGCCAATGCGCAAAAGCTGATGCGCGAGCGTCAGGCGCTGGTGGATTCCATCGACGTTTACAAAGGCATCGAACAAGAGCTTTCGGATAACATCGAACTGATTGAACTGGGCGAGATGGAAGACGACGCAGAAGTCGTCTCTGAGGCCGAGACTGCGCTGAAGGCGCTTGCCGAAAAAGCCGCCAAGAAAGAGATTGAAGCCCTGCTGAACGGCGAGGCTGACGCGAACGATACCTTCCTCGAGATCAACTCGGGGGCGGGGGGCACAGAAAGCTGTGACTGGGCGTCCATGCTGGCGCGGATGTATGTTCGCTGGGCCGAGAAGAAGGGCTATAAGGTCGAACTTCAGTCCGAAAGCGCGGGCGAAGAGGCGGGCATCAAATCCGCGTCTTACAAGATTTCCGGCCACAACGCCTATGGCTGGCTGAAATCGGAAAGCGGCGTTCACCGTCTAGTTCGGATTTCGCCTTACGATTCTGCGGCGCGTCGCCATACCTCTTTCAGCTCTGTCTGGGTCTATCCGGTTGTCGATGACAACATCGAAATTGAGGTGAACCCGGCCGACATCCGCGTCGATACTTACCGTTCATCCGGGGCGGGTGGTCAGCACGTGAACACCACGGACTCTGCCGTTCGGATTACCCACGCGCCGACCGGCATCGTGGTGACAAGTTCGGAAAAGTCGCAGCACCAAAACCGCGATATCGCGATGAAAGCTCTGAAATCTCGATTGTACCAGATGGAGCTGGAAAAGCGCACCGCGTCGATCCAGGAAGCGCACGAAGCCAAGGGCGACGCAGGGTGGGGGAACCAGATCCGGTCCTATGTCTTGCAGCCCTATCAGATGGTCAAAGACCTGCGGACCAACGTTGAAACGTCTGACACGCAGGGCGTTCTGGATGGTGACCTTGATCAATTCATGGCTGCGACACTGGCCATGGATGTTGCGGGCAAAAGCCGGGGCGAAGCTCAGGCCGAAGCTTAACCTGCCACGTCAAATTTGCGCTTGATCATGTTCAGGGCGGCGTAAACTTTCCAATATGTCGATAAGACGTATTGGGGAGGACACCATGAGCGAAACCACGGCACCGCCACCATCGCCTGTACCAGATATTCAAACCGTGACTTGGGCGATGCTGGCTGCATCGCTTAGGCAAGGCTGGCGCGACTTTTTAGCGGCGCCACTGTTTGGCCTGTTCTTCGGTGGGTTCTATGTGCTGTGCGGGATCGGCTTGTTCTGGCTAACCCAATCCACGGGGCAATATTACTGGCTGGCGATTGCTGTCTTTGGCTTTCCGCTTTTGGGGCCGTTCGCGGCCGTTGGCTTGTACGAGGTCAGCCACCGATTGGATAATGGAACGCCACTGAACTGGGGGCAGATCCTTGGAGTGATCTGGCATCAGAAAAACCGCCAATTGCCCTCCATCTGCGCGATCATCATTTTGATTTTTCTTTTTTGGTCCTTCATCGGGCACATGATTTTCGCCCTGTTTCTGGGGCTTTCGACGATGACCAACATCTCTTCCTCGTACGAGGTTTTCATGACACCTGATGGCCTGATGATGCTGGGCGTGGGAACCGTTGTTGGGGCAGGGCTGGCGGGGTTGATCTTTTCGATCACGGTGATGGGGCTGCCACTGTTGCTGGATCGTGAAATTGATTTTGTGACCGCAATGATCATCAGTGTGAAAACTGTCGCATCGAACGCCCGCACGATGTTGGTATGGGGCGGGGCGGTGGCGGTTATGCTGTTCGCGGGAATGATGCCGTTCTTCTTGGGCCTGCTTGTCGTCTTGCCCGTCCTTGGCCATGCGACATGGCATCTTTATCGCCAAGCCCTTCGCTGAAATGAAAAAGGGCACCGCGATGCAGTGCCCTTTCAAAATACGATGGTCGCGTGGCCTATGCAGGAGGCTCTGTCGACGCTTTTGGCGCAGGCATGTGGCCTGTTGCCGGACGTGCAGGGCCGCCAGTGCTGAGCGGATCGTCCTGACGCTGAACGGAGCCTTCGAAATGGGCGCCGCTTTCGATTGCGATCGTCTTGTGGATGATGTCACCCTCGACACGTGCGGTCGATGTCAGGCGGACCTTCAGGCCGCGCACACGGCCAACGACGCGGCCGTTTACGACGACGTCATCGGCGACCACCTCTCCTTTGATCGTGGCGCCTTCGCCGACGGTCAGAAGGTGGGCGCGAATGTCGCCTTCGACGGTGCCTTCAACTTGAATGTCACCAGTCGTGCGCAGATTGCCAGTCACGGTCAGGTCGGAAGAGAGGACCGACGCAGGTGGCTTTGGCTTTGGCGCAGTCGCTGGTTTATCACCCGATGACGCCGGAGCTTTCTTTGCTTCGGGCATGGTTGGTTTCTCCGCTTCGCCAGCTTTGGGGCCGGGTTCGTTGATCCTACTTTTAGAAAACATCTTTCGCTGCCTTGATATATACCATCGGGTTGACGGGTTTACCCTGTACGCGCACTTCGTAGTGAAGGTGCGTGCCGGTTGAACGGCCAGAGTTCCCCATATCACCAATTCGGTCCCCGCGCGAGACCCTTTGCCCAACCTTCACGCGAATTTTCGACATGTGGGCATAGCGGGTTTCGATTCCAAACTCGTGTTTGATCTTAACAAGGCGGCCATATCCGGACTGCCAACCGGCGTGCACGATCACACCGTCAGCTGTCGAATAGATCGGAGTGCCGTGGGACGCCGCGAAATCGGTGCCGTTGTGCATCCGGCCCCAACGTGGGCCAAAGCCACTGGTGAAGCGGAAGGTCGATTTTACCGGCAACGCGAAAGGCGTCTTTTCTACCGCGATGCGGTAGAGGTTCAGTTCGTCCAGACCTTGCAAAATGCTGTTCGCACGCAGGCTGTCGGGGTCAATCAGCTCTCCCTTAGAGGAAAGCGCGATCGGGGTCAGGGGGCCGCCCTGACCAGAATACCCACGGCGCACTTGTTTGATCAGGTTCTGAGGGTTCAACCCGGCGGCGGTGAACATCTTGTCCAGCGGTTCAACCGAAACGGTCAGCGCCTCTTCCAACTGACCAAAGATACGGTCGTTGCGATCCTGAGACAGCTTGCGTTCGAAATCCAAGGCGTCAGCCATGTCGAACGCTGCTGCGGCGTCGGCGGCAACAAGGTCGCGTTCGGTGGCTGTCAGGTTAAGTGCTGCCGCCATGAATGCCAGCGTGTCTTGCATATCTTCGACACGGCCAGCTTCGGTTTTCGACGAACCGGTGCTGTCAGCAAGTGCAACCGAAAGCTCTTGGGCTTTTCCAAGGGCTTCGTCACGTTCGGCCATGGTGCGGCGAAGCGTCGATTGGATCACTTCGATCCCGGTTTCCAACTCTTTGCGGTTGTCTTCGGATTCAAGAAGCGCCGATTGCATCTTGGAAACTTCGGAAAGCGCCAAGTTAAACCGATTTTGCGCGTTCTGGGCTTCTTCGATGCGCAGATCGCGTTCTTTGGCGACGTCGTTTAGCCGCTCTTCATAGATCGCTTGTTCACGTTTGGCCTGATCGCGCAGGTTGCCCGCGCCGATCGTGTCCATGATTAAGATCGCGCTTGCCACGATGGACCAGCCGACAATCGCGGTGCTGCCGGCAATTGCCAGAAGCTGCGTGCCGGGACTTAACCTGATGAAACGTGTTTCGGTGTCAGACCGAAGAAAAAGCCGTTGTTCCGGCAATAGACGCTCCAGCGCCGTGCTCATTCTCTTTGATATTGATGACTTCAAACCGCTTGCCCTGTTGCCTCATCCCCAGCCGATCAGTGACGCGGCTTTCCCCAAAGACCAGCGTCCATCGATGAATAAGACACCAATTGGCCACAGCGCAAGATTTTTAAGCGATTCTATCGCTTTGCCGCCTGTTTCAAAGGTTGAAACTGGCAAGATCTTGCCTATAAGCCCGCGGCCCTTGGGTTATGATTCTGTCAAAGGCCAATAAAAATCAGGCGGAATACCTGCTTCGGCGCGCTTTTCTTCATTGAACGGAGGCTTCAGCGTGCTGTGGAAATATTTCCGCACGAGGGCATGAAAGACCTCTTTGGGGTCTTGTTCGTGACGTCCGCACAAGAAGTGGAACCATTTGGAGCCATAGGCGACATGCCCGACCTCTTCGCCGTAGATAACGTTCAGTGCCTCGACAGATTGGTTGTCTTTGGCCTTTTTGAAGATTTCGATCATCCCCGGCGTCACATCCAGCCCGCGGGCTTCTAGCACCATGGGCACGACGGCCAATCGGCCCATATGATCCGTTGCGGTGTCTTCCGCTGCGCGCCACATGCCCGCGTGCGCGGCCATCGCGCCGTAGTGGCTTCCCATACGTTCAAGGCAATCGCAGATCAGGTTGAAGTGTTTTGACTCCTCGTCGGCGGCTTTCACCCAATCGTCGAAGTACCCAAGCGGCATCGCCACATCGCTAAAGCGTGCGATCAGATCCCAGTGCAGATCAACCGCGTTCAGTTCGATATGCGCCACCGCATGCAAGATCGCCATGCGCCCTTCGGGGGTTCCGGGTTTGCGGCGGGGAACATCACGCGGTGACAATAGTTCGGGCTTTTCCGGACGCGCAGGTTGCAGCGGAGGGGAGGCCGTGCCGATTTCAATCGGCGTGCCAGCCTTGCGCGCGGCGAACCAGGTTGCGGCGTGTTTGTGCGATAGGGCGGTCTTTTCGCGGCCATCGGCGGTGGTCAGAACCTCCACCGCCATTTGTGCCAGTGTCAGTGTGCTCACAGGGCTTTCACCGCTTCCAGAACTTCGTCCGCATGACCGGGGACTTTTACCTTGCGCCAGATTTGGGCAATGTTGCCGTCCGCGTCGATCAAAAAGGTTGCCCGTTCGATGCCCATGTATTTCTTGCCATACATGTTTTTTTCGACCCACACGCCATAAGTTTCACAAACATCAGCCTCGGCATCCGACAAAAGGCCGACGGCCAGTTCGTGCTTGGCGCGGAATTTCGCGTGTTTCGCAACCGGATCTTTTGAAATACCGAAAACCTTGGCACCCGCTTCTTCGAACGCACCAAGCTGTTCGGTAAAGGCGATCGCTTCTTTCGTGCAGCCGGGCGTGTCATCTTTGGGATAGAAGTACAGGACAACTGGCGCTGGTTTCTGGGCGGAAAGGGTGACATCGTCACCGCCATCTTGGGGCAGCGTAAAGTCCGGGGCGGGTTGGCCTTGTTCGGTCATCTGTTCAAATCCTCGCAAGTTTGCAAAACGCCTCTTATAGTTTAGGGCGCAAGAGGCCAAGATAAAGCGGTATAACCAAGAGGCAAATAAACGCCACAAAGTCGCAGGATGAGCAACCTTACACCACCACAACCGCGCCAAGGGCGGCGCTTTGGACTTTGGCTTTTGCTAAGCCTGACCTTGCTGGTCGGGGTCTTTCTTGTGGGCGTTCTTTCCCTGACAGGCCGGGTGGTTACCACGCCCGAATGGATGACGGCGCATATAGAAGAGCGTTTGAACCAAGCCTTGTACCCGATGCAGTTGGAACTGGGCGGTGCCAGCGTTGTCTTTTCGCGCGAACACGCCCCGCAGGTTCATTTGAACAATGTGGTTGTTGCCGATGCGAAGGGGCAATCCTTGGCGCGGTTGCCGGATTTGCAGGCGGTTATTGCCGCGCGCCCGCTGTTGGAACGCAAACTGGTTGTGCGGCGTGTCGCCCTTACCGGTGCCGAGCTGACGCTGCGCCGCAGGGTTGATGGACAGTTTGATCTTGCGCTGGGGGACACGTCGGCGCCGCTGGTCGGCGAAGTTGGGCTGTTGCAGGTTCTTGACCAGATTGATCAGGCGCTTGCCCTTCCGGCATTGGCATCCATCGAAGATGTCACGGTCGAGTCCTTGCAGCTGACCTATGTTGATGCGCGGGCAGGGCGCAGTTGGCAGGTTGATAATGGGCTTCTGGCGCTTGAACAGACTCCGCAAGATGTCTCTGCACGGGTATTCTTTTCGTTGGTAAATGACCTTGGTGTGCCGTCCGAAGTGGCGGTGAACTTTGAAACCGTCAAAGGTTCGCCCGAGGCGCGGATGTCAGCGAATTTCAGCGATGTGGCGGCTGCCGATATCGCGGCGCAATCCCCTGCGCTGGCGTTCTTGACGGTGATCGATGCGCCAATTTCGGGTGCGCTGCGCACGGGGGTTGGGCCGGAAGGTGGGCTTGCCCCGTTGAACGCCGCGCTTGAAATTGGATCAGGTGCGTTGCGCCCGGTGGAAGAGGCCGCGCCGATACGTTTTGACAGGGGTAAGGCGTATTTCTCGTTTGATCCGGGGAATGATCGTATCGACCTTGCTGAGATCGCGCTTGATACGTCGGCTGTTCGTCTGCGCGCCGAAGGTCACGCTTATTTGCGGGACAAGGTAAGTGGTTGGCCAACCAGTTTGATCACGCAAATGCGCCTTCGCGAAGTGTCGCTGAACCCCGGCGGTATTTTCGAAGCACCGGCAACATTCGGTGAAGGCGCGCTTGACCTAAAGCTGGCGCTGGATCCCTTCACGGTGACGATCGGGCAGGTGATGCTGGGCGACAGCACAGGGGCCACCTATCGGGGTAAGGGCAGCGTGCGCGCGCGCGAAGATGGATGGAAGGTCGACCTTGACCTTAACCTTGATCGAATCAGCGAAGGTAGGCTGTTGGCGTTGTGGCCGATTGATCTGGCTCCGGGGACGCGCAAGTGGGTCACCAACAACATCCTGTCGGGCGAATTCTTCGAGGTGAACGCCGCGCTTCGTCTTGCGCCGGACAATCCGCCGGTCATTTCGCTAACGCATGAATTTCGCGATGCAAATGTGCAATTCATGCGCACGATGCCGCCCGTCGATAACGGGTATGGGTACATCACGATCACCGATCAAACGTTCACCATGGTGCTGGGCAGTGGCACGATAACCGCGCCACAAGGTGGGTTGGTTGATGTGGCGGGCACTGTCTTTCACATCCCCAACACCAAACAGAAACCCGCACGCGGAGAGGTCACCCTTAAAACCGAAAGTTCGGTCGAGGCTGTCTTGTCACTGCTTGATCAACCCCCGCTTGGGTTGATGGCGCGTGCCGGGCAGCCCGTAAACCTTGCCGATGGCCGCGCCAGCGTTGAAGCCAAGATTGCGTTGCCGTTGGCAAAAGGGAACACACCCGAGAAAATTGAATATGCCGCAAAGGGCGTGTTGCGGAATGTTCGGTCGGATGTCCTTGTCAAAAACCGAAGTCTGGCGGCGCAACAGCTTTCGATCAGTGCCGACAAAGAGCAGATTTCAATAAGTGGGCAGGCGACCCTTGACGGCGTGCCGGTCAACGGCGTCTGGACGCAGGTTCTGGGCCCCAAAAACAAAGGCCGCAGCCGGGTTGAAGGAACGGTCGAGCTTTCGCAGAATTTTGTTGAGAAGTTTAACATCGGCCTTCCAAAAGGCTCGGTCACTGGGCGTGGCTTGGGGGCGATTGATTTACGCCTTAACAAAGGTCAACCGACCCGGTTTACGCTGAACTCGGACATGAACCAGCTTGGCCTGAAACTGCCCAGCCTTGGTTGGACAAAGTCGAAAAATACCAAGGGAACGCTGAAGGTTGCGGGCACGCTGGGATCGCCGCCCAATATCGAAAGCTTGTCGATTAAGGCCGCAGGTCTGACAGCTGATGGAAAGATTTCGGTCGCGAAAAACGGTGGGCTGCAAGAGGCCGCTTTTTCGCGGGTTCAGATCGGGCGCTGGTTGGATGCGCCCGTGACGCTGAAGGGGCGCGGGGCAAATCGCGCGCCTGCTGTCGTTCTGCGTGGCGGGCGGTTCGTTTTGCGCGACAGCCCGTTTGGCGGTGGCCGCAGTGGCGGCGGGCGTTCAGGGCAGGGTGGCCCGATTGATATTGCGTTGGATCGGTTGGTCATTTCCGATGGCATCACACTGGCCGATGTCCGCGGGTCGCTTTCCTCTGCCGGTGGGTTGAACGGAGGCTTGCGCGGGCGCGTCGTGCGCGGTGCCCCGATCACAGCCACGCTTACGCCCAGCAAGAATGGCACGGCGATCCGCGTGCAATCTGACGATGCGGGCGGCGTGTTGAAAGGCGCAGGAATCTTTGAAAAATCCCGTGGCGGCACGCTTGATTTATCTCTGACGCCACGTGGGCGTGCGGGGGAATATAATGGCAAGCTAAAGATTAGCCGCACGCGGGTAAAAGGTGCCCCTGCGCTGGCAGAGTTGCTTAGCGCGATTTCGGTCGTCGGGATTTTGGAAATGCTGGATGGCGACGGGTTGGTTTTCAACGACGTTTCCGCCGACTTCCGCTTGACCCCCACCGCGCTGCAGGTCAAGTCAGGCAGTGCTGTGGGGCCGTCGCTTGGAATCTCCATGGCGGGACTTTTTGACCTAAAGGCGAACCGGATGGACATGCAGGGCGTAATCTCGCCGATCTATATTTTGAACGGCATCGGCAGCGTCTTGACCCGCAAGGGCGAGGGGCTGTTTGGCTTTAACTATCGCCTAACGGGCAATGCGAAAAACCCGTCGGTCAGTGTGAACCCGCTGTCAATTCTGACGCCGGGAATGTTCCGCGAAATTTTCCGCCGACCAGTGCCGGAGATTGCGAATTGAAGCTTTCTGATTTCGACTTCGATCTGCCGGAAGAGCTGATCGCGACCCGGCCGGCGCGCCCGCGAACCTCTGCGCGCCTGTTGTTGGCGAAGGGTGACCAGATCAGCGATCTGCACGTGCATGACCTTCCGGGGTTGTTGCAAGCAGGGGACCGGCTGGTTCTGAACAACACAAAGGTTATTCCCGCGCGCCTGTTTGGGCGCCGTCAGCGGCAAACCCCCGAAGGGTTGGTCGAGGCGAAGGTCGAAATCACCCTGTTGGAGCCGCAACCCGATGGAGGTTGGGTGGCCTTGGCCAAGCCGCTGCGTAAACTGAAAGAAGGCGAAGAGGTCGTGTTCTCTGACGCGCTGTCTGCGCGTGTGGCGGCCAAAGGTGATGGCGACGTCACGCTGTCGTTCAACCTAACGGGCGACGATTTCGATGCCGCGTTGGCGGATGCGGGCGCGATGCCGTTGCCGCCCTATATCGCTGCCAAACGCCCGGCGGATGCACAGGATAAAGAAGATTACCAAACAGTGTTTGCGCGCCATTCCGGCGCTGTGGCGGCCCCTACGGCCTCGCTCCATTTCGATGACGCACTGTTGGACGAATTGCGCGCCAAGGGCGTACAATTCAGCGAGGTAACGTTGCACGTGGGGGCGGGTACATTTTTGCCGGTGAAGGTGGAAGATGTCGAAACCCACAAGATGCATGCCGAATGGGGGCAGGTGACCCAAAAAGCCGCGGATGAGATGAACCAGACCCGCGCTGAGGGCGGCCGGATCATTCCCGTTGGCACCACCGCGCTGCGCCTGATCGAAAGCGCCGCGCAGGACGACGGCACCATGGTTCCGTGGCAAGGTGAGACGGATATTTTCATCCGCCCCGGTTACCGTTTCAAAGTGACCGATGCGTTGATGACCAATTTCCACCTTCCTAAATCCACTCTTTTGATGTTGGTGTCGGCCCTGATGGGGCAAGACCGGATGCGTACTGTTTACGACCATGCGGTCACTCAGAAATACCGCTTCTTTTCCTATGGGGATTCATCGCTTCTGATCCCGTGATTGCCAAACGCGACATGTAGTGTCGCGGGTGCACATTCACAGGAAGGACCGCACGCGTAGGCAGGGCGGGCGATACGATTCGAGGTATGACGTGATTAAGGTGTTAGCAAGTTCCTGGGCCCTCCTTCTGGGGATGCTTCTGTTGATGGTCGGTAACGGCCTGCAGGGCACGTTACTTGGCGTGCGCGGTGGGATCGAACAGTTTTCGACCTTTGAAATGTCGCTGATCATGTCGGCCTATTTCCTTGGTTTCTTGGGCGGGTCGCGCATGGCCCCGGAAATGATCCGCCGTGTTGGCCACGTTCGGGTTTTTGCCGCGCTTGGGTCGTTCATTTCTGCGACCCTTATCCTTTACCCCGCAATTACAGAGCCTTGGGCCTGGACCATTTTGCGCGTGATCATCGGGTTCTGTTTTTCCGGCGTGTATGTGACGGCGGAAAGCTGGCTGAACAACTCTGCCTCAAACGAAACGCGGGGGCAGGCGCTGTCGCTTTATATGATTGTTCAGATGGCGGGCATCGTCGCGGCGCAGGGTTTGTTGAACTTTGGCGATCCGGGCGGGTTCATCCTGTTCATCATCCCATCGGTGCTGGTTTCGATCTCTTTCGCGCCGATCTTGTTGTCGGTCTCTCCCACGCCAGCCTTTGACACCACCAAACCGATGAGCATCAAAGAACTTTACCGTGTGTCCCCCTTGGGCTGCGTTGGTTCCTTTATGTTGGGTGGGGTGTATTCCGCGATGTTTGGCATGGCGGCGGTTTATGGAACCGAGGCCGGGTTGAGCGTTGGCAAGATCTCTTCCTTTATCGCAGCGATCTATATTGGCGGGCTGTTGCTGCAATATCCGATCGGCTGGGCGTCGGACCGGATTGACCGGCGGCAATTGATCTTGGGCGCGGCCGTTGTCGGGCTTTTCGGATCTTTGCTGGCGCTGGCGATGCAGGGGAACTTCCTTATTCTTCTTGTGTCGGCCTTTATCATCGGCGGCACGTCTAACCCGCTTTATGCACTGTTGATCGCTTACACTAACGACTTCCTAGAGCATGAGGACATGGCCGCCGCATCCGGTGGGCTGATCTTTCTGAACGGTGTCGGTGCAATCTCTGGCCCGCTGATTACGGGGTGGATTATGGGGCAGATCGGCCCCGGCGGATTCTTCCTTTACCTTGCTGTCTTGATGGGGGCCTTGTCGGCCTATGCTGCCTTCCGAATGACACAACGCCCGGCACCCGCGATCAGCGACACTGGGTCTTATGCGCCCATCTTGCCGTCGGCCACGCCCGTGGCGGTCGAGGTGGCGCAAGAGGTGTTCATCGAAACATTGGAGGAAGACGAAGCCGCCACAGAAGATGCGGCATAATCTTCAAGTGCTTGCGTTAGCGAATCTTTTCTGAGACGCTCAAGAAATGGGAAGGGCGCGGCGCGCGAGGAGGAGCCATGCAAGACCCCGAAGAGGTGATCCGTTTTTGGCTGAAAGATGTAGGCCCGGACGGTTGGTACGCAGGCGGTGAAGAGTTAGACGAACGGGTCCGGCAGGGTTTCTTGGACCTATGGCAATTGGCGCATCAGGGCGAATTGCAGCATTGGTTGACACAGCCACGCACAACACTTGCTTATCTTATTGTGACGGATCAATTCCCGCGAAACATGTTTCGGGGATCGGCAGAGGCGTTTGCGACAGATAAAATCGCGCGTGCGGCAGCAAAGCGCGCCATCGCGAACGAATTTGATATGCGCATCGATGAGCCCGAACGGCAGTTCTTTTATATGCCGCTGATGCATTCCGAATGTCTGACCGATCAGGATCGTTGCGTGCGCCTGATGCTGACGCGGATGCCAGAAACGGGTGCGGATAACCTTGTTCATGCCAAGGCTCACCGCGAGGTCATTCGGCGCTTTGGCCGCTTTCCGTTTCGCAACGATGCGCTGTCGCGATGCACCCGCGACGATGAACAAAGCTTTGTTGATGGCGGCGGATACGGGCAAACCGTCGAAGCGTTGCGCGCGTAAGCGCCATTTAAGCCTTTGATTTTATGAAAGCCCGTGCTTGCGCATGGGCTTTTTTGTTGGATTTCTGCCTGATCTGCGAACCGCTGATTGAAGGTTTTCAGAAGATAGTTTAATATCAAACTAAATTTTGAGCATAGGGGAAGCTGATGGCTGCCAAGAGCTTTGACATGATCGTAATCGGCGCGGGGCCGGGGGGCTATGTGGCCGCTATCCGTGGCGCTCAATTGGGCCTTAAGGTCGCGATTGTAGAGCGCGAGCATATGGGCGGCATTTGCCTGAACTGGGGCTGCATCCCGACCAAGGCGCTTTTGCGGTCGTCCGAAGTGTTCCACCTGATGCACCGGGCCAAAGAATTCGGTCTGAAGGCCGACGGGGTTGGTTACGATCTGGATGCGGTCGTCGCTCGTTCGCGCGGCGTGGCCAAGCAGTTGAGCGGCGGCGTTGCTCATCTGATGAAAAAGAACAAGATCACCGTCGTCATGGGCGAGGCGACCCTGACCGGAAAAGGCGTGCTTAGCGTCAAAACCGACAAGGGCACCGAAGATCTGACCGCCAAGCACATCGTTGTGGCCACAGGCGCCCGCGCGCGCGAACTGCCCGGCCTAGAGGCGGACGGCGATCTGGTCTGGACGTATAAGCACGCGCTGCAACCGCCAAAGATGCCGAAAAAGCTGTTGGTCATCGGGTCGGGTGCGATCGGGATCGAATTCGCCAGCTTCTATAATACGTTGGGCGCTGACACGACCGTGGTTGAAGTCATGGACCGTGTCCTGCCCGTCGAAGACGCCGAAATCAGTGCATTCGCCAAGAAGCAGTTCGTCAAGCAGGGCATGAAGATCATGGAAAAAGCCATGGTCAAACAGCTTGATCGCGGCAAGGGTAAGGTCACCGCACATATCGAAGTTGGCGGTAAGATCGAAAAGCAAGAGTTCGACACCGTGATTTCGGCCGTTGGCATCGTCGGCAACGTTGAAGGGCTGGGGCTGGAGGCGCTTGGCGTCAAAATTGACCGCACCCATGTTGTGACCGATGAATATTGCCGCACAGGCGTTGATGGTCTTTATGCCATCGGTGACATCGCCGGTGCGCCATGGCTTGCGCATAAGGCCAGCCATGAAGGCGTTATGGTTGCCGAACTGATCGCGGGCGGCCATCCGCACCCGGTTAAGCCCGAAAGCATCGCCGGTTGCACATACTGCCACCCTCAGGTCGCCAGCGTCGGTCTTACCGAAGCCAAGGCGAAAGAGGCCGGTTACGACATCAAAGTGGGGCGTTTCCCGTTCATCGGCAACGGTAAGGCGATTGCACTTGGCGAGCCTGAGGGCATGATCAAAACCGTGTTTGACGCAAAAACCGGGGAGTTGCTGGGCGCGCACATGGTTGGCGCGGAAGTGACAGAGTTGATCCAAGGCTATGTGGTGGGTCGCCAGCTTGAAACCACCGAAGAAGACTTGATGAACACCGTCTTCCCGCACCCAACACTCAGCGAGATGATGCATGAAAGCGTGCTGGATGCGTATGATCGCGTAATCCACATGTAATTGTGCGAAAATCCACGGTTTCTGCCGGGGATGAAAGACGCTAGCAATGCTCCCGTGGGCCCCAATCGCCTGCGGGAGTTTTTTTATGTCTCACCCCACCAAAAGCAACATCCCCCTGATCTTGGCGCTATGGCTCGCCGGGCTGGGGGCGGCGGCGCAGTTCGGCAAGATCGCGGTTGCGATGCCGGCCCTGCGCGAAACCTATGCTGTGTCCGAGGTGGCGCTTGGGTTTCTTATGTCCTCGCTAGGGATGGTGGGGTTGTTGTTCGGCGTCGTTGGCGGGGTTGTCGTTGACCGGCTGGGCCTTCGCAAAATGCTGTTGTTGGGTCTGATCGCGGGCGGCTGCCTTTCGTTGGTCGAAGGGTTCATGCCGGCCTATCCGGTGATGATCGCGCTGCGGTTTATCGAAGGTTTCGCGCATCTGGTCATCGTGATCGCGGCGCCGGTATTGGTCGCAAGTTCGGCCTCGGATCGTTTGCGCCCCGCCGCTATGGCTTTGTGGAGCAGCTTTTTCGGTGTTGCCTATATGGCAATCGCGTTGGTTGCGCCGCCACTGATCGACGGGTTCGGTGTGGGCGGATTGATCCGCGCGCATGGCCTCTACCTGTTTGTAATCGCTGGTATTCTTGTGTTGATGCTGCCCAAAGGGCCGCGCACGCGCCCGGTTGCCAAGGCGATGTCGCTGTCCGATTGGGTGGGCGTTCACCGCCGCATCTATAGCTCGCCCTATCTATCGGCGTCGGGGCTTGGCTTCGTCTGGTACGCGATGATGTACGTCGCCTTGCTGACCTATCTGCCGGATTTCGTAAGCGCAGCCCAACGGTCGTGGATGTCGGCGGTGATGCCGCTTAGCTCGATCGCGGTTTCGTTGACCTTTGGCATTTTCCTGCTTCAACGGGTGTCTTCCATCCGGGTTGTGAAGCTGGGGTTTGCCTTTTCCGGGCTGACGGCTTTGGGGCTGTTGGTGACTGTTGGCAACGAAGGGCAGTTCATGATCGCGGCCATCGTTATGATGGCACTGGCGGGTATCATCGCGAGCGGCAGCTTTGCCTCGTTGGCAGAACTGAACAGTGACCCGCAGGACCGGGCCCATGCCACAGGCGCGTTAGCGCAAATGGGTAATGTCGGAACAACAACCGGTGCGCCAATTCTGGCGGCGCTGATTGGCGGCTTTGGCATATGGGGGCTGGTTTGCTTTGTTGTCTTGCTTTCACTTTTGGGGATCTGCATTCACACGGTTCTGGGCGCACGTCGCCGGGAATTGCCGATTACCTGAGTGTTCTTGACTTGTTCTCATTTTTAGGTTGGAGACTCAGCCGTCCTCCACTATCTGTTAAGAATTCGTTCAAAGGTGGATCATGGCCGAGCTGAAAAAGATCGAAGTGCGCGGCGCGCGCGAGCATAACCTCAAGAACATCGATGTGGATATTCCGCGGGATGAGCTGGTGGTGATCACCGGGCTTTCCGGCTCTGGCAAGTCTTCATTGGCGTTTGATACGATCTATGCCGAAGGGCAGCGGCGCTATGTCGAAAGCCTGTCGGCCTATGCGCGCCAGTTCTTGGATATGATGGAAAAGCCGGACGTGGACCATATCAGCGGTCTTTCCCCGGCTATTTCGATCGAACAGAAAACCACCAGTAAGAACCCGCGCTCCACCGTTGGCACAGTGACCGAGATTTACGATTACATGCGCCTGTTGTTCGCGCGTGTCGGCACACCTTACAGCCCTGCGACCGGCCTGCCGATTGAGGCGCAGCAGGTGCAGGATATGGTCGATCGGGTGATGGCACTGGAAGAGGGCACGCGCGGCTATCTTCTTGCGCCTATCGTGCGGGACCGGAAGGGCGAATACCGCAAGGAATTTCTGGAACTGCGCAAGCAGGGTTTCCAGCGGGTCAAGGTTGACGGCGAGTTTTACGAACTGGATGAACCGCCCACGCTGGACAAAAAGTTCCGCCATGACATCGACGTGGTTGTTGACCGGATCGTCGTGCGTGATGGGCTGGAAACCCGGCTGGCCGACAGTTTCCGCACCGCGCTGGACTTGGCTGATGGGATTGCCATCCTTGAAACCGCCCCGAAAGAAGGAGAGCCGGAACGCTTTACCTTCAGTGAAAATTTCGCATGCCCCGTCAGCGGTTTTACCATCCCGGAAATCGAACCACGCCTGTTTTCCTTCAATGCGCCCTTTGGTGCCTGCCCAGACTGTGACGGGCTTGGGGTTGAGCTGTTCTTTGACGAACGGCTGGTGGTGCCGGATCAGACGCTAAAGCTTTATGATGGGGCGCTGGCCCCGTGGCGCAAAGGCAAGTCGCCGTATTTCCTGCAGACCATCGAATCCATCGCAAAGCATTATGAATTCGACAAAAATACGCCGTGGAAAGACCTTGATGCGCATGTGAAGCAGGTGTTCCTTTACGGTTCGGGCGAGGAAGAGATTGAGTTCCGCTATGACGAAGGCGGGCGCGTTTATCAGGTTAGTCGTGCGTTCGAAGGGGTGATCCCCAACATGGAACGCCGTTATCGCGAAACGGATTCCAGCTGGGTCCGGGAAGAGTTTGAGCGGTATCAGAACAACCGCTCTTGCGGCACCTGCGAAGGCTACCGGCTGCGTGAAGAGGCGCTGGCAGTGAAAATCGCCAAGCTCCACGTCGGCCAAGTGGTGCAGATGTCGATACGCGAGGCTTACGCGTGGTGCCAAACCGTGCCCGAAAGCCTGACCCAGCAGAAAAACGAAATCGCCCGCGCCATCTTGAAAGAGATCCGCGAACGGTTGGGCTTTTTGAACAATGTCGGCCTTGAATACCTGACGCTTTCGCGGAACTCTGGCACGCTAAGCGGGGGCGAAAGCCAACGTATTCGTCTGGCCAGCCAGATTGGTTCGGGCCTGACAGGCGTTCTGTATGTGCTGGACGAGCCGTCGATTGGCCTGCATCAGCGCGACAATGGGCGGTTGCTGCAAACGCTGAAAAACCTTCGTGACCAAGGCAATACCGTGATCGTCGTCGAACATGACGAAGAGGCGATACGCGAGGCCGACTATGTGTTCGATATCGGCCCGGGTGCGGGTGTGCATGGTGGGCAGGTCGTTGCCCAAGGCACCCCGGCAGAGGTGGCGGCGGACGCGGCCTCGATCACCGGGCAGTACCTTTCTGGTACGCGCGAAATTGCCGTGCCGGGAACCCGGCGCAAGGGCAACAAGAAAAAGCTGACCGTCGTTAAGGCGACCGGGAATAACCTGAAAAACGTGACGGTCGATTTTCCGATGGGCAAATTCGTGTGCGTCACCGGTGTATCGGGCGGCGGCAAGTCGACGCTTACGATTGAGACGCTGTTTAAAACGGCCAGCATGCGGCTGAACGGTGCGCGCCAGACGCCCGCGCCCTGCGAAACGATCAAGGGGTTGGAGCATCTGGACAAGGTCATCGACATTGACCAACGCCCCATTGGCCGCACCCCGCGATCAAACCCCGCCACTTATACCGGGGCCTTCACCCCGATCCGCGACTGGTTCGCCGGACTGCCCGAAGCCAAGGCGCGCGGATACAAACCTGGCCGGTTCAGCTTTAACGTCAAAGGCGGGCGCTGCGAGGCGTGTCAGGGCGACGGTGTCATCAAGATCGAAATGCACTTCCTTCCTGATGTCTATGTCACTTGCGAAACCTGTAACGGCGCGCGCTATAATCGCGAAACGCTGGAAATTCGGTTTAAAGGCAAAAGCATAGCCGACGTTCTTGATATGACGGTCGAGGATGCGCAGGAGTTCTTTAAGGCGGTTCCGTCGATCCGCGAAAAGATGGACGCGCTGATGCGTGTCGGGCTGGGCTATATCAAGGTTGGCCAACAAGCGACGACCCTGTCAGGGGGCGAAGCGCAGCGGGTGAAGCTGTCGAAAGAATTGGCGCGGCGTGCCACCGGGCGGACGCTCTATATTCTTGATGAACCGACCACAGGTCTGCATTTCGAAGACGTCAAAAAGCTGCTTGAGGTGCTGCATGAACTGGTCGAACAGGGCAACACCGTGGTGGTGATTGAACACAACCTTGATGTCATCAAAACAGCCGACTGGATCATCGACATCGGTCCCGAAGGCGGCGATGGCGGTGGTCAGGTCGTGGCCACGGGAACCCCCGAAAAAGTGGCCGAAGTAGAGGCGAGCCACACGGGCCGCTACCTGAAAGAGATGCTGCGCCCCAGAAAGGTCGCGGCAGAATAACGATAGGGAACAGTCGGTTCGACCATATCCAGCCGCGCAGGGATGGGCGGCTGGGGTCAAAACTGGTCACTCATTTGTCCCCGTCGCGGGGGCCATTTATTCCTTCGTTGGGCAGGTGCTGACACCGAAAATCGAATAGATCATGCAGCTTGACATCAGGCCGGTGGCAAGTGGGATGATACCGACCAAATAGAGCCAGCGATAAGATGCCTCAGCGTCTAGGAAAAAGCCTGCAAGTAGGCCAAGGCCAACAACAATGCGGATCGCGCGGTCGATACCGCCAACGTTTTTCTTCAACATATCAACTCTCCGGTTTGGGTCCGTAATTTCGGACAACTGAAGGGTAATATGCCTATTGGTGAATGTATATACCGGTGCCCTGCGCCATACTGTCATCGCAAAGCGGCGGGGCGGGGTGTTTTCGGGCCGCATTGCGCCGCCCGAAGCTGGCGTTCAGGGGGTAACTTACCCGCGCGAACGCTTTTCAAACCGTGGCAGCATGGCCGAGAAATCCATGCCTTTGCCATCTTCATCTTCGACAAAACTGGAATAAAGCGCCGCCGCGCGTTCACCCATGGGGGTGTCGGCGTCCACGGCTTCGGCCGCTTGTTGGGAAAGACGCAAATCTTTCAGCATCAATTCGGCGGCAAACCCCGGTTTATAGTCGTTGTCAGCGGGGGATTGCGGGCCAACGCCCGGCGCGGGGCAATAGGCGTTCATCGACCAGCTATAGCCAGATGAGGTTGATACCACGTCGAACATCTTTTCCCGCTCTAGCCCCAGTTTATCGGCCAAGGCAAAGGCTTCGCAGGTGGCGATCATGGTGACGCCAAGGATCATATTGTTGCAAATCTTGGCGGCCTGCCCATTGCCTGACGCGCCGCAGTGGACGGCCTTTTGCCCCATGATGTCGAACAGCGGTTTGATAATCGCGAACGCCTCGTCCGTGCCGCCCGCCATAAAGGTTAGGGTGCCCGCCGCCGCGCCGCCGATGCCGCCGGAAACCGGGGCATCCATTGCCAACACGCCTAACGCGCGGGCGTCATCGGCCACCGCGCGCGCGCTTTCAACATCAACGGTCGAACAATCCAAAAGGACAGCGCCCTTTGACATGGTTGGCAAAATCTCTGCCGCGACGGACTTTAGGATTGCACCGTTGGGCAGCATCGTGATGACCACGTCTTGCCCAGTCGCTGCCGCAGCCGCGGTTTCGGCTTTTGCCACGCCTTCGGGGCAGGGGGCCGCAAGGTCGAAGCCCGTTACGGTGTGTCCGGATTTGGCAAGATTGGCCGCCATTGGGGCACCCATGTTGCCCAGTCCGATAAATCCGATTTTCATGCCAGCTCCTCCTCCAGTTTCAGTTCGTCTGCGCCAAGGGGCATCAACATTTTGCTAACATCCATTGCGGGCACGTTTGTCATATCTGCATGCTGCCAACGCGGAGATTTGTCTTTGTCGATGATCGCGGCGCGGATGCCTTCCAGAAAATCGGAATGCTCTAGCGCGCGGAAGGTAAAGCGAAATTCCTGTGCCAAGGCGGCGCGAATGGTGTCTTGCCCGCGCAAACGATGCAGCATTTCAACGGTGCATGCCATCGAAAGCGGGCTGGCCCTGCCAAGCGATTTAAGGGTTTTGGCTGCGAATTCAGTGTCTTCCGTGCGCAAAGAGCGGATGATATCGCCCAACGTTTCGCCCGCGAAGTGGCGGTTGATGTCGGGTTGAATGTCGCAGAGGGGCGCATCGGGCGGCGTTTCGGCAAACTGGTCAACCGCCGTCCAATCCCCGGTCGATGTCAGGGTGGCCGTCAGCTTTTGCCAGCGTGCTTCGGGCACGAAGTAATCGGCAAACCCGGCATGGATGGCATCCCCAGCGTTCATCCGTGCACAGGTGGTGCCCAGATATTCGCCCAACCGCCCCGGCGCGCGGGCCAGCAACAGCGATCCGCCCACATCGGGGACCAACCCGATGCCACATTCGGGCATCGCGATTTGGCTGCTTTCGCCGACGACACGGTGCGATCCGTGACAACCAACGCCAACGCCCCCGCCCATGGTGAAGCCCTGCAACAGGCTGACCACCGGCTTGGGAAATTCGAACAGCTTGGCGTTCATCCGGTATTCGTCGCGCCAGAATTTCTGGCCATAGTCAAACGCGCCCGAACGCCCGGTTTCGTACATTTTCGCAATATCACCACCGGCGCAAAAGGCCCGTTCGCCCAGTGCGTCTAACAGGATCATCGCAACCGCATCGTCGTCGCGCCATGTATCCAAGGCCGCTTCGATCTTTAGGCACATCTCATAGCTGAGGGCATTTAGGGCCTGCGGGCGGGTCAGGGTGATGCGCCCGACTTTGCCGTCAATGCGAATGTCGATGTCGCCCATCAGCCGCGCTCTGCCAGCATTTGACGTGAAATGATCAGGCGCATGATTTCGTTCGTCCCTTCCAGAATTTGATGCACGCGCAAGTCCCGCACGATCTTTTCGATGCCATAGTCGGCAAGGTAGCCATAACCGCCATGCAGTTGGAGGCAGTCATTTGCCACCTCGAACGCGCGGTCGGTGACGTAAAGCTTTGCCATTGCGCAGAATTTTGATGCGTCGGGGGCTTTGTTGTCCAACTTCCATGCCGCTTGGCGCAGGAAGGTGCGCGCGGATTGAAGCTTTACCTCATTATCGGCCAGACGGAATTGCAGGGCTTGGAATTGGTCAATCGAACGGCCAAATGCCTTACGCTCGCCCATGTAATCCAGCGTGGCGTCCAGCGCGGCCTGCGCGCCACCAAGGGCGGACGCGGCGATGTTCAGGCGCCCACCGTCAAGCCCGGCCATCGCATAGGAAAAGCCGCGGCCTTCTTCGCCAATCAGGTTGGCAGCGGGAATTTTGCAATCGTCAAACTGAACTTGCGCAGTTGGTTGCGCGCGCCAGCCCATTTTGTCTTCCAGCCCGCCAAAGGAAAGCCCCGGCGCACCATCTTCGACGATCACGGCGGTCACGCCTTTTGGGCCATCATCGCCGGTGCGGGCCATCACGACATAAGCGTCCGAATATCCGCCGCCCGAAATGAACGCCTTTGTTCCTGTTAGGGAGTAGCCTTCGTTGGTTTTTTCCGCGCGCGTGCGCAACGCCGCCGCGTCCGAACCGGAGCCAGGTTCGGTCAGGCAGTAAGAGAATATCTTTTCCATGCTGCAAAGCTGTGGAAGCCACATGGCCTTCGTCTCGTCAGAGCCGAATTTGTCGATCATCCCGCCGCACATGTTGTGAATCGAAAGGAACGATCCAACCGCCGGGCAGGACATCGCCAGCGCCTCAAAGACCAATGTCGCGTCTAGTCGGCTTAGGCCGGATCCGCCGTATTCTTCTGAAACATAAATGCCGCCAAGGCCAAGCTCGGCCAGTTTGGGCCACAGCTCTTTGGGGATTGTACCGGCGGCTTCCCAGTCACGTGCGAAGGGCGCGATATGTTCCGCGCCAAACGCTTTTGCCATGTCGAAAATGGCGCCCTGTTCTTCTGACAGTGCGAAATCCATGAGGCACCTCCCTTACCGCGTGAATTGAACGCCTGTTTAATTTCCGATTGTTGCAGGAAGTTTGCAAGGCCGGATACAGGCGTTCAAGCGGAAAGAGCGGCGTTAGATAAGCCGTACCTGCGCGCCGACCGGAACCAGCGGGAAAAGTTCGGCGATTTTTTCATTGTACAGGCCGATACAGCCAGACGACGACCGCCGCCCAATCTTGCGCGTGTCATGGGTGCCGTGGATCAGATAGGCAGGCCAACTTAGGTACAGCGCATGTGTGCCAAGCGGGTTGCCGGGGCCGGGGGGCATATATTCGGGAAGGTCCGGATTGCTTTCGCGCATGGATGCGGTCGGGGTCCAATCGGGGGCTTCGCGTTTGCGCACCACTTCGGTATAGCCGCGTTTGGTCAGATCCTCGGTCATGGGGACCGACGTTGGGTACAACCGATAGTCAGTGCCATCTGCGTTCCAATAGTGCAGGGCGCGGGACCCGGTGTCGGCCACAATCGTTGCGACACCCAAGGTTTCAAAGTGATCCTGCCAGTTCTGAATCTTGAAGCTGGATATGTTGTGCTTGGCCGCCGCTGGCGCATAGATGGCCGGCTCAGCCACCTGCGCACGCAGAATGGTCGGCGCGGCGAGGGCGGTCAGCCCAACAACAAAGCCGCGGCGGGTGGTCTTCATATTGCTCATCGGTATGGCATCCCTACGGAAAACTCTATTCACAAGTTACTAGCCAGAGGTAATGGGATTGGTCCAGCTTTCAACAGATTGATAAACGTGAATACACAGGAAAGTGAATCGTCACAAGCCAATCTGAAACTCGTCAATCAGCATGCGAACCACAGATTTCAGCGCGGCGTCACGATCTTGGCCTGCCGCAACGGCGCGGTTGAAGGCCGCGCGCTGGCGGTCGGCACTGGTGCCATTGGTGATGAAATCACGGGCGGCCTCCACCTCGGCAACGCAATTCAGCGCCTCTGCGTCTTCGGCGACAAGGCCGATGATTTCGTCCAACAGGTCGGCCATTGGCCGGATTTCGCCCACGCCAAAATCAATCAGCCCTTCGGAAACGCCATAACGTTGCGCGCGCCAGCGGTTTTCGGACAGCAGAAACCTGTCATAGACGCTCCATTGTTGGTTTTTGCGCGTCAGGCGGTACAGCATCCGGGTCAGGCATTGCGTAAGCGCGGCCAGCGAAAGCGTTCCTTCGATGTTGGGCGACACATCGCAAATGCGCGACTCGATCGTTGGGAACCGGGCGGATGGGCGCAAATCCCACCAGATTTTGGTGCTGTCTTCGATTAGGCCCAAGTCGATCAGTGTATCAACCATCAGCCGATAGTCGCCCCAGCTTTCCGGGCGCGGTGGAAGGCCGGTGCGGGGCAGGTTGTCAAACACGGTCAGCCGGTAAGAATTCAGCCCGGTATCGACGCCTTGCCAAAAGGGCGATGATGTCGAAAGCGCCAGAAGATGCGGCAGGAAATAGCAAAGCTGGTTCATCAGCTTTATGCGCATTGCCTTTTCTTCGATGCCGACATGCACATGCATCCCGCAGATCAACATGCGGCTGGCAACGCCTGCCAAGTCCTTGCTAAGCGCGTTGTAACGTTCTTTGTCGGTGTGGTGCTGATCTTTCCAATCCGAAAACGGGTGGCAGGACGCCGCGATAGGGGCCAGACCAAAATCCCCTGCGATACGTGCCACTGTCTGGCGCAGGCGGCGCAGATCTTCGCGGGCTTCATCGATGTTGCGGCAAACCTGTGTACCGATCTCGACCTGACATTGCAGGAACTCAGGGCTGAACTGCCCTTCAAGTTCCTTGGTGCAGGCTGTCATCAGTGCCTCGGGCGCGGTGGCAAGGGCACAGGTTTCTAGGTCAACGAGAAGGTATTCCTCCTCTACACCGATGGTGAATGCTGGGTCTGTGTATGCGATGGCCCTTCTCCGGGTGATCTAGCCCCAGAAAAGCAGACGCCGCGCCACAAGGCAATTCCCTTGGGCGCGGCGCTAAATTTTCGTTGGTCTGTGTCGTCTTAGCCTTTGCGGCGGCGTGCGGCCCCAAGCAGCCCCAAACCACCAAGCAACAGCACAGCGCCTGCTGGCAGTGGTACCGGTGCAAGCTCTTCGTAGCTTACGGTCAACGAGGTGATTTTGAAGGCCGAGTAAGACCCACCAAGCTGCGAACAGTGGCCGTGACGGTTGTACGATACGCAGTGCACGTTGTCGGCCGATGCGCCAATACCGAAGACTTCTGCGTTAACTGTGGTGCTTACCGATTGCGCGACCGAATAGTCACCGGCAAATTCCAGCGTGCCGTCGTTGCCGACGAACATGTCAAAGGTGCTGCCATGGGCGACGCTACCGAAGGTGATGTTGGTGATGGTGACTTCTTCGGTGAATTCGAAAAGCGCGACTTCGTTATAGTAACCGTCAATACGGTGGTCATTGTCGCCATGGTAGGAAACATAGATGCCGTAGTGTTCCTGACGGATAACGTACAGATCGCTTGACGCGACCAAAGGTTCACCGATCGTACCTGTCGGGGTGTTATAGAAACTTGCGTTTACTGTCAGGCCAAGGTCGCCTTCGGTGAAGCTCAACGAGGTGCCTACCTCGTGTCCTGTGGCCGCTGTGAAGTCAAAAGTTTCAGAAACTGTCGCTGCCGAGGCAGACGAGATTGCCAATCCTGCGATCGCGCCGCAAGCGGCCGATAGCGTTTTAAAATACGCACCCATTTCACACCCGTAAAATATGTGCCGCAGTTGCAAGCAGCGGCAAGTTAATAGTCTGTTTTGTGGTGAAACCGGCCCCGGCCCGTGTTGGCCAGGGCAGTTCACCCACCCAAGCCCAGATTTACCAGCAGGCGTGTTCCGTCGCAATGCCAAATAAGGCAACATTGGGGCGCGTATGTTTCAGATTGGGAAACTATGTGGCAGGAATGTGGCGGCGCGTCTTCACGAAAAAGGGCGACCCGAAGGCCGCCCCGATCCGTTTAACGCCAATGGTTTAGCGTTAGTCCATCTGTTTGAAGTTGAACTCGCCGCCTTCTTTGATGCCCGATGGCCAGCGCGATGTGACTGTTTTGGTGCGTGTATAGAAACGGAACGCATCCGGGCCGTGCTGGTTCAGATCGCCAAAGCCGGATTTCTTCCAGCCGCCAAAGGTGTGATAGGCCAGCGGTACAGGGATCGGTACGTTGATACCGACCATGCCGATGTTGATGCGGCTGGCAAAGTCACGCGCGGTGTCGCCATCGCGGGTGAAGATCGCGGTGCCGTTGCCGTATTCGTGGTCCATCGCGTGGCCCAACGCTTCTTCATAGGTTTGGGCGCGGACTTGGGACAGGACAGGGCCGAAGATCTCTTTCTTGTAGATGTCCATGTCGGTGGTCACGCGGTCAAACAGGTGCGGGCCAACAAAGAAACCGTCTTCGTATCCCTGAAGGCTAAAGTCGCGGCCATCCACAACCAGTTCAGCACCCTGATCGATGCCAGACTGAACCAGACCAAGGATGTTTTGTTTGGCGGCTGCAGTCACAACCGGGCCATAGTCCACGTCATTGCCAGCGGTATAAGGGCCGACCTTCAGTTTTTCGATGCGCGGCACCAGCTTTTCGATCAGACGATCCGCTGTTTCTTCGCCAACCGGAACGGCAACCGAAATCGCCATGCAGCGTTCACCAGCGGCACCGTAACCGGCACCGACCAGCGCGTCAGCGGCCTGGTCCATGTCGGCGTCTGGCATGATGATCATGTGGTTCTTAGCACCACCAAAACACTGAACGCGTTTGCCGTTCGCACAGCCGCGCGAATAGATATACTGCGCGATCGGGGTAGAGCCGACAAAGCCAACCGCCTGCACGGTTTCATTGTCCAGTATGGCGTCGACGGATTCTTTATCGCCATTCACCACTTGAAGGACGCCGTCGGGCAGACCGGCCTCTTTCATCAGTTCGGCCAGCATCAGCGGAACCGATGGGTCGCGTTCGGATGGCTTCAGGATAAACGCGTTACCACAGGCAAGGGCGGGGCCCATTTTCCACAGCGGGATCATTGCTGGGAAGTTGAACGGAGTGATGCCCGCAACCACACCCAACGGCTGGCGCATGGAATACATGTCGATGCCGGGGCCGGCGCTGTCGGTGAATTCACCTTTCAAAAGCTGCGGCGCACCGATGCAATATTCGATCACTTCCAGCCCGCGCTGAACGTCGCCTTTAGCGTCTGGAATCGTCTTGCCGTGTTCGCGGCTAAGCGCCTCGGCCAGCTTTTCCATGTCGCGGTTCAGCAGGCGGACGAATTCCATCATCACACGTGCACGGCGCTGTGGGTTTGTGGCGCCCCAAGCTGGCTGCGCTTCGGCGGCGGCGGCAACGGCGGCGTCTAGTTCTTCTTTGCTGGCAAGCGGCACGCGGGCCTGAACCTCGCCGGTGGCGGGGTTGAACACATCGGCAAATCGGCCAGAGGTGCCTTTGACCATCTGGCCGTTAATGAAATGGCTAAGCTCTTCCATGGAGTCCTCCCTTAAAGTCAGTTGGCGTTAGAATAGTCTTGCATTTTTCCCCGCTAAAGAGGCAGTTTCGAAAAAACGTTTTGCAAAAATGGGTGTACGATTGTGGGGTCGAACTGGGACGATATGCGGGTTTTTCTTGCCGTGGCGCGGGCTGAAAGCCTAAGCGGGGCAGGTAAATCGCTGAAACTTGACCCTGCCACCGTTGGGCGTCGCATTCAACGGTTGGAGGAGGGGCTGGGCGCGACCCTGTTCGCGAAGTCCCAACAAGGATACGCGTTGAGCCCCGAAGGAGAGAGGCTTCTGACGCGCGCCGAACAGGCCGAGCAAGCCATTTCAATGGGCACAGAAGAAACGCGCGGCACGCCGGGGCAGCTGTCTGGATCCATCCGGATCGGTGCGCCGGATGGCTGCGCCAATTTCTTGCTTCCACAGGTCTGTGCCCAGATTTGCGACCGCCACCCCGGGCTAGAGGTTCAGGTGGTCGCCCAGCCCCGTGTGGTGAACCTGAGCCGGCGCGAGGCGGATATGGCGGTGGTTGTCAGCCCACCCGATACCGGGCGTCTGACCGTGCAGAAGATTTCTGACTATAAACTTCACCTTGCCGCAGCCCAAGAATACCTAGAAAGCCATGGCCCGATAAAGGATTTGGCGGCGCTAAAGGATCGCAGGTTGGTTGGCTATATTCCCGACATGATCTTCGACAAAGAGTTGGACTATCTATCGGCCACCGGTTCCGAACATGTGGAACTTGCGTCGAATTCGGTCTCTGTGCAGCTTAACTTTTTGCGCCACGGGGCAGGGGTTGGCATCGTGCATGATTTTGCGCTGCCTTTCGCGCCGGGCTTGCGGAAAATCCTGACTGAGTCGTTTTCACTGACCCGTAGTTTTTACCTGATCCGCCATTCGGACGACCGGAAAGTAGAGCGTTTGAACCGTTTCGCAGCTGAACTTTCAGAGGGAATTAAGCGGGAAGTGACCCGACTCGAAGGGATGGGTTGACAGGTTGTCGCAGTTGGGTGGACGCTGAAGGAGTATTTTTCAGGGAGGACCAACACGAATGCATGTGCAACAAATCCTGAAGTCGAAGCCAGAAGGCCCAGTTATCACCATCGCCCCCGGGTCATCGGTGGCCGACGCGGCCGAACTGTTATCGACGCGGCGAATAGGGTCACTTGTGGTGTCTTCTGATGGAACCACGGTTGCTGGAATTCTGTCAGAACGCGATATCGTGCGGGAACTTGGGCGTCGCGGGCCATCTTGCATGGCTGACAAGGTCGATGACCTGATGACCCGAGAGATCGTGACCTGCCAACCAAGTGACGTCACGGACGAGGTTTTGCGCAAAATGACCGACGGTCGGTTCCGCCACATGCCGGTCATGGAAGGTGGGAAAATGGTCGGTCTTATTTCCATCGGTGACGTGGTGAAAACACGCCTTGCGGAACTTTCGATGGAAAAAGATGCGCTAGAAGGCATGATCATGGGTCACTAGACCTTGCGCCCCCTTGCATTGCCGCGCGCAATATTGTTGCGTGCGGGAAACGAATGAAGGGGGACATTCATGCGTATCGGACTTTATCCCGGCACCTTCGACCCGGTCACACTGGGTCACATGGATATTATTCAGCGGGCGTCAAAGCTGGTCGATAGGCTGGTGATTGGCGTCGCGATCAACCGCGATAAGGGGCCACTGTTCAGTCTGGAAGAACGTGTCGCCATGGTCGAAGCGGAATGCGCCAAACACGCGGTTCCCGGCGGCCCGGAATTTGTCGTCCATCCCTTTGAAAATCTGCTCATTGACTGCGCCCATGATGTCGGCGCGGGGGTTATCATTCGCGGCCTGCGCGCCGTGGCGGATTTTGAGTATGAATTCCAGATGGTCGGAATGAACCGCGCACTTGATGCAAGTGTTGAGACCGTCTTTTTGATGGCCGATGCGCGCCGTCAGGCGATTGCGTCAAAGCTGGTCAAGGAAATCGCCCGCCTTGGGGGTGACGTTTCACAGTTCGTGACACCCGCCGTGAACGAAGAGCTGAGGAAGAAATTCCAATAGCGCACTTTATTTGTCTGTCATAAGTGCTTGGAATTCTGGGAAGTCTCGGCCCAGCTGTTGCACCACATAGGCACCACCTTTCAGTGCCCAATGTGCGTAATCCACGAAAATGGGCAGGTTGTCCCCATAGGTGTAATCGCAACGGCCGTCTTCGCATATCGCATCGTATGATGAGATATAATTGACGGGGCTTCCCGCGAATTCGTCCTGAAGCATTTGATCTAGCGCCCCATAGACCGTCAGGTCAATCGCACCCATTTCATCGTGAAATTTGTTCATCGACCGACTGCGTGCCAAGATAACATCAATCTTGGGGTGAAACTCGGGGCGGGGACCGACAAACCAGACAGGCATGCCAGACTGGCTGATCGTTTCAAGGGTGCTGCGAATCCGGCGTGGCGCGGTGTCGTCGATCGTTAGCTTTTCTTCAAGCTCGGGATCTCCGAAAAGGAGATGCGCGCCGCGTTGGGTATACAGAACCGCGTCGATATTCTGACGATTGTCTTCGATCCAGGCCAACATCTCGCCGTGCCAATCCGCGCATGTTTTCCTGATCGGGCCAGTGCGCGTCATGGCGCAGCCCGCGCCAGTAAGTTGAACGACATTGCGGTCCGCAAAATTTCTGCTTAGCGCAGCGTAAAGGTCGGCCGCGTGGCTGTCGCCCAAGACCACAATCATATCACTGCGGTCCTTGGGCAAACATTCGTCAAAAAGCTTGTCATACACAGCTTTCGATTTGCTTGAGAAATGGCAGGTGGTTTGACGGATCGCCAGTTTGCGGGCGTCTTTTCCATCTTCGACGGCTTCGAAAAGCGCCTGCATCTGTTTCGGCAGACGTGAAGGGATTCCCTTTTGGTCGATGACAATGCCACAAGCGACAAGCGTTGTGATGACGGTGGAAATGCTCATCCAGCGCAGTGTCGGGCCCGAAACGCGGTACCCCGCACCATCGCGCAGCCGGAATGGGGTTTCGACCGCGTGATAAAGAAATGCACCCGTGGCAAAGGCAGCGATGCAAAGGCCAGCGATCTGGATCGCGCTGTCGGGGTAGCCGACCTCGTACGCGTAAAAGACAAGGATGGGCCAATGAGCAAGATAGATCGAATAACTGGCCCGACCGATATAGCGGATGGGCGAAAGGCTAAGCGCCCGATTGATGACCGCCTCGGGGCCTGCGGCGATGATAAGGGCGGCACCGATACAGGGCACCAAGGATAGGACACCGGGAAAGCGGCTGCTTTCATCAAGCGCCAGAACGCTGACGATGATCAATACGGCCCCCAGAACAGAGGCTGAATTGCGTAAAGTCCGCGATTGCGCCTCGAAGCCGCCGCGCAGGGCAAGCACGGCACCAAGTGCAAATTCAGCAATCCGAAACGGCGTCAGAAAGAACGCGGCAGAAGGATCACGCGAAAGCATCACTTCGCCGGCAAGTACGCTGATGACGCCCAACGCAACCGTCGCAAAGACGATAGATGCTGTTTTCTTCAGTCTGGACAGCCCGAGAAGAAGAAGCGGCCAAACGAGATAGAATTGCTCTTCTACGGCGAGTGACCACAGATGAAGCAGCGGCTTGTTGATCGCGACTTCGTCGAAATACCCGGCTTCGGTCCAGAAAAAGATATTGGAAACGGAAAACACGGCCGCAACGGTGGAACGGCCCAGCCTTTCGAACTGGTCAGGGGAAAAGAAAAGATACCCCGCCGCAAGCGTTCCCATAAGGACCACCAGCAAACTCGGCGCCAGACGTCGCAGCCGACGCATGTAGAATGTCGCGAAGCTGAACTTTTGCGCGCGGATGTCTTTCAGGACCAGCCCGGTAATAAGAAAGCCGCTGATGACAAAGAAAATATCCACGCCGACATAGCCACCGGCAAGTTGCGACACGCCCATGTGGAAAAGCACGATAACGCTGACCGCAAGGGCGCGCATGCCGTCGATATCTTTTCTGTAAACGGTAGAAGACGACATGGGGTTGGCCTTGGATTGTTCTGTCTGGTGGTGCCAAATAGCAGGGGCCTTCTTTAATCACAATTATCAGGCGTTCCTGTTGCTTGGATTGTTGCGCAGTGTGGTCAAAAGGAAAAAGCCGCCCCGAAGGGCGGCTTTTACGACATAGGCTGATTGGCAAGACTTAAAGGTATTTCGCCATTTCGACGGCTGTGTCTGCCATCCGGTTGGAGAAGCCCCATTCGTTGTCATACCACGTCAGGATGCGGCAGAAGTTGCCGTCCAGAACTTTGGTTTGATCGGTCGCGAAGATCGACGAATGCGGGTCGTGGTTGAAGTCCATCGAAACCAGTTTGTCATCAGTCACGCCAAGGATGCCTTTCAGCGGGCCAGCGGCGGCAGCGTGGATTGCTGCATTGATTTCTTCGGCTGAGGTTTCACGGTCGGTTTCGAATGTCAGGTCGACGGTTGAAACGTTCGGTGTGGGCACGCGGATAGCAACGCCGTCCAGTTTGCCGTTCAGTTCGGGCAGCACCAGACCTACAGCCTTGGCCGCGCCCGTGGAGGTTGGGATCATCGACATTGCAGCAGCACGCGCGCGATACAGGTCAGAGTGCATCGTATCCAGCGTTGGCTGGTCGCCGGTGTAGCTGTGGATGGTGGTCATCAGGCCGCGCTTGATGCCGATCGTGTCGTTGATGACCTTGGCAACAGGGGCCAGACAGTTCGTCGTGCAGGACGCGTTGGAAACGATCAGGTCATCGGCTGTCAGTGTGTCGTGGTTCACGCCGTAAACGATGGTTTTGTCGGCGCCTGCGGAAGGTGCGGAAACTAGAACGCGGCTGGCACCGTTTTCCAGATGCACCAGCGCCTTTTCCTTGGCGGTGAAGATACCTGTACATTCCAGCACGATATCAACGTCGCCCCATGGCAGGTCGGCGGGGTTGCGAATTGCTGTTACCGCGATTGGGCCTTTACCCACGTCGATCGAGGTTTCTGTTGTCGTGACCTCGGCAGGGAAGCGACCGTGAACCGAGTCATAGCGCAGAAGGTGTGCGTTGGTTTCAACCGGACCCAGATCGTTGATTGCGACGACTTCGATATCGGTCCGGCCCGATTCAATGATGCCGCGCAGAACATTTCGACCGATCCGCCCAAAGCCGTTGATTGCTACTTTTACTGACATTGCGAAATTCCCTTAGTATGGCGACTGTTGCCGCTAACAATCGGTTTTTTCGTCCCAACGTCAACCGCGAAGTGAGCGCTAACGCCAGAACGCAATATATTCCGTCAAGGCTGACAGCTTTTTCGCAAGAAACAAGCTGGTGTTCCAATCATTCAGAAAATAGTCAGCAAAAAGGGCGGCCAAAATGACCACCCCTAGAATTACTGCAAGCCTGTCTGTCATAGATAGGGCTGGGGGCGCTGGCCCCACTCTCCTTAGTGGAGGAGCCGCCCCATCGTTGCCGCAACATCGGCCATACGGCAGGAAAAGCCCCATTCGTTGTCATACCATGCCAACACGCGGACGGTGCGGCCACCGACCACTTTGGTCTGGTCTGGCGCGAAGATAGACGAATGCGGCGTATGATTGAAGTCGATCGAAACCTTGGCTTCTGGATCGTATGCCAGAACCGCGCCCATATGGCCTGCGGCGGCTTCGCGGACGACTTCGTTCACGTCTTCGACGGTTACGTCTTTGCTGGCCTCGAAGGTAAGGTCCACGGCTGACACGTTTGGCGTGGGCACGCGCAGGGCGGTCCCGTCCAGTTTGCCCTTCAGTTCTGGCAGAACCTCGCCCAATGCTTTGGCAGCGCCGGTCGAAGTTGGGATCATCGCCATGGCCGCAGCACGGGCGCGATACAAATCTTTGTGGCGGCGGTCCAGCGTCGGCTGATCGCCGGTGTAGCTGTGGATCGTCGTCATTAAGCCACGTTCAATCCCGATGACGTCGTTCAAAACCTTGGCAAGCGGGGCCAGACAGTTGGTTGTGCACGATCCGTTGGAAACCACGTGGTCATCGACCGAAAGCGCGCGGTGGTTCACGCCATAAACCACGGTGCGGTCTGCGTTCGTCGCTGGTGCCGAAACCAGAACCCGCTTTGCACCATGTTCAAGGTGAACCGCAGCCTTCGCGCGGTCGTTGAATTTGCCGGTACATTCCAGAACCACATCGCAGCCGGACCAATCCAGCTCGGTCGGGTCATAAGTCGAAAACACCTGCATCGGGCCGCGGCCCAGATCCAGCGTGTCGCCATCGACGGTCACGTTTCCGGGGAACCGGCCATGGACACTGTCGTATTTCAGAAGGTGAGCGTTGGTTTCGATTGGCCCCGTGGCGTTGATCTTGACCACCTGAACGTCATTACGTGCTGCTTCGGCGATGTGTGCCAAAGTGCAGCGCCCGATGCGGCCAAACCCATTGATACCAAGGGTAATCGTCATATCCACTCTCCGTCTCCTGCAGGCGCTTGCCCGACCGTCGCGTTTGAACAGGTGATTAACGGTGTTTGGCTAATCGGGGAAGGTGAAACCGGGAATAAAAACAGCATGTTAGCGCAAAAGTATGCTTTTGCATCCCGTGGTGGCGCTAACGAATTTTTGGTGAGCGCTAACGGAAATGGCGGATCACCAAAGCCGGGAATCGCGAAGGCGGCGCCGGTTGGTACGGCGCCGCCTTCTTTTTTGTGTAATCGAACTTACAGAAGCGATTTGACCTTTTCAGCCACCGCTTCGGCCGTGATGCCGAACTTTTCATAAAGCTCGCCCGCCGGGGCAGAGGCACCAAAGCCCTGCATGCCAACGAAGCCTGCTTTTACTTCGCGGCCACGTTCGCCCAGAAGCCACTGATCCCAACCGAAACGAACACCTGCTTCAACAGCAACCCGAACAGGGCCACCTGGCAGAACGCGCTTGCGATAGGATTCTTCCTGCTGCGCGAACAGCTCCCAGCATGGCATGGAAACGACGCGCGCGCCGATCCCTTCGGCCTGAAGCAGGTCACGCGCTTTCAGCGCGATTTCAACTTCGGAGCCTGAGGCCATAATGATGGCTTGGCGTTTGCCTTCGGCGTCGGCCAGAACATAGCCACCTTGGGCGACCAAGTTCTTGGTCTTGTGTTCGGTCCGTACCGTGGGCAGGCCCTGACGGCTTAGCGCCAGAACAGACGGCGTTTTGGTGGAGGTCAGCGCTAGTTCCCAAGCTTCGGCGGTTTCAACCGTATCGGCAGGGCGGAACACCATGGTGTTCGGCGTCGCGCGCAGCATGGCCAAGTGTTCGACCGGCTGGTGGGTTGGGCCGTCTTCGCCAAGGCCGATGCTGTCATGGGTCATGACGTAGGTGACAGGCACCTGCATCAGCGCCGACAAGCGCATCGCGCCACGGGCGTAGTCGGTGAAGCACATGAACGTACCGCCATAGGGGCGGATGCCACCGTGCAGCGCCATGCCGTTCATCGCGGCGGCCATGCCGTGTTCACGAATGCCGTAGTAAACGTAACGGCCACCGCGGTTTTCCGGGTCAAAGACACCCAGATCAGCGGTTTTGGTGTTGTTGGAACCGGTAAGGTCCGCAGAACCGCCAACAGTTTCGGTCATGATCGGGTTGATCACGTCCAAGACCATCTCGCTGGATTTACGGGTGGCGACCTTTGGTGCCTCTTCCGAGACTTTCTTTTTCAGCGCTTTGATCGTGGCCGAAAGCTTTTTGTGCGCTTCGCCAGCATAGGCGCGTTCGAATTCACGCTGCTTGTTGCCGGGCAGGGTGGCAAAACGCTTTTCCCATTCTGCACGTTCTTCGGCGCCGCGCGAACCGATGGCTTCCCATGCGGATTTGATATCGGCAGGGATTTCGAACTCGCCTGCTGTCCAGCCGTAACCGGCCTTGGCATCAGCGATCAGTTTGTCGTCGGTTAGTGCGCCGTGACCCTTAGAGGTATCCTGCGCAGACGAACCCAGTGCGATATGCGTTTTGCAGGCAATCATCGAAGGTTTCTTCGATTTCTTGGCAGCAATGATCGCCTCGTCGATTTCAACGGGGTTGTGGCCGTCGATTTCCTGAACGTGCCAGCCGGACGCCTTGAAGCGCGCAACCTGATCCGTCTTATCGGAGAGTTCGACGGTGCCGTCGATGGTGATGCCGTTGTTGTCCCAGAACACAACCAGCTTGGAAAGTTCGTGCTTACCAGCAAGGCCGATGGATTCTTGGCTGACGCCTTCCATCAGGCACCCGTCGCCCGCGATCACATAGGTATAGTGATCGACGGCTTTCTTGCCGTAATGCGCGCGCTGGATTTCTTCGGCCATCGCGAAGCCAACGGAATTGGCGATACCTTGGCCAAGCGGGCCAGTGGTGGTTTCAACGCCATCCAACAAGAAGTTTTCCGGGTGACCCGCAGTCAGGGCGCCCATCTGGCGGAAGTTCTTGATCTGATCAAGCGTCACCTGTTCGTACCCTGTCAGATACAACAGCGAATAGATCAGCATAGAGCCGTGTCCCGCAGACAGGATAAACCGGTCACGGTCTGGCCAGTTCGGCGCTTTGGCGTCGAACTTCAGGTGCTTTTCGAAAAGCACCGTGGCAACGTCGGCCATGCCCATCGGCATGCCAGAGTGGCCAGAGTTTGCTGCACGGATCGCATCCAACGTCAGAGCGCGGATTGCACATGCTTTCGACCAATGGTCGGGATGGGCTTCGGCGAGGGCTTTAATGTCCACGGGGCGGGGTCCTTCCTCTTGCGGGCCTCAGTGTTGAAAGGGGTGATAGGCACGCTTGCAGGCAAGATCAAGCGTGCCGGGTAAGGTATTGGCGGGAAATGGGGGCGCATTTCCCAAACCCATTGGGTAAGATCAGGGAACCTGAACTGCTGCCCCGATTCGTGCGCATGTCCCGTGACACGCCAGGGGGCGAGAAAACCAAGAAATGGGGACAGGCATAGATGAGCGATATCACGGAACTTGAACGCCGGATTAACTTCGCACTTGAACGCATAAGCAAAGGCGCTGACCTATTGTCAGAGTCGCGCAGCAACGCCATTGAGGCCGCGCAGGTTGCCGAGGCCGCCGCGAAAGAGAGCGCGACAGACGACAGCGCGCTAGCTGCGGTTCAAGAAGAGCTGGCAGCCGAAAAAGCCGCGAATGCCCAGCTGGAAGAGCGGGTCATTGCGATCCGCGACAAACAGGAAAGCCAAGTGGCGCAGCTTGAAGCACGCGTCGCCAAGCTGACCGCGCGCGCCGACACGGCCGAGGCGGAAATAGAACGCCTTCGCGCCATCAATGCCAAGCTGCGTGAACACACGACAGCCTTGCGCGTTGCCAACACCACTGGCGCAAGGGATTCTTCGCTGATCAACGCATCGATGGCCGCAGAGCTGGAAGCGCTGCGCGCATTACGAGAGAGTGACCGCAGTGAGCTTGATGAAATCATCGACTCGATCACGCCGCTGACGGAGGAGGGGACGAATGCCTGAGATTCAAATCACCATCGGGGGGCGCGTTTTCGAAGTTGCTTGCCAAGAAGGTGAGGAACGTTTTTTGCAATCCGCGGCCAAGCTGCTGGACAACGAAGCATCGGTTCTTGTTGGACAGATCGGGCGCCTTCCCGAAGCGCGGATGCTTTTGATGGCGGGCCTGATGCTTGCCGACAAAACCGCCGGCATGGAAGAAAAGCTGCACGAGCTGGAGCTGGAGCTGAGCAAGAAAGAAAATCAAGTGACCGCACTTGAATCCCGTCCGCAGCCAGAGCCTCAGAAGATCGAGGTGCCGGTCATCCCGCCGGCTGTCGGTGAAAGCATGGCGGAAATCGCCGCGCGGGCCGAAGCCTTGGCAGATGCACTTGAAGAAAAAGCGGCTGGTTGACCCAGCCGCTTTTGGTTTTCTTGAAATCTTGGCCGTGAAGCCGCGTTATGCGTTGGCTTCGCGGATTTTGTCGGCAGCTTCTTTGTCGTAGCCAACGCCATTTTCTTCGAACAGCGTGTCCAGCTCACCCGACAGGGTCATCTCGGTCACGATATCGCATCCGCCGATGAATTCACCTTTAACGTAAAGCTGTGGCACGGTTGGCCAGTCGCTGAAGTCTTTGATGCCTTGGCGGATTGCTTCGTCGGCCAAAACATTTACGTCAGCAAATTCCACGCCCATGAAGTTCAGCACACCAGCCACGCGGGACGAAAACCCACACTGGGGCATTTCCTTGGTGCCCTTCATGTAGAGGACGACGTCGTTAGCCTTATTGGTTTCTTCGATCTGTGTTTTTGCGTCTGTCATGCTAGGCATTCCGTTTCATCTAGTGTCAAAAGTCGCCATCGAAGTCCCAGCCCGGAGTAGGGTCAAGGTCTCCACCTTGGTCTCGTTGTCTGGCTTTTTCTTGCCGTCTGCGAATATCTTGACCTAGATGCCTTTTTTCAGCTTCGAAAGCTTTTGCGACATTTGGGTCAATTCCGTCCCGGCGCGCCATTTCCAAGTATTCCCGTTTGCGCTTCTCTGTATGGTCTGGCTTCCTTGGGTCAACCGTTGGCCGGTCAACTCCCCGCTTCAATAGAACAACCATCAGCACTGCGATACTCAACAATATCAAAGTGCCGATGGTTGAATCCATTATTCCGGCACTTTGGTCGTCAGCGCCAGTGCATGAAGGGCACCGTTGCTGCCGGCCATTTTATCTTTCAGCGCGGCGTAAACGGCGCGCTGTTGTTGGACGCGGTTCTTGCCACGGAAGCTTTCGTCGATCACCTCTGCGGCCCAATGGTTGCCGTCACCGGCAAGGTCCGTGATGGTGATCTTCGCGTCAGGGAACTGCGCTCGGATCAGCTCTTCGATTTCTTGGGCTTCCATCGCCATGTTTTAGCGTCCTTTATGTCTTACCCTAAGATGTAAGGGCGGACCTGCCGTCAGGCAAGCCTTAGGCGATAGCTGCTGAAAAAGCAGTCCGGTAAAGCGCACTGAGTTCGGCCAGTGGAGCCTCGGCGTCGCCCAGTTTCACCGTGTCACCGCCAAAGCGGCCAACGGTTTCAACGTGAACACCGGCTTGCCCGGCGGCAACCATCAACGCTTCGGCCTGATCAAAGCTGCAGGCGATCAGGTAACGCGCCTGATCTTCGCCAAACAGGGTCGGGGTGTCGCCCGCATCAAGGTGAAGGCCAACGCCGCCCGCTTCGGCCATCTCAAACGCGGCCAGCGCAAGCCCGCCATCAGACAGGTCGGAACAGCCGCCGATCAACGCATGTTGCGCACGGATGAATTCACCGTTGCGGCGTTCTGCATCCAGATCAACATGAGGTGCATCGCCATCTTCACGGTTGAACACTTCGGCCAACAGGGCTGATTGGCCCAAGTGGCCGGTGGTTTCGCCAACCAACAGCGCGATGTCGCCTTCCGACGGAACACCGGCGATCAGGTCATCAGCATCTTCCAACAGGCCAACCGCACCGATGGTCGGTGTCGGCAGAATGCCAGTGCCGTCAGTTTCGTTGTAAAGCGACACGTTGCCCGAAACGATTGGTACATCAAGCGCTGCAACCGCTGCGCCGATGCCTTTGATCGCGCCCACGAACTGGCCCATGATTTCGGGCTTTTCGGGGTTGCCGAAGTTCAGGTTGTCGGTCGTTGCCAGCGGCTTTGCGCCAACAGCACAGATGTTGCGATACGCTTCGGCGACGGCCTGTTTGCCGCCCTCAAACGGGTTGGCACGCACATAGCGGGGCGTCACATCAGACGTGAACGCCAGCGCCTTTTTCGTACCGTGTACGCGGACAACCCCAGCACCAAGACCCGGCGTGCGGATCGTGTCGGCCATGACTTGGGTGTCGTATTGTTCGTAAACCCAGTTCTTCGCCGCGTAGTTTGGCGAAGACAGCAGCGCCTTCAGCCCGTCAATCGCGTCAACGCCGGGCACGTCGTCCATCGCTTCAACAGCGGGCGTTTCGACCCACGGACGGTCATATTCAGGGGCGGTGCCGGACAGTGCCTTCAGCGGCAAGTCCCCCATGACTTCGCCATTGTATTTGATAAGGAAGCGATCCTCATCAATCGTGTGGCCAACGATGGCGAAATCCAGATCCCATTTTTCGAAGACGGCTTTTGCCTCTGCCTCTTTTTCAGGGCGAAGGACCATCAGCATGCGTTCTTGGGATTCCGACAGCATCATTTCATAGGCTGTCATGTTCTCTTCGCGCACGGGCACGCATTCCAGGTTCAGCTCGACGCCCAGATTGCCTTTGTCGCCCATCTCAACAGCCGAACATGTCAGGCCAGCGGCCCCCATATCCTGAATGGAGATTACAGCCCCGGTTGCCATCAGCTCTAGCGTGGCCTCCATCAGGCGCTTTTCGGTGAACGGGTCACCCACCTGAACGGTGGGGCGCTTTTCTTCGATTGTGTCGTCGAATTCCGCAGATGCCATCGTGGCCCCGCCAACGCCGTCACGGCCGGTTTTGGCGCCAAGGTACACGACCGGCATGCCAACGCCCGAGGCTGCGGAATAGAAGATTTTATCCGCATCGGCCAAACCGGCGGCAAACGCATTTACAAGGCAGTTGCCGTTATAGGCTGCGTGGAACCGCACTTCGCCGCCAACAGTTGGAACGCCGAAACAGTTGCCATAACCGCCGACACCTTCGACCACGCCGTTAACAAGCTGGCGGGTTTTGGGGTGGCTGGTTTCGCCAAAGCTTAGCGCGTTCATCGCCGCGATGGGGCGTGCGCCCATGGTGAACACATCGCGCAAGATGCCGCCAACACCCGTGGCCGCGCCCTGATAGGGTTCGATGTAGGATGGGTGGTTGTGGCTTTCCATCTTGAAAACCACGGCCTGACCGTCGCCAATATCAACCACGCCCGCGTTTTCGCCGGGGCCGCAGATAACCTGAGGGCCTTCGGTTGGCAGGGTGCGCAGCCATTTCTTGGAAGACTTGTAAGAACAGTGTTCGTTCCACATCGCCGAAAACACGCCAAGCTCTGTGAAGGTCGGTTCTCGGTTAAGCAGCCGAAGGATCTCGGCGTATTCGTTGGGCGCAAGCCCGTGTGCGGCAATCAGGTCTTCGGTGATCTGAGGCTCTTGCATCTTGTTATACTATCCCCGGCAGCTGGTTTGGGCAGGTCATATTGCAAGCCGGGGCGGGGGAAAAGGGCCAATGGGGTGCCGAAGCGTCTTAGAAATTATATTTTCGGGGCAGAATGTCGAAAATCGGTTGTCTTGCGCGTCTTCAATATGCGTGGCTGGTTCCATTGACCGCTGGCGCACGCATTTTGAAACACCTGATTTAAGGACCCAAGACATGAAATACCTTGCATTGATTTATTCCGCACCCGGTACGGCCCCAGAATACGGCAGCGATGCGTGGGGGCCATTTATGGCGGGCTATGAAACGGCCACTAAAACCTATCTGGCGGATGGTGCCCATATTGCGGGCGAGGCGCTTCAACCGGTTGAAACGGCGACATGTGTGCGCATTCGCAACGGCAAGGCAGAACTGACCGATGGCCCCTTTGCCGAAACCAAAGAGCAATTGGGCGGTTTCTATCTTTTGGATTGTGCGGATCTGGATCAGGCCATCCGCTATGCCAAGCTGATCCCGACAGCCGAACACGGCACTGTTGAGGTGCGCCCCGTCATGGAATTTGACGGCTAATGCCTTCGGCCGCCCCCGAAGAGGTACACCGGGCCGTTGCGCATAGTTTGCGGACGGATCGGGGGCGGCTGCTTGCTGCGCTTACGGCGCATCTGGGAACGCTGGATCTGGCCGAAGATTGCCTGCAAGACGCGATTGAGTCCGCCTTGCGCCATTGGGGGCAGGGCGGGGTGCCGCAAAACCCGCGCGGATGGTTGTTGCAGGTCGCGCGGCGCAAGGCGATCGACCGTGTGCGCAAGGCTGGCACAGCCAGCGGCCACGCCACCGCCATCGGTATGCTGGCAGAGGAAGCCGCAGCAGGGCCGGAAAGGCTTGCGATACCTGACGAACGATTGCGGCTTATCTTTACCTGCTGCCATCCGGCGCTTGATCGCAAAACAAGCGTTGCTTTGACGCTGCGCTGCCTTGGTGGCCTAACCACAAGCGAGATTGCGCGCGCCTTTCTAGATAAAACACCCGCGATGGCGCAGCGCCTTGCAAGGGCGCGGGCCAAGATCGGAAAGGCGGGCATTCCCTTTGCCATTCCAGACCAGCAGGACATGCCCGTGCGGATGGATGCCGTTCTTCAGGTGATCTATCTGATTTACAACGAAGGCTATTGCGCGACCGAGGGTGCGGATCAGCTGCGCGCTGATCTGTGCGAAGAGGCGCTGTTTCTGGCGCGCATGATGGCCGAGCTTTGCCCCGACACGCCCGAGGTTCTGGGGCTGTTGGCGTTGATCGCCGTCGGATATTCCCGCCGCTTGGCCCGGCGCGATGACGCGGGGAACTACGTCCCGCTGTTGGAGCAGGACCGGTCCAAGTGGGACCGCGCATTGATTGCCGAAGGGGAGGATGCGCTTAACCATGCCATGCGTCTGGCACAAACCGGGCCATTTCAACTTCAGGCGGCAATTGCTGCGCTGCATGCAGATGCGAAAACGGCGGATCAAACCGACTGGGCACAGATCGCCGCGCTCTATTCCAAGCTTGCGGAACTTGTGCCGACGGCTGTCGTTCGGCTGAACCATATCGTGGCGCGGTCTTACGTTACGGGGCCGGTCGCAGCCCTTGCTGATCTGGAACTTCTGAAGTCCGAGATGGAGCATTACCAACCTTACCACGCCGCCCGGGCAGAGCTTTTTGCGCGAACAGGCAATGCCGAAAACGCAATAGCGGCTTATGATTTGGCAATTGGATTATCCCGCGTGGACAGTGAGCGCCGTTTTTTGGAGCGACAAAAAGCGGCCCAAGCCGAAATGATGCGCACTGCGTAAACGCGTATCCACCTGACGGCAGCGCAAAAAAAAGGCCGAGACAAGCTCGGCCTAAGTCCAACAGGGAGGTAAAGACGCGAACAAGTCGCAGCCTTCAACCGAGGACTTATGGGCCCATGACCTTCCATTCAAGGAAAAAAATGCCGCACCCGCAACATGGCCGCTATGAGTGTGGCGCATAGCTCACAATTCTGGCGTGTTTTTTTGCCGTTTGCGATGCTCAATAATTTCTTCGGTGACGAAGTCGCGGAACGCTGAAATCCGCTTGGATTGCCGCAATTCCTCGGGGTAGGCAAGGAAGGCCGGAACCTCGTTGCTTTCAACCTCGGGCAGTACGCGCACCAAATCGGGGAAGTCCTGCGTAAGGTAGTCAGGCAGCACCCCGATGCCCAAGTTGTTCAGCACGCCCTGCAAAACGCCGAAGTAATTGTTCACCGTCAGGGTTGATGGGATGTCATGCGACATCAGTTCTTGTACCAAGGCCGCACCAGCACCGACTTGGGCGGATGTGGTGTTTTGACAAATCAGGCGATGCTCGGTCAGATCCGCCATGGTCGTCGGCGTTCCACGTTCGGCCAGATATTCGGGCGATGCATAAAGGCGCATCCGAACGGTCATCAAACGGCGGCGGATCAGGTCGGCCTGACTTGGCTCTTTCATGCGGATGGCGACGTCGGCCTCGCGCATGGGAAGGTCAAGGACACGCTCTTCCAACATCAGGTCAATCTTCAGATGCGGATATTTTTCGTAAAGCTTGGGCAGGCGGGGGGCCAGCCACAGGGTGCCAAAGCCGGTTGTGGTGGTTACGCGCAGCTCTCCGAACACCTCTTCCTCGCTGTCGCGAATGCGCGCGGCGGCGGTATCAAGGCGTTTGTTCATGGCAGCCGTGGCGTCGAAAAGCAATTCACCCTGTTCAGTAAGAATCAGCCCCCGCGCGTGGCGGTGAAACAGGGTGGTGTTCAGGCTTTCCTCTAGGGCACGAATCTGCCGTGACACAGCAGACTGCGATAAATGCAGGACATCGCCCGCATGGGTCAGGCTGCCGGCGTCAGCCACAGCGTGAAAGATTCTGAGTTTGTCCCAATCCATCGCGTAATACTCGTATACTATTGTGGCCACATTGCGGAACTTACCTACCCTTAGCGTTTTCCCATTTGCAAATGGAGACTTGAGGAAAATTCATTTTGTAGGTCAGCTTTTTTGACCTATCCTTGTGCTATGCTCGTTATGCAAGGGAGGTGCCCGATGAGTAAGCAGCAGATAACCCTTCACGACCGGTTCGATTTGGAAAAGTCGCCGGTGTTGTTGAACGGAACCCAGGCGCTTGTGCGCCTTATGCTTATGCAGGCGGCGCGGGACAAGGCGGCGGGGCTGAATACTGCGGGCTATGTCACCGGTTATCGCGGATCGCCCCTTGGTGCCGTTGATATGCAGATGGTGCGCGCCAAGGCGGACCTTGATGCGTCGAACATCCTTTTTCAGCCGGGCCTGAACGAAGACCTTGCAGCGACGGCAATCTGGGGCAGCCAACAGGCCGAACTGCGCGGCGAAGGAAAGCACGACGGTGTCTTCGCGCTTTGGTATGGCAAAGGGCCGGGGGTGGACCGGTCTGGCGATGTGATGCGCCACGCCAATATGGCGGGCACGTCCCCGAATGGCGGCGTGCTGATGGCGATGGGGGATGATCACACCGGCGAAAGTTCAACCACGTTGCACCAATCCGACTGGGCGATGGTGGATGCCTATATGCCCATCGTGTCGCCCGCGGGTGTTCAGGAAATTCTGGATTATGGCCTTTATGGTTATGCGCTTAGCCGGTTTGCTGGCGTCTGGGTTGGCCTGAAAACGATGAAAGACACGGTCGAGGCGACGTCCGTGGTTGATGGGCGCCCGGACCGGATGCAATTCGTGACGCCGCCGTTTGAAAAGCCCGAAGGTGGCATCAACATTCGCCTGATCGACACGCCCGTCGCGCAAGAGGCGCGGATGATCGATTACAAACGCTTTGCGGCCGAAGCCTTCGCGCGGGCGAACAAGATCGACAAGCGCGTCTGGGGAAAGCCGGGGGCCAAGATCGGGTTTGTCGCGGCGGGCAAAAACTGGCTCGACCTGACGCACGCACTGCAACTTCTTGGCATTGATGAGCAAGAGGCAGAGCGGCTGGGCATCACTACCTATAAGATCGGTCAGGTGTGGCCGCTGGATATGCACACGTTCCACCTCTGGGCCGAAGGGCTGGACCTGATCGTTGTGGTCGAAGAAAAACGCAAGCTGATCGAGGTGCAGGTCAAAGAGGCGATCTTTGATGATCGCCACGGTCGCCGCGTCTATGGCTGGAAAGACGGCAATGGCGAAGAGCTGTTCCCGACCCGGTTTGCGATTGACCCGATCATGATCGCGCAAAAGATCGGCGATATTCTTGTGGACGAAGGGCGCGGCACTGATGGCGTAAAGGCCGGCCTTCAGGCGCTTGATGAATCGCGCAAAGCCGACAACGCCGAAGATATCGCAGCGCGTTTGCCGTATTTCTGTTCGGGGTGTCCGCACAACAGCTCTACCAAGGTTCCAGAAGGGGATCGCGCCTATGCCGGGATCGGCTGTCACTATATGGTGCAGTGGATGGACCGACAGACGGTCGGCTTTACCCAAATGGGTGGCGAGGGGGCAAACTGGATCGGCGAGGCCCCGTTTTCCACGCGCGATCACGTGTTCCAGAACCTTGGCGACGGCACCTATAACCATTCGGGCATTCAGGCCATTCGCGCGGCTGTCGCGGCGGGCACGAACATGACCTACAAAATCCTCTACAACGACGCGGTGGCGATGACCGGCGGTCAGTCGAACGAAGGGGATTTATCCGCCCAACAAATCGCGCGCGAAGTGCTGGCGATGGGCGTGAAAGACGTTGCCGTTGTGTATGACGAAAAGGAAGAGTTGGACCTGTCCGCTTTCCCGCGCGAGGTGTCGCTAAGCCCGCGGGATGACCTGATGGCAGTGCAGGAAAGGTTAAGTAAAGTCAAAGGCGTATCAGCACTTATTTATGTTCAAACCTGTGCTGCTGAAAAGCGCCGCCGCCGCAAACGGGGGAAATTCCCGGACCCTGACAAGCGCGTCTTTATCAACACGGATGTCTGCGAAGGCTGCGGCGATTGTGGGGTCCAGTCGAACTGTGTTTCCATCGTACCGGTTGAAACAGAACTGGGGCGCAAACGCGGAATCGATCAAAGTTCGTGCAACAAGGATTTTTCCTGCGTCAAAGGCTTCTGTCCGTCCTTCGTCACGCTTGAAGGCGCGACAATCAAAAAGGAAGCCACGGCAGAAATCGACATTCCCCACCTGCCACAACCCACGCTGCCGGTGATCAACGGCACGTATAACGTGGTGATTACCGGGGTTGGCGGTACGGGCGTGGTGACGGTTGGGGCCATTCTGGCCATGGCCGCGCATCTGGATGGTAAAGGCGCGGGCATGATGGAAATGGCCGGTCTGGCGCAGAAGGGCGGCGCGGTTCACATCCACTGCCGTATCGCGGAACGGCCCGAAGATATCTCGGCCATCCGCGTCGCGACGGGCGAGGCCGATACCGTTATCGGTGGTGATCTGGTCGTGTCGGCGGGCGCGAAGACGCTGGGCCTGATGAAAACCGGAAAAACCGGCGCGGTGGTGAACAGTCACGAAATTATCACCGGTGACTTCACCCGCGACACAGAATTCAAATTGCCCGCCGATCGGCTGAGCCTTGCGTTAGAGGCGCGGTTGCAGGGTAATTTGCAGATGTTCGATGCCTCGGCGCTGGCTAAGGCGCTGATGGGGGATACGATCTATTCGAACATGATGATCCTTGGCGCGGCGTGGCAGCGTGGGCTGGTTCCGCTAAGCGAAGAGGCGATCTTGCGCGCGGTGGAGTTGAACAAGGCAGCCGTTGAAGGCAACAAACGCGCGTTCGAAATTGGCCGGTGGGCAGCGGAACACCCCGCAGAGGCTGCGCGGATCGGCGAGCCGAAGGTCGTTGAAAAGCCCAAGTCTCTGGCCGAAAAAATTGCGTTCCGCGAGGCGCATTTGACGGCTTATCAAGGCAAGCGTTTGGCGAAACGGTACCGCCGGTTGGTGGATCAGGCCGATGACCCCGCTTTGAAAGAGGCGATTGCCACAGGGTATCATAAGCTTCTGTCTTACAAGGATGAATACGAAGTCGCGCGGCTTCACCTTGAAACCGAGTCCAAGGCGCGGGAAGAGTTTGGCGGCGATTTTAAGATGACGTTCCACCTTGCGCCCCCGATCCTTTCAAAGACAGGTGCCGACGGCCGCCCGAAAAAACGCGAATTCGGCCCTTGGATGCTGCGCAGTTTCCAGATTTTGGCAAAGATGAAATCGCTGCGGGGAACACCATTTGATCCCTTCGGTTACACGTCAGAGCGTAAGATGGAGCGTGCGCTTATCAAGCAATACGAAGCTGACATGGCGCGCGTTTTGAAAGAAAGTTCTGCCGATAAAATGGGTCCCGCGGTCGCCTTGGCCGAACTTCCTGTTCAAATTCGCGGCTTCGGCCCTGTGAAAGAAGCCAACGAACGGAAGGCCGCGAAACGCCGGGAAGAGTTTCTGGCAGCGCTCTCTCAAACAGAGGACGCAATGAAACGCGCCGCCGAATAAAACGTCATACGGACGTCACGCCGTTGTCATAAATCCTTCCCTGCGGGTGCAGTTTTCTGTAATCCGCAGGCGAAAGCCTTTCCATGGGCGCTAACACAGGGTGATCGGCAATGAGCCGACAAGTGACGAGAGAGATCAGCTATGCCAGTTCGGCGCGCTCAAAAGGCGGCCGGGTTCTGATCCGTTTTCTGGAAAACGCGACAGGGCGGTTGCGTCTGATCAAACGCGCCAAAGGGTACGAAGACGAAGTTGCCGCTGGCCGCGACTTTTGGGACGTGATGGTTGAACGGTACGGGCTAAGCCTTGATGTCGTCGATGGCGCTCTTTCGCAGATACCGGCCAACGGCCCGCTGATCCTGATCGCAAACCACCCCTATGGCATCCTGGATGGCCTGATGATGGGGCACATCCTGTCAAAAGTGCGCGGTGATTTCCGCATTCTGGCGCATCAGGTTTTCCGCAAAGCCGAAGAGCTGAACAAAATCGTTCTGCCCATCAGCTTTGATGAAACCAAAGAAGCACAGCGCGTGAATATCGAAACGCGCAAAGCCGCGTTGGAGTATCTGGCGAAGGGCGGGGCGATTGGGATTTTCCCGGGCGGTACCGTGTCCACCGCTGCCAAGTTGTTTTCGCCGCCCATGGATCCGGGCTGGCGCAGCTTTACCGCGCGCATGGTTGCCAAGTCGAACGCAACGGTCGTGCCGATCTTTTTTGATGGCCACAACTCGCGCCTGTTTCAGTTGGCCAGCCGGGTGCATTCGACCTTGCGACTTGCGCTTTTGATCAAAGAATTCCGGGCGCGGGTGGATGAACCGGTGCGGGTGGTTGTTGGAAAACCAATCCCTCAGGCACAACTTAACGCGCTGGCAGGCGATCCCAAAGCAATGATGGATTTCCTGCGCAAAGCCACGTATGACCTTTCCCCAAACCCTTTGAAGTCTTACGACTATGGCTTCGAATTTGAAGAAAAGTACAAGGCATAATGGCTGTTGGCGTTTTCGATTCTGGTCTGGGCGGTCTGACCGTACTGGACGCGGTGACCAAGCGGTTGCCCGATGTGCCCTTCGTTTACTACGGGGACAATCTGCATGCGCCTTATGGCGTGCGCGATGCTGATGACGTGTACAACCTGACGACAAAGGCGGTTGAACGCCTTTGGGATGCGGGCTGTGACCTTGTAATTCTTGCCTGTAACACGGCCTCGGCGGCGGCGCTGAAGCGGATGCAGGAAAACTGGATACCGGCCGACAAGCGCGTGCTTGGCGTGTTTGTTCCGTTGATCGAAGCCCTGACAGAACGCGAATGGGGCGATAATTCACCGCCGCGCGAAGTCGCGGTAAAGCATGTGGCGTTGTTTGCGACGCCCGCGACCGTGTCCAGCCGGGCGTTCCAGCGCGAACTGGCGTTCCGCGCCGTTGGCGTAGACGTAGAGGCGCAACCCTGTGGCGGTCTGGTCGATGCGATTGAACAGGGCGACGAGATTTTGGCAGAGGCGCTGGTGCGCAGCCACGTAGAGGCTTTGCTGCGCCGGATGCCCAAACCCGAAGCCGCAATTCTGGGCTGTACCCATTACCCGCTGATGGAAACGGTTTTTCAGGAAGCGCTGGGGGAAAACGTCAGCGTTTATTCGCAGGCCAATCTGGTTGCAGAAAGCCTTGCCGATTATCTGGAACGTCACCCAGACATGCTGGGCGCGGGCACAGAGTCGATGTTCCTGACGACGGGTGACCCCAAAACCGTGTCAAACAAGGCCACGCAATTCTTGCGACGACGGATCGAATTTCAGTCCGCCTGATTGCACGCCACCGCGTTGCTTCCTACATCCACATTAAGAATTTCTGGAAGGTCACGACATGACCCATAAAATCGCCATCCTTGGCGCCTCTGGCTATACCGGCGCAGAACTTGTTCGTTTGATCGCAACCCATCCGTTGATGGAAATCGTTGCGATGTCTGCTGACCGTAAGGCTGGGCTGGAAATGGGCGCGGTGTTCCCGCACCTGCGTCACCTGAAATTGCCGACGCTGGTAAAGATCGAAGAGATCGACTTTTCCGGTGTGGATTTGGTGTTCTGCGCCTTGCCGCATGCCACCTCGCAGGCCGTTATCAAAGAGCTGCCCAAAACGGTGAAGATCGTCGATCTGTCGGCTGACTTCCGTTTGCGCGACCCTGCGGAATACGAAAAATGGTATGGCAAGCCCCACGCTGCGCTTGATCTTCAGAAAGAGGCTGTTTACGGCCTCACCGAATTTTACCGGGATGAGATTAAGGGCGCGCGGTTGGTTGCTGGCACCGGCTGTAACGCGGCCACCGGGCAATATGCCCTGCGTCCGTTGATTGATGCGGGCGTGATTGATCTGGACGATATCCTGATTGATCTGAAGGCCGCCGTTTCGGGCGCAGGCCGGTCGCTTAAGGAAAACCTGCTGCATGCAGAGCTGTCCGAAGGGTACCATGCCTATGCCGTGGGCGGCACGCACCGTCATTTGGGAGAGTTCGATCAGGAATTCTCCAAGGCGGCAGGAAAGCCCGTGCATGTGCAGTTCACTCCGCACCTTGTTCCGGCAAACCGGGGTATTCTGGCGACCGTCTACGTGCGTGGTGATGCCGCAGCCGTTTATGACGCATTGGCAAAACGTTATGTAGATGAAACCTTCGTTGAGGTTTTGCCGATGGGCGAACACCCATCGACCAAACATGTGCGCGGATCGAACTTTGTACATATCGGCGTCGTGGCCGACAGGTTGCCGGGGCGGGTGATTGTGATCGCTGCCCTTGATAACCTAAGCAAAGGGTCATCCGGACAGGCGTTGCAAAACGCCAACTTGATGTTGGGGGAGGAGGAGACCGCCGGCCTGATGCTGGCCCCGGTTTTCCCCTAAAGAGAGGACAACGATGCGTGGACTAAAGAAACAACGGCGAATTCAGATTGTCGTGGCGGCCTTTGCCGCCCTTGCAATCGCGACCGGGCTGATCGGATACGCGATGCGCGACGGGATCAATTTCTTTCGTTCACCTTCACAAGTGGTCGAAGAGCCTCCGCGCCCGGAAGAGGTGTTCCGCATTGGCGGCTTGGTTGAAGAAGGCAGCCTTAAGCGCGGTCAGGGCGAGGTTATTCGGTTCAACGTAACCGACGGCGGCGCCTCGGTTGCGGTGACATATGCGGGCGTATTGCCGGATCTGTTCGCTGAAAATCAGGGCATGATCGGCACCGGAAGCTATGTGAACGGTGTGTTCGAAGCCTCTGAAATTCTTGCGAAACACGACGAAAGCTATATGCCGAAAGAGGTGGTGGACGCACTGAAGGAACAGGGCGTCTATCAAGAGGCGAACGGTAGCTGAGCGGCTTTTTAACCAAATGAGACTGAAATCACCCCCAGGTTTTGAAACACCTGGGGGTTTTCATGTTGTCGGTAGAAGAAATCGCAAAAGAGATTGTCGCCCGCGAAGGCGGCTATGTGAACGACCGGGATGATCCGGGCGGGGCAACGAAATACGGCGTGACCATTGGCACAATGCGGCGGCTGGGGATGGACCTGACCGGAGATGGCCGTATCTCGGACGCGGATGTGCGCAAACTGACGCGGCATCAGGCGATGCAGGTGTTCATCGATGATTACTATCACCGCCCGCATATCGATGCGCTGCCCGAGGCGATTCAGCCGTCGGTCTTTGACATGTATGTGAACGCCGGGGCCAACGCGGTGCGCATCTTGCAGCGTTTGCTGAACGATATGGGACAATGGGTCGAAGTGGACGGGACCATCGGCCCCAAAACCATCGCGGCGGCCCGAGCTGCGGCCGTGGCTGCGCCATCCCATCTGGCCGATGCCTATGGGATCGCGCGGCGCAACTATTACTACGCCCTTGCGGATCGCCGCCCCGCCAGCCGCAAATACGCCAAACGGCGCAATGGCGGAAAGGGGGGCTGGATCCTGCGGGCTGAAGAGTTCATCGCACCGCGCTATCACCTGTCGGACGCTGACCATAACAAACGGGTGTCAGCATGGGGATGATCGAAAAGCTGTTCACGGTCCTGTTTGGCGATGGGCGAAACATGATCACGGAAACGGCGGGTGTATTCATTGAAAATACCGAAGCCGGGGCACAGCGCGATGCGGCGTTGAAACATGCTGTGATGGCGCAATTCGCGGCGGAATTTGGGGCCGCTCAACGGGGCCTGTTTGATCGTGTCATCGACGCGCTGAACCGGTTGCCGCGCCCGGCGCTGGCGCTTGGGACGCTGGGCTTGTTCATTTCGGCGATGGTGAACCCGATCTGGTTCGCCGCCCGTATGCAGGGCATCGCCTTGGTGCCAGAGCCGCTTTGGTGGCTGATGGGGGCGATTGTCAGCTTTTATTTTGGGGCGCGCCATCAGGCAAAAGGGCAAGAGTTTCAACGCTCTATCGCACAAACCGTCGCGCGCGCCCCTGTCGTTACACAAAATCTAAGGGCGCTAGAGGCGCTGCAGGCAGGGGCCGTGTTGCACGAGCCTTCGGCAAACAACCCCGCGCTTGATGACTGGCGAGGTGGCGCATGACCCCCTTTATGTTGGTTACAATGACCGGACTGACCTCTGTTACGTTTTTCGACCAGTGGTGCCGCAAGGGGGCGTGGCATGCGTTGGCCATGGCGGTGTTGGCCGCTGGGGCGATGTTGGTGCAGTTGGCTTAGGCCGATCACGCAACTGTGGCGCGGTACCGCACGCAAACCCCGTTGGCCTTAGCCACGGTTCGCCGTAGTATCGCGCCATGATTACAGAACTCGGCCACTTTGCCCTCGTCCTCGCCTTCGCCGTTGCCATTGTGCAGACGGTGGTTCCGCTTATCGGTGCACATAAAGGGTGGGGCGGCTGGATGGCCGTTGCCGAACCCGCAGCGACGGCGCAATTCACGCTGACCTTGGCAAGCTTTGGCGCGCTGACCTATGCATTTGTCACCTCGGACTTTTCTCTGGCGCTGGTCGTGAACAACTCTCACACCGCTAAGCCATTGATTTATAAGATATCAGGGGTGTGGGGGAACCACGAAGGTTCGATGTTGTTGTGGGTGCTGATCCTGACCTTGTTCGGGGCCTTGGCCGCATGGTTCGGCGGGAACCTTCCGCCGACTTTGCGCGCGCGCGTGTTGGCGGTGCAAAGCGCCATCGCGGTGGCGTTCTTCGCCTTCATCCTATTCACATCCAACCCATTCCTGCGCTTGGCGATTCCACCGTTTGATGGGCATGACTTGAACCCATTGCTGCAAGATCCCGGTTTGGCGTTCCACCCGCCATTCCTGTATCTGGGCTATGTCGGGCTTTCGATCTGCTTTTCGTTCGCGGTTGCGGCCCTGATCGAAGGGCGCGTTGACGCGGCATGGGGGCGGTGGGTGCGCCCGTGGACGTTGCTGTCTTGGATGTTCCTAACCATCGGGATCGGCCTTGGCAGTTGGTGGGCCTATTACGAACTGGGCTGGGGCGGTTTCTGGTTCTGGGACCCGGTTGAAAACGCAAGCTTCATGCCATGGCTGATCGCAGCCGCGCTGCTACATTCTGCGATCGTCGTGGAAAAGCGCGAGGCCCTGAAAAGCTGGACAATTCTGTTGGCAATCATGGCCTTTGGCTTTTCGCTCATCGGTACATTCATCGTGCGTTCGGGGGTTATCACCTCGGTCCACGCGTTCGCCAATGACCCAGAGCGTGGCGTGTTCATCCTGATGATCCTTGCCATCTTTATGGGCGGCGCGCTGGTCCTTTACGCGGCCCGCGCTGGCGTGATGGAGGCGAAGGGCGTGTTCGGGATCGTCAGCCGAGAGTCGGCACTTGTGTTGAACAACATCCTGTTGGCGGTTGCGGCACTGGTTGTCTTTGTCGGCACGATTTGGCCGCTGATCGCGGAGATGACGCTTGGGCGGAAGCTGTCTGTTGGTCCGCCGTTCTTTGATATGGCGTTTACACCCTTCATGGTCATTCTGGCGCTGATCCTGCCAATCGGTGCGATCCTGCCGTGGAAGCGCGCGCGGGTTGGCCGGGCGCTTAAACAGCTTCGCATCGCGTTTGTTGTCGCGCTGGCGTTTGGGGCGCTGGCATGGGCAATGCAGACCGGGCGTTCGGCACTTGGGCCTGTCGGCCTGTTCCTTGGCACGTGGCTTGTATCAGGTGCGGTTGTTGACCTTCTGACGCGTACAGGCCGTGGCGCGATTGGTGACAAACTGCGCCGTCTGGTGCGTCTGCCACGCGCCGACTGGGGCAAGGCTGTTGCCCACGCCGGGCTTGGCATCACCATCTTTGGTATCGCTGGCCTGACAGCGTGGGAGCAGGAAGACATCCGCGTCGCCCAAATCGGCGAGCGGTTTGAAGTTGGCGCCTGGGGAATTCAGCTGGACAACGTTCAGCGGGTGCAGGGGCCAAACTATGTTGCCACGCAGGGCGTCATGAGTGTTTGGCGTGACGACGTCGCGGTGGCCGAACTGACGCCCGAAAAGCGCGTGTATCCAGTTGCCGGGATGCCCACCACAGAAGCGGGTATCGACAACGGCTTTTGGCGCGACATCTATCTGGTGATCGGTGATCCACAGGATGACGGTGGCTGGGCTGTGCGGACATACATCAAACCCTTCGCGAACTGGATTTGGTCGGGCACGATCATCATGGCGCTTGGCGGCTTGCTCAGCCTGTCTGATCGGCGTTATCGCGTGGCGGCCGGTGCCAAGAAGGCGGCGCCCGGCGGCGCCGTCCCTGCGGAGTGAGTTTCATGCGAAAGCTGCTGTTCGCCGTTGCCGTGTTGCTGGCCGTGCCAGCCTTTGCAGTAGAGCCTGATGAGGTGTTGCCCGATCCCGCGCTAGAGGCGCGGGCGCGCGAAATCTCTAAAGGTCTAAGGTGCCTTGTTTGCAGGAACGAAAGCATCGATGAATCCAACGCTTCGTTGGCTAAGGACCTGCGCGTCCTTGTGCGCGAACGCTTGGTCGAAGGGGACAGCGACGTCGAAGTCGTTGATTTCGTTGTGGATCGGTATGGCGAATATGTTCTTCTGAAACCCACGACGGGCGGGGCGAACGTGCTGTTGTGGATTGCCGGTCCGGCGATGCTTCTGCTCGCGCTTGGGATTGGCGCGGTCTATATCCGGGGGCGCCGTGCGGCGGGTGACACCCCCGCCGATACGCTTAGCGAAGCCGAGCAAGCCCGCCTAAAGGAAATTATGCGCGAATGACCTTGCGTTTTTCTTTCCCATAGGGCCCGCTGCCCTATGCTGCAAACAACGCAGGTTAGGGAGAGTAACGCGATGGATTATCAGACCATCCTTCTGAATATCGAAGACGATGTGGCCGTTCTGACGCTGAACCGCCCTGACGTCATGAACGCGCTGAATAGCCAGATGCGCGCCGAGATTTTGCACGCCCTGCGCGTCGCACAGGAAAACGCACGCGTGTTGGTTATGACCGGCGCGGGGCGGGCGTTTTGTTCCGGCCAAGATCTGGGGGATGCGGGCAATGCATCGCAGTTGGATCTGGAACGCACCTTACGCGACGAATACGAACCCATGCTGCGCCGGATCAATGACAGCCCGATCCCGACGATTGCGGCGGTGAATGGTCCGGCGGCGGGGGCAGGGGCCAACCTTGCGCTGGCTGCGGACGTGGTGATTGCCTCGGAAAGCGCCAGCTTCCTGCAGGCGTTCACCCGTATCGGGCTGATCCCGGATGCCGGTGGCACCTATTGGCTGCCCCGTCAGGTCGGCTTTGCCCGCGCCATGGGGACCGCGTTGTTCGCAGAGCCCGTGTCGGCGCGTCAGGCGGCCGATTGGGGGATGATCTGGGAAGCAGTCCCAGCGGATGAGTTTGACGCCCACTGGAAAGCCCGCGCTGCCAAACTGGGCGCTGGCCCCACGCTTGCCTACGGCAAGGTGAAAGAGGCCCTGCGCGCGTCTTACAACAATGAGTTGGAAGAGCAGCTAGAGCTTGAAGCAAAGCTGCAAGGCGAATGTGGCAAATCGCGTGACTTCAAAGAGGGCGTGATCGCATTCCTTGAAAAACGCCCGGCACGTTACGAAGGGCGATAAGCGAGACTTCGCGGGCGACGACGTCCGTCGTCCGCTAGGCTAGTTGGACGCCGCTGCGAATGCGAAATGGGCCATCGTCGTGTCAAACGCGTAAAACGCCCAGTGAATGCTGAACGCGTATACGAACCCGTTCCTTCTTTGCAAAATAAGATAGGGGTAAATCGCGCCGAAAAGCGTTGCGGCGATTGTGTAGCGCGTGACGTAAAACGCATTTGCGTCTGTCAGGGCAAGCGTCAGGTGAAAGCCTCCGAACAGAACCGCCGTTAAGATTACCGATTGCCGCAGGCTCATCTTTTGGGCCTGCATTTCCAACACCAGTGCGGAAAGAAGAACTTGCTGGAACAGAATCTCGACTGTCTTCGGTAGGAAATACCAAGGTTGGGCAAAAACGATATCCGCGACGTTTAAATCGTCCGGTGGGTCGACGGCTGGAAGTTGGGGCAGAACTTTCAGCGCAAATAAGGCAAACGTAATCAGCATCACTGCTGGTGCTAAACGATTTTCGCCCGGCGATGCCCGTCTGATCCATGCGTTGACGTCTGGCCTGAACACCGCAATCACCATGCCAGCCCATACGCCATAATATGCACCCATCAGAATCGGCGCTTCGTTATAGCCGTTGGTCAGCCCCAACGTATCGGTGATTTCGTAATACCCGAGGCTAGAGATGGTCCACGCCATGGTGATCACGGCGATGACGACAAAGGCGCTTTTCCATGTGGGGGCGATGATGTTTTTCATGGATTACCAATACCGGACAACGTCGCACATCTGCCCGTGTTTAGGGGGCGATGCAACAAGCGAGGTTTTACATGGGGCAATAGAGCGCTGTAAATGACCGCGCTAGCGCACCTTGTGCATAGCCCTAAACAGAAACGGCCGCCCAATCGGGCGGCCGTCTGAATGTTCTGAATTCCGGTTCTTACCGGTCTTCGACATCCACGTAATCGCGGGCTGTCGAACCTGTGTACAGCTGACGTGGGCGACCGATTTTCATGGTCGGGTCCGAGATCATCTCTTTCCACTGGCTCACCCAGCCAACCGTGCGGCTTACCGCGAAGATTGGGGTGAACATCGACGTTGGGAAGCCCATCGCCTCTAGGATGATGCCGGAATAGAAGTCCACGTTCGGGAACAGTTTCTTCTCTGCGAAATATGGATCGGCCAGCGCTTGGGCTTCCAATTCTTTCGCAACCTGAAGCGTTGGGTTGTTTTCAACACCCAGCAGTTCCAGAACTTCGTCAGCGGACTTTTTCATAACCTTCGCGCGTGGGTCGAAGTTTTTGTACACGCGGTGGCCAAAGCCCATCAGGCGGAATGGATCGTTCTTGTCTTTCGCACGGGCGATGAATTCAGGAATCCGATCCACGGTGCCGATTTCACGCAGCATTTCCAAGCACGCTTGGTTTGCGCCGCCGTGGGCAGGGCCCCAAAGACAGGCGATACCGGCTGCGATACACGCAAACGGGTTCGCGCCAGAAGACGAGGCCAGACGCACAGTCGACGTCGAAGCGTTCTGTTCGTGATCTGCGTGCAGCGTAAAGATACGGTCCATTGCGCGGGCAAGGATCGGGTCAACCTCGTAGTCCTCTGCCGGAACGGCAAAGCACATGCGCAGGAAGTTGGACGCATAGTCCAGATCGTTGCGCGGATAGACCATCGGCTGACCGATTGTGTATTTGAACGCCCAAGCGGCAATCGTTGGCATCTTGGCGATCAAACGGATCGCCGCAACTTCGCGCTGCCACGGATCGTTTACATCGGTGCTGTCGTGATAGAACGCGGACATCGCGCCAACCACACCAACCATAACGGCCATTGGGTGCGCATCGCGGCGGAACCCGCGGAAGAAGTTGCCCATCTGCTCGTGTACCATGGTGTGGCGCGTCACGCGGAATTCGAAATCTTCCAGCTGAGCAGCAGTTGGCAGTTCACCGTAAAGCAGCAGGTAGCACACTTCCAAGAAGTGGGATTTTTCAGCCAGCTGATCAATCGGATAACCGCGGTGCAAAAGCTCGCCCTTGCCGCCATCGATAAACGTGATCGTGGATTCGCAAGAGGATGTGGAGGTAAAGCCCGGATCGTGGGTGAATACGCCACCCTGGGCATAGAGTTTGGAAATATCGATGACATCTGGCCCGGCACTGGGCGAATACATCGGCAATTCAATGGTGGTGTCACCGAAGCTCAGCGTTGCGGTCTTGGTGCTGTCTGCCATTCTTATCCCTCTCTGAGAGACCGGCGCGAGGAACCGCACCGGTCGGTGGCGTTATGTGGTGCAGGTAAATCCCGCATCAGGCCTGTGCGTCAGTCAGCCGGGCGATTGTTTCATCCCGTCCGATGACAAGCATCATATCGAAAACGCTGGGCGTTGCGGTGCGTCCCGCAAGGGCTGCACGAAGAGGTTGGGCTAACTTCCCCAGTTTGAGGCCACGTGCCTCGGCGAACTCCCCCACAGCCGCTTCCAGCGCGTCTCGCGTCCAGCTAGCATTTTGCAGATGCGGCGTCAATTCCGTCAGTATACCACGGGATACATTATCCAGCGACTTTGACGCCTTTTCATCCGGTTCAAACGGGCGCGAGCCAAGAACAAAGTAAGCCTTATCAAGCAGTTGCCCGAAGGATTTGGTGCCGGTTTTCAAATATGGCATGGCAAGGGCCAAACCACTTTTTTGTGCATCCGTAAGCGCGGGTGCATCCGTGGCAACCAAAAACGCCTCAAGCTCTTGCAGCAGTGCAGCATCGTCGGCGACCCCGATATGCTGTCCTGAAAGATTTTCCAGCTTCTTAAAGTCAAACCGCGCGGGCGATTTGCCGATTCCATCAAAGCCGAACCATTCTTTCGCCTGTTCGTCGTTGAAAAACTCGTCATCGCCATGGGACCAGCCCAGCCGTGCAAGGTAGTTGCGAACAGCCGCCGCCGGATAGCCCATCGCCTGATATTCTTCGACTCCAAGCGCGCCGTGGCGTTTGGACAGCTTCTTACCGTCGGGGCCGTGAATCAGCGGGATGTGTGCGTAAACGGGCAAGGACCAACCCATCGCCGCGTAAATCTGCATTTGACGCGCGGCATTGGCCAGGTGGTCATCCCCCCGGATCACATGGGTCACGCCCATATCATGGTCATCTACAACCACCGCCAACATATATGTCGGTGTGCCGTCTGAACGTAACAGGACCATGTCATCCAGTTGATCGTTTTTCCATGTCACGTCGCCCTGTACCTGATCTTTGATCACGGTCGCGCCTTCGCGCGGGGCCTTCAGGCGCACAACATAGGGCGCGTCTGGATGGGATTCGGGTGCCGCATCGCGCCACGGCGAACGGTATAGCGTCGATTTCCCGGCGGCCTTTGCTTCTTCGCGGAAGGCGGCGATTTCGTCCTGCGTGGCGAAGCACTTATAAGCGTGGCCCGTGGTCAGCATCTCCAACGCAACCTGGGCGTGGCGGCCCGCACGTTCGAACTGACTGACTGCGTCGCCGTCCCAATCCAACCCCAGCCAAGTCAGACCTTTAAGGATCGCGGCTGTGGCCTCGGGCGTGGAACGTGCGCGGTCGGTGTCTTCGATGCGCAGCAGGAACTTGCCGCCACGACCACGGGCATAGAGCCAGTTGAACAGCGCGGTGCGTGCGCCACCGATGTGCAAATAGCCGGTGGGCGACGGGGCGAAACGGGTGACAACCTGAGCCTCGGACATAGGGCGTTAACCTTCTGGAAACCAAATGGGAGATAGCGTTGCAGCCTGATTAAGCAATCGGGCAGGGGAGGACAAGGCATGCGCATCCTTGAGACCCTCGACGCACAGCGCGGACATTTGTTCCCTTGGGTCCCCGTGGCGCTGGCCGCCGGGATCGGGTTCTACTTCACCCTGACGGCAGAGCCCGGCGCGGTCATCTGGGCAGGCGTCACTGGCCTGTGCGGCTTGTTTTTACTGCTATCTTGGGTGGTCGGGCCGCGGGCTGGGCCCTTGTTCGTCTTGTTGTTCCTGATCGGGGCGGGTGGCCTTTTGGCTGGCGCGCGGACCATGTTGGTGGCCGAGCCAGTGCTGAAGTACCGCTTTTATGGCGCGGTTGAGGGGCGGATCATCGCGATTGATCGATCCTTTTCTGACGTGCCACGGCTGACCTTGGATCAAGTGTGGATGGAGCGGTTCGCGCCCGACGAAACACCGGCCCGCGTCAGGGTCTCTTTGCACGGCAATCAGGGATTTTTCGATGCTGAACCGGGGCTTCGCGTCGCGATGACCGCCCATCTTTCGCCGCCGCCTGCGCCCTCGGAACCCGGGGGTTTCAACTTTCAGCGGCGCGCGTGGTTCGAAAAACTGGGTGCTGTCGGTTACACACGCTCGCCTGCTTTGGCGATGGCGCCGGCGTCGGAAGGGCGCGCGGGGCTGGCCATTCACCGTTTGCGAATGGCAATCTCGGGGGCGATCAGGCAACACATGCCCGGTGATGAGGGCGCTTTCGCATCCGCGATTCTTACAGGCGACCGTTCCGCCATGTCGCAACCCACCCTGCAAGCTTTACGCGATGCAAATCTGGCGCATCTTCTGGCGATTTCAGGTCTGCATATGGGGCTTTTGACCGCGTTTGTCTTTGCCGCATTGCGCACCGGCCTATCGCTGATCCCACCGCTGGCCTTGCGCGTACCGGTGAAAAAGCTGGCGGCCGTTTTCGCTCTGTGCTGTGCGGCGTTTTACCTTGCGCTTTCTGGCGGCAACATCGCCACGCAAAGGGCATTCATCATGGTTGCCGTGATGTTGGTCGCCGTGCTGTTCGATCGCCGCGCTATTACGGTGCGGGCGGTGGCGATTGCCGCGCTGATCGTCCTTTTAATGCAACCCGAAAGCGTGACGGAACCCGGATTTCAGATGTCCTTTTCAGCCACAACCGCATTGGTTGCGGTTTTCGGTGCGCTGCGGGATTGGCCGGAAAACTGGTGGCGGATGCCACGATGGGCGCAACCGGTTCTGGCCGTGGTGGTTTCTTCGCTTGTCGCCGGGGGGGCCACAGCCCCGTTCGGCGCGGCGCATTTTAACCAAGTCGCGCAATACGGCCTATTTGCGAACCTGCTGACCGTGCCCTTGATGGGAATCCTCGTGATTCCGGCAGCGGTTGTTGCGGGCCTGCTGGCACCCTTTGGCGTTGCTGGCATCGCATTGGATGTCATGCGCTTGGGCATTGGGTGGATATTATTCGTCGCGGAATATGTGGCCGGGTTGGATGGTTCCACGTGGCCTGTGCCTGCACCTTCGGATTGGGTTTTGCCAATTTTTACCATCGGGGCGCTGTGGCTGATCCTGTGGCAAGGGCGATGGCGGCTTTTGGGTGCTGTTCCTGCATCCTTGGCATTTGTGCTTTGGGCGCAAACCTCACGTCCGCAGCTTTTGATTTCGGACAATGGCAGCCTGATGGGGTTGATGACCGAACAGGGCCGCGTGTTGAGCAAGGGGAAGGGTGCAGGCTTTTCTGCGCAAAACTGGCTAGAGAATGACGGTGATGTCGCCACTCAACAGCAAGCATTCGGGCGCGACGGGTTCGGCGGTGGCAAAGGGTACCTTATCGCCGAGGTGATGGGCCAACGTTTCATACACCTGTCGGGACGTGGTTGGGCCGGGAAACTGCCCGAAGCTTGCGCGCAGGGATGGGTCGTTATGGCGCGTAAGCTGGACATCCCCGCACCCGAAGGGTGCCAGTTGTTGGATCAACGAGCGTTGTCGAAAACCGGCTCCATTGCCGTTTTTAAAGGGCCGGATGGTCCGATTATCACGAAAGCGAAAACCTTAGCGGGTGACCGGCCTTGGACACAGTGATCAGTAACTGCGGATCAGGCCGACAAGCCGCCCCTGCACGCGCACCTTGTCAGAAGGAAGCATCCGCGTTTCATAGGCGGGGTTGGCAGCTTCAAGCGCGATCATGTCGCCCTTGCGACGAAATCGTTTCAACGTCGCCTCATGCCCTTCGACCAGCGCCACAACAATCTCACCGTTGTCAGCGGTCGTCTGTTCCCGGATCACAACGACGTCGCCATCATTGATCCCGGCTTCGATCATCGAGTCGCCCTTAACTTCCAGCGCGTAATGCTTTCCGCGCCCCGACAGCATGGACCCTGGAACCGCAACGGAATGGGACACTTCGCTAATTGCTTCGATCGGGGTACCAGCGGCGATGCGGCCCATCACGGGCAGTTCCATCGCGTGTACATTCTCAACAGGCATGGCGTTCGACGGGGGCGGGGGCGGCGCATCGCCTTCGATAACACGGGGGGTGAACCCCTTCTTTTCCATCGCTTCGGGCAGTTTCACGATTTCAATCGCACGAGCACGATGGGCAAGGCGGCGGATGAAGCCGCGTTCTTCCAATGCAGTGATAAGACGGTGGATGCCGGACTTGGATCGCAGATCCAATGCTTCCTTCATTTCATCAAATGACGGGGGAACACCGTCTTTTTGAAGGCGCGCGTTAATGAATTCCAACAGTTCCAGTTGCTTACGGGTCAGCATCAGTAGCTCCTGCGACAGTCGCCCACGGAACAAAACGGGGGCATCGTTCCCCCATGTTCTATTCATGTTCTCGTTTTGTGTCAACCGCCGTGTCAGATCGGCAGATATTCTACCGTATCACCAGCTTTGCGCGCGGGGTCGTTAGGCGGGCGCACGACCAAGGCCTGTGCGTCAGACAGGATCGTCAGGAGAGAGCTGTCCTGACGGCCAAACGGCGCCAACCCTTCGTCGGTTTGACGCGCGCGCATGTAATGTTCGCGTGGGCCGTTTGCGTCGATATCTATGGCCAACACACCGCGGCGGCGCGGGGCAGGCGCGGCTTCAAGGCCAAGCATCACACGCAGGGCGGGCACCACAAATATCTGCCCACAGACCATCGCGGAAACCGGATTGCCGGGAAGGCCAACCATCGCCGCCGATCCCAGCCGCCCCGCCATCAGCGGTTTACCGGGCCGCATCGCCACTTTGTAAAATGAACGGTCCATCCCAAGGTCTTCGGCAACCTGCGCAACCAGATCGTGATCCCCAACAGAGGCGCCGCCTATGGTCAAAATTAGATCCGCGTCTTTGGCCAAATCGAAAACGGCCTTCAACGACGCAACCGTGTCTTTCGCGATAGGAAGAAGGCGAACCTCTGCACCTTCGGCCTCTAGCATCGCTTTCAAGCCAAAACTGTTTGATGCGATGATCTGATCCGGGCCGGGCGTTTCGCCGGGCATGACCAATTCGTCGCCTGTCGCGATGATCGCCACGACAGGGCGACGGCGCACCGGCACATGCGCGATGTTCATCGAGGCCATTAGGGCAATGTTCGCAGGGCTCAACCGGCGAGGTGCGTCCAGCGTGGCGCCTTCGACGAAATCACCGCCAGCAGGTCGAATGTGGAACCCTTCGTCCATGTCACGGTTTAGAGAGATCAAATCGCCGGTTCGCCCGACATCTTCTTGAATAATAACACGATCTGCCCCGTCAGGGATCGGTGCGCCGGTAAAGATGCGAACCGCTTGCCCGGGGCCGACGCTGCCTTCAAAGGCATGCCCGGCTGCGGCTTCGCCGATCACCTTGAACATGGCGTCCGGTTCAGCCTCTGCCGCTTTCAGGGCATAGCCATCCATGGCCGAGGCTGCGAATGGCGGCTGGCTGCGCTTTGCGCTAACCGGGCGGGCCAGCACGCGGCCAGCGGCCTGCGCCAAAGGGATTTCTTCGATATCTACCGGCGCGACCAGCGCGAAGACATGTTCAAGCGCTTGGGCGACGGTAATCATCAATCAGCCTCGTAAAGGCCGGATTTACCGCCGTCTTTCAGCTTTAGCCGAATGTCGGAAATCACCATGCTTTTCTCAACGGCTTTGACCATATCGTAAAGCGTAAGGGCGGCGGTGGAGACGGCCGTCAGCGCCTCCATCTCAATCCCCGTCTGCCCGGTGGTCTTAACGGTCGCTTCGATCCGCACGCCCGGAAGCGCCTCATCCGGGGTCAGCTCAACAGCGACCTTGGTTATCGGCAGGGGATGGCACAGCGGGATCAGGTCGGCGGTTTTCTTAGCGCCCATGATCCCGGCAAGCCGCGCAACGCCAAGAACGTCGCCCTTTTTGGCGCGGCCTTCGGTGATCATCGCAAGCGTTTCGGGCTGCATCTTTACGGAGCCCTCGGCCACCGCAATGCGCGAGGTCACGGCCTTTTCCGAAACATCCACCATATGGGCATCGCCCTTGGTGTCGAAATGGGTCAGTTCCGCCATCACGCGCCTCGTGTCATGTCGTTGGAATGGCTGAGCAATTCGCGGGTCGCCTGGGCCACGTCATCTTTGCGCATCAGGCTTTCGCCAATCAGGAAGCAACGCGCGCCGTGCTGCGCCATGTCGGCCAATTCTTCGGGCGTATTCAGCCCGCTTTCCGCGATAACCATCCGCCCTTCGGGGATACGTTTTGCCAGCGTGCGCGTCGTATCAAGCGAGGTTTCGAAGGTTTTCAGGTTGCGGTTGTTGATGCCCATCAAAGGGGATTTCAGCTTTAGCGCGCGATCAAGCTCTTCACCGTCATGGACTTCGATCAGCGCATCCATGCCCCATTCAAACGCGGCCGCTTCAAGTTCGGCGGCTTGGTCATCGGACACGCTGGCCATGATGATCAGAATACAGTCGGCACCCAGCGCGCGGGCTTCGGCCACCTGATAGGTGTCATACATGAAATCTTTGCGCAGGCAGGGCAGGCTAACGGCGGCGCGCGCGGCTGTCAGGTATTCTTTCGCGCCCTGGAACGAAGGCGTGTCCGTCAGGATGGAAAGACAGGCAGCACCGCCTTCTTCATAGGCCTTGGCCAAGGCGGGCGGGTCAAAGTCAGGCCGGATCAGACCCTTGGACGGGCTGGCCTTTTTGACCTCTGCGATCAGGCCGTAGCCTGTTTTCGCGGCGTTCTGAAGTGCTTGGGCAAAGCCGCGCACGGTGGGGGCGGCTTTCGCGGCCTCTTCAACCTCTGCCAGAGGGCGCGCGGCCTTGTCGGCGGCAACCTCTTCCAGCTTATAGGCTTTGATCTTGTCCAGTATGGTGCTCATGCAGATGAGATAGCCCGCCACCGCCCCGAATGGAAGAGGAAGAGAGGCCCTTACGCCTTAGACGTAAGTTGGGCCAACCCAACAACTTTTGCACCTGCTGCGCCACTGTCGATGCTTTCCGCGGCCATGGCGGCCCCTTCGGGCAGCGTGGCGACCTTGTCAGCCACAACCAGTGCGGCTGCGGCGTTCAACAAAACCGCATCGCGATAGGCTGATTTCGTGCCTTCCAGCAACGCGGCAAAGGCGCGACCGTTTTCTTCGGGCGTACCGCCAAGCAGGTCTTCGAACGGGTGTTCGGGCAAACCGGCATCTTCGGGGTGGATTTCACGATCACTGACAGCGCCGTCTTCCAGCGCCGCGACATAAGACACGCCCGCAATGGAAAGTTCGTCCGTGCCGTCGCTGCCATGCACAAGCCACGCCTTTTCGGACCCAAGTGCCAACAGCGTTTCAGCCATGGGCCGGATCAGATCGCGGGTGAACGCGCCGGTCAGTTGCCGCTTGACGCCCGCCGGGTTGGTCAGGGGCCCCAGAATGTTGAAAATCGTGCGCGTCCCAAGTTCAAGCCGTGTGGGCATGACATGTTTCATCGCCGGGTGGTGCATGGGCGCCATCATAAAGCCGATGCCGACCTCTTTCAGCGCGCGTTCTACGACATCGGCGCCGACCATCACGTTGATGCCCATCTGACCCAACGCATCCGCCGCTCCAGATTTGGAGCTAAGGTTCCGGTTGCCGTGCTTGGCAACGGGTACACCGGCACCCGCCACAACAAATGCCGTCGCCGTAGAGATGTTCAGCGTGCCCTTGCCATCACCACCGGTGCCCACAATATCCATCGCGCCAATGGGCGCTTTGACGGGCGTGCACTTCGCACGCATCACTCCAGCGGCCGCAGCAATTTCACCAACTGCTTCACCGCGCGTGCGCAGCGCCATCAGAAAGCCACCGATCTGGCTGGGCGTGGCTTCGCCGTCGAACAAAATCTCGAACGCGGTTTCTGCCTCTTCGCGGGTCAGCGGGCGATCAGCGGCCGCGCCGATCAGCGGTTTTAATGCGTCGCTCATGCTGGCACCTTCGACATATCAAGGAAATTCTTCAAAAGCGCATGCCCGTGTTCGGACTTGATGCTTTCAGGGTGGAACTGCACCCCATGGATCGGCAACGTCTTGTGACGCAGCCCCATGATCGTGCCATCCTCTAGCCATGCGTTCACTTCCAGACAGTCGGGCAGGCTTTCGCGATCTACGATCAGGGAATGATACCGGGTTGCCTCAAACGGGGAAGGAAGCCCCGCGAACACGCCGGTGCCGTCGTGGTGCATGATGCCCATCTTGCCGTGTACGATATCGTCCGCGCGAACGATCTTTCCGCCAAAGGCTTCGCCGATTGTCTGATGTCCAAGGCACACGCCGATCAGCGGCGTTTTGGTTTCTGCTGCGGCTCGCGTCAGGGCAAGGCAAATACCTGCTTGCGAAGGATCACCGGGGCCGGGGGACAGCAAAATCGCCTCTGGCTTTAGGGCAACCGCCTCTTGGACGTTCAGCGCGTCGTTTCGCCAGACCCGAACATCCGCACCCAATTCGCCCAGATAATGAACGAGGTTGTAAGTAAAACTGTCATAGTTGTCGATGAGCAGCAACATGCGGACGCCTTTGTTAAATGGGGGTGAACCCCGCGCTTGGTCGGGCTATACATGTTCAGAGCCGCGTGCCGGGGTCAAGGGCAGAGCGGATTGAAACCAGCGCCGGTTGAACAGGCGGAATGGACGGAGGCAAGATCGATGAGCGGCTTTGTAAGAGGGCTCGTTTCGGGTGGCGTAACAGTTGTTGTCCTATTGTCAGCAGCGTCAATTATTGCGCCCCTACCGCAAGAAGACCAAGGGCTTGTCGTCGAAGTAGAGCCAAATCCGGTTGGGTCTGGCTCTGACGAAGAAGACCCCGAAGGCGAACCAGAAGAGCCTGAACCGGGGGCGCAAGCCCCAGCTCTGGAACGCGCGCCCGCACCTGACGCGGCACCGACTGCCCCAGAAGCAGAGGCCGAAGGCGCCCCGACAGAATCACCCCAGACAGGCGAAATCGACCTGCCACCGGGGTCTGAATTCAACCGCCCTCCGCCCGAGGGAGAGGCGATTATACCCGGCACGGACCAAACCGCATTGCCGGGCGCAGCCCCCGCTGTGCCAACGCCAAGCACCGATATTGCAACGCCGCCCGCGCCTGACACAGCGCCGGGGTCGGTCCCGCAGACAGACGCAGAAGCAACCGGCGTGATGGTTGCGCCAGACGTCGTGGATGCAAGCCCGACGATCCCGTCAACCGGCGAAGCGCCGATTTTGCCGATTCCGGGCGCGACAAGCCCGCTGGAACCTTCGACCGAAGCGCAGCCAGCACGTCGCATTAACCCGACCTCGCCCATCGGGGTTGCACCGAATATCGCGGCCGAAGCCACGCCAAGCATGATCCGCGTTCCCGTGCCAGGCCATAAAATCGCGCTGCCCAATGTACGCACAGGCCGCTTGCCCACTGTGGGCGGGGAAAACGCCGCGCAACAGGCAGAGGAAAGCGAAATAGTGTTCGCCGACCCAGCTGATCTTGATGCGGTTGCCCGGTATGCCGCACCTTTTGAAGCCGAAGGCGACGGCCCGCTTTTTTCGGTTATCCTGATCGACGCAGGCGAAGAGGGGCTTGATCGTGAAACGCTGAAAACATTCTCGTTTCCAGTGACTTTTGCTGTGGATGCATCACGCCCCGACGCCGAACAGGCAATGCGCGACTATCGCGCCGCAGGGTTTGAGGTTGTGCTGTTGATGACGGGCCTGCCCGAAGGCGCGCAGCCTAGCGACCTTGAAGTTTCACTGTCGGCCTATCTGTCGCGTGTGCCGGAAAGCGTTGCGATTATGGACGCCGAAGCGGGTACGTTGCAGTCTGACCGCCCGTTGCTGACACAGCTGATGGCGATGCTGGACGAAAGCGGCCATGGTGTTGTAACCTATGACCGTGGACTGAACACAGCCGAAAAGATGGCTCAGGCGGCGAAGGTGCCGTCGGCGCTTGTGTTCCGGGTGTTGGATGGCGAGCAAGAGGCTGGCTCTACAATCCGCCGGTATCTTGATCGCGGAGCATTCAAGGCAGCGCAGGATGGGCAGGTGGTTGTGGTTGGTCACAGCTATCCTGAAACCGTGACGGCGCTGTTTTCCTGGGCGCTGGAAGGCAAGGGGGCAGATCTGACCATGGCCCCGATTTCGGCGATTTTGCGCGGCCAGTGATCTAACCAAACGGACGCGCGTTCCGCGCGACACCTATTTTTAGCGCCCCCTAGGGGGCGCTATTGTCTGCCAAGCCGATGGGTTAGCGAAACAGCAAAGCCTATTCGTTGCCCGAGCGGGCAAAGAGCCCCGCATCTTCGGCGGCCATTCGAATCGCCTTGGATTTGTTGACGGTTTCCTGAAATTCGGCTTCGGGGTCGCTGTCGTAAACAACACCGCCACCGGCCTGAATATAAAGCTTTTCGTCCTTCAAGACAGCCGTCCGAAGGGCGATGCACATATCCATGTCACCATTCGCCGCGAAATAGCCGACGCCGCCGCCGTAAACGCCGCGCTTTTCAGGCTCCAGCTCGTCAATGATTTCCATCGCGCGCACCTTTGGCGCACCAGACACGGTCCCCGCAGGTAGACCGGCAAGCAGCGCGGAAAGTGCATCTTCGCCATCCGCGATTTCGCCGATCACGTTGGACACGATGTGCATCACGTGGCTGTAGCGTTCGATGATAAATTCTTCGGTCGGTTTGACCGTGCCGATTTTGGCCACGCGCCCAACATCGTTGCGGCCCAGATCAAGCAGCATCAAATGTTCGGCCAGCTCTTTCTTGTCGGCCAAAAGGTCCGCTTCCAAGGCGCGGTCTTCTTCGGGCGTTGCGCCACGGGGGCGGGTGCCTGCGATTGGGCGAATTGTGACCTCTTCTTCGCGCAACCGCACAAGGATTTCGGGGCTGGCGCCAATCACTTGGAAGCCACCGAAATTGAAGAAGAACATGAACGGCGACGGGTTCGTGCGCCGCAGTGATCGATAAAGCGCAAACGGCGGCAGCTTGAAATCCTGTGTCCAGCGTTGGGCTGGTACGACCTGAAATATGTCACCGGCTCGGATGTAATCCTTGGCCTTTTCGACCGCTTCCATATAGCCGGCTTTGGTGAAGTTCGACACAGGTTCGCCAACGGGCGTGACTTCACCCAGATCACGGGTTGCCGCCGAAATTGAGCGTTCCATTTCGCGTACGGCGTCCATCACGCGCTCTGCCGCTTGGGCATAGGCCGCGCGGGCGGACAAACCAGAAGCGGCCCAAGCCGGTGAAACAACCGTAACTTCGCCCTTCACGCCATCCAGAACCGCCACAACCGATGGGCGCAGCATCAGCGCGTCAGGCAGGCCAAGAGGGTCTGGATTGACGTTGGGCAGGCGTTCGACAAGGCGGATCATGTCATAGCCAAGGTAACCAAACAGCCCCGCCGCTATGGGCGGCAACCCGTCGGGCATATCGATCCGGCTTTCACCGATGAGCGCGCGCAGTGTGTCAAGCGGGCTGCCGGGAAGGTCTTCGAACGTGTCGGGATCAAAACGCGCTTGGCGATTGATCCGGCTTGCCGTACCGCGACATTCCCAGATCAGATCGGGTTTCATCCCAACCACGGAATAGCGCCCGCGCACTTCGCCGCCAGTAACGGATTCCAGCATAAAGCTGTCTTTGCGCGCCTCTGCCAGTTTCAGCATCAGGCTGACGGGCGTGTCCAGATCGGCTGCCAACCGGGCATAGACCACCTGATTGCGGCCCGCGTTATATTCGGCCTCGAAAGCCTCGAACGATGGGGTCAGTCCTGCCATGGTATCCTCAGGGGAGTTGTGCGTGAACGGCGTTAATCGCCGCCTGATTCAGGGTCAGGCCAGCATCGTTAAGAAGGGCCTGCGCGAACATGGCGAAGATGTCCTGACTGATCGCCTGCGCCGCCTGTGCGTCAAGCGCGGTCTTCAGCTGAGCCGTTGCCGTGTCTTCGGCGTCCGGTGGCAAGATATCGTCCAGTTGAACCAAGAACACGGTCTTACCCGCATCGACAATGGTGCTTTCGCCGATTTCCAGACCGAACACCGCATCACTTAGGGTTAGCGGGGTTACGCCACCGCGTGTCACAGCTTCGGCTTGTTCAACGGTCATTTCCAGCCCTTGCATCGTTGTCCCCGCATCAAGCCGCGCTTTCAGCGCCTCGGCTTGGGCGGTTAGCTGGCTTGCCGTTTCTTGGGTTTGCCAACCGATGATCGCCTCTTCGCGGACATCGTCGAGTGGGCGCAGTTCTGGGGCCTTGATCTCTTCCAGGCGCAAGGCGGCAATGCCACCGTCGTCAAGTTCGATAACTTCGGGGAAATCGCCTTCTTGGACGGCAAGCGCGGCGTCGCGGAATGCGGGATAGGCCGCGATGCCCGAGGTTTCAGTGGCCGAAAAGTCGATGGTGCCAAGCACCATGTCAGTTTCATTGGCCAGCTCTTCCAGCGTCGCGCCAGCGGCCAGACGGTCGTCAATGTCGCTGATGCTATCTTGTACGATGCGGCGGGCGCGATCTTGGGCCAGTTCGCTTTCCAGTTCTTCGCGCACATCTTCGAACGGGGTTTCCTGAGCCGCCAGAATGGCATTCATGCGGAACAGGGCAGGGCCAAGGTTCGTGTCCACAGGGCCAACAATGCCGGGCGCCTCTAGCGCGAACACGGCGTCAGCGGCGGCACCCAGATCTTGGCGCGACGCGTCGCCCATATCAACATCCGAAAGCTCTAGCCCGCGCTCCAGAACCAGCGCTTCGAACGGGGCTTCGCCTGCGTCCAGTCGGGCTTTGGCAGCGGCTGCCTCTTCTTGGGTTGGGTAAACCAGACGTTCAACCAAGCGCCGTTCCGGGCTTTGGTATTCGCTAAGGCGTTCGTCATAAAGCGCGCGCACTTTTTCGGCGTCCACGTCGATTGTTCCAAGGATCGTCTCAGGAGTCAGCGAGACATAGGTCAGCGACTTCGCCTCGGGCGTGGTGAAAGCCGGAGCGTTGGCTTCGTAATAGGCTTGCAGCGTGGCATCGTCAGGGGCGCCAATGTGGCTTTCCAACGTGGCAGAGCTAAGTTCGATCATCGAATAGCTGCGGCGCCCACCAAGGTATGTGTACACAACGTCGCTATAGTTTTCTGGCGCACTGATCCCAGCCAATACCGCGCCCTGCAGCAAGGTGCGGGCGGTTTCGGTGCGAATCTGCGTTTCGAATTCAGGTTCGGTCAGGCCGTTCTGCTGAAGGGTGAAACGATATGCCTCGCGGTCGAAACGGCCATCAAGCCCTTTGAACGCGTCATAGCCAAGAACCTGCTGCTGTACTTCGGTGTCGCCAACCGAAACGCCCATGCGGGCGACTTCGTTATCCAAGGCGGCGGTCGTGATAACGCGGCTGCGCGCGTTGGCGACAATGCCGAATGACTCTGCCTGAGCGATTGTCATACGCTCGCCGGTTTGGGCTTCGGCTGCGCGCAAGTCTTGCTGAAGCTGGCGCGCATAATCATTCACGCTGATCTCTTGGTCACCCACGGTGCCGATGCTTTGAACGGACCCACCAAAGTTGCTGACGCCAAAGCCACCAAGGCCAACGATAAGCAAAAGAAGGATGATCCACACAAAGACATTGCCGGTTTTCTTAGCCACACCCATGGGTACTTATCCTTCCTTGGCGATAATCTGTCGTGGATGTGTAAGCGGTTGCTTTAAGGGCCGCAAGCGTCATGGGGCAAAGGTTGCAAGCCGTTTGAACAAGGTGGCAATTCCTGCTGCATCGATATTGGCAAATGCGATGCGCAATTGGCGCGCGCCGGCGGGGTCATCGGCGGGTGTAAACATGGTGCCGGGCAGCAAAAGAACGCCCGCGTTTTGCACCAGTTTCTGCGCCAATTCGTTCGATGGGATATCGAACGGGTGTTCCATATAGGCGAAATACGCACCGCATCCCAACAGGGTCCAGTCGGGCAGGGCGGGCGCGCCATCTTCGATTGCGGCGCGACGGTTCAGGATTTCGTCCCGTTCCCCAGCCAGCCATTGGCCAAGGTTTTCCATACCCCACAGTGCCGCACGCTGGCCGATTTGGTTAGGGCAGATGGCGACGGTATCCAGAAACTTTTCGACCTCGGCCAAGCGATCTTCGGAGGCAATCATCGCCCCAACACGATGCCCCGTCAGCCGATAGGCCTTAGAGAACGAATAAAGGTGGATAAGCGTGTCGGCCCAATCGGGATCTTCAAACAACGCATGTGGCGCGCCATCGCGGCTGTCAAAATCCCGATAGGTTTCATCCACCACCAGCGCGATACCGTGGGATTGTGCCAGTTGATAAAACGCGGCGACTGTTTCGGCCGAATATTCAACGCCACCGGGGTTGTTGGGGGTAACCAGAACAATGGCCTTGGTACGTGGCCCAATCAGCGCGCCGGCGGCGTTGACATCGGGGATAAGGCTGGGCCCGGTGGCAAGGGGAACGGCCGTTATTCCAGTCATGTCTAGCCACATTTTATGGTTAAAATACCAGGGGGTTGGCAGGATAACCTCATCCCCTTCCTTGGCCAGCGTCGCCATCGTGGCGCTGAAGGCTTGGTTGCAGCCCGACGTGATCGCAACCTGAGAGGGGTCGATCGTGCCGCCATAGGCCTTAGACCAGTCAGCCGCAACGCGGGCGCGCAATTCGGGCAGGCCAAGCACGGGCCCGTAAAGATGCGCCTCTGGGGTGTTCAGAACAACATCGGCGATCGCTTCGCGCAGGGCTTGCGGCGGTGGGTCAACCGGTGCGGCCTGACTGACGTTCAGCAGCGGGCGATCTGCGGGAAAGTCCACCCCTTCCAACCAGCGCCGCGCCTCCATCACCGGGGGTGGGAAGGTTGCGGCTAGGTTTGGATTCAGAAGTAGGGGCATTCGCGGCAATCCTCGCTCGTTTGGCGCGTCGGGTTCGGGCGCATCTGAGCACCGGTTCCGCGCGCCTGCAAGAGCGGGATTAGGGGTTAGTCTTTACCGCGGTAAGGTTCGACGTATTGCAAGGCCATATCCCATGGGAAAAAGATCCACGTGTCTTGGCTGACTTCGGTGATGAACGTGTCCACCAGCGGGCGACCCTTGGGCTTGGCGTAAACCGTTGCAAAATGGGCGTTGGGGTAAAGTTCACGTACCAGTTCCAGCGTTTTGCCGCTGTCCACCAGATCGTCGATCACCAGAATGCCGGTTCCATCGCCCACGATTTCAGGGTCGGGCGCTTTCAGCACCTTCGCGTCCATCTGTTCCTGATGGTTATAGGATTTCACGGAAATCGTATCGATCACCCGCACATCCAATTCGCGTGCGATGATCATCGCGGGGGCCATGCCGCCGCGCGTGATCGCCACGATGGCCCGCCATGCCCCATCGTCAGGCCCGTGCCCATCCAACCGCCACGCAAGCGCGCGGCTGTCACGGTGAATTTGGTCCCAGCTTATGTGGAACCCTTTTTCATGGGGCAGGCGGTCGCTCATCTTTACTCTCCGTTACCGTTCTTGCGGCCTGTTACTGCATCAATATCGGGCGCATCAACCGCCTTCATGCCGACAACATGGTAACCGGCATCCACATGCAGGTTCTCACCCGTCACGCCAGAGCCAAGGTCAGACAGAAGGTATACAGCTGACTTACCGACTTCGTCCTGTGTTACATTGCGGCGCAGGGGCGAGTTAAGCTCGTTCCACTTAAGGATATAGCGGAAATCGCCAATGCCAGACGCAGCCAGCGTTTTGATCGGCCCGGCAGAGATCGCGTTGACCCGGATGTTATCCTTGCCCAAATCTTCGGCCAGATATTTCACCGATGCTTCCAGCGCGGCCTTGGCAACACCCATCACATTGTAATGCGGCATCACCTGTTCGGCGCCGTAATACGTAAGCGTCAGGCAAGACCCGCCATCTGTCATCATCTTTTCGGCGCGGCGCACAATCGAAGTGAACGAATAGACCGAGATGTCCATCGTCATCGCAAAGTTGCTGCGGCTGGTGTCAACGTAACGCCCGCGCAGTTCGCCCTTGTCGGAAAAGCCGATGGCGTGAACAACGAAGTCCAGCTTGCCCCATGTCTTCTCCAACTCGTCGAAAAGACGATCGACCGAGTCTTCGTCGGCCACATCGCATTCCAGAATAAGATCGGAACCAACTTGCTGCGCCAGCGGGCCGACGCGCTTTTTCAGCTGCTCACCTTGGTATGAAAACGCCAGCTCTGCGCCATGTTCAGCACAGGCTTTCGCGATTCCCCACGCGATGGATTTGTCATTCGCGAGGCCCATAATGAGTCCGCGCTTGCCGTCCATAAGTTTTGTTGACATTCGCCGCCCCTCAACAACTTTTCTAGAGTGCCAACCGTTTAGGCCAAAGCAGGGCCGCCATCAAGCGAAACGGCATGGGCGACAATGTTGACCGGTTAGGTGATTGACCGTAGACGCGAAAAGGGCTGGGGAGAAGCAAATGTCAGAACGAAACGGTATTTTTGCTGGCGACGATCCGTTCGTCTTGGCAAGAAAATGGCTGACCGAGGCCGAGGCGTCAGAGCCTAACGACCCCAACGCCATCGCGCTGTCGACGGTCGACGCATCTGGTATGCCAAATGCGCGGATGGTCCTTCTTAAGGAAATCGAAGAAGAAGCCTTTGTATTTTATACGAATTACGGTAGCGCTAAGGCAGAAGAAATAGAATCCGCCGGAAAAGCGGCGTTTGTGTTACATTGGAAGTCGCTGCGCAGGCAAATTCGCGTGCGCGGCATTGTAAAAAGAGAAGAAGGCCCGAAAGCTGACGCTTATTTTGCGTCGCGCTCTTTGAAGAGCAGGCTCGGGGCTTGGGCGTCACGCCAATCACAACCTCTAGAGTCGCGTTCGGCTCTGTTGGCGGAGGTTGCACGTGCAACCGCTTTGCGAGGGACGGCGTTAGAAAGACCAACGTTTTGGGGTGGTTATAGGTTATGCCCCACCGAGATAGAATTTTGGGCAGATGGCGCCTTCCGGTTGCATGATCGGTTCCGTTGGCGGCGCGAAACCCTAGGTGCGGAATGGGAAATTCAGCGGTTAAACCCGTGATATTCACGCTTCGTGAATGGCAACACATTGACTGAAAAAGCAAATTTTGGCTTGCAGTCTCAGCGTGGTCTGTCACAACAGAACGCGGGGAAGCTGAGTAAAAAACGTGATACAAACTATGAGCGAACAGGACGAAGACGTCATGCGCACGGTAATGGGCCGTGTCAAATGGTTCGACCCTACTAAAGGTTTCGGATTTGTTGTTTCCGACGAGGGAGGGGCCGACATACTTTTGCACGCGAATGTGCTGCGGAACTTTGGACAAAGTTCTGTGGCGGATTCTGCCGGCATTGAAATTGTTATCCAAGAAACTGAACGCGGGATGCAAGCTACTCAAGTCCTGCGTATCGATCCGCCCGAGGGAATCGTTGGTTCCGCTCTGGAGGATTTCGCGGATGCTGATCTAGAAGAACTTGCATCGACCCCGCTGGAACCAGCGCGTGTGAAATGGTTCGACAAAGGCAAAGGCTTTGGCTTTGCAAATGTCTTTGGCAGCGGCGATGATGTATTCGTACACATTGAGGTCTTGCGCCGATCCGGTCTGGCGGATCTGCAACCGGGGGAGGCTGTTTGCCTTCGCGTGGTTGACGGCAAACGAGGCCGCATGGCAACGACGGTAAGTTCATGGGAAAGCGCAATTTCAGAAGACGCACCAAGCAGCTAATACTCGCTGTGACCGCCTGCCTGTTCGGCGGGCCTCTCTTTGCGCAATGCAATGAGGCAATCGTCGATTTGAAAGGCGATTGGGGGCAAGCGCGATTTTCAGTCGAAATCGCCGACGACCCAGAAGAACAGGCACGCGGTCTTATGTTCCGCGAAACGCTTCCGCTTAGCCACGGAATGCTTTTCCTATACGAAAGCCCCCGGAGTGTGGCTTTCTGGATGGAGAATACGCTCATCCCACTGGATATGCTGTTTATCGGGCCGGACGGCCGTGTTGCGCGTATTCATGAAAACGCCATACCAAAAGATCGCACTGTCATTAATGGCGGGAGAGGGATTCAAGCCGTGTTGGAAATCAACGGCGGCTTGGCGCGCAAGATCGGCATCGAGGTCGGTTCTGCGGTGCGCCATCCCGCATTTGATCCATCGGGGGCAGCGTGGCCCTGCGACTGAATTCGCCAATAGCGTTTGAGGCTTGTGCCTTGCCTGTTTGGTCGGGGATTTAGCCGTGCCACGGTTCATTCTTCATGCAGGCACTCACAAAACGGGAACCACGGCGGTTCAACGTTTTCTTTACGCGCGCCGGAAAGAGCTTGCCGCCAACGGCGTCGTTTATGACACCGGAGAGGATATCTTCGGCGGGACATTACGGGCGCATCACCACATCGCGCATGCCTTGGCCAACTGGACCGATGACGACCGGCGCTTGTTAGACAAATATCACGCCAAGCTTCGCAAACATTACGATGACGGGAAAGACATCCTGATCAGCGCGGAAGCGTTTTATCGCCACGCGGCGAAAGGGTGTGACAATCCCGACGCCGCCCGCGCGGTGTATATGAAACGGATCGGCGCGTATTTCGAAGAGTTCGCGCCAACGCCTTCGTTAGTGTTCCGGCGGCCGGACGGTTTTGCCGAGTCCTTTTACAAGGAACACATCGCTAGCGGTCCTTTCAAAGGGTCATTTGAGGATTGCATAACACGGTTTTCGGCGCGTTTTCGTTATGCCGAGCGCGAGGCAGAGTTTGTCGCAACCTTTGGGTCCTGCATGGTTTTCAGCTTCGAAGATCAGCTTCGTCGCGGGGTGTTAACCGCATTCCTTCAGGATCACGGTCTGCCAGAGCTAACGCCGCTTGAAAGCAAAGGTCAGGTCCGCAGCGGCATCTCCGTCCCCGCAGCACTTTGGATGGCGCAGATCAAGCGGGACCAGATGCCGGACAAGCGCGAACTGCGCCGCCGTTGGCAATTCGCGCTAAGTGATTCTGGCGCGCAAGTGTTCCAGCACGAAAAAGGGGCCAGTTTCTGGTCATCGACCCAGCAACGTGATGCACTTTGGGATCTGGCGGTTGATGGTTTCTCTCGTCCGGACTTTTGGCAAAAGCCAACAGACCCAATCATTTCCTATGCGTGGTCGGATGATCAACACGCACAGGCCGAGGCCGCCTATCAACACTGGCGCGTTACAAAAAAGGGTTCACAAATCTTTCGTGAGCTTGTTGGCCTGGCGCCATACGATCCTGATACTGCCGTTCCTGCGCCAATCCGCGCTCTGGGACGTGCTGTTGATGGGGTAAGATTAATTTTGCGTGGCGAAAGCTGATTTTTGCTCTTTTCATTCCCGATCATGATCGTTAGGAGTGCCCTCGTTCGGGGCGTAGCGCAGCCTGGTAGCGCGACGGTTTTGGGTACCGTAGGTCGCAAGTTCGAATCTTGCCGTCCCGACCATTTATAAAGCTTTCATGATGTCTTTATGAATGATGTGCTGATTGCTTTCACGCAATCAAGCACCCGCACCAATTGGGTTCTTCGGCTTAGTGAGGACTTAAATTGAAGCAGCTTCTTCTTCACGTTGGAACGCACAAGACGGGCACCACCGCGATTCAGCACGCGCTGTTTGCAGAGCGTGACGCGCTTTTGCGCCAAGGCGTCCTCTATGACACCGGTTTTGATCAGGTGAAGGGAACGCGCTATGCGCAGCATGGGGTTTCTCACGCGCTTGCGCGATTTAACGACGAAGATCAGGCCGGTCTGGCCGCCTACCGCGCACGGCTGCTGAATGCGCCGTGTGACCGGATTGTCATAAGCGCCGAACCCTTCTATCGCCATTTTGATCGGCGCGGTTTCGAAACCGCTGGTGCGCCAGAGGATTACGAGGAGCGCCGCCGCGTATATCTGGATCGCGTGGCCGAGTATTTCGATTGCTTTGATACGCGGGTCTCATTGTATTTCCGGCGGCCCGATAGTTTTGCGTCATCGTTGTTCAAAGAAAACGTTACATCGAACAGCATGAAGCAGGATTTTCCTGACTTCCTTCAGGGGCGTGCGCGGGTCTTTCAATATGCGGATCGGTTAAATGACTTTGAAACCCGTTTTCCCAAGACCGATGTCTTCAGCTTCGAGGCACTGACCAAGAGGGGGCTGATCGCCGGTTTCTTTGCCGATCACGGGCTGACCCTGTCGGATAGCTTTCAGTCTGACCCGGTGCGCCAAGGCGTTTCAGACCGGGCCGCGCTGTGGCTGTTGCGGGCAAAACAAGAAACCGACCTTGATGCGCAGGCGATCAGCCGTCGATGGGCGTTCGGGTTGTCGCCAGAAGGCGACGAGGTGTTCAAAAGCGGCGCCAAAGAAATGTTCTGGGATTCGGCCGCCGCGCGCGCCGCGTTCGTTCGTGAGTCGCTAAAGGGATTCTCGCACGCTGATTTCTGGGCAGACGACTTGGGCAATGCGCGCCCGATTGAATGGTCTGACGACGCGCAAGCAAGTGCCGAGGCGGCGTTCCTGCATTGGCAAAAACAACATATAGTGGCGTTGCGCGTGCGCGAAGCGATCGGCGCAAAGCCTTTCACGCCCTATGATCAACTGCCTAAAGCCCGCAGAAATATCCTTTCAGCGTATTACACTGTTGCATCGCTGTTACGTGCTCACCGGTGAAGGCTACCCATCCGGTGATCCGGGGCAGAGGGCAAAAGTTAATGTTCTGGCAATCTCTTAGTGTTTTCGGCTAACCCAATATGTTGTTTTGGTTTTTCCGGAAACGCGCGCGTCAAACTGAGATTTTGTTCGATTGTGGATGAATCATTGGCGGGGCTTTCGGACGCCTAGGCATCTGTCAGGTCAAGGAAAAAAATAGGTGGAAACTTCAAATTTTTCCGTTGACCGCTTGGGCCACTAACGTACACATTGTGTGAGCCGAACGGAGTAGCACAACATTTTGTGCCGTGACGGGGCGGGGACACAGTTATCAGACACAAGACCACGGGGGACCGTCGGGTCTTTTGATCGCAGTATCATTTCTGCGACAGGGTGCTTTGTTTCTTTGCCGCAGGCAGAATTTGATGGGTAGGGCGCTGCGTTCGGTCTGCCTTGGGTGTGAACAAAAGAGTTGCGACGGGGCAGAAAATGAAAATCGAACGGAAATTCACAAAAGCAGATACCGGTGCCTACGGCGCTTTGGAATTTACCTTTACTGCATCCGAAATTCGCAACCCCGATGGGACCATCGTTTTCGGCCTGGATAACGTCGAAGTTCCAACAACTTGGAGCCAGGTTGCCTCGGACGTTATCGCGCAGAAATACTTCCGCAAGGCGGGCGTTCCTGCACGTTTGAAGGCCGTCAAAGAAAAAGGCGTGCCAGAGTTTCTGTGGCGTTCGGTGCCTGACGACAAGGCGCTGGAAAGCCTGCCTGAAGAGGAACGCTTTGTTGGCGAAACGTCCTCTAAGCAAGTGTTCGACCGTTTGGCGGGTGCTTGGTGCTATTGGGGCTGGAAGGGTGGCTATTTCACCGACGAGGAAGACGCTCGCGCCTATTTCGACGAAATGCGCTATATGCTGGCGACCCAGCGCGCGGCGCCAAACAGCCCACAGTGGTTTAACACTGGCCTGCACTGGGCATACGGCATCGATGGTCCGGGGCAGGGCCACTATTACGTCGATTATAAAACCGGCAAGCTGACGCGCTCCAAGTCTGCGTATGAGCATCCACAGCCGCACGCCTGTTTCATTCAGTCCGTTGCGGATGATCTGGTTTCCGAAGGCGGCATCATGGACCTGTGGGTCCGCGAAGCGCGCCTGTTCAAATATGGCTCCGGCACTGGCACGAACTTCAGCTCGCTGCGTGCCGCGAACGAAGCGCTGTCGGGCGGTGGCAAATCCAGCGGCCTGATGGGCTTCTTGCGCATTGGTGACCGTGCTGCTGGTGCGATCAAATCGGGCGGCACCACACGCCGCGCTGCTAAGATGGTGATCTGTGATGCGGACCACCCCGATATCGAAGAATTCATCAACTGGAAGGTCAAGGAAGAGCAAAAGGTTGCCTCCCTTGTTGCCGGTTCCAAGATGCACGAAGCGCATCTGAACGACATCTTTGGCGCGATCCGTGAATGGGATGGTTCCAGCGAAGATGCCGTTGATCCTTCCAAGAACCCAAGCCTGAAAACGGCGATCCGTTCGGCCAAAAAGGTCGCGATCCCAGAGGCTTACGTAAAGCGGGTTCTGGATTACGCCAAGCAAGGCTACAGCGCGATTGAATTCCCAACCTACGACACGGACTGGGATTCCGAGGCTTACAGCTCTGTCTCTGGTCAGAACTCCAATAACTCCGTCCGCGTGACCGACGCCTTCCTGAAGGCCGTCGAAAACGACGACGATTGGGAACTGCTGCGCCGCACCGACGGTTCGGTTGCTAAGACGATCAAAGCACGTGATCTGTGGGAACAGATCGGCCACGCTGCTTGGTCCTGTGCCGATCCTGGCATTCAGTACCACGACACCGTTAACGCATGGCACACATGCCCCGAAGATGGGCAGATCCGCGGATCGAACCCATGTTCCGAATATATGTTCCTGGACGATACCGCCTGTAACCTGGCGTCGATGAACCTGCTGACGTTCTATAAGAACGGCAAGTTCATGGCCGAAGAATACATGCATGCCTCGCGTCTTTGGACGCTGACGCTGGAAATCAGCGTGATGATGGCGCAGTTCCCGTCCAAGGAAATCGCGCAGCTTTCTTATGACTTCCGCACGCTGGGTCTTGGCTATGCCAACATCGGTGGTCTGCTGATGAACATGGGCCTTGGCTATGACAGTGACGAAGGCCGCGCCCTTGGCGGTGCCCTGACTGCAATCATGACTGGTGTGTCTTACGCAACATCGGCCGAGATTGCCTCTGAACTGGGTGCTTTCCCAAGCTATGACCGCAACGCCAAGCACATGCTGCGTGTTATCCGTAACCACCGCAATGCGGCCTACGGCAACACAGACGGTTACGAAGATCTGGACGTAAAGCCGGTTGCGCTTGATCACGCAAACTGCCCTGACAAGCGCCTTGTCGAACTGGCGATGGGTGCATGGGACGAAGCACTGGCGCTGGGTGAAAAGCACGGCTACCGCAACGCGCAATCCACCGTGATTGCCCCGACCGGCACCATCGGCCTTGTGATGGATTGCGACACCACCGGGATCGAGCCTGACTTCGCACTGGTGAAGTTCAAGAAGCTTGCTGGCGGCGGTTACTTCAAGATCATCAACCAGTCGGTTCCGGCGGCACTTGAAAAGCTTGGCTATGGCTCCGCTCAGATCGAAGAGATTGTGGGCTACGCTGTTGGCCACGGGTCCATCGGCAACTGCCCTGCGATCAACACGACATCCTTGATCGGTCACGGCTTTGGCGCGAACGAGTTGGAAAAAATCGAAGCGGCGCTGCCGTCGGCCTTCGACATCCGGTTCGTCTTTAACCAGTGGACGCTGGGCGAAGAGTTCTGCACAGGCAATCTTGGTATCCCGGCTGAAAAGCTGAACGATCCGTCGTTTGACCTTCTGCGTCACCTTGGTTTCACCAAGGCCGACATCGAAGCAGCAAACGATCACGTCTGCGGTACGATGACACTGGAAGGGGCACCACATCTGGACCCCAAGCATTACCACATCTTTGACTGCGCCAACCCGTGCGGCAAAAAAGGTAAGCGTTTCCTAAGTGTTGATAGCCACATCTACATGATGGCCGCGGCCCAGTCGTTCATCTCGGGTGCGATTTCCAAGACGATCAACATGCCGAACGACGCAACGATCGAAGACTGCCAGAAGGCATATGAACTGTCTTGGTCGCTGGGTATCAAGGCGAACGCGCTGTACCGCGACGGCTCCAAGCTGTCTCAGCCGCTGGCCGCTGCACTGGTCGAAGATGACGAGGAAGCCGAAGAAATCCTCGCCAATGGTTCGCCTCAGGACAAGGCCGCCGTTCTGGCTGAAAAGATCGTCGAGAAGGTGATCATTAAAGAAGTCGCCCGTGGCCGTGAAAAACTGCCCGAGCGTCGGAAGGGGTACACCCAGAAGGCCATCGTTGGCGGTCACAAGGTTTACCTGCGGACCGGCGAATACGAAGGCGGCGCGTTGGGCGAAATCTTTATCGACATGCATAAAGAGGGGGCCGGCTTCCGCGCGATGATGAACAACTTCGCCATCGCGGTGTCGGTTGGCCTGCAATACGGTGTGCCGCTGGAAGAGTTCGTGGATGCGTTCACCTTCACCAAGTTCGAACCGGCGGGCATGGTTCAGGGCAACGACAGCATCAAAAATGCGACGTCGATCCTTGATTATATCTTCCGCGAACTGGCTGTGTCCTATCTGGACCGCACCGATCTGGCCCATGTCAAACCCGAAGGTCACACCTTTGATGACGTTGGCCGGGGCGAGGAAGAGGGCGTTTCAAACGTTCAGGAGCCATCGGAAAGCACTGCGTCTAAGTCATTGGAAGTGTTGAAGCAAATCAGCTCTACCGGGTATCTGCGTAAGCGGGTTCCACAGGAATTGATCGTGCTTCAAGGCGGCAGCTCTGGTGCGACGGCACTGGATACATCGGCTGACCCGATGGCGACATTGCAAACGCTGGTGCCAGAAGCCAACCAACCCACGACAGGGCTGGCCTCGGGGACCGTCGGCATGGACGCCCGTGCGAAGGCAAAGATGCAAGGCTACGAAGGTGACCCTTGTGGTGACTGTGGTAACTACACGCTGGTGCGCAACGGCACCTGCATGAAGTGCAACACATGCGGCGGGACATCCGGCTGCAGCTAAGGAATTGCGCCCTTCGGGGCGTAATACGACCAACACGGTTCCGGGGCGGGTGCGCTCGCCCCAGGCGCGGATTGGGCCGCAGGCAAACAAACCGAGCGGTATAAAGAGTGAGCCTAATCAGCGAAACTTAGAGCGCCCATCTGGGCGCTCTTTTTTTTGCTGGGCGGGGATTACATCACCGCGCCAACCTGCCATGGGACAAATTCATTATCGCCAAGGCCCAAAGCCTCGGACTTGGTGGTTTCGCCTGACGCAACGGCCAGCACCTTGTCCAGAATATCCGCGCCCTTTTGCGTGATCGAAATACCTTGGCTTAGGATATCGCCGCAGTTGATATCCATGTCGTCCGGCATCGCAGCAAACAGCGCGTCATTCGTGGCTAGTTTTATCGTTGGCGCGGGTTTCGACCCAAAGGCTGATCCACGCCCGGTGGTAAAGCATAACACCTGCGCGCCGCCTGCAATTTGGCCGGTGGCGGATACCGGATCATATCCCGGCGTGTCCATAAACACGAAACCGGGCTGCGTGATCTGTTCGGCGTAGTCATAGAAGGCGGTCAACGGGGTGGACCCCGCCTTGGCCACCGCCCCGAGCGATTTTTCCAGAATGGTGGTCAGCCCGCCCTGTTTGTTGCCCGGCGATGGGTTGTTATCCATCGAGCCTCCGTTCATCGTGGTGTACTCCTCCCACCACGTGATGCAATCGATCAGGCGCTGCGCCTGTGCAGGGTCGGCCGCGCGGCGCAAAAGCAGTTGCTCGGCCCCGAAAATTTCGGGCGTTTCCGACAAGACGACAGTACCGCCCAGCCCAACCAACAGGTCGGATGCAAAGCCAAGGGCCGGGTTGGCCGTCAGCCCGGAATACCCGTCGGAACCGCCGCATTGCAGCGCCAGTTTTAGCGCTGACGCGGGGCAGGGCGTTCGGGTGGATTGGTTGGCTAGGGGAAGCAATTCCAACACCTTAGCCTTGATCGCGTCGATCGTGGCGCGGGTGCCCCCGGTGTCTTGAATCGTCAGGAAATGAAACCGTTCGCCACCATCCGCACCGGCGTTTTGTTGCATCCGGGCGACCTGCATCACCTCGCAGCCCAGCCCGACAAAGACGGCCGCGCCGACGTTGGGGTGGGTGGCATGGCCCCACAGCACGCGGTCCAACATCTCAAACCCGCGGCCAGAGCTGGCCATGCCGCAACCGGTGCCATGGGCAAAGGCCGTGACGCCATCGACGTTGGGAAAGGCGTCCAAGGCACCTTCGTTTTCCAACTCAAACGCGGCGCGGCGAATGACGGTGGCCGAACAGTTTACCGTGGCGCAAAGCGCGATGTAGTTGCGCGTTCCGACCTGTCCGTTGGGGCGTTGAAACCCCATGAAGGTTCGGGGGGCAAGCGTCGGAACTGCCGCCTGCGCAGCCGCCAGATCTGCACCGATCTGATAGTTGGTGTCGTGGCCCGAAAAGGCGCAATTGTGGCTGTGCACATGATCGCCCGCCGCGATTGGTGCTGTTGCGGTTCCGATGATCTGGCCGAACTTGGTGATGTCGGCACCCTGCGGCATCGCAACACGGGCAATCTTGTGCCCGCCGGCCACGCTGCGCGGCAACGGCGTGCCAAGGCCCAAAGGATCCGCCCCCGCAGCGGCGCGCGTGGGCAGAATCGCCACGGTGTCGGACGGGTGCAGGACGATCGGGTCAGCCATGCTGCGTGCCTTCGTGGGACAGAGCGCGGATCACGCCGCGCAATTCGGCCAAGCCGCGCAACCGCCCGATCAGCGGATAACCGGGGTGGGTTCCGCGTTCAGCGTCCATCAGGATTTCGTGGCCGTGGTCCGGGCGGAACGGGATTTCCACGTCGCGGCGCCCTTCAGCGATACGGCGCTTTTCTTCGTTCAACAGCACGGCGATCAGGGCGACCATATCGGTGTCGCCGTCCAGATGCGCGGCCTCTTCAAACGATCCGTCTGGGTCTTTGGCCACGTTGCGCAGATGGGCGAAATGGATGCGGTCTGCGAATTGTTTCGCAATCGCCGGAACGTCGTTCGCCGGGTTCGCCCCAAGCGAGCCCGAGCACAGCGTTAGCCCGTTTGCGACGCTATCAACTGCGCCCATTATCCATTTGATATCATTGACGTCCGAGACAATACGCGGCAGGCCCAGAATGTCGCGCGGCGGGTCATCCGGGTGCACGCACAGACGCATTCCCAACTCTTCTGCGGTGGGGATGACTTCCTCTAGGAACCGTTTGTAATTGTCGCGAAGCGCGTCTTGGCCAAGCCCGTCATAAAGGGTCAACGCATCGCGCAGCCCCGCCACATCATAGCGGTCATAGGCACCGGGAAGGCCCGACATGATCGACATCAGCAACTGGTTGCGGTCGGCCTCTGTCGATTGTTGAAACCAGATTGCGGCGGCTTGGCGCACGTCTTCGGGGTAATCGGCCTCGGCTTCGGCGCGGCCCAGCATGTGCAGCTCAAACGCGGCCATGCGCGGGGCGGAATAGCGCAGGCAGGTGCCACCGCCCGTAACGGGGGCGGTCAAATCTGTGCGGGTCCAGTCCAGCAGCGGCATGAAGTTGTAACAGATCGTCGTTACCCCTTCGGCGGCAAGGTTGGCCATGGATTGCCGGTAATTCGCGAACAGCGCGGAAAGATCGCCATCGCCGCGTTTGATGCGTTCGTGGATGGGCAGGCTTTCAACAACGGACCACTCAAACCCGGCGGCGCGAATTTCACCTGCGCGGTCGGCAATCGCCTCGCGGCTCCAGACCTCGCCATAGGGGACTTCGTGAAGGGCGTTGACGATGCCGGTCGCGCCGGTCTGGGCGATTTCAGGCAGGCGGATTTTGTCGAAAGGGCCGTACCAGCGCCAGCTTTCCTTCATTTAGAAACCTCTTGGGCTGCGGCGCTTGCGCCATTTTGTTCAAGCATGGAATAGGCGGCGATCACGTCATCGGCGATTGTTTTGGCCAGTTCGGCGGAAAACACATCGCGCACAGACAGCAGGGCGCGAACCTTGTCGGCGCCGGTGTCAGCCCCATCCGAAAGCGCGCGCAGCTTGTCGGCCAGCGGGTCTTTCACATCAATTGGCTGGCCGTTCTCATCAACGCCGCCGACGTATCGCATCCACGCCGCCACGGCGAGGGTCAGGCCCGGGCTGGATCGTCCAGCCGCGTGGTTTTCCGACAACGTGCCAAGAATGCGTTGCGGCAGTTTCTGGCTGCCATCCATCGCAATCTGCCATGTGCGGTGGCGGATCGCGGGGTTGGCATAGCGGTCAAACAGCGCGTTGGCATAAGCGTTCAGATCTTCGCCCGGTGGGGGCATAAGGGCCGGAATAATTTCGGCCTGCCACAGGTGACGCACGAAACGGGCGAACACCGGGTCGGCGACCGTATCGGCGATGGTTTCATGCCCGGCCAGATAGCCAAGATAGGCAAGCGATGAGTGCGTGCCGTTCAGCATCCGCAGCTTCATATGTTCGAACGCGGTTACATCCTGCACCAACTGCGCACCGACGGCGCCCAGATCGGGGCGGGCGTTATCGACGAAGTCATCTTCGATCACCCATTGGCGGAAGGGTTCGTGCATCACCGGGGCTTGGTCGTCATACCCGGTCAAGGTGGCCAGTTCGGTCACATCTTCGGGTTTGGTGGCGGGAACGATGCGGTCAACCATGGTGGCCGGGAAGCGTCCCTCGGCTGCGATCCAGTCGGCAAGCGCGGGGTCGATGGCACGGGCCAGTTCCAGCACCACGCCACGCACCACGCGGCCGTTTTCAGGCAGGTTATCGCAGGTCATCACCGTGAAGGGGCGCATGCCCGCCTTGCGCCGCATATCCAGCGCGCGCACCAAAAAGCCGGGCGCGGATTGGGGCAGCGGGTTGGACAGGTCGTGCTGAATATCGGGATGGGCCAGATTCAAGGCACCGGTGCTGGGTTCGTGGCAGTACCCTTTTTCGGTCACCGTCAGGGTAACAATCTTGACCGCCGGGTCGGCCATTTCGTTCAGCACGGCCTGTGGGTCTTCGGGGGCGACAAGCACGTCGCGCACCACTTCGACCACACGGGGCTTAGTGCCGTCCGGCGCCAGTTCGACCGCCGTATAGGCAAACCCCTGCGGGCGCAGCAGGTCGCGAGTGCCGGGGCTTTTCAGGCTAACGCCAAGGATGCCCCATTCACCACCTTTGGCGGCAATCGCCTCGGCAATGTAAATGGCACCGTGGGCGCGAAAAAACGCACCAAGGCCAAGGTGGACGATACCCACCGCGGGGCGGGCATCGCCAGTGGGCGCAAGGCGGGGAAGATCAGCGGGCAAGCCAGCCTCCGTCAACGTTAAGGACCGCACCGTGGATGTAATTCGCAGCGCGCGACGACAGGAAAACAGCCGTTTCACCAATGTCATCTGCCTTGCCCCAACGGCCCGCTGGAATACGCTCCAGAATGGCGTTGTTGCGCACGGGATCGGCGCGCAGGGCTTCTGTGTTGTTGGTTTCGATGTAACCAGGCGCGATGGCGTTCACGTTGATCCCCTTGGCGGCCCATTCGTTGGCCAACAGCTTGGTGATCCCCGCAACGCCATGTTTCGACGCGGTATAGGATGGCACGCGAATGCCGCCCTGAAACGACAAAAGCGACGCGATGTTGACGATCTTGCCGCCCGTGCCACGCGCAAGCGCGGCCTTGCCGAACGCCTGACAAGTGAAAAAGACCGCCTTCAGGTTCACATCCATCACCTCGTCCCAGTCGGCTTCGGTGAAATCGATGGCGTCGTCGCGGCGGATGATCCCGGCGTTGTTGACCAGGATGTCGATCTTTTCATCGGCGAACACGTCACGCGCAGCCATGGGATCCGCAAAATCCAACGTCATTTCGCGCGAACCGGGGATCATGCCAACGGTTTCCGCACAAGAGGAACGACCGGCGCAAATCACCGTTGCCCCCGCGCGGCCAAGCGCGGCGGCGATGGCTTGACCGATGCCTGTGTTGGCACCGGTCACAAGGGCCGTTTGGCCCGAAAGGGAAAAGGCGCTCAACGCAGCTCCTCCATGCCGACCATTTCGACATCGCGGTAATCGACGTTGTCACCGGCCATCGCCCAGCAGAACGTATAGCTGCCCGTGCCCGCGCCACAGTGGATCGACCACGGGGGGGATACGACGGCCTCTTCGTTTTGCATGACAAGGTGGCGGGTTTCATCAGGGCGACCCATGAAGTGGAACACACGGTTGGCTGGGTCCAGATCGAAGTAGAGGTACGCCTCCATCCGGCGGTCATGCAGGTGGGCAGGCATGGTGTTCCAGACAGAGCCACCGTGGAACTGGGTATAGCCCACGACCAGCTGGCAGGATTCCATCACCTCTGGGTGCACAAACTGATAGATGGTGCGGTCGTTCGCGGTTTCCGGCGCGCCGGTGCGGAAGCTGGCGGCCTCTGCAATCGTCACAAGCCGCGAAGGGTAGGTGGCGTGCGCAGGCGCGGACAGGATGTAGAACCGACCGGGGCCCGAGAATGTGACCGGGCCAGAACCCATGCCAAGATACAGCACATCGCCGCGGTTCATCGAATAGCTTTCGCCACCCGCAGCCACAGTGCCCGTGTCACCGACATTCAGAACCGCCATTTCGCGACGATCCAGAACAGATGCCGTGCCGCATTCTGCAACGTGATCCAGCACCAGTTCGCCCGAACCGGGCACAGCGCCCCCAACGATCATGCGGTCGTAATGGGTATAAGTCAGCCGAATTTCACCTTCCACGAACAGGCCGCTGATGTGGAAATGTTCGCGCAGTTCGGTGGTGTCCAGGCCTTTGGCGGTGTTCGGGTCAATGGCGTGGCGTGTTTCAACAGTCAGCATGGGGTATCCTTTCAAAGAAAATCGTCGCGGCGTGGCGTGAAGGTGTCGATCAGGGTTCCGGCCTCAAGGCAGCGGCAGCCGTGCATTGCTTGTGATGGAATGACGAAGCTGTCGCCGGGGCCGACCTCGGTTTCGACGCCGTCGACGGTGAACACGAAGCGTCCCTTTTCAACATAGGTGGATTGAACATGGGGGTGGTTGTGCAGCTTACCTTCGCCACCCGCGTCAAAGACGAAGGCGACGACCATAAGTTCGGGGCTGTCTGCTAAGACTTGGCGTGTGACGCCGGGATCAGCAGCAATGATGGGGAAGGGTGATGACATTTGGTACCTCAATGAAACAGGGCAGGTAGCCAGAGTGACAGTGCAGGGATGTAAGTTACAAGCATCAACGTCGCACAAGCCGCAAAGTAAAATGGCCAGATAGAGCGCACAGCATCCCAGATCGGGATGCGCCCGACCGCACAGCCGACGAACAGAACCGCGCCCACGGGCGGTGTACACAGCCCAATGCCAAGGTTCAGGATCAGGATCACGCCGAAATGCACCGGATCAACGCCAAAGGCGACGGCCACAGGCAGGAAGATCGGCGTGGTAATGACGATCAGCGGCGACATATCCATGAACGTGCCCAAGATCAGCAAAACGACGTTCAGCAGCAGCAGGATCACGATTGGGTTGTCTGACACGCCCTGCAACAGGGCAACCATCGACGCGGGCACCTTTAGGTATGCCAGCAGCCACCCGAAAGAGGCCGCGCAGCCGATAACCATCAGCACCATCGCAGTTGTGCGCACGGCGGCGAAGGTTGCCTCGACAAAGTCATGCCAGCTGAGCGAACGATAGACGAGCAGGGTCACGACCAGCGCATAAACCACGGCGATGTTCGACGATTCCGATGCCGTAAAGATGCCCGAACGCACCCCGCCAAAGATGATCGCGACAAGGATCAGGCCGGGAACGGCGGATGCGAACAGCGTGCCGATGGCGCGCAGGCCGGGGTAAGCCTCGGTCGGGTAGCCGCGCTTTTTGGCGACGAACCAAGCGGCGGTCATCAGCGACACCGCCAGCAGGAAACCGGGGATGATCCCCGCGGTGAACAGATCAGCGATCGAGATTTTGCCACCCGCCGAAATCGAATAGATGATCATGTTGTGCGAAGGCGGCAACAACAGCGCGATGATGGAGCTGACGACGGTGATATTTACAGCATAATCAACGCCATATCCGCGTTCCTTCATCTGCGGAACCATCAGCCCGCCCACGGCGCTGGCGTCAGCCGCCGCCGACCCGGACACGCCGCCGAACATGACAGAGGCAAGGATATTCACCTGCCCAAGCCCGCCACGCATATGGCCCACGGCAGCCCCGGCAAGCGCGACCAATCGGCGGGCGATATCGCCGCGAACCATCAGGTCACCGGCAAAGATGAAGAATGGAATGGCCATCAACGCAAACACCGACACGCCGGAATTCAAACGCTGAAACACTACGACCGGGGGCAGGCCCAGATAGGCGACAGTGGCGAAGCTGGACACACCAAGGCAAAACGCAACAGGCGTGCCGATCAGCAGCAAAAAGACAAACGTTCCGAACAGGACGTAAAGTTCCATGGATTAATCCTCCAGCTCGGTTTCGCCGAAGCGTGCAGTTGGCAGCCCCGCAGCGCGGCGTGCCAGTCGTTCAAGGGAAAAGAGGACGATCAAGACGCCTCCGCCCACGATGGGGATGAAGTCAAACGCGCCCGATATTCCAAGCGAGGGCAGCTTGTTTCCAGCGGTCTTGGCGGCCAGTTCCCAGCCGAACCAGATCATGCCAAAGCCGAACCCGCCGACCACAGCGTCCGAAATTGAATGCATCAACAGTTTGATGCGATCAGGAACGACGTAAAGGACCACATCGAAAGACAGGTGATACCCTTCGCGAATGCCCACTGCGGCGCCCAGAAAAATGAACCAGCCCATGATCATAACCGATGCGGGTTCTGTCCATTGGATGCTGTCGTTCAGCACATAGCGCCAGAAAACTTGTGCGGCGATGAACACGGTCATCGTCACAAGTCCTGCGCCCGCCACCCAAAGCGCAATTCGCGCAATGGCCCCGGTGGCCCGCGCGAATGAAGTCAGGATATTTTGCACGCCTGTTCCCCCGTTGGCGTGATGGCCCGAGGCAATGCCGCGGACCATCGAAGTTTCTTATTCGGTTGCCTGAATGCGGGCGACCATGTCTTTCAGCTTGGGCGAGGTTACGTATTTTTCGTAAACCGGCACCATCGCGTCGATGAAGGGGGTCTTGTCGATGTCAGTGATGATTTCGACACCAGCTTCGCGAACGCGGGCTTCGGATTCCAACTCGCGTGCGGCCCACAGGTCGCGCATCACAGGAACAGAGTCGCGCGCAGCTTGGCGAACGATGGCCTGATCTTCCGCGCTTAGCTTGTCGAACGCGGTTTTGGACATCACCAGAACCTCGGGCACGATCAGGTGCTGATCGAGGGTGTAGTATTTCGCAACTTCGAAGTGGCCCGAGCTGTCATAAGACGGCCAGTTGTTTTCCGCGCCATCAATAACGCCCGTCTGGATGGAGGAGTAAACCTCGCCATAAGGCATTGGGGTGGCATTTGCCCCAAGGGCGGAAACCATGTCGACGAACATGTCCGACTGCATCACGCGGAACTTAAGACCCGCCAGATCGTCCATGGATTTGATCGGTTTCTGGCTGTTGTAAAAGCTGCGCGAACCGCCGTCATAGAACGCCAGACCAACAAGATCGTGGTCGTTGAACGCGTCCAGAATCTGCTGGCCAACTTCGCCGTCCATCACCTTGTGCATATGCTCGACCGAGCGGAAGATGTAGGGCAGGGATGGGATCTGGGTTTCTTCGATAATGTTGTTGAAGGGCCCAAGCGATACGCGGTTCATGTCGATCACGCCGAACTGTGTCTGTTCGATCGTGTCTTTCTCTTGGCCCAGCTGGGCAGAGTGGAACACTTCGATGCACAGGCGGCCATCGGTGCGTTCTTCCAGCATTTTGCCCATGGCGTTAACGGCAGCAACCGTGGGGTAACCATCGGGGTGCGTGTCGGATGAACGAAGCGTTACCTCGCACGCAGCAGCGGCGGATGCCATCGCCGCACTGGCCAGCAGCGCGGCCATTACTGTTTTGACGTTTTTCATTTTATCTTCCTCCCAAAGATAGCTCTGTCAGAGCCGGTAAGCTTGCTTTGCAAGCCGGTATGCAAGGTCAGTGGCGACCTCGTATGCGTCAGCCTCGTCCAGACGTCCGGTCGCAACCAGATTGCCCAGATAAGCACAATCCACTCGCCGGGCGACATCGTGCCGGGCGGGGATGGAACAGAATGCGCGGGTGTCGTCGTTAAAGCCGACAGTGTTGTAAAATCCAGCAGTTTCAGTGGTTTGCTGGCGGAACCTCATAATGCCTTCGGGGCTGTCAAAGAACCACCAAGCCGGGCCCAGTTTCAGTGCGGGGTACACGCCGGCCAGTGGGGCCAGTTCGCGCGAATATGCGGTTTCGTCTAGCGTAAACAGGATGACTGAAAGCCGTGGGTCGGTGCCCATCGCGTCCAGCAATGGTTTCAGCGCGCGCACGTAATCGGTTTGCGTTGGGATATCGAACCCCTTGTCGCGGCCGAACTGCGCCATCATCGGTGCGGAATGATTGCGCGACGAACCGGGGTGGATTTGCAGAACCAGCCCGTCGTCCAGGCTCATCCGCGCCATTTCGGTTAACATCTGCCCGCGAAAGGCGTCAGCCTCTTCAGCCGAACATTTCCCGGCCAGCGCTTTGGCGAACAGGGCGGCGGCGTCGGCCTGTGGCATGTCTTCGGTGCGGGCCGTGGCGTGACCATGGTCGGACGAGGTCGCGCCATAGCTTTTGAAAAACGCACGGCGATTGCGATGCGCGGCCAGATACCCGTTCCAAGTGGTGGTATCTTCGCCGGTCATTTCGCCCAACGTGGCGACGTTATCCGCGAAGCCGTCAAATTCAGGGTCAACAACCGCATCCGGGCGATAGGCGGTCACAACGCGCCCTTTCCAGCCCGAGTTGCGGATCATTTCGTGCCAGTTCAGCGGGTCGATCGCGCTTTCGGTGGTGGCGATTGCCTCGATCTTGAAACGCTCAAACAGGGCGCGGGGCAGAAACTCTGGCCGGGTCAGGCAATCGGCGACGTGATCGTATGTGGCATCTGCGGTGGTGGCTGACAGTTTGGTTTCAAGCCCGAACACATCCTGCAACGCATGTTCCACCCACATCTGCGAAGGCGTTGCGCGTAGCAGGTGGAAGTTGCTGGCAAACAGCCGCCAGATTTCGCGCCCATCGGTTTCAGTAGGTCCACCATCAACGCGCGGCACACCCAGTTTTTCCAGCGGGATTCCCTGCGAAAACAACATGCGGAACACATAGTGGTCGGGCGTCACGAACAGTTGGGCAGGGTCGGGGAAGGGTTGGTTTTCCGCGAACCAGCGGGGGTCAGTATGCCCATGCGGGCTGACGATTGGCAGGTTTTCGACGCTTTTATACAGCCCGCGCGCCAAGTCGCGGCTTTTGCTGTCCAACGGGAATAAACGATCTGGATTAAGTCGTGGCATTGCCGCTGTCCTCTGTCTGCTTTAGCCATGTCACAAATGTAGTGACATAAACTCGGCTAGTAATCTAATATGTTAGTATGCCGAAGCTGTCAATTCGTACTGAAGGAGATGACATGGCTGACCCGATGCAACTGCGCGCAATCGAACCTATCGCGCGATCATCAATCGCCGATCAGGTGTTCGATATCCTTTATGCGCAGGTACTTTCGCTTGAACTTCCGCCCGGCACGAAGATGTCCGAGGCAGAGGTGGCGAAGCAGCTGGATGTATCCCGTCAGCCCGTTCGGGACGCGTTTTACCGGCTGTCCCAGTTGGGTTTTTTGGTCGTCCAACCGCAGCGCGCGACAACGGTTAGCCAGATTTCGGCGCATGACGTCTTTAAGGCGCGATTCGTGCGCACCGCGATCGAGGTGGAGATTATCCGCAAAGCTTGCGAGGTACTGACCGAAGCGCAGATCGCAGAGCTGGACCAAATGCTAACCCGCCAGCAGGCGGCGGTGGATGCAGGGGACCGCACCGGTTTTCACCAACTGGACGACATGTTCCACAAAATGATCTGCGATGCCGCCGGCCTTTCCTTTGCGTGGGCCGTTATTCGCGAAAATAAGGCCCATACAGATCGCGTGCGGTACTTGTCGCTGGCCTTTGCGTCGCAAACGGCATTGGATGACCACCGGGCGATCATGGACGCGGTCAAAGCGCGCGACCCTGAACGCGCCGAACAATGCGTGCGCAATCATTTGTCGCGCATTGAAGGAATTATCGAACGCCTGCGGGCGGAAAATCACGCATGGTTTGCAGAGGAAGATTGATGAATAAGCGCTTAGTGGCAGTTGGCGAATGTATGGTCGAAATGGCGCCCACAGCCGGTGAAAACCAATTTTCGATGGCGTTTTCGGGCGATACGTTCAACACCGTTTGGTACGCGCGCAAAGCGTTGGGCGATAGCTGGTCGGTGGATTATGTGACGGCTGTCGGTGACGATGCGGTGTCGCGTCAGATGACGCAGTTCATGGCGCAGTCTGGGGTGGGGACGGATCATATTGTTCGACGCCCTGACGCGACAGTTGGCCTTTACCTGATCGAGCTGGAAGAGGGGGAGCGTCACTTTTCCTATTGGCGCGGCCAAAGTGCTGCGCGCGGCTTGGCGGATGATGCCGCGCACCTGCAGAACGCGTTTGACGGCGCTCAGGTCGTGTATTTCTCTGGCATTACACTGGCGATCCTAACGCCCGAGGCTCGCGCGACGTTCTTGAACGCCGTCGCGAGTGCCCGCGAAAACGGCGCGTTGGTTTGTTTTGATCCCAACCTGCGTCCGCGTCTGTGGGCAAACGCGGCTGACATGTGTGCGGCCATCACCCAGGCTGCCGCCCACGCAGATATCGCACTGCCATCATTCGAGGACGAGGCGTGGCACTTTGGCGATAGCGATCTGGCGGCGACGGCTGATCGTTATCAATCTGCGGGGGTCGATCTGGTTGTCGTTAAAAACGGTGCTGGCCAAATGCTGGTGCGGCAAGGCAGCGAAAATAGCCACCACTCGCCTGTGCAGGTCACTGATGTGGTGGACACAACGGCCGCCGGTGACAGTTTTAACGCGGGTTTTCTAAGCGCGTTCCTTGATGGCGCGCCCGTGGCCGAGGCCGTTGAAAAGGGCAGTGTGCTTGCCGGTAAGGTTATCCAAGGGCACGGCGCTTTGGTCGATATCGGGAGCTAACGGCCCTTCACCTCGATCGTAAAGGTGCGGCGCGCACCTTGGGGCGGTGCCGGAAACGGGGCCGCTCGTTTTATTTGTGCCAGCGCGATTTTGTCCAATCTGGCGGACCCAGAACTTCGGGCGATGCGTACCCCCGAAAGTGCCCCGTTCGCGGCGATGGTGAATGACACAAGGCTGGCCGCGTTTATGTTGACCGATTGCCGCCGCGCGCGTGAAATTTTGCGCATGACCTTCCCGGCATAGTTTGATGCGGCTGCATTCCCTTGGCTGGAAGCTTTGCCCGAAGAAACCGACCCCGCGCTGGCAGACTTCCCTTTGGTGCTGCCCGTCACGGTGCCTGCTGTTGCGTTCTTCTTAGAGTTCCCCTTTTTCGGGGGCTTAGGTTTTGAAACCGCCTTGGCCACCTTTTCGGGGCGCTTGGCCGGGCGGCGGGAAGAGGTCATGCTTTGTGTTGTCGGCTGTAAGGTGTCGGGCGTGGGGGCGACAACCAATGTTGCCACTGCCGGTTGGGCCGTTAATGGCTTTAGCTGGGCTGCCGGCGTTGTGGGGGAAGCCAAGGGGGCCGCGACGGGCGGTGCCGTAACGGGCGTGTTGGTTGGCGTTTCAGCCGGTGTCACGGGTGCGGTGATGTCTTCGCCATCGACAGGCGTCTTAACCCCGGCTGCTAAATCCGCGAACCCGGTCCCAAGTTTTGCTTCGACGGCTTGGGCACCGCCCTCAATCTCGACCTGGATGCCTTGGGCGGGCCACATAACCCCGCCCAGATGCAATCCCAACGCCGCCAAAAGCGACGCCGCGGCGGCGGTGCGCGATGCCGGGATCATGGCAGCGCCCTTTGCGACACAACCATCACCCGCGCAGCGCCGCCTTGGCGCAGCTCTGCCGCGATGCGCAGAAGGTCACGGGCAGGAAGCGCTTTGTCGGGAACGACGCGAATGTCTTTCGTCCGCAGTTCCGCCGGTAGGGAGGACAGGAACTCTGCGACCGAGACCACGGTCTTACCCCGCAGCGATAGCCGCCCATCGGGGTGAACGACCAATGTGTCGGGCGGTTCGCGCCCCTCAAGGCCTGCGGTCTCTATCAAGTTCAGCTCACCATCAAGCGGGGCGGCAAGCGTGCCCGCGACCATGAAAAACACCAGCATCAGAAAGACGATGTTGATCAGCGCGATTGTCGGTTCGCCCTTTGTGCGTTTGCTTCGGCGTGTCAGCATGGCTTAGCCCATCACCAAGACATCAACGTCTTTCAGACCGCGCAAAGCGGCCAGCACGTCGACCAAACGCTGAGAGTTGGCGGTTTGCGCCAAGCTGACCAAGACGACGGTCGCGCCAGCCGTCCCGCCTGATACCTGATCGCGCAGCGCTGCCATCGCGACCGGCGCGCCATTCAGGTTCAGCGTATCGGCGGACACTTTTAAAAACAGCCGTGTCGCGTTGGTGTCGCCGCCACCGCTGTTGGCGGCGGAAAGCTCTACCTCGCCGAATTTCGAAAAGGTCGAAGAAAGCATGAAAAACAGTAACAGCAAGAAGATCACATCGATGAGCGAGGTCATCGAAAGCTTCCGCCGTCGCCGTTGTTTCAGCTTAAGTGCCATGAAGGGCCTGTACGCGTTGGTGTTCTGCTTGGCCTTCGGGGGCAAAGGCGGTGCGCAGAACACGGTTGGCAAAAACGCGTTCCCGTTCCATCCGGCCTTCGAACCATGCAAGGATCAGGGATGTGGGCATGGCAACGGCCAAACCCGCAGCCGTGGTCAGCAGGGCGACCCAGATGCCGCCCGCCAGCAGCGATGGATCAACCGACGCGCCTGCGTCCTGCATGGTTTGGAAGGCTTTGATCATTCCCAGAACGGTGCCAAACAGGCCAAGAAGCGGGGCCAGCTGTGCAACGACATCCAACAGGCCCAGCCCACGTTCCAGCTTGGCAAAGCATTCGGTCGCTTCGGCATCCACCCGGTCAGAGAGCGGGACTGTCGCCGTGTCGCGGGCGGCAAAGACCATGCCAACCACCGGTGCAAGGTAGCTTTTGCTGCGGTCCAAATGCGCCTTTGCGCCCACACGGTCGCCGCGATCCCAGGCCGCGATGGCGTGGCTTAGCGCCTTGTGCCGCCCGACACCTGCGGCTTGATATTGCCAAAGCTTGTACAGAACCACTGACAGCGTCACGGCTGAAATGAACAACAGCACGGCCACGACTGGGCCGCCAAGGTCATAGATCTGGGTAAGCTTGGATTGAAGCTGGGCAAGCGCGGTCATCCGACCAGCTCCACCATGGTGACGGATTTCAGATCAAGCCCGTCTTGGCAGGCGTTTGGCGGCAATCCATCGCCCGTACAGGTATCCGCGCCATTGATCAGGATGCGCCCGATATCGTTACAGGCAAGCCCGTCGATCTGAAACTGGCGCACGCGCGGGCGTTGCGACGGAAGCGATTGGAAATCAAACAGGGTCAGACGCGCGACTTGTCCCTGTGGGTTGAAAAGCACGGTTTCATAAACCGCCTGACCGATGTCTTCGCCATACCGGTTTTCGACCAGAAAACTGATGCGGCACGCACCGGACTGTTCGTCCAGTGCATTAAGTTCGATTGAGACACCCGCCGGTTTGGGAACGTTTTCACCAGCCGCGAAACCCGAACCAACACTCATGAGGGAAGCACAGAAAAATACAAGCACCAGATGGGTCGCGCGACGAGGGAGTGGTGTAAACATGACGGGTGTCTCCTTTACGCTCAGAAGGTTCTGGCGAGCGTAAGCTTGAAGTTCCGGCCCGGCGCTGCGCGGGTCCAAAGATGCGGTTGGTACTGGCGGTCAAAGACGTTTTCGACCCCGAAGCGCACTTCGGTTCCTTCCAGAACGCCGCTTTGCGGAACGTATGTGGCGCGCAGGTTATGCGCTGCAAATCCGGCGCTTGGATTATCCGTGCGGGTCATGCCGTCATTGGCGACAACTTCCCAGCTTAGATCCAATTCTTCGCCGAAGGTTTTGCCGAAGGTCACGCGTAGGCTGTCCGCCGGAACGCCGTCCCAGTAGGTTTTGACGCCGTCGCTATCGGATCCTTTGCCCCGCGCGATGTTGGTATTCAGATCAACATAGTAACCGGCGTTGTGGCTGTAAGATGCCTCCAACTCTAGGCCTTTGGTATCAACGCTTTCGGTGCCTGAATATGACGTCACATCCCACAGCGCCGTTTGATAAAGGTTTGCCTTAATTGCAAAGACATCCCCATCTGCAAACAGGTCCGCGCGCCGGAAAGATGCGCCAACCTCAAAGGTGCGCGATTTTTCAGGCTGTTCCATGTAATCTGAGTTGTTCAGGTCATCGATGATCGGCAGGTTTTCGGTATAGGCCGCGCTGCCGAAGACCGCGAAGCCGTTGCCAAACGCATAACGGGCCGAAAGGCCGCCCATCAGCGCGTCATTGTCATAGGTGCCGTCATTTGGCGCGGTGGACCCTTCGACATGCGAGGTTTCGTAACGCAGCGCGGGTGTCAGGGTCAGGTTTTCCGCGATTGTCATGTCATCAACGGCAAACAGGGCAATCCGGTCATCTACGCCACCGTATGCCGCATAGGCATCCAGCCGATCCCGCTGAATGAATTCCAACCCTGTGCGCAGGTCGTGTGACACGGCCCCGGTGTCGAACAACGACGTGTTGCGAAACGAAAGTGCGGTGGTTTCGTATTGGTGATCCGCATCCAGCAGCGAAGAACCGGGAGTGATCGCGTCGTTGGTGATCACCTCGTCCGAATAGCTAAGCGTTACGGACAGATCGATCAGGTCGTTCTGAACCGGGTTGTACCGGTAAGTCAGCTCAGCCGTTTTATTTCTGATTGTGCGGTCGACATTGCCAAAGTCCAGCCGTGCGAAGGCGTCATAGGGAACATCACGTTGGTCAGAGTCTGTATCGGAATAGGCAAAGGTCAGGGACTGATCGCGGTTCGCCCCGAATGTATACTTTCCCTTCAACAGGTATGATGGGTCATCCACATCGCCGGCATCCGGGTTGATCAGGTTGCCACTGCCGTCATCCTGAATGCCCAAGGTGCGGCGGGTGTAGTTGGCCAAAAATTCCAGATCCTCGGTCGGTTGCCATGCAAGGATGGAGGAACTGGTAATGCCATCGCCATTCGTCTCAAACTCAAGTGCTTGGCGGAACTTGAACCCCGGTTCGCCACCGGTCAGGTCAGATGCGTCTTTGGTGACAAGCTGTACGGAACCGCCCACAACGCCAGAACCGTATTCGAACGACCCGACAGTGCCGCGAATGACCGACACTTCTTTGTAAAGGAAGGGGTCAGTGTAAAGTTGGTTGCCGATCCGGTACAACTCTTCGCTGCCCCGGGTAACGCCATCAACACGGATCAGAACTTTCTGGTCGGTCCCGTAGGTGCCGTTTGCACCAAAGCCACGAATGTTGATACCCGCGCCCGCGGCTGTTGCGCCGTTCACAAGGTTCACACCGGGAACCGAGTCGATCAGTTCCGATATGGTGCCCGCTTGGCGGTCACGAATCTCTTCTTCATCGACAGTGGTGATGGCGGTGGCGACGTCTGTTTGAATGTCGCGCTTGTTTTCGCCCAGAAGCAGCACGCCAAGATAGCCGTCACCTGTATCCTGTGCGCTGACCGATTGCGCAGAGGCAACCACCGCCAGACACGACGCTGTGCCCATTAGTATTCGTTTTATTTGGGTCATCCGCATGAGCCCGTCCCCTTTGTTGCAAGCAATTCACCTGATGCTCGCATGGGCTGGCGCGGTGTCGTGTTTCTTGGATTTTTTCGGTCGCTGATGCTTCCGACTTGAGTTTCGTATAAAGACTGACTAAAAGTGTCAAGAATAAAGGATAGCCCAGAAGCGCTATCTTTTAAGCCATGGGCGGTGCGCGCCCCGTAGCCATCTTATTCAACCTAGAAAAAAGAGGCGGCGAATGGCCCTTTCCACATGCCCATCTCCAGCGGAAATTCGTGAAGCGCGGGTAGAACACAATAAACTGCGGGAACGCGATCTTGCCGATCAGCTTAAGATAAGCGAAGCGCAGCTTTTGGCCGCCCATGTCGGGCAAGGCGTTTCGCGAATTTCGGCCCATCCTGATCAGATCATGGGGCTTGTTCCCACACTGGGAGAGGTGATGGCCCTGACGCGCAATATTAGCTGCGTGAACGAACGGGTCGGGGCCTATTCCAATTACCGGTCGGGCCCACATGCGTCGATGGTGCTGGCCGAAGAGATTGACCTGCGTATCTTCCCCTCGCACTGGGTCAGCGCCTTCGCGGTCGAAAAAGAGACAGACATCGGTGTCCGCCGCAGCCTTCAAGTGTTTGATGCGGCGGGGGATGCGGTTCACAAGATATACTTGCGCGAAACCTCTAACATATCGGCGTGGTCCGGCGTTGTTGAACAGTTGGCCCTAGGGGATACAAGCCAAGTCATTGAATGCCAGCCCCGTAAGCCTGCCGAAACGCCGAAGGCGGATGTGTCAAAGTTGGATATCCTGCGCAAAGAATGGGCGGGGATGACCGACACCCACCAATTCATGCGCCTAACGTCCAAGCTAAAGATGAACCGTTTGGGGGCTTACCGTATTGTGGGTGCGCCCTATGTGCGGCCACTGGCACCGGCGGCGATCAATCAAATGCTGTTGGGCGTTGCGGCGACCGACATGGAGGTAATGGTCTTTGTCGGGAACAAGGGCTGTATCCAGATCCACGGCGGACCGATCGAAACACTGAAACCTATGGGGCCTTGGCAAAACGTGCTGGACCCTCGTTTCAACCTGCACCTGCGGCTGGACCACGTGGCAGAGGTGTGGGCGGTGGATAAACCCACACAACGCGGCCCTGCCATTTCGGTAGAGGCGTTCGACAAAGACGGCGCGCTTATCTTCCAAGTCTTCGGACGACGCACGGAAACGCGCGACAGCCGCCCACAATGGGGCGCATTGGTAGAAAGCCTTGAAACGCTGGAAGAGGGGGGCGCGTCATGATCCGGGCGACGCATCTAAGTGCGATACTGTTCCTTGGGGCGCTGACTGCCGGTGTCACCGGAAGCCAAGCCCAAGACCCCAAGGTGGATACATCGCGGGTGCTGTCCATCGGTGGGTCAATTACCGAAATCGTCTATGCGCTGGGTCAAGAGGATCGGTTGGTCGCCCGTGACACGACCTCCAGTTTTCCGGCGGCGGCGGTGCGGCTTCCTGATGTGGGCTATATGCGTGCGCTGTCACCCGAAGGGGTGCTTTCGGTTAACCCCGGTATGATTATTGCTGAAGAAGGTGCAGGCCCGCCGGAAACCATCGCTGTTTTGCAGGATGCCGATATATCGTTCACCACTGTCCCAGAGGCATACTCGCGGCAAGGGGTGTACGATAAAATTTTGGCGGTCGGTCAGGCGCTGGGCGTCAGCGATGCGGCGCAACAGTTGGCTGGGCAGGTGGACGCGCAGATATTACAAGCCGAAGGTGCAGCGGGTGCCATTCCCGATGCCGATAAGAAGCGCGTGTTGTTTATCCTAAGCACCCAAGGCGGCCGTATCTTGGCGTCGGGCGAAAACACTGCGGCGGATGCGATTATCCGTATGGCAGGGGGCGTGAACTCCGTTTCTGGTTTTGAGGGGTATAAGCCACTGACGGACGAGGCAATCAGCGTTGCCGCGCCCGAAGTGATCCTGATGATGGCGCGGGGTGTAAATCACGAAGCTATGACGGAAGAGCTGTTCGCGATGCCAGCCATCGCAACCACGCCTGCCGCGGAAAACCGTGCGCTGGTGCGTATGAACGGGCTCTACATGCTTGGCTTTGGCCCGCGCACGGCGGATGCCATCGCCGATCTGAACACAGCGCTTTACGGGGGGTGACATCGGGTGGTGAGCATAACTGATATCCCCCGACAGCCCGACGTGCCGCTTGACCGGCGTGTCATCGCGCGGCGCGCGACAATGGGGCTGAGCCTGCTGCTGGCGGCGGCCTCGCTTCTTAGCCTGACTTACGGGGCATCCGGCACTTCGCTTTGGTCCGCGCTGGGCGATCTGCTGGCCGGGCGGGAGCTGTCGCGGATGGATCGTGTGATCCTGTTTGATATTCGTCTGCCACGGGTAATCTTGGGCATACTCGTCGGGGCGGCTTTGGCGGTTTCCGGTGCGGTGATGCAGGGGCTGTTTCGCAATCCCTTGGCCGACCCGGGGCTGGTTGGTGTCAGCGCCGGGGGCGGTTTAGGCGCGATCACTGCGATTGTGCTGGGCGGTATGCTTCCTGTGGCGCTGCGCGACTGGGCGGGCAGCTATCTGGTTTCGTTCGCTGCGTTCATCGGGGCGTGGGTGGCGACGATGATCCTGTATCGTGTTTCAACGCGGCATGGGCGGACCTCGGTCGCGACGATGCTGTTGGCGGGGATCGCAATGGGGGCCTTGGCCGGCGCAGCAGGCGGCACGGTGACCTATATGGCCGACGATCAACAATTGCGCGACCTGACATTCTGGAGCTTGGGTTCGCTTGCGGGTGCGACTTGGGCAAAGGTTCTGGCCGCCGGGCCGATCATCTGTATTGCCGTCCTTGGTGCTCCATTTCTCGCGCGCGGTCTAAACGCCTTGGCGCTGGGCGAGGCATCGGCGGGCCATATGGGTATTCCCGTTCAGCGGCTCAAAAGCATCGCCATTTTGGCCGTTGCGGGGGCGACGGGCGCTGCTGTGGCGGTGTCGGGTGGCATCGGGTTTGTCGGCATCGTGGTGCCACACCTGTTGCGGTTGGCGACGGGGCCGGATCATCAAGCGCTGTTACCAAACGCCGCGCTTTTGGGCGGCAGCATGTTGCTGTTGGCCGACGTGATCAGCCGCACGATCATCGCGCCAGCGGAACTGCCCATCGGTATCGTTACCGCCGTCTTGGGCGCACCGATCTTTCTTTGGATTCTTCTACGGCGACGGGGGCTGGTTGACCTATGATGTTTGAGGCAAAAAATGTCGTTGTTTCCCTTGGTCGCAAGCAAATCTTGCACCACGTGGGGTTCACCGCCCGCGCGGGCGAGTTGACGGCGATTGTTGGCCCTAACGGGTCTGGCAAAACCACGTTGCTGCGCGCGTTGACGGGCGATGCCGAATATTCCGGCGAAATCGCGATCAACGGGCAGGACACGCAATCTTTGAAGGGTTGGGAATTGGCCGCGATGCGGGGCGTGTTGCCACAAGCCGCAGTCTTGGCGTTTCCGTTCACGGCAATAGAGGTGGTCCGCCTTGGCTTAACGGCTGGCCTGTCAGCGGGGAATACGCGGTTGCCGACGCAGGCGCTTGATGCTGTGGGGCTGCATGGGTTTGCCAACCGGTTCTACCAAGAACTGTCAGGCGGCGAACAGCAGCGGGTGCAGTTGGCGCGCATTCTGACCCAAGTCTGGGAACCCGTCGTCGATGGAGTGCCACGCTGGTTGTTGTTGGATGAACCCGTCGCCAGCCTTGATATCGGCCATCAGTTGAAGGTGATGCAGCTTGTCCAGCAATACGCCAAACGCGGGGGCGGGGTGATTGCGGTGATGCATGATCTGAACCTGACGGCGATGTTTGCCGACAGCGTCACGATGATGTGCAACGGTCAGGTCGCAGGCAGTGGTCCGGTAGACGAGGTGCTGAACAATCAGACGCTCTCAACGGCGTATGGGTGCAGTTTGCGGGTGAACACGATGCCGCCCTTCGGTGGAACGTTCTTGCTGCCCCATTCTGCATCGCAGCCCACGATGGGCCACTAACACCTTAGCTACGCGCCCGTTTCATCATCCGGGCGGGTGCGTAGCTGGCGCAGACGAACCCGGTGCGAGCTTTCCATGTGTTGGCGCATCGCGGCCTCGGCGGCGGCACCGTCACGCGCGCGCAGGGCCTTCAAAATCGTGGCGTGTTCTGCCACCGCTTCTTCTGCCCGCGAAACTTCCGCAAGGGTCGAGGTGCCAAGGATCAGAAGTGTCTTTTGCAAAGCATTGGTTGATTTCACCAAGAAACGGTTCTTGGCGGCGTCCAGCAATGTGCGATGGAATTGCCGGTTCAATTCGTACGCGCGGTTGGCATCGTTGGTGGCGGTGGCAAGCTCTGCGTTGATCTCTTCCAGCTCTGCGATTTCGATGTCCGAGGCAGCCCTTGCAGCCATCCGGGCGGCGGTGCTTTCCAGAACGGCGCGCATCTCATAAAGCTCCATCACCTCGGAATAATCCAAGCTGCGGATCGCGGCCCCAACGCGTGGGACATGGGTCACCAAACCGTCGGCTTCCAGTTGGCGCAATGCTTCGCGCACGGGCGTGCGGCTGATGTTCAACCGTTCGGCCAGTTCCGTTTCAAGCAGGCGATCACCAGGGCCCAATGCGCCGGTGCGGATGTCATCCAACAGGCGGTCATAGACGCCATGCCCGTGACGTGGTTCGGCATTTTTGTTTTTAGGATCAGCCATTCATATCACTCTGCTTGCAGTGTCGCATCCATGTGTATACAGGTGGATACATATCCGTCAACCTGCTCCGAATCCAAGGATGTGTTGTGCCGTTTATACCCGTTAACCGCCTGAAAACCATCGCTGTGGCCGCCATAGGCACCGCTGTGTTCTGGGCGCTTGGCTTGCCGCTTCCATTCCTTTTCGGGCCGATGTTTGCCTGTCTGGTTGTGGCACTGGCGGGGGCGCAGCTTCAGGGGATGGGGCCGGTGTCTGTTGGTGCGCGAACGATCCTTGGCGTTGCTGTCGGCGCCTCGATCACGCCCGAGGTCGTTGGCCAGCTACCGCAGATGGCCCTGTCGGTGGCGTTTATCCCAGCCTATATCGCGGTGATCGCATTGATCGGGGTGCTATTTTTCACCAAGGTCTGCAAATTCGACCCCGTCACGGCCTATTACGCCGCAATGCCCGGCGGCCTTCAGGACATGGTGATCTTTGGAAAAGAGGCGGGCGGCGATGTGCGTGCGCTTTCGCTTATCCATGCGACGCGGGTTCTGATCATCGTCACGCTTGCGCCGGTGATCCTATCCGGGCTTTTCGGCGCGTCGCTGACCAACCCGATTGGCGAACCTTTGATCAGCCTTCCGGCGTCAGAGATGGCGATAATGGTCTGTGCTGCGTTGATCGGTTGGAAAGGCGGCGAAAGGATCGGGCTGTTTGGTGCATCCATCCTTGGGCCGATGATTGTCACGGCTGTATTGTCGCTTGGTGGTGTTATCCATCACCGCCCGCCGGCCGAAGCGATCTTGGCCGCGCAGTTCTTTATCGGCATGGGGATCGGTGTTTACTACGTCGGGGTCACCTTGCGAGAGCTGCGCCATGACGTTCTGTCCGGTGTCGCCTTTGTCGTGATCCTTGCCGTGCTTGCCGCCCTTCTGACAGAGGTGATTGTCCTGACCGGTCTTGCCCAACCGGTCGAAGCTTTTCTGGCCTTCGCGCCCGGTGGTCAGGCCGAGATGACGGTGCTGGCGATCGTCGCAGGCGCGGATCTTGGGTTTGTTATCGTCCATCACCTGACGCGGATTATTCTGGTGATCACGGGCGCGCCCATCGCCGCGCGCTGGCTTGGCCGCAAAAAGTGAGCCGCCCGCGCAGCGGTTTCCGGCGCCACATTGATATACCTCAATGAAAGTAGCGTTCCGAACTCGGTACCCTAAGCAGGTCAGTGAGTTTGGAAAATACATGCACTTCAGGTCTGTCAAACTGATTACGCTGCTGGGCTGTCCTATCAAGGCCGACCCAAGCTGGTTTTTGCTGACCCTGATTGTTGTTTGGAGCTTTTCCACCGGCTATTTCCCGCAGGCGATTTCAGGTTTTGGCCCCGGCACCTATCTGCCGTTGGCAATTGCCGCGCTGCTGGGGTTGATCCTGTCACTTTTATTGCACGAACTGTCCCACACCGCTGTTGCGCGCCACTTTGGGGTCGGCGGCGGAGCCATCACGCTGTTCCTGTTCGGTGGCGTCGGGGACGTCGACATAGAGGTTCACGCCCCAGTCCCTGAATTCTGGGTGGCCGCAGCGGGGCCCGCGATCAGCTTTGTGGCGGCGGCTGGTTTTTGGGTCGTGGGGCAGGTTGGGGCGCTGTTGAACGTGCCGCCCGCGCTTGAGGCGTTGATCAATTGCCTTGTGGCAATCAACCTTGGACTTGCCCTTATAAATCTGCTGCCTGCCTATCCCTTGGATGGGGGGCGGATGTTGCGCGCGCTGTTGTGGCAACGCTCTGGCGACTTGATGTCTGCGACCCGGCACGCTGTGCACCTGACCGCCATCATCTCTTACACGGCGATGGCTGTGGGCGTGGGGGCGTTGTTTGCGGGGGCGCAGATCGGTGGGATCTGGGTGATCATCGTTGGGCTGTCGCTGTTGTTGTTATCGCGCGGGGCCGAACAGCGGATGCGCCTTAAGACGGCGCTGCGATCCAAGACCATCGCGTCGATCATGACGGTAACACCGTGGACGGTTGCCCCCTCCAGCACACTGGCCGAACTGGTGAACCGGGTCATGCTGCATCACGCCGTCAGCTTTGTTCCCGTGGTCGATGGCCAAGACCTTTTGGGTTATATCGACATCCACCTTCTGAAGAAAATCGACCGCGAGCATTGGCCCAGTACCACCGTAGGCGACGTGTTTATCAGCGTGGCCGAGGAAAACGCGATATCGCCCCATGCCACGACCAAGTGGCTGGTTCAAAGGGTGTTGGAAACAGGACGACGCAAATTTTTGGTGACAGAGGCTGGTCAGCTTCGCGGGGTTATCACACTGTCCGATTTGGCCGCGTACCTGTCGGTCTTTCGCCAACTGGACGCACAGCAGCCGGACCCGGATTTAGCGAAAGTGGAGGCCTCAGGCGCGCTTTGACGCGGCACCGGCACCTGTGCGCACAACATCCGCCGCCAAAATATAGCCCACACCGCGAACGGTTTTGATCAGGGCAGGGCGCATCGGATCCCGTTCGATCTTTTTGCGAAGCCGCGCGACCTGATTGTCGATGGTGCGATCCAGCGGGTTCCATTCAGGGCCGTCGATCAGGTCCATGATGCGTTCGCGCGAAAGTGCCTTCTTTGGGTTTTGCAAAAACGCGTTCAGCAGTTTGAAGTCACCGCTGGTCAGTTCAATCGCGGTCCCGTCACGATCCAGCAGTTCCAGGCGTTCACTGCGGGCGATCAGGCCATCAAACTCAACCCCGGCTTCAGGATCGGCTGGCGTCTCTGGCGCTGCAGGGGCCGACCGTTCGCGCGTTTCAGCGCGGCGCAGCACCGAACGGACACGGGCCAAAAACTCGCGCACATGGAAAGGTTTGGTGATGTAGTCATCGGCGCCGATTTCCAGCCCGACCACGCGGTCAATCACATCGTCCTTGCCGGTCACCATAATGATCGGGATGTCCGAGCTGTATCGAACCTGACGCGCCACATCGAACCCGTCGCCACCACCAAGGTGCAGATCAAGTGTGATCAGGTCGAAGGCTTCTGATTCTAGTTGCGCAAAGGCGGATGGCACATCCGCTGCTTCGACGACGGCTAAGCCTTCGATATCAAGGCACTTACGGATAAGCGCACGGATTTTAGGGTCATCATCTACGACCAGAACTTTTTTTCCGACCATGTTCGCCCACACAAATAGACAATAATTCCGCAGTAACTGCGCGTATCAGAACGGCTTTCTATGTCATAGCTGATGTTGATACAATTCCATACAATTTCTTACACCAATACGGGAACGGTTGCGACATACGCACGTCAAAGTGGCCTTAACAGCGAACAGGAGGCGACAATGTACGTAACTAACCCAAACGAATTTTACGAAGCCGCGGCACACAATAAATTTGCAGTCTCTTCTTTCCAAGGTGGCGACGCAGAAAAGAAACGCGAGATCGCGACAGGCAAGTGCTTGTTCCGCGAAGGGGACGATGCAAACAGCGTTTTTGAAGTGAAAACCGGCGTACTTCGCCTGACCCGCGTACTTGAAAACGGCCGTCGTCAGGTCATCGCGTTCGGCCTGCCCGGCGATATTATTGGGTTTTCAAGCCTTGGCTATCACATGTCCGAATGCGACGCGATCGCGTCTGCCGAAGTGGTCGAACATTCGGTCGATCCGAAAAAAGCGGGCGGTGTTGACCCTGAACTGCGCGACCGTTTGTATCAGGCGGCTTTGCGCGAAATCAGCGCGATGCAAGACCACTTTATGATGCTTGGCCGCAAATCGGCACGTGAAAAGATTGCCTCGTTCCTGATGGTTCTGTCTGACCGTCTTGGCGAAGAACTGGGCGCATATACACACGTAAAGCTGCCCATGACACGGTCTGATATCGCTGATTTTCTTGGCCTGACAACCGAAACGGTAAGCCGCACATTCTCTCAACTGCGCGCCGAAAAGGTCATCGCGCTGGAAGGGAACAAAGCGCTGATCGTGCTGAATGCAGACCAGCTTTTGGATTATGCTGAATGCGACTGAGGGTCATAGGCCGAAAAGCCGAAAAGTCATAAGTATCTGTTTTAAAAAGTTTTGTAAGCGGTGTGCCAGTTTTCAGATGTCGTGACAGGGCGCGAAAAAACTACTGGGTATTAATTGTTGAAAAAAAACTGATAAGCTTTGCCAAACAACTTTGGCGAGCGACATATAAATGAATGCGAATGAACAGCTTACGCCGTCGGCCCTGCAACAGGATGGCAAGTTCGAAGCTCTTCTATCGTCGGCGGTGGATGGCATTATAATTATCAGTGACCGCGGGTTGATCCAAACGGTCAACCCCGCCGCCGCGACGCTCTTTCAATATGACGTCGAAGAATTCATCGGGCGTAACGTCAAATTCCTGATGTCGGATGAACATCGCCTGAACCACGATGGCTACCTGCGCAATTACCTGACCACCGGAACCCGGAAGATCATCGGGATAGGGCGCGAAATCACCGGGCGGCGCAAGGATGGTTCGCAATTCCCGATGCATCTTTCGGTTGGTGAATTCCGCGTCGACGGCGAAATCTATTTCACCGGCATCATCCACGATCTGACCGAACGCAAACAGGCCGAAGGCGCATTGCGTCAGGTTCAAAAGATGGATGCAATCGGGCAGCTGACCGGCGGGGTTGCCCATGATTTCAATAACTTGCTAACGGTTATTGTGGGGAACCTTGAACTGTTGGAAATGCAGTTAGAGGACGAGCCGGGCAAGCTTGGTCTGCTGAAAGAGGCGCAAGAGGCCGCCGATCTTGGCGCGCGTTTGACCGAACGTTTGCTGGCCTTTGCACGTCGCAGCCCGCTTGAACCCCAAGTCATCGACCTGACCGCGCTTATCCATGGCCTGACGGACATGTTGAAACGCACCCTTGGCGCAACCGTAGAGTTAAGCACGGCCATCGCCGATGAACCTTGGTTGCTGAAGGTGGACCCGGCGCAAGTTGAAAGCGCGATTGTGAACCTTGCGGTAAACGCGCGGGACGCGATGCCGGGGGGCGGGCGTTTGGTTTTGGAAACGCAAAACATCCGGCTTGGAGAGAATTTCTTAGCCGATGATATAGGGCTAAGCCTTGGCGATTACGTTCAAATCTCGGTCACGGATACGGGCAGCGGCATGCCCAAAGACGTGATAGAGCGGGTGTTTGAACCGTTCTTCACCACCAAAGAGGTTGGTCAGGGCACCGGCCTTGGCCTTTCGATGGTTTATGGGTTTTCGCGGCAATCCGGTGGCCACACCACGATCTATAGCGAGGTCGGCAAGGGCACGACGGTGAATGTTTATTTGCCACGCCACACCGAAGACGGCGACGTGTTCCAACGCGAAGACCCATCTGAAAACGCCTCGGCCGTGGTGGGAGAGCGGATTCTGGTCGTCGAAGACGATGAACGCGTGCGGCGGCTGACGCGCACCCGGCTAGAGTCGTTGGGATATACCGTCGTGACCGCGGAAAATGGCACCATCGCGATTGAGATGCTGCAACAAGATCAAACCTTTGATCTGGTTTTCACTGACCTTGTCATGCCCGGTGGTTCGTCGGGGTATGATGTGGCCGCTTTTGTGCAAGAAAGCCTTCCCGATACGCGGGTCTTGCTGACCTCAGGCTACGCCGAAGAGTTGCTGCATGGGGACAAGCTGGCCTCAAAGAACCTGCATCTTTTGCGCAAACCTTACCGTCAGGCTGCGTTGGCTCAGGCGGTTCGGGATGCGCTGGACGTTTAGACGCTAACAGGTTTTTTCAGCAGAAACGCAGCTTGAAGCCCTTTGTGAACGCGGTATAAACCCGCATGAAATTGGGCTGGACCCTTATTGGCGATCAGGTGTTCGCGCGCCCGATATGCTGAAAAATGCTTGGCCGCAGTTGCGGTTGGCCTTTCACAGGTAGTTGCATCAACCGCATGACCATGGATGACCGGAACACGCGTTTTCAGCCAGCCGCCTCAAAGGCGGCGCTTCACCTGTCCGATGTCTGTTTGCGCCTTGATGACAAACTGATCCTTGATGGCATTTCGTTTGATGCAAACGAACGCCGCATCGGCATTGTGGGGCGCAACGGGTCGGGGAAGACCACGCTTGCCCGCGTTATGGCCGGGCTGATCGCACCCACCGAAGGTGTGGTGGAAATTGCCGGAATTGATGTGCTGAACGACCGCAAGGCGGCAATCGGCAAGGTGGGAATTCTGTTCCAGAACCCAGATCATCAGATCATCTTTCCAACCGTCGAAGAAGAGCTGGCCTTTGGCCTGACGCAACTGGGTCTTAGCAAGGCGCAGGTGGCCGAGGGTGTGGTTGGCATTCTGCGCTTGTTTGAAAAGGAACACTGGGCCAAGGCCGCTGTTTACCAGCTGTCCCAAGGGCAAAAGCAGTTGGTCTGCCTGATGTCGATCCTTGCGATGAAGCCCGAAGTTATCATTCTGGACGAACCGTTTTCAGGTTTGGACATCCCGACCAAAGCCCAGCTAAGCCGCTATCTGGATCGGGCAGAGGCGCGGTTGGTGCATATCACCCACGATCCCGCATGCCTTGCCGGGTATGACCGCGTGATCTGGCTTGAACAGGGGCGGGTGGCCCAAGATGGCCCCGCCGCACCGACGCTTGGCGCTTTTACCCAACGTATGAACGAGATTGGAGAGGATGATGATATCTCTGACCTCGCCAGTTGAAACCTGGGCACATCGCTGGCCGGCAGGTGCGAAACTTGCCGGGCTTTGCGTGGCGACGATGGTCCTGTTCGCCGCAGACGGGCTGATCTTTCACGCGGCAACCCTGTTCGGGTGTATCGCGCTTTATGCCTTGCCGGGGCATGTGTTCTTGTTGGCGGGGCTACGCCGTTTATTCGTGCTTTGGCCGTTCTTGGCCGTCATCTTTGTTTGGCACGTCGTAACGGGCACTGCGATCGAAGGCGCGGTTATCGCCATGCGGCTGATCACAGCCGTGGGGCTGGCGAACCTTGTCACCATGACGACAAAGCTGTCAGACATGATTGATGTCGTGAAATGGCTGGCGACCCCGCTGCGCGCCTTCGGGCTGAACACGCGGGCGTTAGAGCTTAGTATCGCGTTGGTAATCCGGTTTACCCCAGCATTGGCGGAAAAGGGGGGGCAGTTGACACAATCGTGGCGCGCTCGATCCGCGAAAAGAGCTAAATGGCAAATCGTCATGCCATTCACCGTTTTGGCGATCGACGATGCAGAGCATGTCGCCGAAGCCCTGAAAGCCCGTGGTGGGCTTTAGGGCATTGAAGTAAAGGAAATACCGATAATGGAACGAAACGTAGCCATGATTGCCTTGTTTGCAGCACTAATCGCTGCCCTTGGCCTTATCCCTAAAATCACTTTGGCGTTTGGCGTCCCCGTTACGGCGCAAAGCCTTGGCGTCATGCTGTGTGGCACGGTTCTGGGTGCGCGGCGCGGGGCGCTGGCGGTTTTGTTGTTCTTGGTGTTGGTCGCGCTTGGCCTGCCGCTGTTGTCGGGTGGCCGTGGTGGTCTTGGCCTGTTCACGTCGCCCTCTGCCGGGTTCCTGTTCGGCTTTCCGGTCGCGGCCTTTGTAACTGGTCTGATCGTTGAAAAATGGCGCAATGGCCCGCTGACAATCGTTGCTGGCGTTGCCTCTGTCATCGGCGGCATCGTGGTGCTGTACATCTTCGGCATCGTTGGCATGGCGGTCACGTTGGGCAAGACCATTCCCGAAGCGACGGCGCTGACCACTGCGTTCATCCCGGGCGACCTTCTGAAAGCGGCCATCGCTGGTATGGTGACATCCGCACTGGCCAAGGCGCGCCCACAGAGTGTCCTGTCGCGGGCATGACCCCAAGCAGCGTTGAAAATGTGCTCTGGCAGCGGAAATCTGTCAGGGCATACTTGGATACCCCTCTTCCACAGGAAGATGTCGCGCGTATTTTGCGCGCGGCACGCCAAGCGCCCAGTGGCGCGAATTTACAGCCCGGCAAGTTCCACGCGCTAACCGGTGCGCCTTTGTCTGCGCTGAAACAAGCGCTGGATGGGGCCATCACAGACGGGCGTGAAACCGTCGCGGAATATTCCTATTTTCCACAACCGATGCCCGCGGACCTAAAGGCAAAGCAACGCGCCGCCGGATATGCGCTTTACCAAGCCCTTGGGATTGAGCGGCGCGATTTCGCGGGCCGCAAGGCGCAGTTTGACCGCAACTATCGCTTCTTTGACGCGCCTGTCGGGATTGTCGTGACGATCCACCCCGACATGGGCAAAGGGTGCTATATGGATCTGGGCATGGCGCTGATGGCGCTGTTCCTAGCGGCCGAGGATTTGGGCTATGCCACCAGTGGCATTGGCGCACTGGCAAAATACGCCGACGTCACCCACACCGCATTGGACCTGCCCAAAGATGAACTGGTCGTCTGCGGCATCGCCCTTGGGGTCGAAGATAAAGACGCCCCGGTCAACAACTTCCGCACCGAACGCGACTCTTTGGAGGGCTTCGCCACTCTGCGTGGCTTTGAGGAATAGCTTTAGGAAGCTGGGTTCTCTGCTTGATGAGGTTGTCGGCTTTAAGCCCAAAGCGCAAAATGCTGCGGGGCTCCGCAATGTCCGCATACATGCAGGACTTAAGTGACACAGGGATGCCTAGCTTAATCGTGTGTGGCTGGCGACATGCCCGACAAGGTTTCCGTCGAGAGTATAACTTTGACCAGCAGTCCAGCCATTTTCACTAAGAGCATCCCGTACCTGATCGCTGCTGATGTGTTTATCACGTGACTTCTTGTTGCAGGTGACAATCATCACTTCCTGCTGTTGCTCGGAATTCTTGTTGAGCCAGTTCCGAAGTTCCAGCTCCGATGAGACTTTTACCCGCTTCAGTTTTGGAATGATCATGGCACGCAAACCTGTAAGACTGGCGAACACTATAGGATGAAGCGGCCATTGGCGCAAACCTGACCAAGGCCGTCTCTGTCCGCTTACCTAGTGACAGGCCCTTAGCAACAGGGCGGTGCCCAGCCCTCCGGCGGCGGCGATGGTGGCCAGCCCGTATCCGCGCCGGGTTTTCAGTTCGTGAAACAACCGCACAGCGTTGATTGCGCCAGAGGCCCCGATGGGATGGCCACGCGCCAACGATCCTCCGCCGGGATTGACGATATCCGGGTCAAGCCCGGCTTGGGTGACGCAGGCGATGGCTTGGGCGGCGTATGCCTCCATCACCTCGGCGACGGAAAGGGTGTTGGGCGTAAGCCCGGTCTCTGCCAACAGCTTTTTGATTGCCGCCACGGGCGCTATGCCGGGGCAATCGGGGCGGTCGCCAACCGTGACGCCGTGGATGATTTCCAGCGCGGGGGCGGTCAGCCTGTCGGCAACCTGCGCCGACACCACCACACAAAACGCCGCCGCATCCGCCGCGACCGAGGTATTGGCGGATGTGATATCGCCACTGATCGGCGCCGCGCGGGCGCAAAGCTTTGGCGTAAGGTTGCGTGTGAACGCATCCTGCGCCAGCCCGGCGATTGGCGTGATCTCATCCGAAGCAGTCTGACGGGCTGCCTTTTGGTGGCTTTCGATGGCCCAGCTGTCTTGTGCGGCGCGGGGAATTCCCAACATGTCAGCGGCTTCGGCCAAGTCGGGGTCTTGATCGGGCCACGGCGCAAAGGGCGGCCGATCATAAGGTTCGGCAGGGCGACCATCGGCAAAGGTACGCGACCGCAGGGGGCGGCGGGAATAGCTTTCGACGCCGCCCGCAATCACCACCTGCGCACGGCCAGATTTGATCAGCGCGTCCGCCAGATTGATTGCATCAAGCCCGCTGCAACATTGCCGGTCAATCGACAGCCCAGCGACAGAGGCGGGCAAGCCCGACGCCAGAGCCACCAACCGCGCCGGGTTACCGCCCGCACCAAGTGCGTTTCCGGCGATCAATTCGTCCACGTCTTGGGCTGCAATTCCTGCGGTCTTAAGGCAGGCCTGCACGACGGGGGCGGCTAGGTCGTGGATGTCCAGGTGCGCCAAGGCACCGCCCCGTGGCGCAACCGCTGAACGGTGCGCGGCGACAATGAAGGACCGGGTCATTCTTGCGCCTCCAGCCATTTGGCGATCTTCACGATGTCAGGTTTTCCTGCCGGAAGAGCTGGTAAGTCATTCATAAACAATATCTTGCGTGGGGCGGTTAACGTACCAAGGTTTTGACGGCACAGCGCGGTCAGCCGGTTTTTCAGAACGTCATCCGGCGGGCCACCGATGACAGCCCACAGAACGCTTCCGCGTATTTCATCCGGACGTGGAAGGACCGCGCAATGGGTCACGCCCGGGTCGCTTAGCAACAGGGCCTCAACCTCGTCCAGAAAGACGTTTTGATCTGCTATCGTAACCATCCGGCTTTTGCGCCCCTTCAGGAATAGGTTGCCGGCCTTATCCAAAGCACCCAGTTCGCCCACCGTGACAAAGCCATCCTGCGATCGGGTTTCGGCGCTGTCGCCAATTGCGTAGCTGTCGAACAGATAGGGGCTTTTGACCCAAACCTCGCCTACGCCGCTGGTCTGGTCCGTGTCCCTGATGGACAGCTCAACACTGTCATAGGCTTGGCCAACGGACCCGGCTGGGGTGTCTGAATCCGACATGGTGATGAAACTGGTTTCAGAGGCGCCATAGAACTCACTAAGCGTGGCGTTGGGGCACAGGGCCTTAATCTGGGGGCGCATCTGGGGGGCAAGCTGGCCACCGCCGCACAGGATATGCCGGACTGCGGGCAGGGGCTCTGACCCGCATAAGGCGCGCAGTTGGGTTGGCGTGGCATAAAGAACGCTGACCGCATTACGGCCCAGCGATTGTGCCTGACGGTCGGGGCGCATATCGGCAAGCAGATGGATGTTTGCGCCGATATGCGCGGCCTCTAACACGGCATAAAGCGCCAGCGAATGTGCCAACTGGCCGAACACGGCGTAGCTGTCGGTGGATGATAGGGCAAACCGTGCCCTGTTGGCCTCAAAACTATGGATCCAAGAGGCGTGGCTGCGGCGGATTGCCTTGGGATTGCCCGTGGTTCCCGATGTCATACACTCAAAATACGCGCCTGATCCTTGCGTGGGCAGGGCGGTGATCGCATCGGGCGCGACCCTGAACTCTAACCCATCGCGGATAGCCGCCAAAAGCGTGCCAATTGGTGCTGACGTGTTCGGATCGACCGGCTGATCGCGCACAAAAACCTGTGCGTCGTCGTGCCATTTGAAGGTTAAGCCGTTTGCCACGTCGTTTCCTGTGTTGGGGTAAAGGGCACCGTTACCGTGATGTTTACGTGTATGTTGTCGCTAAGCCAATCGCAGTCGCGCAGCTATTTGTCGGGCGTAACTGGGACAGGGTTCGCGCGGATATAGCAAAAACTTATAATATCGCGCCCTCTTTAAATTGGATGAATCTGCGCTGAACCGCGAAACTCTGCCGCAACGATATTCGGAGGATTTCTGAGATGAGTAACAAGAGCGCGCTGGTTATTTCTGCGCATTCGGCGGATTTTGTGTGGCGCTGCGGCGGTGCGATCGCGCTGCATGCAAGCATGGGATACGATGTGACCGTTGTGTGCCTGTCCTACGGAGAACGCGGCGAAAGCGCCAAGCTGTGGAAGCAAGAGGGCATGACCCTTGAAGCCGTCAAATCAGCCCGTCAGGTAGAGGCTGAAAATGCCGCTAAGGCATTGGATGTGCACGATATAAAGTTCTTCGACCTTGGCGATTACCCGTTGGAAATGGACCGCGAGGCCAAGTTCAAATTGGTCGATGTGATCCGCGCTGTTCAGCCGTCTTTCATGCTTAGCCATTCGACCTATGACCCTTACAACACCGACCACATGTACGCCACGCAGGTTGCGTTGGAATGCCGGATGGTGGCGCAGGGTTGGGGCCACAACCCGGGCGAAAAGGTTCTGGGCGCGCCGCAGCTTTACCTGTTCGAACCCCATCAGACCGAGCAGATGGGCTGGAAGCCCGATACATTCTTGGACATCACCCCGGTCTGGGACAAAAAGCGCGCCGCGATTGAATGCATGCAGGGGCAAGAGCATCTGTGGGATTATTATACTCGGGTCGCTGAAAACCGTGCCAATCACTTCCGCCGCAACTCGGGCGGGCAGGCAGGTGGGCGCAAGGCGGAATACGCCGAAGGGTTCCAATCTATCTTCCCACGCACCGTGGATGAGCTGTGATGTCGGACATCGCGCATCTTGGCCATGTAGAGCTGCTGACCGATAAGTTCGACGAAAGCCTGGACTTCTTCACACGTGTTTATGGGTTGAAAGAGGCCGGGCGCGATGGCGCGTCTGCATACCTTCGGGCGTGGGACGATTACGAATTCCACACGCTGAAATTGACGGCATCTGACGCGACGGGCATCGGCCACATCGGGTATCGCGCGACATCGGAAGAGGCGCTGTTGCGCCGCGTTGCTGCGATTGTGGAAATGGGCTGTGGCGTGGGCTGGGTTGAAGGTGACCTTGGCCACGGACGGGCATATCAGTTTCGGTCGCCAGCCGGGCATCTGTTTGAAATCTATTACGATACGAAACGATACGCGCCTACGCAGGGCGATGAACCGGCGCTGAAAAACACCGCGTCAAAGTTCACGGGCGCAGCGCCACGCCGGATCGATCATTTGAACCTTCTGGCCCCGGATGTCGAAGCGATTGAGGCATTCATGACCGCCGCGCTTGGGTCCAAGGTGACGGAAAAGATTGTGCTAAGCGACGGCACGTTGGCCGGGTGCTGGTTCACGGTGAACAACAAAACCTATGACCTTGCCTGCACCAACGATCACACCGGGGTGCCCGCGCGGTTCCACCACGTGACCTATGCCACGGATCAGCGCGAAGACATTCTGCGCGCCGCCGATATCTTCCTTGAAAACGGGGTACATATCGAAACGGGCCCGCATAAACACGCCGTTCAAGGCACGTTCTTTTTATACGTCTGGGAACCTGCGGGAAATCGGGTTGAATTGGCCAATTCCGGCGCGCGGTTGATCCTTGATCCCGATTGGGAACCCATCGTTTGGACCGAAGAAGAACGCAAAAAGGGCCAAGCGTGGGGCCTGAAGACGATTGAAAGCTTCCACACGCACGGAACGCCTCCAGCCGCAAAGGATCACTAAGATGGGCGTCGTTGTACAGAATATTGAACGGGCTGATCGTGATGTGATCGCCGGGCTTGGGGCTGCTGGTGTTGCCACCGTGCACGAAGCACAGGGGCGCACGGGGCTGATGCGGTCCAACATGCGTCCGATTTGGTCGGGTGCGCAGATGGCCGGATCGGCGGTGACGATTTCGGCGGCGCCGGGGGATAACTGGATGATCCACGTCGCGATTGAGCAGTTGCAGGAAGGGGATATCATGGTCCTTGCCCCGACAGCGCCCTGCGACATGGGGTATTTCGGGGATCTGCTGGCGACCTCGGCAATGGCGCGGGGCTGTAATGCACTGATCATCGATGCAGGTGTGCGCGATATCCGGGATTTGAAAGAGATGGGCTTTGCCGTCTGGTCGTCGGCCATTTCGGCGCAGGGGACGGTTAAGGAAACGCTTGGCTCGGTCAATGTGCCGATCGTTTGCGGTGGGGCGTCTGTGAACCCCGGTGATGTGATCGTGGCCGATGACGATGGCGTCTGCGTGGTGCCGCGTGAAACGGCCGCGCAAGCGTTGGCGGGCGCGGAAAAACGGCTGGCGGCCGAAGACGCGAAACGAGAGCGTCTGGCCGCAGGCGAGTTGGGCTTGGACATCTATGACATGCGCCCCCGTCTGGCCGAAAAGGGCCTGAAATATGTCTGACGGCATTCGGGCAATGTGGATGCGTGGTGGCACGTCAAAGGGCGGGTATTTCCTGGCCTCTGACTTGCCACGGTACAGGGCGGCGCGCGATGCGGCGTTGCTGGGGGCGATGGGGTCGCCTGATCCGCGCCAGATTGATGGGATGGGCGGGGCGGACCCGCTGACCTCGAAGGTGGCGGTGGTCAAGAAATCCGAACGCGCGGGCGTGGATGTCGATTACCTGTTCCTGCAGGTTTTCGTTGATCAACCGATTGTCACGGATGCTCAGAACTGCGGGAATATTCTGGCCGGGGTGGGGCCGTTTGCCATCGAACGCGGGTTGGTTGCGGCGCAGGATGGGGAAACGCCAGTGACCATCTATATGGAAAACACCGGCCAAACGGCTGTCGCCCGCGTTCAGACGCCGGGCGGCGTGGTCAAGTATCGCGGTGCGGCGCGGATTGATGGCGTGCCGGGGCCAGCCGCGCCGGTTCCGATCGAATTTCGCGATACTGCGGGGTCATCTTGTGGCGCGCTTTTGCCAACGGGCAATGCCAGCGACATGATCGATGGCGTGAGCGTCACGATGATCGACAACGGAATGCCTTGCGTGATCCTTCGGGCCGAAGACATGGGGATAACGGGCCGTGAAACCCCGGCTCAGCTTGAGGCGAACGAAGCTTTGCGCCAGCGGTTAGAGGAGATCAGGCTGAAGGCCGGCCAATTGATGAACCTAGGGGATGTTACCGAAAAATCGGTTCCCAAAATGACGATGATCAGCACAGCAGAGCAGGGCGGGGCGATTTCAACCCGAACCTTCATTCCGCATCGCTGTCACAAAACAATCGGGGTTCTGGGCGCGGTCAGCGTTGCCACGGCATGCCTGACGCCCGGTGCGGTGGGGGCCGATGTGGCCGTGGTTCCCGACGGGCCAGTCAAGCAGATGTCGATAGAACATCCAACCGGCGAAATGACGGTTGTTGGCCAAATCGATGCCGCGGGCACCGTCGTACGCGCCGAAGTGCTGCGCACCGCGCGCAAGATATTTGATGGGGTCGTTTTCCCGACCCCGGTGGAGGATCAAACCGAATGACGAAGGACTACATGCCGTTTCATGCGTCCCCGCGCAAACCACGCTTTTCCGCTCCGGCGGGGGCGGTGGATGCGCATTGCCATGTTTTTGGGCCAGCGGCGCAATTCCCATTCGCACCTGAACGGAAATACACGCCTGTCGATGCCTCCAAGGAAAAGCTGTTTGCGCTGCGCGACCATCTGGGCCTGTTGCGCAATGTTATCGTTCAGGCAACCTGCCACGGTGCCGACAACGCAGCGCTTGTTGATGCGCTGGACGCGGCTGATGGGTTGGCGCGCGGCGTGGCCGTTGTGAACGCGGATGTGACCGACGCAGAGCTTCGTGCGCTGGATGCTGCCGGTGTTCGCGGCGTTCGGTTTAACTTCGTCAAACGTTTGGTCGATGACACCCCGCGCGACGTGTTCAAAGCCATCGCCGCGCGCGTCAACGCGTTGGGTTGGCACATCGTTGTGTATTTTGAGGCCCCCGACCTGCCGGACCTGATCCCGTTTCTGTCGGAACTGCCGGGCGTGATCGTGGTGGACCATATGGGCCGCCCGGATGTTACTGCCGGTGTTCAAAGCGAAGGGTTCAAACTGTTCCAGTCCTTCATGGCCGACAATCCAAACATTTGGGTGAAAGTGTCATGCCCTGAACGGCTAACGGTCGCGGGTCCGCCCTATGACGATGTGGTGCCTTTCGCCCGCACCTTGGTCGAACGCTTTCCTGATCGGGTGCTGTGGGGCACCGATTGGCCGCACCCGAATATGAAATCGCACATGCCCGACGACGGAGAGCTGGTGGACACCATCCCCCGAGTTGCCCCAACCGAAGCGTTGCAGCGGGCGCTGCTGGTTGACAACCCGATGCGGCTTTACTGGCCAGAGGAACCGGTGAAATGAGCACGCAAGGGGGGAGAAACGCAAACGATTGGATGATCGCAGCACTGGCAAGTTGCATGTGCGTGGTCTGTATCCTGTGGAACGTCGAAGCACCGACACGCCTGGGTTTTGCGATCATGACCCAGCAATATATGGCGTTCCAGCTTGGGCTGGCGCTGACCATTGCTTATTTGCGCTATGGCTTTGACGGGCAGCAGAAGGCGCGCATCGGCTGGCTTGATGGGGTGATCGCGCTGACGGCTTTTGTCGTGCTGATGTACACCGCATGGGATTTCCCGTGGCTGTTGAAAGAACAAGCTTACCGTCCGTGGCAGATCACCTTGGTTGGGGCCGTCGTCACCCTGACGGTGATGGAGGGTATACGCCGCCGCGCGGGTTTGATGCTGTTCGGGATCGTTGGTGCGTTTTTGGTCTATGCGCTGTTCGCGGACAAAATTCCCGGGCGTCTGATCGGCAAAGAGCTTAGCCCAGAGCGGCTGGTTCAATACGTCGGCTTTGACCCCAGCGCGGTGTTTTCCACGCCCTTGGCGGTTGGCACGATCATCGTGTTGCTGTTCGTTTTCTTCGGCCAATTGCTGTTCGCAGCCGGGGGCGGGGCGTTCTTTACCGATTTGGCGATGGCGGCAACGGGCCGCGCGCGTGGCGGAAGCGCCAAGATTTCGGTGGTGGCTTCGGCGTTGTTCGGGTCCATCTCGGGCAGTGCGGTGTCGAATGTTGTGACCACCGGCGTTGTGACCATCCCGCTGATGCAGCGTGGCGGGTATTCGCGAAAAGACTCTGGCGCGATTGAGGCCGTCGCCTCCACCGGGGGGCAGTTGACGCCACCGATCATGGGCGCAGCCGCGTTCCTGATGGCCGAGTTTTTGGACGTGTCCTATATGACGGTCGCCTCGGCCGCGCTGCTGCCGGCGGCGCTGTATTATCTAAGCGTCTTTATGCAGGTCGACCTGATCGCCGGGCGTGATCAGATCACCAGCACCGAACAGGACGTACTGAGCGTTCGTCAGGTGATTGCCGCGGGTTGGCATTTTATCCTGCCGTTTGGCGTGCTGTTGGCGGGCCTGTTCTGGTGGCGGATGGACCCCGAAGATTCCGCGCTGTTGGCGTCGGTCGCGATTGTGTTCGTCGGCTTTCTGCGTGGGTATCGCGGGCAGCGGTTGGACATGAAGACACTGGGCAAGGTGTTCGTAGACACGGGCACGTCGATGGTTGACCTGATCCATGTGGTCGCAGCGGCGGGTTTTGTGATCGGCGTGCTGAATATCACCGGCCTTGGCTTCGCCCTGACGTTGGTGTTGGTCGATGCGGTGGGTTCGAACGTGATCTTGCTGCTTATGATTTCGGCTGCCATCTGCATCATCCTTGGCATGGGGATGCCCACATCGGGGGTCTATGTGTTGCTGGCGGCACTGGTCGCGCCATCACTGGTGCAGGCTGGGATCGACCCAATCGCGGCGCATCTTTTCATCCTCTATTTCGGAATGATGTCGATGATCACGCCGCCTGTTGCACTGGCGGCCTTCGCGGCGGCGACCATCACCAAGGCCGACCCTTTGGGCACCGGCATCGCGGCCATGCGCATTGGCTGGGCGGCTTTCATCATTCCGTTTGTGTTCGTGGCATCGCCTGCGTTGCTGCTGAACGGAACAGCGGCGGAAATTGCCACCGTTGGCGTGCTTTCAACGATTGGCGTCTGTGCGGTGACGGTGGGGATCGTGGGCTTTTGGGGCCGCGTTTTGAACCCGGTGCTGCGCGCAATGTTCACATTGTTGGGGCTGTTTGCCTTACCCATGGGGTTCTTGCCCTTTGCGCAGGCGTTCCACGTTCCGGCCGCTGCATTGGCCGTGGCTTTGGCCATTGGGCTTTTACTACGCAAACCCCGACTTGCCGAGGATGAGTCAGCGGTTTGAACCAACCGGCGCATTGCGTCGAAAATGAGGGAGGAGACGACATGAAACGACTAACAAAGACCATAGCCACAGGTGTGGCCGGGATGGTGTTTTCGGCCTTTGCGGCGAACGCACAAGTGGTCACGATTGCCACCGGGGCGCAGGGCTCACTTGCCTATAACTCGGGTCAGGCGGTGGCCAAGGTTGCCAACGAACAGGGCATCACGGCACGCACGCAGCCCTTGGTGGGGTATCTGCCACTGATCAACAATGGCGAGGTTGATTTCGGCTTTTCGAACGGGGTCGAGGCCGCCTATGCCCTGACAGGTACCGGCAACTACGACCGTGAAAACAAAAACCTGCGGCTGGTGGGCGTGATGTTCCCGCTGACCACCGGCATCATGGTGCCTGCTGACACGGGTATCGAAACCATCGCGGACCTGAAGGAAAAAGCGGGCGACCTGCGGATTGCTTCGGAATACACGTCTTCGACCATCATCCCGTTCTACATCGCCGGTGCGCTGGCGAATGGCGGGCTAAGCTATGACGACTTCAAACAGGTTCCTGTTGCCAGCTTTGTGGCCGGTATTAACGCGCTTGGCGATGGCTTGGTTGATGTTTCGCTGGTCAGCCTGAACGCAGGCGCGGGCAAACAGGCCGAGGTAAAGTTGCAAGGGCGTGGCGGGCTTCAGTATGTTTCGCTTGATACATCCGACGCAGCGGTTGCCGCGTTTAAAGAGTATCTGCCAGCGGGCAGCATCGTATCGCTTCCACAGAACGATAAAATCCCGGGGCTGCAAAAGGCGGCGAACCTGATCAGCATTCCTTGGGTCATGCTGACCCATGTCGATGCCGACGAAGAGCTTGTCTATGAAATGACGAAAGCCATCGCTGAAAACAACGCCGCGCTGAAAGAGTCGTTCGGCGCCTTCGGTCGGGCCAAGCTAGAGGCGATGGCCCCCGCAAACGAAGTTCCATACCACCCAGGTGCCGTTCGTTATTTCGACGAAGCGGGCATCAAGGTCGGCGGATAAGTCAGATGGCGTGGCCTTAACGGGCCACGCCGCATTTTTATATCAGAGGATTCCTCAAATGATGACGAAACTTACCGCCGCTGACGGGCATGAATTTGATTGCTGGATCGAACCTGCAAAGGGAACCCGCCGCGGTGGGTTGGTGATCTTGCAGGAAATCTTCGGTGTGACCGATCAGTTGAAAGGCGTGGCTGCGCGTTATGCCGAACAAGGGTACGAGGTTGCCATTCCCGCGCTGTTCGACCGTCAGCGCCGGGATGCCGTCATTCCGTTTGATACGCCTTTGGTTGGGCGTGACCTGATGCTTGCCTCGGCGCTGGATCAGACCATGGCGGATACCGCTGCGGCGGTTGCGGCATTGGCGGCGAACGGCGGCAAGGTTGCGGTTATGGGCTTTTGCTGGGGCGGCGGGCTTGCCCTGCGTGCTGCGCAAAAGCTGGATATCGCCTGTGCGGTATCATTTTATGGCACACGCTTGCCGACATATCTGGACAGCCCGCTGCGCGCGCCACTGCTAGGCCATTTCGGCACCACCGATGACCACACCCCGCCCGAGGTGTTGAAGCAGGTTCAGGACTATATGCCAGACATCCAAGTCCACATGTACGAAGCGGGCCATGCTTTCGCCAATGACGCACGCCCGGCGTCTTATGTCCAAGATGCTGCGGAACTGGCGCATCAGCGCACCGATGCGTTTCTGGCCGAACATTTGGGGGCCTAACCGCAATGGCACTGAACATCGCTTTCATCGGGATGGGAGAGGCCGGTCATGCACTGGTATCAGGCTGGGGCGCGACCAGATCGGCGACCATCACGGCTTATGACATCAAGCTGGGCGATCCTTCGACAGCGGATGAAATTACCGAACGCTGCGATGTTCTTGCCATCGGGTGCGCGGCCACCGCGGCCGAGGCCGTGGCTAAGGCTGATTTGGTGTTTTGCACGGTCACAGCGGATCAGGCGGTGAACGCGGCCCAAGCAGCCGCTGCGCATCTGCGGCCCAATGCGTTTTGGTGCGACCTTAACTCCTGTGCGCCGTCGTCGAAACGGGCGGCGGCGGCAGTGGTTGAGGGCGCAGGCGGGCGGTATGTAGATGTCGCCGTCATGTCACCGGTACACCCCAAGCTGAACATGGTTCCCTTGCTGATATCCGGCGCGCACGCCGCTGACATCGCGCCAGTGCTGGAAAGCCTGCCCATGGCCCCGCGCATCGTCCCCGGAGAGGTCGGGGCAGCGTCATCCATTAAAATGATCCGCTCTGTCATGGTGAAGGGGCTAGAGGCGCTGACAGCGGAATGCGTTCTGGCCGCCGTCGAAGCCGGGGTCGAGGATGAGGTTCTGGGATCCCTTCAACGCAGCCATCCGGGCATCGATTGGCCCGCGCAGGCGGCTTATAATTTCGAACGCTCCATCGTGCACGGGGAACGCCGCGCGGCCGAGATGGAAGAGGTGGCCAAAACCCTTCTTGATCTTGGCCTGCCGGCTGACATGGCCCAAGCAACGGTGATGTGGCAGCGCCGGATCGCCGGATCAGGCGTCGCGGCCCCGGCAGATGCCGTGGCGACCGGGCCAACACCTATCGCGGCGCAGCTGTTGGAAAAGCTGAAGACATAGGTCAACGCGATACATGCATAGGGCCGGGGTCGTCGAACAACGCGGTAACGGGCGCGTTGGGCGGCAGGTCCAGCGTACAGCGCAGCGTGGCCCGTGCGCGCGACAGCCGGGACGTGACCGTGCCAATGGGCAAGCCGGTATCGCGCGAAAGCTCTTCATAGCTGGCGCCGGTGGTCGCCAGCAGCTGCATCAGCTCTGCCTGATGGGGGGGCAGGGTCGCGATGGCCTTCAGCACCTCGCGGCAGGCCATGCGCTGTGGCGCCTCGGGCGGGTGGCCGGGCATCGCATCCTCATCCGCGTCGGCAAAGTTGGGATGCGCCCTTGTGCGCCGATAGGCGTTGCGCAGCGTGGTCATCAAATAGGGCCGAAGCGCACGGATATCTTCCCCCTTGGCCAAGCGGGAACAGACCGACAATAGCGCCTCTTGCGCCAAATCTTCGGCGGTGTCGCGGTTGCGGGTCAACAGGCGGGCCAGACGCATCAGATCTGGCAGCAGGGCCTCTAGCTCAGTCTTTTCATGTGTCATGGTGAACTCCCTTTCTTGGGTGCGCATCCATTGGGCCTTGCCGCTGGGACAAGCGCAATCTGGGGGAAATCCGCGCAGGTGAAATCGGGGGCCTTTTTGCGCGGCTTTTTGCGCGGCTCAGGCCCGCAGATCGGCAACCTGTCGCGCTTGGCGGAAAACCCCCAAATGGCGCGGGATTAAACCGGGTTCAGAACGCTCTTGTCTTGTGAGGGCGGCAAAACGTCGTCTCTCAGCACAGAAACTCAGGAGAGTTAAAAACATGAAACGTATTATTCTGACCGCTACAGCTTCGCTCGCGATTGCAGGTGCCGCATTTGCACAGGCAGACATGAGCACAATGGACAGCGACGGCGACGGGATGCTGACGATGAATGAACTTCTGGTCGCTTATCCAACGCTCACGGAAGAGACCTTCACCGCGATGGACGCCAACGAAGACGGCATGATTGATGCTGATGAAATGGCCGTTGGAATGGATGCGGGCCTTCTGACCACAGACGGCTAAACGCCGGTGCGCGCGGTGTCCTGACAAAGGTCAGGGCACCGTGACCGTTGCGCAATTACAGTTTGTAGCCCGGCGCGAACGGCGACCAAGTTTCGAAATACTCTCTTTCGAACTCGGGCAGTTCTTCCATCTTTTTGACCCCACATTCCCGCCGAGCCTTAATCGCGGCCGCGAAATTGGGCTGAATCCGCTTTAGCATAGAAGGCTGCGCCTGCGATTGGGTGGGTCCTGCGCTTTGGCTGACAGCGGTGAAGCCAGTATAGATATTTGCGATCCCACGATAGCCGTACGTAAAATAGCTCATGAAAAGCAAAGAGTTGTAGTGGCTTGAAAGAAGGGTCGTGAACCCGCCAGAGTTTTGGAAAATGATCCCCGGTTGTTTGCGATCCTTCCACAGACAGGACAGCCCGCTTGCTTTGGCGATGTATGTCGGCACCGAAGCCTTAAGCGCCTTGTACCCGTTTGGAAGGGTGAAAAGGTGCCAAAGGCTGATGTTCACGTTTCCTCTGGATAGGTGCGTCGGCTGAATCCATTGATAAAGGCCATCGGGCGCCCGCGCGTGATCGAACCCCTTCATTTTGTTCATAAAGGGCGAAATATCGAGCGTATCTACGAAAATCTCTTCGGGGCTTTTGGCAAGGTTCGCTAACGGTTCCAGCATTATTCGACCGTCGACGTCAAAATACTTGCAAATTTTGTCCAGAACGTCAGGGCGTGGGTAAGCCGTACCTGACAAGTAACGCGAGAACTGAGTGCGATTCAGTCCAAGGTCGCGCGTTACCTGCGATATCGACTGTTTCCGATTGACCAAAATCTTAAGATTTTCGCTGAAAACGTCGCGTATATTCGGAGAATTTGCCTGACGATCTGTCATTGTACTTTTCGTTTGGTCAACTGAGTGACCGGCGATCTAATTCGCGTTTGGGTTGAAGTAAACCCTGACGCGACTTGGCGTCATGGTGATGCTAAAGTTGTCGCTGGGGGAGTTTTGGGTGCATGTGGTTTTGCTTCTTGGGGTTTGGTTGTTTTTCTGAACGCTTGAAAAGCGCGCATGTATATTATGCCTTCGTGTCAGGTATCAACGCCCGGAGCAAACGGGGACCAGTTTCTAAGATAGTCTTGTTGGTCTTCTGGGATGCTTGAAATATCGATTTCCCCACATTGCCGACGCGCTTGCAGCACTTCGGAACAGCCACCTTGAATGTATTGAAGGATTGCGGGCTGGGCCTGTGACTGAGCAGTACTGGACATTTGTGTGGCTGTGGTGAACCCCGCCTTTACCGTGGATATTCCGCGGAACCCAAGGGAAAAGAAGGAATTAAAGAATGGCTCTAGCCCGGGGTATTTAAAGAGCATCGAAAACCCATCCGCATGTTGGAACGCCATGCCGATCTGCTTTCGGTCCCGCCACTGGGTGGATGTGCCCGATGCTTCGGCCATAAAACGGGGGAAGGCGACGGTCACTTGTTTCATCGCATTGGGCAGCGTTGTGAAATGCACAAGGTTCAGAACAATTCGCCCCCTGCGCATCAAAGAGGGCTGTATCCAGCGATAGACCCCGTCAGGCACCCGCGTATGGTCAAAGTGAAACATACGGCTGATCATCGGCATGATGTTTACATTTTCGCGAACATTGTCCGCCTTGGCGTTGTCAAGCTTTTCGATCGGCTCAAGCAGTATTCTGGCGTCACGTTCAAAGTAGGCACAGATTTTGTGCAAAATGTCCGGCCGTGGGAATGCCTCTCCGGAAAGATAGCGGTTGAACTGTGTGCGGTTGATCCCCAGTTCACGTGTAAGTTGAGCGACGGATTTGTGTTCGGAAGTCAGCTTGCGCAGGTTATGGCCGAAAACACCTCGAAGAAACTCGGGGGAATCGAAATGTTCGGTATTTTTGTTCAGCATTTATTTCCCCCTCAAACTCGCGTCACAAATGATGTGTCCGCGTCATCGCTTTTTCAACATGACGCTATTTAGCGTCTCGGTGATGCTGATTAGATAGATTATGGACTCGCCACGACACAAAGCAAGGACTTTCCTGACGCTGGGGAAGTCTGCTCAAAGTATGGGCAGAAACTCGAAACAAGATTTGGTGATTATTGTGAGTTTACAAGTTTATGGTGTTGTTGTGTGGGCCAAAGAGCATTCTTCCACTGCTATAGTGTGGTGTTCGGACGGCAATCGTCTCGCGTATATTGAGAAGGATGTCACCGAAAAGGACGGCGTGTGTTGGCCGTCCACCGGTGACCTAGTGTTGATGACAATCCGCGAAGAGGGAAAGTTGCGCTACTGCGATAAGGTTCGCCTGGTAGAGCGTAATTACAATCCTGACGTCGCGCGGCTGATCAGAAAAATAAAAGGCAACCATCAGGCTGCCAGTCAGACTAACTTCGATAGTAATCCACTCACGGACTATCAGAAGAAGAGCGTCGATAAGGCGCTGTTGGCCTCGGCGAATACCAATGGCTCGCCGAGGCCACTTTCCACTAAGCCCCGCCTCGGGAAAGCGCTGCGACGCCCGTTCGCGCGACTTCGACTAGGCCAAGAGGGCGCATAAGCTCCGCGAACGCGTCAATCTTTTGAGGCGTTCCGGTCATCTCGAAGACGAAGCTTTCCAGCGTGCTGTCTACGACGTTCGCGCGGAAAATCTCGGCCAGGCGCAGCGCCTCGATGCGCTTGTCGCCTTGGCCCGTGACTTTAAACAATGCCAGCTCCCGCTCGACCGAGGGGCCTTCGACCGTAAGATCGTGCACTTCGTGAACGGGAACGATGCGGCCAAGCTGTGCCTTGATCTGTTCGATAACGCTGGGCGTGCCGCGTGTAACAACGGTGATGCGTGACAGGTGGCCCTGATGGTCAACCTCGGCCACTGTCAGGCTTTCGATGTTGTAACCGCGCCCGGAAAACAGACCGATCACACGCGCCAGAACCCCGGCTTCGTTATCAACGATAACGGCCAGTGTGTGGCTTTCGATAACTTCGGCGTTCGGGTCTTTCAGATCATAAGCCGAATGTTTCGAAAGGCCTTTTTTCAGTTTTAGTGCAGACATTTGCAGACCTTTCTTAAACCAATACCGCGCCTTTGGCGCCGATTGCATCCTGGGTCGACGCATCGCCCAACAGCATCTCGTTATGGGGGGCACCCGATGGGATCATTGGGAAACAGTTTTCATGCTTCTCAACAAGGCAGTCAAAGATCACCGGGCCGTCATAGTTGATCATTTCCATGATCGCGTCGTCCAGATCGGCCGGGTCACTGCACTGAATACCTTTGGCGCCAAACGCCTCTGCTAACTTAACAAAGTCGGGCAGGGCTTCGGACCACGAATGGCTATACCGTTCGCCATGCAGCAGTTCCTGCCACTGGCGGACCATGCCCAGACGTTCGTTGTTCAGGATGAACTGCTTAACCGGCAGACGGAACTGAACCGCCGTACCCATTTCCTGCATGTTCATCAGCCAGCTAGCCTCACCCGCGACGTTGATAACCAGAGCGTCGGGATGGGCCATTTGAACACCGATGGAGGCGGGGAAGCCATAACCCATCGTGCCCAGTCCGCCCGATGTCATCCATCGGTTCGGGTCCTCAAAATTCAGGTATTGCGCGGCCCACATCTGGTGCTGGCCAACTTCGGTCGTGATGTAACGATCATGGCCTTTGGTCAGCGCCTCAAGGCGTGCAAGCGCGTGCTGTGGCTTGATGGTTTTGCCGGACTGATCGAAGGACAGGCAATCAACCTTTTTCCATTCTTCGATCTGTTTCCACCATTTGGCCAAGCCTTCTTTGTTGACCTTGCGCCCGCGTGATTTCCAGACGCGCAGCATGTCTTCCAGAACATGCGCAACATCGCCAACGATAGGCAGTTCAACATGCACAACTTTGTTGATCGACGAGGGGTCGATATCAACATGGGCCTTCAACGAATTCGGGCTGAAATCAGCGATCCGCCCGGTGATCCGGTCATCAAAACGCGCGCCCAGATTGATCATCAGGTCACAGCCGTGCATGGCCAAGTTGGCTTCGTACAGACCGTGCATGCCCAACATACCCAGCCAGCTTTTGCCGGACGCAGGGTAGGCACCCAGGCCCATCAGGGTCGAAGTTACAGGGAAACCCGTTGCCTCAACCAGCTCTCGCAACAATTGAGTCGCCGCATCGCCAGAGTTGATAACGCCACCGCCGGTGTAAAAGACCGGGCGCTCTGCTATCTCCATGGCTTCGACAAGCCGCGTGATGACTTCGATGTCGCCTTTGACCTGAGGCTGATAATGTTCAGTCTTCGTTTTGCGCGGGTCGGTATAGTCGCCCGTCGCAAACTGAACATCCTTAGGAATGTCGATCAGAACCGGGCCGGGGCGGCCGGTTGTGGCAACATGAAATGCCTGATGCAGGGTTTCGGCCAGACGGTCGGTTTCTTTCACCAGCCAGTTATGCTTGGTGCAGGGGCGGGTGATGCCAACTGTGTCGGCTTCCTGAAAGCCATCGGTGCCGATCATGAACGTCGGAACCTGACCGGTCAGAACAACGATCGGAATACTGTCCAGCAACGCATCTGTCAGGCCGGTCACAGCGTTTGTCGCGCCGGGGCCAGAAGTTACCAGAACAACGCCGGGCTTGCCGGTTGAGCGTGCATAACCTTCGGCGGCATGAACAGCGGCCTGTTCGTGGCGCACCAGAATGTGGCGAATTTCATTCTGCTGAAAAATCTCATCATAGATCGGAAGCACGGCACCGCCGGGGTAGCCAAAGACCACCTCCACCCCCTGATCCCGCAGGGCTTCAACCACCATCTTCGCGCCGGTCATTGACTTGGTCATTTTACTCTCCGTGCTTCACGTCTTTAGCCACAAAAAAACCCCCGGTGTAAGCGGGGGCGCATGGGGTTACCGTTAGGTGTCCGTTACCGGCCCATGCGCTTTTTTCCTACGAGGACGACAATGTCGATCATTCCTTGGGTCCTTTGCGGTCTGCGCGGGCGACATTATTGGCGGTGGAACAGGGCGTCAACCGGCAAAATGGTGAATTTTGTTTCGCCGGGGTGAAAAAACCTTTCCATTTATTGCGCGATTTTGGAATACCGCGAAATTTGGCGCATTTTTCGCCCCTGATTCCGGCCTTGTGGGGCAGAATTCAACCTGCGTGTGCGGCGCGGCTATCTTCGGGGGCTTGCGCGCGCTCTGTCATGCCATAGTCGCGCAGCACATGGGCCACCCGCAGGCGATAGCCGGAAAAGACACCGCCGCGCCCTGCAGCCTGCGCTTGGCGGTGGTCTTCGGTTTCGCGCCAACGCTGAACGGCGGCCTCATCTTCGAAGAACGAGATCGAAAGCATTTTGTCTGGGTTTGTCAGGCTCTGAAACCGTTCGACCGAAATGAAGCCTTCGATCTGTTCAAGTTCGGGGCGCAGATGGGCGGCGATACTTAGGTATTCGTCTTTGCGGCCCTCAGCCGGGAAAACCTCAAAAATGATGGCGATCATGCCATTCCTCCGTGTGGGTGGATGCGCGTTTGGGCATTGTCCGATCATGTGTCAGGCTGAACCGGTCGCACGGTGCGGTTTATATTTGCCAAACCGTGGGGCGATGTAAACGCCGGGGCAGGGGTGTGGCATCCGTTGATTTGTATCAACGACATGATCGTGAAGGCGCGGCAATTTGCCTTCAAAAGCTTTCACGAACGATTGGAACAGCAGATGACCACTTTTCGAAACACCAAGCCTGACCACTATATCGACATGCCCGAAGCCGTGGCGGTGTTTGACACGGTCGAGTCCTTACAGGCCGCGATGTATGACCTGACCCTTTCTGGGTTCAGCCGGTATGACATTTCGGTGCTGGGCGATGCAAAGGCGATGGAGGAAAAGCTGGGCCATCACTATTGGCGCGCGATGGAGTTGGAGGACAATCCAGACGCGCCCCGCGCCGCCTTCGTTTCAGAAGAGGCGGTCGGCGAACTGGAAGGTGCAATCGCCGGTGGCTTTTTCTTTCTTGGGTCTGCCATTGCAATGACGGCGTTGCTGACCCCGGCCAGCACACTTGCGGCGTCGGTCGCGGCGGTGGCAATTGGCGGCAGCCCGGGCGCGGTGATCGGTACTTTGCTGGCGCGGCGCGTCGGGGCGCATCACAAAGATTATTACGAAAACCAGATCAAGCACGGCGGGCTGCTGCTGTGGGTGCGGGTCGTTTCCAAAGAGAAAGAGGAACTGGCCCTGAAAATCCTGAAAGGCCATTCCGGCAAGGACGTGCACGTTCACCCGTGGAGCGAGGTTTAGGCCAGCGGGAAGATCAGCCCGCGTGGCGTGAAACCCGCGCGGGTCAGCCTATAGAGTTGGGACCCAAGGGCCGTCTAAATGCGTCGCCTCTGTATCGCCGGGCCACGGGGGCATCGTGATACAGATGAACGTCAGCGGCACATCCCCGTCACAGCGATATTGAAACGCCGTGCCGACCGGTATGTCGATGGATGTGCCCGCGCGAAGCTGTGTCACGCGTTCTTCACCGTCTTCGCGCCGCCAGATGCGCCCTTCGCCGCCCAGCACATGCCAGAACTCGCTAACCGTGGCGTGGACTGTCGCGCGGTTGATCTGGCCGGGTGGCACGGTGGAATGGATCATGTTGCCCCTGTCGCCATCCATGATGAACCGAATGTGCGCCCCTGCGGGGGAGGTCGCGTCCGGTTTGGCCGACAGGGTCGTTTCTTTCATCTTAGATATCCACGCCGGTGCCTTGCAGCACGCCATGTTCCAGCGCGTATCGGGTTAGCCCGGCAGTGGATGAAATCCCCAGCTTGCGCTTAATGTTCTTGCGGTGGGTTTCGACGGTACGCACGGAAATATCCAATGCGATCGCGACTTCTTTGTTCGAATTGCCTTGGGCCAGCTGCAACAGAATGGTCTGTTCGCGGTTGGTCAGCTGTTCACGCCCGCCGGGCGTTTTCGGCGTAAGAGAGGCCGTCGCGCCGGGGCACAGGTAACGCCCACCGGCCATCACCGTATCAATGGCGCGTTTGATTTCGTCGGTCGGCACATCTTTCAGGATATACCCCATCGCGCCGTGGCTGAGGGCAGAGCTGATGTATTCCGAACTGTCATGCATCGACAGGATCAGGATGCGCGTTTCGGGGCGGCGTTCCAGAATGATTTCAGTCGCGCTTAGCCCGTTGACGCAGGGCATGTTCAGATCCAGCAGGATCACATCGGGGGCAAGCTCTTCGACGCGGTCGATGGCTTCTTGCCCGTTGGTCAGCGTGCCGACGACGGACAGATCGTCATAGGTTTCAAGGATCGCTTCGATCCCTTCGGCGACCATCGGGTGGTCATCAACGATCGCAATCTTTACCGGTTCACTCATGCCGATGCCTTTCTAGAGCCTTCCGGCGGCAACATATGGCTGAGCGGCACCTGAGCTTCAATCACTGTTCCGCTTTTAGAGCTGAGGATGCGCAGGTTTCCGTTCAACTGTTCGATCCGTTCTTGCATGTTGCGCAGGCCCAGCCCGCTGGCCGTTTGCCGCCCGCGCGGTTGTTCAATACCCACGCCGTTGTCCGAAATCCGCAAGGTGCCGCCGCCTTTGTGACCGAACAGTTTCAGCGTCACCTGCGTGGCTTCGGCGTGGCGTTCGATATTTGTCAGGGCCTCTTGGGCGATACGGTAAAGCGCGATCTTGGCGTCCTTGTCCAAACGGTTGCGGAAAACGACGGTTTCAAATTCCGTTTCCATCCCGGTGCGGTGCTGGAAATCTTCGGTCAGCGCCTTAAGGGCAGGGCCAAGGCCCAGATCATCCAATACGCCGGGGCGCAGGTCGCGGCTGATCCGGCGGACCTCTTGAATGGCGCCGTTCAGGGTGGTGATGCCTTTTTCAACGCTTTCCTCGGCGCGGGCATCGCCCGCCGTCAGGCGCCGTTTTGCCAGTTCCAGCGCATATCGCGCCCCGACAAGGATTTGGCTGATGCTATCGTGGAGTTCGCGGGCGACGCGGCCGCGCTCTTCTTCTTGGGTGTCGAAAATGCGCTGTGTCAGCTGTTTCAGCTTGGCATCCGCCAGCCTTCGTTCACGGATGTTGATGCCAAGTCCGGATAGGAACACCAACAACACCGCGGCCAGCGTAATGCCACCGATCCACCAGAAGGTGCGCGCCACGCGGGCTTCGGTTTTGGCGCGGGCGGCGGCGACGGTATTCAGAACGTCATCGATGAATATTCCAGTGCCGACAGCCCATTTCCAATCTTGCAGGCCAATCACATAGGACACCATGCGGGCCTCTTCCCCAGTCGACGGTTTGCGCCACATATAGCTGTGATAGCCGCCGCCGGTTCGGGCAAGCTGGATCAACTCATCCACCACAGGAATGCCATTTGTGTCACTTAGACCGGCCCAGTTGCCGTTGATGAATTCCGTCTGGCGCGGGCTGACAAGGTTTGTTCCGTTGTAGTCATAGACGAAGAAATACCCATCCTGCCCGTACAGCATCGCGGCCAGCACTTGGGCGACCTTTTCTTTCGCGGCCTCGTCATCGGGCAGGGCGTTGCCATAGACCGCGCTGAACGATGTTCGCGCCAGCGCGAGATAGTTCTTAAGCTCGGCCTTTTTGGCTTCGATCAGTTGCGTTTCAAGCGCGGCAATCTCTCGTTGGGCCATCTGACGGGATTGGTTGATGACAAGATAAGAAATGGCCGCGACAGCCAGCAGCAAGGGCACCGTCGCCAGAAGAAACAGCTTCTGAGCGTAAGACAGCGTAAACCGCGTTTTGATCTGTTGTGCCAACCATGCCACCGGCGCGTGTTCCTTACCAAGAAAGGCCGAATCGCAGGATGCGGTGTTGCGGCGGCGGCGTCAATTCTTCGGGCAGCGCGCAATATTTGTGCGCAAATCGAGGCAGATATTTCGAAAACAATGCGATCTACGTACTACTAGGTATTTATTCGGCGGATAGCTGCCGCTAGGCTTTCGCCACCATGCAACGATCCGCCTGCTTAAAGGTGGGCTGTCACTCGGGAGGAGAACCTAATGGATCGTCGTTCTTTTTTGAGAACTTCTGCACTTGGCGGCACTGCTGCTGCTGCATCTACGCTGGCCGCGCCAGCATACGCACAAGGTAAGCGCACGCTGACCCTTGTTACCACGTGGGGCCGTGGCCTTGCTGGTGTTCACGATAGCGCACAGCGTTGCGCCGACAGCATCACAGCGATGACTGATGGCCAGCTGACAATCGACCTGAAAGCCGCTGGCGAACTGGTTGGCGCGTTCGAAGTATTCGACGCTGTGACCTCTGGTCAGGCTGATATGTACCACGGCGCAGACTACTACTTTGTTGGTCAGCACCCAGGCTACGCATTCTTCACATCCGTTCCGTTCGGCATGACCGCGCAGGAACTTGCGAACTGGTACTACCAAGACGGTGGCCACGAGCTGCACGACGAGCTGGGCCAAATCTTTGGTCTGAAATCCTTCCTGGCTGGTAACACCGGCGCACAGGCAGGCGGCTGGTTCAAGAAAGAGATCACTGGCCCAGAAGACTTCAACGGTCTGAAGTTCCGTATGCCAGGTCTTGGCGGTAAAGCACTGGGTAAACTGGGCGCTTCCGTACAGAACCTTCCAGGCGGCGAAGTGTACCAAGCACTTGCTTCCGGCGCGATTGACGGCACCGAGTGGATCGGCCCATGGGCTGACGAAAAAGCCGGTTTCCAGGAAATCACCAAGACATACTACACCGCTGGCTTCCACGAGCCGGGCGCAGGTCTGTCGCTGGCAACAAACCGCGAAGTCTTTGAATCGCTGAGCCCTGCGCATCAGAAAGTGATCGAGATTGCCTCGGGTGAAGCACACCAGCACAACCTGTCGCAGTTCTTGGCCAACAACGGTGCAGCCCTGCAGCGTCTTCAGGCTTCCGGCGTTAAGATTCTGGAATTCCCTGACAGCGTTTGGGATGCGTTCGGCAAAGCTTCTATGGAAGTGCACGCTGAAAACATGGGCGATGAGCTGTACAAGAAGATCTATGACAGCGCGATGACTTCGATGAAGTCCTCCTCTGCGTGGTTGAACAAATCTTCTGGCGCTTACACCGCACAGCGTGACCGTGTTCTGGGCTAAGCCCTGACATTTTAAATTTAGGTGCTCCCCGGTCCGGCTTTTGGGCCGGGGAGTTCCAGTTAAATGGCACGCGCACAAACGCGCGGAAGGACAGACGGGGGGACCGGCTTTGGAGTTGTCCGAAAAACAAGCAATCATGCGCATCGTCTACTACGGCGGCTCGGTGGAGTTTTTCACCGCCGTTTTTGTGGCGTTTCTGGCGCTGACCGCTGTTGGCATTTGGCGGCGTGAAATCATGTGGGGCGCGGTTCGCGTTCTAGAGGGGTTCGCCAACAGCGTTGGCCGCTTCTTTGCATGGGCCGGGCTGTTGATGGTGCTGCAGCAGATCGTGATCGTGTTCTTGCAGCGTATCTTCCGCGTTTCGGAAATCTCTTTCGGCCCGCTTGGCTATTCTTTCACCAAGGATCTGTCTTGGTGGTCTGAAGAGCTGAAACTGTACAACGCCATGATCGTTGCAATGTGCGCGACCTACACATTCGTGCAGGGCGGGCATGTGCGTGTCGATCTGATCTATTCCGCCGTTTCCCATCGCACGAAACGCATCATCGATATGGTTGGCTCGCTGATCTTCATGATGCCCGTTGCCGTGCTGACATGGATGTATGCGTGGTACTTCCTGTGGCGCCACTTGATTACGCCCAAACCTTCTGCTTCGGACACGCTGGATAAGCTGATGCTTAAGGCGCGGGCCGTGCGCTGGAACGTCGAAACCATCGGTTTCTCGCCCAACGGGTTCAACGGCTATTTCCTGTTCAAGGTACTGCTGCTGGCCTATTGCGGGCTGATTTTCCTACAGGCCATCGCGTTCTTCTATCGTTCGTTCCTAGAACTGATAGAGGGCGAAGAAAGCGCCGGGAAATACTTGGATAGAGACACCCTCGGTGAGGGTGAAGAAGCCTACGAAGGCACACACTAATAGGGGCAGGGCATATGCTATTTGGACTTGATGGCGTCGAGATCGGCCTGATCATCGTCTTTCTTTGCCTCTTCGGGGGCATTCTTTCCGGCTTTCCAGTGGCGTTCGCCATTGGTGGCGCGGGGGTTATTTCTTTCGCGATCATCGCAGGGTTGGACAGCGCCGGTTTGCTGATTCACCAAGCGGTGGATACTGGGTCTCAGGCCTATAACGCGCTGATTTCGCAGGGGTTGCATCCTGACAGTATAACCGCGTTCCGATACCCGGAATTGCCGCGGTATGAGACACCGGTTTTCCCACAGGGTTGGGAAACTGCGATGGACCGCAACATCAGCTTTGTCGTTAACCGTATGAACGAACGTGTTCTGGCCGGCCAGTCGATTGAAACGCTGCTGGCGGTTCTGATGTTCGTGCTGATGGGCATTACGCTTGAACGTTCCAAGATTGCGAACGACCTGCTGACGACTATGGCGCGCGTCTTTGGCCCGCTTCCCGGTGGTTTGGCTGTGTCTGTTGTTGTTGTGGGCGCGTTCCTTGCCGCATCGACAGGCATCGTTGGCGCGACTGTTGTGACCATGGGTCTGTTGTCGCTTCCGACCATGTTGAAGAACAAATACTCGCCTGAACTGGCGACGGGTGTGATTGCGGCGTCGGGCACGTTGGGGCAGATCATTCCGCCTTCGATCGTGATCGTTCTGCTGGGCACCTTGGCGGGGGATTTGTATTCGGCCGCACAGGAAAAGCGCGCGGTTATCGAAGGGTGTTCGGATGCGCTGACCTATCTGGGGCAGGCGGCTGTTGTGTCGGTTGGTACATTGTTCCAAGCGGCGATCCTTCCGGGGATCATGCTGGCGTTCATGTATGGCGCATATGCTTTTGGTTACGCGATGCTGAAGCCGCACAAGGCACCCCCAGTGGTGTTCGAAGGCGGCTCGGGCGAGGTTAGCACCAAGCGCGAAGCGCTGACTTGGTACCTGTTCGTTCCCGTCGGCCTGATCGCCGCCGCAGTCCTTGCCGGCATGGTCAATCTGGCTGGTAGCCAAGATGTGTCTGTCGACAGCTATACTGACATCTCTCAGGGGGCGGTGCTGCGCACAAACGTTTCCGAACAGTGTCAGGTTTCGATGATCGAACTGCACGGCCAAGAAAAATGGGATCTGGCCGTCGCTCAGCAAAAGGCAATCGACGATGCGGGCGGCGCGGTGGCAAGCACCAAGCGCACACCTGAAGAGATTGAAGCTGTGCGTGCAGAAAAGATCGCCGATGCGCCGCTGATTTCGACCGGTGTCTTGATTGGCTTCACACTGTTGGGTCTGGTTCTTTCCATGGCACGTGGCGCGCATCCAACGGCTGACGTTCGCCCATTGTTGATCGGTGGCGCGGGTATCGCACTGGCACTTATTGCCGATGCGGCGTTCATCTCTCCGATCACATCGCCGGGTCGCGGTTTCATGATCTTGTTGATCCCGCTGGCGATGGCCCTTTACGGGTGTCGCCATGCGACCGGCATGCTGAGCAAGAACGAGCTGTTGCGCGTTGTCTTCCCGCCGCTGGTGCTGATCGTGGCTGTGCTTGGATCGATCCTTGGTGGGATCACCAACCCAACCCCGGCAGCGGCGCTTGGCGCGGGTGGTGCGATCATGCTGGCGGCTTATCGCAAGCTGCGCGAAGAGGAGAAATCGGGCAAGCTGATCATCTGGTCCGCGCTGTCCATTCTGGTGATGATCCTTGCGGGCACCGACTTTGACCTGCGGGTCAGCCGTTCGGACGTGCCGTTCGAAGACTGGGTGGCCTTCTTCGTTGCGCAGGGCGCGTATCACTTTGCGCTGTTCGGTATCCTGTATGGTTGCTGGGTTCTGTTCCGGTCGGGCGTCTTGACGCCAATCGTGCGGGAAACAGCCAAGGTGACATCGATGGTGTTCACCATCCTGATCGGGTCGCAGCTGTTGAACCTTGTGGTCATCTCGTTCGGGGGGGAGGAGTATATCCAGCAATTCCTTGAAAGCTTTGACGACGAATTCACCGTGTTCCTGTTGGTGATGCTGGTGCTGTTCGTCCTTGGCTTTGTGCTGGACTTCCTAGAGATCATTTACATCGTGATCCCGATTGTGGGGCCTGTCATTTATGGCGGCGATTTTGATCCTAAGTGGGTAACGATCATGATTGCGGTGAACCTGCAAACCTCGTTCCTGACGCCGCCGTTTGGCTTTGCGCTGTTCTATCTGCGCGGGGTGGCACCTAAGGAAGTGACGACCGGGCATATCTATCGCGGGATCATTCCGTTTGTTCTGATCCAGGTGATTGGGCTTGCGATCCTGTGGTTCGTGCCGTCGATCGTGACAATCGTGCCGAACCTGTTGCCGAACTGATCCAAAGGAAAAGCCGCCCCCAAGGGGCGGCTTTATTCCATTAAGGTCATGGGCCCGCCATTGGCGGGCCCATTCCGTTTCGGCGCTAGGCCGCGATGTCAGAGTTGAATTAGCCCTTGGCGGGTCGGCTGTCGGGAAGGGTGATTCTGGCAACCTGTTCCGCGATCGGATCAACCGAAAGCGGGTGGGTTTCGCTGCGGTGATCCATGGGATCGCCGATGTCCTGCCAACGCCCACCCTTATAGATTTCCAATGCCGAGAAGTTGGCCTTGTACCCCATCTTTGGGCTGCCGGGGACCCAGTAGCCCAGATAGATATACGGCAGGCCTGCTTCGCGCGCGATTGCGATGTGATCCAAGATCACATGCGTGCCCAAGCTGGAATTTTGAAGGTCAGGGTCGTAGAAGGAATAAACCATCGACAGCCCATCTTCCAACACATCCGTCAGGCATACCGCAGAGAGATCCCGCTGGCGCCCGCCTTCGGGCGAGGGGCTGGTATATTCGATCACGCGAGAGCGCACGGGCGTTTCTTCGATCATCGCGGCGAATTCGAAGATATCCATGTCGGCCATGCCACCATCGGCGTGCCGGCTTTCCAGATAGCGGCGGAACAGGCGGTATTGTTCTTCGGTGGCCCAAGGCGACGTCGCTTGGCGCAGAAGCCCGGCATTGCGGCGCATTGTTTTACGCTGACTTCGGCTTGGCTCAAAATCATTTACCCGGATGCGGGCGGACATACAGGCGCTGCAATCCGCGCAAGAGGGGCGGTAAAGCACGTTCTGTGACCGGCGGAACCCTTGCTTTGACAGGCTGTTGTTCAGCTTGTCGGCAAATTCCCCCTGCAGCGCCGTGAATAGCTTCCGTTCCATGCGCCCTTCTAGGTAGGGGCACGGTTGCGGGGCCGTCACATAAAACTGGGGCGCAATGGGAAGCGTGTGGCGCATGAAGAGGTTGGTTTCCGTTTACGAGGAAACGCTAGCAAAGCATTCGACGCTCGCCAACCGCTTTTGTTCAGGTCGTGGCAGCACGGTTAACGGCCGCCGTGCCCAGCAGCAGGTCATGAAGCGCCTGACGACGTGGCCCCGTCAGGATCAGAATGATCGAGGCAACCTGCGGTATCAGGAACGAAAAGAACACAGAGTAGAGGAATGTGTGCATCACCGCCGTGCCCAAATCAAACCGTTGACCGGTGCGGGTGCGGAATTCGATTGCGACCAGTCGCATGCCCCAAGTCGCTGACTTTCCTGTCATGGTGATCGTGCGATAGGCAAAGCTGACGACTGCCGCCAAGAGGGGAAGGAAGAACAGCCCGGTAAACGCCGTGAACGGTACGATCACTGCGGTTAACAGTAGAATGACCAGCGTATCAACGATCCATGCGATCAGCCGCTTGAACGGCACATCGGCATAGAAATCTGCGTGAATGTCGGGGTCGGGTAACCCCCAAAGTGTGTCTGTCATATTCTTTATCTAGGGATTAGGTCGCATCAGGGGAAGGGCGCCCCGCGAAGGGCGCCCATTCTTGTCAGGCATCAATCGGATCGTTCGAAGTTGCCTCGCGGGCGGTGCGGGCGCGTTCGTCCATGAATTGGTCGAATTCCGATTTGTCTTTTGCTTCGCGCAGGCGCTTCAGGAAGGCCTCGAAGCTTTCTTGTTCGTCTTCCAACCGGCGCAGCATGTCCGCCTTATATGCGTCAAATGCGCTGTTGCCCGAAGACTTGAACCCGTGTGTCCGGGAGTGGGTGTGTTTGCTTTTGCTACAACCGCTGAACATTCGTTTGCTCCAGATCATGTATCCCAACAGGGCAAGGCCGACGGGCCAGAAGAAGATGAAACTTAGGACCATGGCCGCGATCCATGCGCCCTTACCGCGCTGATCGAGCCAGTTTTCGGCTTGTGACGGCCAAGTGGCGACGGAACTCATTTATTATCTCCTTGGTTAATGTGTATGTGAATGCCTTTCACATTACCAAGATCGGGATTGCAGGGACCTGTTGCAAGGGGTCATGTAAATGTTTTTTACATTTCTTATAATTATTTAATGAAATCAAATGGTTGCGCGCCGGTCAGTTCATTCATAACGCGCGGATCTATCGGGAAAACATGGCGTGGGGTCCCGGCGGCGGCCCAAACGGTGCCAAATTCCAGCAACCGTGGGTCGATAAATGCGCGGATCGGATTCAGGTGGCCAATCGGGGCCACACCGCCAATGGCGAACCCTGTTTGCGACCGTATAAGCGCGGCGTCGGCTTTCCCCAACGGCTCTGCCGCCAAAGCGGTGGCCTTTTCGGCGCAGACTTTGTTGCCGCCCGCGGTCAGGAACAAAATCGCGGTGCCAGAGTCTTCACCGCGAAAGATGATCGATTTGGCGATCTGGTCAATTTCGCAGGAAACGGCTGCAGCAGCCTCGGCGGCGGTGCGGGCTTGGCCAACCTCGCGGATTTCTGCGTCAATGCCGGCGGCATCTAGGGCGGCTTTCACACGCTTCAGGCTTTTGCTCATCTGACCCTCCGATTTTTGCGGGGACTATCGGTGGGGCGGTTGGGGCATGCAAGCCCCGTTGACCCCGCGCGCGCCGCACTGCATCACTTTGATATGAATTTCGCCAGCCGCATAACCCGCCACCCCATCGCCTTTGACCCTGAACGTGGGGAAGACGTGTCTGAAAGGTTCGCCGCGCAGCCTGCTGAGGTGCGCGCGCTTTTGGAAGGCACCGCCGGGTGCAGCCCGTTCCTGAAAGGCCTGATGGAGCGAGAGGCAGAGTGGTTGGAAAACGCCATCTCTGGCCCGCCCGAAACCGCGTTCCAAAGCATCCTAAGCGATGTCAAAGCGATGAGCTTGGATCAGCTAAAGCTTGGCCTAAGGCAGGCCAAACGGCGCGCGGCGTTGCTGATTGCGCTTTGCGATTTGGCGGGCGTTTGGGCGTTGGAAGAGGTCACCGGCAACCTGACCGACTTTGCCGACCTGTGCATCGATGTGTGCCTCAAGCGTCTTGTCGCGGCCGAAATCGGGCGGGGAAAGCTGCCCGGCGCGACAGAGGATGACATTGAAACCGCCGGGGGCATGGTCGCCCTGGCGATGGGCAAGCAGGGCGCGCACGAGCTGAACTATTCATCCGACATCGATCTGATCTGCCTGTTTGACCAAGACAGGTTTGCCCCGGATGATTACCACGATGCCCGCGCCAGTTTTATACGCGTCACCCGCCGGATGAGCGCGCTGTTGTCGGACATCACCGGCGACGGCTACGTGTTCCGCACGGATTTGCGGCTGCGCCCCGATGCATCGGTCACGCCTGTCTGCATGGCGATGGAAGCGGCAGAGCGGTATTACGAAAGTCTGGGGCGCACATGGGAACGCGCGGCGCATATCAAGGCGCGCCCCTGTGCCGGTGATCTGAATGCGGGGTGGGGCTATCTTGAACGGTTGCGCCCGTTCATCTGGCGCAAGCATCTTGATTTCGCGGCTATTCAGGATGCCCACGACATGCGCATCGCCATCCGGGAACACAAAGGGCTGCATGGCAAGCTGGCGTTGGAAGGGCACAACATGAAGCTTGGCCAAGGCGGCATTCGCGAGATTGAGTTTTTCACCCAGACCCGTCAGATCATCGCCGGGGGCCGTGATCCCGATCTTCGCGTGCGCGGCACAGTCGAAGGTTTGGCGCGGTTGGCGGAAAAAGGGTGGGTGGCCCCGGATGCCGCCGACGTGCTGAGCGGTCATTACAGGTTCCACCGCGAGGTCGAACACCGCCTGCAAATGGTGAACGACGCGCAAACACACAGCCTGCCGACCAACGATGACGGGTTCACCCGCATCGCCCGTTTCATGGGTTATGGCGACACGGGCGCATTGCGCGACGAACTGGTCGCGCGCCTGACAGAAGTGGCCGATCTGACCGAAGGGTTCTTTGCCCCGACCGCCCCGTCCGAAGGGCCGGTCGCCGCGCCGGACGGCGCTGATGAAATTATGGATCGCTGGCCCACATACCCCGCGCTACGCTCTGCCCGCGCGGTAGAGATCTTTTCGCGCCTGAAGCCCGAAATCCTAAGGCGGTTACAAAAAGCGGGCCGCCCCGAAGAAGCGCTTGCCGCGTTCGATGGGTTCCTTGCGGGGCTGCCGGCTGGGGTGCAGGTGTTTTCTTTGTTTAACGCCAACCCGCAACTAATTGACTTGATTATAGATATCGCTGCCACTGCGCCCGAACTGGCGCGGTATTTGTCGCGCAACGCCAGCGTCTTGGACGCGGTGATCGGTGGGACATTCTTTGAGGATTGGCCGGGCAAGGACACGCTAACAGCAAACCTGTCAGAGCAGTTGGAACAGGCGCAGGATTATGAACGGCAGCTTGATACCGCGCGCCGTTGGGCCAAGGAATGGCACTTTCGCATCGGGGTTCACCTTCTGCGCGGCTTGATCGACCCGGATGAGGCAAGCGCGCAATATGCCGACCTTGCGGGTGCGGTTGTGGCCGCAGTGTGGCCCGCAGTCGTCGCCAATTTTGCGCAAAAGCACGGGGTGCCACCGGGGAACGGTGCGGTTGTGCTTGGCATGGGGTCGCTTGGCGCGCAGCGGTTGAATGGGGGCTCCGATCTGGACCTGATCGTGATCTATGACGCGGGCGAGGTTGAAGGCTCGGACGGGCGGCGCCCGCTGCCGTCGCGCACCTATTACGCCCGGCTGACGCAGGCCTTGGTCACGGCCCTGACGGCCCCGATGGCCGAGGGCAAGCTCTATGAGGTCGACATGCGCCTGCGCCCGTCAGGCAATCAGGGGCCTGTCGCGACCTCGTTCCAGTCTTTCGTAGACTATCAGCGTAACAGCGCCTGGACGTGGGAACATCTGGCGCTGACTCGTGCGCGCGCGGTTGCTGGCGATGCGCAGCTTGGCGCGCGGGTTGAAGAATTCCGACAGCAACTGTTGCGCGAAAAGGCCGATGTGCAGACCGTGGTGGACGGCGTCATCGACATGCGCGCGCGGCTGGCCGATGCAAAGCCCGCGAAAGATGCGTGGGATGGTAAGCGTGGCCCCGGTCGTGGTCAGGATGTGGAGCTTGTCGCCTCAGCCGCGGCATTGATCGCGGGCAGTGCCGAGACGATGGTTCCCGCGCAGCTTGCCGTTGGGGTAGAAGCCAAGTGGCTGACGCAGGAACAGGCGCAGGGGCTGGAAGATGCCTATGCCTTGTTCCGCCGTGCACAGATCGCGGCAAAGCTGTTAAGCGATAAACCGATTGATCCGTCCGCATTGGGGGCGGGGGGCTGTGCCTTTTTCCTGCGCGCATGCGGCGCAAACAGTGCAGACGCGCTGGCGGAAATGCTGGAACAGGTGCAGTCTAAGACCGCAGCGCTGATTGACGCGGTGCTGACACGTAAAGGAACGGACGAATGACGCTGGACATTGCGGACCCAAAGGGGCTGATCCGGGAATCTTATCGGATCGAAGGCATTCAAATCGAAGAGTGCCGCTCTATTTTCTTGGATTGGGCGATGGCGGCAAAAGATCCGGTCGCGAAACAGATCGAATTCTTGTTGGCGACCTATGCCCAAGACGCGCCCGACCACCCGATGAGCACCGTCCTGCGCGAAGGGTTGGCCACGCCGCCCGTGCCAAAACGGCGCGGGGGGCGGCGCGGCCGGATGGACAGTTAGCCCGCCAACGCGGCTGCTTCGGCTGCTAGTTCGGTGATGGCGGCCCAGTCACCTTTTTCAACCAAGTCTGCGGGGGCAACCCACGACCCACCGACGCAAAGCGTGTTGGGCAGGCTTAGGTAGTCGCGGGCGTTGGCCAAGCTGACACCGCCGGTCGGGCAGAACCGGACCTGCGGAAGAGGAGAGCTGAGCGCGCCAAGCGCCTTAGCGCCGCCCGACGCCTCTGCGGGAAAGAATTTCTGAACGGTGTATCCGCGTTCCAGCAAACGCATGGTTTCGGTTGCGGTTGCGGCACCGGGCAGCAGTGGCAGGTCTGAACCTTCGCAGGCATCCAGAATGGTGTCCGTCGCACCGGGCGAAACACCGAACAATGCGCCCGCAACCTTGGCTTTTACCACGTCTGCCGGGGTCAACAGTGTTCCGGCCCCCACAACGCCGCCCTGAACCTTCGCCATTTCGCGGATCGCATCCAGCGCGGCAGGGGTGCGCAAGGTCACCTCAAGCGCGGGCAGGCCACCGGCGACAAGGGCCTCGGCCAATGGGCGCGCTTTGCTTGCGTCGTGGATCACCAGAACGGGAATAACCGGCGCAAGGCGGCAGATTTCTTCGGTTTGGATGCAGGCTTCGCTCGGGGTCATAATGGGTCCTCGGGTTTGTACTGTTAGCGCTCTCGTACATCAGATTTGCGCGCGGCGGTAGGGGGCAGTTCACGCAATCGCGACCAGTGTGGGTCAGGGATACCCGTATTGACCGATTGGCGCGCGAGGCGGATCATTCCAGCATTAAGTCGAAGGAATTTTTCCAATGAAACATATTGCGATTTTTTGCGACGGGACATGGAATAAGCCCGATAACAAACATCAGACCAATGTCTGGCACGTCAGTCAAATGATACCGTCCGAGCACCCCGATGGCACGCATCAGGTGGCGAAGTATTTCAAGGGCGTCGGCACGGGCGAGGGCGGAAACCGGCTGGGCCGGGCGATTGACCAATACGGTGGGGGCGCGTTTGGCTGGGGGCTTCAGCGCAAAATCGAAAAGGCGTACATCTGGCTGGCCGAGGTTTTTCAGCCCGGCGATCAGATCTATATCTTTGGCTTTTCGCGCGGCGCCTATACGGCGCGTTCGCTAAGCGGTTTGATCCGGGCCAGTGGCATCCCACCCAAGCGCAACTTTGCCCGCATCCCCGAAGCCTTCGCCCGGTATCGAAGCCGCGCAGAAGAGACCCACCCCCGCAGCGACGCCTCGGCCGCGTTTCGGGCTGAATTTTCGCCCGACGTTGTAACCGGGGAGGGTGAAAACGCGTGGCGGGCTGAAAATGGCAAAGCGGCGGGGCACGAACTAAAGATCGCCTATCTTGGCATCTGGGACACCGTCGGTGCCTTGGGCGTGCCAGGGTTCTTGGGCGCGATTGCGAAGCCGTTCAACGCCAAATACCTGTTTCACGACGCCCAGCTTTCCAGTTGGGTTCAGGCCGGGCGGCATGCCTTGGCAACGGACGAGGCGCGGCTGTTTTATCCGCCGACCCTGTGGGAAAACCTTGATACGCTGAACGCCAAAGCCAGCGGCAGACCCTATCGTCAGGAATGGTTTGCCGGTGATCACGGTATGGTCGGCGGAAGCGGGCGGGAACGTGGTCTTTCCAACTGTGCGTTGGCATGGGTCGCCGAAGGGGCGGTTGATGCCGGGCTTGCGTTTCATCCTGAAAAGCTGGCGGCGTTTCAGCGCGCGCAGAAATACTATGGCCCGCTGTCAAACCGCAGCGGCACCAGCATTTTGCGCAAACCGCGAAAGGTGAACGCGCATTGTCAGGTGGTGTCGGACGCAACGATGCACCGGCTGGCGTTCGGTGGGGATGACGGCAAGGTCTATGACCCGAAAACCCTGCGCCCGTTGCAAAGGCGGTTGGCAGCATTACTGCCAACCGAACAATCAACCCAGTTCGCTTAGGCCATTTTACCTTCGGCTGTGATGCGGGTTTTTCCGCCCAGCCAAGGGTGCAGGGCCGCGGGCAGGGTGACAGAGCCGTCTTCCTGCTGGCCGTTTTCCAGAACCGCAATCAGGCAGCGCCCAACCGCAAGGCCAGAGCCGTTCAGCGTGTGGACAAATTCGGGCTTGCCGCCAGCCGCGGGTTTAAACCGTGCGTTCATGCGGCGGGCCTGAAAATCCCCGCAGGTCGAGATGGAGCTGATTTCGCGGTAGGTATCCTGACCGGGCAGCCACACTTCGATGTCATGGGTGCGACGCGCGCCAAAGCCCATGTCGCCGGTGCACAGAACGACGGTGCGATAGGGTAGCTCCAGCTTTTCCAAGATCGCCTCGGCGCAGCGGGTCATGCGGGCGTGCTCTTCCTCGGAGTTATCGGGGTGCGTGACCGATACCATTTCGACCTTTTCGAACTGGTGCTGGCGCAACATGCCAGCCGTATCGCGCCCCGCGCTGCCGGCTTCGGAACGGAAGCATTGCGTATGCGCGGTATAGCGGCGCGGCAGATAGCTTTCGTCGATGGTCGCGCCGTTGACGATGTTGGTCAGCGTCACCTCGGCCGTGGGGATCAGCCACCAGCCGTCAGTGGTTTTATAGCTGTCTTCGCCAAACTTCGGCAGCTGGCCGGTGCCATACATCATCTCTTCGCGCACCAGCACGGGTGTGATGGCTTCGGTCAGGCCGTGTTCTTCGGTGTGGGTGTCCAGCATGAACTGCGCCAACGCACGATGTAGCCGCGCAACCGCGCCCGACAGCACCACAAAACGAGAGCCGGAAAGCTTGGCCGCCGTTTCAAAATCCATGCCGTCTTGAACGGCGGGCAGGTCGTAATGCTCTTTGGGCTTGAACGCCAATTCGCGGGGTGTGCCCCAACGGCGGATTTCGACGTTGTCATTTTCGTCAGCCCCTTCGGGCGTGTCGTCATAGGGCAGGTTGGGCAGGCGCATCAGCAGATCGGTCAGGCGGGCGTCTTCTGCCTTTGCCTCATCGTTCAGGCGGGCGACTTCGGCCTTTTTGTCGGCGACAAGGCCACGCAGGCGCTGAAACTCTTCCTCGTCCCCACGCCCCTTGGCGGCGCCAACTTCTTTGGAGGCTTTGTTTTGTTCCGCCTGCGCGGTTTCGGCAGCCAGAATTTTGGCCCGGCGCGCCTCGTCAATTGCCAAGATCTCGGACGACATCGCATCAGCCCCGAGACGAGAGAGAGCCGCGTCAAAAGCGGCGGGGTTCTCACGGATGGTTTTGATGTCGTGCATGGGAGTGTTCCTTGGTTGAACGAATTACCCCGCACATATGCCCCAAGAACACGACCATTTGAACCGCGAAAACGCAGGCCTATTGGGTCTTGGATATCTCTTCTGCAATTGTCCCGCTGGGAACGGCCGCGATGGAACGCAGCGGAGCCTCATTTCCCGCGCTGGCATTGACCACAGCAACCACGCGCCATTCGCCATCCACAAACGCCAAAACCGGCGCACCGGAGTTGCCCGAAACGACACGGCAATCTGTGCCAATGATCCCATCACGTTCCAGGGTCAGATTGCAGTAAGGATGGCCGCTTAGCACGGTTGGCTTGTTGCGGCTGAACCCGATAATGCGGAAGGGTGATTTGACGTCGCTAAGGGGGATGATGCGCAGTGGTTTGGCGACCTCTGCGGGCACTGGGGTTGCCAGTTGAATAAGCGCGATGTCCTGCGCGCTGGCCTTGGTGAAGGGGCCAAAGACCATCAGATACACCTCTGCCGCGCGGCTGTGGAAGGCGGGTTCGCCATTCAGCCAGCCAGCGGTGAAATGAACGTTTTCGGGCAACATGGTCTGACCGGTCTTATTGGCCGCAACGCAGTGGGCGGCAGTCAAAACAAATTCCGGGGTAACCAACGTGCCGCTGCAAACTGATTCAGTATCAGCCGCCCCGCGCGTCACACGGCCAATGGCGGGCCAGTCGTCTTGTTCCCATCCGGAAAGGGGATGGGGCGCGCGCGCTGGGTCTGACAGGGCGGCAGACGGCATCAGGGTCAGCACAAATACGGCAAGCAGTTTTACAAATGGAACGTACATTCTGGCCACTTCAATGATTGACGGGCGTCGAGGCTGAACCCATATGGCTTAAAAGTGTGCATTAATGAACTGGGAATTCCCAGAGTTTTGCGTCACCTTGCCAAGGCACCGGGCCACAGATAGTGTGCGCGCCATTCCTAAAGGGGCGGGAAACCGCCAAAAACAAACGGGGACATATATATGTTTGCTACGCCTGCTTACGCTCAGGCCGCTGGGGGCCCAGGTGGCGCCTTTACCAGCTTCGTGCCACTAATTCTGATCTTTGCGATCATGTATTTCCTGCTGATCCGTCCTCAGCAGAAAAAGATGAAAGAGCATAAGGCGATGGTTGATGCGCTGCGTCGCGGCGACCAGATCGTGACCCAAGGCGGCCTGATCGGTAAGGTCACCAAGGTAAAAGACGACAACGAAGTTGAAGTCGAAATCGCCAGCGGTGTGAACGTACGTATCGTGCGCCACACAATTGCACAGGTCATGAATAAGACCGAACCGGCCACCAAAGACTGAGCTGACATTAAATGCTGAACATTCCTCTCTGGAAACGCGTCTTTATTGCCGCGATTTGTGCGTTGGGTTTGGCCTATGCCATGCCCAACCTTTTTTATTCGCGGGTCGAAGGCCACAACGATGCCGTCAAGGCGATCGAAGCAGGCATGACCACACCAGAGAGGGAGTTGGCACAAGGGGCTTGGCCAAGCTGGCTGCCCTCGACAATTGTGAACCTTGGCCTTGACCTGCGCGGTGGTGCGCATCTGTTGGCCGAGGTTCATCTAGAAGACGTTCACGCAACCCGCGTGGATGGCATGTGGACAGAGGTTCGTGACGCATTGCGTGATGAGCGCGCAACCGTCGGCACAATCCGCCGTCAACCGTCCGCACCAGATGAACTGCGTGTTCGTATTTCACAGCCCGAAGGCATCGACGCTGCCGTGACGGCCGTGCGCGCGCTGGCCCGGCCCATCGTGTCGCTGACCGGTGTTGGGTCGAACGACATCGAAGTCCGCGCGGAAAACGCCGAAGTTGTGGTGACCCTGTCCGAGGCAGAGAAACAAGCCACGAACGACCGCACCATCCAACAGTCGCTTGAAATCATTCGCCGCCGTGTGGATGAGGTGGGCACACGCGAACCCACGATCCAACGCCAAGGCGCGGATCGTATCCTTATTCAGGTGCCCGGCATCGGTTCTGCTGCAGAGCTGAAAGAGCTGATCGGTACCACCGCTCGTCTGACATTCCACCCGGTTGTCAGCCGCACCGACAACGGCAATCAGTCCCCCGGTGCGCGCAACGTGATCTACCCCTCGCTGGACGAAGAGGGGGTTTTCTATGTTCTTGAACAAACCGCAGTTGTCAGTGGCGAAGACCTGACCGATGCGCAGCCCGCGTTCGACCAGAACGGTCAGCCGGTCGTGACCTTCCGCTTTAATGCGACCGGGGCGCGCAAGTTTGGCGATTACACCGTTGATAACGTCGGGTCGCCTTTTGCCATCGTTCTGGACGAAGAGGTCGTTTCGGCCCCGCGTATCAACGAACCGATCCGTGGTGGTTCGGGCCAGATTTCGGGCAACTTCACCCTCGAAGAATCTACTCAGCTTGCGATCCTTCTGCGTGCTGGTGCGCTTCCGGCGGAACTGACGTTCCTGGAAGAACGCACAATCGGCCCAGAACTGGGTGCAGACAGCGTGCAGGCCGGTAAGGTTGCCAGCCTTGTGGCTTTTGCCGGCGTGCTGGTCTTTATGGCGCTAAGCTATGGCTGGTTCGGGATCATCGCCAATATGGCGCTGCTGCTGAACGTTGGCCTGATCTTTGGTATCCTGTCGGCCATCGGTGCGACGCTGACCTTGCCCGGTATCGGGGGGATCGTGCTGACCATCGGTATGGCGGTGGACGCCAACGTGCTGATCTTTGAACGTATCCGCGAAGAGCTGAAATCGGCCAAAGGCCCGGCACGCGCGATCGAGCTTGGCTATGAAAAAGCGCTTAGCGCGATCATTGACGCCAACATCACCACGCTGATCACTGCGGTTATCTTGTTCATGCTTGGCTCTGGCCCGGTGCGCGGTTTCGCCGTGACGCTTGGCGTGGGCATCATCACATCCGTCTTTACGGCCATCTTCGTTACCCGCCTGATCATCGTGATCTGGATGGAACGTCGCCGCCCCAAGACCATCACGGTTTAACGAGGAAGACTCATGAGACTTAAACTTGTCCCCTCCGAAACCAACTGGGATTTCTTCCGTCGCTCGCGCATGACTTTTGGCGCGTCGATTGCGGCGGTGGTTCTTTCCATCGTGGTGTTCTTCGCGTTCGGCCTGAACTTCGGTATCGATTTCCGTGGCGGTACGACCATCCGTACGGAAAGCTCGCAGCCACTTGATGTGGGTGTTTACCGTCAGGCATTGGCCCCGCTGAACCTTGGTGATGTGTCCATCACTGAAGTGTTCGATCCAAGCTTTGGCGAAGATCGCCATGTCGCGCAGGTGCGCATTCAGGCCCAGGGCGATCAGGAAAGCATCACCGTTGAAACGATCGCACAAGTCGAAGCCGCGCTAACGGCAGTTGACAGTGCTATCACCTTCCCATCGGTCGAAAGCGTTGGCCCGAAGGTGTCGGGCGAGCTGGTGAAAACCGCTGTGATGGCGGTGCTTTTGGCGATCAGCGCGGTGCTTGTTTACATCTGGCTGCGGTTCGAATGGCAGTTTGCCTTGGGCGCTGTTGCGGCGTTGGTGCATGACGTCACCATCACAATCGGTCTGTTCGCGGCGTTTCAGATCAAGTTCGATCTGGCCATCATCGCCGCGCTTTTGACCATCGTGGGCTATTCGTTGAACGATACCGTGGTGGTCTTTGACCGCGTGCGTGAAAACCTGCGTCGCTTCAAAAAGCTGGAGCTGAAAGAGGTTTTGAACCTGTCCATCAATGAAACGCTTAGCCGGACTGTGATGACCTCGGTCACCACGCTGTTGGCACTGATTGCGCTGATCGTGCTGGGCGGCGATGTGATCCGCGGGTTCGTCTTTGCGATGATCCTTGGCGTTGTCATCGGGACCTATTCGTCGGTCTTCGTGGCCTCAAACATCCTGCTGTTCCTTGGCGTGAAACGCGACTGGTCCAAGCAAGACAACGATGCCGGAACCCAGTTCGGCAACATTGATGCCTGATACTTTTCAGATCATGCCCCACACTTTGGGGCGTGGTCTGGTTCGGTGATTCCTGTTTGTCCGAGGAGCCGCAGATGCGAATGAACGAAATCGAATTTTCCGGCGCGCGCCCGATTGATGGCTATGGCCCCGGCTTTTTCCGGATCGGCGGGCAGGTCCATGCCGGTGCCTTGTTGGTTTCGGACAGCGGCGTTTCGACTTGGGGCGGGCTGGATGATGCTGACGCGCTGTTGGCGCTGGCCGGGCAGGTTGACGTTGTTTTCATCGGGACTGGTGCAGATATTGCCCACATCCCAGCCGTTCTGCGCGATCAGTTGGAAGAGGCCGGTCTGGGCGTTGAAACCATGTCCAGCCCCTCTGCCGCGCGTACCTACAATGTGCTGCTAAGCGAGGGGCGGCGCATCGCCGCCGCGCTGTTGCCGGTTGAAGGCTAAGTGCGACGGTTCGTGGCGGTTGGGGATTCCCGCTTTGCCAACACATTCCAATAATATATGCGAATGAGGTATGGACCTTAGCGTCACCAATTTATCTTGCGCGCGCGGCGGTTTGCCGGTGCTGGAAGGGGTCAGCTTTACGCTTTCCCCTGGCAAGGCGCTGTTGTTGCGCGGCCCGAACGGGATTGGCAAAACCACGTTGCTGCGCACGCTGGCCGGGTTGCAGCCCGCGCTTGATGGCACGGTGTCGGTCCCGGCTGAAAGCATCGCCTATGCCGCCCATGCCGATGGGCTGAAGGCGACGCTTACCGTCACAGAAAACCTGCGGTTCTGGGCGCGGGTGTTTGGCACCGACGGCGTTCAAAACGCGCTTGATGCGTTTAACCTGAATGATCTGGCTGACCGCATGGCTCAGAACCTGTCCGCCGGGCAAAAACGCCGCCTTGGCTTGGCGCGGCTGCTGGTCACCGGGCGCCCGATCTGGGTGCTGGATGAGCCGACAGTCTCGCTTGATGTGGCGTCGGTGGCGTTGTTTGGCGATGCGGTAAAGGCCCATTTGGCAGGTGGCGGCATGGCGCTGATCGCCACGCATATCGACCTTGGCTTTGATGCCGAGGTTCTGGATGTGACACAGTTCAAAGCCGCCCCGCAGCGCCTTGATGATTTTGACGAGGCGTTTGCATGATCGCCTTGTTCACCCGTGATTTGGCATTGGCGATCCGTGCGGGCGGCGGGTTTGGCCTTGGCCTTGCGTTTTTTCTGATCGTGACGGTTCTGGTGCCGTTCGGGGTAGGGCCGGAAAGCGGCATCCTTTCCACCATCGCGCCGGGCATCTTGTGGATCGGCGCGCTGTTGTCCTGCCTGCTGTCGCTTGACCGGATCTTCGCGCTGGACTTCGAGGATGGGTCGCTGGACCTGCTGGCCACTGCGCCGATCCCGTTGGAAGGGGTGGTGTTGATGAAGGCCGCCGCGCATTGGGTTGCGACCGTGTTGCCGCTGGTGCTGGTTTCGCCGGTGCTGGGGCTGCTGCTTAATCTGGAGCCGGCTGGGTACAGTTGGCTTGTGATCAGCCTTGCGCTTGGCACGCCCGCGCTGTCGATGATCGGCACGTTTGGCGCGGCGTTAACCGTGGGGCTGAAACGCGGGGGGCTGTTGCTTTCGCTGCTGGTCTTGCCGCTTTATGTGCCCACGTTGATCTTCGGCGCCGAAACCGTAAAGCGGGGCGCCGATGGTTTGGCAACTGGAACACCAACATTGATGTTGGCGGGCATCACCCTTGGCACGCTGGCCCTGCTGCCATTCGCCGCCGCCGCCGCAATCCGCGTCAACTTGCGCTAGGGAAATCACGCGCTATTCAATTGAGAACCGCGCATTAAGGACCTAAGACACCGATATGGCATCGATCTGGCAATACGCAAACCCGCAGAAATTCATGCAGTCCACCACTGCCGTACTTCCGTATTTGGCCGTGCTGACGGTGGCCGCATTGGCGACGGGCCTGATTTGGGGCTTCTTCTTTACGCCTGATGACTACAAGCAGGGTTCGACGGTCAAGATCATCTATCTGCATGTGCCCGCCGCCCTGATGGCGATCAACGCGTGGTTCATGATGCTTGTCGCCTCGCTTATCTGGTTCGTGCGCCGCCATCATGTATCGGCCCTTGCGGCAAAAGCGGCGGCACCTATCGGCATGACAATGACCCTGATCGCGCTGATCACCGGCGCGCTGTGGGGGCAACCGATGTGGGGAACCTATTGGGCGTGGGACCCGCGTCTGACGACGTTCCTGATCCTGTTCCTGTTCTACCTTGGTTACATCGCGCTTTGGGCCGCGATCGAAAGCCCGGACATCGCCGCCGATCTGACATCGGTGCTGTGCATGGTGGGGTCGGTCTTTGCGCTGCTCAGCCGGTATGCCGTGAACTTCTGGAATCAGGGCCTGCATCAGGGGGCCTCACTTTCTTTGGATAAAGAAGAGAACGTGGCCGATGTGTTTTACCTGCCGCTGCTGGTCTGCATCGCTGGGTTCGTTCTGTTGTTCATAACGCTGGTCTTGTTGCGCACGCGGACGGAAATTCGTGCCCGCCGCCTTCAGGCCCTTATCGCGCGGGAGCGGATGGCATGATGCCTGATCTTGGTAAATACGCGGGCGCTGTGCTGTCGTCCTATGGGCTAAGCCTGATCGCCCTTGCGCTGCTGGTCGGGCTTAGTCTGTTAAAAAGCGCGTCGGTTCGCAAACAGCTGGATGCAGCAGAAAAACGGCGGGAAAAGCATGGCTAAGCGTAAAATCAATATTCTGATGATCCTGCCGCCGCTGCTGTTTCTTGGGCTTGCGGCGCTGTTCTTTGTGGGCATGTGGCGCGATGATCCGGATGGGTTGCCATCGACGCGGGTTGGGCAAGCTGCGCCAGCATTGACCGTGACTCAGTTGGGCGAGGGCGCGCCGTTTGATAACGCCGCCTTGAATGCGCCGGGCGTGAAGCTTGTGAATTTCTGGGCCAGTTGGTGCGCGCCATGCCGGGCCGAACATGCCAGTCTTGAAACCATGCAGAACGAAGGCGTGGTCATCTATGGCATCAACTATAAGGATGAACCGGCGAACGCGCTTGGCTTCTTGGAAGAGCTTGGGAACCCCTATGCCGCGATTGCGGCCGACGGGGAAGGGCGCACCGCGCTGGAGTGGGGCGTCTATGGCGTGCCGGAAACATATGTGATCGACGGGAACGGCAAAATCGTGCTGCGGTTCGCTGGTCCGATCACGCAACAGATATTGAACAACCGGATTAGACCGGCCATCGAAAGCGCGCGCTAGCCGCCTACAACTGCCATCAGCAGAATATAGATCGCAAACGCAATTGCTTCGAACGCTGGCATCGACAGCGTGAATTTTGGAATAACACCCACCATAGGTCGATCTATATCTGACTATTTTAGTAATGTTGATGGCTATTTTTAATATGTGCCTAATATTTATGTACTTTTCCGCCTTCCGTTGCGTAAGCTTTTTCAGCAGGGAGCATTGATTGCCGCCTTGGTCGCAGGCCCGGCCGGGATCAATTAGAAAGCTTTAGAAATTCGGTCAGGTCAGGGTGGTTGGGAAACCGGTTCAAACCGTCACGTGCTTCGCGCCGGGCCTCTTCGCGGCGGCCAGACAGTTGCAGCGCCCAGACATATTCGATCAGGTGTCGTGGATCATCGGGGGCCAGTTGCCGTGCCTTCGATGCCAGCGGAAGCGCGCGGCGACCTTGGTCCAAAAAGTTATAGGCGCGCGCCCCGAAGAATAGCGCGTCAAGGTTGTCTGGATCTCGCAGAATGGCCTGTTCGCAGTCCTTCGCCGCCTCTGCGAATTTTTCTTGGTCCTGCCGAACAACACAACGCGATAGCCACGCCTGCCAATGGTCATCGGTCTTAAGTACGCGGGTATAAAGCTTTTCCGCCTTTGCGGGCTGTCCCAGCTCCCGATACGTCCACGCAAGCATTCGCATGTGGCGTGGGTCGGGAAATGCGTCGATTGCTTTGGTGAGGTCAGCGACGCTTAAACGCATTTGACCCAGCTCTCGCTGCGCGATGCCGCGATTGGCATACGCTTCGCCGCGGTCTTCATCACTTCGTTCGCCGGATGTCAGGTAATCGGTGCACGCGGCTTTTGCTGCCGTCGGATTGCTGTTTGGGTTCAGGGTAAAGCAGGGGTGGGCCGTTTCACAAAGCGCTGCGTTTGGAAGGAAAAGCAGGGCGATGGCCAGAAACTTGCGCATATTATTCTTTCGATGTCGGGTTCGGAAAATGCTCCACCCAGACAGTAAAACGGCCCCTTGCGAAAACAAGGGGCCGTTTCTGTGTCTTTAGCTGTCAGCCGTCAGATTACGACTTGGCAAGGTCGCGCAGCACATAGTGCAGAACGCCGCCATGTTCGACGTATTCTTTTTCGATCGCTGTATCGATACGGCACTTCAGCGAGATTTTCTTTTCGCTGCCGTCGGCGAAGGTGATGGTGCAAGGCACCTCGGAAAGCGGTTTTAGGTCGCCTTCCAGACCTTCGATCGAAACAGTTTCGTCACCCGTCAGGCCCAGCGATTTGCGTGTGTCGCCGCCGGTGAATTCGAACGGGATAACGCCCATGCCAACCAAGTTGGAGCGGTGGATACGTTCGAACGATTCCGCAACCACGGCCTTAACGCCCAACAGTGCAGTCCCTTTCGCAGCCCAGTCACGGGACGAACCTGCGCCGTACTGTTCGCCACCGAAGATAACCAGCGGAGTGCCAGCATCCTGATACGCCATCGCCGCGTCGAAGATCGACGTTTGCGCGCCATCTGGGCCTTTGGTGTAACCACCTTCAACGCCGTCCAGCATTTCGTTCTTGATACGGATGTTGGCAAAGGTGCCGCGCATCATGACTTCGTGGTTACCACGGCGCGACCCGTAAGAGTTAAATTCGCGCACAGGCACCTGACGTTCGATCAGGTACTGACCAGCAGGTGTCGATTCTTTGAACGAACCCGCAGGGCTGATGTGGTCGGTTGTGATCATGTCACCCAACAGGGCCAGTACTTTGGCGCCTTTGATGTCATTGATAACGCCCGGCTCTTTGCTCATCCCCTGGAAGTAAGGAGGGTTCTGAACATAGGTCGACGCAGCAGGCCAGTCGTATGTCTGGCTGTCGGTCGTTTCCACGCCCTGCCACTTTTCGTCGCCTTTGAACACATCGGCGTATTTCGAAAGGAAGGCTTCGCGGGTCACGGTTTCGTGGACCAGATCTGCGATTTCCTTGTTCGTGGGCCAGATGTCTTTCAGGTAAACGTCGTTACCGTCTTTATCTTGGGCGATTGGATCGGTCGCAAGGTTGATATCCAGCGTACCAGCCAGTGCGTAAGCCACAACCAGTGGGGGCGAAGCAAGGTAGTTCGCGCGAACATCAGGGCTGATGCGGCCTTCGAAGTTCCGGTTGCCGGACAGAACGGATGTTGCCACCAGATCGCCTTCGGCGATTGCTTCGGACAGCTCTTTCTGGATCGGACCAGAGTTACCGATACAGGTCGTGCAGCCGTAACCAACAAGGTTGAAGCCGATTTTGTCCAGATCTTCCTGAAGGCCAGCGGCCTCAAGATAAGCAGACACAACCTGCGAACCCGGAGCGAGCGAGGTTTTCACCCAAGGCTTACGATCCAGACCAAGTGCGGCGGCTTTGCGTGCTACAAGGCCCGCGCCGATCATCACGTATGGGTTGGAAGTGTTGGTGCAGGACGTGATCGAGGCGATCACAACCTTGCCGCTTTCCATGGTGTAGTCTTCGCCAGCGACAGGAACTTCTTTGCCCATTGGGCGCTTGAAGGTTTCTTCCATTTCTTTGTGGAAGGCTGTCTTGGCTTCGGTCAGCGCAACGTAATCCTGTGGGCGTTTCGGGCCAGAGATGGCCGGAACGATTGTGCCCATGTCCAACGTCAGTGTGTCGGTATAGATCGGTGCGTAATCCGCATCGCGCCAGAAACCGTTTTCCTTGGCGTATGCTTCGACCAGTGCGATCCGGTCTTTGTCACGGCCAGTGTTGTCCAGGTAACGGATGGTTTCGGCATCGATTGGGAAGAAGCCACATGTCGCGCCGTATTCTGGGGCCATGTTTGCAATCGTTGCACGGTCTGCCAGCGGCAGGTGGTCAAGGCCTTCGCCATAGAATTCGACGAATTTGCCAACCACGCCTTTGGCGCGCAGCATTTCAACAACCTTCAGAACGAGGTCGGTACCAGTGGTGCCTTCCATCATTTCGCCGGTCAGCTCAAAACCGATAACTTCTGGGATCAGCATAGAGATGGGCTGACCCAGCATCGCGGCCTCGGCCTCGATGCCGCCAACGCCCCAACCCAGAACAGCAGCGCCGTTCACCATGGTTGTGTGGCTGTCTGTACCAACAAGCGTATCAGGGTAGGCGACGTTTTCGCCGTTCTGGTCAACGTCTGTCCAAACGGTTTGGGCCAGATATTCCAAGTTCACCTGGTGACAGATGCCGGTGCCGGGCGGAACAACGCGGAAGTTGTTGAATGCCTTCTGGCCCCATTTCAGGAATGTGTAACGCTCTAGGTTGCGTTCGTATTCGCGGTCTACGTTCATCTGGAACGCGCGCGGGTTGCCGAATTCGTCGATCATGACCGAGTGGTCGATAACCAGATCAACAGGGTTCAGCGGGTTAATCTTTTGTGCGTCGCCGCCAAGGGCAACGATACCGTCGCGCATGGCTGCAAGGTCAACCACGGCCGGAACGCCGGTGAAATCCTGCATCAGAACGCGGGCAGGGCGGTACGCGATTTCGCGCGGGTTCTTACCGCCTTTTACGGCCCATTCTGCAAAGGCTTTGATGTCGTCAACGGAAACGGTCTTTCCGTCTTCGAAGCGCAGCATGTTCTCTAGAACAACTTTCAGCGCAGCAGGCAATTTCGAAAAATCGCCAAGACCGGCTTCTTCAGCGGCCTTAATCGAGTAATAGGCGACGCTTTGGTCACCCACGCTCAATGTTTTGCGGGTTTTGGAGGTGTCGTGTCCGACGGTGATGGTCATGGTCTGGCTCCCTCAGGTGATACGGAGGATCTGGATTGCCCTGCTCTTGCCCCATTGCGACGCGACGATCAAGGGGGTGTCTCCAATTAATGTATACCAATGTACACCAAATTGACGCAGTTGCAGTTAGGCCGCCTTACGAAACACTCTCAAAACGTTGATTGGCACGTGTGCAGTTCGTGCAATAGGAAGGGGTGGGATGACGAATAAAAAGGGTAAATTCCGAATGGGTCGCATGTTTTGCGTGATCGCTTCTTTGTTTCTTGCCTGCGCCGGTCCGGTGATGGCGGGGGGCACATCGCCGGTGGTGGTCGAACTTTTTACATCACAAGGGTGTTCGTCTTGCCCACCAGCGGATGAAATGCTGCGCAAGCTGGTAAAGCGCAAAGATGTCATCCCACTGGCGCTTCATGTGGATTATTGGGATTACATCGGTTGGAAAGACAAATTCGCCGACCCCGCCTTCACCGAACGCCAACGTTCTTACGCCCGGGTTGCAGGTAAGCGTTCGATCTATACCCCCCAAATGGTTATCGGCGGGGTGGAACATGTGGTCGGCACGCGGCCCATGGAATTGGCCGAATACATTCAATCCCACAGCGGCAAGGTTTCGCCCGTCACCATCGCGTTAGAGCGGCAGGGCAGCAAAGTTTTGGTTCGCGCGCAAAGTGACAAAGTCTTTCGCCGAGATCTGATTTTGCAAATCGTCCGCTATTCGCCAGAACAAAGCGTCAGCATCAAACGCGGTGAAAACGCCGGCCGCACGATCAGTTACGTGAATATCGTAACAGCATGGCAGCCGGTTGCCCGCTGGGATGGCAAAAAGCCGTTGGCCGTTAAGGTGGATGCGTCCGGTTCTGACCCGCTGGTCGCTATCTTGCAGGAGCAAGGCCCCGGCGCGATCCTGGCTGCCGCACAACTGCGCTAATTACTTTTCAGCTTTGGCCGCGGCGCGTGCGCGTTTCGCGGCCAGTTTAGCCTGCTTTTCGGGCTTCCAGCGACGGTGAATCCAGAACCATTGCGCCATGTGTTTGCGCGTCAGCGACTCTAGGCTGTCATTCAGGGCTTGGGTCATTGTCGCCGCGTCTGTGTGGGCGATGGGCGCTTCAACAACCAATTCAAAGTTCAAGCCATCAGGCTGGCGCACGCCATAGATCGGCACCAAAAGTGCGTCGTATTTCAGGGCAAGCTCGGCGGCGGAAAGTGCGGTCGGGGCGGGTTGGCCGAAAAAGTCTAAAATCTCGCCGTGGGCCATGAACTGATCAACCACGATGCCGACCATTCCACCGCCTTTGATAAACCGAAGCATCTGGGCATAGCCCTTGCGCCCGCGTGGGAAAATGGGCTGCCCAATTGCGCCAATCGCATTTTCATAGTGTTCATTGAAGAACACGTTTTTCATCGGGTTATAAAGCCCGCCAACGGAATACCCCCGCGCAATCAGCGCTCCACGCGGTGCGTCGTAGTTGCCGAAATGGCCCGTTACCAGAATGACCGGGCGCTTGTCTGCATTGGCTTGTTCCAACGCGGCCGCGCCATCGCCGGTCAGCGGCAGGTCTTTGACCCGGTCGATGAACTGCTGCCCGGAATAGATCTCGATCACCGTGCGGCCGACGTTATCAGGCACCTCGCGCATCAGGCGGCGGATTTCGTCTTCGGGCAGGTCGGGCAACACATGCGCCAGATTCGCGCGAATCCGGTCGTCGTATCCGGCGATCGGGGCAATCACACGCGACATGATCCAACCCATCATCCGCACCCGCGTGGCATAGGGCAACGCAAGCGCAAGGCGGATCAGGCCGCGCAGAATGCGGTTGCTAAGCCAGTCGCCAAATCGGTTTGCTGGTTTGGATGCCTTTGCCATGAACGCCCTGTGTGCCTATTCAACCGCCGCGCGGGTTTCGCGGTGCCACACATAAATCCCGGCTACGACGATAACAAGCGCACCGAAGATTGTTGGCCCGTCGGGGATCTCGTCAAAGAACAACATGCCCCAGACCGTCGCAAAGATAAGTCCGGCATAGCTGAACGGCGCCACCTGACTTGCCTCGGCCCGCATCAGCGCACCAATCATCAGCATTTGGCCGGCGGTCCCGATGCAACCAATCAACAGCATCAGCCCCCATGCTGTGGCATCTGGTTGTACCCAGAAAAACGGAACCACAATGGTCAGGATGACCGATCCGACAAGGCCGGTGAACAACATAGAGGTCCAGACGCTTTCGCTTCGACCGACGAAACGGGTGGCGATGGCATATCCTGAAATGCACAAGGCCGCGCAGAAGGGCAAAATCGCATAGGGCGAAAACACATCCGTGCCCGGGCGGATGATGATCAACGCGCCGATCAGGGCGACGCCAACCCCAATTGCGCGGCGAAGCCCAAACCGTTCGCCCAGAAAAACAGCGGCCCCCAAGGTGATCAGGACGGGGTTCAGATCCATCACGGCTGTTGCCTCGGCCAAGCCGATGCGGGCGATCCCGAAAAAGAAAAAGGTCGTCGCGGCCAGCAACAGGCAAGAGCGCAGAAATTGCAGCCCCAGATATTGGGTGCGCAGCGTCGGCCCGATCCGGCGTGCGACGATTGCCATGACCAACAGGGTTTGGCCAAGATACCGCGCCCACAGCACCTGAACCGTATCCACGCGGGTGGACAAAGCCTTGGCCGTTGCATCCATCAACGAGAAACACAGGATCGCGAACAGCATCATCAAAATGCCCTGCGATGCCGGGTTAAGAGCGCGAAAACGATTCATGTCAGGAAATGGAGGGGTGTAAGAAACATCCACTCGCTTTAGGCGCGCTATGTGAAAGGTGCAAGGCTTGGCTAGTCCTGCTCGTCCGGGACAAGCAGGGTGATTTCACCGTCAGCCTCGGCGGCGCGGACGGAAGAAATGACGGCAGTCATCGCAGCCTCGGCATCCTTTTCGCGGACGGTGCCGCGTTCTTCGACCTGTTCACGCAATTGATCGGCCATTCGGCGGGACATGTTTTCAAGAATGAAGTCGCACACAGCAGGCAGCGTGGCGGTGGCCCCGGCCAACGCGGTGACCAGCACCTCGTTATCAACACCGCGCGTGACCGTTGGGATATCGACGGGTCTAAGCCGAAGCGGTAGATCGGCGAAGGTGAAGATCGACTTTTTCACATGGGCGGCGAATTCGGCGTCGGACTCTTCCAACCCGGCCAAGACATCATCGCGCGTTGCCGAAGGAGACAGGTTCAGAATCGCCCCGATCCGGGTGGCGGCGGGTTCTTCAAACGCTGTTTCGGGGACGTTATCAAATTGTTCGACAAGGGTGGCCCCGATCCGGTCCACGGTTTCCGGCGAAACCCGCCCGGTAAGGGACACCGCGCACGCGATCCGGCGCGCCTGATCACCGGGCAAAGCGCCCAAAATCTCGGCCGCTTTGTTGGTGGAAAGTTTGGACAGAAGAACGGCCGCGACCTCGGTGCTTTCGACGGCGACGAGGGGGAGGAGCTGTTCACACTCCATCAACGCGATGCGCGCCCATGGATCGGGGGCACCTGTGCCATTGCCGCGCAACCCGGCAGCCGCTTCGGCGCTTATATGGCCATCCAGCAAGGTAAGCGCACCTTCGATGCCGCCGGGAAAGGTCAGGCCAATCCGCTCCATCTCTTGCAGGAACTCGGTCACGACGACGCGCAGGGTTGCCCCGTCGATATATCGCATCGCGCCGATTTCAGCCGTCAAATCAGCTTGAAGGCGGGCGGGCAGAACATCCAGCGGAAGCTTGGCCCCTTCGCTAAGGAGCAGGCGCACGATAATCGCAGCTTTGCGTTTGCGACTGATGTGCGGGGTGGCGGCGGGCATTGGATCGGGCAGGGCGATGGTCACGCGGGATTCTCCTTCACGTCTGGGGGGATGGTGGACGCAAAGCAGTTAAGGCGTGGTTTATCGCGCAGCGTGTTTTTCCAAATTGAGGCCCTGAGCGGGCCATTTCTTTTGCCTCGCCCCCTAGCGGGCGCTCAGGTTTGGCGCGTGTTGGAAATGTTGGAAAAAATGCGCGACGCCAAAGTGTTGACGCCGCGCGAATGTTCACGTCAGCCGGTGACCTGTTCAATGCAGGTGCCCTTGGTTGCGTCAAAGATCTGACCTTCGGCGCATTGGCTGGCGGTTGTGTCGTGCTTCCACTGGCATTCTGCCAGAGCAAGGGCCGGGGCCACGGAAAGGGCAGCGGCCACAAGAAGGGTCTTGATGGTCATATTACGTCCTCCGGGATTGCGGTGACGTAAGGGTAGCACGTCGCTCGCGAATCCCAAAGGGCGCGGTTTTCAGGTTCAGCTTTCGCCGAACACACGCTTGAAGATCGTGTCGACATGTTTGGTGTGATATTCCATGTCGAATTTTGCGTTGATGCCATCGACGCCTAGGGCCGCAACCACATCGGCATCCGCCAGCAGAAGTTCACGGAAATCGAGGCGTTCTTCCCATACTTTCAGCGCGTTACGCTGAACCATGGAATAAGCATCTTCGCGCGAAACACCGGCCTGTGTCAGCGCCAGAAGCACACGCTGAGACATCACGAGGCCGGGGAATTTGTTCATGTTGTCCAGCATGTTCTGCGGGAAAACGAGCATCTTTTCGATAACGCCTGTCAGGCGGTTCAGCGCGAAATCAAGCGTGATGGTCGCATCTGGGCCGATGGCGCGTTCGACCGAAGAGTGAGAAATGTCACGTTCATGCCAAAGGGCGACGTTTTCCATCGCTGGAATCACGGCCATGCGCACCAGACGGGCAAGGCCGGTCAGGTTTTCGGTCAGAACCGGGTTCTTTTTGTGCGGCATCGCCGACGAACCCTTCTGACCCATCGAGAAGAATTCGGCGCCTTCCAGAACCTCGGTCCGCTGCATGTGGCGAATTTCGACCGCAACGTTTTCGATGGACGATGCGATCACGCCGAGCGTGGCAAAGAACATCGCGTGACGGTCGCGCGGGATCACCTGCGTGCTGATCGGCTCTGGGTTCAGGCCAAGCTTTTCGCAGACGTGTTCTTCGACGCGTGGGTCGATGTTGGCAAAGGTACCGACAGCGCCGGAAATCGCGCCGGTTGCAATCTCTTCGCGGGCCTGTTTCAGGCGGGCAAGGTTGCGATCCATTTCGGCATAGAAACGCGCGAAGGTCAGGCCCATTGTTGTCGGCTCTGCGTGGATACCATGCGAGCGGCCAACGCGGACGGTGTTCTTATGTTCCATTGCGCGGGTTTTCAGCGCGGCCAGCAGGGCCTCCATATCCTTGATCAGGATGTCAGAGGCGCGGACCATCTGCACGTTCAGGCAGGTATCCAGCACGTCAGAGCTGGTCATGCCCTGATGAACAAAACGTGCCTCTTCGCTGCCGACGTGTTCGGCAAGGTGGGTCAGAAACGCGATGACGTCGTGCTTGGTCACGGCTTCGATTTCGTCGATGCGAGCCACGTCGAATTCAACGTCTTTGGCCTTCCACACAGCGTCAGCGTTTTCGCGCGGGATGACACCCAGATCGGCCTGAGCGTCACAGGCGTGCGCCTCAATCTCGTACCAGATGCGGAACTTGGTTTCGGGAGACCAAATGGCAACCATGTCGGGGCGGGAGTAACGAGGGATCATCGGCGCAACCTTGCTGTTTCTTGGGCTTGCGCGTCTCATAAACGGCAATGCCCTAAGGAACAAGGCGAAGGCGTGCCAGATACGGTTACAAAACTTGCCCTGGTTGGGCGGCGTCGCTAGCGTTGGCAGATCGAATTACCGGATCACCCCATGACAGTCGCACAATTGCTTATCTTCATCCCCGCAGTCTTCATTCTGGCCCTAGGGCCGGGGCCCAGTAATCTGACGACCTTTACCAATGCCACACGTTCCGGATGGCTGGCGGCTGTGCGGGCGGTGTTTGGGCGGATAGCGGCGATGGGTTTGATGACCATCGGGCTGGCCTTTGGGCTGGATGTGCTGCTGCGCACATCGGAATATGCGTTCATGGCGGTAAAATGGGCGGGCGCGGCATACTTGGTTTACCTTGGTGTGCGGATGTGGCGCGCGCCGGTGGGGGCCTTGCCACCGCCGTCTAAGGCGCTGGCAAAGCGCGAGTTTCTGACAGCGATGGGCAACCCCAAGTATTACCTGTTGTTTTCAGCATTCCTGCCGCAGTTCGTTCTGCCGGGCAGCGCGGTTGCGCCACAGCTGCTGATCCTAGGCGCGGCATATTTGTGCGTCGAAGTCGTCGCCGCGTCCTGCTGGGCTGGAGTCGGCGCCGTTATCGGATCGCGCGCATTGACCGTTGGCCGGCGTTTGTGGCTGAACCGGGCGTCGGGGGCGGTGATGATTGGGGCCGCAGGGCTGTTGGCGCGGACGGAACAAAGCGCCTAGACCAGTTTGGTTTCCACGTGGCTGCTGCGTTCCAGCGTTTGATGCACCGGACAGCGATCAGCGATTTCCAGAAGGCGGGCACGTTGGGCATCGTCCAGATCGCCCTCTAACACGATTTCGCGGCGAAAACGGTCTACCTTGTCATTGGTGGCGTGTTCAGCGTCCTGCGCGTGGACCTTGTCGTGGGACACGTCGACCCGCACACTTTGCAGCGGCCAGCCCTTGCGCCGGGCGTACATGCGGATCGTCATCGACGTACACGCCCCTAAACCCGCCGCCAGATAGCCGTAGGGCGACATGCCCTTGTTGGTGCCGCCATAGGCGACAGGCTCGTCCGCAAGGGCGTGGTGATGCGGGCCGCTTTGCACGTCTTGCAAGAACCCGTCGGGGTCAGCTTCGGACACGCGCACAATGCCTTCTGGCGCGCCGGGGGGCGGGGGCGGGGCCGAAAGCCCAAGGTAACGCGCGGCCCACGCGGCAATCACTTCGGCGGCGTATTCTGCATCGGCGGGATTGGAGATCAGATGATCCGCAGTATCAAGCGTCACAAAACTTTTCGGGTGTTTCGCGGTGGCAAATATCTGTGCGGCGTTATCAACGCTGACAACCTGATCGCGCGGGGCGTGCATGACCAACAACGCGCGTTTCAGGTTTGAAATCGCCGGGCCAAGCTCTGCCTCGGCGACATCATCAAGGAAGGCACGGCCAATCCGCACCGGTTGCCCGCCCAAGTTCAACTGGACGGTGTCGCCTTCGGTATTGGCAAAATCAGCGGCAAAGTTGTGCGCGACGTGGCCGGGATCAAACGGCGCGCCGATCGTGACCACCGCCTTTACGCTGTCAATCGAACCTGCCGCTTTCAGAACCGCAGCCCCACCCAGCGAATGACCGATCAAAAGCGAAGGCGCCATGCCGCGCCCGGCAAGGTGATTTGCGGCTGCCAGAATGTCCTCTACGTTCGTGGTGAACGATGTGTTCTCAAACTCGCCCTCGGAATGGCCAAGCCCTGTGAAATCGAACCGCAGCACCGCAAAACCCATCGACGACAGGCGCTGCGCAATTCGGCGCGCGGCGTGAATGTCTTTGCCGCAGGTAAAGCAATGCGCAAACAGGGCGGTGCCAAGATGGGGGCCGTTGGGCAGATCAAGGCGTGCAGCGATTTCATCACCAGAGTGGCCCTTGAACATAAGTTTTTCCATCGGCATCTTGCGGCCCCTTTCATTGGCATTGTGCTGACACTGGGTTGTGGTTCGTCGCATCGCAAGGGATATGTCAGGGGCGTTACATCAATGTGAGCGCGCGCGAGTGGGCGTGGTCGAATTTCGGAAGGTTTCAGTGTGAAGACGACGATTTGGGGGCTTTGTGTGCCGGTGTTCTTTGCCCTGGCCGCCGGTTTCATGGGCGCGCTGCACCCGGTCGGGGATTCGTTCGCTGTGTTCCGGTTGCCGCTGGCGGCGATTGCCGTGGTGCTTTGCTTGATCCTGTTGCGCGTCAGCAAAGGCGGGGTTGCAGCGGTGAGCCTTGCGGTGGTGGCCTTTGCCGGATTGCCGGCGGCGTTGAAATACGTGACCGGGGCGCAGGCCGCATCGGCGGGCTTTGTGGTTTATCAAAAGAATTTGCTGTTCATGGAAATGGACCGCTCTGACCTGATTGCAGACATCCTTAGCGTCGGCCCTGACTTCGTGACCTTCCAAGAGGTCAGCGTTCCAAACCTGAAGATCATGGAGGCGTTGCAAGACGCCTATCCCTTTCAAAAGCATTGTTATTTCGCTGCCGTGGGTAGTGTCGCGGTGCTAAGCAAGTACCCGGTTGCACAGGACGGAAAGCTTTGCGCGCCCGGCATCACCGCGCTGCAAACCGAAACGCCGAATGGCCCGGTTTGGATTGTGGCGATGCATCTGCATTGGCCATGGCCGCACGAACAGGCCGATCAGTTGCGCGACACCTTGCCTGTCTTGAAGGGCCTGAAGGGGCCAGTGATCGTTGCTGGTGATCTGAACATGGTCCCTTGGTCCCACACGGTAGATCAGATCGAAAAGGCCACGGGCACACAACGGGTTGGGCCGGTTCATGGGTCTTATGATCTGCTTGGGGTGCTGCCAATTCCGATTGATCACGTGTTCGCGCCCGGTGGCGGGCAGGCAGAGCTGCGCGGGAAAATGGGGTCCGATCATCGCGGGCTTGTCGCGCGGGTCGGGCTTTAGGCGGGCTGACAGGGCGGCGTTTTTGCGACTAAGTTTGGTGGATGCCAACGATCAGACGGAACGACGCATTTGAAACCTGACCCCGTAGCGCAACCGATTTTGCAAAAAAGCCTGCCCTATACGCCGTGGGGAGATGCACGGATGACCCGCTTGCCGGGGATACAGCCACTGGCCTTTGACGATTGGTTGCTGATTGACGACGCTTATGCCGCGCAAATGGCCGAACGCGACCGGCTGATCGCCGGCCAGCCAGAGGCGGTTCATGCCCTTGCCCCAACGGCGCATTCTGCTGCGGCTGAACTGCTGGCCCTCGTGTTAAATGATCTAGACCGCCGCGATGGGTTTCAGTGTTTCAAGACATCAGTGATCAGGCCCGACGGGGTGCGCGTACCGCTTGATCACGACGCGCCGCTGCTAACGCTGGGCCGGTTGGTGCAGGAAGACCTGTGTATCCTTGAACCCGACGGGGCCGAACATGCGCTGACCGGGGCGATCCTGTGCTTTCCTGCCAGTTGGATGTTGGCCGAAAAATTCATGCGCCCGCTGATGCGCATTCACGCGCCGGTGCCGCAATACGACGAAAACATCGGCCCGCGTGTGCAACGACTGTTTGACGGATTAAAGCCGGGCAGGGTGCTTTGGCGGGCCAACGTGCATTTCTATGACGATCCGACCTTGTTCCAACCGCGCGCCGAATCTGCGCCGCGCATGGCCGTCACGGCACCCGCTCCCTACATTCGGTCAGAACGTCAGTGCCTGTTGCGCCTGCCCGAAACCGGGGCGGTGGTGTTTTCCATTCATACCATTGTTGTGCGGTCCGACGATCTGAACCCGGAACAAAAGGCGGCGCTGGATGCAAACCCGCCACTGGCGGCTGAAACCAGGGTCTGACTGCCGGGCAAAAAGAAAGGGGCGCCCGAAGGCGCCCCAATTTTTTTCAGTAATCCGAATGGATTAGCAGCTGTAGTACAGTTTGAATTCAACTGGGTGTGGCGTGTGCTCGTATTCGTACACTTCTTCCCACTTCAGTTCGGCATAGCCGTCCAGCTGGTCTTTGGTGAACACGTCACCGGCCAGCAGGAATTCGTGGTCTTTTTCCAGCTCGTCCAGTGCTTCGCGCAGCGATGCACAAACTGTTGGAATTTCAGCCAGCTCTTCTGGTGGCAGGTCATACAAGTTCTTATCCATGGCTTCGCCGGGATCGATCTTGTTTTTGATGCCGTCAAGGCCAGCCATCAGCAGGGCAGCAAAGCACAGGTAAGGGTTCGCCGCTGGATCAGGGAAACGAGCCTCTACGCGCTTGGCTTTGGGGCTTTCTGTCCATGGGATACGAACACAACCCGAACGGTTACGAGCAGAATACGCACGCAGAACGGGGGCTTCGAAGCCCGGGATCAGACGCTTGTAAGAGTTCGTGGATGGGTTGGTGAACGCGTTCAGTGCTTTCGCGTGCTTCAGGATACCACCGATGAAGTACAGAGCTTCCTGAGACAGATCAGCGTATTTGTCGCCAGCGAACAGTGGCTTGCCGTCTTTCCAGATCGACATGTTCACGTGCATGCCGGTGCCGTTGTCACCTGCGATTGGCTTCGGCATGAAGGTCGCCGATTTGCCGTATGCGTGTGCAACGTTGTGGATGACGTACTTGTATTTCTGAAGCTCGTCGGCCTGCTGTGTCAGGCTGCCGAAGATCAGGCCAAGTTCGTGCTGACATGACGCAACTTCGTGGTGATGCTTGTCAACTTTCATGCCCAGACGCTTCATCGTGGACAGCATTTCGGAACGCAGGTCTTGTGCGTCGTCAACTGGGTTCACGGGGAAGTAGCCGCCTTTGACACCAGGGCGGTGGCCCATGTTGCCCATTTCATACTCGGTGTCTGTGTTCCAAGCCGCGTCTTGTGCGTCAACTTCGTAAGACACTTTGTTCATACCAACCGAGTAGCGAACATCGTCAAAGATGAAGAATTCAGCTTCTGGGCCAAAGTAGGAAACATCGCCGATGCCCGAAGACTTCAGGTATGCTTCTGCTTTTTGCGCGGTACCGCGTGGGTCGCGGTCATACGCTTCACCTGTGTCAGGCTCTACGATGGAGCAGTGCAGGCACAGTGTTTTTTCAGCGTAGAACGGGTCTACGTATGCGCTTTCGGTGTCGGGCATCAGTTTCATGTCAGATGCTTCGATCGACTTCCAACCAGCGATCGACGAACCGTCGAACATGAAGCCTTCGTCAAGGAAGTCTTCGTCTACTAGGTCGGACATAACCGTTACGTGCTGGAGTTTGCCGCGCGGGTCGGTGAAACGGATGTCGACATATTCGATGTCGTCATCCTTGATGGTCTTAAGAACTGCGTCCTTGCTCATATGACCTTCTTCCCTTCGTTGGATGGTCGCTTAGGCCGAACGCTCCTCACGTTTGGCCGGTGTAGTTATTACAGTGCGTCTTCGCCGGATTCGCCTGTCCGAATACGGATGGCTTGCTCAACCGGAGAGACAAAGATTTTGCCGTCACCGATTTTGTCGGTCTTCGCCGCGGCAATGATTGCCTCGACTGCGCCGTCGACTTGATCGTCGGCCAGGACGACTTCGATCTTAACCTTTGGCAGGAAGTCCACGACATATTCCGCGCCACGATAAAGTTCGGTGTGACCCTTCTGACGGCCAAAACCTTTGACCTCAATAACGCTGAGGCCTTGAACGCCGATTTCTTGTAGCGCCTCTTTAACCTCGTCGAGCTTGAAGGGCTTAATGATCGCCTCGATCTTTTTCACAGGTCTCGACTCCCTATAGATTGCCGTTGTGAACGGTGTCAGAACATTTTCAATCGGCAGGAACAATTGGCTAAGGTTTGCTCTGCCGATGCAGTGTAAGGATTCCTTATTCGGTGATTAAAAAATATGCAACTTGATTGCCAAATGGGCAGAATAAGTACGGATGGCGCGAAATATGACTGAACTTCTGACATCTGCACAAATGCGCGCCATCGAACAGGCGGCGATCAACAGCGGAGAAGTCACCGGTCTGGAACTGATGGAGCGCGCCGGGCGCGGTGTGGTTGAGGCCGTTTTTGAGGAGTGGCCAGAGCTTGCGAAGACCTCTCACCGTGCCGCGGTGCTGTGCGGGCCGGGGAACAATGGCGGCGACGGATTCGTCGTGGCGCGGCTGCTGAAAGAATGGGGCTGGGAGGTTGATGTTTTTCTGTACGGCGACCCCGCAAAGCTGCCGCCGGATGCCAAGGTGAATTATGAGCGGTGGTGTAAGTTGGCGGTGGTCGCGCCATATATCGATGACGGCGAAGAAGCTTTTTCATTGGAGCCTGACGACTATGATGTGGACTCTCTTGTGTTCGATGCCCTTTTCGGCACCGGCCTTGTTCGGCCGGTCGAGGCGTTCAACGCTTTTGGTTGGGTCACGCAAATCTCTGAATGGCGGTTAAGAATTAACAAGCAGCGGCAGGGCGGGTTTCCCGGACCGCGCATCGTAGCGATTGATCTTCCGAGTGGTATTTGCGCAGATTCGGGGCGTTATCTGTCTTCGGGAAAGCAACCGCGAGACTATGAAGCGATACGTGCGGACCTAACGGTTTCGTTTCACCAGCTTAAACTGGGCCATCGTTTGGGCGATGGGCCAACAGCCTGTGGGAAATCAACCGTTGCCAGTATCGGCCTTGAGGCCAGCGCCCGTCCGACGGTGCCGCCGGGCGAACATACTATGTTGGTAGAACGGCCAGATTTCCTTGCGCCAAAACACTCGGGGCAACACAAATACTCCCACGGCCATGCGCTGATCCTTTCCGGTGGCCTTGGCAAAACCGGCGCGGCGCGGTTGGCGGCGCGGGGGGCGCTTCGGATTGGGGCGGGGCTGGTGACTGTCGGCGCGCCACAATCGGCGATGGCGGAATGCGCGGCTCAATTGACGGCCATTATGCTGCGCCGGGTAGATGATGCAGACATGCTTGAGGATGCTTTGGATGACGATCGCCTGAACGCCTTATGTCTTGGCCCCGGTTTAGGGCTTGGGCGCGACACCATTGCATTGGTGAAAAGCGTTCTGGCAACCAAACGGGCGACCGTATTGGACGCGGACGCGCTGACATCATTTACAGACGCCCCTGAAGATCTGTTCGAATTGTTGCACGACAAATGTGTTCTGACACCCCACGCGGGCGAATTTGCCCGGCTGTTCCCAGATATCGCCGACAAGCTGAACGCCCCAGCCTCCAATGGCCCGGCCTATTCTAAAGTCGACGCAACGCGTGACGCGGCCAAGCGTGCAGGCTGTGTGGTGTTGTTTAAAGGGCCAGACACGGTGATCGCCGCGCCGGATGGGCGCTGTGCCATCAACTCTGCTCAGTATGACCGCGCGGCCCCTTGGTTGGCGACTGCGGGGGCAGGGGATGTTCTGGCGGGCTTTATCACTGGCCGCATGGCGCGGGGAGACGCGCCCATGCAGGCGGCTGAAGCCGCCGCGTGGCTGCATGTTGAATGCGCGCGCAAGTTCGGGCCCGGTTTGATTGCCGAAGATTTGCCCGAAACCCTGCCACAAGTTTTTCGCGATCTGGGGCTCTGAAACGAAAACGCCGCGCTAAGGCGCGGCGAGAATCGGTTTGGTCGAGAGAGGAGAGAATCAGCGGGTGCTGGCCATCTCCAACCCGTCGGCATAAAGCACCTCTTCTTTATCAAAGATCAACGTGAAGGCGCGCAGCTCTGTCACGTCCAGGGCTTTGGAAACGGTGGTGCCGTTAAACAGCATCTCGACCGGAACCAGCGCTTCGTCGGTGCCTGTCAGGGCCTCGGCACGCTTTCCCTGAAGCCGCACACGCTGACCGGGAGGGACCAGCAAATCACGCTCGGGTGCTTCGTTGCCCAAGGCGCCAGCGGCGATGCGATAGGGGTGTCCTTTAAAGGTATGTACTGTAATTTCACGGACTTTGCACATGCCAGCCCGTGTAATAAGGCGATCGCCAGCAAACAGATATTCCACCGGAAGCGCACCATCCAGAGTTTGAACGATTGTCCCCATCGCAAGCCCGCCAAGGGATTTCGATGTGGTCGTCTGCTCAGGAAGCTGAGGCGCGTATTGTTCGATGGTTTTCGACATAATTGCTCTCTCTGACTATCTTGAAAATCAGTGTTGCGCGGGAATGTGGCAAAAATTGGTTACCGAATAGAGGAATCTATGTTGATTTTTCCTCTCGCATCCCTCGTCAGGCTTTGCTAGAAGGGCGCGAAATTCAGGGGCGGCCCCGCTCAATATGTGGGCTGCCCCGATGGTTTTGCGGGTGTGGCGGAATTGGTAGACGCACCAGATTTAGGTTCTGGCGCCGCGAGGCGTGGGGGTTCGAGTCCCTTCACCCGCACCATAAAAAAGATCGACGAGAAGGACGATAACATGCAGGTCACCGAAACCCTGAACGAGGGTCTGAAGCGCGGCTATCAGATCACCGTAGGCGCCGATGCACTGGACGCTAAGGTGAATGAGAAGTTGGCCGAGGCGCAGCCCGAGGTCGAGATGAAGGGCTTTCGCAAGGGCAAGGTGCCCATGGCTCTGCTGAAAAAGCAGTTTGGTCAGCGCCTTCTTGGCGAAGCAATGCAAGAAACCATCGACGGCGCGATGGCCAAGCATTTCGAAGACAGCGGCGATCGCCCTGCGCTTCAGCCAGAAGTCAAAATGACCAACGAAGACTGGAAAGAAGGCGACGACGTTGTTGTTGCCATGACTTACGAAGCACTGCCTGAAATCCCTGATGTGGATATGAAAGGCGTTAAGCTAGAGAAGTTGGTTGTGAAAGCTGCAGAAGCTGACGTGACCGAAGCTTTGGAAAACCTTGCTGGCACGGCGCAGACATTTGCGGACCGCAAGAAGGGCACGAAAGCGAAAGATGGCGACCAGATCGTTATCGACTTCCTTGGTAAAGTAGACGGCGAAGCCTTTGAAGGCGGCGCTGCCGAAGATTACCCGCTGGTTCTTGGTTCCGGCAGCTTTATCCCTGGCTTCGAAGATCAGCTGGTTGGCGCCAAGGTAGGCGACGAAGTTGAAGTTAAGGTTAGCTTCCCTGCCGAATATGGCGCAGAGCATCTGGCCGGCAAAGACGCCGTGTTTGAATGCACTGTTAAAGAAGTGAAGGCGCCTAAAGCCGCTGAAATCAACGACGAGCTGGCAAAACAGTTCGGTGCAGAAGATCTGGAAGGTCTGAAAGCACAGGTTGCTGAGCGTCTTGAAGCTGAATACTCCGGCGCGTCGCGCGCTGTGATGAAGCGTGCTTTGCTTGACGCGCTGGACGGCAAGGTCAGCTTTGAGCTGCCACCAAGCCTGCTGGAAGCAGAAGCAAAGCAGATCGCGCATCAGCTGTGGCACGAAGACAACCCAGAGGTTGAAGGGCACGATCACCCTGAAATCGAAACAACTGCCGAGCACACTAAACTGGCTGAACGCCGCGTGCGCCTTGGTCTTCTTTTGGCTGAAATCGGCCGCAAGAACGAAGTTGAAGTGTCCGACGCTGAGATGACGCAAGCCATGATGAATCAGGCACGTCAGTACCCAGGTCAGGAACGTCAGTTCTTTGAATTCGTTCAGCAGAACCCGCAGATGCAGCAGCAGCTGCGCGCGCCTTTGTTCGAAGACAAAGTTGTAGATTACCTGTTCGAACTGGCTGAAGTCGGTGAGAAAGAGGTTTCTAAAGAAGATCTCCAGAAAGCTGTTGAGGCGCTGGAAGACGAATAATTTCGGCCTAGGTCGAAATCAGAAGGGCCCCGTTTCGGGGCCCTTTTTGATTCGTGGGGGCATATTTCACTTTACGTTGGGTAATGTGTGAATAAGGCGTAAACGCCATGATCCCGGCCTCAATTTTTCAAAGTCGCTGTCTAAAACACACTCAGATCACGAGAATACGGAATGAGGGTGTGACGTGTTTAAAGAGTTATTGAGTGTCTCTGCTGCGATTTTTGCGTTTGGTACGGCAGCGTCGGCTGTTCCTGTTGAATGGTCCGTCGCGGACGGCGGTAATGGTCACTATTACGAAATCACCGGCGACTGGGTCACACCCGAAACCGCTGCTGCGCTTGCTGCGGATTCCTCTTATCTGGGGATCGACGGTCACCTTGTTACGATTACTTCGGACGAAGAGCAGGCGTTTATTGATGCTCTGAACACGAACAACTGGTCCTATTGGATCGGCGCATCGGACGCTGTTGCAGAAGGGACGTGGCAATGGATCGCGGGCCCCGAAGCAGGCCAGCTTGTTTCCGCAACATATTCCAACTGGCAGCCGGGCGAGCCTGACAATGGCGCGAACAGCTGGGAAACAGATCAGGATTTTGCAGCGGGCAATATGTACAGCTCGCCGATGTGGAACGACTGGGGTTCGACCAGCTATTCGGCCTATATCGTCGAATATTCCACCTCGATCAGCGCCGTGCCGCTTCCTGCGACGTCTGGTCTGTTGGTGATGGCGTTGGGTCTGTTGGGCCTAAGCCGGAAACGCCGCCGGATGCACGAAACTGTACCAAGCCTGATCCTGACCTAAGGGTTTTCAACACGGTTTGCGAAGCCTGATCGGTTTGCCCTGTGGGCAAACCTGCGGTTCCCCGACGTTGTTCTAACTGATTTAATTGCGCGCTTGGGAACGCTGAAACGCCTGAGCGCGGAAACAATTGCGCTAAATTTCCACGATTGTTTTTATTTTTGCTGTGCTGGAGGCTCTTTTTCGGGCCTAGTTGGCAAACTGCCTTAAAGACGCTTTGAAAATGCGGCTTTTTTGGTTAAGTGTCCTAAATGTATAAATAATCGAAACATTGAAGGTTCAGATCCTCTGTCCTGAAATGGTTCATGTCAGATATTTTCTAGGGGGGGACTTTTCGTGAATTTCAAATTATTTGCTGGTGCGTCGCGGATGGCGCGACAGGCGGCGAAACTGGCGTCTGCTGTTGTTATTGGGCTTGCCGTTGTCGGAACACCTGCGTCGGCCGTGACGGTCGAGCATGGGGGAGTTTCTTATGACTTCAGCACGGTTGAGGGAACCTTCAATGACAATCAAGAGCTGTTGGAATCGCAGTTTTGGTGGGGAAATTATCGACTTTCTGAAAACTTGGCTCACGAAATCGGCGTGACACTGGGCCTTCCCTACACCGCCTATGGAGAGCCCTTCGGCCCACTTTTTGCCAATGGGCCAACTGGCACCAATCAAATTCAATCCGATTTCTTTGCATCTGTTTCGGGCCATTCCTTCTGGCATGCTACGGGACCTGATACTGTCCAGACATGGGCTGTGGCGACGATGGTGGCTGCGGTGCCCCTACCGGCAGGTGGGTTTCTTTTGATGTCGGGGCTTGCCGGCGTTGCTGGTTTGCGTCGCTTGAAGAAGGCCCGCGCATAGAAGTGACATGCGACAGGGGCGTCCGGGACGATCCGAAGCCTTTGTAACCTGTGATATTCCCAAAGGGGCGTAGGTTTTCCTGTGCCTCTTTTGCTTTTTGGGTGTGCGATGTCTGTGTGGCAAAGATTGTCACTGGACGCCCACACTGAACACCGTTGGGTTTCAGTAGTTTGCAACAAAAAAGCCGCGCCAGATAACTGGCGCGGCCTTCTTTTCAAAGATGAAGAACGATTACTTCTCGTCTTCGTCCGAAGCTGTTTCTTCAGCTGCTTCGCCACGATCATCATCGTCGTCCGAGGCAGCGGAACCGATATCGTCGAACAGTTCGGCGATTTCGAATTCTGCTTCAGCTTCTGCTTCTGCGGCCAGTTCCTGAATGGATTTGCCGGACGCTTGCAGTTCTGCTTCTTCCGCGGAGCGGGCGACGTTCAGGTTGATCGTCACGGTCACTTCGGGGTGCAGGCGAACAGCAACGTCGTGCAGGCCAAGATATTTGATCGGAGCGGTCAGGATGACCTGCTTACGATCAACTGTGAAACCATCGGCAGTCGCAGCTTCGGCCGCGTCACGTGGTGTGACCGAACCGTAAAGTGCACCAGCGTCGGAAGCAGAGCGAATCACGATGAACTGCTGGCCATCGAGCTTTTCAGCCAGGCCTTCTGCTTCTTTTTTGGTTTCAAGGTTGGTCGCTTCGAGCTGAGCTTTTTCAGCTTCGAAACGAGCGATGTTAGATGCGTTAGCACGAAGCGCTTTGCCCTGAGGCAGCAGGAAGTTACGTGCGTAACCTTCCTTAACGTTTACGACTTCGCCCATCTGGCCAAGTTTGGCTACGCGTTCAAGAAGAATGATTTCCATTGGTATGGCTCCTTACTTCACGGCGTATGGAAGCAGGGCAAGGAAGCGAGCGCGTTTGATCGCACGGGCCAGCTCACGCTGTTTCTTTGCCGAAACGGCGGTGATGCGCGAAGGCACGATTTTGCCACGCTCAGAGATGTAGCGCTGCAGAAGACGGGTGTCTTTGTAGTCGATCTTTGGTGCGTTATCACCCGAGAACGGGCACACCTTGCGACGACGGAAAAACGGTTTGTTAGCCATTGGTTAGATCCTTTCCTTAAGGTCGCTGATCAACGACGTTCGCGGCGTTCGCTGCGTTCGTCACGTTTCTGCATTTGAACCGAGGGGCTTTCGCCGTGCTCGTCAACGCGGATGGTAAGAACGCGCATGACGTCGTCATGCAGGCGCATCAGACGCTCCATTTCCTGAACAGCCGGTGCAGGTGCATCGGTCTTCAAGAAGGCGTAGTGGCCTTTACGGTTCTTGTTGATCTTGTAGGCCATTGTCTTAACGCCCCAGTATTCGCTTTCAACGACGGAACCGCCGTTGTCAGAAAGTACTGTGGAGAAATGTTCAACAAGGCCTTCAGCTTGCGTGTTGGAAAGGTCCTGACGCGAGATGAATACATGCTCATACAGCGGCATGTGAGCTCCAGTTCTATTCTCAGGTGCATTTCATAGGGCAGGGGTCAAACCCTTCCGCGTCCCGCCCACGAGAGACTGCACCGGTTTCGCATGAAGTGCGGAAGGAAGCGCCCTTATACACACAGGCGGGCGTGGCGCAAGGCTTGCGGATAAACGGGTGCCATTGCGGGCCCTCACGGGTGTATTGTTTACAGTCATGCAACCATGCCGCGAAATGGGGCTCAATCTGACAAATTCCCGACATTTTTCCCCGTAAAGTTGTATTTAGTAAAAAAGAGGCCGGAAGCAGCGTGTGAAACACGTTCATGGTCCGGCGGTATGGGTAGGACGTAAAATTGTCAGAGATTGTGTTAAATAAAAAAGCCTGGGGTTACGTGGTCTGCACGAAGGCCCCTTCGGCGCGGTCGCGTGTGAATGCGGATCTTCCGACAGGTATAGCTGCAGGTGTGATCGTGCTTTCAGCGGCGGCGGGGCTGTTGTCTCCGCATGTACAGGCAGGAATTGAGGCAGGGTTCGGTGTTCACATGGCTTCGGCTGCTTTTGTGTCCGTGCCTATGCTTGGCTACTACTGGTTTTCAGGGCAAAGCGCGAAGCTTGAAACCGAGATTGACTTCGTGCGCAATCAGCTGCGCCTCTTTGTGCGAACGCGCCGGGGTTCGGTGAACAGCGAACGCACGCTGCCGTTCTATGAAATCAGATCCACCTTTATCAAACGTGCTGAAAAGCCGGGCGGGGCGGCTGGTCTGTTCGTGCGGGTCATGGACAGCGAAGAGGTTATTCAAGTCGCCTGCGGACGCGAAGATAACCTTCGTGCACTTCATGACCGTCTGGTCGATGAGTTCCGCCCCTCCGTCGTCAAAATGGATGGCTGGGAGCGCGTGGGCCGCAGGTTGCGTCGCGTTGCGGCTTAGCCCGATCCGCTAAATCATGCGGCTGTTCTGGAAAGTCGTTCAATCAGATTGTAAGAGCCTTCCATAGCCATGGGAGGCTTTTCAATGTTCGGCGCGTTATTTTCACGCAAACCTATCACCAAGCTGGCGCTTACCCCGCCCAAAGAACGCCCGGAACGCACTGGTCTGGCGCTGGTTCTGATCGTGAAAGACGAAGCCCGCCATATTGGGGAATGGGCCCGGTTTCATATGAAGGCCGGCGTGTCGCACGTTTATGTCTATGACAATGGCTGCACGGACAACACGCTGGAGGTCTTGCGCGATGCCTTGGGCGATAGGGTTACGGTTATCCCGTGGGATCAGCGGCTTAGTGACGGGCCATCCGGGCGCGAGCTGCACAATCAGGTTTTGGCCTATGCCCATGCTATTCGAAACTTTGGCGGGCAATACAGGTGGATGGCCTGTATCGATGCGGATGAGTTTCTGGTGCCCAAAAGCGCGGCCAGCCTGCCAGAGGCATTGGCGGGTCTAGGGGGCTGCGCCTCAATCTCTTTGCCGTGGCACAATTTTGGGCGCAACGGGCATCAGGTGCCGCCCGAAGGCGGCGTGGTGGCCAACTACACGCGCCGCGCCGCAGATCCGCTTAGCGGGGCGCGGGGCGTGACCAACTTCAAGGTGATCGTTGATCCGTGCCGCGTGACGGCCGTTAAGGTCCACAGCTATGAGGTGGACGGCAAGGCGATCACCTGTAACGACCGGGGCCAACAGTTCCCGAACAAGGGCCGCACCGATCCTGCGTTTTATTCGGCACAGGCCATTCAGCTGAACCACTATTACACGCGCTCTGAACAGGAACTTGCGGCGAAAATCGCGCGCGGTTCTAACAAAAGCGTGGACGCCAGCCGCCACGCCGCACGGGTGCGGCGCAACGTGGCAAATATAGAGGCTGACGAGGTCGAAGATCGCACCGCGATTGAGTTTCTTGCCCGTCCTTAACGCCGTCGTTTCGCTTGTGAACGCAGGGGCAAGGCGATAGACCCTTGCGCAACAAAGCTCAAAAAAGGGGGAGCAGCATGACCCGAGCATTCGTATTTCCGGGCCAAGGGGCACAGACCATTGGCATGGGCAAGGCCTTGGCCGATGCCTATCCGGCGTCAAAAGCCGTGTTCGACGAGGTGGACGAGGCGTTGGGCGAAAAGCTTTCCGCCCTGATCTGGGAGGGGGAGCAAGACACGCTGACCCTGACACAGAACGCGCAGCCCGCGTTGATGGCGACATCCTTGGCCGCGATGCGCGCGCTAGAGTCCGAAGGCGTTACGATTGAAGCTGCGTCTTATGTTGCAGGGCATTCCCTGGGTGAATATTCGGCGCTGGCTGCGGCTGGTGCGATTGGTGTGGCCGATGCCGCCCGCCTGTTGCGCACGCGCGGCAAGGCCATGCAAGAGGCCGTGCCAGTTGGTGTCGGGGCAATGGCCGCGCTGTTGGGTCTGGATTTCGCCACGGCCCAAGAGGTCGCTAAAGAAGCCAGCCACGATCAGGTCTGTCAGGCCGCAAATGACAACGACCCCGGTCAGGTTGTCGTGTCGGGCCACCGCGAAGCGGTTGAGCGCGCGGTTGAGATCGCCAAGGGCAAGGGCGCCAAACGTGCGGTTCTGTTGCCCGTAAGCGCACCGTTCCATTGCGAACTGATGGCCCCCGCAGCCCGCGTCATGGCAGAGGCCTTGGGCGCGGTGGAGATCAGCCGCCCAACGGTTCCGTTGGTGGCAAACGTTCTGGCCCATGATGTCAGCGCACCGGCCACCATCCGGTCGCTGTTGGTGGATCAGGTGACGGGTTCGGTTCGCTGGCGCGAGTCGGTTGAATGGATGGTCGGCAAAGGTGTGACCGAGTTCTGGGAAATTGGCGCGGGTAAGGCTTTGTCGGGGATGATCCGCCGGATCGACCGGTCTGCCGCCTCGCGTGCGATTGGCACACCAGAAGACGTTAAAGCAGCCGCTGAAAGCATTGGTTGAGGACTGATATGTTTGATTTAACAGGAAAAAACGCGCTGGTAACTGGCGCTTCGGGTGGCATCGGTGGGGCAATCGCCAAGGCATTGCACGCACAGGGTGCAACGGTCGGTCTGTCCGGCACCCGCGTTGAACCGCTGGAGGCTTTGGCCGCAGAACTGGGCGAACGGGCGCATATCCTGCCCTGTAACCTCAGCGATGCAGAGGCGCTGACCGCGCTGCCCAAACAGGCCGCAGAGGCGATGGGTTCGGTCGATATTCTGGTGAACAACGCCGGGATCACCCGCGATAACCTTTTCATGCGGATGAGCGATGAAGAATGGCAAACCGTTCTGGACGTGAACCTGACGGCCAGCATGCGCCTGTGTCGCGGCGTTCTGCGCGGCATGATGAAGGCGCGCTGGGGCCGGATCGTGAATATCACATCGGTTGTTGGCGCAACGGGTAACCCGGGGCAGGGCAACTATGCCGCTGCTAAGGCGGGGCTGGTTGGTATGTCGAAATCGCTGGCGTACGAGGTCGCAAGCCGTGGCATCACGGTGAACTGCGTTGCCCCCGGTTTCATCACCACCGCGATGACCGACAAGCTGAACGACGATCAAAAAGATAAGATCCTTGTGCAAGTTCCCGCCGGTCGTATGGGCGACCCGGCAGAGATCGGCGCAGCCGTGACATATCTTTCCAGTGCTGAAGCCGCTTATGTCACAGGGGCGACCTTGCATGTGAACGGCGGGATGGCCATGCTTTAAATCGCAGGCTGTAAATCAGTGAAAGCGTTTGCCTTGAGGGTGCGATATGCTATAGCGGCGCAGAATTAGCCGCTTGGGCCGTCGCGCCTGGCAATGGAGCGGTCCAACGGACCAATAGCAAGAAACGGGCGTTGTGCCCGAGACGAATGAGGAATTGATATGAGCGACATCGCAGATCGCGTTAAAAAGATCGTTGTCGAGCACCTTGGTGTTGAAGAAGACAAGGTTGCTGAAAACGCATCTTTCATCGACGACCTGGGCGCAGACAGCCTGGACACCGTTGAGCTGGTAATGGCTTTTGAAGAAGAGTTTGGTATCGAGATTCCTGACGACGCTGCCGAAACTATTCAGACGTTCGGCGATGCAGTCAAATTCATCACTGAAGCTTCCTAAGTTAAGCTTTCTTTGAAGAACACGAAAACGGCGCCCACTGCGGCGCCGTTTTTGATTCTGGGCCTATTGGTGGCCTAAAGCGAACGCGCCAGTTCATTCAATTGATCGGCGGCAGCGTTCCAGCCCTGTTCGAACCCCATATCAAGATGCGCCTGACGGTCTTCGGCAGATGTATGCCGGGCCGCCCAGATTATTTGGGTTTTGCCGTCATCGGCGTCAGACAGGTCCACAACCCCGGTCATGAAACTGTTGGGGCGGGGCATGAAACCTTCGCCATAGGCATCGGAAAAGATCAGGCGGGTCATCGGGGTGACCAGCAGATAGCTGCCGATGGTTTCGATCCGCTCTTTATCAGGGCCGGCCATGGTGATGTTCATCCGGCCACCGGGGCGCGCGTCACATTCTGCGTGTGGGACGGTCCATGGTTTGGGGCAGAACCATTGCTTCAGCAGGTCAGCCTCTGTCCAGCAGCGCCAGATGGCGCTGCGCGGCGCATCAAGAACACGGGTGATGGACAGGGTGTGGCTCATCCCTCAAGTCTAACATGACCCTAGGTGCCAAGAAATAACTTCGCGTGGGCGATCAGCAAAAACAGGCCGCTGTTTCGCATCCTCTTGCCCCTGTCGTTCAAACCAAGGTATCAGGGGCGGCAATAAGCCTAAGGCAGGAGGAGCAGAATATGCGTCGTGTGGTCGTCACCGGGCTGGGGATGGTCTCCCCGCTGGCATGTGGGGTTGAAGAGACTTGGAAGCGGCTGTTGGCCGGGCAATCGGGCGCTGGCCTGATCAAACGGTTTGATGCGTCCAATGTCACCACGAAATATGCTTGTGAAATTCCGCTTGGCGATGGCAGCGACGGCACGTTCAATGCCGATGACTGGATGGAGCCGAAGGACCGCCGCAAGGTGGATGACTTTATTCTGTACGGAATGGCAGCTGCGGATCAGGCGGTAAAGGATTCCGGCTGGGCACCGACCGACACCGAGGCATTGGAACGCACCGGCGTTATGATCGGTTCGGGTATTGGGGGGCTTTCCTCGATCGCGGAAACGGCTGTTCTGATCAAAGAGCGTGGCCCGCGCCGCGTTTCACCGTTCTTTATCCCAAGTGCGTTGATCAACCTGCTGTCTGGGCAGGTTTCGATCCGTTACGGGTTCAAAGGGCCAAACCACGCGGTTGTGACCGCTTGTTCAACGGGCGCGCATGCCATCGGCGATGCCGCGCGGTTGATCCAGTGGGGCGACGCGGATGTGATGCTAGCCGGTGGTGCGGAAAGCCCAATCTCGGAAATCGGGATTGCTGGTTTCAACGCCTGTAAGGCGCTTTCGACCAAACGCGAGGATGACCCATCCAAGGCCAGCCGCCCCTATGATGCAGACCGCGATGGTTTCGTGATGGGCGAGGGCGCGGGTGTGGTTGTTCTGGAAGAATACGAACACGCCAAGGCGCGCGGTGCGAAAATCTATGGCGAGGTTCTGGGGTATGGCCTGTCGGGCGACGCCTATCACATCACCGCCCCGGCAGAGAGCGGCGAGGGCGGCGAACGGTCTATGCGCGCGGCGTTGAAACGTGCGGGCCTTCAGCCCAGTGACATCGACTATATCAACGCACATGGTACATCCACCATGGCCGACACGATTGAATTGGGCGCGGTTGAGCGGCTGATGGGCAATGCGGCGGCTAAGGCGACCATGTCGTCGACCAAGTCTTGCACGGGCCACTTGTTGGGTGCGGCTGGCGCGGTCGAAGCGATCTTTTCGATCTTGGCGATCCGTGATCAGGTCGCGCCGCCGACGATCAACCTTGATACGCCCGCTGTTGAAACCACGCTGAACCTTGCGCCGAACGAAGCGCAGCCGCGTGAAATCAACATCGCGTTGTCGAACTCCTTTGGCTTTGGCGGCACCAACGCGTCGCTGATTATGGGCAAGGTCTGAACACATGTGGCGCAATTTGGCCTCTAACGCTTTGACGCTTTTCATCGCTCTGTTGCTGTTGGCAGGGGGGATGGTGATTTGGGGGAAGGGTGAATTCACCAATCCCGGACCATTGGAACAGGCAATCTGTCTAAGGGTCGAAAGCGGGTCAAATATGCGCCGCGTGTCTAATGAACTTGCGGATCAGGGGGCGATTTCCAGCCCGGGCATTTTCCGGGCCGGGGCGGATTACACCGACAAGGCCAGCCAACTTAAAGCGGGCAGCTATTTGGTGGAGCCGGGCGCGTCGATGGAAAGCATCATCGACACGATCACGCGCAGTGGCCGGTCCACCTGTGGTACCGAAGTGAACTTCCGCATTGGTGTGCTGAGCGCCAAGTTGCAGGTGCGTGAACTTGACCCCGCGACCAACCGCTATGTCGAAGTTGTTGCGTTTGAGCCGGGCGTGGAAGAGGTTCCCGCGGAATACACAGCCGTCACCAGCGAAAGCGACACCCGTTACCGCGTGACGCTGGCCGAAGGCGTGACCAGCTGGCAGGTTGTTGAAGAGCTGAAAGAAGCTGAGTTCCTGACCGGTTCGGTTGAGGTGCCCGCCGAAGGTGCGCTTGCCCCCGACAGCTATGAGGTTGTGCGAGGCTCTGAGCGGGCCGCGTTGATCGCGCGGATGGAAGAGAGCCAGGCCGCGCTGCTGGCCGAGCTGTGGCAGGCGCGCGACGAAGATCTGCCCTTGGCCAGCCCCGAAGAGGCGATGGTGCTTGCCTCTATCGTCGAAAAGGAAACCGGCGTGCCCGAAGAGCGACGTCAGGTTGCCAGCGTATTTGTGAACCGCTTGCGCCAAGGTATTCGTCTGCAGACGGACCCGACCGTGATCTATGGCATCACCAACGGGCAGGGCGCGCTTGGTCGTGGTATTCGCCAAAGCGAACTGCGTCGCGCGACGCCTTATAACACCTATGTCATCGAAGGGCTGCCGCCCACGCCGATCGCCAACCCAGGCCGCGCCTCTATCGAGGCTGCGTTGCACCCGGATACGACGGATTACATCTTCTTTGTGGCCGATGGCACCGGGGGGCACGCGTTTGCCGTGACCTTGGAAGAGCATAACCGCAACGTGGCCGAGTGGCGGAAGATTGAGGCAGAGCGGGCTAACCAATAGGGGACTGCATGGCGCGGACCATCCTGTTCAACAAGCCATTCAACGTGCTTTCGCAGTTCACCGACAAGGGGACGGAAGGAAGCACGCGTAAGACGCTTTCCGAGTTTATCGACGTGCCGGGGGTCTATGCCGCCGGGCGGCTGGATCGCGACAGCGAGGGGCTGTTGGTGCTGACCGATGACGGCAAGTTGCAGAACCGGATCAGCAGCCCGAAGTTCAAGACATCCAAAACCTATTGGGTTCAGGTCGAAGGGGACGCTTCGGACGCGCAGCTGGCAGAGCTTCGCCGCGGTGTGAAGTTGAAGGACGGTATGACTGCCCCTGCAGACGTTGCCCGAATGGACGAACCCGACGGGTTGTGGGAGCGCGATCCGCCCGTGCGGTTTCGCAAGACGGTTCCGGATTGCTGGTTGACGATCACGATCACCGAAGGGCGTAACCGGCAGGTGCGGCGCATGACGGCCGCCGTGGGGCTGCCCACGCTTCGCCTGATCCGGTATCGCGTTGGTAACTGGACGATTGATGGGATTGAAAACGGTGCATGGCGGGACGCTTAGCTGTTAATCCGCGACGTAAATCACGCGCTTGCCGGTGCCTTTGTTGCGTGTGATGGAATGTTGGTTTCCGTTCACCTCCCACAGTTGGCAGTCGGTGTTTTTTGGGGTGAGTTTGATCGTTCTGCAGAAATACGCACCGCGCCATTCCCATGCGCCGGTGAAGGGCTCTCCGTTTATTTTGCCTGTGAGCTTTCGGTTTCGGCGCACCTCGACGTAGGTATCTCCGGCGCGCAGTGTTTTGCCGACGACGGCATCCTGAAACTGCTGGGCTGTTTCGATACGCCGGAACCCATCCTGCGCGCTTGCGGCGGCGCAGAGCAATGTAAGCGCGGTGGCTAGGCTGGCTGTAACGATGCGCATGTTCACTCCTCTCTATGTAATCTTAGAAAACGGCGGGGGTTCAATCCTTTTGTTGTGGGGGTGCGGGCGGTTGCTTAACCTATTGTTAACAATAAACTTCTTGACCTAGCGAACGGTCTGGGGTACACCTTTAGGCAAGCTGGAAGAAGTGGGTAAGCGGCACGGGGTCATCCCCCGGCGCCGCTTTTTCGTTTCTCTCGTGCGGAGCGGCATGAGAAGGCAGGCTTAACCATATGACAGTGATTTCTCCTGCGGGGAAAGGGGCGGCTCAGGCAGTGCTTGAGGCGGCCGAAAGGCATTATCAGCGCACGATTCAGGCGCTGAATGAAATCATCGAAGATGTGACCGCGGGCCGAACGGCCCGGGCGAAAGAGCTGAAGGGCGCGCTGAGTGATCTTGGCAAGGCGGCCCAGACGGCATTTGACGAAAGGTCCAAAGTTGAAAAACGGCTTAGAGCAGAGGAAGGCGCGGTCAATGGATACGCGCTCGACTTCGACAGTGCGCGCGATGAGATCGGGCGCAGATTGGCTTGCCTGCGCGACGCCGCAGGAACAGGAAGCGTTTCTGGGGAGCCTGAGTGAAGGCGCGCTGTTGGCGCTGCCCTATCTGTTTGAGTTCTGGGCGTTGGAGCATCAGCTGCCGCCCGAAGGCGACTGGCGGACATGGGTGATCCTTGGGGGGCGCGGGGCGGGCAAGACCCGCGCCGGCGCCGAGTGGGTGCGGGCCGAAGTTGAAGGATCGCGCCCGCTGGATATTGGCCGGTCGCGCCGGGTGGCGTTGGTGGGCGAAACCATTGAGCAGGTGCGTGAGGTGATGGTGTTCGGCGAGAGCGGCATCTTGGCCTGTTCGCCCCCCGACCGCCGCCCGAAGTGGGAGGCGACGCGCAAGCGGCTGGTCTGGCCCAACGGCGCGGTAGCACAGGTGTTTTCGGCGCATGAGCCAGAGAGCCTGCGCGGGCCACAGTTCGATGCAGCCTGGGTGGATGAGCTGGCCAAGTGGAAGCGGGCCGAGGAGGCGTGGGATATGCTTCAGTTCGGTCTGCGGCTGGGGGCGGCACCGCGCCAGTGTGTGACGACGACGCCGAAGAATGTGCCAGTGCTGAAGACGATTTTGGCGAACCCTTCGACGGTTCAGACCCATGCGCCGACAGAGGCGAACCGGGCGTATCTTGCGGCCTCGTTCCTGGATGAGGTGCGCAGCCGGTACGCGGGGACGCGGTTGGGGCGGCAAGAACTGGACGGCGTGTTGCTGGAGGATGCGGAGGGGGCGCTGTGGTCCTCGGGCAGGTTGGAGGCGTCGCGGGTTGAAGACGCGGGCGAATTGGACCGGGTCGTTGTGGCGGTGGACCCGCCGGTGACGGGCAATGCCGGTTCTGATGAATGCGGGATCTTGGTGGTGGGCGCGCGGGTTCAGGGTGACCCGCAGGATTGGCGCGCCGTAGTGTTGGAGGATGCCAGCGTCGCGGCGGCATCGCCCACCACCTGGGCCGAAGCGGCGATTGACGCGCTGCGCCGGCATGGGGCCGAACGGCTGGTGGCCGAGGTCAATCAGGGCGGCGATCTGGTGGAAAGCGTGATCCGGCAGGTGGACCCGCTGGTGCCTTATCGGGCGGTGCGGGCCTCTCGCGGGAAGGTCGCGCGGGCAGAGCCGGTGGCGGCCTTGTACGAACAGGGCCGGGTGCAGCACATGCGCGGTTTGGGCGATCTGGAGGATCAAATGTGCCTGATGACCGCGCAGGGGTTTCGCGGCAAGGGCAGCCCGGACCGGGTGGATGCGTTGGTCTGGGCGCTGCACGATCTGATGATTGAACCGGCGGCGCGGTGGAAACGGCCGCGGATGCGGTCTTTGTAACCACTTAATTCGAAAATTTCTGAACACATGCCTGCCCGGCGCGATGCGGGGCGGGTGTTTCGTGCTGCCCGGTTGGGCGGCGATCAGCACGACCTAAGGAGCTTTACCATGGTGTTTCACATGTTTCGGCGCGGGGCCCAAGAGGTGCCCGAAAAGAAGGCCAGCGCGACGGGGCCGGTGGTGGCGTGGCACGGGGCCGGGCGGGTGGCTTGGTCGCCACGCGATGCGGTTTCCCTGACCAAGGCGGGCTTCACAGGCAACCCAGTTGGGTTTCGGTCGGTTAAGTTGATCGCCGAGGCGGCGGCGGCCTTGCCACTGATCCTGCAGGATCAGGAGCGGCGGTATGATACCCATCCGGTGCTAGACCTGATCCGCCGCCCGAACGGGGCGCAGGGCAAGGCGGAACTGATGGAGGCGCTGTTCGGGCAAATCCTGCTGTCCGGCAATGGCTATCTGGAGGCCGTGGGCGGTGAAACGGGTGTTCCGGTGGAGCTGCATGTGTTGCGGTCGGACCGGATGAGCATTGTGCCGGGCGCGGATGGCTGGCCGGTGGCCTATGAATATGCGGTTGGGAACAAGAAGCACCGGTTCGATATGACGGTCGGGCTTCCGCCGATCTGTCATATCAAAAGCTTTCACCCGCAGGATGATCATTACGGCCTGTCGCCCATGCAGGCGGCGGCGACGGCGGTGGATGTGCATAACGCGGCCAGCCGCTGGTCCAAGGCGTTGCTGGATAACGCGGCGCGGCCTTCGGGGGCGATTGTATATCGGGGGGCTGATGGGCAGGGATCGATGTCTGAGGAGCAATACGCGCGGCTTCAGGATGAGATGATGTCGTATCATCAAGGCGCGGCGAATGCGGGCCGCCCGATGTTGCTGGAAGGCGGTTTGGACTGGAAACCGATGGGCTTTTCGCCATCCGACATGGAATTCCAGAAGACCAAAGAGGCCGCCGCGCGCGAGATTGCGTTGGCCTTTGGCGTGCCACCGATGCTGTTGGGGATTTCGGGGGATGCGACCTATTCCAACTATCAGGAAGCGAACCGGGCGTTTTACCGCCTGACGGTGCTGCCGCTTGCCACACGGGTAGCGGCGACGATTTCCGATTTCCTGTCGCGCTTCGCTGGCGAACAGGTGGAGCTGCGCCCCGATCTGGATCAGGTGCCCGCGCTTTCGGCAGAGCGCGACAATCAGTGGCGGCGGGTCAGCGATGCGGTGTTCCTGTCGGACCCGGAAAAGCGCGCGCTGCTGGGCCTGCCCAAGCTGGCGGAGGATGAATGAGCGCCGCGCCGGAGCGCAGCGGTTCCAAGTTCCTGTACGCCCCGTTCGAGGTCGCCAATGCGCGGATCGAAGCGAATGAGCGCGTGTCGCAGGAACGCTGGGCGGCGCTGGAATACCGGCTGCAACGGATCGAGGCGAGCCAGGAACGGGTAGAGCGGCGGCTTTGGGTCGCTGTCTACGGCGTTGCGGCCGCGATTTTGGCACAGGGCGTAACGTCGATTTTGGCGGTCGCGCCGTGAAAGGGGACATCAGGATGGACATGGAAATGGGGCTTGAGCGGAAGTTCTGCCGGGCAGACAGCGTTTTGACCGTAAGCGATGGCGCGGTGGTCGAAGGCTATGCCTCGCTTTTTGGGAAGGTCGACAAGGGCGGCGATGTGGTGGAGCGGGGCGCCTATGCCGCGTCGCTGGCCGCGCTGAAAGGCGCGGGTCGGCGGGTGAAGATGTTGTGGCAGCACGACCCGGCGCAACCCATCGGCGTGTGGGACGAGGTGCGCGAGGATGAGCGCGGGCTGTACGTCAAAGGCCGCCTGTTAAGCGACGTTGAAAAGGGCCGCGAGGCCGCGGCGCTGATCGAAGCCGGGGCGATTGATGGGTTGTCGATCGGGTATCGCACCAAGCGGGCCCAGAAGAATTCAAGCGGGCAACGCCTGCTTTGCGAGTTGGAGCTTTGGGAGGTGTCGCTGGTGACCTTCCCGATGCTTCCCGATGCACGAGTGGGGGCAAAGGCGGATGACGCCACAGAGACCCTGCTTCGTGACTTGGCGGACGCCTTTGAGGGTGCCCGCCACGTGCTGACCGGCGGCGCATGACGTGCGGTTGGATGACCTCTCTAACACAGGATTGGACATGACAAAGACCGAAACCAAATCGGGCGCCGCCGGTGCGCCTGTGACCGAGATTAAGACTGCTCTGACAGGGTTTCTGAATGATTTCAGTGCCTTTCAGGGCGAAATGAACAAAAAGTTTCAACAGCAAGAAGAGCGACTGACCATGCTTGATCGTAAATCCATGATTGCCGGACGTCCGGCCCTTTCTTCCGCAGCCGAAGTGGAAGTACCGCATCAGAAGGCGTTCGCGGCCTATCTGCGTTCGGGTGATGATGACGCGCTGCGTGGGCTGCAGATGGAAGAAAAGGCCATGTCTTCATCCGTGTCGGCCGAGGGTGGTTACCTGGTCGATCCGCAGACATCCGAGATGATCAAAAGCGTGCTGAAATCCACCGCCTCGATCCGCGCGATTGCGCAGGTTGTGGCAGTTGAGGCGACATCGTTTGATGTGCTGGTGGATCATACGGATATTGGTTCGGGCTGGTCTTCGGAAACTGGTGCTCAGGCTGAAACCGACACGCCGCAGATTGAGCGTGTTTCCATTCCGCTGCACGAACTGTCCGCGATGCCGAAGGCCAGCCAGCGCCTGCTGGATGACAGCGCGTTCGATATCGAAGGTTGGCTTGCGGGTCGTATCGCCGACAAGTTCGCCCGCGCCGAGGCGTCGGCGTTCATCAACGGTGATGGTCTGGACAAACCCAAGGGCATTCTGAACCATACTCAGGTGTCGGACGACACGTGGGCTTGGGGTTCGCTGGGTTATATCCCCACCGGTACGGATGGCGATTTTGACTCGGTCGCGCCGTCGGATGCCATTCTTGATCTGGTCTATGCACTGGGTGCTGAGTACCGCGCGAATGCGACGTTCATCATGAACTCTAAAACCGCAGGCGTGGTGCGCAAGATGAAGGACGCCGACGGCCGCTTCCTGTGGTCCGATGGTTTGGCGGCGGGCGAACCTGCGCGTCTGTTGGGCTATCCGGTGCTGATCGCCGAAGATATGCCCGACATCGCATCCGGCACAGCCGCACTGGCGTTTGGTGATTTCAACGCGGGTTACACCGTGGCCGAACGCCCCGATCTGCGCGTGCTGCGTGACCCGTTCAGCGCCAAGCCGCATGTCCTGTTCTATGCAACGAAGCGTGTGGGTGGTGATGTCAGCGATTTCGCCGCGATCAAGCTGCTGAAGTTCGCCGTGTCCTAACGGGCCGGTGAATGGGTCGCCCGTTCGGGCGGCCCTTGGCGCGCGCCGGGTATTCCTTCCTGCGTTGTCCAGCTGCTCCCTCCGTCCGAGCAACGCGGGGGCGCGCGCCGTTTTCTGATCGAGGGGCAAGTTGGAGACATGCACATGATGTTGATCGAACAGACCACAGTGCCCGCCGAGGCGCTGCCTGTTAGCCTGTTCAAAGACCATTTGCGCCTTGGCAGCGGTTTTGCCGACGACAGTGCGCAGGATGCGTTGCTGGAGGCGCTGCTGCGCGCGGCCATGGCGGCCGTAGAGGGCCGGACGGGCAAGGTTTTGTTGGGCCGGACGTTCACCTGGACCCTGACCGCGTGGCGCGATGGCGACCGTCAGGCGCTGCCGGTGGCCCCGGTTCAGGCGCTGAACGAGGTTCGGGTGGTCGATAACACAGGCGGCGCGACCATCGTGGACGCCGCGGTGTATCGGTTGGAAAAAGACACGCATCGCCCGCGCGTGGCGACCAATGGCGCGGCATTGCCGGTGATCCCGTTGGGCGGGTCGGTTGAGGTGGTGTTTGACGCAGGCTTTGGGGCGGCTTGGGCCGACGTGCCGGAGGATCTGGCGCAGGCTGTGTTCCTGCTGGCCGGGCATTATTACGAACATCGCAGCGAGGCAGCCTTTGGCGAAAGTGGGATGCCGTTTGGAGTTCTGGCCCTGTTGGAACGCTGGCGCACGGTGCGGATTTTGGGCGGGGGTGCCATATGAAGGGGGCGCCGAACCTGACGCGCCGATTGGTGCTGGAAGAACCTGTTCGGACCTCGGACGGGGCGGGTGGTTTTGTTGAAAGCTGGGCGGTGCTTGGCACGCTGTGGGCGGCCGTAAAGCCGGGCACGGGCCGCGAGCGGGCCGGGGAGTTCGCAACGCTTTCGCGTGTTCCTTATCGGATCACCGTGCGGGGTGCGCCGGTTGGTGCGCCCTCGCGCCCGAAGGCCGAACAGCGGTTTCGCGATGGCGCGCGGGTGTTTCGCATATTGGCCGTGACCGAAGCAGACGCCCAGGGCCGCCATCTGACCTGTTTTGCTGAAGAAGAGGTGACGGCATGAGCTATGGCGTTGCAGCCGCATTGCAGGCGGCGGTTTTTCAGAAATTGGCATCGGACAGCGCCCTTACGGCATTGGTCGGATCGGCGGTTTACGACGCCGTTCCGCCGGGCGGGTTGCCCGAAACCTATGTCAGCCTTGGCCCGGAAGAAGCACGCGGACGTGCCGACGCAACGGGCGCCGGGGCGCTGCATATTTTCACGGTGAGCGTGGTCAGCAGCGCGGCGGGCTTTGCTGGCGCGAAAGCGGCCGCGGGGGCCATTTCCGATGCGCTGGTCGGGGCAGCGTTGCCTTTGGCCCGCGGCACATTGGTGGGCCTGACCTTTGAAAAGGCCCGCGCGAAACGGGTGGAAGACGGCGATGTGCGCCGGATTGATCTGACATTCCGCGCCCGCGTGGATGACGAATAACCAAGATTGGAGAACGGAACATGGCGGCCCAAAACGGCAAAGACCTTTTGATCAAGCTTGATCTGACTGGCGATGGCCAGTTCGAAACCATCGCGGGCCTTCGGGCGACGCGCATCAATTTCAACGCCGAACAGGTGGACGTGACCAGTTTGGAAAGCCAGGGCGGCTGGCGCGAGCTGCTTTCGGGTGCTGGGGTGAAATCTGCCGGCATCTCGGGCTCGGGGGTTTTCAAGGATGAAGGCACGGACGAACGCGCGCGCCAGATCTTTTTCGATGGGGAAACGCCGGGGTTTCAGGTGATCATTCCCGATTTTGGCGTGGTTGAGGGGCCGTTTCAGGTGACCTCGATCGAATATGCGGGCAGCCACAACGGAGAGGCGACGTATGAGCTGTCGCTTGCCTCGGCTGGGGCGCTGAACTTTACGGCGCTTTGATGGGGAACCCTTACGCGGGCGAGGCGGCGCTGGTGCTGGATGGCCAGCGCCACGTGCTGAAGCTGACGCTTGGCGCGTTGGCCGAATTGGAGGCATCGCTGGGCGCGGACACGTTGGTTGCGCTGATCGAGCGGTTCGAGGGCGGCGCATTTTCCACGCGCGACGTGCTGGCGTTGTTGCTGGCAGGATTGCGCGGCGGGGGGTGGTCTGGTTCGGCGGCTGATCTGGCGCAGGCAGAGGTTTCGGGCGGCGCGGTCGAAGCGGCGCGTGTTGCGGCGTGGCTGTTGGCGCGCGCCTTTACGGTGCCGGGTGGCGACGATGGCGCGGTTTGACTGGCCGGGTTTGATGCGGGCGGGGCTTTTGGGGCTTCGCCTGCGACCCGCAGAATTCTGGGCGCTTACCCCGGCAGAGTTGCTGTTGATGCTGGGCCAAGGCAGCGGCCCGGCGCCCCTAAGCCGCGCGCGGCTGGACGAGTTGGCGCGCGCATTCCCCGATAAAACGGAAGGGTCTGATGAATGACAGAGCTTGATGGGTTCGACGATCAGGTCGTCGCCCTTGAAGAAAACCTTGGCAAAGCGCGGGACGTGGCGGCCGAGTTCGACACCGAATTGGTGAAAATGCGTGAAAGCGTGACCCTGACCAACCGCGAGGTCGGCACGCTTTCTCGTGCGGTTGGGCGCGGGTTGCGATCCGCCTTTGACGGGTTGGTGTTTGATGGGCTGAAGCTGTCCGATGCGATGAAACAGGTGGGCGAGTCTTTGGCGAATGCGGCCTATTCGGCGGCGATCACTCCGGTTCAAAACCATCTGGGCGGTCTGGTTGCGACCGGCATTGAGGGGCTGGTTAGCGCCGTCGTGCCCTTCGCCGATGGTGGCAGTTTCACACAAGGGCGGGTCATGCCGTTCGCGACGGGCGGTGTGGTGTCGGGGCCAACCTATTTTCCCATGCGTGGCGGCACCGGGTTGATGGGCGAAGCGGGGCCAGAGGCGATCATGCCCTTGTCGCGCGGCAGCGATGGGCGATTGGGCGTGCGCAGCGAAGGCGGCGCGCGGGCGGTGAACATCACCATGAATGTCAGCACGCCGGATGTTCAGGGGTTCCGCCGAAGCCAGAGCCAGATCGCAGCGGAACTTGGCCGCGCCCTGGGGCGCGGGCAGCGCAATAGCTGAGGGCACAGATATGAACTTTCACGATGTAAGATTCCCCGCAAACCTAAGCTTTGGTTCGGTTGGCGGGCCAGAGCGGCGCACCGAAATCGTGACGCTGACCAACGGCTATGAGGAGCGTAACACCCCGTGGGAACACGCGCGCCGGCGGTACGATGCGGGGGTGGGCATGCGCTCGCTTGATGATGTGGAACTGTTGATCGCCTTTTTCGAGGCGCGACGCGGGCAGTTGTTCGGGTTTCGGTGGAAGGACTGGTCAGACTATAAATCTTGCGCGCCGTCGCGCGATGCGGGGTTCGAGGATCAGCCGATTGCCGTTGGTGATGGACAAACCAAGGTGTTTCAACTGACCAAGACCTATGCCTCGGGTGGGGTGGATTATGTGCGCCCGATCTCTAAACCGGTTGTGGGCACAGTGAAGGTCGGCGTAGATGGCGAGCCGTTGGTTGAAACGATCCACTTCACCGTGGATGCCACGACGGGGGGCATCACCCTGATTGATGCGCCAGACGTTGGGGCGGCTGTCACGGCAGGGTTCGAATTTGACGTGCCGGTGCGGTTCGACACGGATATCATCCAAACCTCGGTCGCCAGCTTTCGGGCGGGTGACGTCCCGCGTGTACCTGTGGTGGAGGTGCGCGTATGATGAATATTTCCGATAACTTTCAGACACATCTGGCAAGTGGCGCAACGACTTTGTGCCGGTGCTGGGTGGTTGAACGTGCCGATTGTGTGGTGATGGGGTTTACCGATCACGACGCCGAGCTGAGCTTCGACGGTTACGCTTTTCGGGCGCAGACGGGCATGACCGCGCGTGCGCTAAGTCAGACCACAGGCCTGTCGGTTGATAACAGCGAAGCGGTCGGCGCGCTGACGGATGATGCGATGACCGAAGGCGACATTCTGGCGGGGCGTTACGATCAGGCCGCCATTCGTGCGTGGTTGGTGAACTGGAGCGATCCTGCCGACCGGATCCTTCTGTTTTCCGGCTCGCTTGGTGAAATCACCCGCAAAGGCGGTGCGTTTCAGGCCGAGCTGCGCGGTTTGACAGAGGCGCTGAACAAACCGCAGGGGCGGGTCTATCAACGGCCCTGCGGCGCGGTTTTGGGCGATGGGAACTGCCGGTTTGATCTTTCGACGCCGGGCTACACGGCCGAACTTGCCGTGGATCAGGTCGACGAGGCGCGGGTGTTCAGCTTTGCGGGCGTGGATGAGTTTGAACCGCGATGGTTCGAATCCGGGCGTTTGGTGGTGCTTTCGGGGCAAGCTGCTGGTCTGATCGGGACAATCAAGAATGATCGCTTTGCTGATGGGATGCGGAGGGTCGAACTTTGGGAAAGCCTGCGCGATGCGATGGCACCCTGGGATATGGTGCGTTTGGTGGCCGGGTGCGACCGGCGGAGCGAAACGTGCCGGGTTAAGTTCAATAATATCATTAACTTCTATGGCTTCCCTCATGTGCCTGGTGAGGATTGGTTGGTCAGCTATCCAGTCCGCGGTGGTGCCAACAACGGTGGGAGTATGAACCGTTGAGCGCGCTTGGTGAACGCGCAGTTTGCGAGGCGCGTCGATGGCTTGGAACGCCGTATCGCCATCAGGCATCCGTGTGCGGCGGCGGGGCAGATTGCCTTGGCTTGTTTCGCGGGTTGTGGCGGGCGTTCTATGGCTGTGAGCCGGAGCCACTTCCTTCATACGCGCCGGATTGGAGCGAGGTCGCCGAAGAAGAGCGGCTGTGGCAGGGGCTTGCGCGCCACTTGATCGACAAGCGGTTGGAACAGGCGGATCCGGGCGATGTGGTTTTGCTTAGGATGCGGGACGGATCGGTGGCGAAGCATCTGGGCATTCAGGCAGGTGTCGGCGCCGATGCCAGCTTTATCCACGCATATTACGGCCACGGGGTCGTTGAAAGCCCGCTGAGCCGCCCTTGGGCGCGGCGCATCGTGGCGCGATTTGAATTTCCGAACGGGAGAGACTGATGGCGACGATTGTTCTATCGGCGGTCGGGGCTGCGGCTGGTTCTGCGATTGGTGGCTCGGTTTTGGGGCTGTCGGCGACGGTAATCGGGCGTGCTGTTGGCGCGACTTTGGGCCGTGTAATCGACCAAAAACTTTTGGGAAGCGGGTCGGCGGCGGTGGAAACCGGCAAGGTGGATCGGTTTCGCCTGACGGGGGCCAGTGAGGGGTCCCCGGTAAGCCGTTGTTTCGGGCGCACACGCCTTGCGGGGCAGGTTATCTGGTCTTCGCGTTTCAAAGAGACGAAGGAGACGTCGGATGCCGGCAAAGGTGCCCCTGAAATCACCGAATATTCCTATTCCGTCAGCATGGCGATTGCGCTGTGCGAGGGAGAGATCCTGCGTGTTGGTCGCATCTGGGCGGACGGTATCGAAATTCTGCGTGATCGGCTGAACCTGCGGGTTTATCCGGGCACAGACACCCAGCTGCCTGATCCAAAGATCGAAGCGATCGAAGGGGCCGGAATGGTGCCTGCGTATCGCGGTGTGGCTTATGTGGTGATTGAAAATCTGTTGCTGGATCAGTTCGGGAACCGGGTGCCGCAGTTTTCGTTTGAGGTGGTGCGGCCAGCAGAAAGCACCGCGCCCGAACAGCGAAGCCTGACACAGATCATCAACGGCGTGGCGCTGATTCCAGGGACGGGTGAGTATGCGCTTGGCACGACTCCGGTTCATTATGGTGAGGGGCCGGGGGCGAAGAGTTCGGCCAATGTGAACAGCCCATCCGGCAAAACCGATTTCGTCACATCGCTGGAAGAGCTTGATGATGGCCTGCCTGAGTGTGGCTCTGCCTTGCTGGTGGCAAGTTGGTTTGGGGACGATCTGCGCTGTGGTCAGTGTAAGTTGCGCCCAAAAGTCACCCAGACCGAGGTCGACGGCGCGAACATGCCGTGGAATGTTTCTGGGCAGTACCGCGGCGATGCGCATCGTGTGCCCGAACAGGACGGCAAGCCCGTTTACGGTGGCACGCCAAATGACAAGAGCGTCATAGAGGCGATATCTTCGCTGAAATCTGCCGGAAAAGAAGTGGTGTTTTACCCCTTTATTCTGATGGATCAGGTGGTTGGGAATACGCTTCCGGACCCATGGACGGGGGATGAGGGGCAGCCCGCGCTTCCATGGCGTGGCCGCATCACAACCGAACGCGCCCCCGGCGTAGACGGATCGACGGACCAAACCGCAGATGCCGAGGCTGAGGTGGCGGCGTTTTTCGGCACCTGTCAGCGCACGGACTTTGATACGTTTTTTGACGAGGCGATCGTCTATACCGGGCCGCAGGAATGGTCTTACCGGCGCTTTATCCTGCATTATGCGCATCTATGCGCAGCGGCGGGGGGTGTTGCCGCGTTTTGCATTGGTTCCGAAATGCGCAGCCTTACACAAGTGCGCGGTGCGAATGGCAGCTTTCCGGCTGTTACGGCGCTGATGACCTTGGCGGCGGATGTCCGGGCCATTCTTGGGCCAAACGTTAAGATCACCTATGCGGCGGATTGGTCGGAATATTTCGGGTACCACCCACAAGATGGGTCAGGGGATGTGTATTTTCATCTTGATCCACTGTGGGCCGCGCCGGAAATCGATTTCATCGGCATTGATAACTATATGCCGCTTTCTGATTGGCGCGACGAAGACGGGCATGCCGATGCGCATTGGGGCTCTGTCTATGACTTGGGTTACTTGCAGGCGAACGTGGAAGGGGGCGAGGGGTATGATTGGTATTACCCTTCGCAAGCCGCAGCAGAAAGTCAGCGACGGGTTGCGATCACTGACGGTGCGTATGGCGAAGACTGGGTCTTTCGTTACAAAGATATCCGTAGCTGGTGGCTGAACTCACATCACGATCGGATCGGTGGCGTACGTCAAGAACAGCCAAGCGATTGGGTGGCGCAATCAAAGCCGGTTTGGTTCACGGAATACGGATGTGCCGCGATCGACAAAGGCACGAACCAGCCCAATAAGTTCCTTGATCCGAAGTCGTCGGAATCCAGCTTGCCGGCGTTTTCATCGGGTGTACGTGATGATTTCATTCAGCAGCAATACCTGCGGGCAATCAACGCGTATTGGGGTGACAGCACCCAAAACCCGGTGTCAGAGGTTTATGGCGCGCCGATGATTGATATGTCCCACGCCCATGTTTGGGCCTGGGACACGCGCCCGTACCCTTATTTCCCGGCCAATTCTGATCTGTGGAGCGACGGGGAAAACTATTTCCGTGGGCATTGGCTGAACGGTCGGGCGGCGACCCAATCGCTGGCTGCTGTGGTGACAGAGCTTTGTGCGGGTTCCGGTGTTGAGGGGGTCGATACGTCTGCCCTGTATGGCGGCGTGCGTGGATACACCTTGAACGAGGTGGAGGGCGCACGGTCGGCCTTGCAGCCGCTGATGTTGGCGTATGGGTTTGATGCGGTGGAACGCGACGGCCAGCTTGTCTTCAAAAGTCGAGGCAAGGGATTGGACGGTACGGTTCAACGTGACCGGCTTGCGGTGGGCGACCCGGAAACGGGCGACTTGGAAACCACGCGAGCGCCCGAGGCAGAAACAGCCGGTCGCGTTCGTTTGAACTTCGTCGAGGCGGATGCGGATTACGAGGTGCGCGCCGCCGAGGCGATTTTCCCGGACGACGTCAACCAGAGTGTTTCGGTTTCGGAGGTGCCGCTGGTTCTGACGCAGGCCGAGGGGCGGGTCATCACGGAACGCTGGCTGGCAGAATCGCGGGTGGCGCGGGATCGGGCCAAATTTTCCCTTCCGATTTCTGAACTTGCGATCGGTGCCGGCGATGTGGTGCAGCTGGACGGTGCGCGGTATCGCATTGACCGGGTCGAGCACGCAGAGGCGCGTCTAATCGAGGCGATCCGGGTCGAACCAGACGTTTACACCCCGTCAGACGCTGTCGAAGAGGTTGTCAGTTTGCAGCCCTTCGTGGCGCCGGTTCCAGTTTACCCCGTGTTCATGGACTTGCCGTTGCTTACGGGAGCCGAAGTTGAACACGCGCCGCATTTGGCGGTGACGGCAACGCCTTGGCCGGGATCTGTCGCCCTGTTCAGTGCAACGCAGGACAGCGGGTATGCGTTAAACAGCACGGTTGTTCAGTCGTCCGTGATCGGGGTGACGCAAACACCGTTGTTTCGCGCGGATCCATCCCAGTGGGATCGTGGTGACGCGTTGCGGGTGCAGGTCTTTGGCGGCGAGTTGACCTCTGTTGAGGTGGAGGCCGTACTGAATGGTGCCAATGCGGCTGCAATCGGGGATGGCACGAGTGAAAACTGGGAAGTGATCCAGTTTGCCGAAGCCACGCTTGTTGGGGCCGACACTTACGAGCTTCGGATGCGTTTGCGCGGGCAGGCGGGTAGTGAAGGGGTGATGCCGGACGTCTGGCCTGTGGGAAGCATTCTCGTGCTGCTGGACGGTGTTCCGCAGCAGATCGGGCTGAGCCAGAACGAACGCGGGTTGGCGCGCCATTATCGCATTGGGCCAGCAGGGCGCGCGTATGAAGACCCGTCTTACATTCACAAGGTCGAAGCGTTTTCCGGGATTGGACTGCGGCCCTATGCGCCGTGTCACTTGCGGGTGGTGGATGGCGGCGGCGGCGATCTGGTTGCAAGTTGGGTAAGGCGTACGCGCGTTGATGGCGACAGTTGGGATTCCTACGACGTGCCATTGGGCGAAGCGCAAGAGCTTTACCAGATACGGGTGCGGGGGGCTGGCAACGTGGTGCTGCGTGAAGCCGTGGTGAGCAGCCCCAACTGGACCTATGACGGGGCATCCCAGGCAAACGACGGTGCAGTCGCGCCGTTCGCGATTGAGGTCGCGCAAATCTCGGAACGATACGGCGCAGGGCTTTTCGAAAGGATCGAAATCAATGAATGAAACCACAAAGCTTCAATTGCCTCTGGTTCAGGCGGCACAGGCGCAAAAGCACGTAACAGTGAACGAGGGCCTGTTGCGGCTGGACGGGTTGGTTCAGCTTCGTTTGATCAGTCTTAGTGTGGCGACCCCGCCTGCAGCGGCGGTTGATGGGGATTGCTATGCCGTGCCTTTGGGGGCGGTGAACGGATGGGCCGGGCACGACGGCGAGATTGCCATTCAATCCGGGGGCGGGTGGGTTTTTGCCATGCCGCAGATCGGTTGGCGCGGATGGGATGTTGCCAACACCGCAGAAGTCGTTTTCGACGGTGAAGAATGGGTGCCCGGCGTGGCGGCGATGTCAGCCAGCGGTGCGGCGACACGATTCCATGTGATGGAATTCGACCATGTCATTACGCCCGGATCAGTGAATGCCACTCTGGAAACTGTGCCGTCACATGCGATGGTTTTTGGCGTAACTGCGCGTGTTGTCAGTGCAATTACCGGAACGCTGAGCGCTTGGCGTTTGGGGGCCGATGGGTCAGACAACCGGTTTGGCAGCGGGCTTGGCCTGTCGCAGGGTTCGTATGCGCGCGGTGTGATGGGGGCTCCGTTGACGGGGTATAGCACGATGCCACTGGATCTGACCGCGGAGGGCGGAGATTTCGCCACGGGTACGGTCAGGCTGGCCGTGCATTATTGCGAGCTGACCCTGCCGGGACTCTAACGCATGCGCCCGGTTTTACATGGCGACGTTGTTGCGGCGGCGCGGGTGTTGCTTGCGACACCTGCAAGCAAGCGGTCGTTCATAATGGCAGAGATGTTGAGCCGGGCCAGTGCCGCCGATGCGTATCGCAAGCGGTTTGGGCGGGCGCATTTCCGATGGGGTAACGGCAGCTTGATGGCCGTGGCCTATGGGTATGAGATGCGGCCGGAACCGTTTTTGGACGATGCGGATTATTGCTCTTGTTTGGCGCAGGTTTTCGATGCGCTGAAAACGTGGCGGAGCGATGTTGGCCGGTGGCCGCGCAAGTAAGCGCGGCGAGCGATTAATCGTTTGTTAGAAAACGCCATGGTGTTGCGTTTTAAGCGTTGGCAATGCTCACTTTCCTGTGCAGGAACATGTTGAATTTGAACCTGCCCCCCTATTTGTAGTAGGCTCTGTTTGAAACGAAAGGGAAAAGCATGGCCGAAACACGTGTGAACATCGCTACGGTTGATCCGGTGTGGCGTCGCGTTTGTGACGAAGCAGAGCAGGCCATTCATGATGAGCCTTTGCTGGGCGGCTTGGTGCATTCCAGTATTTTGCACCATAAAAACCTGCCGGCTGCGCTGGCCTATCGGATTTCCCTTAAGCTGTCGTCGGGCGAAATGTCTGACCAAATGCTGCGTGAAATCTCGGACGAGGCGTATTCGTCTGAACCAATGCTAGCCGAAGCCGCGCGCGCGGATTTGGTGGCGGTTTACGAACGTGATGCTGCCTGTCACCGCTATCTGCAACCTTTGTTATATTTTAAAGGCTTCCAGGCGGTTCAGTCCTATCGCGTTGGGCACTGGTTGTGGAATCAGGGGCGGCACGATCTGGCGTATTTCTTTCAGATGCGTGTGTCCGAAGAGTTTGGCGTGGATATTCACCCAGCCGCCAAGATTGGCCGCGGTATCATGATTGACCACGCGCATTCGATCGTAATTGGCGAAACAGCTGTTGTTGGTGACAACGTGTCGATGCTTCATTCCGTGACGCTGGGCGGTACGGGTAAAGAAGAAGAGGACCGTCATCCCAAAATTGGCGATGGGGTTCTGATCGGCGCCGGGGCCAAGGTGTTGGGCAACATCCATGTTGGGTGCTGTTCGCGCATCGCGGCGGGGTCTGTGGTGTTGCACGATGTGCCACCTGCCACGACCGTGGCCGGGGTTCCGGCCAAGATCGTAGGTAAGGCTGGTTGTGATCAGCCTTCTGTTACGATGAACCAGCTGTTGCCGGGCAAAGGGGACGCGTAAGCGCCCCTTTTTCAGTCTGCGCATAGTTGGTCAAAAGCCTCTATGGCTTTGACGCCGTACATGAAGGATGGGCCACCACCCATCATGACGCAGACGTTCACGGTTTCTTCAATCTCTGCACGGGTCGCGCCTGCGGCGGCGGCAGCTTGGACGTGAAAGCCGATACAATCGATGCACTGTTTGGCGATGCCGATGGAAAGGGCGATCAGCTCTTTCTCTTTTGCGCCGATTGCACCTGCGGCCATGGACGCGCGGTGCAAGGCTGTGAAGCCCGCTGCGGTTTCGGCTTGGGCTGTGCGGTAGGCACCGATGTTTGTGCTTGCTTCGGCCAGTTCTGTTTTCCAGTCCATCTCGCTCTCCGGTTTGGTTTGGGGCGAGTGTAGGGAAGGCCGGGCATGTCGCATTGCGGCAGGTCAAAGAACAGCCCCGAAAATGACTTTCGGGGCTGCTTTTGTTTTAGGCCAGCATCGTGACTGGGTTTTCCAGATTATCCACGATTGCTTTCAGAAGTTCGGCACCAAGTGCGCCGTCGATGACCCGGTGATCGACCGACAGGGTGACTGACATCACCGTTGCCACGCTTAGTTCGCCATCATCGCCAACAACCGGTTTCTTCACGCCCGCGCCAACCGCAAGGATGCCGCCGTGAGGTGGGTTGATGACCGCGTCGAAATTGTCGATCCCAAACATGCCAAGGTTCGAAATGGCAAAGCTGCCGCCCTGATATTCGTGTGGCGCAAGTTTGCGGTCGCGCGCGCGGGAGGCGAGGTCTTTCATTTCGGCCGAGAGGGCAGAGAGCGATTTCTTGTCGGAGTCTTTCAGGACCGGCGTGAACAGGCCACCTTCGATGGCGACAGCAACGGCGACATCGGAAGGTTTCAGTTTCAGCACGCGATCACCGGCCCAGACGGAGTTGGCTTCGGGCACTTGTTGAAGGGCAATCGCGCAGGCTTTGATGATGAAGTCGTTGACCGACAGTTTCACGCCGCGTGGTTCCAGCTGTTTGTTCAACTGACTGCGGAACTTCAGAAGCGCGTCGAGCTTGATATCCCGGCGTAGATAGAAATGCGGGATGGTTTGTTTGGCTTCGGTCAGGCGTGCAGCGATGGTTTTGCGCATCCCGTCCAGTTTGACCTCTTCAAACTCGCGATCCGCATACATTTTGAGGACGGTGTCGGTTGCCGGGCCAGCGGGCGCGGCAAGTGCGGTTGCGGCTGGGGCCGAAGCGGCGGCAGGTGCGGCTTTGGGCGCCGCGGTTGCGCCTTCGACGTCTGCCTTAACGATGCGGCCTTTGGGGCCGGTGCCGGTAACTTGCGACAGGTCGAGGCCTTTGTCGGCAGCGATGCGACGGGCGAGGGGCGATGCGAAAACGCGCGCGCCGTCAGCGGCCTTGGGTGCCGCGGGTGCGGGTGCGGCAGCTGGGGCTTCGGCCTTTGGTGCATCGGCAACGGACGCGGCGGCGGGGGCCGCTTTGGGTGCTGCGGTGCCGATGTCATCCGCGCTTTCACCATCTTCCAGAAGGATGGCGATGGGGCTGTTCACTTTCACGCCTTCGCTGCCTTCGGGGATCAGGATTTTGCCGACGACACCTTCATCCACGGCTTCGAATTCCATCGTGGCTTTGTCGGTTTCGATTTCGGCCAAAAGGTCGCCGGAGGAGACAGTGTCGCCCTCTTTGACCAGCCATTTTGCCAGCGTGCCTTCCTCCATGGTTGGGGATAGGGCGGGCATAAGAATTTCGGTTGGCATGATCTCTCTACCTCGGTTTTAAAAAAGAGAACGCGAGTGTGGCAATGTCGATTACCAAAATCGCGGCGCAGAAGGTGACAAACGCACCGATTACAAAAGTCTGGGTTCGGATCATCCGCGGGTGGTTTTCATCCAGCCAAGCGGCAAACGTGCCAATCTCAACGGCGCGTTCGTGTTTGCTTGCGGCAAGATAATCCAGACCGAGTTGCAGCTTTTGATGCTCCAGCACCAAATAGACGACCGCGATATAGGCGACGACGCACGCAACGCACAGCATGACGCGGATCGGCCACATGGCCGTTAGGCTGCTTTTTATTGCAAACGCACTGAACTCGACCGCTTCGATCGCACCCAGGTTAAAGGACACGGCGATGAACGAGGCGATAAGGAAGCCACCACAGACCCAAAGTAGGTTGAGGTCGTTTTCCTTGCTCGCGGTGACGAACCGCTCAAAGAGCCATTCTTCGGCACCTCTGGTTTTACCAGTTGTCCCGTTCATCGCCTGATCCTTAACGATAGGTTACGGATTTGACGGCATCGATGACCTCTTTCGTGGTCACGAGCGCCAGTTTTTCAAGGTTCGCCGCATAGGGCATTGGAACGTCCTTGCCGGTGCAGTTGATGACTGGCGCGTCAAGGTAATCGAACGCCTGCTGCATCAGTACGGAAGAGATGTGACCGCCGATGGAGCCGACAGGGAACCCTTCTTCAACCGTGACACAGCGGTTGGTTTTCATCACCGATTTGATCACCGTTTCGGTGTCCATCGGACGCAGGGTGCGCAGATCGATCACCTCGGCGCTGATGCCTTCTTTGGCCAGCTCTTCCGCAGCTTCAAGCGCGTAGGTCATGCCAATGCCGAAGGAGACGATGGTAACATCTTCGCCCTCGCGCCAGATTTTGGCTTTGCCGAAGGGAACGGTGAAATCATCCATCACCGGCACGTCGAACGCGCGGCCATAAAGGATTTCGTTTTCAAGGAAGATCACCGGGTTCGGGTCGCGGATTGCCGATTTCAAGAGGCCTTTTGCATCGGCTGCGGAATAGGGCATCGCCACTTTCAGACCGGGGATTGCCGAATACCATGCGGCGTAATCCTGGCTGTGCTGAGCACCAACGCGGGCGGCAGCGCCGTTCGGGCCACGGAACACCATTGGTGCGCCCATCTGACCGCCGGACATATAAAGCGTCTTCGCGGCAGAGTTGATGATGTGGTCAATCGCCTGCATGGCGAAGTTGAAGGTCATGAATTCAACGATGGGCTTAAGCCCGCCGAAGGCCGCGCCAACGGCGATACCGGCAAAGCCGTGTTCGGTGATCGGCGTGTCGATCACGCGTTTCGCGCCGAATTCATCCAGCAAACCTTGAGAGATTTTGTAGGCCCCTTGGTATTCGGCGACCTCTTCCCCCATCAGATATACATCGCCATCGCGACGCATTTCTTCGGCCATCGCATCGCGAAGAGCCTCGCGTACGGTGGTGGATTTCATTTCGGTTCCGGCGGGAACTTCTGGTTCAACCACCGCCTCGGGTGCCTTGGGCTGAGCCGGTGCTGGGGCAGCGGCGGGCGCGGCTTCGGCAGCAGCGGGGGCAGGGGCCGCAACGGCGGCGTCTGCGTCTTCGCCTTCTTCGATCAGCACGGCGATGGCGGTGTTTACCTTCACGCCCTCGGTGCCTTCCGCGATCAGGATCTTGCCGATGATGCCTTCATCAACAGCTTCGAATTCCATCGTGGCTTTGTCGGTTTCAATTTCGGCCAAGATATCGCCGGAGGAGACGGTGTCGCCTTCTTTGACCAGCCATTTTGCAAGTGTGCCTTCCTCCATCGTGGGGGAGAGGGCGGGCATCAGTATTTCGGTTGCCATGTGTTAAATCTCCCTCAGGCTTCTTGCGTCGCCGGTTCGGCGTAGATGTCGGTGTAAAGCTCTTCGAGCGCGGGCTCGGGGCTTTCTTTAGAGAATTCAGCAGCCTCGTTGACGATGGCCTTGATGTCTTTGTCGATGGCCTTCAGGTCGTCTTCGCTGGCGTGTTTGCCGGTCAGGATCAGTTCGCGAACGTGTTCGATCGCGTCCCGCTCTTCCCGCATTTTCTGTACTTCTTCGCGGGTCCGGTATTTCGCCGGGTCCGACATAGAGTGGCCGCGATAGCGATAGGTTTTGATTTCAAGGATATAGGGGCCTTTGCCCGCGCGGCAGTGGGCGACGGCCTTTTCGCCAGCCTCTTTCACGGCCAGCACGTCCATGCCGTCAACTTCTTCACCTTCGATGCCGTATGCTGCACCGCGTTCCCACAGGCTGGGCGATTTGGTGGAGCGTTGGACAGAGGTGCCCATCGCGTATTGGTTATTCTCGATCACGAAAACCACGGGCAGATCCCAGAGTTCCGCCATGTTGTAGGTTTCGTAAACCTGACCTTGGTTTGCCGCACCGTCGCCGAAATAGGCGAAGGTCACGTTGTCGTTGCCTTTGTATTTGTCCGAAAAGGCCAGACCGGCACCGATTGGCACCTGAGCGCCAACGATCCCGTGGCCGCCATAGAAATGCTTCTCTTTCGAGAACATGTGCATGGAGCCGCCTTTACCTTTGGAATACCCGCCTTCGCGGCCCGTCAGTTCGGCCATCACACCCTTGGGGTCCATCCCACAGGCCAGCATGTGGCCGTGATCGCGGTAAGAGGTGACGCGCTTGTCACCTTCTTTAGCGGCGGCTTCCAGCCCAACGACGACAGCTTCTTGGCCGATGTAAAGGTGGCAAAAACCGCCGATAAGGCCCATTCCGTACAGTTGGCCGGCCTTTTCCTCGAATCGCCGGATCAGCAGCATTTCGCGGTAAAAGCCCAGAAGCTCTTCCTTGGAAGTGTTTGGTTTTTTAGTGGTTTTTCGCGTGGCCATGCGGCAGGCTCCCTTTGGTCACGAGCAATAGTTTAATATTAAACTATTCATACCAAAGAGCAGAACGGATTTCGAGCGTAAATTCCGCTGCGGTGCAGCGAAGCCCTTATCGGATAACGATTTCGTCGGAACGGATCATGCCCAGAACGCTACGCGCTTGTTCGTCCAGAAGGTCAAGATCAAGGTAATCATCGGACAGTCGGCGGGTCTTGTTCTGCATCTCATCCAATTGGGCCTGAAGTGCGTCACGCTCTTGTATAAGCGTTCCCGCCTCTGCCTCGACCTGAATGCGGCGGAACAGGCCATAGTCGCCCTGTACAGCCGCAAAGGTAAAATACGTCGCCAGCGTAAACGCGATGGCGAAATATGCGACCACACCAAGGGCCGGGCGTTTGCGGGAACCACTCATAATCACTGCCTCATTACCACCTCTTGTCGGGTGGGTGTCAGCATGATGGCACAAGTGATTCGGCTTGTGAATCCCTTGCGTGCCAAAATTCGTAACAAAATGCCGTTAGGTCGTGATTTTGAAGATGAAATCCTGTGGTTTACTCTTCTCATAAGGGAGGACGTGCCATGACAGACCCGCAAAGCGATCTTGCAACCCATCAAGTGGAAAATCAGCCTGGTGCGCCGGGGGATTTTGATCTTTGGCAGGGCGATACGCCATTGCGGCAGCACATGTTTGGCGAAGCTGCCGGGTTGCCCGGTTTCGGGGCGACTTTGGGCCGTGCTGCGGTGCGAGAGCTGGGGCGGATTGCCAACCGTCAGACCCCTGAATTGGTCACGTTTGATCGCGCGGGGCGACGCGTGGATGAGGTGAGGTTTCACCCAGCGTACCATCAGTTGATGTCGCTGGGATTGGAGGCCGGGTATTCCTCGGTTGCGTGGTCCGGCGCGGCGAACGGGCACAGCGCCCATGCCGCAATGGTTTATATGATGAGTCAGGTTGAGCCGGGCGTGTGTTGCCCGATGACGATGACCTATGCGGCGGTGCCGGCGTTGCAGGCCGATGCGGGGCTGGCCGAACGGTGGCAGCCGAAGCTAACGGCGGCCTCTTACGATCCGCAGGTCGCGCCGCTGAGCGCAAAGAGTTCGGCGACGATGGGCATGGCGATGACCGAAAAGCAGGGCGGGTCGGACGTGCGTGCCAACACCACGCGGGCCGTGCGCGATGGTGACGGTTATCGGTTGAAGGGGCATAAATGGTTCTGTTCGGCGCCTATGTGCGATGGTTTCCTGACACTTGCGCAGACGGACAAGGGGCTGACCTGTTTCGTCGTGCCGCGCTGGTTAGAGGATGGCACCCGCAATTCCATCCATCTGATGCGACTGAAAGATAAGCTGGGCAACCGTGCCAATGCCTCGTCCGAAATCGAATATCACAACGCCTTTGCCGAACGTTTGGGCGACGAAGGGGCAGGGGTGCGCACGATCATTGAAATGGTCCACCATACGCGGCTTGATACCGCGATGGCCCCGGCGGGGTTGATGCGCGCGGCCTTGGTTGAGGCAAAGCACTGGTGCGAAGGGCGGCGTACGTTTCAGCGCCGTTTGATTGACCAACCGTTGATGCGGTCGGTTTTGGCCGACCTGACGCTGGATTGGGAGGGCGCGCTGGCGCTTGGCCTGCGGGTGGCGCGGGCGTTTGACGGAAAGAGGGCTGAGGATCGCGCCTTTGCGCGGATTGCGGTTGCACTGGCCAAGTTCCAATCCAACAAACGCGCGCCAGTCGTGATTTACGAAGCGATGGAGGTGCTGGGCGGCATGGGGTACGTCGAAGATACGCCGCTGCCGTTGCTGTACCGCGAGGCCCCTTTGAATTCGATCTGGGAAGGGTCGGGCAACGTCATCTGCCTTGATATCCTGCGCACATTGGCGCGTGACAGCGCCGCAGTGGACGCGTTGCAGGCAGAGTTGATGGCGGCGACGGGCACGGATGCGCGGTACGACGCGGCGCTGAAGGCGCATCAGGCGCGGTGGCCATCGTTACCAGACGAAGCAGAGGCGCGCTGGTTTGCAGAGCGGTTGGCCGTTTTGCTGACGGCGTCGGTGCTGATCCGCCAAGCGCCGGGCGCGGTGGCTGACGCCTATGTCGCGACCCGCGTGGTCGGAGAGCGTGGGCAGGTCAGCGGAGCAGTGTCTGGGTTAGACACAGAGGCGATCATCGCGCGGCTTAACGCCTAGCAGCAAAAGAAAACGCCCACCGCATTGGGTGGGCGTTGTCGCTTTATCGGCAGGCTGATCAGCCCGCGACGGATGCCGCATAGATGGAGTCGATCGTGCTGGCGAGTGTTGTGTCGAAATCGTTGTCGCTCTGCTGGGCCGAAAGCCCTTCGGTCAACGCACGAGAGAACGAGGCGATGACGCCAGTGTTCTGTGCCAGCAATGTGTTCGCCTCGTCGCGCGAATAACCACCCGACAGCGCCACAACACGCATCACGCGCGGATGATCGACCAGCGATTTATAGCGGTTGGCGACGGTTGGCAGGCTTAGCTTCAACATCACGTTCTGATCGTCGCTTAGCGCGTCCAGTTGCTTGGTGATTACGGCCAGCAGGATCTGTTCAGCCTCGTCTTTGTCGGCGATGGTGATCGTCACTTCGGGTTCGATGATCGGGATCAGGCCGTGCGACAGGATCTGTTTGCCGACCTCGAACTGCTGTTCGACGATGGCGGCGATGCCCGTGGGGTTTGCCGCATCAATGACCGAACGCATCTTGGTGCCGAAGATACCCTTGGCCACCGCACGTTCCAGTGTCGCGTCCAACCCATCGATCGGTTTCATAAGGCGTACGCCGTCTGCCTCATCCGTCAGACCCTTATCAACCTTCAGGAAGGGCACGACGCTGCGCTTTTCCCACAGATAGGTCGCGGCCGGGATGCCGTCGATTTCGGCGTCCATGGTTTTTTCAAATAGGATCGCGCCAACGATCTTGTCGCCGGTAAAGGCCGGAGACTTTACGATCCGCGAACGCATTTCGTGGATTTTGCCGAACATTTCATCATCGTTGGAATATTCGCTTTCCTCGACACCATAGAGGCGCAGCGCCTTGGGGGTCGAGCCTCCGCTTTGGTCCAGCGCGGCGATGAAGCCGTTGCCCGAGCGAACTTGGTCTGCTTGGCTCTTGATAGACATATATAACCCCTCAAATAATATGCATTTCCGTCGTGCGCGGACGCACTTCACGTTGCTTCTAAGCGAGGTCGGAAATTGAAGCAATTATGGTGGCGCTAACTCTGGCGCGGTCTTTTTCAGATCCGCGCCAGAGTATGGGGTTAGTCTTCCAGTGCGGCCACGCCTGGAAGGGTTTTGCCTTCCATCCATTCAAGAAACGCGCCGCCCGCGGTCGAGATATAGCTGAACGCATCTGCGGCGCCCGCGGTGTTCAAGGCCGCGACCGTGTCACCGCCACCGGCAACGGTGATCAATTCACCTGCGGCGGTCAGTTCTGCGGCTTTTTTCGCGGCGGCGTTGGTGGCCGTGTCGAAGGGTGGGATTTCGAACGCGCCAAGTGGGCCGTTCCAGATCAATGTCCTACATTCCTCAAACACGGCTTCGATCCGCGCGACGGTTTCTGGACCTGCGTCAAGGATCATCGCATCGGCAGGGCAGGCATCCGCCGCCACGGTTTCGTTATCAGCCCCGGCTTTAAACTCACGCGCGACAACCACGTCAGACGGAAGCAAGATCGCACAATTGGCAGTGTGCGCCTTTTCCATGATCGCTTTTGCGGTGTCGGTCATGTCGTGTTCTGCCAGTGATTTGCCGACATCAATTCCTTGCGCGGCCAAGAACGTGTTGGCCATGCCGCCGCCGATGACCAGATGATCGACCTTGGTGACAAGGTTGCCCAACAGTTCAAGCTTGGTGGAAACCTTGGCGCCGCCCACAACAGCCACGACCGGGCGCTGCGGTTCGCCAAGTGCGCTTTCCAGCGCCTTAAGCTCCACTTCCATCAATCGGCCCGCAGCGGCAGGAAGCAAATGCGCGATCCCTTCGGTCGAGGCATGCGCGCGATGCGCCGCTGAAAATGCGTCATTCACATAGACATCGCCCAAGGCAGCGAGAGACGCGGCCAGCATGGGTTCATTCTTTTCTTCGCCCGCGTGGAAACGCGTGTTTTCCAACAGCAGGACATCGCCCTGACCCAGCGCGGCAACGGCCTTCTTCGCCGGAAGACCGATGCAATCCTCTGCAAAGCTCACGTCGCGGCCAAGGGCCTCTTCCAAAGCGGGCAGAACAACCTTCAGGCTCATCTCTGGCACGACCTGACCCTTGGGGCGGCCAAAATGCGCCATCAGAACCGGCTTGCCGCCTTTTTGCAGGATGTCCGAAATCGTCGGCACAATGCGTTCGATCCGCGTCGCATCGGTGACCACACCGTTTTCGACGGGCACGTTGATATCCACCCGAACCAGCACGACCTTTCCGGCCAGCTCCATATCGTCCAGCGTTTTCCAGGCCATGATGTCTTCCTCCAATTGGGCTGCTTGCCGCCTATACAACCCGATCACACGCAGGCGTCAACATGTCTAAGGCGCTTCGGCCTTCCCTTCGGCGGGCCTGCGCACTAGGCTCCGCCCAAATTAGACAGAAGGAGCGGCCCATGGCTGATATCAAAGATCCCGAAAACACCATTCTGATGGAACTGAAAGGTGGCACTGTCACCATCGAACTGTTGCCAGATGTTGCCCCCAAACATACCGAGCGGATGAAAGAGCTTGCCCGTTCAGGTGCCTATGACAACGTTGTTTTTCACCGTGTAATTGATGGCTTCATGGCGCAAACCGGCGACGTGGCCAACGGCAACGCTGAAAAAGACTTTAACATCCGCAGCGCTGGCACCGGTGGTTCCGACCTGCCGAACCTGCCTGCTGAATTCTCTAAGCTGCCGCATGACCGTGGCACACTTGGCGCTGCGCGTTCTGCGAACCCAGATTCGGCCAACAGCCAGTTTTTCATCAACTTTAGCGACAACCACTTCCTGAACGGCCAGTACACCGTTTACGGCCGTGTGATTTCCGGCATGGAACATGTCGATGCGATCCTACGCGGCGAGCCGCCCGCGAACCCTGATCGTATGATCAGCGTTAAGGTTGCTGCTGATGCGTAAGCTGGCCCTCGCACTTGCATTGGTGGCCAGCCCCGCGCTGGCGACCGAGATGCAGATCGATGTGGCGGGCGCGGCAAGCGGGACGATCACCATTGATCTGTTCGAAGATGTGGCACCTCAGCATGTGGCACGCCTGACAGAACTGGCAGCCGCAGGGGCCTATGACAACGTGGTGTTTCACCGCGTGATCCCGGGCTTCATGGCGCAAACCGGCGATGTGGAATTCGGCAAGCTGGGCAGTGACATGCGCCTTGCGGGGCGTGGTGGTTCCGAACTGCCCAACCTTCCGGCTGAATTCTCGGACCAGTCGTTTGAGCGTGGCGTGGTCGGCATGGCGCGTTCGGCCAGCCCGGATTCTGCCAACAGCCAGTTCTTCATCATGTTCGCACCAGCACCACACCTGAACGGCCAATACACCGTTGTAGGGGCTGTGACCGAAGGCATGGACGTGGTTGATGCGATCAAAAAAGGCGAAGGCCGCAACGGCGAAGTGTTCGGCGAACCCGACATGATGTCGAAAGTGACCGTGACCGAGGCCGAGTAAACCGGCCTCAAACCCGCGTGAGCGGGGCTATCTTACCGCGGTTCCTCCTGCCATCCTGACACAAGGATAGGGGGAACCGCCAATGCGCATTGTCAGCCTGATTTTATCGCTTTTCCTGATGACGGGCGGGGCCAACGCCGACCCAAGCTTTTGGAAGCACGAATGGCCCCAGACCGATTTTTCGCGCACCTCTGTTGAAAATTGGGTTGAAATCCTGTCCGGCGGCCCTGCGAAAGACGGCATTCCCGCCCTTGATGCGCCGCGCTTCATTGCTGCGAGCCAAGAAACCCGGCTAAGCGCGCGCGAACCCGTTGTTACCGTCAAACTGGGCGAAACCACGCGGGCTTATCCGATCCGCTATCTGACATGGCATGAGATTGTGAATGACACGGTCAACGGGGTACCGGTGGCCGTTACCTTTTGTCCGCTATGCAATTCAGCGATGGTGTTTGACCGGCGCGTGAAGGGCGATGTGCTGGATTTTGGCGTCAGTGGAAAGCTGCGTAATTCGGATATGGTGATGTTTGATCGCCAAAGCGAAAGCTGGTGGCAACAGGCCATCGGCACCGGCATTGTGGGCCATTTCACCGGGGCGGAATTGGTACAATTGCCAAGCTGGATGGAAAGCTGGGCCGAGTATCAGGCCGCGAACCCCGATGGTGTCGTAATGGACGAACCTGATTGGCCGCGATCCTATGGCCGCAACCCCTATGTCGGTTACGACGGTTCTAACCGCCCGTTCCTTTATAGCGGAGAGATGCCGCCGCACGGAATTGCCCCACTTTCCCGCGTTGTGCGGGTTGGTGAACGGGCATGGCCGCTGGAACGGTTAAGCAAAGTAGGCACTTTGCGCGAAGCAGGGGTGACGATCAGCTGGTCCGCGGGCCAAGCCTCGGCATTGGATTCGGCGATCATCGCTAAGGGAAAAGACGTGGGCAACATCCGGGTTCGTGACGGGCAGGGCAAAGACGTGCCCCATGATGTGATGTTCGCCTTTGCCTTTCATGCCTTTTGGCCCGACGGGCAGTGGATGCTGAAATAGCGTGTTTGACCGTGGTGCTGGACGATCATAATTGCGCTTAGCTGAAAACAAATGTGCCGGGCATTGCCCGGCACATTGCGTTTCAAATGTCCGAAGGCAATCAGCCCACCAAGGTTACCAGCGCGTGACGCTTTTTCCCGGCGCTCAGCTTGATCGGCGTTGCAAGTGCTGCGGCGTCAATCATCAGGCCCGCGTTGGTCAGCGGTTCATCATTCATCCGTGCGCCGTTTTCGGTGATCAGGCGCTTTGCCTCTTTCCCCGATTTCGCAAGGCCGGAACGGGTGATCAGCTGCACGATGGAAATGCCATCGCCCAAGTCTTCGGCCGTAAGTTCCAGCGTGGGCAGATCGTCACCGGTGCCGCCTTTTTCAAAGACTTCGCGCGCGGTTGCTTCTGCGGCTTCGGCGGCGGCACGCCCGTGGGCAAGGGCCGTTACCTCATTGGCGAGGATGATCTTCGCCTCGTTGATTTCCGCGCCTTCCAGCGCGCCAAGGCGTTCGCATTCCTCAATCGGAAGCTCGGTGTAAAGCTTCAGGAAACGGCCTACATCAGCGTCTGTCGTGTTGCGCCAGAACTGCCAGAACTCATAGCTGGACAGCATATCTTCGTTCAGCCAAATCGCGCCAGACTGTGATTTGCCCATTTTCTTGCCATCGCTGGTCGTCAGCAGCGGCGAGGTCAGGCCGTAAATCTCATGGTCCAGCACGCGGCGTGTCAGATCGATACCGTTGACGATATTGCCCCACTGGTCCGAACCGCCCATTTGCAGCACACAGCCATAGCGCCGGTTCAGTTCCAGGAAGTCATAGGCCTGAAGGATCATGTAGTTGAACTCTAGGAACGACAGCGATTGTTCCCGGTCCAGGCGCGATTTCACGGATTCAAAGGCCAGCATCCGGTTCACACTGAAATGCCGCCCGATATCGCGCAGAAAATCCAGATAGTTCAGGCCATCCAGCCATTCGGCGTTGTTCAACATCAACGCGCCGTTGGGGGCTTCGGCATAGTCGATGTAGTTTTCGAACACTTTTTTGATGCCATTGATGTTGGCGTCAATCTGGTCAGGTGTCAGCAGCGGGCGTTCATCCGCGCGAAAGCTGGGATCGCCCACTTTGGTTGTGCCGCCGCCCATCAGGGTGATCGGCTTGTGCCCGGTCTTTTGCAGCCAGCGCAGCATCATAATCTGGATCAAACTGCCCACATGCAGCGACTTTGCTGTGGCGTCGAACCCGATATAGGCCGGAACCACGCCTTTGATCAGGGCTTCGTCCAGCCCCTGATAATCGGTGCAGTCGGCCAGAAAGCCACGTTCGATCATCACACGCAGGAAGTCTGATTTTGGGTGGTAAGTCATTCTTGGGCCTTGTCCTGTCTGACAGATTTGGCCAGAGATATATCGGGGGAGACTGTGAAGGGAAAGTCTATGTTGAAGGCAGGGCCTATTAGGGCGCTGGGGGCGATGTCTGGTACGTCTTTGGATGGCGTAGACGCAGCCGTTGTCGAAACTGATGGCGAAGTTATTTTTTCGTTCGGTGAAACTGCTTACAGGCCATATTCTGATGCCGAGCGGGAAGTGATTTCAGCCGCTCTTGGGCAATGGCATGGCGATGAAAATGTTGAAGCCGCAGCCGAGGTCGTTGAAACCGCCCATGCCGAGATTTTATCTGGGTTCGAAGGGGTCGGATTGATCGGCTTTCACGGCCAAACTTTGGCCCACGCGCCGCGCGCGCAGGGCACGCATCAAGCAGGCGATGGCCGCGTGATCGCCGAGGTGCTGGGCTGCCCCGTCGTTTGGGATTTCCGATCGTCCGATGTGGAGATGGGGGGCGAGGGCGCGCCTTTGGCGCCGTTCTTTCACTTTGCCTGTGCCAAATGGATCGGGTCCGAGGTTCCGCTGGTCTTTGTTAACCTTGGCGGTGTGGGGAATATCACTTGGGTCGACCCTTCCAAACGTTCGCCCGACAGTGACGGCGCGCTTGTCGCCTTTGATACGGGCCCGGCCAATGCGCCGCTGAACGACCTTATGCAAACGCGGCTGAAGCGCGACTTTGATGAAGGGGGCGCACTGGCGGGCGAAGGCACGGTTGACGAAGACATCGTGCAGGCGGTTCTGGCGCTGCCGTATTTCTGCAAGCTGCCGCCCAAATCGTTGGATCGGGATGACTTTACCAAGGTGCTTGGCGCGGTTGATGCGCTGGGGGATGCGGACGCGGCGGCGACGTTAACGGCGGTGGCGGCCGCCTGTGTCGCCAGAGGGTTGGAACATTGCCCGCAAGCGCCCGAATCCGTGCTGATCACGGGGGGCGGGCGGCACAACCCGGTCATGATGCGGATGTTGGAAGAACGCGCTGGCCTGCCCGTGTTGCCCGTCGAAGAGGTTGGTCTGGACGGTGACATGCTGGAGGCGCAGGCGTTCGCCTATTTGGCCGTGCGCGTAAAACGCGGCCTTCCGACCAGTTGCCCGGCAACGACAGGTGTTGCGGCGGCTGTTGGTGGCGGCCGTGTCAGCCGCCCAACGGGACTTTAGGTTGCTTAATTGAGTGGGGCGCGCAAATGCGCACCCCACAAGCCTTTGTGTCTATTGCCGCCCAAATGCGGCGGCAGGCAACACCTATTCCGATGCGGCAAGCGCGCCGGCGACTTTTTCGGAAACCAAGCCGAAGATGTTGCCCAAGACAAGCGATGCCAGAACCATACCGGCAGCTGGCACAAGTGCACCAACATCGCCAATCGCGACACCGGTCAGCAAGCAGAACGCGGCCGTCGAGGCATATCCATAGACAGCGGCTGGAATGGTCGAAAGCGCAGGCATATGCGCACCCAGCACCATCACGGCGACGGTCACACCAACAATGCAGGACGTTACGATGACCGATCCGCCAACGGTTGCAACAAGGAACAGTGCGACGGCCGCGACGAGGACACCCCAAACGTGGTTGATGGCTGATTTGGTCAGCCCCTCTGTCTTACCGCCGGTGTGATAAAAGCTTCCCCAGCCAATGAACAAGGCCCAGACCTGAAGCCCGATACTGTTGCCAAGGCACAGCCATGTTGCCACGGCTGCAAGAACACCAATTGAAATAGCTAACGCATTAATAAGGTTCATAATATTTCCTCCCGTTACGTTTAATACGTATCCCGCCCTTGTTGTTTTCCCTTGCGGGTACGCGGCAGGAGGGTAACCGGACACGGCCTTCACCACCTATGCGACGAAGGTTTGTCATCCTTAAGTCGGTATAAAAGTAAGCAATGCTGCTATAAAAATAAGCAGCGTTCGGGCCGCTCTAGGCCGTTGGAATATCAAATCCAGAAGGGGCCATTTTGAACCCCTCGAACTGAAACCCCGGCGAGACTGTGCAGCCGACAAGGGTGTATTCCCCTTGGGTCCGCGCGGCCTGCCAATGGAAAGCGGGAACGATGATCTGGGGTAATTCTGCGCCCAGGACATCCGGGCCAAGGGTCACTTCGCGGGCAGGGCCGGTTTCGGTTTCTGCCAGAGACAGGATCAGCGGCGCGCCTGCATAGAAATGCCAAATCTCGGCTGCATCCACCTGGTGCCAATGGCTGCGCTGGCCCTGTTCCAACAGGTAATAGATCGCCGTGCCAGAGGGGCGCTGCCCTTCTGGGACGTGTTCGGCCCAAGTTTCACGATACCAGCCGCCTTCTGGGTGAGGGCGCAGGTTGAGGTGTGATATGATGGTTTGGGCGGTCATGTGCCGACGCTATCACAGGTCGGCCTCATCGGCATCAGTCTGTTGTTGGCGTTGCACAGTATCTTTCATGCGCGAGCCGAACGGCAGGCCGATGTCCTACCCATCGCGTGGAAAGATGCACGCAAATGTCCTCTCCGATGGGGGCGGCGGGGGTATGCGTTGTTTTGAACCTTGCAGTATTTCCATCCTGAAGGCGCACGATCATGAAATTCTCGGCATAGGTGTCACGGGCGATGAAGCCGTGATTAACGACTGTTGCGCGTTCATAGCCAATGGCCTTTGGTAATGAAAGAACGGTTGAACCGACCCAGATTGCGATGATCGATCCAATTAATAATAGAAGCATAACAAAGGCTTCTTTGCGTGTAGGGATATCTGCCATCAGTCAAAGATGGGCGGCGCGACTGGTGTTTTCAAAGCTTTGGCCGGCGATTTGTTCGCATGTTGCTGTCGCACAACAGTGAGGGGAGCTAGCCATCAACTACATCATCATTGCCTTCGCCATCTTCGTCTAAAAGGCGGTTCATATCCCGCTTTTCTACGGTGGCTGCAAACATGCCAGCCGCCGCGAGTGTCGGAACGACATACACCATCTTATCCGTCAAATAGGCCGCCAGATATGATGGGATTAGAATGATGGCGGCCTTGATACAGGCCACCATCAGGTTTGGTGTAATGCGGTCTTTGAGCATTACTTCAAAATCGAACGGCCAGCGTATTCGGCTGTTTCGCCCAACATCTCTTCGATGCGGATCAGCTGGTTGTACTTCGCCAACCGGTCCGAACGCGACAGAGAGCCGGTTTTGATCTGCCCGCAGTTGGTGGCAACAGCCAGATCGGCAATCGTCGCATCCTCAGTCTCGCCGGAACGGTGGGACATCACGTTGGTGAACCGTGCGCGGTGGGCCATGTCGACGGCTTTCAGCGTTTCGGAAAGAGAGCCGATCTGGTTCACTTTCACCAGCATAGAGTTCGCACAGCCCTTGGCGATACCGTCGGCCAGACGGGCAGGGTTGGTCACGAACAGATCGTCGCCGACCAGCTGGATCTTGTCGCCAAGCGCCTCGGTCAGGGCTTTCCAACCGTCCCAGTCATCTTCGGCCATACCATCTTCGATCGAGATGATCGGGTAATCCGCACACAGCGCCGCAAGATAGGCGACGTTTTCTTCAGAGGTCAGCGTTTTGCCTTCGCCCTTCATCTCGTACTTGCCATCGCGGTAATATTCGGTCGATGCACAGTCGAGCGCCAGATAGATGTCTTCGCCCGGCTTATAGCCCGCTTTTTCGATGGACTTCAGGATGAAATCCAATGCCTCGCGCGAGGAGGAAAGGCCGGGGGCAAAGCCGCCTTCGTCGCCGATGCCGGTGTTGAAACCTGCGGCAGACAGCTCTTTCTTCAGAACGTGGAACACTTCTGCGCCCATGCGGATGGCTTCGCGGATGTCGCGGGCCGAAACCGGCATGATCATGAATTCTTGGATGTCGATTGGGTTGTCGGCATGTTCGCCGCCGTTGATGATGTTCATCATCGGAACCGGCAGAACACGCGCCGAAGTGCCGCCAACATAGCGGAACAGCGGCTGAGCGGTGAAATCAGCGGCAGCCTTTGCAACAGCAAGGGAAACGCCAAGGATCGCGTTTGCGCCCAGGCGGCCTTTGTTGTGGGTGCCGTCCAGTTCGATCATCGCAGCGTCGATGGCCTGCTGTTCAGTGGCGTCAAAGCCAACCAAGGCTTCGGCGATTTCGCCGTTCACGGCGTTGACCGCTTCCAGAACGCCCTTGCCAAGGTAACGGTTCTTGTCACCGTCACGTTTTTCAACGGCTTCGTGTGCGCCGGTCGAGGCACCCGAAGGCACAGCAGCGCGGCCCATGGTGCCGTCTTCAAGGATCACGTCAACCTCGACCGTGGGGTTACCACGGCTGTCAAGAATTTCGCGTCCGATAATATCGATGATGGTGCTCATGGGACCGTCCTGTTTTGCTGAAATGTCGCGGTTACCGACCTTCTAGCGCCCCTTGTTGCGGGATGAAAGAGCCCGCTCGCGTGCGAAGGTATAAAGCCCGGACCCAATGATGACCGCAGCGCCGGCAAGGGTCCATGCATCGGGGCGTTCACCAAAGATGACGATGCCGATGATAAGGGCGAACAAAAGCCGGGTGTAGCGGAAGGGGGTGATCACCGAAACCTCGCCGATGCGCATGGCTTCGACGATGGCATAATACCCTGCAACGCCAAACACCAAGGCACCGCAAAGGCGCAGGCCTGTGATGCCGTCGATTGGCTGCGCCGGAGTCGCGACATACATCATCACCAATCCGATAGGGACAAGCGACAAAAAGCCATAGGCAGACAGTTGCATCGATGTGATGCTGCGCGGGCAGGCGCGTGTTGCCACATCGCGGATGGCCAGCCCGACCACCCCTTGCACGGCAAATAGGGACGCGGGTTCGAACCCATCCAATCCCGGCTGGATGATCAGAAGAACACCCAAGAAGCCCACGCAAATCGCGCTCCATCTGCGCCAGCCGACTTTTTCACCCAAGAACAGCGCAGCCCCCAGTGTGACGGCCAGAGGTGTCGCTTGCAAAATCGCCGACGCACTGGAAAGCGGGGTCAGCGCCACAGCGGTGACAAAGCCCAAGGTTCCGAGGACCTCTCCTAGGTTGCGCAGGATGACCGGCAGGGTCAGAAGGTCGCGCGATAAAAGTCGCGTACCCCGGTGCATTGCCATCAGCGCAAAGATAAGCCCGCCTGCAGCACCCAAAATTGCCAAGATCTGACCGATTGGCAGGGGCCCACTGACATGTTTGACAAACATATCTTCGACCGCGAAGGCCGCCATCGCGGCGACCATCAATAGAATGCCGCGAAAGTTGTCCATGCGCACCTGCCTTTGATTACCCAATCGCCTTAGACCGGCTGCTCAAAAAGCAAAAGGGGCAATCGGAGGGCGGCGAATTTTCCGGGCTTGTGGAGCGCGGCGAAACTTGGCTTTGAGGTGTGCAATTTTTTTTAACCAGATCATCGGGGGCAGGCATCCATGACCCAGACGCTGGGCATCTCTGGTGTAATGTCGCCTTTGCGGGACGAAGCTGCCTTGTGCAGTCGCGGCTTTTGCTCACGCAGCAATTACTCACAACTGCAGCAGGATTATCGCTGCGATGTAGCGCATGTCACCGAAGCAGCCATTGAAAACTGGGATCAGGCTCCAAACTCAAACTGTACTTCGCTGCAGGGACTTCCAACTAGAAGGTTAATCGATCTCTCCGCCGACACCGCATGGATCAGTCAGTCATTGCCCGCAATTTCGATACAATAGCGCTGGAATCGCAGCATTGTGCGCGATGGGCTGTCTCAAATTGAGGAAATCTGCCTGCAAAGTGTCTAATTTCAATCAATAATTTGACTCAATGTGTAAACTCGCGTCTAAATTCCCGAAATAATTTTGTATTTTGGGGAGGGGAACTTTTTAATATGGCACACGCACAATCTTTGACCGCAAAGAAAGTCGCTGTAACTGGCTTTGGTGCAGCACTCGCTAGCATGGGCGCCGCGTCCAGCGCGGATGCCGCTATCGTTGAACTTTCGTTTTCACCAGCATCATTTGGCACTTTTACTTTTCGACGTGTCTCCCCTCAAACAAGTGGTGGCGGCCAAGTCGCGGGATCATTTAGTGTATCCAACTATTTCTTTCAGTCTACAAGCACGTTTAGATTCAGTTACGGCTCCAGAGTATATACCTATTTCAGTTTTACCACGTTTGTAAGTAAAAGGCTCGATGTCCATGGTGGGATGACCTTCGCTGAACTTAACCTTGGCGATGCCGTAGACGGCGCGTTGCTCGACACACGCTCTGTTAACGAGCCTCGAGGTGGAAAAACATACTTTGGCTTCTCGTCTGACGACGGTAAATTCGGCTGGGTCTTGTATGATTTTGGTACCTCATATGATAGCGGCACTAGCTTCGTGACAGGCTACCTTAACAATGTCACGGGCGGCGCGATCAATGTCGGTCAGACTGAGGCGATCAGTGCCGTTCCAGGCCCTGCTGCACTGCCACTGTTGGGCACCGGCCTGTTGGCTATGGGCGCTGCGGGCATCCGTCGTCGCCGGAAAGAACTGCAAGCGGCCTAATTTTCGTGACAGCTGAATGTTATACAAAAAGCGGCATCCTTTTGGGTGCCGTTTTTTATGAAGGAATTAGATGAATGACACAGCGCAACAAGGTGCTTTTGATCGGTTGGGATGCTGCCGACTGGAAGGTGATTAATCCGTTGATGGATGCGGGTTTGATGCCCAACCTGAACGCTTTGGTCAATCGCGGGACTGCTGGCAACCTCGCCACGCTTTCGCCTGTGTTATCGCCGATGCTGTGGAGTTCGATTGCGACGGGCAAGCGCCCGTATAAGCACGGTGTGCATGGGTTCACAGAGCCGACACCGGATGGTAAATCCGTGCGGCCCATCACCTCCTTTGCGCGTAAGACCAATGCGATCTGGAATATCGCGACGCTGCAAGGGCTGAAATCCAATATTGTTGGGTGGTGGCCCAGTAATCCCGCAGAGCCGATTAATGGTGTGATGGTGTCGAACCTGTACCAATCAGCGCCCAAGGACGGCAGCGCTGACTGGCCGATGTTGCCTGGGACTGTGCATCCCGAACGGCTGAACGATGAGTTAGAAGAGCTGCGCTGGCATCCAAACGAGCTGACAGGGCAAGATCTGGCGATGTTCCTGCCGTATGGTGATGAGATTGATCAGGACAAGGATCAACGGATCAAAAGCGTAGCCAGGATCGTGTCCGACGCGACCTCTATTCAAGGAGCGGCAACACATCTGATGGTCACAGAGCCGTGGGATTTTATGGCCGTCTATTTTGATGCCATCGACCACTTTTGCCACGCCTTTATGAAGTACCACCCACCCAAGCAAGATATTGTGTCGGACGCAGATTTTAGACTGTATCACCAAGTGGTCACGGGGGGGTACATTTACCACGACCAGATGCTTGGCCGATTGTTGGAACTGGCGGGTGAAGACACGACCGTCATGTTGATCTCTGATCACGGTTTCCACCCAGATCATTTGCGCCCGCAACAAATGCCGATGGAACCTGCAGGCCCTGCGGTTGAACACCGCGACCAAGGTATCTTTGTGTTGGCGGGCCCTGGCATCAAAACTGATCACCGGATCGACGGGGCCAACCTGCTTGATATCACCCCCACGATCCTGACGTTGCTGGGCTTGCCAGTTGGCGACGACATGGACGGCCGGACGCTGGTACAGGCTTTTGAAGCCGCGCCTGACGTTCGAAGCATCCCAAGCTGGGACGACGTTGCAGGCGACGCGGGCCGTGCGCGCGATGAAATCGAGATGGACGCGGATGAGCAGCGCGAGAACCTCGAACAACTCGTCGCCCTTGGCTATATCGACCGACCTGATGACGACACGACGGTTGCTGTCGCAGACGCCAAGCGAGAGCAGAGCTATAACCTGGCCTTGTCCTACATGGATGCCGGTATGCACCCCAAAGCCGCAGAACTGTTATCCGAATTGTACCGAACCTATCCATTGGAGTTCCGGTTTGGGCTACGGCTTGCGCTGTGCCTTCAGGCATCCGAGCAAATTGATGCCGCGGCGCAAGTGGTCGATCACTTATCGCGCAACTGGCAGCAGGCCGCAAAGCACGCAAGCGCCAGCGTCGAACAGTTCGAGGAGAAGGTCAAAGCGCGCCGTGCCGCACTTGACCCAGATGCAGACAACCTCGACGAAGCGACACGTGTAGAATTGGCAGTCGCAGTAAAAGACGTCGACGATGATGCGCCAGATAAACCGGCGCCTATCTTGATGACCCCACAAGAACGCGATGTTCTTAAGCGTTTGTCAGCCATTGCACATGGCAACCCGGCTATTTTGGAAAATCTATCCGCCAACATTGCACTATCCCGCAGAAATCCGACCTTAGCGATGGAACATTTAGCCCGGGTGCAAGACGGTCAGTTCAAATCGCCTAACTTCTGCATCCAACGCGGGAACGCCTTTCTGAGCCTAGGTGATTTTGACAAAGCCATTAGCAGTTTTGAAGCCGCTCTGGTGTTGGACAGAGAGAGCCCTACGGCATTTTTGGGGTTGTGTCGTGCCTACTTGCGCAACGATGATGCAGATAACGCGTTGCGCTGTGCTAAGACTGCCATTGGCCTCAAGTTTGCATCTGCCCCCGCGCATTACTACGCAGCACTGGCCATGCACAAACAAGGCAAGGCAGCGGATGCTGTGCAGGCGCTGAACGTTGCACTGTCGCAAAATCCCAACTTTCCCGAAGCGCATGTCTTGCTATCTGTGATTTATCGCCGCGTCTTGGGTAACAATGATGCGTCGCTGCTGCACCGCGCACAAGCGCGGGCTATTCGCATGGCGCGGCGCAAGCAAATAGATGAGGCACCCAAGTTAGAGCTTCCTGATCTTCCCGAGATTGATCTGGATGCAGAGCTTCCAAAGTGGCCACTCGATCCCAAGCTAGTGCCAATGCTGCTGAACGTCCCCCAAGACATTGGCGGTTTTGATACAAGCAAGCAGACGATCATTGTCTCTGGGCTGCCACGCTCGGGTACATCGATGGCGATGCAAATGCTCGCCGCAGGTGGCATTCCGATCCTAAGCGATGACACGCGGCCAGCCGACGAGAACAACCCGCTGGGGTATCTGGAATATGAGCCTGTCAAAGGTCTAAGCACCGATAATACGTGGCTGAATAAGGCCGAAGGGAAAGCACTCAAAGTAGTGGCGCCTCTCATGCACCGCATGCCGCAAGGACCCAACTATAAGGTTATTCTGATGCAGCGCGATGTTGGCGAGATTGTAACCTCGCAAACCAGAATGTTGGGGAGGCTGGATAAAACCGGTGCCGACATGAAGGCGGACGCCATGGCAAAGATGTATACCGAACAGCTAGAGCGTCTAGATATTCTGTTCACAGCGCACAATGTGGAGGTTCTACGTTTGCGCCACCGAGATGTCATTGCGGATCCGCTTAACGCGGCGGACCAGATCGCTCAATTCCTTGGTCGAACACTTGATACACCAGTTATGTCAAAGGTCGTCGATCGCTCCCTCTGGAGAGAGCGGTCAGACGCAGAAGCATCCGCTTAGCAATTTCATCAAGTGAAGCCTTTTGAAAGAAACTGCAAAAGCTACAGGCGAAAAGGCTGCGCAGGCCAGCCAAAGCGGCTATAATCTAGGGCTGCCAGAAGATGACCGCTGTAACTGCAAGAAGACGCGGCGGAAGCGAAAGCAGAAAATCCCTGGGCTGGTTTATCCCGCCACTAGCTTCTTGAGCATTGCGTCCAAAATGCGATGCGCATGAATGACTGGTTTTCACGCTGCATTGCGGCGCGCAAAATCACGCTTCTGGAGCAATTTCCGCGGTGCGCGCGCACGCCGCACAGCATTTAAATGCACATCCTAGGCTCCGAGTAGACCTTCTCTGAAACCGTACCCGAGTGGGTCACGTTGACTCCCGGTGCAAAGTAGCATGACATTCGACACAGCGCTAACGGTTCGGTCAGCCCTTTTTCAAAGGCACGCCGTAAAGTTCCAGCTTGTGCCCCTTAAGCTTGTACCCCAGCTTTTCGGCGATCTTTTCCTGAAGCGCCTCAATCTCGGCGTCGACGAATTCGATCACCTCGCCTGAATTCATATCGATCAGGTGGTCGTGGTGTTCCCGCTCTGCATCCTCATACCGGGCACGGCCATCGCCGAATTCCAGCTTGTCCAGAATGCCGGCCTCTTCGAACAGCTTTACGGTGCGATAGACCGTCGCGATCGAAATCTTGGGGTCCACAACCGAGGCGCGGCCATACAGTTCTTCGACGTCTGGGTGATCATCACTGTCTTGCAACACGCGGGCAATGACCCGGCGTTGTTCCGTCATGCGCAGGTTCTTTGCCTCGCAACGAGAGATGATCGTGTCTTTCATAGTCGCCCCTTAGTCGATTGTGCGGCGGGGTTTAAGCGAAGCAAGCCGGTAGTTCCACCATAGATTTAGCCGATGTCACAGCCATTTCAAAACCCGGAATAACGCGAACAATCCGACGCCGATCAGGGCCATGATCATGCTTACCACCGCGAATGCATGCGCCCATTCGGTGCCGGGCATTCCCGCGACATTCATTCCGAAAAGTCCGGTCAGAAACCCAAGCGGAAGGAAGATCGCGGCGACGACGGAAAGAACGTAACCGTTGCGCGACATGCGCGCGGAATGTTCGGCATACAGATGGTCCTGCAGCGCTGTCAGGCGTGCAGAAACGGAATCAAGTTCTTCGACGATGCGCGTGGCCCGGTTCGCAGATTCCGCCAGCAGTTGGCGTGAATGTGGCCCGACAAGAATGTTATCGCTTTGCGTGAGCCGATGCAGCGCCTCGCGTTGCGGGCCGACGTAGCGACGGATGCGAATAACCTTGCGCCGGGTTGGGGCCAGCGCAGTGGCCTGCAGGTCATCCTCCTCAAGAATGGCATCTTCCAGCGCGTCGGTCGCATCTTCCAGCGATAGGGACACGGCCTCCAGCCGGTCGGTCAGCCCTTCGACAAGGCGCTGCAGAAATGCGTCGGGGCTGGCAGGGGCGGTGCCCGCTACTGCCTCTTTACGTATCTCATCAACCGCGAAGATCTTGCGCAGCCGAGAGCTGACGATCAACCGGTCCGTCACCCACAGCCGCAGGGACACCATGTCGTCAGTTTCTTGGCCGGGGTTCATGTTCACGCCCCGCAGGTTCAAGATGATCCCACCGTCATGTGCATCGCAGCGGGGGCGGGTTTCGGCCTGAACCAAGGCGTTTGCGGCAACGGGTGGCAGATGTTCCTGAACCCAAGTGGCCATGTTCGGGTCACTCAATTCCAGATGAAGCCAGCGCCAGCGGGCACCTGTGCCAGGCTTGGCGTCTGGCCATGCTTCGGTGATGGCCGTGGCGCGGCCGTCTTCGTTAATATCAAACGCCGCCAGTGGGCTAAGAGAACGCGTCACAGTCTTACCTCAGCTCTGGTTCGCGGCCAAGTTGTTTGGCCAGCGGGGCAATCGTAAGCCCTTGAACGATAATCGAAAACACCACCACAACATAGGTGGCCGTCAGGATCAGCGGTTTCCACTCATTCTCGGGGAGGGACAGGGCCAGCGCGACAGAGATGCCGCCCTTCAACCCGCCCCAAGTCATGATCGGAATGACGTCGCGCCCGAATGAACGGAACGGGCGCATCAGCAAGATGGGCACCGACACGGCGGTCAAACGCGCGACCAGCCCAAGCGCGATGGAAAAGACGCCAGCCATGACAAACGTGGTATCAAAGGCGATGGCGAAAACCTCTATCCCGATCAGAAGGAACAGCACGGCATTCAGGATTTCGTCGATCATCTTCCAGAACGCATCGACATAGTCGCGGGTCTGTTCGCTCATCCCGTATTTCATTCCGACGTGGCCGATCATAAGCCCGGCAACCACCGCCATAATAGGCGCCGAAACATGCAGGAAAATCGCCAGTTCGTACCCACCAAAGGCCAGCGCAAGGGTGATCAGCACCTCAAGCGTATAGTCATCGATCCGGCGCATTACGCGGAAGGTGATCCAACCCAACACAGCACCAAGCGCCGCGCCGCCAAAGGCCTCTTGCACGAATAGGGTCAGCGCAGCGGCGAGTTTGCTTTCGTCGCCATGGCCACCACCGTGGTCGCCCGCCGCGCCAGTGAACGCCAGCCCGACAAGCACAAGGAATACAACATAGGCCACACCATCGTTAAACAGGCTTTCCCCGGCGATCTTGGTTTCAAGTGATTTGCGCAGGTTCGCCTCGCGCAGGACGCCCAGAACGGCCACAGGGTCGGTCGGGGAAATGATCGCGCCAAACACCAGCGCGATAATCAGCGGCATGCCCGTCAGCCAAGAAAAGCCCACGCCAACAACCGCAACGGAAAGACCCACGCCGATGGTTGCCATCAGCAAAACCACCCATGCCTGCGCGCGCAATTCTTCCAATTTCACATGAAGCGCACCGGCGAACAGCAGAAGCCCCAACATCCCTTCCAACAGCGCGTCCGAGAAATCGATCTCTAGCACCAGTTTTCTAAGGGTGCTGCCCAGTTCCAGCGCTGGATAGGCCATATCAATGCCCATCGCGACGAAAGAGGCCAACAGGGCGACGATCAAAATGCCAATCGCCTGTGGCAGGCGCAGGAAGAAATAATTGATCGCACCAAAGGCCGCGGCCAGCACGATCAACAGCGACGCGATTTGCAGAATGGACATCGGTGCCTCTTTTTAGCTTTGATCCTTCGTCTAGCACGGGTTGACACCCCGCGCGAGGCGGCAAAGGGTGGCGCGCCGGACAAAGGGGAAAAGCATGGCGCGAAAAGATCACATTGATGCGTTCGGCGCGGCCTCCCTTATCGGGTTTTCGGCGCTGTTGGGGTTCAACCAAGTTGTCATCAAAATTACCAACGTCGGCATTCAGCCGGTGTTCTTTGCAGGCGTGCGTTCTGCGGGGGCGGTGGTTTGCATCTGGCTGTTCTTGCGCCTGATGGGCAAGCGGCTGGATCTTAGGCGTGAAACCATTCCGGCGGGGCTGTTGATCGGCGCGGTGTTTTCTGTCGAATTTATCGGCCTGTTTCTGGCGCTTGATCTGACGACGGTGACGCGCACTTCCGTCATTTTCTATACGATGCCTGTTTGGCTGGCGATTGCCGCGCATTTTCTGCTCCCCGGAGAGCGGATAACCCCAATCAAAGGTGTTGGTCTGGGGCTTGCGTTTCTGGGGGTCGCTTGGGCCATCTTGGATCGCGGCAATGGCGGCGGTCAGGCAAGTCTGTTGGGCGACCTTTGTGCGCTTATGGCGGCGTTTGGCTGGGCCGGTATCGCGCTGTGCGCGCGGGCGACCAAGCTTAACCAAGTTGCGCCTGAAACGCAGCTGTTCTGGCAGGTGGCGGTTTCAGCGCCGGTTTTGTTGTTGCTGGCGCCGCTGTTCGGCCCGCTGTTGCGTGATTTGCAGCCCATCCACCTGTGGGGGCTTGGCTTTCAGATCGTCGTGATCGTGTCTGCCGGGTTCATGTTTTGGCTATGGTTGCTTAGCATTTACCCCGCCGCGGGGGTGGCCAGCTTTAGCTTTCTGTCGCCGATCTTTGGCGTCGGCTTTGGCTGGCTGATGCTGGATGAGCACATCGGCCCGTCCATCATCGGCCCGCTGGTCTTGGTTGCCGTCGGCATCCTGTTGATTAACCGGAAAGGCCGACCTCAGGTGCCGCAAAAGGTTTGATGTACCACCTCTGCCGGGGTTGGTGGCGTGGTGAACTTAGTACTCGCTGGGGTTTCTCCAAACGGTTGTGCAGTTGCCATCAGCAGGTTTTCGAATGGCGCGAAATCGTCTGACAGGGCGGCTTGAATCACCTCTTCCACGCGGTGGTTGCGCGGGATGACTGCGGGGTTTGTCGCGTTCATCTGAACCTTGCGCGCATCTGAACTCTGAGCTTCGCGCGACAGCCGCGTTTTCCACGCCTCGGCCCATGTATCAAACGCCGTTGGGTCGCTGAACTGGTCACGGGCGGCGTCCGTCGAGAGCGCGCGGAACGTGTTGGTGAAATCCGCGCCATTGGTCGCCATGCGGTCAAGCAATTGATGGATAAGTTCCGCGTCGCCGTCCTCGGCCGTTGTCAGGCCAACTTTCGCGCGAAACACCTCTAACCACGCGGCTTTGAACATGTCGGGGAAGCTGTGCAGCACCTCGGTCGCTTCGTCGATGGCGGCGTCTTGATCGTCGCCCAGCAACGGCAGGATCGCCGTGGCAAGCTGCGCCAAGTTCCACACCCCGATGTCGGCCTGTTTGTTATAGGCATAGCGCCCCTGACGGTCGATCGAACTGAACACCGTCGTTGGGTGATAGCCATCCATAAAGGCGCATGGGCCATAGTCGATGGTTTCACCCGAAATCGCCATGTTGTCGGTGTTCATCACGCCGTGAATGAACCCGACGCCCATCCATTGCGCGATCAACTTGGCCTGCGCGGCGATCACCCCCTTCAACAGCCCCAGTGGGCCGCTGGCATCGGGATAGTGGCGGGCGATGACGTGATCGGTCAGCGCGCGCAGGGCCTCTGCATCATTGCGGGCGGCGAAATACTGGAACGTACCGACCCGAATATGCGAGGCCGCAACGCGGGTCAGCACCGCGCCGGGCAGGGCGGTTTCACGCAGGATATCTTCGCCGGTCGCAACGGCGGCCAGTGCGCGGGTGGTGGGTATGCCAAGGGCGTGCATCGCCTCGGACACGATATATTCGCGCAGCACCGGCCCAAGCCACGCGCGCCCATCGCCCAGCCGGCTGTAAGGGGTACGGCCCGCACCTTTCAGCTGAATGTCACGCCGCTGTCCGTTGTGGGCGACGACTTCGCCCAGCAAGATGGCGCGCCCATCGCCCAGTTGAGGCGACCAGCCGCCGAATTGATGACCGGCATAGACCTGCGCCAATGGCTCGGCCCCTGCGGGAACTGCGTTGCCTGCCAGCATCGCGACCCCATCGGCAGAACGAAGTGCCGCCGGGTCCAAACCAAGCTCTGCGGCCAGCCCTTCGTTCAGGCGAATAAGCGATGGGCCATCAACCGGGGTTGGCGCCATCTTCGTGAAAAAACGGTCGGGTAGGCGGGCATAGGAATTGTCGAAGGGCAGGGAAAGGGTCATGCGCGGGCTCCTGTTCCATGCTGATTTAGGCGTGGCGGGGCAAGATTGCCACCCCGACTACATCGTGCGGGTCATAAGATAGTTTTGCGACCGCGCCCGGAACCCAGCACGTTCGTAAAGCTTGGCGGCGGCGGTGTTCTGATGGTCCACCTCCATATGCACGGCCTTGATGCCCATCTGTTTCAGCATAGGCAGGATCAGATGCAGCGCCTGACTGCCCATGCCGCGCCCACGCACCGCGTCGCGAATGAAAAATTCGTCGATAAAGGCATCGCGCCCGCCCAATTCGATCGAAAAGCCGAACGAAACAGCAATGTAGCCGACCGGGGCGCGCGCAGGCCCGATTAGCCAGATCGCGGCCTGAATGTCTTCGCCATAAAGCGCGGTCAGGGCATCGCGGCGTTGTTGTTCCGTGGTCTGGATGCCCGCATGCGCGTGATAGCTGGCGATCATCGGCAGGACGCGGTTGATGTCGTCAGGCCCGGCAAGGTTCAGAATGCTCATAACCGGCCAAGCCGTTCTGTCAGCAGGTCAAAAAAGCCGTCGGCGTTGATGTCGCCGATAAACAGTGAGTTCGGATCCCGCCCCGAAACGCCCCACCAATCCGCAACGGTCATACCTTGCGTGAATGTGCCTTGGGTTTCGATTTCGACATTGATGTGCCGGCCGGTGAAAAGATCGGGCTGGATTAAATAGGCCGTGACGCACGGGTCATGCAGCGGTGCGCCTTCGCTGCCGTATTTTTCTTTGTCGAAACGCTCAAAGAATTCGGTCATTTCCGCAACCGCGTGGCCGACGTGGCTGCCCAAGGCGCGAAAGGCTTCGTTTCGGGGTTTGGTCACCAGTGCCTTGTGGGTAACGTCAAGCGGCAGAACCGTCAGTGGAATTCCAGATTTAAAAACAATTTCAGCGGCTTCCGGGTCAACGTAGATGTTGAATTCAGCCGCTGGAGTGATGTTTCCCACTTGGAAATAGGCGCCGCCCATCAACACAATCTCGCGGATGCGGCTGACGATGTCGGGGGCCGTTTGCAACGCCGTCGCGATATTCGTCAGCGGGCCAAGCGGGCACAGCGTGACACTGTCTGCCGGTTCGTTGCGCAGGGTGTTGATGATGAACTCAACCGCGTGGGCGTCCTGAAGGGCCATTGTCGGGTCGGGCAACGTGGGCCCATCAAGGCCGGTTTTGCCGTGAACATGTTCAGCAGTGACAAGTTTGCGTTTCAGTGGAACGTCGCAGCCAGCAAAGACTTTTACATGAGGTTTGTTAGCTAACTCACAGACAATACGGGAGTTTTTCTGGGTAAGGGATAGCGGCACGTTACCCGCAACTGCGGTTATGCCTAGCACATCCAATTCGTCCGGTGACGCCAGCGCCAAAAGGATCGCCACGGCGTCATCCTGCCCGGGATCCGTATCAATGATAATTTTTCGTGGCGCAGTCATTAGAGTCTCCTTGTCGTGGCGGAGACTGGCAAGGGCGCCGGACAAAGTCCAGCGCCCTTAAGTTTTCGGGCGGTTATTAGCCGTCGAAATCAACCTCTTCGACCAGCTTCAGCGCAGCAGCGCGCAGTTGGGCCAGTTCCATCAGGTTCACGTTGTCTGGGCCGAAAGTACCCCAACCTTTAACAAGGTCAGATGCTTCGGTGCCTGCAACAACAGGGTATTCATAGTTAACTTCCGCATAGATTTCCTGAGCGGTCGCAGACGTCAGGAATTCCATCAGCTTCAACGCGTCTTCGCGGTTCGGCGCGGATTTGGTCATCGCAATGCCGGACACGTTCACGTGTGTGCCGCCACCTTCGAAGACAGGGAATAGAACGTTGACCGAGTTGGCCCATTCTTTCTGCTCTTCGTCGGCCAGCATTTTACCCATGTAATAGGTGTTGCCCAACGAGATGTCGCATTCGCCAGCCCAGATCGCTTTAACCTGTGCGCGGTCGTTGCCCTGTGGTTTGCGCGCAAGGTTTGCTTTCACGCCTTCCAGCCAGGTTTTTGTGTACTCTTCGCCGTGGTGCTTCAGAACAGCAGCAACCAATGCCAGTGTGTAAGAATGTGTGCCGGAACGGGTGCAGATGCGGCCCTTCCATTTTGGGTCGGCCAGATCTTCGTAGGTCGTAACCTCAGCAGGATCTACACGCTCTTTAGAGGCGTACACGATCCGTGCGCGGGTTGTGACGCCGAACCATTCATTGCCGGGGTCGCGGAAATCAGCGGGGATGTGGGCCGCCAGAACGTCGCTTTCGACGGCTTGCGTAACTTCGCCAGCAACAGCTTCGGCAAGGCGGGAAATATCAACTGTCAGGATGATATCAGCAGGGGAGCGGTCGCCCTCGGCCTGCAGACGCTCAACCAAACCTTTGTTCAGGAAGGCGACGTTGGTCTTGATGCCGGTTTCTTCTGTGAATGCATCCAGCAGGGGCTGGATCAGTTCAGGCTGGCGATAGGAATAGATATTCACATCGGCCAGTGCTGGCGCTGCAACGCCAAGAGCGGTGGTCGCAAAAATTGCGGAACGAACGAAGGATTTCATTGGAGCCTCCCATTACTTCATTTCGGGGGCGCTTAAATCCGACAATTTTACTTTGGTCAATACCTGAATTCTTTGGTCAGGATTTTTCGGCGTGTTTTGCCTCATCCCAAAGGGCATCCATTTCGGCAAGGTTTGAATCCTCTGGCCGCTTGCCGTTAGCGGCGAGTTTTTCCTCGATCGCCTCAAACCGACGGGTGAATTTGGCGTTGGCGGCGCGCAGGGCTTCTTCGGGGTCGATGTTCAGGTGACGGGCCAGATTCGCCATGACGAACATCAGATCGCCGAATTCTTCTTTGACCTCAGCCTCGCCCAGCGTTTCGCGGGCCTCTTCCAGTTCGTTGGCTTCTTCGACGATCTTATCAACCACCTGTTTCGTGTCGGGCCAATCAAACCCCACACGGGCGGCACGTTTTTGCAGCTTTACCGCGCGCGTCAGGGCAGGAAGGCCAACCGCCACCCCATCCAGCGTCCCACGCTCTGCCTTGGCTGCGCGTTCGGCGGCTTTGATCTTTTCCCAATCGGCGGTTTGCTGTTCGGCGGATTTATCGCGGCTTTCGTCGCCAAACACATGCGGATGGCGCGCGACCATCTTGTCAGAGATCGCGTTGGCGACGCTGTCAAAACTGAACATGCCACGCTCTTCGCCCATTTGGGTGTGATAAACGGTCTGCAACAACAGATCGCCCAACTCACCCTCCAGTTCATCCCAAGCCTCGCGTTCAATCGCGTCGGCCACCTCATAGGCTTCTTCGATCGTGTAGGGCGCGATGCTGGCGAAATCCTGTTCGATATCCCACGGGCACCCGGTTTCCGGATCCCGCAACCGGCGCATGATTTCCAACAGGCGGGGCATGCCGCCGTTCGGGTCGTGGATCAGGTCATTCGGCATTGTTGGCCTCTGGCGTCTTCTGGGTGACGGTGTTTTGGCGGGCAAGCCAGTGTGTGATGACGATGATCAGGCTGTCGCGGACGCCCATAACTTCTGAAGGCGACGATGACCCAGCCTAGCGCCAAAAACGGGCTGGTCACGGCCATCCAATACATCGCTTGCCGGAAAGATTGCGCTTCTAAAATCTGATAGAATTCGTTCATCTGCCACGGGCCTTTATACGTGTTGCGTTTACCTAGGCGTCCAATTCCACCCAGACTGGTACGTGATCCGATGGCTTTTCACGTGCGCGCACGTCTTTATCGATTTGGCAGTCCAGCAAAAGGTCGGCGCATTGGGGTGTCAGCAGGAAATGATCGATGCGGATTCCATCGTCTTTGTTCCACGCGCCAGCCTGATAATCCCAGAATGAATAATGTCCGGGGCCTTGGGTGCGGGCGCGAAATGCCTCGGTAAAGCCAAGGTTCAGGATTTCGCGATAGGCGGCGCGGCTTTCGGGGCGGGCAAGCGCGTCTTCTTGCCAAACCTCTGGTCGCTTGGCGTCTTCGTCTTGGGGAATGATGTTGTAATCGCCAGCCATCAGCGCCGGTTCTTCGGCGGCCATCAACTCTTCGGCCCGCGATTTCAGGCGTTTCATCCAAGCTAGCTTATAATCGTATTTGGGGCCCGGGCAGGGGTTGCCGTTGGGCAGGTATAGCCCGCAGATGCGGATCGCCTGCTTACCGACCACGGTCGCTTCTATCCAGCGGGCCTGTTCGTCTTCGTCATCACCGGGCAGGCCGCGGGTGACATCCTCTAGCGGCAGCTTGGAAAGGATCGCGACCCCGTTAAAGCTTTTCTGACCATGGGTTTCGACGTTATAGCCGCGCTCTTCGAACAGCTCGCGGGGGAAGTTTTCGTCAACCGACTTGATCTCTTGCAACAGCGCCACGTCGGGCTGCGCTTCGTCCAGCCATTCGGGAAGCGCATTAATCCGCGCCTTGATGCCGTTGATGTTGAAGGTCGCGATTTTCATTGGGATTCCCTGCTTTCTTCTTGCCGGAAATATCCCCGGCGGCGGCCAGAAAGTCCATGCCCGCCGTCACCGATAAACGCAGGTTGTGCTGCTGCAAGCCAAAGATCATCCAGCGCACGCAGTTGGGCAGCGTCGAAGCGGTCCAGCACCTCCCAATAGCGGCCCGAGGGTTCGAAATAGCCAAGCGCCTTTTCGCGGGCGAGGGCAGCTTCGCAGGCCGCAGGGTTCAGCGTCTGTGGCACAGCGGTGTGCAGGTCACGCAACCCGGCGCGTTGAAATATCAACCGGCTTGGTTCTGTCGATAGATTGACCAAGGCGCAGCCCTGCGTGGCGGCGTGGGCCATCAGCCGCGCGGATTTCGCCTCTAGTGATTGCAGGGTGATGTCGTCGCGCAATGGGTCTGGTGCGCCGGTGCCGTAAAAATGCGTATCCCCGTGGCTGGGGTAGGTCATGTCACAGCCAAGATAGGCGATCACGCGCGGACGGTAGGTGTGAAGCACCCAATAGCTGGCCGTGAACGCCATCGTGCCCCCGGCGTAGACAAAACCGCCATAGGCATTTTGCGCCGGAACATATTCGGTATGGGTGATGCTGCGCTGTGATTGCCTCAGTGATTTGGGGCGGCGATCTTCGGGGAAATCGCCCGCGTGAATGTGATCATCCCAATCATCGCGCAGTTTCCAAGCGTTGTTGATTGCAACGATCCGGTCGAACGGGGGCCGCGGCCAATTGCGGGCCTCAATGGCGTTGGGGCCGCTTCCCAGGATCAAAATGGTCGTCATTTGAATGCGCCCTGTTTCTATACCCGCGTAATGTAGGGCGCGCGTAATCGGTGGCCAGCGGCGCGGCGTTAAGCTGAAGCAATCGCAGTTCCGGCAGCAACGCCCGAAGACCACGCCCACTGGAAATTATACCCGCCAAGCCAACCGGTTACGTCAACAACCTCACCTATGAAATAAAGTCCGGGAACGGATTTGCTTTCCATGGTTTTTGAGTTGAGCCCGGCTGTATCCACACCGCCCAATGTGACCTCGGCTGTGCGGTATCCTTCGGACCCCGCCGGGGTCAGCTGCCACGCGGTCAGTTCGCGGGCAATATCCTGCAGCTTGGCGTCGGAGTAATCGGCAAGGTTGCCGGTCAGCGCCAGCCTGTCAGACGTGAAACTTGCCAGCCGGTTGGGAAGCATTTCGGCCAAAACGGTCGCGATGGATTTGCGCCCGGCCTCTGCCCGGCGCTGGCGCAGGGTTTCATAGGGGTCACTGTCCGGGAATAGGTTCAGCAAGATCGCGTCGCCCTCGCGCCAAAAGCTAGAGATTTGCAAGATCGCTGGCCCAGACAAACCGCGATGCGTGAACAAAAGCGCCTCGTCAAACGCGGTGCCGTTGCAACTGGCCCGCGTTGGCGTTGCAACGCCTGCCAGCGGTTTGAATGTGTCGCCGAATGTTAGCGGGACAAGGGCAGGGCGCGTTTCGGTAATGGCATGATCGAACTGCTCGGCGATTTGATAACCAAACCCGGTCGCGCCCATCTTTGGGATCGATTTGCCGCCCGTTGCCACCACGACGTTCTGCGCTTTGACCGTTTGGCCATTGGATAGGGTCAGGGTGAACCCGGTGTCGGCCTTGGCCACTTCGGTCACCGATGTGTGCAGGCGCAGCTCGGCACCGACTTTGGCCATCTCATCCAGCAGCATCCGAATGATGTCTTTGGCGGTATCGTCGCAAAATAGCTGGCCCAGAGTTTTTTCATGATAGGCAATGCCATGGCGCGCGACCAAGTCGACGAAATCCCACTGGGTGTATCGCGCAAGGGCCGATTTCGCGAAATGGGGATTGGCCGACAGGAAATTCGCGGGCGCGGCGTACATGTTGGTAAAGTTGCACCGGCCACCGCCAGAGATGCGGATTTTTTCGCCCGCGGCTTTCGCGTGATCAATCACCAGAACCCGTCCGCCATTGGCACCCGCATAAGCGGCACACATCAATCCAGCAGCGCCCGCGCCAAGGATTACGGTTTCAAAGCGGTCTTGGGCCATATCGCGGGTCGTTTCCGGTGGGCTGTTTCATCGGGGTTGCACCTTCGGGGCGCTGTGCCGGTTAGCCCTAATGCGAATACGCAGGAATTGCGAGGGGCGTTCGGTACCCCCCAAGATGACCGGTTGATCTGTGTCATGGTCATATTCGAATATTTTTCGTCAACATTCCCTTACGTCAACCTTATCGGGAGGAGTGAAGATGAATTTTAGAATGATCGTAGCATCCCCAATCGTTGCCCTTGCCTTCATGGCGCCGTCCTTTGGGCAGGACATCGATATCGGGCAGCGTGAATACATGAACAGTTGCGCGCAATGTCATGGTGCATCTGGGCGCGGAGATGGCTATCTGGCGGGCTTTTTGAACAGCCCAACGCCCGATCTGACCGTCCTGCAACGTGACAACGGCGGGGTTTTCCCGGTTGCGTCCGTTTATGCCGTGATTGACGGAAGCGCCGCCGCCGGTGTGCACGGAGACCGAGAGATGCCCGCCTGGGGCAACCGGTATTCGGTGCAAGCCGGTCGGCAATTGGGGCGAGAGTTCCTTAGCGATGACAGCGATACATTCGTGCGCGGGCGTATTCTTGCCCTGATCGAATATATCTCGACGCTTCAAGCGGAATAACATCAACGGGTGAGGCATCGCTGCCTCGCCCAATTTACATCGAAAAGCTGGTGCCGCAGCCACACGAACTGGTGGCATTGGGGTTTTCGATGACGAACCGCGCGCCGATCAGTTCTTCTGTGAAATCGATCACGGCGTTGGACAGGAAGGGCAGGGACACGCTGTCTACCACCACCTTTTCGCCTTCGCCCTCTAGGATCAGATCGTCGTCGGCCACATCGTCCAGTTTTATCTCATACTGAAAGCCCGAGCATCCGCCGCCTTCGACGGCGACGCGTAAGGCTTTGCCCTGATCGCCCGCACCGATTTCGGCAAGGCGTGCAAAGGCGCGTTCGGTAACCTGTGGTGGCAGGTTCAGGTCCATTGATAAAATCCCGTATCAAATCTGTGACGCGTCCAATATATGAACGCCGAAGAGACGCGACAAGCAAGGACATCATTATGTTGGCACCTTATGCCTGCAAACCCGAAGAAACACGCGGCCGCCTGTTCCCGGAAGAGGAAAGCGCCTTTCGTTCGTGTTTCCAACGGGATCGCGACCGTATTATCCACGCTTCGTCCTTTCGGCGGCTTAAACACAAGACGCAGGTGTTCATCGAACACGAGGGTGACTATTTCCGCACGCGCCTGACGCATTCCATCGAAGTGGCGCAAGTGGCGCGGACAATTTCAAACGTTCTGGGGCTGAACCTTGAACTGACAGAGGCTGTCGCGCTGGCTCATGACCTTGGCCACACGCCGTTTGGTCATACGGGCGAGGATGCCTTGGCCGAACTGATGGCCCCTTATGGTGGCTTCGATCACAACGCGCAGGCCATTCGCATCGTCACGCGGTTGGAACGTCATTATGCCGATTTTGATGGTCTGAACCTGACGTGGGAAACGCTGGAAGGGATCGCAAAGCATAACGGCCCCGTCACGGGCGACCTGCCTTATGCGCTGACCGAATATAACGAACGCCACGATCTGGAGCTGCACACCCACGCCAGCGCCGAGGCACAGGTTGCCGCCCTGGCCGACGACATCGCCTATAACAACCACGACCTGCACGACGGGCTGCGGGCCGAATTATTTTCGACTGACGAGTTGGCCGAGCTGCCGCTGTTGGATAGCTGCTTTGCCGAGGTCGATGAACAATACCCCGGCTTGAATTACTATCGTCGCCGCCACGAGGCGCTGCGCCGGTTCTTTGGTGTGCTGGTGTCAGACGTATTGGGCGTGGCGCAGGCCAACATTGCGTCGCTTAACCCGGCCTCGGCGGCCGATATCCGCCACGCCGGTCGCTCGATGGTGCAGTTCACGCCCGAGGTTTGGGAAAAGCTGAAGGTGATCCGCAAGTTCCTGTTTGAACGCATGTACCGCGCGCCAAGTGTGGTCGAGATGCGCAAAAAGGTCACCATCATGGTGAATGACCTGTTCCCACTGTTCATGGCTGATCCCAGCTTGTTGCCCAAACAATGGCGCAAGGACGTGGAAGAGGTGCAAAGCGAAACCGAATTGGCCCGTATCGTTTCGGATTACATCGCGGGAATGACCGACCGTTTTGCAATGCAGGAACACGCGCGACTTATCAGCGCGTAAGCTAGACTTGCAGCGCGCGGGCGTTTACCCGAAGCTGCACAGAACGATTTTTAGGAGCACGAGTATGGCAGTAGCGGCTGATGGGGCAATGGCCCCCGTGATGGCATTTGCTTTGGTGGGCGCGCTTGGCGTTGGTTCTCAGTGGTTGGCGTGGCGTCTGCGGATGCCGGCCATCGTGCTGATGCTGGCGGCTGGTTTGATCATCGGGCCGGTACTGGGCGTGTTCGATCCGGTGCGTGATGTCGGCCCGCTGATGGGGCCGATGATTTCCATCGCCGTTGCCATCATCCTGTTCGAAGGCGGGCTGACGCTGAACCTTCATTCGCTGCGTGATGCGGCGGAAGGGGTGCGGCGGCTGGTGATCATCGGGGCGCCGTTGGGGTGGCTTTTGTCCACGCTGGCGTTGCATTATGTGGCCGGGCTTGGCTGGTCTGCCTCTACCGTGTTTGGCGGCATCATGATCGTCACCGGGCCAACCGTGATTGCGCCGCTGTTGCGCCAAGCGCGCCTGAAACGCCGCCCCGCGCAGCTTTTGCAGTGGGAAGCGATCGTGAACGACCCCGTAGGGGCTTTGGCCGCGGTGCTGGCGTTCGAGGTTGTGTTGGTCCTGCAGACCGCCACAACGCTTACCCATGCCATGTGGGAACTTGTCTTGGGCGTGACCGTCGCGACGGTTTTGGGTGCCTTTGCTGGCTGGGGCTTGGCCCGTGCGTTCCGCCGGGCTTGGGTGCCGGAATACATGAAGGTTCCGGTGCTGTTCGCGGTCTTGCTGCTGACCTTTGGCCTGTCTGATGCGGTGCTGCATGAAAGCGGCCTGTTGGCTGTGACGATCATGGGTTTGGTCATCGCGAACGCAGATTTGCCCAGCTACACAGAGCTGCGTCGCTTTAAAGAACATGCGACGGTTCTGCTGGTTTCAGGTGTGTTCATCCTTCTTGCAGCGTCGATGAAATTCGAAACGCTGGCCCAGTTGGATTGGCGCGCGGGTGTGTTCGTTCTGTCGATCATTCTTGTCGCGCGTCCGGTGACGGTTCTTCTGTCGCTTGTCGCAACCAAGGTGCCGTGGCGCGAACGGTTGCTGGTGGCCTTTACTGGCCCACGCGGTGTGGTTCTGGTTGCAGTTGCTGGCCTGTTTGGTGAACGGCTTGCCGCGCTGGGGCTGGAAGATGGCGCACGTATCGGCCCGCTTGCCTTTGCGCTGGTTGCGGCCACTGTTGTGCTACACGGCTTTACGCTCACGCCTTTTGCCCGCTGGCTTGGTCTGGCAGGTGGAGAGATCCCGGGCGTTCTGCTTGTTGGGGGTTCCCGCTGGGCGACGGCCTTTGGGCAGGCGTTGAAAAAGGTTGAGGTGCCGGTGCTGGTGCTGGATGCCAACCGTGCGCGGCTTCGTTCGGCACGCGAAGGGGGTCTGCCGATCTTCTTTGGTGATATCCTGTCAGAAGCCGCCGAACATGGGGTAGAGATCATGAGCTATGGTAAGGTTGTCGCAGCAACAGACAACGACGCCTATAACACGCTGGTGGCCACAGACCTTGCACCCGAATTTGGCCGCGAAAACGTGCACCAGTTGAAGCGTGCCAAACAGGAAAGCACACGCCACGCGTTGCCCACGACACTTGGCGGCAAGCCGATCGGGGCGGGGCGCAGCTATTTTGAACTGAACCGCATGGTCGATGAAGGGTGGGGTTTCCGCACGACGCGCCTGACCGAAGAGTTCACGATCAAAGACTGGCGGGAAAAGAACCCCGAGGCTGTGTTGTTTGCGCGATTGTCACCTTCGGGCGACCTGCGGCTTTTGGCCGAGGGAGAGGAATTCCGATCCCCACCTGAAACCGTACTTGTCGCAATGGTGCCGCCCGGTGTCGAAAAACCCGAGCAGCCCGCCCATTGACGCCCCGATTGCCCGTGGTAAACCCCGCGGCGAAGGAATGGATGGCCAGATATGAACCTGTTTACCGAACTGCGCGCGCTTGTAATCGAAAGCCTTACGGCGATGGTGTCCGAAGGGGCGCTTCCTGAAGGGCTTGATTTTGCCAATGTGGCCGTCGAACCACCGCGCGATGCGGCCCATGGCGATATGGCCACCAACGCCGCAATGGTGCTGGCCAAACCCGCCAAGCTGAAACCGCGCGACATTGCCGATGCCTTGGCTGCGAAACTTGCCGCTGACCCTCGTGTTCAGTCGGCCGAAGTTGCTGGCCCTGGCTTTTTGAACCTGCGTCTGACGGCGCCGGTCTGGCAAAACATCGTTGGCGCGGCGCTGAACGAAGGGGTTGCCTTTGGCACCTCTAAGATGGGGCAGGGCGTTAAGATCAACGTCGAATATGTGTCGGCCAACCCAACCGGGCCACTTCATGTGGGTCACACACGTGGCGCCGTGTTTGGGGATGCGCTGTCCAGCCTGCTGGCCTATGCGGGCTATGATGTTACGCGCGAATATTACATCAACGATGGCGGCGCGCAGGTCGATGTGTTGGCGCGCTCTGTCTATCTGCGCTACCTCGAAGCGCATGGCGAGGCTGTTGAGTTTCCAGATGGCACATACCCCGGTGAATACCTGATCGAAGTGGGTGAGGCACTGGCGCGCACCTATGGTGACCGCTATGTCAATCAGCCCGAAGACGCATGGCTGGAAGAGTTCCGCGAATTCGCGACCGCCGCGATGATGGACCTGATCCGCGAAGATCTGGCCGCGCTTGGCGTCTCGATGGATGTTTTTTACAGCGAAAAGTCGCTTTACGGCACGGGCCAGATTGAAAAGGCGCTGGACCGTCTGTCCGCTGCCGGGCTGATCTATGAAGGCGTGCTTGAGCCGCCAAAGGGCAAGACCCCGGAAGACTGGGAACCGCGAGAGCAGACCCTGTTCAAATCGACCGAACATGGTGATGACGTCGACCGCCCGGTTAAAAAGTCCGATGGCTCTTGGACATATTTCGCGCCTGACATCGCGTATCACTATGACAAGATCGACCGTGGCTTTGACCAACTGATCGATGTGTTCGGTGCGGACCATGGCGGTTACGTCAAACGGATGAAAGCGGCGGTGTCTGCCCTGTCCAATGGGCGTGTTCCGCTGGATGTGAAGCTGACCCAATTGGTGCGCCTTTTCAAAAACGGCGAGCCGTTCAAAATGTCCAAACGGGCCGGGAACTTTGTGACGCTGCGCGATGTGGTCGATCAGGTCGGCTCTGACGTCACGCGTTTCGTCATGCTGACGCGCAAGAACGATGCGCCGCTGGATTTCGATTTCGACAAGGTGCTGGAGCAGTCCAAAGACAACCCGGTGTTCTATGTGCAATATGCCCATGCCCGCGTGTGTTCGGTGCTGCGCAAAGCGGCCGAGGCGGGGATCAAGGCGGACGATACCACACTGGCCGCCGCTGACCTGTCGAAGCTGGATCACGAGGCAGAGCTGGCCGTTGCCCGCAAACTGGCCGAATGGCCGCGTTTGGTGGAGATTGCGGCCCGCACGCATGAACCCCACCGCGTCGCGTTCTACCTTTACGAACTGGCATCGGATTTCCACGGTTTGTGGAACCGCGGCAACGAGTTGCCCGAGCTTCGCTTCCTGCAAGAGGGTGACATCGCGACCAGTCAGGCGAAAATTGCCCTGGCACGGGCCGTTGCCGTTGTTATTTCTGCCGGTCTTGGTATTCTTGGCGTGACCCCGGTGGAAGAAATGCGCTGACAAACAGGTGCACACCGTCCGGGGCGTTGGCAGGCAAGACGATCCGGGCGGCAACCATGTTGACCGTCCTGAGGGCAGTGAGGCGGCAATGGCTGGTATAGATTTCGACGACTTTCAGGAACAAACAGGCCCCGATTACGGGCGCAGTGTTCAAGGGCTTGTATCGTGGGCAGGGGCGCTGACCTCTGTCGCGCTTGTGGCCGGGCTTACGATCTGGGGATACAAACTGACGATGCGCGACGTATCGGGCGTGCCAGTCGTGCGCGCCCTTGAAGGGCCGATGCGCGTGACCCCCGAAGATCCTGGTGGCCGCAAAGCCGCGCATCAGGGGCTTGCCGTAAACAGCGTCGCCGCCGACGGCGAGGCCGAAGCACCTGCTGATCGTTTGTTGCTGGCACCGCGCCCCATTGATCTGACAGACGAAGATGCGCCCCTTGCCGTGCTGCGCGAAGCAACGCTGGAAGAGGCAGAGCCACAAGAGCCCGAGAAATTGCAAATGGCTTCGGTAACCAATCCGGTTGCGACCGCTGATCCGATTGCTGCGGCACTGGCCATCGCCAACAGCGTTAGCGAAGGGCAAGAACCGTTCGCCGAAACCGCCAAGATCGAAGAGCCAGCCGCGACGGCCGATCCTGAACCAACCGGCCCGAAAATCGTTTCCGCCTCTGTGCCGGGTGTTTCGCGTTCGTTGCGCCCAGCCCGCCGGCCCGCCGGTGACCTTGCCGCACGGGCGGCTTTGGCCGCTGCTGCCGCAAAGGCCGCGCCCGCACAGGCCAAAGACATCACCGTTACATCTGTGTCGGCTGGTACGAATTTGGTGCAGCTTGGCGCGTTTGACAGCGAAGATGTGGCCCATTCCGAATGGCAGCGGCTTTCCTCGCGCTTTTCCAGCTTTATGAACGGCAAACAGCGCCTTGTTCAAAAGGCGGTAAGCGGCGGGCGCACCTTCTATCGTTTGCGCGCAGTTGGGTTTAACGACATCGCCGATGCGCGGCGTTTCTGCGCGGCGCTGACGGCTGAGAACGCAGATTGCATCCCGGTGGTGGCACGGTGAGCTTGGCCGGAGTTGGGGCGTGTTTCTTCGGATGCACCGGGCTTTCGCTAAGCGAGGATGAACGTGCGTTTTTCAAAGACGCGAACCCTTATGGGTTTATCCTGTTCGCCCGCAACATTGACACACCAGACCAAATTCGCCGCCTGACGGCAGACCTGCGCGACGCGGTAGGCCGCGATGCGCCGATCCTGATTGATCAGGAAGGTGGGCGCGTGCAGCGGCTTGAAGCGCCGCAATGGCGCAAATGGTTGCCGCCGCTGGAAGAGGTTCAGAACGCGGGTGATCGCGCCACCGAAATCATGCGCCTGCGCTATCAGATCATCGCGGCCGAACTGCGCGATCTTGGAATCGACGTGAACTGCGCCCCGATGGCCGATGTGGCCCGCGCCGAAACCCATCCGTTTCTGAAGAACCGCTGTTACGGTACCGACCCTGCAAGGGTTGCTGAAATCGCGCGTGCTGTTTCGGATGGCTTGCTGGCGGGTGGGGTGCTTCCGGTTCTGAAACACATTCCCGGGCACGGGCCTGCAACCGCAGACAGCCACCTTGAGCTGCCGCATGTCGATCTTCCACGTCGCACGTTGGAGGAGGTGGATTTTGCCCCGTTCCGTGATCTGGCTGATCTGCCATTCGCAATGACCGCCCATGTTGTGTATGAATCCATTGATGCAGAGCGTCCCGCGACGACCTCGCCAACGATGGTGAACCTGATGCGAACAGACATGGGCTTTTCCGGCTTTCTGATGTCGGACGATATTTCGATGCACGCGCTTAGCGGTGATATGGCCGGGCGCTGCACGGCATCGCTTCAGGCGGGCTGTGACGGTATCTTGCATTGCAACGGCGACATGGCCGAAATGATTGTGATCGCAGAGGCAAGTGGCACCTTCACCCCAATCGCTGCACAGCGTGCCGAGGCCGCGTTGGCCGGACGTTCAGCTCCGGCCGGTGATCTGCAAGCCCTCACTGATGCGTGGGAGGCGACCTTGGCTGAGGCAAGCGATGGCTGAAAACAACGACATGTTCGAAGCACTGGATGTGGCCGACCGTTTGGCCGCCGAAGCGCTTATCGTTGATGTCGATGGCTTCGAGGGCCCGCTTGACCTGTTGCTAACGCTGTCGCGCACGCAAAAAGTGGACCTTCGCAAAATCTCTGTTCTGCATCTTGCAGAGCAATATCTGGCCTTCGTGGAACGGGCCAAGGCGCTTCGTCTGGAACTTGCCGCCGATTATCTGGTGATGGCGGCGTGGCTGGCTTTTCTTAAATCGCGCCTCCTGTTGCCACCCGATCCAGCGGACGAGGGGCCATCGGGCGAAGAGCTTGCCGCGCACCTTGCCTTTCAGTTGGAACGTTTGCAGGCCATGCGTGACGCCGCCGCCAAGCTGATGGCGCGCGACCAGTTGGGGCGTGATTTCTTTGCCCGCGGCATCCCCGAAGATGTGACCCGCGTGCGCCGCGTGACCTATACCGCGACGCTGCTGGACCTGATGCAGGGCTATGCGCGCACCCGCACCAAGGACGAATTCCGCCCCTTCGTGATGGACCGCGACTCGGTCTACACCATGGAAGAGGCGCTGGTGCGTATGCGGGGTCTGATCGGCTTTGCAGGCGACTGGACGGGGCTGTCCAGCTATCTGCCCGAAGGCTGGGAAAGCGAGCCTAAGAAGCGCCGCTCTGCCACGGCAGCCACGTTTGCCGCGTCGCTTGAACTGGCGAAACGCGGCGCGATTGAGATAAGACAGGGTGAAATATTCGCGCCCATCCAGATCCGCAGAAAGTCCGAATAATGGCTCAGGAAGAAGAACAAAGCCTGTTCGAGGCCCCGCCGCTGGCCGAACAGGAACGGATGGTGGAAGCCGTCCTTTTCGCATCCGCCGAACCCGTTACGGTGGCCGATCTGAACGCCCGCATGCCCCACGGATGTGACGCCGCAGAGGCGTTGGTGATGCTGCGCAAACGTTACGAAGGGCGCGGCGTGAACGTGGTGAAAGTGGGCGACGCTTGGGCTGTGCGAACCGCGCCGGACCTTGGCTTTTTGATGCAAAAGGAAACGGTCGAAACCCGCAAACTGTCACGCGCGGCGATCGAAACCTTGGCCATTGTGGCCTATCATCAGCCCGTGACGCGCGCGGAAATCGAAGAAATTCGTGGTGTTTCGGTGTCGCGCGGCACAGTCGATCAACTTTTAGAGTTAGAGTGGATCAAATTTGGCCGTCGAAGGATGACACCGGGCCGTCCAGTCACATATGTAGTGACACAAAGCTTTTTGGATCACTTCGGCCTTGAAAGCGCACGCGACCTGCCGGGCTTGAAAGAGCTGCGCGCTGCTGGCCTGCTGGAAAACCGCCCACCGCCCAGCCTTGGCGGCGAGGTTGGCGATGACGAGCAGGACGGTGACGAAGATCAGGTCGATATGTTCGAGGACGACGCGTAGGAGAATAGTCTAATGAATGCCAATGGACTGATTAACATGGTGGTGCGCCAGTTCTTGGGCCGCTTCATGAACAAAGGCATCGACGCCGGTATCGATTACGCGGCCAAGCGCGGCAAGCGGGGCGAAGAGTTGTCGCATGAAGAGCGTCTTCGCGCCCGAAATGCCAAACAGACTGCAAAGCGTGCTCAGCAAGCCGGACGCTTGATCCGCCGCATTGGGCGTTTCTGACGTCCGCCGGCTGTTAGCTGGCTTTGAAATGCTTGCTTAGCTTAAGACCCTGTCCTTGGTAATTTGACGCGATTCCCGCGCCATACAGCTGCGCAGGGCGTTCGGCCATGTGTTCGTACACTAGGCGCCCAACAACCTGCCCATGTTCCAGAACAAAAGGCGCTTCGTGGCAGCGTACTTCCAGCACGCCGCGCGCACCGGTGCCGCCAGCTGCGGCATGACCAAAGCCGGGATCAAAGAACCCTGCGTAATGCACGCGGAATTCACCGACCATCGCAAGATAAGGGGCCATTTCTGCAGCGTAATCTGGCGGGATATGGACAGCCTCGCGGCTGACAAGGATGTAGAATGCGCCGGGGTCCAGAATGATTTGTCCATCGGTCGAATGGATCGGTTCCCAGAATTCGGCCGGGTCGTAATGGCCGATCAGGTCCAGATCGATAACGCCGGTGTGTGGCTTTGCGCGGTATCCCAGCAGATCGCCATAAGCCGGTTTCAGGTCCACCGAAAAACCAAGCCCTTCGGAAATCACCGCCGTTCCACCAGCAACCAACCCGGTTTCGGCGTGCAACGCAGTCAGTTCCTGATCGCTTAGAATAGCCTGCCCGCGGCGGAAACGAATCTGGTTCAGCCGCATGCCGGGCCGGACCAGAACGCTGAAGGAGCGGGGGCAAATCTCGGCGTAGAGGGGGCCGTTGTACCCTTGCGGGATGCGATCAAATTCCTCGCCGCCATCGGTGATGGTTCGGGTCAGAAGATCAAGCCGCCCAGTCGAACTTTTCGCGTTTGCGACCGCTTGCAGGTCGTCAGGCAGCGACAGGTGTTCCATCAGCGGAACAACATAGACACAGCCTTTTTCCAGCACTGCGCCATCGGTCAGGTCGATGCGGTGCATCTCAAACTCTGCCAGTCGTTCGGCCACAGTGCGTTTCGAACCCGCCAAGAACGAGGCCCGCACGCGATAGGCGACCTTGCCAAGCCGCAGGTCAAGCGACGCAGGCTGAACCTGTGCAGGGTCGATCGCCGGATCGGCGGATAACGCACCGGTTTCGATCAGCTTTTCAATGGATTGAGAGGAAAGTACCCCGGTTCCGGTCATGTGCTGCCCCCTTTATAAATCAAACCGCCCGGCGCCAAGATTGGCGCGGGCGGTGATGATGTTGGTCGGGCTAGCAGGACTCGAACCTGCGACCTTCCGTCCCCCAGACGGACGCGCTACCAGGCTGCGCCATAGCCCGACGTGAGGCGTTTCATACCATTTCTTCACGCGGTGGCAAGCGGCAAATCCAGGAATTGTCACGGTATTAGCCACGGTTGGAGATGCGGTCCCGCAACTGGGTAAGCCGTGTCACGGCTTCGCGCAGCGCAACCCCCTGTGTTTCACGCATATGGCGACGAACATCACGATCACGAAGCCGCGCGGTCAAAACATAAGAGGGGCGTTCAAATTCGTCATCTGACGGATCTTCCGTCGGTAGATCAGTGCCAAGTGGCGCCGGTGCGGTTGGTGGCACTTCGACTTTAGACACATGCGATGGGGTTTCCGCCACTGGCGCAGCGACCGATTCTGCCTCAGGCTCAATGTCCTGCGGTTGGGGTTCGGAAACCTCGGCTTTTACGGGTTCTTCTACGCTGTTGGCGGCCGCTTCGCCCGTAATGGAAAACACGTTGTCGATCGGTGGCTCGTCGACAACGTTTTCAACCATGGGGGCTTCCTCTGTGTGTTCAACGATCTTGGGTGCCGCTGCGTTTTCTTCTAATGGCTGCGATAGGGTCGAGACGTATTTAACACCTTGTTCGCGCAGTATTTTCTGCACGCCGCGAATGGTCAGCCCGTCATCATGCAACAGCTTTTTGATGCCGCCCAACAGCTCCATATCGGCGGGGCGGTAGTACCGACGTCCACCAGCCCGCTTGACGGGTTTGATTTGGGTAAAACGGCTTTCCCAAAAGCGAAGGACATGGGCCGGAGTATCCAGCCACTCGGACACCTCGCTAATGGTGCGGAAGGCGTCGCGCGATTTTTCCATCGTCAGTGGTCCTAGCCTTTGTTGCCCGCGGCAACGCGATCTTTCATTAGGTGCGACGGGCGGAAAGTCAGAACGCGGCGAGGGTGAATTGGCACTTCTTCGCCTGTTTTGGGGTTCCGGCCCACGCGGGCGGCCTTGTCACGAACGCTGAAGGTGCCAAACGACGAAATCTTCACCGTTTCCCCTGACACGAGCGCATCAGACATGTGTTGAAGCACGTCTTCGACCAGCGTCGCAGATTCGTTGCGGGACAATCCGACTTCGCGAAATACGGCTTCGCTCAAATCCATACGCGTTAAAGTTTTTGCCGTCATACGTCACGTCCCCCAGAATGGCCTGATCCCCAAGATAGGGAGAAAAAAAATTCCGAGTCAATATCAATGGCTTGTCGCACAGAGTTTGAGCGGTGTTTTACCACCGCAATACGACAGCACCCCACGCCAAACCACCGCCAATCGCCTCGGTTACGATTAAATCGCCTGGTTTGATGCGTCCTTCGGATTTGCCAACCGACAAAGCCAGCGGAATAGATGCAGCCGACGTATTCCCATGATCCTGAACGGTAACAATGACGTTGTCCATCGGCACCTGCATTTTTTGCGCGGTGGCCTTAATGATCCTAAGGTTCGCCTGATGGGGCACGATCCAGTCAACATCGCCACCCGAAAGCCCGGCTTTGTCCAACGCGGTGTGCGCAGTTTTCGCCAGTTTTTCAACGGCATGGCGGAAAACCTCTTTGCCGTGCATCCGCAGGTGGCCAGTGGTTCCGGTGCTAACGCCGCCATCGACGTACAGAAGGTCACGATATGTGCCGTCAGAATTAAGATCCGTCGCCAGAATGCCGCGATCCTCTGGGGTGCCCGCGGCCTCTTGGGCCTCAATGATCACGGCACCGGCGCCGTCACCGAAAAGCACACAGGTGCCACGGTCTGTCCAATCCATGATCCGGCTAAACGTTTCGGCACCGATCACCAAAATGCGCTTGGCCTGACCGGAAACGATCAGCGCATTCGCATTGGTAAGGGCGAAAATAAATCCAGCACAGACCGCCTGCACATCGAATGCAAAGCCGCTGGTCATGCCAAGCTGGTGCTGCACCATCGTTGCGGCGGACGGAAAGGTAAGGTCAGGAGTCGAGGTTGCGACGATCACCGCGTCGATGTCATCGGCGGTTAAACCGGCATCTTTCAACGCGTTTTGCGCAGCCTTTGTTGCCAGATGCGAGGTGTTTTCACCGTCGGCGGCAAAGTGGCGGCGTTCAATACCAGAGCGAGACCTGATCCACTCGTCCGTGGTATCCAGTGTCTTTTCGAATTCTGAGTTTGGTACCACGCGCTCGGGAAGGTAATGCCCAATGCCTGCGACTACGGCCCTGATTGTCATGTTATTAATTACCGCTCTTGGCCTCGTCATGAGGCGTATCTTGACGTGCGGGTTGGGCTGATGCAACCCGCGCTGCAAGTCTTTCAGAAAAACCTGACTGTGCTAGTTGAAATGCCAACTTCACCGCCGCTGAAACACCGGTGGCATCTGCCGACCCGTGTGATTTAACAACGGTTCCGTTCAAACCAAGAAAAACACCACCATTTACGCGACGCGGATCAATGCGCTTGGAAAGTCGTTGTAAAGACGTAAAGGCCAGAACCGCGGCGATGCGCGACAATGGCGAATATTTAAATGCAGATTTCAGTAGATCACTAATAAGTTTCGCTGTGCCCTCGGCGGTTTTCAGCGCGACGTTGCCGGTGAAACCATCGGTGACGATCACGTCAACTTTGCTTGAGGGGATATCGCCGCCTTCCACGAATCCGACAAAGTCGAAATCATTGGCAGGGGCGGCTTCGGCAATAAGGTCATGCGCGGCCTTCAGTTCAGCGCGCCCCTTATGTTCTTCGGTACCGACATTCAAAAGCCCAATGCGCGGGTGGGGCAGGCGAAGCCCGTTGCGGGCATAGGATGCCCCCATAAGCGCAAATTGCAGCAAATCTTGTTCATCAGCGCGGATATCTGCGCCAACGTCCAACATCACATTAAACCCGTTTGGATTGCGGGATGGCCAAAGGCAGGCAATGGCAGGGCGGTTCACGCCCGGCACTTTACGCAAGCGCACCATGGACAACGCCATCAGCGCGCCAGTGTTCCCACAGGACACGCAAACCGTTGCTTCGCCGTTGCGCACGCTTTCAATGGCCGACCACATGGACGTGCCTTTGCCGTGACGCATGACATGCGAGGGCTTTTCGCCCATCGTCACAATGCCTTCGGCATGACGCACTTCGCAGCGCCCGTTCAGGGGTTTGCGCTTTGCGACAAGCTTATTCAGCGTGTCCTCTGGACCGTGCAGAATAAAGCCGATGTTAGGGTTTTTTGCAGCAGAACGTGAGATGCCGGCGACAACGGCCGCCGGCCCACGATCCCCACCCATCGCGTCCACCGAGATGACGGTGCGCGGCGGGGTGTAGTCTGCCTGATCAGGATGTGAAGGCATAGTTAGGCACAGCGCCCCTTACGGGGGCGCTTACGCCGCGTCTTCGTCCAGATCGATCTCGTCTGCCTTAGCAACAACCTCACGGTCGTCGTAAGTGCCGCATGCGGCGCAGACGTGGTGTGGGCGCTTTAGTTCGCCGCAGGATGGGCATTCAGCGGGGTTACCTGCAACCAGTGCATCATGCGAGCGACGGTTGTTGCGGCGGGACCGCGTGATCTTATTCTGTGGGACAGCCATGTCTCAACCTTGGTGTTCGGGGGCCATAGCCCTTGAATTTCTAGGGAATGAGCGGCCTGAGCACCAGATGGTGTGCCGTCTTATCCCACATGTAAACGAGGCCGGGAACATACTAAGTTTCTGCACCAGCGCAAGTCTTTTTCTGTGTGTCTGTCTACTCTTCTTCCAGACGCTTTTTCAACCCCGCTAAACCAGCAAAAGGTTTCGTATCTTCATCGCGCATTGGCGCAACGCCGGGTTCGGTGAAAACAGCCTCGCCCATGTCGGCTTCTGTAGCACGTGGATAAAGGGGCAGGGCAAGGGCCAAAGCCTCTTCCATCACTTGCGATAGGTCCAGCATATCGGGCAACAGCTCTAGCGTGTCATCGTCGGGCATTTCGACTTCTTCGCCCTCTACCGGTTCGGGCATTTCGGCCAGATAGGTTCGGGTAACGTCTTCGTCCAAACGCGTGGTGACAGGCGCCAAGGTCGCAACGCAAGGCTGCACGACCGTCGCGCCAAGGCGCGCGGTCAAAATCCAGTCTTGTGCGCCCTTTGGCGCGGCGCGGCCACGAAAGCTAAGCTTGCGCAGCGCATTCAGGCCCAGACGGGCCGCAATGTCAGCGCAGGTCGCCGCATCAGGGGTGATTGCGAAGTCATGGCTTTTGCCCGGCGGCAGCTGCCCAAGACGCAAGCAGGTGTTTGTGGTATCGTTCATGAGCACGTTCCATTCTTGAACAGGTCGCGTTCCTTCTGTAAGCCGATACGAGGCAAGTTGCTGCATGGCAAGGGGGGGGTATGCAAAAGACCCAACGCATAACGAAATTTGGACTGGCTGCGATTCTGGCGCTGGCGACGTCCGCTTGTGCCCCGATTGTTCGCAACCATGGGTTTGCGCCATCTGATGCAGAACTAGAAGAAGTCATCGTCGGCGTCGATACCCGCGAGACAGTCGAAGACACCGTCGGCCCGCCTTCCGTTTCGGGCGTGATGCGTGCAGATGCTTGGTACTATGTCGCAAGCAGCTGGGAAACACGCGGTGCCTTTGCCCCAAAAGAAACAGACCGTCAGGTTGTTGCCGTGTCATTTGACGAAGCTGGCACCGTTCAGAATATCGAACGGTATGGTCTGGAAGATGGCCGTGTTGTCGCGCTGAACCGTCGTGTTTCCGATGACAACATCAAGGGCATCTCGTTCATCCGGCAGCTGTTGGGCAACATCGGCAACTTCACCGCCGATCAGTTCGTAGACAACTAATCGCCACCATCCGCTTCGAATTTAAGCGCCACACCGTTCATGCAATAGCGCAGGCCGGTGGGTGCTGGCCCGTCTGGAAAGACATGCCCAAGGTGCGCCTCGCACCGGTTGCAGTGCACTTCGGTCCTGCGCATGAACCATGAATTGTCCTGCTTTTCACCAACCATTTCGGCGCTAAACGGCGCATAAAAGCTGGGCCAGCCGGTGCCGCTGTCAAACTTCGTTGCTTGTTCAAACAGGGGCGCGCCGCAGCAGACACAATGGAAAATACCGGGCTCTTTGGGGAAATTGTCATGGCTGAACGCGCGTTCGGTGCCGTGTTTGCGCGTGACTTTATAGGCCAGTGGCGAAAGCTGCGCGCGCCATTCGTCGTCTGATTTGATTATCTTATCGGTCATGGTGCCTCGTTTCTGTCAACGCAGTGTCACATCTTGTGTGATAAAGGGCGTCAAACCATATTTAGGCGAACCGCCAAAGGTTGCCAGTGGATTGAGGAGTATTGGGCGATGTTGTCATTACGCAAAGGGCGTTTCGCCGCGCGTATCGCTTCTGGCACTGCGGATGTACAGGCCGCGCAACAACTTCGCACATTGACGTTTCGCGCCGGGGGCGGGCGATTGGATGGCGATATTTTCGACGATGCGTGTGAACATGTACTTGTCGAAGAGGTGAAGACCGGCACCTTGGTGTGCTGTTTTCGGCTGCTTCCACTAAATACTGGCGCCGAGATCAGCCAAAGCTATTCCGCGCAATATTATGAACTGTCGGGCTTGGAGCATTTCAAAGGGCCGATGGTCGAAATGGGCCGATTCTGCATTCATCCCGATTGGAAAGACCCTGACATCCTGCGCGTCGCATGGGGGGCGATGACCCAATACGTCGATGAGCAAGGCGTGGAGATGCTGTTCGGCTGTTCATCGTTCAAGGGAACCGAAGCTGCGGAATACATGGATGCCTTCGCGTTGTTGAAAGACAAGCACATCGCGCCAAAGCGGTTCCTGCCACGGATCAAGGCACCCAATGTCTTTAAGTTCGCGCAAAAACTGCGCCGCGCCAAACCCGATGCTAAACGCGCACTGATCGGCATGCCACCGCTATTGCGGACCTATCTAATGATGGGCGGCTGGGTCAGCGACCACGCGGTGGTCGACCGTGACATGAACACCCTGCATGTGTTCACGGGGCTAGAGATCAAAGCAATTCCACCCGCCCGCAAACGCCTTCTGCGCGGCGTGGCCGGGTGATGCTTTTTGATGTTGCTACCAGACGCGGGGCGGCAGGTGGCTGGTAAAATACCGACCTGAATGCCCCACAGGGTTACTCTGTTTCGCTGCGCCGTTTATTGCGCCGGGCAAAGAACGACGCACATACCAATGCCACGACAGATGCCGCAGCATAGGTCAGCTCCACTTCGCCATTAATGAAGTTTCTTCCTTGGTACAGCAAATATTGCAGATTTTGTTGAATGTCGTTGAGCAGGTAGAGCAGCGCCAACCCGTGTAGCCAAGGGGCAACTTTCATATCATAGATCGCCGCCAGAAATGCCAGAAACAATACGGGCAATTCTGGCTGAGATAACAGCTTTAGCTGTACCGCTTTGGCGAAGGGCGTATCGTCCCTGACCACACCGGGGACAAGGGATAAACAGGCTATCAGCGCGATTCCGGATGCGACAATAGCGGCGGTTTTCAGTCTGCGGTCGAGGATTGAGTTCGGACCTAACAGGGCGGGTTTTCTACCTGTGCCAAAGACAGCGACCACGCATAGAACCAACGCGCCCAGCGGCAATGCAGTCCGCCACAGAATCTTCGGAGCATCCCAGGCGACCCGACCCTTTGCCCAAATCTCAAAGACAAAGGTGAGCGTCGGAAGATTGCTCAGGACGGCGACGGCCAAAAACCACAAGGCAGCAGAAGACCGCAACCAGAGAGCACCTGTTGCAAGCACAAGCGGAAGGAACCTGCTGTGTTTTTCGAAGTACTTTCCAAGCCCTGACAAGACCCCATCGTTGCCGCCAAGCCGAGATATGTTTGGGAAGAGATTCGGGGTGTTAAGAAGATAGTGGGCGAGAGCCACCACGCAAACGATCAGCGCAAGGGGCCACGCGTTGACGCGAATAAATCCAATGGAAAAGCGCAACATTTTAAGATGCCAGAGGTAAGTTCGAAGCTGTCAAAGTCTGACGGCGTTCTGTGTGGAAGATGTTTAAAGTCACTGTTTTAGCTCAATGTTTTAGAATGGTCTGATCAATCTTAGCCTTTCGGGATCGTTATCATGAACAACGTAAAATACAAAGTTCTAAGGCGCCGAATGAATGCCGACGGGTGCGGTGACAAGAGCCGACTTCCACAGAAAGCGCAGCATTTAGAAGCAATGGTGCTAAGCCTAACGTTACCATCCGCGCACCTTCATGTTCCGAAGACAAGACCGATCATGTAATCGACCCGCCACGTGTTTCCGCCCACGCGCCACGTTGACCTTTCCGCGCCGCCGCAGTAGCCGGGGGCATGGCACGCGCACCTCTTCTTCAACTCTCCGATATCTCGCTGACTTTTGGCGGTGATCCCATTTTTTCTGCCCTTGGGCTTGTGGTTCAGCAGGGCGACCGTGTCGCGTTGGTTGGGCGCAATGGTTCGGGCAAATCCACCCTGATGAAGGTGATGGCCGGCTTGGTCGAGGCCGACAGCGGCACCCGCGTTGTGCCCCCCGGCGTTACCGTTGGGTATATGGAACAAGACCCCGACCTGTCTGGGTTCGAAACCTTGGGCGATTTCGCGGCATCGGGTCTTGATCCGGCCGAGGCGTATAAGGTTGAAATGGTGGCCGAAGGGTTGAAGTTTAAACCCGAAACGCCCGTTGCAACGGCCTCTGGCGGGGAACGGCGGCGCGCGGCTTTGGCCAAACTTTTGGCCGAAGCGCCCGAATTGATGCTGCTGGACGAGCCGACCAACCACCTTGATATCGAAGCAATCGCATGGCTTGAACGTCAGCTTGCCGAAACCCGCACCGCCTATGTTCTGATCAGCCACGACCGCGCGTTTCTGCGTGCGCTGACCCGCGCGACCCTGTGGATTGATCGCGGCACCGTGCGCCGGCAGGAAACCGGTTTTGACGGGTTCGAAGCATGGCGTGACAAGCTGTGGGAAGAAGAAGACGAAGCCCGCCACAAGCTGGACCGCAAAATTAAGGCCGAAGCGCGTTGGGCCGTCGAAGGCATCAGCGCGCGGCGCAAGCGAAACCAAGGCCGCGTGCGTGCGTTGCAGGGGCTGCGCGCGGAACGTGCTGCCCAGATCCGTCGTCAGGGCACCGCAGATATGGTGCTGGAGGGCGGCCAGAAGTCCGGCAAAAAGGTGATTGAGGCGCGCGGGATCAGCAAAGTCTTTGGCGACCGCACGATCCTAAGCGATTTTTCCCTGCGCATTTTGCGGGGCGACCGGGTGGCCTTTGTTGGCCCGAACGGCGCCGGGAAAACCACGCTGTTGAAGATGCTGACCGGCGAGATGGCCCCGGATACTGGCGATGTGGTTCTGGGAACCAACCTGCAAATGGCCGTGTTCGATCAGAACCGTGCGCAGCTTGACCCGAAGATGAGCCTTTGGGAAAGCCTGACAGGCGATGCCGAGATGCGTGTTTCCGGTAAGGCCGATCAGGTTTTGGTACGCGGACAGCCACGCCATGTTGTTGGCTACCTTAAAGATTTCCTCTTTGACGAACGTCAGGCCCGTGCGCCGGTTTCCAGCCTTTCGGGTGGGGAAAAGGCGCGGTTGCTGCTGGCCAAGATTATGGCGCGGGAAAGCAATGTTCTGGTGCTAGACGAACCGACAAACGATCTTGACGTTGAAACGCTGGACCTGCTGCAAGAGCTGCTGGGCGATTATGACGGCACTGTCCTGCTTGTATCGCACGACAGGGATTTTCTGGACCGCGTCGCAAGCACCACGATTGCAATGGAAGGCGATGGTCGTGCAACCGTTTATGCCGGCGGTTGGAGCGATTATCAGTCACAGCGCTCCGAAGTTGAGACGCAGAAAAAAGACGTAAAGACAAACACTTCTGCAGCGAAGGTTAAGCCTGCTGAGAAGGCAGAGGCGGGGGGGCTGTCGTTCACGGAAAAGCACCGGCTTGAAGAGCTGCCCTCGGTGATCGAACGCTATGAGGCAGAAATTGCCAAGCTTGAAGAATTCCTGAGCGCGCCCGATCTGTTCACCAAAGAACCGCTAAAGTTCCAGAAGGCCACCGATGCGTTGGTTGAACGGCACGCGGCCCTTGCCCAAGCCGAAGAAGAATGGATGATGCTTGAGGAGAAAGCCACGCTGTAACCATCTGTTTCTGAGGAGGAAAGCATGGGCAACGGACCGCTGAACGGGGTGAAGATCGTCGAAGTAGCGGGGCTTGGCCCAACGCCATTCGCCGCGATGGTTCTGGCCGATATGGGCGCTGAAATCATTCGGATTGAGCGGCCCGGAAACAAGCATCTTCTTGGCCTTGAATACGACATCCTGAACCGTGGTCGCGGCTTTGTCGAACTTGATCTGAAATCCGAGGACGGTAAGGCCACCGCCCGCCGTTTGATCGCGCAAGCGGATGGTCTGATCGAAGGCATGCGCCCCGGCGTGATGGAACGGTTGGGCCTTGGCCCCGACGATCTCCAGTCCTTCAACCCGCGCCTTGTCTATGGGCGCATGACGGGCTGGGGCCAAGACGGCCCGCTGGCCCATGCGGCTGGGCATGACATCAACTATATCGCGCTTAGCGGCGCGTTGCATGCGATTGGCCCGGCCGAAGCCCCGGTGCCGCCTTTGAACCTGCTGGGCGATTTTGGCGGCGGGGGCATGTATCTGGCGCTTGGATTGGTCTGCGCGATGTTTGAGGCGAAAACTTCAGGCAAAGGTCAGGTGGTGGATGCGGCGATTACGGACGGCACGGCGCATCTGATGTCGATGATCTATGCGCTGCGTCAGGGTGGGCATTGGCAGGATAAACGGGGGGCGAACCTGTTGGATGGTGCCGCGCCGTTTTATGGTACTTATCGTTGCAAATGCGGTGGTTTTGTCGCCATCGGCGCGTTGGAGCCGAAGTTTTACAACGAGCTTCTTCAACGGGTTGGCCTAAGCCTTGCAGACCTGCCCAACCGCAATGACCCTGCAAACTGGCCTAGTTTGCGCAGCGCCTTGGAAGATGCGTTTTCCACCAAGTCGCGCGCAGAATGGTCTGCCGAGATGGAAGGGACCGATGTCTGTTTCGCCCAGGTTCTGACGATTGATGAGGCCGCATCGCATCCTCATAACATCGCACGGGACACGTTTGTGACCGTGGACGGGCACGAACAGCCCGCGCCAACCCCCAAGCTAAGCCGGACGCCCGGTGCAATCAGCCCGTCCAGCCAATCAATGCCTCTGGACCCAGAGGCGGTATTGGCGAACTGGGGCGCTTAGCAAATCACCACCTTCCGCTGGCGCCGCCGCCGGACGATGAGCCACCGCCAAACGAACCGCCGCCAGAGGACGATTTCGTGCGTACCATTGGAATGGTATAGCTGTGATCTTCGGAATAGTCGCAGTTGCGGCACCGCGTGTGGCGCAGGCCTTTGCCTTCGCTGGTTTTGGTGGCGGCCAGTTCGATGTCGCGGGTCCGCTTCAGCCCGCGGTGGCGGCAAGTTGGGCAGCGTCGGAAGGCATAGCTTTTGTCGCCCAATCGCTGCCTTTGCGAAAGCGCCACAAGCGCGCTGAACGCCAAGATGAAAAGCGCGGGCAGTCTGTATTCGGCAAACCTGTCGGCAAAGCTGCGTTTTTGCGGTGGCAGGCCGTCAGCAAAGGGTAGGGCAATGTTCTGAACGGTGGCGTTCACGCCTGCTTCGATCCCTTCGGAATAACGGTCTTGTCGGAAGGCGGGCAAGAAGTGATCGTCAATCACGTTTTGCGCAACCCAGTCAAAGTCGCGGTTAAGCCCGCGCCCCAGTTCGATCCGCATTTCGCGGTCACCCCTGACAACCAGAACCAAGATGCCGTTGTTTAGCGTGCTGTCGCCAACACCCCAGTCGTTGAAAAGCCCGGTCGCAAACTGTTCGATCGACGCGCTGTAGTCATAGTCATCGCGCGATTTGATCGTAAGGACGGTTGTTTCAACACCCTTATCGGCGCGCAACTCTTGCAGAAGCCCGATGATCCGCTGTTCCGCTGCGGGGTCGATAATTTCGGCATAGTCGTTTACATACACAGAGGTGTGGCTTGGGTATTGCTGTGCATTGACCGGCGTGATTGGGGCAACGAACAGGGCCAGAGTCGGCAGAACAAGGCGGAGGGACATAAAACTCTCTTTGCTGGGTGCCTACTATTTTGGCGCTCCTTTGCGGGCGCGTCAAACTTCCGTCGTGGGTTCCCATGATCTTGGTCAAGTTTACGTGAATTTTTTGGCCCATAGGCCATTTTCAGCCGACCCGCCGGGGCCAATTTTCCCTGTATTGGCAATAATTTGCGCGTAGCCAGATCACCTATTTGTGAGCCCCTTGTTCAAGCGCTATTGCGACCCAAACTTAACCCAAGCACCGGGCGAACAACGCGCTGGTGACTTTGTAAAACACAGGCAACGAGACGACATAGGAGAGTATGATGAAAAAGACATTTTCGATTGCAGCACTGGCGATTGCCGCCGCCGCCCCAAGTTTTGCGGGCAATGCTGATCTTGCACCGGCTGATCCGGTGGTTGCAGCCCCAGCACCTTATGTTGCGCCGGGTCGTGATTGGACCGGTGGATCGGTTGGTGCCCACCTTGGCTATGGCAGCATCGATACCAGCGTGAATGGCGTCGACGGTGACGGTTTCCTTGGTGGTGTGCATGCCGGTTACGACTACGACTTTGGTAATTTCATTGTTGGTGGTGAGCTGGAATATGACGCAGCAGATATTGATCTTAACGGCGTTCCGGGTTCCGTTGACAGCATCGCGCGGCTGAAGCTGCGTGCGGGTGCTGATCTGGGCAACACCTTCCTTTACGGTACGGGTGGTGCAGCCTATGCCGAAACTGAAATCGCAGGCACCAATGTCAGCGACAACGGCTATTTCCTAGGCGTTGGCGTAGAGCAGATGGTGCGCGAAAACATCTCTGTCGGTGGTGAAGTTCTGTACCACCAGTTCGATGATTTCGATGGCAGCGGTGACGACATCGACGCGACAACCGTCGCAGCGCGTGTATCGTTCAAGTTCTAAGAACAAGTTTGGGCCGGGGGATACCTCCGGCCCAACTTTTACGACAGGTCGTTCAGAACCGTTAGCACGGTCATGACGTCATCGCGCGTGCAGTCAAACTGCCCGGCCTGAAACCTAATCACGAATTGGCCATTGTGGCGCGTCTGGGTCAGGTAAATTCGCCCATCGTCGTTGATGCGCGTAAGAAGTGCTTCGTTTTTTTCATCCGTCCCGATCAAACGGAACGTGAAAAGCGACAGCATGGGGGGCGTGGTGATTTCAAACCGCGCCAGTTTTTCGATTTCGTGTGCCAATTCGCCAGCCCATGCAATGTGGTTGCGAATGCGTGTGCGCAGCCCTTCCAACCCATAGGCGCGGATCGTGAACCACAGCTTTAGCGCCCGAAACCGGCGCCCCATCGGTATGGTCCATTCGTTGTAATTGACCACTTCGTCCTGTTCGAGCGTTTCCAGAAAGACCGGGCGAAGGCCAAGAGTTTTGACCTGCGGCGTGGCATCGGCCAGAAATTGCAGCGCGCAGTCAAATTGCACGCCAAGCCATTTGTGCGGGTTGATCACGATACTGTCGGCCCCGTCGATCCCATCCCACAACGCGCGGTGTTCTGGGCAGATCATCGCGGCCCCAGCCCACGCCGCATCAACGTGGGTGAAAAGGTCATGCGTTTTGGCGACCTTGATGCATTCGGCAACCGGGTCAACCGCCCCGATCGAGGTCCCGCCGACGCACATGATAACCCCCACAGGCAGGAACCCGGCAGCTTTGTCCGCCGTGATTGCGGCCTCCAGCGCCTCTGCATCCATTGCGTTGTTGGCGTCGGTCGGCACTTTCACTAGGTTCTGTTGCCCGATCCCGGCGATCTGTGCGGCCTTATCGATTGAAGAATGGGTTTGCGCAGACGCATAGAGCCGCAGGCGGGGCAGGTCGGCCAAGCCCCGTTCGTTGCCCTGCCAATTCAACGCGCGCTCGCGCATGGTCAGAACGGCGGACAGGGTTGCGGTTGTGGCGCTGTCGTGGATCGTTCCGGTGAAATGGGGCGGAAGGCCGAATGCATCGCGCATCCAGTTGACCATCACACCTTCAATTTCGGTTGCTGCGGGCGCGGTTTGCCACAGCATCCCTTGCACGGCCATCGCATTGCACAGCTGATCCGCAAGGATAGAGGCCGGGGCCGCGTTCGCCGGGAAATAGGCAAAGAAACGCGGGTGCTGCCAATGGGTTGTCGCGCCGGGAACGATTGCTTCGAAGTCGGCGAAGATCTGTTCCATATCTTCGGGGCCTTCGGGCGGCGCGGTTGGCAGTTTCGCAGCCGTCTCACCGGGGGTGGTTTGTGCCCGAACGGGTTGGTCACGCAGATTGGCGTGATAGTTACGCGCCCAATCGGCCGCTCGTTTTGACCATTCGGCAAGCTCGTCGTGGTTCATGGATGGCTCTTATCGTTTGGAAAAAGGGGTGTTCAGGAAAGAAGCTTGTCGATGTCAGCGCCGGGGATCGAGTGGGAAAGCGGCGAAAAATCCCCTTCTTGGAACATCGACTGCGCGGCATCGTGGATAACCCGATGGGTGGCGCGCGCCAAGGCCGACCCCAGAGAGATACGCGCAACGCCCACGGCGGCGAATTCAGCGCGCGAAACCTTGGTAAACGGCCCCGCGGCCAACACGTTGACGGGTTTATCCGTCGCCGCGCAAATCCGGCGCAGATCGTTCATCGAAGGCGGCATCGGCACGTAGAGCCCATCGGCGCCAGCCGCATCATAGGCGCGGATGCGGGCCAAGGCCTCGTCGATGTCATAGTGGCCGTTCATCATGCCATCTGCGCGCGCGATCAGCACAAAGTCACCCGGTAACGCGCGCGCTGCCGCACTGGCCGCGCGAATGCGTTCAACCGAAAACGCGTGCTCATACGGGGTATCGTCGGGCAGGGCCGTGTCTTCGATGGAGATACCTGCAAGCCCAGCCTCATGTGACAGGCGCACCGTTTGTGCGCAGGTGTCGGGGTCATCCCCGAACCCGTTTTCGAAATCCCCAGACACAGGCACAGTGACAGCCGCGATGATGTCTTGGGCATGGGCCAAGGATTCATCGCGCGTGACATGGCCCATATCGGGGCGCCCAAGGGTAAAAGCATGCGCCGCCGAAGACGTGCCGATGGCTTGCGCGCCCAGCTTTTCCAGCATCTTGGCGCTGCCACGATCCCACGCGTTGGCCAGAATGAACGGATTGCCGGGCTTGTGAAGGCTGCGGAACGTCTGGGGCATGGGTGGTCCTTAGTGGGGCATATGGTGCTAATCGAGGACGGCTTAGCCCAAGCTGGCCTGTATCTTTTTCGAAAGGCTGCTGCGGATGGTTTGATAGCTTTCGCTTAGCCGTTCTTTTACCTCGTCAGGGTCGGTGCTGGTGAACGGGATCGACACCCAGCCCCCGCGCGGCAAATAGGGGGCCTTGGTTGCGCGGCCCACGTCAATCAACATCGCGGCTTTTTCGGGGTCTGCGCATTTGACGGAAACGCGCCCTTCACCATGTCCGCACAGGGCGAAGATCTTGCCCGCAACCTTCCAGCACCCGACGTCTGGCCCAAAGGGCTGTTCGTAAACGGCACCGGGCAATGCGTCGCAAAATCGCTTTAGCTCAATTTCATCCATGGCCGGATACTGGCACCGGGCCCGAGTCGGTACAAGGCGCTTGGCAGGGCATGGGCGGGCTGTTACACATCGGGCCATGACCAACCGCATCATCATCATTTGCTGCATTACCCGCTGACATTCGTTTCGCGGGCCGGTCTTACAGTTTCCAAACAAAGCTGAACTTGGTAAAGCCCGCGGCGGAAGACGCGCGAAGGATACCGCATGACCGAGATCAAGCTGCACAACACCAAGACCCGCAAGAAAGAGGTCTTTACCCCAATCGATCCGGATAACGTGCGGATGTATGTCTGCGGGCCCACGGTTTATGACCGCGCGCACCTTGGCAACGCGCGTCCGGTGGTTGTGTTTGACACGCTGTTCCGCCTGCTGCGCCATGTGTACGGCGAAGATCACGTTACATATGTGCGCAACTTCACCGACGTGGACGACAAGATCAACGCACGGGCAGAAGCGACGCGCCGCCCGATCCGCGACATCACCGACGAAACCATCGAATGGTTCCATCAGGATATGGACGCGCTTGGCGCGATGCGCCCCACCCACGAACCCCGCGCGACCGAGTATATCGGCCAGATGATCGCGATGATCGAAGACCTGATCGCCAAAGGCCACGCCTACGAGGCCGAGGGCCACGTTCTGTTCGCGGTCGAAAGCTATAAGAATTACGGCGCGTTGTCGGGGCGCAGCGTGGACGACATGATCGCCGGTGCCCGGGTCGAGGTCGCACCCTACAAGCGCAACCCGATGGATTTCGTGCTGTGGAAGCCATCATCGGACGACCTGCCGGGGTGGGACAGCCCGTGGGGGCGTGGTCGGCCCGGTTGGCACATCGAATGTTCCGCCATGAGTTACGAGCTGTTGGGGGATAGCTTCGACATTCACGGCGGCGGCAACGACCTGCAATTCCCGCACCATGAGAATGAGATCGCGCAAAGCTGCTGCGCCCATCCCGAAGGCAAGTTCGCAAACGTCTGGATGCATAACGAGATGCTTCAGGTTGAGGGGAAGAAGATGTCCAAATCCTTGGGCAACTTCTTTACCGTCCACCAGCTTCTGGAACAGGGCGTACCGGGAGAGGTCATCAGGTTTGTGTTCCTCGGCACCCACTATCGCAAGCCGATGGACTGGACCGAGAAGAAGCGGGAAGAGGCGGAGAAGACGCTATTGGGATGGAAATCTGCAGTGAGTGTCTTTTGTGACGATTTACCTGATGGGATTAAAGGGCAACAGCCGCCGGTTGATGTGGTCAGTGCGTTAGCGGATGATCTTAACACATCGCTCGCGCGGACACGGCTAAATGAGTACGCTAAATCCGCACAGAAAGGCGATCTTCAAGCGGCTATTTCGCTAGCCGAAGGGATGGAGTTTCTTGGCTTCAAGCACGACCACACGTGGGAAGTCGGTTTTGGTGCGTCATTGAACAAAATATTGGACGATCCTGTGGATCTGGGTGTCTACGAGGCGATGCTTTTCACAGCAAGAAAAGCGGCAATGGAAACCAAAGACTTTGCTGAAGTCGATCGGATAAGCTCGGTTTTGCGGGATGCCGGCTTGGAAGTACGAGCTTCGAAGACTGAAGTCGTTTTGGATTTTACGCCAGACTTCGACCCCTCCAAACTGGAGGCATTGAAATGAGCCGCGGCAAATCAAACAGCCACAGCGCCCGTCCCGTGGGTGGGCGCGCTGTTTGGGCCAGTCTCCCGAACGGTGAAACATTTGAGGCGGGAGCAGCGCTATGAGTAAAGAACGCCTCTATCTTTTCGACACCACGCTGCGCGACGGGCAGCAGACGCAGGGCGTGCAGTTCTCCACCCCCGAAAAGATCCAGATCGCCGAAACGCTGGATGCGCTTGGCGTTGATCATATCGAAGGCGGCTGGCCCGGCGCGAACCCGACCGATAGCGCGTTTTTCGACGAAGCCCCCAAAACCCGCGCCACGATGACAGCCTTTGGCATGACCAAACGCGCGGGTCGCAGTGCCGAAAACGATGATGTGCTGGCCGCGGTTCTGAACGCGGGCACACCGTCCGTTTGCCTTGTCGGCAAAACCCATGATTTCCACGTGACCAAGGCGCTTGGCATCACGTTGGACGAAAATCTAGAAAACATCGCACGGTCGTTTGAACATATCGTCGCCCAAGGGCGCGAGGCGCTGTTCGATGCCGAACATTTCTTTGATGGCTATAAGGCAAACCCTGAATACGCGGTGAAATGCCTGAAGGCGGCGTTTGACGCTGGCGCGCGTTGGATCGTTCTGTGCGATACCAACGGCGGCACCTTGCCTGACGAGATCGGGCGCATCACCGCAGCGGTGATCGCACAGGGTATTCCCGGTGATCGTGTCGGCATCCATACCCATAACGACACGGGCAATGCGGTTGCCGGGTCGTTGGCGGCCATCGACGCAGGTGCGCGGCAGGTGCAGGGCACACTGAACGGGTTGGGCGAACGCTGTGGCAATGCGAACCTGACCACGCTGATCCCGACGCTACTGTTGAAAGAACCCTATGCCAGCCAGTTCGAAACTGGTGTCACGCACAAGGCCTTGGCCGGGCTGACCCGCGCCTCGCGTCTATTGGATGATATCCTGAACCGCGTCCCCACGAAGTCTGCGCCCTATGTCGGGGCCTCGGCGTTTGCCCATAAGGCGGGGTTGCATGCGTCTGCCATTCTGAAAGACCCATCGACGTATGAACACATCGAACCGTCGATCGTGGGGAACGGCCGCATTATCCCGATGTCGAACCAGGCGGGGCAGTCGAACCTGCGTAAACGTCTGGCCGAGGCTGGGCTGAGCGTCGAAAAGGGCAACTCGGCGCTGTCGCAAATCCTTGACCAGATCAAAGAGCGTGAAGCGCAGGGGTATTCCTATGACACCGCGCAAGCCAGCTTTGAGCTGTTGGCGCGTCGGGCGCTTGGCCTTTTGCCGCAGTTTTTTGAAGTTAAACGATATAAGGTCACGGTTGAACGCCGCAAAAACCGCTATGACAAGATGATCAGCCTGTCGGAAGCGATGGTTGTGGTGAAGATCGGCGACGAAAAGATGCTGTCGGTGTCGGAAAGCCACGATGCGTCGGGCAACGACCAAGGGCCGGTGAACGCGCTGGCCAAGGCTTTGGCGAAAGACCTTGGGCCGTATCAGCCCAATATCGACGACATGAAGCTGGTCGATTTCAAGGTCCGTATCACCAACGGCGGGACAGAGGCCGTGACCCGCGTCATCATCGACAGCGAAGATGGCAAGGGGCAGCGGTGGTCAACCGTGGGGGTGTCGCCCAACATCGTGGATGCCTCGTTCGAGGCGCTGTTGGACGCGGTGACGTGGAAATTGGTCCATGATGGAGCCAAGCCGTGACCGCCTTCTTCGAAGTTCATAAAGATTTGCCACGCGAAGGGCCGGGGGAAGCCGCGGATGTGCATTGGGCGTTGAAGCGCGCGGCACTTCGGCCAGATGCCATCGTTTGTGACGCGGGTTGCGGGCCGGGCGATGACATTCAGGCCCTGTTGCGCCATCTGCCGGCTGGGCACCTTCTGGCGGTTGATCTGCATGCTCCGTTCGTGGCGCAGGCTGAAGCGCGGTTTGAAAATGAACCGCGGGTGGACGCGCGGGTTGGCGACATGGCCCAGCTTGATACCCAGCCAGATGCGCCGTTTGACCTGATTTGGTGTGCCGGTGCGCTGTACTTCCTTGGTGTAAGTGAAGGTTTAGGTGTGTTTCGCAAGGCATTGAAAGAAAATGGATATGTCGCGTTTTCTGAACCTGCGTTTTTGACCGATGAACCTTCGCAAGCGGCGCGTAGCTTTTGGGACGGGTATGAACCCAGTTCCGAGGCTGAACTGCGCGCCAAGGTTGAGGCGGCGGGCTTTAAGGTGTTGGGCATCAAGACAGTGTCAGACGCGGCATGGGAAAACTACTATCAGCCGATGGAAGCGCGAATTGCAAAGCTGCGCGCCGGTGCGAATGCAGAGCTTTCCAAAGCATTGGACGAAAACCAAGCCGAGGCTGAAAGCTGGCGAAAAGTGAAAGGCGAAACCGGGTATCTTCTGGTTTTGGCGCAAGCGGTATGAGCATTCAGGCCTGTGCAGAATTGGTTGAACGCGGCGACCCTGATCGGTTTCTGGCAACGATGGCCTCGCCGGTTGCGGCGCGTGAAAAGCTGTTCCCGATCTATGCCTTCAACCTAGAGGTCGCGCGTGCGCCTTGGGTGGCATCCGAACCTATGATCGCTGAAATGCGGCTTCAGTGGTGGCGCGATGCGTTGGAGGAAATCGGGCAGGGCGCTGTTGTGCGCCGCCACGAAGTCGTTTCCCCATTGGCCGAGGTTCTGGCTCAGCCCGACACAGATCTGTTGGACAAGCTGGTTCAGGCGCGCCGGTGGGATGTTTATCGCGATCCGTTCGAAGATGCGGCGCATTTCGACGAATATATCGATGCGACCTCTGGCAACTTGATGTGGGTGACGGCCCGCGCACTTGGTGCTGACAGTGGTGAAGATGTCGTGCGCGATTTCGGCTATGGCGTTGGCGTTGCGCAATGGTTGCGGGCCATCCCGGAACTGGAGGCGCGCGGGCGTATACCTTTGCTGGATGGTCGGGCAGAAGGGGTTGCAGCGCTTGCAAAGACTGCCTTGGCACGGTTGCGCAATGCCCGCGCCAAGCGGGGCGCGGTTCCGTCAGCGGCGCATGGTGCGATGTTGGTTGGATGGCAGGCAGAACCCATTCTGAAGGCTGCTATGAAAACGCCCGAGGCAGTGGCCGCAGGGCAGTTGGCGCAATCTGAATTTGCCCGCCGAAGCGGTCTGTTACTGCGCAGCTTTTCGGGGCGGTGGTAGGGGGCGTTATGCCTCGCGCGGGCGCATGGCCAACCAGATAAGCGCCCCGCCAGCCAGCACCAGAAATGGCACCATGGCAAGGTTCACGGCTGTCCAGCCCTGTTGAACCGATCCGCCGGAACAGTTCATCAACCCACCCGACGCGAGCGAGGCAAACGTAACCCCGCCGAACACGATCAGGTCGTTCATGCCCTGGACGCGGCCACGTTCTTCCGGGGCGTGGGCGCCGGCCAACATGGTCGTCGCGCCGATGAAGCCAAAGTTCCAGCCGATGCCAAGCAGTATCAGCGCGATGAAGAAATGCTCTAATTCGACACCCATCAGGGCGACGGTTCCTGCGCCTCCAAGAACGATCAGCCCAAGGGCGACGATCTTTTCAACGCCAAAGCGGGCGATCATGTGACCGGTGAAAAAGGACGGGATAAACATCGCCAGAACATGGGCGGTCACCACGTTCGCCGCGTCCGCCGTTTCAAACCCACAGCCAACGACCGCCAGTGGTGTGGAGGTCATAACAAGGTTCATCAACGCATAGGAAACAAGCGCGCAGATGATGGCAACGGCAATGCGCGGGGTCGCCAACAGCTCTAACCGGGAACGGCCTTTGGGCGCGTCGGCGGATGGTGTGGGTGGCTTAGGAATGTCGATAAACAGGAACAACAGCGAGCCAAGGACGTTTACGCCGATGACCACCAGATAGGTGCCCAGAAACGGCACGACCATGGATTGCGCGGTCAGTTTAACAAGTTGCGGCCCGATGATCGCCGAGGCTAGGCCACCCGCCATCACATAGGAAATCGCCTTGGGCCGGAATTCCTCGGATGCGGTGTCAGAGGCGGCAAAGCGGTAAAACCCCTGCGCCGACATATAAACCCCGGTGAAAAGCGATCCGAGCAGGAACAACGTGAACGAGGATTGCATCAACCCATACGCCCCGATCGCCGCGCCAAGGGCGCCGCCACCCGCGCCGATGAAAAAGCCAACCTTGCGCCCATAACGCTGCATGATCGAAGAAATCGGCGTGGCCGTCAGCATGGACCCAAGCACGATCATCGAAATGGGAAGTGTTGCGAAACAGGCATTTGCGGCCAGCGACTGTCCGGCAAGCCCGCCAATGGTAAAGATCATCGGCATCTGTGCGCCAAGGAACGCTTGGGCCAGAACCAGCACCAAAACGTTGCGTTTCGCGCGTTGATCGGATGCTGTCGGGGCTGCTGAAATTTCGCTCATGTGGAATGGTTAGCGTTGGCGCAAAGGCTTGGAAAGCGCGTTTTCCGGGTTTAGCGTTTTCGCCACACCTTGAGGGTTTGCGCATCCGTGCTTTGCTGCGTGACTTTCATGGCTTCGGTGACGATATTTCGAAACAGCAGAAAGCGAGGGCAAAATGGTTGGCCGGATCATCGAAACACCCGCTTGCGTGGCCGAAGGCGCAACATATCTGGCCGAGGTTGAGCCACGGTTCGCGGCCGCGCTTGAACTAACAGGGCCATTGCCGCTTCGTCGTCGCAAAGATGGGTACGAGGCGTTGTTGGATGCCATCGTCAGCCAGCAGGTTTCGGTGGCTGCGGCAAACGCCATCTGGGGGCGATTGAAAACGGCCAAGCTAACCGGCCCGCGAAAAGTCATGTGGGCCAGCGAAGAGGATTTGCGCGCCTGCGGCATGTCGCGCCAGAAAATCAGATACGCAAAGGCCTTGGCCGAAGCACGGATAGATTTCACCGGTTTGCGGACGTGCCCAACGGATGAGGTGATCTCTACCTTGGTGGAAGTGCCCGGCATCGGGCAGTGGACGGCCGAGATTTACGCGATGTTTTCACTTAGTCGGGCGGATGTGTTCGCGCCGGGTGATTTGGCATTGCAGGAATCGGTGAAGCTTCTGTTTGAACTGGACGAAAGGCCCAAGGAACGCGCATTGCGCGACATGGCCAAGGCGTGGTCCCCATGGAGGGGCGTTGCGGCGCGGGCGCTTTGGGCCTACTACCATGTCGCAAAACAGAGGGAAGGGATCCGATGAGCAGAGTTTTGGAAAGTGGCCGGCGCGGCCCCGCACAGGGCGACGCCACTTCTTTGGTGGTGTTTCTGCACGGCTATGGTGCCAATGGCGCGGATCTGCTTGGGCTTGCCGACCCTTTAAGTGAACATATGCCGGGCACCGCTTTTGTTGCGCCCGACGCGCCAGAACGCTGCGCAGGTTCCCCGATGGGGTATCAGTGGTTTCCGATTCCTTGGATCGATGGGTCCAGCGAAGAAGAAAGCGAAGCGGGCATGGTGCGCGCCGTTGATGATTTGAACGCCTATCTGGATTCCGTGATGGAAGAAGAGGGGCTGACGGCGGACCGCGTTATCCTGCTTGGGTTCTCTCAGGGAACGATGATGAGCCTGCATGTCGCCCCGCGCCGCGAAGAAGAATTCGCAGGTGTCGTCGGCTTTTCCGGCCGTCTTTTGCGCCCCGAAGATTTGGCGGATCAGGCGGTCAGTAAACCGCCGGTGTTATTGGTGCATGGGGATCAGGATGATGTTGTTCCCGTGCAGTCGCTGCCAGAAGCGGGCGAAGCACTTAGCCAGGCCGGTTTTCAGGTCTATGCCCACGTCATGAAGGGCACAGCACACGGCATCGCGCCGGATGGGCTTAGCGTCGCATTGGCGTTTATGCGCGACCGGCTGGGGCTTGAAACACCACCTGCTTGACGCGGTGGTGGCGCGCCCCTAGGTTTCTGTGGAATCGAGGAGGATTTATCATGGAACTAATGACAGTCGCTCTTGCCGCTTTGGTGTTGTCGCTGCCAGTTCTTCATGTTGTGCGCCGCGCGTCAAAGCCGGTTCCTGTTCGTGCCAGAACGGATCGTCGTTCTTAATTCCTAATGCGCGCCCATAACGTTTTGCCTGTGTGTGCGCATTTCCCATTTTAAATCAACGACCGCTCTGGAAGCTGTGCGATCAAGGCTTATTTAATGCCGTGACGCAGGCATTCCGCGCCCTGTGGATAACCGTCACATACCCGTCATGAATGGGCGGTAATTCTGGGCGCGACAAACACTGCATATAGCGGGGCTTGCATGGTGCGACGCGCCATATATAGTTATCCACAAGCTAGGGCGGGTTCGCCCGCCTTGGCACCAGAATCGGGCAGATATGGCCGGCATGGAGTCATTAAGAATGGACGGCGATTTTAGAACTCATTTTGTAAGGGAGCCGAGTTCCCTGAAACATCATCCGGCATTGGTGTTAAATGCGGATTATAGACCGCTGTCATATTATCCGCTGTCACTTTGGCCTTGGCAGGATGCTGTAAAAGCAGTGTTTTTGGACCGGGTCGATATTGTTGCCGAATACGATCATGTTGTCCGAAGTCCAACGACAGAAATCAGGATACCGTCTGTTGTTGTTCTGAAAGATTACGTCAAACCTCAAAAGCGCGTGGCCTTCACGCGCTTTAATTTATTTTTGAGGGATGAATTTTCCTGCCAATACTGTGGAACAGGCGGTGATCTGACATTTGACCATGTCGTGCCGCGCGCCCGGGGTGGGGTGACCAGTTGGGAAAACGTTGTGGCGGCTTGTTCCCGATGCAACCTTCGCAAAGGCTCTAAAAGCCTTCGGCAGGTAAATATGCACCTGCGTAAACCACCGCGCCAACCCTGCGCCGAAGAGCTGCGCAACATGGGGCGCAAGTTTCCGCCCAATTATCTGCATGATAGCTGGCTGGATTTCCTTTATTGGGATGCAGAATTGGACGCATAAGTGTAAACGAGTTTTCGCCAAAGCCTTCTAGGTGCTAGACTTCGTCGCGCGGCGTGGTTAGACAGACCGTGTTTGCGCTAACACGAATACGGTGGGCACGTTATGGTTTCACGCGTCATCCCGGTTGATCCATTCGACCTGGTTATTTTTGGCGGTACGGGCGATCTTGCCCGCCGCAAAATCCTGCCGGGGCTATACCGGCGCTTCCTGTCCGGTCAGATGCCCGAGGATGCTCGTATCATCGGGGCGGCACGCTCTGATCATGATGATACCGAATTCCGCGCGATGGTCGGCAATGCGATCAACGAGTTTGTTGATCGCGACAAGCAGGAAAAGGCGACAATCGCCGCATTTCTGGAACGGCTTAGCTATATCAAGGTCGATGCTCGCGGCGAAGAAGGCTGGAAAGAGCTTGCTGGCAAAATGCGCAAGGGCGTCGTTCATGCGTTCTATTTTTCGGTCGGGCCAAGCCTGTTCGGGGATATTGCTGAACGGCTGCATGCCTATGGGATGGCAGATGCGGAAAGCCGGATTGTGGTGGAAAAACCATTCGGTCACGATCTGAAAACGGCTCAGGCGTTGAACGCGACGCTGGCAAAGCATTTCGACGAACATCAAATCTATCGCATCGATCACTATCTGGGCAAAGAAACGGTTCAGAATCTGATGGCGGTGCGTTTCGGGAATATGCTGTTTGAGCCGCTGTGGAATGCACAGAACGTCGATCACATTCAGATCACGGTTGCAGAAACCGTGGGTGTCGGTGGCCGTGGTGGGTATTACGACAAATCCGGCGCGATGCGGGATATGGTTCAAAACCACATGATGCAGCTTCTATGCCTGATCGCGATGGAGCCACCATATGCGTTTGAACCCGACGCCGTGCGTGACGAAAAGCTAAAGGTTATTCGCGCGCTTGATCCGGTGGACCCTGATGACATCGTGCGCGGCCAATATTGTGAAGATGAAGACGGGCCCAGCTATTTTGACGATGTCGAAAACCCAGACAGCCGGACCGAAAGCTTTATCGCGCTGAAGACGCATATCTCTAACTGGCGCTGGAAGGGGACTCCGTTCTATCTGCGTACTGGTAAACGGATGCGGGCGCGGACGTCGGAAATTGCGATCGTGTTCAAAGATCCACCGCATTCGATTTTCGGTGAACAGGAACGCCAAAAAGCCAACGTGTTGGTTATTCGCCTGCAACCCAACGAAGGCATCAACCTGCGCGTGACGATCAAAGAACCGGGGCCGGGCGGTATGCGCCTTGTCGAGGTTCCGCTTGATATGTCGTTCAAAGAGGCACTGGGCCCAGAGGCCGAGGATATTCCAGACGCTTATGAACGGCTGATCATGGATGTGATCCGTGGCAACCAAACCCTATTCATGCGCGGGGATGAGGTAGAGGCCGCTTGGGCCTGGACCGACCCGTTGATCGATGGGTGGACAGACCGGGGCGACCGGCCAAAATCCTATGATCCGGGCAGTTCCGGCCCAGAGGATGCGCTGATGTTGATGCACAAAGACGGCCGCCGCTGGCGCGAGGTGAAAGCGTGATCTTCCAAGAATACCCAGACAGAGAGCTGATGATGATCAGCTTGGCAGACCACCTTGCCAGCGAACTTGGCGCGGCGCTGCGCCAACAAGGCACTGCCACGCTTGCCGTTCCCGGCGGGACAACGCCAGGGCCGATCTTTGATACGCTGTGTGCGGTCGATTTGGATTGGGCGAACGTCAACGTCATGCTGACGGACGAACGCTGGGTTCCCGAAAGTTCCGACAGGTCGAACACGCGGTTGCTGCGCGAACGGCTGTTGGTGGAAAACGCGGCGGCGGCCAATTTGGTGCCGTTCTATGCGGATGCGCCTGCGCCCGAAGACAAGCTGGTTGAGCTTTCCCAAGGGATAGAGGCGGTCTTGCCTATTTCTGTCCTTTTGTTGGGGATGGGTGCGGACATGCACACGGCCTCTTTGTTCCCCGGCGCTGACCGTTTGGAAGAGGCGATGTCGGACGACGCGCCAGTTTTGGTGCCGATGCGCGCGCCGGGTGCCCCCGAACCCCGGATGACGCTTTCCGCGCCGGTGCTTCAGGGCGCGTTGAACACTCATATCGTTATTACCGGCACGGAAAAGCGCGCCGCGCTGGAGCGAGCGGAAACGCTGGACCCATCCGAGGCACCCGTTGCCGCCGTCTTGAAAAACGCAACCGTTCACTGGGCTGAATAGATTATGGATCATTGGAAAAACCTTCGAGCTAAAGCTGAAAACGCCAAACCGCGCCGGATCGTCGATTTGTTTAAAGACGCAGATCGCGCTGGCACGTTTTCCGCCCGTCTGGGCGATATGCTGTTCGACTTTTCCAAGACCAATATCGACGATGAAACGCTGTCGGGCCTGATTGCATTGGCCGAAAGCGCGGATGTCGCCGGGCGTCGCGACGCGATGTTCGGCGGTGAAAAGATCAACGAAACCGAAGACCGTGCCGTTCTGCACACTGCGCTTCGGGCCAGCGAAGGGCCCGTGTTGGTCGATGGCCAAGACGTTATTCCCGGCGTCCATGATGTACTGAACCAGATGGAGGCGTTCGTGAACGCCGTTCGGTCAGGCAGTTTCAAAGGGCAGGGTGGTAAGATCACCGATGTGGTCAATATCGGCATCGGCGGGTCCGACCTTGGGCCGGTGATGGCGTTGCAGGCGCTTGCCTCTTATGCCGATGGTCCGCGGTGCCACTTCGTTTCCAACGTGGATGGCGCGCATATTTCACAAGTGATGCGTGGGCTTGATCTGACGACTACGCTGGTGATCGTTGCTTCAAAAACCTTCACCACCATCGAAACGATGACGAATGCCGAAACCGCCCGCACGATGATGGCAGAAGCGGTGACAGACCCAAGCGCGCAGTTCGCGGCCGTGTCGACCGCGCTGGACAAAACCAGCGCCTTTGGCATCGCTGAAGAGCGTGTGTTCGGCTTCGCCGATTGGGTCGGCGGGCGGTATTCGATGTGGGGGCCAATCGGGCTTTCCATCATGCTGGCCGTTGGCCCCGCAAATTTCCGTGCCTTCCTGAAGGGCGCCGAAACGATGGACAAACATTTCCGCACCGCACCTTTGGCTGAAAACATGCCGGTCCTTCTGGCGCTGGTTGGGATGTGGCACAATCAGTTCTGCGGCTATAGCACGCGGGCAGTTTTGCCTTACGATCAACAGCTTGCGCGGCTTCCTGCATATCTTCAACAGCTAGAGATGGAGAGTAACGGCAAGCGCGTCGCGATGGACGGTACCGACCTGACTGTTCCCGCTGGCCCCGTTGTCTGGGGAGAGCCGGGCACCAACGGGCAGCACGCATTTTATCAGCTGATCCATCAGGGTACGGCGGTTATTCCTTGCGAATTCCTTGTTGCTGCCGAAGGAAATGAAATGGGCCGTTCGCGTCATCATCAGTTGTTGATGGCGAACTGTCTGGCGCAGTCTAAGGCGCTGATGCTGGGTCGTAGCTTGGACGAGGCCCGCGCCAAGATGGAAGCGGCAGGTTTCGAAGGGGCCGAATTGGACCGTCAGGCGCGCCACCGCGTGTTCCCTGGAAATCGCCCGTCCACCACGCTGATCTATCCCAAACTGACGCCTGAAATCTTTGGCCAAATCGTTGCCTTGTACGAACACCGCGTCTTCGTCGAAGGCGTGATCCTTGGCATCAACAGCTTTGATCAATGGGGCGTTGAACTGGGCAAAGAACTGGCCGTTTCACTGGAGCCGATCGTAACGGGCGCGGCGTCGTCCGATGGCGAAGACGGATCAACCAAGCAGTTGGTAGCATTCATCCAAGCGGCGCTTAATTAAAGCGCCGTTCGTCTTTGGTGGTTTGGAAAGCTGGAGCGGGTGAAGGGAATCGAACCCTCGTCTTAAGCTTGGGAAGCTCCTGCTCTACCATTGAGCTACACCCGCCTGCGGCATTCAGATAGTCAAACCAACGAGGGCGGTCAAGCGCAAGTAAGGGCCTTGCGCAAAACCTGTTAGCGGCGTCTGCGCCGTCGTCCACCGCCTGCGTCGCCTGTGTTGAACCCGACAGCCGGAAGGCTGACCACCTGCGCCAGTTCGGGGAACGGATCGGTGGCGTGAGGGATGGCGTTAGCGTTAACGAAATGCTCTTGAAATTTCGGCTCCACGGCGGTTTCGACTTTATGGATGTTGCCGACAACCGTTTCAATTTCTGACCGCGCTGCAAGGCTGCACAGGGCGATCCGTGCGCCGGTGCCCGCGGCGTTGCCTGCGCTGGTGACTTTGTCCAACGGGGCGTCTGGGATCATGCCCAAAACCATCGCGTGTTTCGGGCTGATATGCGCGCCAAAAGCACCGGCCAAAACCACACGGTCCACCGTGTCCACGCCCATCTGGTCCATCAAAAGGCGCGCGCCCGCATAGAGCGCGGATTTTGCCAGTTGGATGGCGCGAATATCGCCTTGGGTCACGGTGATGCGCGGGCCGCCATCGGCGCTGCCATCAAAGATCAGATAGCTGTGTGTGCGCCCTTCGGGTTCGCAACGGGGCGTGCCGGTTTGTTCGGCTGATCCGATCAGGCCGGACGGGTCCAGCAATCCTGCCATCCGCATTTCGGCCACAGCCTCGATAATCCCAGAGCCGCAGATGCCAGTGATCCCGGTCGTAGCGGTGGCGGCATCAAATCCGTCTTCGTCGGACCACAGGTCCGACCCGATCACTCGGAAGCGGGGTTCTTTGGTGGCCGGGTCAATCTCTACCCGCTCAATCGCGCCGGGGGCGGCGCGTTGGCCGGAACTGATCTGCGCGCCTTCGAATGCTGGCCCGGTGGGGGAAGAGCAGGCAAGCACGCGGTCTTTGTTGCCCAACAGGATTTCGGCGTTTGTGCCCACATCGACGACAAGCATCAGATCGTCGGACTTCTGCGGCTCTTCGGAAAGGGCGACGGCGGCGGCGTCCGCGCCCACATGCCCGGCGATACAGGGCAGGATATAGACGCGGGCGGCTGCGTTCAGCGCGCTGAGGTCCAGTTCCGCCGCGTCCAGCGAAACGGAGGACGACGTGGCCAGCGCGAAGGGGGCCTGGCCCAACTCCACCGGGTCGATGCCCAGCAACAGGTGGTGCATCACCGGGTTGCAAACGAACGTTGCTTCGACAACGGCGCGCGGGTCGATTTCGGCTTCTTCGGCGATGGATTTGGCCAGTTCGTTCAGCGCATCACGCACTGCACCCGTCATCTCTACGTCGCCGCCGGGGTTCATCATCACGTATGAAACGCGGCTCATCAGATCTTCGCCAAAGCGGATTTGCGGGTTCATGATACCGGAGGAGGCTTTGACCTCGCCTGTAACCAGATCGCACAGATGCGCGGCGATGGTGGTGGAGCCAAGGTCGATCGCAAGGCCGTAAAGCCCGCCTTCGTAATAGCCGGGCCAGACATCAATCAGGCGCGGCGCGCTGCCGGTGTGATCGTGGTGCACGGCGACGGTGACCTGCCAGTCGCCCTTGCGCAGCGCGGGTTGCAGGCGGGATAGAACGGGCAGGGGCGCGGTCAGACCTTCGATGTTCCACTGTGCCTTCAGGGCGGTTTTCAGCCGTTCGAAATCGCCGGTGGGCTCGTGCATGTCTGGTTCTTCGACATCGACAAGGAACAGCCGTGTGGCCGGATCCATCGTGATGGCGCGGGCGGTGGCGGCTTTACGCACCACCTGTTTGTGCACCTGACTTTCGGCGGGCACGTCGATGACAATGTCGCCCTGAACAGTCGCCTGACAGCCAAGGCGACGCCCCGGTTTCAGGCCGCGTTTGTCGTCGTATCGCTGCTCGACCGCGTTGAATTCATTCAGCGCGTCTTTTTCGACTGTCACGCCGTGTTTGGGGAATTCGCCATAAGACGGCGTCACCTGACATTTCGAACAGATGCCACGACCACCACACACACTGTCCAGATCGACGCCAAGCTGGCGCGCCGCCGTCAGAACGGGGGTGCCAGCCGGAAACCGGCCGCGTTTGCCCGAGGGCGTAAAGATGACAAGTGGATCAGTGGTCATGTGCTGCGTTCTTCGTTTAGGGCGTATGGCAGTTCGGCGAAGGGAACCCCTTCGCCGAAACCAGTGTTACAGTATCCGGGCTGGGTGCGTTAGCCCCGGCGACGGCGGCGGCCACCGCGGCCAGCGCCTGCTTCTGCCGCCGCCTTAGAGGCTTCGGGGAAGGGTGTGCCTTCGTTCACTGCGTCCAGAACGCGGGCGAACTTGATCCACTCACCGCCATTGGCGTCGTGGTTCATCAGGAAGTTGGCGGCGCGGATCGCCTCCATCTCAACGGGGCGAACGGGGTTCATGATCGCGCTGGTCATGCCCGCGCCAATCGCCATGGGCAGGAAGGCCGCGTTGATGCCGTGACGGTGCGGTAGGCCGAAGGAAACGTTGGATGCACCACAGGTGGTGTTCACGCCCAGCTCATCCCGCAGGCGGCGGACAAGGGTGAAAACTTGCTGACCAGCGGTCGCCATCGCGCCGATGGGCATCACCAGCGGGTCCACCACGATGTCGTGGGCCGGAATGCCGAAATCGGCGGCGCGTTCGACGATCTTTTTGGCAACGGCGAAACGCACGTCTGGGTCTTCGGAAATACCGGTGTCATCGTTGGAAATCGCGACGACAGGGACATTGTATTTCTTGACCAGCGGCAGCACGACCTCCAGCCGTTCTTCCTCGCCGGTGACAGAGTTCAACAGCGGGCGACCTTCGGCGGCCTCAAGCCCGGCTTGCAGCGCCTCGGGGACCGAACTGTCGATGCACAGCGGCACGTCCACCAACGCCTGAACACGCGCGATCAGTTCGCGCATCAGCGGAGGTTCGACGAAGTTGTTATCGGCGTAACGGGGGTCTTCGGCCATCTTGTTGGAAAACACCGCACCCGAGTTGATGTCCAAAACCATCGCGCCACAGGCAACCTGTTCCAGCGCGTCTTTTTCAACGGTGCTGAAATCCCCGGCTTCCAGTTCGGCGGCCAGCTTTTTGCGGCCGGTTGGGTTGATCCGCTCGCCGATCACGCAGAACGGTTCGTCAAAGCCGATGGTCACGGTCTTGGTTTTGGATTCGATAACGGTGCGGGTCATTGGCGTTCCTTAGGTTGCCGAGGCCGGGCGGGCCGAAGCACCGCCATTTTCAATGGCCCAGTTTGCATTGGTCTTGATCCCGCCAAGCGGGAAGAAATGGACGGATTCAATGTTGAAATCCGGGTTCGCCGCTTTGTGCGCGGCCAGATCGGCGATAATCTCTGTCGGCTCGAACGGCAGGACCAGCTTGGTCACATCCTTGGCGCGTTTCTGCAGCACCTTGAGCGAAGGGCCGACGCCACAGGCCACGGCGAATTTGATCAGCGTTTGCAGCTTGGCCGGGCCCGCGATGCCGATGTGGATGGGCAGGGTGATGCCTTCGGCTGTCAGACGGTTGGCCCAGTCGATCACGGGGGCTGCTTCGAAACAGAACTGGGTGGCAAGGGCCATCTGCGCATCGGTGCGGTCGCTGAACGCTTGCTTCCAGCGCAAAGCCTCCATCACCATCGCGTCGCCGCCATCTGGGTCGATGTCGCGGTTGCCTTCGGGGTGGCCAGCCACGTGAAGCCGAGTAAAGCCCGCCTGATCGAACAGGCCGGTTTCCAGCAACTGCATGGAACTGTCAAAGTCGCCCACGGGTTCCGCAACGCCGCCGGCCAGCAGCAGCGCCTGTTTGACGCCAGCTTCGCCCTGATAGCGCGCGATCCAATCGGCCAGCGTGGCCTTGTCTTTGATAATGCGGGCAGGGAAGTGGGGCATGACGTTATAGCCATCCGCCGCCAGCCGTTTGGCGGTGGCGACCATATCGTCAATCGGGGTGCCGTCGATATGGGCGATGTAAACGCGAGTGCCTTCGGGCAGCAGTGCGCGGAAATCTTCGACCTTTTCGGCGGTGCGCGGCATCACCTCGATCGAATAGCCCTGAAGGAAGGCTTCAACATCTGCCGAAACGGGCGCTGCCCGTTCTTCGCGTTTCTTGAATTGCAAAAGTGCCATCGCGGCCTCCCAAAGCGCTGCGGGGTTTAGTCCCATCCGGAATTGGCGATCAGCGCTTTCAGTCGGTCGTTATCGTATTCGGCTTCGATCCGTTCAGCCTCGGCTGTGACAATGTCGTCGGGCGCGCCGTCAACCGCATAGGGTGCGGCCTTGCGCCATTCGGCAAGGTAAGCGTCGGTATCGCGCGCGCCTACCTTCATTGCACAACGGTCAATGGCTTGTTCGAACCGTTCCGCCAGCACGCGTTTGGACCCACGTCGGCCTTTGCCAACGATGACTTGGGCCGGAATATCGCGCCAGTAAACGATTGTGACGTCAGGCATTGCTGATTCCCTTGTATCCGTTCTTTGCTTGTAAGCCGCGCAAATGGCGCGCCGGTGCCGGTTTTCGACATGACACGCGCATGAAGCGACCTTGGGCAGGCACTGGTCTAGAACAGCGGTCATAAAAGGGCCACTGGCTGGCACCTGAAAAATACTCAACAACATTATGAGCCCTTACGGCGCGCTTGCACCGGGCGCGCCCTGACACTACCTTGGGGGTAACTTAAAGTTGGAGGGCGATAGTTATGGCGCCCAAGCGTCCCGATGGTGCGGGCGCGTTCCCAAAAGCGGTCGTAACCCCCGCGCCAAATAAGCCTGATCCGGCTGAGCTTTATGCCGCGCTGGATCTGGGCACAAACAGTTGTCGCATGCTGATTGCCCAACCCAAGGGCAGCCAGTTTCATGTGGTCGATAGCTTTTCAAAGTCCGTGCAGCTTGGCACCGGGCTTGAAGCGTCTGGCCGGTTGTCGCGCGCCTCCATTGGGCGCACTGTTCAGGCATTGCGCATCTGCAAAGGTAAGCTGGATCGCCACAATGTCAGCCGAATGCGGCTTGTCGCGACCGAAGCCTGTAGGCGGGCCAAGAACTCGCGCGATTTTATCCGGTTGGTGAAGCGTGAAACCGGTTTGAAGCTGGATATCATTGAGCCCGAGGAAGAGGCACGCCTCGCGGTGGTGTCTTGTGCGCCTTTGGTGTCCACCAAAACCGAACAGTTGCTGGTGGTCGATATCGGCGGTGGGTCCACAGAATTGGTCTGGATTGATCTGGGTTCAGTCCCGCGCCACGAACGCCCCCGCGCGATCATGCGGTTGCATGCCGGGTTCCATTCCACCGACAGCCCGTTTCAGGCGGCCAAGGTTGTCGATTGGATTTCCGTACCCCTTGGCGTGGCCACGCTGAAAGACCAGTTTGACGACGTCGAAGACGACGCCGCGCGGTTCGCCTTGATGAGCTGGTATTTCGAAGAGAACCTTTCGGAATTCTCGCCCTATTCATCGGAACAGGCGCGCGAAGGGTTTCAGATTGTCGGGACAAGCGGCACGGTGACCACGGTTGCGGCCTCGTTCCTTGGGTTGCGGCGGTATGACCGGAACAAGGTTGATGGGTTACGCATGACCTCGGACCAAATTGATACGGTGATCCGTGACTATCTGGAACTTGGTCCAGAAGGGCGGCGGACCGATCCGCGTATCGGCCGGGATCGGCACGCGCTGATCATGTCTGGTGCGGCGATCCTTCAGGCGTTGATGCGCGTTTGGCCAACAGACCGTTTATCGGTTGCGGATCGTGGTTTGCGCGAAGGCCTGCTATACGCACAGATGAGCGCGGATGGCGTGTTGGAAGACGGCCCGTTTTAATTCACCGCCTGCAACGGCAGCGCGGATCACAAAGACTGAAAGAAGAGGGCGCGCGCGAAAGCGCCGCATCGAAACGATATGGCAACGAAGAAAACAAGCGGGCGCGGGCAACGCGACCTACGGGTTAAGGTCAAAAGCGCACGTGGGCGAAAGCTTTCGTCGACGCTTTGGCTGGAACGTCAGTTGAACGACCCTTACGTGAAACGGGCGCAGGTCGAAGGGTACCGCGGCCGGGCCGCGTTCAAGATTCTGGAACTTGATGACAAGTACCGGTTCCTTGTGCCGGGCGCGCGGGTGGTTGACCTTGGCTGTGCGCCGGGGGGCTGGTGTCAGGTTGCCGTGAAGCGGGTGAACGCGCTTGGCGAAAAGAAGGGTAAGGCCGTTGGCACGATCCTTGGCGTCGACCTGCAAGAGGTTGAACCGATCGCCGGGTGCGAAATTCACCAGCTTGATTTCATGGAAGACGACGCTGACCTGAAGGTCAAGAACTGGCTGGGTGGTCAGGCGGATGTTGTGATGTCTGACATGGCTGCTGCCTCGTCTGGCCACAAACAGACCGACCACTTGCGCATCATCGCCTTGTGCGAAGCCGCCGCCTATTTCGCCTTTGATGTGCTGGACGAGGGCGGAACGTTTGTCGCCAAGGTTCTGGCCGGTGGCGCCGAGGGTGAGCTGCAGAAGCTGCTGAAGCAACGCTTTACCAAGGTGGCAAACGTGAAGCCGCCCGCAAGCCGGTCAAACAGTTCGGAAAAGTTCGTTGTGGCCACGGGGTTCCGTGGCGCAGTTGACGAAGAAGAATAACGAAAACAGGGGCCGGTTTGACCCGGCCCCCTGACGCCTGCCCAGATAGGGCAATTCACAGCCCACATTGTTCAAGAAACGCCAGACGTGCGGCGCCGGTGCCCCGCATGTCGCCGGAAAGAAAGACCTGCCGGGTTTGCGGCGAGTCCAGCTCAAAGCTTTGGGCGTTGCGGAAGAATTCTAGGTTGAAGTCCGATACCAAAAGCGCGCCAGAAATACCGGCACCTTCTTGAACCACAGTGACGGGCCAGCGGTCCGTTCGTCCATCGGGAAGCTTGACCCACATCATAAGCGACCTGACGTTCTGAAAGTCGCGTCCACTTAAGGTCAGATCCCTTAGCCAAAGTTCCAAGCCCTGACCGCGACGACAGTGAATCCAAACTTCATAGTTTCCGCTTTGGTAAACAGCGCGCGCTTTCCCGTTTGACTGAACGGTTTTCCAATCCGCAAATGACGGGGACGCGATGAGCAACAGAACAATGAAGCTGGGCAAAATCCGAAAAAGTTTCATGAATGCCTCCTTGAAAATCAGGCGGCATAAGACGGAACTGTATCGGCATATGTCGCCTTAGATAAGGTAACATATTCGACGATTTGTGTCGACAAAGCCCAGCGGGCCGTGCGTGGATGAAAAGAGGTGGGGGATCGTCAGGGGCCGACGGTTCGGCCCCTGATCTTGTTGGCCCTAGAAAAGGCTAATCCTTATTTTTTGCCGCGCTTTGGTACCGCGTTGGCACCGCGCGACACCCGAGGCTTGCCGCCCGGGCCTTTTGTCGGCTTAGCACCCGGAGGTGTGAACCGTTTCGATGTGTTCTTGGCATCGCCCTGGTATGGCTTTTTCGCCGGGGCCTTGCTGCCTTCGGGTTTGGAACCAGAAGACTTGCCAAATTTCTTATCTTTGGGGCGACCTGCCGATTTTTTCTTTCCGCCGAAGTCCTCTTTGCCATAGCGCTGCTTTGGCTTGGGGGCCTCGATCCCTTCGGGGGCACCTTGATCCGGGTTGAAATCGCTTTTGGGCTTATGCACCGGGCGATGTTCGTCACGGGGTTTAGGGCGTGGTTTGTAATCGTCGTCGCGCTTTGGGCGCGGGGCGCGGTTTTCGTCACGCTTGTAAGATCCGCGCGGGCCATCAGATTTGCCACCGCGATAAGGTTTCGAAGGGCCGGGGCGTGGCATGTTGGCCAAGTCGGGCGCTTTGTCCAACTGGGTCAGCTTTGCTTCGCCTTCAAGCTGCATGTCAGGGCCGATGGCCGCGACAAAGCCCGAAACGCAGGACTGCGACAGTTCAACAAACGTCTCTTCCTGCTGAATGCGGATCGCACCGATTTCGTCTTTAGTAATGTTCCCGGCGCGGCACAGCATCGGCAGCAACCAGCGTGGCTCTGCATTTTGGCTGCGCCCGACAGAGACAGAGAACCAAGTGCTTGGCCCGAATGCCTCGCGTTGGCGCTTGCCGTCGTCGGGGCCAGCTTTTGCCAGCTCTTCTGGGGCCGAGTGTTTGTCGCGGTAAAGGCGCATGTATGCGGCGGCGATTTGTTCGGCAGAATGCAATTCGACCAGCTTGGTTACGAATTCCTGTTCGTCGGCGGAAACGGCCTCGGTCCAGACGGGATCGGCCAACAGGCGTTCTTCGTCGCGGCGCAGAACCTCTTCGGCGGATGGGGGGGCTGCCCATTCGGCGTTGATCTTGGCGAATTTCAAAAGGCGTTCGGCCTTTTTACGGGCGCGCGCCGGTACGATCAGCGCGCTGACGCCTTTGCGACCCGCGCGGCCTGTGCGGCCAGAACGGTGCAAAAGTGTTTCAGAGTTGTTGGGCAGCTCTGCGTGGATCACCAGTTCAAGGTTGGGCAGGTCGATACCGCGTGCGGCCACATCGGTTGCCACACAAACCCGCGCCCGCCCGTCACGCATCGCCTGAAGCGCGTGGGAGCGTTCGTTCTGGCTTAGCTCGCCCGATAGGGCGACAACGGCGAAACCGCGGTTGGAAAAGCGTGCGGTCAGGCGGTTTACCATCGCGCGGGTGTTGCAGAATACGATGGCGTTTTGCGCCTCGTAATACCGCAGCACGTTGATGATGGCGTTTTCCGGATCGGGCGAGGCGACGCTAAGTGCGCGATATTCGATATCGGCGTGCTGGGATTTTTCTGCGACGGTCGTCACGCGGATGGCGTCTTTTTGATACCCTTCGGCAAGCGAGGCAATCGCGCGCGGCACCGTGGCCGAGAACATCAGCGTGCGGCGATCTTCGGGGGCTTCGCCAAGGATGAATTCAAGGTCTTCGCGGAAGCCAAGGTCAAGCATCTCATCAGCTTCGTCCAGAACGACGGCGCGCATGGCCGACATGTCCAACGAATTGCGGCGGATGTGATCGACCAAACGGCCGGGCGTGCCAACGACGATGTGCGCGCCACGGTCCAGCGCGCGGCGTTCGTCGCGCATATCCATCCCGCCAACGCAGGATGTCACGATGGCGCCGGTCTTGGCATAGAGCCAATCCAGTTCGCGTTTCACCTGCATCGCAAGTTCGCGGGTTGGTGCGATCACCAAGGCCAGCGGCGTCGCCGCCGGGCCAAAGCGTGTTTCTTCGCCAAGAAGGGTTGGCGCGATGGCCAAACCAAAACCGACGGTTTTACCTGACCCGGTCTGGGCCGAGACCAAAAGGTCGGCGTTGCCCAGATCGGGTTTCACAACGGCTTTTTGAACCGGTGTCAGGTCTTCGTAACCGCGTGCTTCAAGAGCGTCGGCGAGAGGTTGGATAATTTCGGGTGCGTCTGTCATTTGTGGCCTTGCTTGGGTCCTGTCCATCGGCATGTCGCCAGTGCCCGTCATTGGGTCAGAGCGTAGGGCCATAAATGGAGAAGCTGCGGACTTACTTGTGAAACCGCGCTTAGTCCAGCCGGTAATACGCCATATTGGCCTTGGTTTCGACCAAGAAACAAAAAAGGCGCGCCCAAAAGGGCGCGCCAAGTCACATGTGAGTGGAAATGTGCACTTAGTCTTGGATCGCGCCTTCTTCGTCGCGTGCCATCCGCATCCGGCGTTTCATCATTTTGCCGAAGATGATCGGCAGGATGAAACCGATGGCCGCGATGGACCAAAGCAGGATGGACAGCGGAGAGTCGATCAGCGTGCCCCAATTGCCGTTGTCGATGGTGATCGCACGGCGCAGGTTGGATTCCATGGCGTTGCCCAGCAACGTGCCAAGGATGATCGGTACCAACGGCACGTCCAGTTTACGCAAGACCCAGCCCAGCACACCGAAGGCGATCATCACCAGCAAATCGAAGCTAGACCCCGAAATGCCGTAGATGCCTACGAACGACACCATCGCAACAACCGGCATCAGGATGCGCGGCGGCACCAACAGAACGCGGGTGAACAGGCCAACCATCGGGATGTTCATCGCCAGCAGCATAAAGTTCGCGATGAACAGCGCGGCGATCAGGCCCCAGACAACGTCAGGGTTCTGTGTGAACAACAACGGACCCGGCGTGATGTTCAGCGCAAGAAGAACCGCCAACAGAACCGCCGTCGTGCCAGACCCGGGCACGCCAAGCGCCAGCATTGGCACCAACGCACCGCCTGCGGCGGCGTTGTTGCCAGCCTCGGGTGCGGCAACGCCACGTGGATCGCCCGTGCCAAAGGTGCCTTCTTTATCCACCAGCCGTTTTTCCATGGAATAGGAAATAAACGAACCAAGGGAGGCGCCAGCACCCGGCAGAACACCCGCGATAAAGCCAAGGCCCGTTGTGCGGAACATCGTTGGGATACAGGATTTGACAAGGCTGAGACTTGGAACAATCTTGCCGATTTTCATCTTCGGCGCGGCGCTGTCGCGTTTCAGGTTGCCGTGCTCAAGGAACACGAACACCTCGGACAGGGCGAATAGGCCGACGATGGCAACAAGGAAGTCGATGCCGTCATAAAGATGCACTTCGCCAAACGTGAAACGTGGTACGCCGGTTTGGGTGTCAATGCCCACCATCGCAAGGCCAAGGCCAAGCGCAGCAGCGAAAGCAGACTTCGCTTGGTTCGTGGAAGAGATGCCGCCAAGCGTGGCAAAGGCCAACGTGAACAATGCAAAGTATTCCGCAGGGCCGAACCAAAGCGCGACCTTAACCAGCTGTGGTGCCAGCAGAACCAGACCCCAAGTCGCGAAGAACGACCCAAAGAAGGATGCGATGCCGGACAGGGCCAGTGCTTCGCCAGCGCGGCCCGCTTTGGCCATCGGATAGCCGTCAAGACAGGTCATCATTGCCGGTTCGTCACCCGGAATGTTCAGCAGGATCGAAGAAATCCGCCCGCCATACATTGCCCCATAATAGACCGAGGTCAGCAGGATAAGCGCAGGCGTCGCGCCTAGACCCAGTGTGAATGCCAGCGGGATCAGGATTGCCACACCGTTTGATGGGCCAAGACCGGGCAGGGCACCCATGATCGTGCCAAGAAAGCAGCCCATGAAGGCCAGCAACAGGTTTTGCCACGTGATGGCGATGAAAAAGCCATCTCCTAAAGAAGCGAGAGTTTCCATGCGTTCCGCTCCTTAGAAACCGAAGGGACCCTTGGCCAAGGACAGGCCAAGAATAAGGTGAAAGACGACGTAGATGCCGACCGATGTCAGAACGCCTACGATGATGGATTGAACGGGTGCTGTGCCCAGACGCCATGTCAGATACGTGGCAGCCAGCGCGGTTGCGATAACGAACCCAAGTTCAGGCAGCATGATCGCATAGGCGACCATTACCGCGACCGCCAAGCCGATTTCGGCGACGCGACCAAAGGTGGGCCAAGTGGGTTCTGCATCGGGTTTCAGCAGAAAATACAACGACGAAAGGCCAAGCACCGCGGCGATGATCAGCGGAAAGGCTTTGGGGCCAACTGCATCGCTGAGAAAGCTTTCCTCAATGACCGTTGCCTGCCAGGCAAAGATCAGCGCTAAGATTACGCCAACGCCGCCGAAAATGCGGTCACTCATAGTTTCCTCCCAGGGTATTGGATTGGTGGCGGGCGGCCGTGCGGCCCGCGCAATAGAAAACGGGGCGCCGAATGGGCGCCCCGATCTGTAAGCTGATTACTTGATAATACCGATTTCGCGAGAGATCGCTTGGATCTGCGCAACGGAGTCACCAACGAACGACTGGAACGCGTCGCCCTGAAGGTCGAGAGGAGCAAGACCGTTGGCGGTCATGATCTCTTTCCATTCGTCGGATGCGTACAGTGTTGCGATGTCGTTTACCCAGTAGTCATAGGCCGCATCGGACATGTTGCCCGGTGCATAGAAACCGCGCCAGTTCGCGCCGATTGCCTCTACGCCTTGCTCTTTCGCGGTGGGGATATCCGCGAATTCGCCTGGCAGACGCTCTGGCGACAGAACAGCAAGGATCTTAACGTCGCCGCTGTCTACAAAGCCTTTGGTTTCGGATAGATCGCCGGTGAAGGCCTGAACCGAACCAGCCAAAAGCTGGGTAACAGCTTCGCCGCCGCCATCGAACGCGATGTATTTAACGGAACGTACATCTTCGATGCCGTAAGCGTTGGTTGCGATCAGAACTTTCAGGTGATCCCAGCCACCAACAGCCGAACCACCGGCAACCGAAACGGATTTCGGGTCAGCCTTGATTTGGTCAAGCAGATCAGGAAGCGAGTTCAGTTCGCTGTCAGCGGCAACCGCGATTACGCCATAGTCAGCACCGATGGCTGCAAGCCAGCGAACCTGATCCATGGAGTTACCAGGATATGCGCCCTGAGCCAAACGAGTCGCCGTGGCGGAAGATGCAGCGACGATCAGGTCGTTGCTGTCAGAACGCTTGTTCACAACTTCAGCGAACGCAACGCCACCGCCGCCGCCAGCAAGGTTCACAACCTGCATGGTCGAAGGGATAAGGCCCTGATCCTGAAGCGATTTACCAACCTGACGGCATGTGAAATCCCAACCGCCACCGGGGTTTGCCGGTGCGATACATTCTGGGTTCTCGGGGGTGAAACCCTCAGCATGTGCGCCAAAAGCGGTACAGGTAAGGATTGCCGCTGCCGTAAAGGCACGACGGGTGAGAGTGAGTGTCATGGTATCTCCTCCGATACGATATTGGCCGCAGACCTCCCTGTCTGTGGCAGGAGTTCACTATAGCGCGGGTGTCTGTCATGAACCTGTCACGGGGCGCTTGGGGTCTTCACGCGGTCGCTGGGCTTGCATAGACTGGCCCTGTCTTGGGAGGGGCAGACAAGTGCGGTTGTTATTGGTCGAAGATACCGGCGATGTGGCTGATGCGATTTCGGCCAGCTTCGAACGGGCAGGCATTGCCTGTGATATCGCGCCCACTTTGGCCGATGGGCAGGCCTGTCTTGATGTACAGCGTTATGATGTTGTGGTGCTGGATATTCACCTTCCTGATGGGCTGGGCACCGACATTCTGCTTCGGTTGCGGCGCAACAAAGACACCACTCCGGTTCTTATGCTGACAGCGCAGTTTGCTGTGGATGATCGGATTACGGCGCTTAATCAGGGCGCCGATGATTATCTGGTAAAACCATTTGATCTGAGAGAGTTAGAGGCAAGAGTTCGCGCACTTGTTCGCCGTGATCAAAACCAAAAAGGGGCCGAGATTGCGATTGCCCGGCTGGCCTTCGACCCTGCGGCGAAAGTGGTGCGCATTGACGGTAGCCTTGTCACAATGACCCGCCGCGAGATGGCGCTTTTGAACATCTTCATGCGCAACCCCGGTGCAGTGCTTAGCAAAGAGCGTTTGTTCGACGGTCTCTTCTCGTTCGAGGATTCCGAGGTCAGCCTGAACGCTGTGGAACTCTACGTCGGGCGTTTGCGCAAAAAGCTGGTGAACAGCGGCACCTCTATCGAAACGTTGCGTGGGCTGGGTTATCGGCTGAACGCAGATGCGTAGCGCGCCACATGAAAAGGTCAGCCTGTCGTTAACCGCGCGGGTGGCGCTTGCCGTGACGGGCGTTTTGTTGATCGGCGGGGTGTTCGTATCGCTGGCCGCGTTCGCATACGGGCGCCAAGCCGCGCGCGAAGCATATGACCGGCTGCTGATCGGGGCAGCCAATGACATTGCGGCGTCGATCACGGTACGAGACGGGCAGGCGGTTGTTGATCTGCCGCGCTCGGCGTTTCAATTGCTTGCCCTCGCGCCGGATGATCGCATCATCTATCGCGTGGTTGGCCCGGCTGGGCAAACACTGACGGGGTATGAAACTGCGCCATTGCCCAAGGAAAGCATGGGCAAGGATCAAAGCTTTTTTGATGCGGATTTCGGGGGGGAACCGGCACGCTATGCCACGGTTATTCGCCGGTTCGCTGAACGCAGCTTTTCGGGGAATGTCCATGTGATCGTGGGCCACACAACGCTGGCACGACGCGACCTTGCGCTTGATCTAACGCGTAACGCGCTGTTCGTTTTGTCGATAACGGGTGCGGTGATCGCGGTTTTGGCCGTGCTTGCAGTACGTTCCGCACTGCGCCCGCTGGACAATATCGGCGAAGTGTTGGGGCGGCGTGATCCGTATGACCTGACCCCGATCGAGATGACCGTCCCCCGCGAAGCGGCGGTTATGATGTCTTCGTTGAACGGCTTTATGGCGCGTTTGGACCGTCAGGTTTCATCCATGCGCAACCTGATCGGCGATACGGCGCACCAGTTGCGCACCCCGGTGGCAGCCATTCGCGCTCAGGCGGATTTGGCTGCCGAGGAACAAGATGAAACCCGGCGGCAGAAGATCGTGGAACGTATTCATCGCCGGTCTGTTGGGCTTGGGCGTCTGTTAGACCAAATGCTAAGCCGCGCGCTGGTGATCCATCGTTCCGATACGGTCCGGCGCGAGGTGATAGACCTGCGCGACATTGCGGTTGAGGTGCTGGAAGACAGCGACCATGACGTTCTGTCGGTTGGCGATGACGTTCGGCTGGACCTTCCCGAAGATCCGGTTTTGGTGATGGGTGATGCGTTGTCGTTGACCGAAGCGTCCAAAAACCTGCTGAACAACGCGATGCGCCACGGCAAGAAGCCCATCACGGTGGGCGTGTCCGTTCAGGCGGGCCAAGCGCGTTTGTCTGTGACGGATGCCGGGCAGGGGCCGCCTGCTGAAATCCTAAGCCGCGCGGGGGAACGGTTTGCACGTTCCGCAGCGTCGAAATCGGAAAGCGCAGGTTTGGGGTTGGCTATCGCCTATTCCGTGGCGCGGGCGCATGACGGGCAAATGCTGATGGAACCACAGCCCAGCGGTGGTTTTGTGGCCGCGATCATTCTGCCAGCGACGGAGGTATGATGAAAGCGTTTCTGACAGCTATGATGACGATGTGCGTGGTTCCCGCATTCGCGCAGGAAGCAACAGCCGTGTTCGGCCCGGATGATCCAAAACAGCTGATGACCATACGCAGCACAACGGACATCGCCGTTTTCGGCCCCGTGGTTGACGCCTTTCTGGAAACCCAGACCGATATTGGCATTCTTTATGAGCAGTGGGGCTCTAACGATCTGTTTGCGCTTAGCAAAGCGGATTGCGCGGCGGGGCGCGCCAGTGCCGATATGCTGATCAGTTCCGGTGTGCATCAAATGGTGCAGCTGGTGAATGATGCCTGCGCACAGGCGCATCGATCGGACGCAACTGCCGGTGTGCGGGATGAACTGATTTGGCGCGACGAACTGTGGGGGGTGACGCGCGAACCGGCGGTCATGGTCTATAACCGGGACTTGGTTCCCTATGACGAGGTGCCCCAATCACGCTTTGACCTGCTTGATTTACTGCGCCCGGATCAAAGCCGGTATGCGGGCCGCGTGGCGACCTATGACATCGAAGCATCGGGCCTTGGGTTTCTGTTTGCCTTCATCGATTCCCAAGAAGCCACGACATTCGGTGGTTTGCTGGAATCGCTGGGCCGGACTCATGCCATTGCCACCTGTTGTTCTGCCGAGATCATCGATGGCGTCGCGAATGGCCAGTATCTGGTGGCCTATAACGTCCTTGGTTCATACGCGCTGGCCCGGGCCGAGAAGGACACGCGGATCGGGGTGATTGCCCCGAACGATTACACCTTGGTGCTGTCGCGCGCCGTGATGATCCCCCGTGGGGCAGAAAACGCCGGGCTGGCAACGGCGTTTCTGGATTTTCTGTTATCCGACACTGGCCGTGCGCAATTGCGCGAGGCTCTTTTGATCGTTCCAATCGACGGGGAAGAGGGCGAGCTGGAAGCGGGTCAGGCCAGCGGTGGCGTTGTGCGTCCGATCACACTTGCGCCGGGGCTTTTGGTGGCCCTTGATCGTCAAAAGCGCGAAAGCTTTATCCGCCGCTGGCGCGAAACGTTTCCCAGTAACGCGCAATAGGGTGTGAAACGCCGTTGGATACGCGTGACGGTTGCATTTGGGCTCACTTTCCTGACGAAAATACTCGGATTGACAATTCTGGTGCAAAGGGCCAGTTTCCAAGCGTAGCCTAGCCACTGCGCCTTCACCGGCCGCGGAAGCCATTCTCTGCCAGAAAAAGGATTTCCGCCGTGGTATCGACCCGTTCCCTGTTCTGTTGTCTAACGCCTTCGGTGGCGCGATGAATCCCGCTGAAGCCCTGCAAATGGTTGGCCCAGCATTCGACGCAGCCCGTGGTTTTCTGGCGACGGGTGGCCCGTCGATCTGGGCAATTGGTCTGCTGTCGGTGATCACGGTCGCCCTGATCCTGTGGCGGATCTGGCGTTTGGCGCTGCTTGGTGCATGGAGCGGTGGCAACACGGTGCGCCGCGCCGTTGCGCATTGGTCAGAGGGTCGCGAAGAACAGGCACTGTTATTGTTGGCCCGCCGTCGCACTTTGCGTGCCGGGTTGGCCCGCGCCGCGATGGCCGCGCGCCGCGACGCATCGCTTGATGATGTTGCTGCACGCGCGGAAACGGGGCGCGTTGCGCGCGGACTTCTGGCGCGCGCGCGTGCCGGTCTGCGCCCGCTGGAACTTATCGCAACAATCGCGCCGTTGCTTGGGCTGCTGGGCACGGTGTTGGGCATGATCGCCGCGTTCCAAGCCCTGCAAGAGGCCGGTTCGCGCGCTGACCCCGCCGTTCTGGCCGGTGGCATCTGGGAGGCGCTTTTGACCACCGCCGCCGGTATGGCCGTCGCGATTCCGGCGTCGATGGCTCTGACGTGGTTCGAAAGCGTCACCGACCGGCTAAGGCTTGAAATGGAGGATGCGGCAACAACGATCTTCCTGCGCCCACTGGCCCAGACAAAACCCGAGGGTCACGCGCTGGCGGCAGAGTGATGTTTGCCTTTTCAGAACCACGCCCGAAACGACGGCCAAGCCTGACACCGATGATCGATGTCGTGTTCTTGCTGCTTGTGTTCTTCATGCTGGCATCGCGTTTCGGCACCGACATGCAGCTGCCGTTGGTGATCGCGGGTCAGGGTGGCGAATACTCTGGCCCGCCAAGGTTGATCGAGGTCCGCCCGGACGGCGTCACGCTGAATGGCGTCGCGGTGGCGCTTTCGGCGTTGGCGGCAGAGTTGGCGCAGTTGACCGAAGCACCCACCGACGCTGTTGTCCTGCGCGCGCGGGATGAGGCGTCGTTGCAGCGTTTGGTCGTTGTGATGGACACGCTTTCGGCCGCTGGTTTTTCGCGTATCGCGATTGTGGAGTAATCCGATGGATTTTGCGCCGCCCGCCCGTCGCCCTCAGGGGGAAAGCATCATACCGATGATCAACGTCGTGTTTCTGCTGCTGATCTTTTTCCTGATGACGTCCGCAATCGCGCCGCCTGAACCCGTGGATGTTACTCCGCCCGAGGCCGCATCGGAAACGCAGGCTGATGGGATGTTTCGCCTGTTCCTTGATGCGGATGGCGCGTTGGCGTTTCAAGAAACACAAGGGGCTGATCCCGCGCTGGCGGCGTTGGGGGCGGCGCGCGATGCCTATTGCGCGCAAAACGGCTGTGACGCGGGCGCAAACGCGCCGCAGCTTTTGGTGCGCGCGGATCAAAGCGTCCCTGCGGCGGAATTGGCAAAGCTTTTGCCACGGTTGGCCGCCCTTGGGTTTAGCAACGCGCAGCTTGTGACCGCGCTGCCATGAGAACCCTTGCCGAAATATGCGTGTTCCTCTGCTTGGCGGTGGGGCTGCACCTTGGCCTGTTGATGGCCCGGCCCGCGGACAGCGGCGCAGAGGCCGCTGGCGACGGTGGGGAAGAGCTTGTTTCATTGATCGCGGCCGATGCTGTCCTTGAAGAACTGGTCGCAGAGTGGGACCGCCCGCCCGAAACCGCAGCACCCGAAGTGGAAACTTTTGCGCCAGCCCCACCTGAAATGATCCAGCCAGAGATGCCTCAGGTGGCGGCAATGCAACCCGTGGCCACGCCGGTTTCACAGCCACCCGCGTTTGCGCCAAGCGTGCCGGATTTGGCCCCTGACATGGCCGTAACCCTAAGCCCGCCACCGCCCGCGCCCGTTGCCAAGGCAGCGCCACCCGAAGCAACGCGCCCCTTAAAGCGCCCAGAGCGGCCAGTTGCGAAAAAAGAGCCACCCAAGAAGACCGCGAAGAAACCCGCCAAGACCGCGCCGAAGAAGCCATCGGCACCATCGAAGGCACAGAAAGCTGCGGGCGCGGGCGCAACGTCGAATGCCGGGGTTGCCAAAACCGCCCAGAACGCAAGCCGTGACAAGGCGCGCGCCAAAAGTGAGCTTGCCGCATGGGGCAGCGCAATTCGAAGCCGCATCGAAAGGCGCAAACGGTACCCATCCGGGGCGCGTGGCGCATCGGGTTCGGTACGCATTCAAATATCGGTGTCGCGCAGCGGCGCGTTGTTGGGGGCGTCTATCGTCAAAAGCTCGGGCAACGGCGAGATCGACGCGGCTGCATTGCGTGCTGTGCGTGCGGCCAAGAAATTCCCTGCTGCGCCCAAGTCGGTCACCAAGCAAAGCCACGTGTTTGGATTGGATATGCGGTTCAGCCGTTAGAATACAGCGCGGGCAAACGGCCAACCCCGCCGTGGTCGGGTTTGCGGTTCAAATTTGGCTGATAAACGGGCGGGAAGGGGCTGAGGGCCGGGAATTGTTGTCTTAGGCTCTTGACCTTCCCCCCACTGGAACCCCCATGTGCAGGTGAGAGCCAACTGATGGAGTTTCTCATGTCCGGCAAATCCGCCACGTTTCAGGTTTCGGGGATGAACTGCGCGTCCTGCGTTGGGCGTGTGGAAAAGGCATTGTCTGGGGTGCCCGGCGTATCTGACGCATCGGTGAACCTTGCGCTTGAAACGGCACAGGTCAGCTTTGACGCGCCTGCGGATATGGCGACGCTTGCCAGAACGCTAAGCGACGCGGGCTATCCTGCGGTCACGACAGAGGTAACATTTGCTGTCCGCGGGATGAGCTGCGCGTCATGCGTGGGTCGTGTAGAGCGTGCCTTGGCCGCGACGCCAGGGGTGATCAACGCCTCGGTCAATTTGGCTGCGGAAACGGCGACGGTGGGCTATGCGGTCGGCGCGGTGATGCCCAAAGTACTGGCGCGGGTTGTGACAGACCTTGGTTATCCTGCGACCCTGAAGCAGGACATCAATACCGACAGAACAGATGAAAAAACCGCCGAGATGACGCGGTTGGGTTGGCTGACGCTGATCGCCGCCGCGCTGGCCTTGCCGGTGTTTGTGATCGAAATGGGAAGCCATGTTATCCCCGGTATGCATGCGCTTGTTGAACGCACAATCGGGATGCAGGCCAGCCGAATGTTTCAGTTCGTTCTGACCACATTGGTCCTGTTTGGCCCCGGATTGCGGTTTTTCCAGAAAGGTATCCCGCTTCTGTTCAAAGGCGCGCCTGATATGAACTCGCTTGTCGCGCTGGGAACATCCGCCGCGTATGGGTTTTCGGTCGTGTCGACCTTCGCGCCGGGGGTTTTGCCCGCTGGAACGGCGCATGTGTATTTCGAGGCCGCGGCGGTGATTGTCGTGCTGATCCTGCTGGGGCGCTGGTTAGAGGCGCGCGCCAAAGGGCGCACTGGCGAAGCGATCAGAAAGCTGGTCGGGCTTGGCGCAAAAGTCGCGCGGGTTGAACGAGTAGGCGAGGTTGTCGAACTTCCGATCGACGAGATTGTCGTTGGCGATGTGATCCATGTCCGCCCAGGCGAAAAGATTGCGGTCGATGGGGTTGTTCAGACAGGTCACTCTTACGTCGATGAAAGCATGATCACCGGAGAGCCTGTTCCCGTCGACAAGACCACCGGCGCAACGGTTATTGGTGCAACGGTGAACGGGACCGGCGCGTTGACGTTCAAGGCAACCAAAGTCGGCGCTGATACGATGCTGGCGCAGATTATTCAGATGGTCGAACGCGCTCAGGGGGCGAAGCTGCCTATTCAGGGGGCCGTTGATAAAATCACCGCATGGTTTGTGCCCGCCGTAATGGGGGCCGCCGGGTTGACGGTGCTGATGTGGTTGCTTTTCGGTCCTGACCCCGCGCTAAGTTTTGCTTTGGTTGCGGGCGTTGCGGTTTTGATCATCGCGTGCCCCTGTGCCATGGGGCTTGCTACGCCGACATCCATCATGGTGGGTACAGGGCGCGCGGCCGAAATGGGTGTGCTGTTTCGCAAGGGCGACGCGTTGCAGATGCTACAGGAAACCCGCGTGATTGCCGTTGATAAGACCGGAACCCTGACGGCAGGCCGGCCAGAAGTAACTGAATTGATTACCACCGATGGGGCCGACGAAGACGCCACCTTAGCCGCCATCGCTGCGGTCGAGAATTTGTCAGAGCATCCAATCGCAGAAGCCATTGTTCGCGCAGCCGTTGCGCGTGGGATCGAATGTGGCGAGGTTACTGATTTCACCTCGATTACCGGGTTTGGGGTACGGGGGCAGGTGAGCGGTCAAACCGTGCTGGTGGGCGCTGATCGACTGATGGCGCGCGAAGGCGTTGAGATCGGCGCACTGGCAGACACCGGCGCTAGCTTGGGCCAAAAAGGGCGCACGCCGCTTTACGCGTCTATCGACGGCAAAATAGCGGCCGTTATCGGGGTGTCCGATCCTATCAAGCGGACCACGCCACAGGCCATCGCGGCGCTGCAGGGGCTGGGCGTGAGGGTTGCGATGATTACGGGCGACAACAAAAGCACCGCACAGGTTATCGCCGCCGAGCTGGGGATTGATACCGTCATTGCAGAGGTCTTGCCCGAAGGCAAAGTTGCCGCCCTGTCAGAGTTGCGCAAGATCGGAAAGCTCGCATTCGTCGGGGATGGAATTAACGATGCGCCGGCGCTTGCGGCTGCGGATGTCGGCATTGCCATCGGCACCGGCACGGATGTTGCGATAGAAGCGGCCGACGTGGTGTTGATGTCTGGTGACCTAAGCGGTGTGGTGAATGCGTTTGACATCAGCCAGCGCACGATGCGCAATATCCGTCAGAACCTGTTTTGGGCCTTCGGCTATAACACGGTGTTGATCCCAGTTGCGGCAGGGGTGCTGTACCCGGCGTTTGGGCTTATGCTGTCACCCGTTCTTGCAGCGGGGGCAATGGCGATGTCTTCGGTTTTTGTGCTGACCAACGCGCTGCGGTTGCGTTGGGTCCAGCCGGTTTTGAACGACCGCACGCCCGCCATCGCGCAGCAGGTGATGACCCCCGTCGCAGCGCCCGCTGAATAAGGAATAGGCAACATGAACATCGGAGAAACCGCCGCCCGCGCAGGCTTACCCCCGAAAACGATCCGCTATTACGAAGAAATCGGTCTGGTGAAACCGATGCGCGACAACAACGGCTACCGTGCCTTCCGCGAGGCGGACTTGCACAAGCTTACCTTTCTGGCACGCGCCCGCGCCTTGGGGTTTACGATTGACGGTTGCCGCGCGCTTTTGGCGCTGTACGAAGACGACGCCCGCGCCAGCGCCGACGTTAAAACCATCGCCAACAAACATCTGGAAGAGATCGAAAAGAAGATCGTCGACCTAAAGTCCATGCACGCGACACTGACCCATCTGGTAAAAGAATGTGCTGGCGATCACCGGCCAGATTGTCCGATCTTGAATGGGCTAAGCTCTGTCGCGGAGCCGGTTGATACGGCCAAGTCTGAGCCATGAAATTCAAACGTATCCGGGCGTTGAATTAGACACCCGCGTGATCGGCCCAAAGCGTCGCATAACGCTGCATTAAGGCGTTCAACTGGCCCGTTCGCGGAAGGTGAACATTGCTTGCAGCAGGTTGATGGGGCTGATTGCTGGCCAACAAGGCGGCCCCTTGGCTGGTTCCGGTGGTGCCGGTCATTGCTCTAACTTCGGACCCGGTGGTGGCGGCCAGCATCGTGCAATAGCATTCGTTTCGTGCAAATGGCCCTTCGACGATGATGGGGCCGTCATGGCCGATTAGCGACAAGCAGTGCGCGGTGACCAAGGCAAGATAGAAAGCCACTGCCGCGCCGCGAGCGGGCGAACCGATTGGCGGCTCTGCGCCGACCCAACGGGCGGATTGGCCCGCAAACGGCCCCGAATTGGCGACAACGGCGGGCAGCAACAAGATGCCCGCGCGCAGAACTTCGGCCATGTCTGCGGCTGTGGGGGTGTCGTAAGGGCCAGCCGTTGCCAAGTCATGTTCGCGCCCGCCCATGAAACGGGCCGACGGCACCGGGGCACCATAGGCGTTGACGTTGATCAGGGTATCGCGCGCGGGGTCCAGCGTAACCGGCTTTCCCGCCATCGCCATCGCGATCACCCATGTGCCGGTCGATACGACGCTGAACGGGGTTTGCTGGCTTAGAATGTGGGGCACAAGCGACGCGTTGGAATCGTGGATGCCGCAATAGACCTGCGTGCCTTGGGGCAACCCAGTACGATGCGCAATCTCGGGCAGGATCGTTCCTAGGATGTCGCCCGACGGACGGGCCGGCGCGATTTTGTCAGCGATGCCCAAGCGATCCACAAGCGACGAAAAGCACCCTTTGTGTGGGTTCCACAGGTCAGTGTGGCAGCCAAGCGATGTAACGTCGGTTGCCGCGATGCCCGTCAGGCGATGGCCCCAGTATTGGGGATAGGTCACGATGGTCTGGGTGCGCTCTTTCAACGTCGGGTCGGTCTGAAATTGCCAGTACAGCTGGGCGCCGATGTTAAGGCCCATTTCAAGGCGCGGCGAACCTGTTTCGGCGAATTCTGGGCGGATGGCGTTATAATCCTTCGCCACCTCATCCGGGCCGGAGTGTTCATAATCAAGGATCGGCGCAGCAAGCTGCCCATCAGCCCCAATCAATGCCGCACATGCCCCATGGGTGGTCACAGAAATCGCGTGTACCCCGTGGCTTGCATGAAAAGAGGCAAGAGCCTCCAGCAGGAAATCCCAGTGGCCTTCGACGTCGAAATGTGGCCAAGGGTGACCGTTCAGGACGTTATTCGGGCGCGTAACGACAGCGATTTCCGACAGGTCGGACAGATCCACCAGCGCCAGTTTGGCGTTGGTTTTTCCGATGTCGATAACGGCGACGTTGGTACGTTTCATGGCAAGTGAAAGACGGTTGTCAGTGGCGTGACAACGGGGGCGTTGTCGGGCTGGGTTTCCATGATGTCGGCCATAGAGGCCCACCATTTCTGCATGATTTCGGTTTCAGGCAGTGTGTCCATCCCGTGATCGTCTGTCCGCCACAAAACGCCAAAAAGGATGTTCGTTTCTGGGTCCAGGTGGATCGAATAATCTGAAACGCCCGCCTGTTTCAACAATGTCACAAGCTCTGGCCAGATTTCGGTGTGGCGCTTGCGATATTCATCTTCGCAATTGGGGTTCAGGCGCATTTTAAACGCGAATTTCTGCATCAGCGTTGCCTCCACTGGGACCAAAGACGGGGCAGGGCAATGACCCCGATCAACAGCGCACCAACGACGATGGACATCACGATGCCGGGAACATTCAACAGGCCCAGCCCGAAGGTCACCAGCCCGATAACGAAGGCCGCGATGACCACACCCGGAATGGTGCCAGAGCCGCCCAAGATGTTCACGCCGCCAAGCACGACCATGGTCACCACCTCTAATTCCCAACCGAACGCGATGGAAGGTCGCGTGGAACCAAGGCGCGAGGTCAGGCAGATCGCCGCGATGCCAGCCATCAGCCCGGTCAGCAGAAACAGGATGAACTTAACGCGATTGACGCGGATGCCCGAAAACAGCGCGCCGGTTGGGTTGTTCCCAATCGCATAGACAGAACGCCCGAAGTTCGTCTTGTGCAGGATCACAAAGTAGATCACCGCGATAATCGCAAAAAGCACAAATTCGAACGAGATCACCCACCAAACATAGCCCTGACCGAAGAAGGCAAAATCGGATGGGTAGCCGCGATAAGCCTGATCCCCAAGCACGATATAGCTGATGCCGCGAAACAGGCTCATCGTGCCGATCGTCACGACGATAGACGGAAGTCCCATCCGTGTGACCAGCACCCCGTTAAAGGCACCGCACAGAAGGCCCGTGCCAAGGCCAACCAAGATCAGCACAGGCGTGCCCGCGCCAGCCTGCACAGCAGCGCCCATAGCGGTCGAGGCAAGCGCGATGATCGCGGCAACCGACAGGTCGATTTCACCGGAAATAATCAACAGCGCCATGGCGAAGGCGATCATCGCCTTTTCGGTGAAGTTGAATGTTGCGTCGCTTAGGTTCCACGCGTTCAGGAAGTAGGGGGAGGCAAAGCTGTTCGCGATGAAAATCGCGATGGCGACCAGCAAAAGCAGTGCCTCCCAGCTTTTTAGGCGGCTTTCCCATGGTGTTTGCAGGCGATCCGGGATCGCGTTGGCAGGTGTGGTCATGCCGCTTGCTCCGCTGATTTAAGAATGATCCGGCCCTTTTCACGGTTTGCCCGTGCGTTAACGGCGACCGCGATGATGATGGCGCTGCCTGAAATGGCCAGCTGCCAGAAGGGCGAAATGTTGATGACGGGCAGGGCGTTTTTGATGACGCCAAGGAAAAGAGCGCCCAGCAACGCGCCGCCGATCGACCCAAGGCCGCCAGCGATGGACACGCCGCCGATCACGCAAGCAGCAACCACATCCAGCTCAAACCCGCTGGCAATGTCGACATAGGCCACCGCGTATCGTGACACCCACAGATACCCGGTTAGCCCGGCCAGCGCGCCAGAAATTGTAAACGCCCAAAACTGGGTCTTTCCAACGTTGATGCCGGTATAGGTCGCCGCGTGGGCATTGCCGCCCACGGCATAGAACGCACGACCAAGTGTGGTTCGCGTCATGACGATGGTGAAGACGATCACGGCCAATATCGCGGTCCAGCTTAGAACCGGTAGGCCCAGAAATTCGGCGCGGGGAAAGGCTTTGAATGTCGCGCTCATCTCGTGGCTGTTGACCCATTTGCCGTCGGACAGAAGAAAGATGATGCCGCGGAAGATTGTCATGGTGCCAAGCGTCACGACGATGGGGGGAATGTCCAGCTTCCACACCAGCAGGCCGTTGATCATGCCCAGCAGCGTGCCAAGGCCAACCGCGATCACAAGGATCACAGCAACAGGAACACCGGGCATGGCGACGTTGATCATCGCGACGACCATGCCGGTCAGGGCAAGGTTTGCGGCGACGCTTAGGTCAATGCATTTGGTCAGGATGACGATCATCTGACCAATCGCCAGCAGGATCAGCGGAGAGGTGTCGTTAAACACATCCGCCAAGTTCGATGGCGCAACGAAACCCGGGAACCGCGTTGCAATTAGGCCCAGCAGAACAGCAATGGCTGCGAATAAAAGAACCTCGCGCGAGGTGGTCAAAGATTTGATCATGTCGTTGCACCCTGTGAGATACCCGCAGCATGGCGGACAAGTGTTTCTGGGGTGAGGTCATCCCCGTCCAGTTCCGCGACGATCCGCCCTTCGCGCATGATGATCGCACGATCAGACATCCCAAGAATTTCAGGGATCTCAGAGCTTACCATGATCACGGCAAGGCCCTGTGCGGCCAGTTCAGCCATGAATTCGTGCACCGCAGCCTTTGACCCGATGTCGATACCTTTCGTCGGTTCATCAAGGATGATGACGCGTGGCTGGGTTGCCAGCCATTTGGCAATGACGACCTTTTGCTGGTTGCCGCCGGACAGGTTTCCCACATTGGTATCCAAAGACGCGGCCCGCAGGTCCAGACGTTCGGTATATTCGCGGGCCAGCTTGAATTCCTCGGCAAGTCTTAGAAACCCGTTCTTAGAGGTTTTGCCAAGCGACGGCAGAGTGACGTTTTGAAAGATGGGCAGGGCGGTGATGGCACCCTGTTTGCCACGGTCCTCGGGCACATAGACGATCCCGTTGGCGACGGCGTCGGCGGGTGAACGGATAACGCGCACTCTGCCGTCGATCCGCACAACGCCTTTGGATGGGCGCGTGATGCCGAATAGCGATTGCATGAATTCGGATCGGCCAGCCCCGACCAGCCCATAAAACCCAAGGATTTCACCGCGCTTTAGGTCAAAGCTAATTTCGGCAAATTCGGTTGGGTGGTCGTAGCCGACGACTTTCAGAACCTCGTCTCCAATATGGCTTTCGCGTTTTGGGAAGATGTGGTCAACGTCGCGACCGACCATCATCTTTACCAGCTGCCCTTCGTTGACTTGGTCGATCATTCCCTCGCCAATGAACTGGCCGTCGCGAAACACGGTGTAACGATCCGCGATGTGGAAAATCTCGTCAAACTTGTGGCTGATGAACAAAATGGCCTTGCCTTGGGCCTTAAGCTTTTCGACCAGCTCGTAAAGCTCTTGGATTTCTTTATGCGAAAGCGCGGCGGTCGGTTCATCCATGATGACGACGCGCGCGTCGATGCTTAGCGCGCGGGCGATTGCGACAAGGTGTTTGCTGGCAATCCCCAGATCGCGCAGTTTTTGCGCGGGGTCGATGGTGGCGCCAATACTTTTCAGAATTTCGTTGGAGCGGCGTTCCATCGCGGCCCAGTCGATAAGCCCAAACCTGCCGCGCGGTGCGTGCCCGATAAAGATGTTTTCAGCCACGGAAAGGTCGTCGAACAGAACCGTTTCCTGATGGATGGCGGTGATGCCTGCGTCACTGGCCGCGCGTGCGGTTGGGAACTGCGTGGCGTGCCCGTCCACACGGATCGCGCCGCCGTCGGGTTGATAGATGCCAGTCAGGATCTTAACGACCGTCGATTTCCCCGCGCCATTTTCGCCAACAAGGGCGGTGACCTGACCGGGATAAAGGTTCAACGCCACTTCCGAGAGCGCCTTCACTCCGGGAAATGTCTTTGTGATCCCATCCAGTGAAAGGATAGGGGGCGTGTTAGCCTCGGGTGCGGTGGGCACCTGTGACTGCGAATGCATCAACATAGATAGGATCCGGGTTCAGGGGGTACTCCCGGCGCGCAGATGGCGCCGGGATCACGTGGTTTGGATCAGAAGATCGACTTGAACGCATCGATGTTCGAGCTGTCATAAACGAACGGATCAGCCATCGCGCCGGAATTGGTGTCGTCCAATGTAACGCTGCCCATCCGACCCATGGGGATTGCGGCGCCCGGTTCGGCTGTGGCCGCTTCGGTAGCCAACGCATGAGCGATCATCGCGGCAGAATATCCCAGATCAATTGGGTTCCAGATCGCGAAGGATTTGGACGCGCCACTTTCGATCGCACCCGCCATTTCCGAGGGAAGGCCCAAACCGGTCACGTTGATCTGACCGGCCTTACCAGCGTCTTCCACGGCCTGTGCCGCAGCCACGATGCCGACCGAAGTCGGAGCAATAATGGCGTCAAGGTCGGGGTGGGATTGCATCAGGCCCTGTGCTTCGCGGTAAGACTTGTCAGCCAAGTCATCGCCATAGACGGTCGCCACAACTTCGATCCCGGGATAGTTGCCCATGACCTTGTTCATCTCTTCGATCCAGATGTTCTGGTTCGTTGCGGTGGCGGATGCGGACAATACTGCAACCTCTCCGCCGTCGGGCAGATGGTCAGCGGCCAACTTGATGATCATGTTACCGATCAGCGGGTTGGACGACGGGTTAAGGTGCATCTGACGGCCTTCCGGTGCCACGCCGGAATCCCACGAAATAACCGTGATCCCACGCTGCATCGCTTTTTTCAGGGCAGGCACCAAAGCGTCAGGGTCATTGGCGGAAATGGCAATCGCGTCAACGCCCTGTGCGATAAGCGAATTGATAACTTCGATCTGGCCTTCTGCGGTGGTGTCCGTTGGGCCGGTGTAAATGATTTCGACCCCGCCAAGTTCTTGCGCGGCTTCTTCTGCGCCTTTTGCTGCGGCTTCGAAGAAACCGATGCCAAGGGCCTTCACCACCAACGCGATGCGCATATCATCCTGCGCCATTGCGCCCGTGCCGATAAGGCTTGTGGCCAAGCCAAGCCCGGCGGCCTTTATAAATTTGCGACGGATCATAATTATTCCTCCCAGTTTTTATATCCGTGGTTGTTGATTGAGGTTTGTTACGAGGCAGCCTCACCCTCTCGTTGCGCGGCGCCGGTTTCGGCGACGATCAACGTCACGTCTGCAGCCTCAAGCATCGCGGCTGTCTTGTCTGAAATTCCATCGTCGGTGATCACCGTATCGATCCGGTTGAGCGGACAGAGCACAAGGCTTGAGCGGTTCTCAAACTTTGAACTATCGACAAGCACGACAAGTTCGTCCGCCTGTCCGATCAGCTTTTCCTCTGCCTGGATCAGAAGGGGGTCGGCCTCCATCAGGCCCAGTGGGCCAACGCCTTGCGCCCCCATGAACATCCGCTTTGCATAGAAATTGCGGGTCACATCGTTATCGAACGGGGACAGAATGATGTTCTGTTCGCGATAGATCGTGCCGCCAGACAGCATCACCGTGTTTTTCGAATGCTTCAAAAGATGTTCGGCAATCGGGAAAGAGTTGGTGAACACCTGCAACCGGCGCGAGGCCAGCGGGTGAACCATTTGGAACGTGGTCGTTCCGCCGTTGATGATGATCGAGTCGCCGTCTTCGCAAAGTTCGACCGCCGCGCGTGCGATGGCCTGTTTTTCCCTGCTACGCATGCTTTCGTTTACGGCAAAAGGCCGGCCCGCCAGCCCGACGAACTGCGGGGGGCTGATTGCTTCGGCCCCGCCACGAACACGGCGCAGCTTTTTCTGCATGTGAAGGGCGGCGATGTCCCGACGGATCGTTGCTTCTGACGCACCGGTCAGATTGCAAAGCTCTATCACGGTTAGGACTGGGCGGTCCTGGACGGCAGATAGAATAATCCTGTGGCGCTCTTTTTCGTGCATTCGACCCTCCCTTGAGCATTGACGGTGCGCAGATTCGACGCTCATGTCAATCAGAAACGATCACAAGCAATCAGTATATGTCATTTTGTGATTGATGTTGATCGATAGTGATTGACAATTCGACGCATCACTCGCAGGTTCACATCAACAAGTAAAAGAAGACGCATTATGCCCGATGGGAGGATATCATGCTGAAAACAATTAAAAATCAGCTGCTCGACAACCGCTGGAACAGTGATAAAGCCGCCGGTATGAGCGAGTCGGAGCTGTTGCTTTACCGCTCAAACATTCTCGGATCGGACAAACGCGTGACCAATTACGGTGGCGGAAACACGTCGGCCAAAGTGATCGAAACGGACCCGCTGACTGGTGACGAGGTTGAGGTTCTTTGGGTCAAAGGGTCGGGGGGTGACATCGGCTCTATGAAGATGGACGGCTTTTCCACGCTTTATATGGACAAGTTGCATGCGTTGAAAAAGCTTTACCGTGGGGTCGAATTCGAAGACGAAATGGTGGGTTATCTTCCGCATTGTACGTTCAAATTGAACCCACGCGCGGCGTCCATCGATACGCCGCTGCACGCATATGTGCCCCGCAAGCATGTGGACCATGTGCACGCAGACGCGATTATCGCGATTGCGGCGTCAGAGAATTCAGAGGCGCTGACAAAGGAAATTTTCGGTCAACGTATCGGCTGGCTTCCGTGGAAGCGGCCCGGTTACGAACTTGGGCTTTGGCTTGAAAAATACTGTCTGGAAAACCCGGATGCAGACGGTGTCGTTTTGGAAAGTCACGGGCTTTTCACATGGGGTGACACGGCCAAAGGCTGTTATGACACCACAATTGATGTAATCAATGCGGCCACGGCTTGGCTTGGCGAGAAAACCAAAGATGTTCCGGCATTTGGCGGCCCGGTGCACGAAAACCTATCAGGTTCCGCGCGGCGCCAAGTTGCGGCCCGTTTGATGCCAGCGATCCGTGGTTTTGTTTCGGGCAATCAGCACATGGTTGGTCATTTCAATGACTCCGAGGCGGTTCTGGAATTCGTAAACTCTAAGAATTTGGCACCGCTGGCGGCGCTTGGAACTTCCTGCCCTGACCATTTTCTGCGCACGAAAATCCGGCCGTTGGTCGTGGACTTCGACCCAGCCAAACACAACCTTGATGAGGTGATGTCAGGCCTGCCAGCCCAAATCGCGGCATATCGCGAGGATTATGCAGCCTATTATGACCGCTGTAAGCGCGACAACAGCCCGCCAATGCGTGACCCGAATGCGGTTGTCTATCTGATCCCCGGCGTTGGCATGATCACCTTTGCCAAAGACAAAGCGACCGCCCGCATTTCTGGCGAGTTCTATGTGAATGCGATCAACGTCATGCGCGGGGCATCGGCCATTTCGCAGTATCAGGGGCTTCCTGAACAAGAGGCCTTTGACATCGAATACTGGCTGCTGGAAGAGGCAAAGCTTCAACGGATGCCCAAGCCCAAATCGCTGGCAGGGCGGGTTGCGTTTGTTACAGGCGGAGCGGGCGGCATCGGTACGGCAACGGCCGCGCGGTATCTGACGGATGGGGCCTGCGTCATGCTGGCCGACATCAACGAGGACAGCTTGAAAGCCACCTCGGACCACTTGGTTCAGCGTTTCGGTGCAGATGTGGTGCGCACTGTCGTGATGGATGTCACCAACGAACAGGCCGTCGCCGCGGCCTATGCCGATACGGCGGTAGAATTCGGTGGCGTCGATATTCTTGTGTCCAACGCGGGCATCGCATCTTCGGCGCCGGTCGAAGAAACCTCGTTGGATCTGTGGAACAAGAACATGGATATCCTTAGCACTGGATATTTCCTTGTCAGCCGCGAGGCCTTCAAGATGCTGCGCGCGCAGAACATCGGCGGGAGCATCATCTTTGTGGCGTCTAAGAACGGTCTGGCCGCGTCACCCAATGCAACGGCCTATTGCACCGCCAAAGCGGCAGAGATTCATCTGGCGCGCTGTCTTGCACTTGAAGGCGCAGAGGCCGGAATTCGCGTTAACGTGGTCAACCCAGATGCGGTTTTGCGCGGGTCAAAGATTTGGGAAGGCGAATGGCTGGAACAGCGCGCGGGGACATATGGCACGGACAAAGACGGGCTGGAAGAAATGTATCGCCAGCGTTCCTTGTTGAAACGGTCAGTCCTGCCAGAAGACATTGCCGAAGCGGCCTATTTCTTTGCGGCTGATACATCGGCAAAGTCGACGGGTAACATCCTGAATGTCGATGCTGGGAATGTTCAGGCATTCACGCGCTGAATTGGGACGGGGGGACACAAGAATGAGTAGTTATGAAAGCGCCAAGGCCATCTTCGCAGACTGGGGCGTTGATACTGAGGCCGCGATTGATCGGCTGAAGACGATCCCGATTTCGATGCATTGCTGGCAGGGTGACGATGTTGTCGGGTTTGAACGACAGACCGGCAATTCGGGCGGCGGCATTCAGGCAACGGGCAACCATCCTGGGCGTGCTCGCACGCCGGATGAATTGCGGGCCGATCTAGAATTTGCCTATTCCATGATACCAGGAAGCCATCGCCTGAACCTGCACGCGATGTACCTTGATTCCGAAGAAGCACCCGACCGGGACGAGATTGAATACAGGCATTTCGCGCCGTGGGTCGATTGGGCGAAGGATCAGGGCCTTGGACTTGATTTCAACCCGACGTTTTTTGCCCACGCCAAGGCCGACGATAACCTAACGCTATCGCATCCCGATCAAGGCATTCGCGATTTTTGGATCGAACACGGCAAACGAACCCGAGAGATTGCCGCAAGGATGGGGGCCGAACTTGGATCCGCCGTCGTTAATAACATCTGGGTGCCTGACGGGTACAAGGATATCCCGATCGACCGCATGTCTGCGCGAAAGCGGCTTGAGGCATCGTTGGACACGATGCTGTCAGCGCCACAAGACAAGGCGCAGATGTTGGATGCCGTCGAAAGCAAGCTGTTCGGAATAGGGGTCGAAGCCTGCACTGTTGGCAGTCACGAATTCTATATGGGTTATGCCATCCGCAGGGGCACGGTTCTGTGTCTTGATATGGGCCATTTTCACCCGACAGAAAACATCGCCGACAAACTCAGCGCCGTAGCGCTGTCAGTTGAGGAGATTTTGCTGCATGTGTCGCGCCCCATGCGTTGGGATAGTGATCATGTGATCCTGTTGAACGACGATATTCTGGCAATGGCGCAAGAAGTGGTCAGCACAAACCTGTTGGAGCGAACCCACATTGGGCTCGACTTTTTCGATGCCACGATCAGCCGCACGGCCGCTTGGGTTATTGGCACGCGAAACATGCAAAAGGCATTGCTGCGCGCGCTGCTTTTGCCGCTTGAACGGTTGAAACAGGCCGAGACTGATCTGGATTTCACAACCCGCTTCGTGATGACAGAAGAGCTGAAAGACCTGCCATTTGGCGCCGTGTGGAACGAGTTCTGTAAGCGCATGGATCGACCAACCGGGCTGACGTTAGGCCAAGAATTGGACACCTATCAATCTGCGGTGGCAGGGCGTGGGTGAACCAAATATCCCGGTTGGCTGAAAGTGGGGCGATGCGTTGGGGGTGAAGTCGAAGGCCGGCGGCTTTAGATGATTTCATCCTCATCGAAAAGCGGGTCGTCGACCAGCTGTGACTGCAGGTCTTCAACGGTGTCTTCGACGGCTTGCATGGATTTGACCTTGCCCAGATGGAACACAGCGTCGCCTTCGTTGACGATGGGCATTACGGCCCGGCCGATGACAATGCCGTTAAAGGGGGCGGTGACCTCTTTTTCGGATTCGCCAAAGGGGTCGGCGACAATGGCCATCACGTCGCCGGTTTTAACAACGTCGCCATCCGCCCTGAACGTCCGCAGGAGCCCGCCAGCCGGGGCGCGAAGCCACTTGCTTGACTGGCAATGATGCGGGCTCGATTTGGGCTTGGCGATGCCGCGGGCCGGAACCATGTTCAAATGGCGCAACACGCGCATAATGCCAGCCACGCCCGCGCGTGCTGAAAGTTCGTCAAACCTAAGCCCTTCGCCCGCTTCGTAAAGCAGCACGTCCTTGCCCAGTACTTTGGCCTCGCCGCGCAGTGAACCTTCGCGCAGAGGCGAACGCAAGACCACGGGGGCGCCGAAGACTTCGGCCAGTTCCGCCGTCACCGGGTTGTCCGGTGAAATCCGAATTTGAGGAAGGTTAGTGCGATGAATCGCGGCAGAGTGAAGGTCGATCCCAAGGTCAGATCGGGCCACGATTTCGTTCAGGAACAAATGCGCCAATCGCGACGCCAACGACCCACCTGCGCTGCCCGGAAAGGATCGGTTAAGATCCCGCCGGTCAGGCAGATAGCGTGAGTGGTTGATAAAGCCGAAAGCGTTCACAATCGGAATTGCAATCAAGGTTCCGCGCAAAGAGCCGACCTTGATCGTGTTCAGGATGCGCCGCACAATCTCGACCCCGATCACCTCGTCCCCGTGGATACCCGCACTGACGAAGACCGTCGGGCCATCCTGTTTGCCGTGAATGATGTGAACGGACATCGACACCGGTGTGTGATCAGAAAGAACACTTACCGGAAGGTCGATGGTCTGCCGGGTGCCAGCCGCAACGGACTGGCCCCCGATCTTGAATGCAGGGCGCTTTGGCATTAGCCTTTGCCTTTCGTGCGTGTGGCTCCGGGTTTGGCGGATTTTTCGATATATTCGATGATCTTACCAGCCACGTCCAAGCCTGTCGCTTTTTCCACGCCCTCAAGACCGGGAGAGGAGTTAACCTCCATCACGACGGGGCCATGGTTAGCACGAAGCATGTCAACGCCACAGACGTTCAGGCCCATGGATTTTGCCGCGCGCACCGCGGTAGAGCGTTCTTCGGGCGACAGTTTGATCACTTGGGCCGATCCGCCTCGGTGCAGGTTCGACCGGAAGTCGCCTTCGGCGCCGGTGCGTTTCATTGCTGCGATAACTTTACCGCCAACAACGATTGCACGAATGTCGGTACCGCCAGCTTCTTTGATGAATTCCTGCAGAAGGATGTTCACGCCCGCACCGCGGAACGCCTCAACAACCGAAGTGGCAGAGCGTTTGGTATCGGCAAGAACCACACCAATGCCTTGGGTGCCTTCAAGCAGCTTGATGACCACGGGCGCGCCACCGGCCAGTTCCAGAACCTCTTCGGTCTGTTTGGGGTCGTGGGCAAATGTCGTTACCGGCAGGCCGATACCATCACGCGCCAGCAACTGCATGGAGCGCAGCTTGTCACGGCTACGGCCAATCGCGACGCTTTCGTTCAGGGGGAAGGTGCCCATCATTTCGAACTGGCGCAGAACGGCCAGGCCATAGAACGTGACCGATGCACCAATCCGCGGGATCACAGCATCATAGCCTTCCAGCTTTTCGCCGTTGTAATAGATTTCCGGGCGACGCGAGGCGATGTTCATGTAACAGCGCAGCGTGTTGATGATGTCGAGTGTGTGGCCTCGCTCTTCTGCGGCGGCCTTCAGGCGTTTGTGCGAATACAGATCGGCGTTACGTGCCAACATTGCAATTTTCATAATAGTATCCTTTCCGCGATTAGGCGTTGCCGGCTTTGCCGGTGGTCAGATAAGCGCGGCGCGTGTGCACTGCGATGTTACGGTTCTTGAGCGCAGAGCGCCCGACGATCATCGGAAAGCGCATGTTGCTGCGATCCGTGAGGGACACCGCGATTGGCCAAGTTTTGCCCGCGATCTCTAGCTCGGTTCGAATGACATACCGTTCTTCGGGAATGCCGCTTGTGTTCTTGATGTGCCGCTGATCATGCAGCGGAGTTTCAACCCATTGGCCCGGCGCGTCCTCTGACAGTTGCACCTGAAACCGGACCCATTCTTCGCCATCGTTGTCGAACGGTTCGATATAAAGTGCGTGCAGGGCAGAGGTGCGTGCCCCCGTATCGATCTTGGCCTTAATGCCGCGCAGATCGATTTGTGGCAGGGCGACGGACTCCATCCAGCCAATCACCGACAGTTCCGGCCGTGGGGTTTTGAGTTTCGTTTTCTGTTTCATTAGATCAGCCATGGCATCATCAGCGTTGCGAGGCTGAGCACGAAGAAGAACCCAGCCATGTCGGTTACAGTCGTCAGCAAGGGGCCGCTGGCGGCGGCGGGGTCTTGGCCCAACCGTTTCAGAAGCAGCGGCACAACCCCACCAATGGAGACGGCAAGCATCGTGTTCAGCGCCAGCGCAAGGCCGATCACCAGACCCAACGCGGGTTGGCCTTTCCAGATCCAGGCGACGATGCCGATCAGGATGCCAAGCGCGATGCCGTTGATTACGCCCACGCTGATTTCTTTCATCCAGACACGCATCGCATCGACAGGGCGGACAAGGCCCAAGGATAGTTCGCGCATGGTAACACCGACGGCTTGGTTGCCCGAACAACCCGACATGTCAGACACCATCGGCAGGAAGATCGCGATGGCGATCACCGCCGTCAGCGTTTCTTCGTAGGCCGAGATGACCGAGGCCGCGATGATGTTCAGCACGATGTTGGCCGACAACCACGCCAAACGGCGTTTGGAACGAAGCCATGTCGGCATGGAGCGTAGCTCATCCCCGACAACACCCTGCAGCTTTAGCGTTTCACTTTCGGAACGCTCTAGCAGGGCCTGGCTGACAGCGGTGCGCAAGACCACACCAACAAGGCGGCCGTCCGCTTCGACAACGGGAATGCCAAGGAACGGATGTTCGTTGAAGATATCATCCAGCGTTTCCAGCGACGTGCTGACGTCGACCGTCATCGGCTCGACCATGATACTGGTCAAAGGCATCGAACGTTTGGCCGTCAACAAGCCCCGCAAGGAAACGACGCCAACAGGGTGGCCTTGGGCATCCATGATGTAAGGATGCTGGCCGCGGTAACGGTCAAAATCCTCGTCATCACTGGCAAGTTGTTTCAGGACGTTGCCGACGGTCTGCGTGTCCGAAAATTTGAAGACTTCGGACATCATCAGGCCACCGGCCGTGTCGTCGTCATATTCAACCAGCCGGCGCACATCCGCTGCGTCCTCTGCGTCCATTTCGGACAGGATCGCTTCGGCATCTGCATCTTCCATGTCGCCCAGAAGGTCGGCCTGAATGTCGGAATCCATTTCGTCCAGAATTTCGACGGCACGGGACGCTTCAAGACGTTCGATCAGGTCGGCACCCATTTCATGTGGGGCTTCTTCGACCAGTTCGGCGGCCAGTTCGGGCGAGACCAGCGACAGCACGACGTCACGCTCTTCCGGCGCAAGGTTCAATAGCTCGCGCAGGGCCTCGCTGTAGGGCAGCGGGTCAAGCAACGCGTTCAGAGTTTGCGCGTCTTTTGCGTCCGCCGCAGCGCGAAGCTGAGGGGACAGGTCCAGATGATCTATTTGCGTTTCAGTTTGCATGGCGAATCCACCTTAGTGATTGACGCTTCTTTAAATGGGCAATATATATTTGTCTATAGGCAATAAATAATCACACATGAGGATCGCATGGCCGACAGAACAGCCTTTACGGCGGAAACATTGGCAGAGCTTTATGCGCAGTCGTTTGGCGGGAAATCATCCGGTCGTTACCGGATCCCACAAAAGCTGTTACGTGAAATGCTGGGTGTAAGACGGCTGTATAGCGACGACATCGTCGGCCTGACGCGCGCCCTTTTCGAAAAGGGGTATGTGCTGATCGACATGGACAGCTTCTATGTCGTGATGAGCGCGAATTCGTTTGTGAATTACCGACGCCTAAGCAACGACGCGATCAAAGAGGTTGTTCACTGATCGCGAAGACAGGGTTCCGCCCGGTCGGGCGAAAATAGTGCAACCTGCACAGATCCCAACTTAGGAAAAGCGCGCGCCCTTAGTTATGGGGCGCGTTTCCCGTTGCGATCGCAAGGTGATGTTCTTGGTGATGGGCGCCGATGGTCATGAGGCCGTGAAAGCCCAGCGCCAGTATCAGATCTTGATCGCCGGTCACGACCCATTCAGCACCGTTGTCGGTTGGGGTTGCGTCGATTTTCAGGGGCATCTCTGCCTCGGCAAACGGGGGGTGGGCGATTGCCATCGCTTGGATGGCCTCAATTTCGCGCCCGATGCCCGTGATGACAAACCGCGCGCCGCCTTCCGTGGGGACGGTGTCAACTTTGGCCTGCGTTGTGACAAGCTCCATATCTACCAGATGCTCGCGAAGGGCGGGAATATCGGCGCGTGACCAATCGGTGGCCGGGTCCGCACGCAACAGGCCGACGATTTCGGCCAAGGCGGCAAACGCGGATTGCCCCGGTTCGGTCGGAACCGGTTGTGCAACTGCCGCTGGGGCGGGGCTGCCACCATGCGCGGTATGGGAATGTTGAGCGGATACGGGCAGGGCGGTCATCGTTAGCAGTAAAGCAAAGCCCAATTTCATGATCTCTTCCTCCAAAGCAATTGTAGTTGAAAACCCTTGATGTGTGAACGTCACTCAAGCGCGTGCGAACGCTCTGCCTGCATGCGCTGAATGCGCGTTGGCCACTGGGCCCGAATATAGGCTAGGACGTCATAAATATCGTCATCGGTTAGGGCATCGTCGAAGGCGGGCATGCCGCTTTGAAACCCTGTGACGCCGCGTGCCTCTAGGGTCTTGGCGCCACCGAACTTGGTATAGTTAAACAAGAGCGCCGTGTCGTGATGCCATGTGTGGCCGCTTGCATCGTGGGGCGGGGCGGGCAGGGTGCCGTCGTCTCGCGGTGTGCGCCAATCAGGTTGCCCCTCTAACTTTGCACCATGACAGCTTGCGCAGCTTTCACCATAGATCTGCGCGCCGTTATCCAGATCACGCCCTTCGAACAGATGGTCCGCCCACAGCGGGGACACCGACGCGGCAAATAGGCCCGTGGCGATTATTGGAAGAAGCGCCCCCATCTCGTTACTCCCGGTATTTGGAGTGGCATGACTTGCAGGTCTTGCCCAACTTCGCCAGCGTCGCGCCCGCGTCTTCGGGGGTGGTGATCGTGTCGGGAAGGTCCATCACAGTGGTGCGCAGGACCTCGGCGCTTGCGGCGAAGTTGTCCCAGTCCGTCCAAATCAGATCAAGCGCTTCGGATTTCGCGTCGGTTTCTTTGGCTTCGAATAGGGCGGGGATTTGCCCGGCCTCTGCTTCGATCACGCTAAGTGCGTCCTGAATGGTGGCAGCATCAAATGCGGTTTGGCCTTTTGCCATCGTGGCGATGGTCTTCATGTTTTTCGAAATTGCCACCATGCCGTCCATGCGGGCCTTCACAGCTGGGTTCTGAACCCCGCCATGGGCGAATGCAGAGGTGGCAAAAGCAAAAGTGGAAACAGCGAGCAGTTTGTTAAAGCGCATAAGGTGTCTTTCGATTGGGTGTCGGTCTTAGATGCGGGCCGCGATGATTACGCGACCTCGATCCATGTGGTCATGCCCGAGGCCGCATGGGCAAGCATGTGGCAATGCAGCAGCCATTTTCCGGGGTTGTCGGCGATAAATCCGATTTCGATTGGCTCGTTCGGGATGCTTAGGATCGTGTCGCGCATCGGGCCGAATGTTCCGTCTGCGAAGATTTGCCTGAAATGCATCCCATGAAGGTGCATCGCATGTGGAAACACCGTGTCATTGGCCAATTTGATGCGCACATGTTCGCCATTGGAAAACCGTGCGAACGGTGCGTCGCCCATCCCGGATTGACCAGATAGCGCCCAGAATTGTCCCTGTTGCGCAAGCGCGCGAAAATCCATGTCTTGCCCTTGGTAACGCGCAGACCTTAGGCCACTCATCGCGCCACCCTCCATTCGCATTTCAAGCTGCGTGGCCTTCGCCAGATCAGGCAACGCCATGCGCGGGTTCGCAGGAAGCGGGGCAGGCGCGTCGCGCGCTGGGTCAGGGGCGGCGTCTGTCACATCAAAGATTATTTGGGCGTACCAAGCGTCGTCATCGCCCGCGCGCAGCAACGTGGCCTGTTCGCCTGGCGCGGCGGTGACATCGACGATCAGGTCAATGCGTTGCGCGGGGGCAAGGATCAGCTCACCCTCGACGGGTTCCGGGTTTTCCAACGGCATCCCGTCCAGCGCGACGGTCCAGCCGGTCAAACCGTCAAGCCGCAACACGAAAATCCGCGCGTTGGCAGCATTGATGATACGTAGGCGCAAGCGTTCGCTTTGACGGGCCTTCAGGTCGTCGGCATAGCGTCCGTTCGTCCCGATAAGGTTGCCGAAACGCCCCCCATGGCTAAGTGCCATCGGGTGATCAAACTGCAGATCAAGTTGTGCTGTTTCAGGATCAAGCAGCCAGTCATCCAAGATCAAGACCTCGTCGCGGTCCACATCGGGCGGTGAATCTTCTTCGACAATCAGCGCGCCATAAAGCCCGCGCGCAACCTGCTCCATAGAATTGGTGTGGGCGTGGTACCAATACGTTCCGGCGTCAGGCAGCGCGAAGTCATAGGCAAAGCTTTCTCCTGTGGGGACGGCCGATTGGGTCAGGCCGGCGACCCCATCCATTGCATTGTCGATGCGAATGCCGTGCCAGTGGATCGAGGTTGGCGCGGGCAGTTCATTCACCAGCGTCCGTTGAAGCCGCGCCCCTTGAGCAAGGCGGATTTCAGGGCCGGGGAAGCCGCCGTTATAGCTCCAGACTTCGGTGGGGTCATATCCTTCGGGTGCGATCTGCGCGTGGGTGACGCGCGCGGTCAAAGGGGGGAATGATTGCGCACCTGCAAGGGTAGGCAGGGCAACACCTGCAACACTGCCCAGACAGAACGCACGGCGGGTCATTGGAAAGTCAGCCATATCAATTGATCCCATTTGCCTGTTGAAGCTCACGGACATAGGCGGTGATCGCTTTTACGTCCCCCTCAGTCAGCCCTTGTTGTGGCGGCATATTCCCAAACGGCCAATGGTGGGCGCGAACGCCCCGTTGCACGGCCATCAGAAACGCCATGTCACCGTGGTGCGACGGTTCGTAAATCTTGTGGACCAGTGGCGGCCCCATGCCTTGGCGACCGGAGCCATTTTCGCCGTGGCACGCAGCACAAACAGCATCGAACCCGCGTTTGCCAAGCTTTGCCGATGCTGAAAGATCCGCCGGTAACGCGACCTCTACGATTGGTGCGCCCGCCAAAGGTTCAGCCGCGGTCGCAATAGCGTGTGTATCGGTTTGGGGCGCCGGGCGCAGATAGACATACGCCCCAACGCCAAGAACTATTGCACCGATTGCCGGATAGATAAGGTTTTTCAATGTTATACCTGTGTTTTCGCAAAGCGCGCATTAAGGCGGCCTTGGTCCTGAACTTCGTCATTGCATTGCGCCCTGACGGCCGAAAGCGGTTCAGATTACACGTGGCGGGGGCAGCACGAGCGACACATCAGCCGGCGCCGTCATTCGGTCATCCAGATATGGGAAAACTTCGCGAAATGGATTCGCGACATGTGTGTCGATGGCCAAAGGCAAAAGCGCGACGGCCATGCAGGTCACCCCGTGAAAGCAGTTAGATGGGTCCATATCATGATGTTCTGCGGACTGACCGGCGTCGGGGCACTCAATGCAATCATGCATCCCGATACCGTCATGAGGCATCGCCGAAACCGGCGCCGCCGCGAGCGCAAAAAGGCCCAACATGAGAGTGATCAAGAGGTGTCGCAATGGGTGTCCTTGTTTGGGGCTACTCCCGACTGTTGAGAATGCACATTTAGGAGTCAACACACAGTTTATTGAAAGACATCCTACAACACTGGCGACAAGGCGCGTGCGTTGGTAAGGCCCGCAGCGGCGCATGCCTGCGGTTCCGAACCTCATCTGCGCAAGCGCAATGGAGCATTGTCAGGGGAATAATGGCGGAGAGACAGGGATTCGAACCCTGGGTGGGCTTGCACCCACAACGGTTTTCGAGACCGTTTTTCGGTCGAGGGATGCACTCAGAGGGTCATATTTTATTGACTCCGCAATGGCGGAATCCGCGATTTCGGCGGGCTGAGCGGGGCAAGACGGCATAGTCGGACGGCATAGCGGACTTCGCTCGCGACACGGACACAGGAATGTCGTCAAGATTGGTCAAGGAGTGTCCGAAGTCCTTGGAACGCACTCACGACCTCGTCCCGCATGAACTCTGGAATAGACGTCGCCAAGGTCTCCCCCTCGTCGACAAATACTGCGGCTTCGTCCAGCCGGGCCATTTTTATGTGCAGCGAACTATTCAAATACAAGGCGACGCACAGGTCCCGCAGGCTCTCCGGCGTCTTCAGGCGCTCCACCAGATCGCGCGCGACCTCCAGGCTCTCGCCGTAGGCCTTCGTGGCCGCGGCATGATCCCCGGCGACCTGCGCCGCGCCGCCCACGTTGTTCAGCGACACCGACAGGTCCCGCAGGCTCCCCGGCGTCTTCAGGCGCTCCGCCAGATCACGCGCGACCTCCAGGCTCTCCGCGTAGGCCTTCGCGGCCGCGGCATGATCCCCGGCGACCTGCGCCGCGCCGCCCACGTTGTTCAGCGACACCGACAGGTCCCGCAGGCTCTCCGGCGTCTTCAGGCGCTCCGCCAGATCACGCCGCACCTCCAGGCTCTCCCCGTAGGCCTTCGCGGCGGCGGCATGATCCCCGGCGACCTGCGCCGCGCCGCCCACGTTGTCGAGCGACACCGACAGGTCCCGCAGGCTCCCCGGCGCTTTCAGGCGCTCCGCCAGATCACGCCGCACCTCCAGGCTCTCCCCGTAGGCCTTCGCGGCGGCGGCATGATCCCCGGCGACCTGCGCCGCGCCGCCCACGTTGTCGAGCGACACCGACAGGTCCCGCAGGCTCTCCGGCGTCTTCAGGCGCTCCGCCAGATCGCGCCGCACCTCCAGGCTCTCCGCATAGGCCTTCGCTGCCGCGGCATGATCCCCGGCGACCTGCGCCGCGCCGCCCACGTTGTTCAGCGACACCGACAGGTCCCGCAGGCTCTCCGGCGTCTTCAGGCGCTCCGCCAGATCGCGCCGCACCTCCAGGCTCTCCGCATAGGCCTTCGCGGCCGCGGCATGATCCCCGGCGACCTGCGCCGCGTCGCCCACGTTGTCGAGCGACACCGACAGGTCCCGCAGGCTCTCCGGCGTCTTCAGGCGCTCCGCCAGATCGCGCGCGACCTCCAGGCTCTCCGCGTAGGCCTCGGCGGCGGCGGCATGATCCCCGGCGACCTGCGCCGCGCCGCTCACTTTGTCGAGCGACACCGACAGGTCCCGCAGGCTCTCCGGCGTCTTCAGGCGCTCCGCCAGATCGCGCGCGACCTCCAGGCTCTCCGCGTAGGCCTTCGCGGCCGCGGCATGATCCCCGGCGACCTGCGCCGCGCCTCCCACGTTGTTCAGCGACACCGACAGGTCCCGCAGGCTCTCAGGCGTCTTCAGGCGCTCCGCCAGATCGCGCGCGACCTCCAGGCTCTCCGCATAGGCCTTCGCGGCCGCGGCATGATCCCCGGCGACCTGCGCCGCGCCGCCCACGTTGTTCAGCGACACCGACAGGTCCCGCAGGCTCTCCGGCGTCTTCAGGCGCTCCGCCAGATCGCGCCGCATCTCCAGGCTCTCCGCATAGGCCTTCGCGGCCGCGGCATGATCCCCGGCGACCTGCGCCGCGCCGCCCACGTTGTTCAGCGACACCGACAGGTCCCGCAGGCTCTCCGGCGTCTTCAGGCGCTCCGCC
>NZ_FXYE01000008.1 GCF_900184935.1 Actibacterium lipolyticum | reverse complement strand
AATTCTCAGTGACTTTGCACATATGAAGCTAAACGAGAAAGATCGATATCTGATCAAAAATTAACTTCGGTCATTCGGGCAGGTCGCAGCAAATGACTGGTACGAGCCCGGCTGCATCATGCTGCAGCCTGATCGAATGTCGGCTCTACTGATCAATTGACCTAGCTCGATAGCCCACAACGATAGCAGATATCGCACTAGTTTACTCCGAGCAATTTTGCGAAACCTCAGCGATCTGGGGAATGCATTGATTGAACGTGAACTTGATGAGCCTGAGTGCTTATTGTCGCGATCATACGGCCAAATTTCTGCCCAAGTTCCTCGGTATTATCATATTGAGACGTTGGAGATTTTCGCTTGCGACCAAAAACAGAGACGACCCCCATCAACGTGATCCTCCGCGATGAGAGCATTCCCCGATCGAACGTCGTTGAGTCTGTTCTTCAAATCCGATCCATGCAGTTAACGGCTCGAGAACTGATCGCAGAGCGCGTGCGGGCGGAGTGCGACAAACGCCCGACCACTGATGTCGGGGCCCATGCCCCACAGCTCATTAAGCGGGAAGCCAAAGAAAGGGCGCTGAACGGAAAGGTCAAACCGCATGTTTTTGTTCACGCGGACAGTGACGACTTACAAATTCAACAGATTGAAATCGCGCTGACGGCTTTTGAAAGAAACGGCCTGATCTTACTGGTCGACGGCACACAAATCGAAGATCTCGACGCGGTGATTCAGTTGAATTCTTCCACTGTCGTTACGTTTTTGAAACTCACACCTTTGGTCGGGGGATAAGCTGTGGTTTTACAGCCAAAGGCAGACGCCGGAATCGGATACGATGACGACTTTTTCCCTCAGCGCGACGGAAACCTAACCGCAAAGATCGAAACATTCCTTGAGAAGGCGCAGCAAGAGCTGAACGACCAAAGCGCGCGGCCTGATTGGGGAAAATGCCATGTCGTCAAAGCACTAAAGTCAAGCGACAACAAATTCTCAACAGATGTCGCCTGTTACTGCTTCGATCACATCTGCCGTCAGTTCTACGAGGTTACGCCCGATACGCGTTCCGGGGAACGGACGTACCTGAAGTATGCTCCACTCTTGAAGGTCCTTGCACGCAAACCGCTGGTCCTGGATGTCCCTGTGCTGGTCACTTGGATGCGATATATGCTGGACATCACAGAGCGTTCCAAGAGTGTCTCGACCAGCCCGCAAAAGGTCAAAGGCTTTGCGGATCATGCTAACTGGCCACTTGCATCCCTGATCCAGATCATACTGAAAAGGGCCAAGAAACACCCTTTGAGCTCAGACGAGATCGAACAGGTCCGATCCATGCTGGATTGGGAGCCGTTCCAGCCAAGCTATGTTTGGTTTGATGCGTCAACGCTGAGCAAGCGGATCAACGAAATTCTGGCCACTGCAGAGCAGGATGTAATAACTGCTCCACCCTACAAGGCCTTGGGCGGGGACAACTTCGGCATCGCTGTCGAGGCTAAACTAAATGCTCTGCCGGTGGCCAAATCGCAAGAGTGGCACAAAGTTCTGCATCTGGCGGCCTCGGTGGTTGGATCACGCCCCACTAAGAAATTTCACGCATCGGTCGAAGCCCTCAAAGCGGAACTGGGCAAGGAAAAGTTACGCGCGATTTTGCACGAAATTGTACGTTTTGCCTTGGACGCAAAACTCTACCAAACGCCTTGGATGCTCGAACATGAGGTCATCTTTACCAAGAAAAACGCGGAGCTACTCAAAGGCATTACCTGGGTCTCGATGCAATATCAGGACGCAAAAACCATAAACCAAATCGCCGACCTTTGCGAAAAGTCGATGAAAAAGATCCCCGGCATAGGCCCAGCAGCACAAGCCACTGCGAATGCCTGCCTTTTCTATTTGGAAGACACACCGGGTATCGAAGCGACGGCGCGTTTGTCCCGGCTGTCGACGGCAATCAAGCAGAAGAGCATACAAAAGAAAGTTTCTGCTATCGTCGCCAAGAAGGCGGAAGCGGCCGGTATCACCACGATCCAGTTGGAAGAGCGGGTTGTTCCAAGCTATGGGTTGAACAACGGTGAAAAAATAATCGCCTTTGACGACTACACCCTTAAGGTCAACGTGGACGGGCCCGGGCAGGTCTCCCTGACATGGTTGAAGCCAGATGGATCGCCCCAAAAAAGCAAGCCAAAATTTGTATTGGACAATGCTGCGCACAAAGCGCGCTTTGACAAAGTGCGAAGCGAGGCTTCGTCTCTCAAGAAGGTCTTGACCGCACAACGTGATCGGATTGACCGACTGTTTGCAGAAGACGTTGAATGGCCGTTGCATGAGATAGAGGAATACTACGTTCAACATGGCTTGATTGGCGTGATCGCAGCCAAACTCGTCTGGGTCTTGCGGACTGAGGGGAAGGCCATTGCTGCTGTCTGGCACGATGACACCTGGCAAGATCTCAATGGTGCGCCAGTCGAGACCACGGAACAAACGACTGTGCGACTCTGGCATCCGATTGATTGGGAAACAGAAGTTGTCATGGCTTGGCGCGCGCGCATGGCAGCGCTTGAGATCGTCCAACCAACGAAACAGGTGTACCGCGAAGTCTACCTGCTGACCGATGCAGAGAGGTCTACAAACACCTATTCAAATCGCATGGCTGCCCACATGCTTAAGCAACATCAGATGGCCACTCTGATGGCGGCGCGAGGTTGGCACTACAGCCTAATGGGGGCTTATGACGACGGCATTGACAGTCAATGGGCAAGCAAGAACTTTGTGACAACAGATCTTTCGGCTCGGTACTTGCTACATACGAACTGGGACGACGAAAACTGGAACGACGCTGGTATTTACCTTTATGTCGGAACCGATCAGCTTTGTTTTGTGCGGAATGAAGAGCCCGTTGCTTTGGAAACGGTGCCACTACGCGTCTTTTCCGAAACCATGCGCGAGGCAGATTTGTTCGCGGGTGTCGCCAGTGTCGGAAACGATCCCCTCTGGGTGGACCAAGGTCCTACACCCGAAGCGCGAACCTATTGGCAGTCTTATTCCTTCGGTGATCTGGATGGTTTTGCCAACACGAGAAAACAGGTCCTGGAGGACGTGTTGCCCCGCCTCAAAATCTGCGATCTGGCCCATATCGAGGGCAACTTTCTGATCGTTGATGGTAAACTCAACACATACAAAATCCATTTGGGTTCATCGAACATCTTGATGCAACCGGGAGACCGGTATCTTTGTATCGTGCCCGCATCCGGTTCACAGTCGTCGAAAGTTGCGCTGCCCTTTGAGGGCGACAACCGACTGTCCGTCATTCTTTCCAAGGCTATCATGCTCGCTGAAGATGATAAGATAACGGCGCAGGACATTGTCCGACAGTTGCGTGCGCCGTCTGAAGGCTAGCATTAGACCTCGTAAAGTTTTGCAATTCGAGCTTTAGGCTGGCGTTAAGTGTCCGGGCTCTCTCTGCTTGTTCAGAAGAGCGTTTCCCCCACCTGACTGCAAATGCGCCGTGGTGTAGCACACTTGACGGTTTGTGACCTTGGAACACCATGCGCAAAACCGGCCAATCGCTTAGCCGCAGCGAAAGCTCGCTTCGTCCCGCAAGCGGACCTGTGGGCAGATCGCAGCGAAGGGCAGGTATGAGAGCCCAAAGTGCAAGATGCTTCAATCCGCACGAATGTCGCCGATGCGGTTGTAAGTGGACATTGTGCACAAAGTTTCTGTTGCTTAATCGGGCCTCAGATCGTTCCAGTGTTGCATCCGCAACGCAGAGATTAACAATCGGGTTCAGCCCTGCACATTTGCCATGCTACTCAATCAGCTGTTACGCAAATAATATAGTCTCAGCAGATTTGTTTGTCCGAACGCGACATGATGGGGACCGATGGGTAGGAAGTTACTAACCGTTTTCTTGGTCGTGTGTGTTGCGTTGTTGATCCTCGTAACAACCTGGGCTGGCTCGCGGACATCCGTACAATCTGTACCCTTCCTTCCGGTCATTCACCCTAACGGGAAAAAGGAATTCCGACTGATTAACGTAGGTGATGACGGGCGGAAAGGCACAGCTGATGATGAAACGTGGGTTCTTCACATGCCGGAAGGTCTTTGGGCCAAGTCCCGAGACGAGGGTCGCACAGCGCGGCAAATAGAGGAAAATCCCGACTATCCATATAATCTTAACTTCTCGTTCGTCCTCAAGCTGCCAGAGCTTGATTTCATGCCAGAGCCATTCGAAGAGGCTCGGTATGATCGCGCGATGATCACGGTGCACGCCGGTCAGGAACCATATGGGTCGGGCGCATTCGAAGGAAGTCTGGAGAACCCGTTTTCGGTTAAACATGACCTCCGCGCCAACTACAATTGTCGACGTGACGCCTTGGTCGGGCCAGGCGTGTACGCTCTCCGAAGCACGACAGAGGCAGAGGGCGCAGAAATGGCACGACGTTTCAAAGATCAAATACAGCCAGCGGTATTGCGCCGGTTCTCACCGCCCGAGTGCAACCGGCCGCTCTCAGGGGCACTCCGCCAAGAATACGCAATCTACGATAAACAAGGGCGCGGCGTTGGCTTAGGTTCTTGCGTGGCGTTGAAAAACTCTGATCTGCAAATCGGTCCGAAAGGCACCTGCAACTTTCGGTTTTGGCTGCCAATTGATCGGGAAATCTCTTTCGGACTGCGCGCCGAATTCGTCCCAAATCTTCAGAGTGTCTATGCGCGGGCGCTCGAAATTCTTAGAGAAGCCACTGACGAAACCCGATCCGTTAACATCGAAATGTGGGAGGATCCGAGGTGAACTCCCTCACCGGTGTCAAAGGTTTTGAGCAGGACGCACATCGATTTTGACTATGCTTCGTGCACTTCGCGTTCGTACACAGCACGCACCAACAAAATCTTCTGTTGGAGTAGCCAAACGATACGACCAAAGCATCTTATTATCAGCCCCTATAAATGCCGGTCACTACTACTGTCGCACGGTCCACAAAGCGGACGTGTATTCCAAAAGCGCCAATGACCGCAAAGTCCCGCAGTGCTGCCTTTTGTGGCTACGGCTAGCGAAGGTCCGCAACGCCCACGCAAGTCCCGCGAAATTGCGTGGGCATTCTTCAGCGCGTTGATCGCCCCTCAAGCTAAAGTAGGAGTTCTATTGCTCCGCACACGATCCATGAAGGCATCGGCAATAAGTGGGTCGCCAATGTCGTCTTACCAATCCACAGCCGGGCGTTGAGAGATCATGATGACCGATAACATGGCTGATCGGTCCTCAATTGCATTCAAAATGCGGAATTGGAATTACCCAAAGAACACGCTCGGGG
>NZ_FXYE01000007.1 GCF_900184935.1 Actibacterium lipolyticum | reverse complement strand
CGCGCTCAGATCACTTAGATCAGGGGCTGCTTGGTCGCTCTACTTGGTCTTCGCATTCTATTAATACGATCGCTGTAGAGCGGCTCGCGCCTCAGATCATTGTTTCGTATGTTTTGCAGATTCTTCCGAATGCGGTGCGTACGATGCCTGGGTTCATTTTGTCGGTCTGGCACATGATATACACGACCGTGTTGGTTTCCTTGAACGTGTGGAAGACCAGAAGGTGCTTTTTCATGGTGATCTGAGACTCAGCGACATCCGGCTCGACACCGTCGTAGCGATAGTTTTTCCGCTGATCATCAAGGCAGGCCATACAGACCTGCGCGGTGATCTTGGCCACGTCATCGTCGCCATGAAGGTTAACGATGCCCGCAATATCTTGTTGAGAGAACACGCCAGCAGAGATGACGCCGTGCATGGTTTCAATAATGGCTTTCAGCGGCGCGTAGGTTTCTGCATTGGCAGCAGAAGCGGCGGCCTGAGGCGCCGGTTTGCGGTCGAAGGCCAAGATTTCAGCTGTCTCAGCAGGGGCTTCTTCTACCTCTGCTTCCACGGGTGTGACCACGGGCTCTGGCTTGGCTTGCGCAGCCGCGCGGATGCCCTCGGCATAGCCGTTCAACAGTTCAGAAAGCACCCCGCCGCTGGTGTCTTCCCAAGCCTTGTCCGACTCTTTCGACCCCGCGATAAGAGCGCTGGCCCCGCGCATGAACACGCTATCTTCAAAATGTTCACCGGCTTCTTTTTGCAGGCGCTCACTAATACGCCCCAAATCATTGGCGCTGCGCAGCTTATCCGCACGAGACACAGCCAACACAGAATGCTTTGGACGTGCTTCGGCAAGCTGCTCTACGATTGTCTTTTCCGTCAAACGCCAAGCCTGAGACGCGATGGTAACCCAGATCATAACATCCGCAGTCGACATGAAGGACAGCGTATCTTCCGAGATCTCTCCGTCGTGGAAGAACGGAACCTCGACGATTTCAAATCCCTTGATGTGAGGCTGGTCGCTGCAGATGATGCACAGCGCAATCTCTTCAAAACGCTCGCAATCTTCCAGAGACTCAACCTGAACACGGTCGCCATTCAGGTACTCAACGAAGAACCCAGGCTCTTTGTCATAGTAAACAAGAATGGTCGGCCGCCAGCTTTCGCCAAAATAGTTCGGCACAACATTTTCACGCAAAAGCGCATTGATAACTGTCGATTTACCCGAGCTGATCTCCCCGCAGACAACAACACGTACAGGGGCAGAGGCCGCCTCACTGGACGACGGGCCGAGATCGGCAACGGACATAGACATAATAATATTCCTTAAGCAGCGTCAGGCAACATTGCCTTGGAAAGCGTACTGTCTGTAATCGAAAGGTGCTGAAGGCGACGCTCCAATACCTCAAGCTGACTTTGCAGTCGGTGGGACATATGTACCAGACGATCAGGATCGTTGGACACCTCTTCCAGCTGACGCTTATCCTTTTTGAAGCGCTGTGTGCGTTCCGCAATGCTTGTATCGATCATGCGCAGCATAACCCGGATGCGCGAACACCCTGCCGTTGCATGCTCAACCTGTGCTTCGTTAAAGGCTTTCAGGATCTTCTCGATGGCGGGGCGCAGTTCAGCAGCTGCAATCGTGCGCATCGCATCAAGGGTCTTCTCGATATTAATCGATGAACGCTTCCAAAACGCCCAGCCCCGGTCCGCAATCAGCGCCACATCAAGCGACTTCTTGGAAAGGGTCAGCGTAGAAACGAACTCTTCGTAAGGCAGATCGTTCAAAGATATCCCATCCGTGGGCGTATCCAGCTTGTTGGTGATCGCCATACGGCAAGCCTCTAGGCAGTTGTTGAGCACAACATCAGTACCCGCCCGCGACTTGGTGTAGTTTTTCTTGATCTCTTTATCGAGGCTTTCACGCAGAGGCATCAGATCAATCGCCAGCGATTTGGACTTTTTGCCATTCACCGTGTCGCGAAGCAGACGCTCTTTCAAAGCGGGGCGTTGATCATCAACAAATCGCTCGATCGAGGCGTTCAGGCTTTGCTCCAAAGCACTCCAGGATTTGGTGACGATCTTGTCAATCTGGTCGTTCGCGGCTTCAAACAACCCTTCGACGTCATTTTGAACCGCCTGAATGGCTGCGATTTCGGCTTCCAGCTGCGCGACCGCGTCACCGGAGTTTTGCACGCCGATTTTCTCAACCTGCATCTGTACAGAATTACGCTCACGCTTGGTGATGAACTGCGCGCCGCTGATTTCAGCACGGGTATCTTCCAGAATCTGGTTCAGCTGCTGACAGCCAACACCGTTATCAATAACCGTGGACAGCGTGCGTTTCACATCATCAAGGCCAGACGCCATGATCAGACGATCCACCTGATCCTCAGGAACCTCGCCATAAGTTTCTTCAAGATAAGCATGAAGCTGCGGCGTATCCAATTGATCGCGCATCATGCGAGATTCTTCGTCACCGCGCATCGCGATATCCGCCATGAAGGCACTACCGGCACGGATCGTGAACTCCATATCTGGAATCGCACGGGTCAAACGCCGGGAAACATCGTTGATAACCCGCGGCACCTGCGTGCTGTAATCATCAAGCTCATCAATCCGGTTGATGAAGATGATCACGTCTTTGGAATCTTGCTGGGCAAGGATATTGATCAACGCAACATCCACATCGGTCAGCGCCTGGTGCGCGGACAGCACAACAATAAAGACATCCGATTTATCAAGGCTGCGGCAGGTAAACTCGTCACGCACCAAGAATGGGTCATTCACGCCCGGCGTGTCGGTCAGAATCACAGGAACCTGGAATTCCGGCAGGTTCATGTAAACATTGGCAACCTTGGTAATCGCAGCATACCGGCCAAGCGATTCACGATCCAACCCGTCATCAGAACCCGGACCGGCACAAACATAACGCTTCAGCAGGTCAGAGGTCAGGAAGTCATAGTCGTGGCTTGTGCCCAGAAGAGCATGGTAATGCTTGCCCAAGCGACGCTGCGCACGGTCCTTCATCTCTTCGGTCTGACGGCGAAGCACATCAGAATCAAAGCCCGGCAAAAGCTGTTCTGTCAGCTTGCGAACCTTCGAAGACCCTTCGATGATCTCTGTCCAGTCAGCTTCGTCGAAGAATTCGAACGAAGCGCCTGTGGCAGGCTCATTGGTCATGTTGATGCGAATGTTCGTCACCACGGATGTCCATGGGTTCACATCAGATGGCAAGAAATCGTGCTGGTGCAGGAACGCGTTCAAGAAGGTGGATTTCCCGGCCTTAACCTGACCGATCACAGCAACTTTCGCCGCCCATTGGTCCAGCCGTTCACTCAGCACCCGGAACCCCGACCGCGTGTCACGGCCGACAACGCTTTCAAGATTCTTCAACGTGCTGCGAAGAAATTCCAGTTCTTGTTTCTGCAACGGTGCGATTTGCATTGCTAACTCCCGAACACGATCATCTGCGTGCTTTACTCAACCTTGATTCAATCTTGGTTTGGTACGATTTACTGTTCTTTTCCGCCGGCGGCATTTCTCAGTCTAAGAAAGTTCTCCGGCCTAAATTCATCACTCATTTCGTCGTCATCCGCAGTGCTTTGCAAAAGACTGTCGACCTCTTCGATCAATGCGTCGACGCAAGCTGACAAAGTGGCCGGATCGCTGAGATCCTGCCGCCAGGTAATGCGTTCCCACATCTTCCGGGTTGGCCCCGCATCCGATGGAGTCTCGATGCTTTTCTGAACCAGAGTAGATATCTCTGGCTCTTGAGCATCGCCTTCGTCACCTTCAACCTGCTCATTGAACAAGTTGAACAAATCAATTTCTTCGGTGCTTTCGCTTGAAGCCTCGGCAGGCGTAGGTGCAGGCGCCGGCGCTGGGGCTGGCTGCCCATCATCCATTTTAAACAGCTTGATGATGCCCGACGTGTCGAGGTCATCCACCTGCATGTCAGCCTCCAGAACCATCGGCTCTGGCGCTTCGTCCGTGACCACAACAGGTGCCTCTTCAACAACCGCGACAGGTGCTTCGTCAGCAACCACAACAGGTGCCTCGTCAGCAACCGAACCAGAGGCCTTGTTTGATTTCACCCGACGTGGCTGGATGCTTACACCCTGCGGCTTCTTGGCTTTGCCTTCCAAACGGGCGGCATCAACATGCGGCTGCTCGGCACCAGGGCAATCCTTCAACGAGGCACTCAGCTCAATCAGATGATCTGAGATCGCAGCAAGATCTTCCTGATTCAGCAACGAACCCATCAGGAAATGGGAGAAGAACGGCTCCGCATCGCGCTTAACACGACGCATCACTTTTTGCGTGGAGCGTTCGTCAGGCATCCGGTCTGCGTGGGTGATCAAAATCGTGGAATTCTCTGTCAGATGCTCGGGCATCTCATTCCAGACCGACTTTTCACTCTGCCGCCAAGCTTGCACAGCATTGGTGCACCAGATGACCACGTCAGCATACTCAAGCATCCGCTCCCAGCATTCCGGCGGAATGTTAGGGTCCGAGTTGCCCGGCGTGTCGATCACGTCGAAATGTTCCAAAATCGGAGCAGGATTGGACAACAAGCAGAAGCTGGTATCCGTAACAGAAACCCCATCAAGCGTTTCAATCTGCTGCTTTTCACCATCGGTGCCCAAGCGGAACGAAGAAACGTCTTCGCCAACGATCCAGATCGGAGGCAGAGACGTAGACGTCACATTCGAAGGCAGGACAGTCGCGCCAAGCAAACCATTGATAAGCTGCGTTTTGCCCGAGCTGAACTCACCAGCCACCATGATCCGCGGCTTGCGCGCACGGGGTGCGGCCTCTGCAGGTGCTTCTGGGCGTGTTTTCTTATTGGTCATGCCACGATCCTTCCAAGATCAGTCTTGGCGTCACGCGACACCGACGCACCATCATCGATACACTCAAGAATGGCCGTCACAAATTTGTTCTGATCGATGGCAAAATCGACGATCACATCACGTGTGCTTTCGACCGCAGGGTCGAAGAAGTCGGTCAGCAACTCATCAATCAGAGGATCGGTTTCGGATTCAATCAACGCCTTGTAACGCTTGCTGGCGGATTTCTTGCCGCCAAAGCGCCAGAACTTGCGCCACCATGGACCCTGAAGATCCAGAGAAAGGGTTTTCGCAAGGTTTGTCGGCGATTTCACTTCGGGCTGCTCTGGCAATTCAACGCCAGAATCATCCTGATAAATGCCCAAGTCGCCCTGCAGAATATCCTGAACACCGTCCAGAACATCCTCAAGACGCTCTTCACCCTTGCGGCGCAGCTTCGTGCAGGACGAGGTGAACGCCGTGCGCATCATCATACGCAAGCTGGTTGGCTCATGATTCCATGAATCAAACTCGCCATGCGTGTTGACGTGCGACTGAAGTGCCTCAAGCGCAGAAACAACAAACGCCTGCTGCGCACGGACAAGCCGCTCACGCAGCCCTTCGCGCACCGATGCGGCGTCCTTGTCAAAGGTTTCAAGGATGTTCAGGCGCAACTCGGCTAGGCTATCGGTGATCTCGAAACGGTTAACATCCGCCTTCTGCGCGACAGGCACCTTGCGGTCCGCCATCGAGATAACCGTTTCGGTCATCTGCACGATGTTATCGAGCTCGTTATTGACGTCCTTAAGGATCGCCTTGCCCGGGCCTTCGACAATACGCTTGGCAATCGCGCGGTGCAGGCTTTCCACACCAGACGCTTCCATGGCCTTTTCGCGCAGAACCGCAGGATCGCTCAGATCGGCACCGCTGTCCGCAAAGAACGCCTCCAAAGACGCGCGGCTGGCAGGGTTCATCTTGTCACAGATGTCGTCAATCGAATGGTTCGCCCAATACCCGCTGCCGAACAGAATCTCGATGCCCTGACCAGCGCCCAAACGCTCCAGAGTCTTTTCAATGCTGGCACGGATTTTCGGCGCTTCTTCCTGCGGGGCGACCAATTCGTCCATACGGTTGACGAAGATCAGAACCTCACGGGCCTGAACGCTGCAGATGATGCGCAGCAAAGCCATATCCATCGTCGACAACGCCTGATGCGCCGACAGAACCACAACGCAAACGCGGCTTTCGCTGATCGCGTTCAACGTGATCTGCTCACGCATCATGAACGTGTCGTTCACGCCGGGCGTATCGCGAAGACACAGCCCTTTGGGATAGTTCGGAAGATCAATGTAAAGATCGGCAGACTTCGTAAGGTCCGCATAGACCCCTTCGTCGATTCCACCTTCGGCATCGTCCGGATCGCCATAGCAGATATACCGGTCGATCGTGTCTTTTTCGATCGTCTCAAAGGCGTGGCTGGAGCCGAGTAGCTTTTCAAACTCGTCACCCAGACGCTCTTCGGTCGTTTGGCGCATCTTCTGCACCTGCGATTTCACGTCATCGGCTTCCGCTTCAAAACCAGCACGATTCGCCATTTCGCCAAGACGGCCGCCGGTTGTTACCAGGCGGTCCCATTCATGAGCGTCAAAGAAACGGAAAAGTGCACGTGTATTGGGCGGGCGACGACGGCTGTTCAGATGGATGCCCGTGATCACAGAAGTCCAAGGGTTTACATCCGAAGGCAAAAGGCTTGTTTCGCCAATCAATGCGTTCATCAAAGTACTTTTACCGGCCTTAACCTGACCGATAATGCTGACCGATGGTTCGAATGATTGGATTTTTTCGAGTGTGCGCTCGATCGGATCCTCGACAAAGCTAAGAGCGTCTTCGGAGAATCCTGTCAGAGCAGTCTCAAGCGCATCCAGCTTGGACCAAAAAACATTAAGCTCATCAAAACCTTGGTGGCGTTGGTTTTTCGCTGCCTGATCTTGCGACATTTGACACCTCTTTACTCAACCATGGATGAAGGGTGAAACAGAAGAAGCGTGAAGATAGACGTTTCTTTCCCCCTATATCCTGACAACCAGAAATACCGGTTGTCAGGATATGTTTTGACTAGTCACACCAGGGGTAAACCCCCCAAAGATCAGAGGGTTACGCGCCTAACACGGTGTCGACTTAGATTTTGATAGTAGCTTCAACGTTCTTAACGTTCAGACGCGCCATACCAAGGTTCGCCTGTTTCTTGTCAAGAGCGACGTAGATGAAGACAGATGGGTTTTCGATCAGTGGGCGAATCAGGTGATACTGCGTGCCCAGAGTGATCAGGATGTCTTCGATCTTGTCTTTCAGACCGAGAGCTTGCATCGCGCGGTTCTTCGCACGAACAACTTCGGTGTTTGCAGCACCAGCTGCTTCAAGGTCCAGTTTGCCGGTTCCGGTTTCGGAGGCCAGCATCAGGCCGGAATCACTATCAACAAGGCACGCGCCGATGAAACCAGTGATGTTCGTCAGGTCAGAAATGTCTGTGGACATGGGTACTATTGCTTCCATACGTTACTACTTTGAGCAAATTCCCAAAACACTTTGACTGAAGTAAGGCGTCGACGGGACTTTTTGAGGTTAAAACATAGATATCTTCCCGATGAGCGGAAAATTCGCCCCGGACAAAGACT
>NZ_FXYE01000010.1 GCF_900184935.1 Actibacterium lipolyticum | reverse complement strand
CGACTGTAACGCCGCTTGCGCCAGCACCTGCTGTGTCGATGGAGCTGGTGGATGACACCACTGCCTTGTCGACCCCGGTCGCTGAGGGTGATGTTGTGACCTATACCTATACGGTCACCAACGACGGCAACGTGACGCTTGCGCTGGATACGATTGCGCCGATCACACCGACGCTGACCGATGCGGATGGCACGGCGCTGACGCTGACGACGGCCCCTGCCTTTGAGGGCCCGGCCAGCAGCCTTGGGTCTGCCGAAGGCACGCTTCTGCCAGGTGAAGTTGCAACCTATACAGCGACTTACACGCTGACGCAGTCTGACATCGATGCCGGTGGCATCAGCCAGACCGCGACAGTTGACGGCACCGATCCGAACGCGACCGTTGTCTCGGGTACGTCTGACGATCCAGCGGATCTGACGGGCGCGGCTGATGCGACTGTAACGCCGCTTGCGCCAGCACCTGCTGTGTCGATGGAGCTGGTGGATGACACCACTGCCTTGTCGACCCCGGTCGCTGAGGGTGATGTTGTGACCTATACCTATACGGTGACCAACGACGGTAACGTGACGCTTGACGGTGTTGCGATCAGCCCGACGCTGACGGATGCGGATGGCAATGTTCTGACGCTGACCACAGGTCCTGACTTTGGCACGGCCACGTCCGGTTCCGCCGAAGGCACGCTGCTGCCGGGTGAAGTTGCAACCTATACCGCGACCTACATCCTTGAGCAGTCCGACATCGACGCCGGTGGCGTCAGCCAGACAGCCGAGGTGGACGCAACCGACCCAACCGGTGCGCCTTCCAACGCTGTGTCGGATGATCCTGCGGATGCAACAGGCAGCGACGATGCGACTGTGACGCCGCTTGCGCCAGCACCTGCTGTGTCGATGGAACTGGTTGCGGATACGTCTGCGCTTGGTACGCCCGTGGTTGCCGGTGAAGAGATCACCTATACCTACACGGTGTCCAACAACGGCAACGTGACGCTTGACGGTGTTGTGATCAGCCCGACGCTGACGGATGCGGATGGCAATGTTCTGACGCTGACCACAGGTCCTGACTTTGGCACGGCCACGTCCGGTTCTGCCGAAGGCACGCTGCTGCCGGGTGAAGTTGCGACCTATACCGCGACCTACATCCTGGAGCAGTCCGACATCGACGCCGGTGGCGTCAGCCAGACAGCCGAAGTGGACGCAACCGACCCAACCGGTGCGCCTTCCAACGCTGTGTCGGATGACCCTGCGGATGCAACAGGCAGCGACGATGCAACTGTGACGCCGCTTGCGCCAGCACCTGCTGTATCGATGGAACTGGTTGCGGATACGTCTGCGCTTGGCACGCCCGTGGTTGCCGGTGAAGAGATCACCTATACCTACACGGTGTCCAACAACGGCAACGTGACGCTTGACGGTGTTGCGATCAGCCCGACGCTGACGGATGCGGATGGCAATGTTCTGACGCTGA
>NZ_FXYE01000006.1 GCF_900184935.1 Actibacterium lipolyticum | reverse complement strand
TTCGTCACCTATCTTCGCGTATCAACCGAACGCCAGGGCCAGAGCGGCTTGGGGCTGGAAGCGCAGCGTGCGGCGGTCGCAGCGCATGTCCTGGACCGGGGCGAGGTCGTGGCAGAGTTTGTCGAGGTGGAAAGCGGCAAGCGCGCAGATCGTCCTGAGCTGGCGCGTGCACTGGCAGAGGCGAAGCGGGCAGGGGCCGTGTTGCTCATTGCCAAGCTGGATCGTCTCGCCCGCAATGTCGCCTTCATTGCGAACCTTCTGGAAAGCGGGGTCGAGGTCACGGCGGCGGATATGCCTGAGGCAAACCGCTTTGTGCTGCACATCATGGCCGCAGTCGCGGAACAAGAGGGCCGCGCAATCTCGGAGCGCACCAAGGCGGCGCTGGCAGCGGCAAAAGCGCGGGGGGTCAAACTGGGCTGGTCTATCCCTGAGAGGGCTTCTGAACAGCGTCAGGCGGCACGCAAGGGCGCGGCAGTGAACAAGGCGCGGGCGCTTGCCCATGCTGAAAACGTCTTGCCAGTAGTCGAGCAGATCAGGGCAGGGGGCGCATCCCTTCGCCAGATCGCGGCAGAATTAAATGCACGGGGGATCAAAACGGCACGGGGGGGTGAATGGTACGCAACGACTGTACAGAACATATTCAATCTCACTTGCCGTTCCTAGATGTGAGATGGCCCGCAGGTGCGGGCCATCTCATTATTTGTCATTTCGCAGCCTTAGCCCAACGTGTTTGTGACCGGACCTTGTCCGCCGTCGTTCTCATTTGACTCAGGGGTCTCTCCCTCACTGGGTTCAGGGGCCTCTTTCTCATCCTGAGTCTCTTGAGTGTCAGTCTCATGCGTTGCATCAGCCTCCTCCGTAGGCTCATTAACGCTATTCCTGAGGTCAGACGGATAATCGATACCGTCAGGCCTCCAGTTCTCCGGAACTCGGGTTTCACCAATTTGATTGCCATCTTCATCAAAGATGTCTGGAGCTTTCTTGTCTGGATGGATCACGTCATCAGTAGCAGTTTGACTCGGCTCGAGTACACGCCAAAAAAGCTCAATGGCATTCTTAGGGATTCGCGTCTTAAGGACGCGCTTCAGGAGCTTCTTGATAGCCTTCTTTTGGATTTTTCGGCTTACCTCGTCAGAGTCCATCTTGGGCTTTTTCCCATCGCCTTCGCGGTTTTCCGCGTCTTCAGGCATGTCCATCAACGAGCCAGAGCCAGGGTTGGAAACTGACACGCCTCCACCAGAAACACCTCCGGTGCTTCGACCGCGACACTTGCCCAAACCAATCGGATATGGGCAAGTCGGGTCAAATCCAGGCTGAAACCTTCCATTGCCAATAGGACCCTCATTAATCGAGGGCCCGTACTCGCCCATGAGCATCTGATAATGCTCTTCGTCAAAGACGCTTAGCGCATTGACAGGGGACGCCACAGGGATCGAAGCGGCGATCACGCCCAAAACGAGCGCGCAAGGCAAAACAAATCGTTTCATGGCAAACCTCCTTTCGGTAAGACCATTGCACCCTTTCGAAGGTGCTTTGGGTCCGCCACGCGGCTTGTGAGCCGAAGAAGGAATTTAAACTGTTGGGTGACTCGCCAAAATCTTGAAAATCCAAATGGGTATTCTTAGCCGCAAGAAGGAGATTTATTACAATGGCTTAGGCGTATTTCAATGTGAAATAATCTCGGTAAGCCGGTGCCCGTTTCTTAATGTTACCGAAAGCTGATCGATTCGAGGTTCAGTGCCTTTAGACCGTGTCATTTAAGGCGCGGTATGCACGTAAATCATTATAATTTTTAGGAAATTTTCAGGAATTCAATTCACCCGGTTGCAGCTTCCGAAAGCGGCATATCCAGCGTTACCTTGTTCAATGATCGATAGTGTCGTCACGTTAGGTAAGTCCGCTATTACGTAAGTCGTTATGTGGGTTACGAAAACCCGCGCATACTCTGTTCTTGTGACGCTAAACCGTTCTTGCATCATGGTATCAGAATCGAAAGTGGTACCGGGTCTTTGACGTTGGACGCGCCCTGTTGTGCCATCAGCGGATATTGTCAAAGTAACTGCGCCAAGATCATTTCCATCGGAAGCCAACATCCAGTCTCTTGACTTGAGATACGTGCCTGTACTTTGCCCTTTCCAGTTTTGCACCTCAGCTTCAACAGTGCATTGATATACTTCTGCATGAGATTTTGAGGCTAAGATCAACGACATGAGAGTGGCTGCAAGAAGCCCTGCAAGTTTCGGATTTTTGAACATGATAATTCCTCGCGCTTTGGCCAATCGTTGAATTCATTCAATCACTTCTGGCGGCAACATGTCCTCAACGGTGCCTGTGATCCGCGCCTTGCGGCCTACACGGGAGCGCTGCAATTCAGCGTAAGCGGCCTTCCGACCCTCAATGTCCTTTGCGCCCCAGCCGATCAGGACACCGGTGACGCGCCGCCCAGTTTTCTCAGGCAGCACGGTCACGGTGAAATCGGACAGGGCGTTCACTTCCATGAGGGCAGGTTTAATCGCGTATTGGTTCAGGTTTCCGAAGGTCGTCAGCTTGCCCGGTTCGACGCCTAAGAGTTCCCGGAAGTCATCCAGGGCAAATCGTTCGGTGAACACATGCTTGAGCCGCACGCGTCGCGCCACGGCTTCATAGAGGGCCAGGGCATACTTCGAGGTGAAGGCCCGCAGCACTTCCAGCTCCAGCTTGGCAAAGACGGTCGAATCCTTGAGCAACAACGCCAGCTCGGGCGGGATCGAATACTTGAGGTTGCCGCGCTTCCGCTTCGGGTCTGACAGGTTGTTCCAGCCCAAGAGCTGCACACGGTCGGTTGATCCATCCGGGCGCTGGATCGTCACCACGGTCGTCATCAGGGCTTCAATCGACTGCACAAGCCGATCATTGCTTTCGTGCGTTTCTCTTAAGTCGGCAACCGCGATTTCAAAGCGCCTACCTTCCGACGCCAGGTCTGGCCCAAAGGCGTGGCGCAACAGCACGTTGAACAAGCGCCGGTCTGCCAGCGTCAGCCTGGACGCGCCCTTAACCTCGATTAGCTCGGCAGGTTTCACCATCTCGCCCATGTTCGGGGCGATATCGAGCGTCCGCATATTATTAGTTTTGGGGCGGGTCGATTCTGACAAAGCGTTTCCGTTAGCTGGCGATTCGCCCAAAGCTAAGATTAAACCCGTGTCAGAGGCAAGGTTTTGTGTCTCGATTCAGACTGCGCACAAACCGCCCGATTCCTAAGCGATAACCGCCCCAAAACTAATAGATAACCGCCCCAAAACTAATCCGTCCTCGCCCGATTCCTAAGAGTTTGGCGGATTTCTCTTTTCGGATCAGAGCATTACGCGTCCCGAAGTAAGAAGATTCTAGAAGAAAAAGAAGAAGAACGATCACAGCACAAACGCGGATTTACGTAATTGCATAATTTTCGCCATGTTCGTCCTTTGTTCCTTGAGCTGTAGCTTCCAAAACACTACAATGGCTCGTATCTGCTCACACATGGACCGCAAGATATGGACATTTCACCCCTGCTCACCGTTGCTGACTTCTGCCGGGCCGTAGGTATTAGCCGATCCACCTGGCACAAGCTCAAGCGCCAAGGCGCGACACCAGCTGTCGTCACTATCGGCGGTATTCAACGCATCCGAAAAGAAGCGGCTGAGGCATGGCTTGCCGAGAATGAAACCAGAGGCAGCACCATCCACTGACAGAACCTAGCCCGGTCGAAATGGGAGGATCGGCGGGCACATCGAGGCTAAGAAACTGGACACGCAATTCACCGCATCAAGCCCTATAGGATCGGCTGAAACGCCCGAGTTACGGAAGCGGCCTATATATATAGCTCGCGCGTTACCTATACCGTATGGTTCCCACCAGAACCCATACAGCAACACAGAAGCGAACAAGGGCGGGCAAGGGGCGGCCCCCAGCCCCGCAGCCGCAGCCCGCCCGCTGGGCGCGGTGGTCAGTGAGATCGCCAAGACGATCCAGCCACCAGAAAAACGCACGGATGACTTGCCGGTCGGTTCTCAGGCCAACTTCATAGAAGCGGCAAAGTGCGCGGCCATTCTCGGTTTCCCGGTTAACACGCTTCTCACGGTTCGCTGGTCGTCGCTCTACCATCACGACAACACCAATCCGCTCTTTGCACAATCACCCGTCGAGCGGATTGCCTACCTGGTCGAGTTGCTGAGAAAATGGGTTGGTGCGCGTTGCAGCGGCGGCTTCCTGTATCTTTGGGTGCGTGAAACCACCTCTGAGCTGGGCGAGCACTGGCACCTCGCCTTTCATCTGCCACGCGGAAAGCGAAAGGCCGTCGCATCCTACCTTTCCGATCTTCTTGGCGAACCCTTAGACCATACGCCCCGCACCAAGGCGCAGGGCCAGACCGAAGGCGAGTTCGCGTGTAGCGTCTGGCGGTCGTGGCACCTGGCGAAAGACACACACCCGGAGCGATCCGGGTTCTACCTCGCCGCCTATCTCGGGAAGGGCGAACCATCTGAACGCATGTTTCGTGGCAAACTGGTTCCTAACACCCGCAAGCTGGTCAGGGGCCAGGCATTCGGTGGCCGCGAAAGGTCTGGCAGATACGACGCGTCGCAAGGGCAGATCAGGGGCACGACAGCACTCAAGAAACGGTTCGGCATTGCCCGCCCGCTCAAACAGGCGATGAAAGCGCGCCAGAACGCCGTCCTAAGGGCCATGCGGGCTTAGGGTATGGTGAGGGTGCCAAAAGCGAAATGGCCCCTCAGCGCCGCTCTCAGCGCCTCTCAGAGGCATTTCCGAAATCCACCTTCTCTAAGCAATGGCAGCGGGAAACCGATACCGGGCAAGTTTCCAAATGATTTCGGCAAAATCTGAGGTTCGGTATGGGCGGGATTGGTAGCGGGCGACACTGGCAGTTCGGGGCAGACACGACAGACGATTACCGCTCGATTGATATTCGGTGGCTGAAACGCGAAGGGCTTTTGGAGTCCGGCGTCAGTCGCAGCATCACCTGGTCGCGGGGTGGCGAGGTCACAGGCTCAATCAATGTCCGTTCTGAGCCGGGGCGTTTGATCCTGGACTATCGTCAACGGGATCGAGGCGGGGAATGGCAACCGGAACGCTATCCCGTCTATCTCGACACCACGCCCTGCCACATGGGCGGCGTCCGTCACTGGTTCCTCTGCCCAGCTCGGGGCTGTGGTCGTCGGGTCGCCATCCTCTACGGCGGGGCAATTTTCGCGTGCCGCCACTGTTACCGGCTGGCCTATCCTTCGCAGCGTGAAAAGCCGGGGGATCGAGCTGCACGGCGGGCAGATCGCATCAGGGACAAAATGGGCTGGCCTGGTGGCATCCTGGAAGGCGGCGACTGGGGCAAGCCCAAGGGAATGCACTGGCGCACCTACGAGCGTCTTTGCCGGAAGCACGACGCCCTGTCAGATCGCGCCCTGGTCGGGATCATGGATCATCTGAACCGCCTGTCCGGTCGTTTCTAAAATAGGCTGATTTAGAGGGGTGAAGCTGGCAGGAAATAGGGGCGCTTTCTTCGCATACCAGTCAGCTCGAAAACTGTCTGATTTTCCAAGGCATAACCCGTTTTAGAATGAAGGCGCGACATTGGCAGGATATGCCGCTTGTATGCGGGTTTTGTCCGTCCTGCCCCCGCGCCCAAACCACCCCGATAGATGGGGTCGGTTCGGTCTGGGCGCTTTCCTGAATGCTGGAAAGAACGGCGGCGCTTTTAACCGGCCAGGCAACGGTTTGGCCGCCAACCTTGGCCAGATTCTGGGAAGGGGAGTTAAAATCCGTTTTCCGTTATCAAGGAAAGGCTTGGCGGATCAGACAGGGGCTTTTCCATGAGCGTCAACGGCACTCACCGAAGAAGACTATGCCGGCTGCTACGGCAAGGAAGGGTTTGACAGCGCCTTCATCGTATTCATGCACTTCGTAATAGTGGATGTGCCCACCTTCCCCGCTATCCGCAAGCGCCTTGAAACCCCATGAGGCGGAACCTTCGTTTAACAGGGTTACACTGTTGAAGCTCGTGTTTCCGATGACGGGGTGAATCACACGGCCCGTTCCCCGGTCGATAGCGACGGTGGTTTCCATAGCTGTTTCACCGACCCATTCCCTATTTCTGGTGTTTGCGCCAGGGATTTTAAAGTCGGTGATCTGGCAAACGTAGCTGGACGGTCCTGCCGCGAGACTGTGCGGGACAACCAACAGAAGGCCAAGAAGCAAGCTGCGCATATTTACGTAACTACGCATTTGCGCGCTTGAGGTATTCCGCAAGAGCCGCTTCCAATATCGCTTGGTGCGTCTGATCGGTTTCGGCAGCATGAAGTCTCAGGCGCTTATAGGTCTCGCCATCGAGGGCCAGCGTCAGACGTTTCTCGCCCGGTCGCTTCGCCGGTTTCTTATCTTGGGCCGCGCCCTGCCCTGCCCCGCGTTGCGGTATGCCGGTATCAGTCGGGCGACTTTCGGTGTTCAATAGGCCATCGAGGGCCACGGGTTTCTTAGCCATCCAGAATCCCTTTCACGTAATCCCACACGGCGGCAATCTCTGCCCCCGCCTTCTGGTCGGTTGTTTCGGAAACCCCCTGCCCGGTCGCGCCGGTCTCGGCATAGGCGACACGCTGCGCGATATTCACCGGGGCAACGCGGCCATGCTGCGCCAGGACGCGGGCGGCTTCCTCTGTGATCCGCGCACGTGGCGTCTGAGATAGGGCGAAGACAAAGGGCACCTTCGCATCATTCACGGCGGCAATGGTCGCCCCTACGGCCCGCAGATCGTCCGGTGATGGGCGCACTGGGATTAGCACCAGGTCAGCGGCTTCCAGCGGCTCATTGAGCCATTCCGGGTGAGCTGGCGGCGTGTCGATAATGCAGAGGTCGAATTGTGCCCTGGCGGCGTCCAGCGTGGCCTTGAGCGCATGGGGGGCAGGGTCGCGCTCCAGCATGGCGGGGGTGTCAACTTCCCGACCTTCCCACCACGCCCTGAGCGAGCCTTGCGGGTCCAGATCGAGGCAAAGCACCTTCTGGCCATCGAGAGAGGCGGCAACAGACAGGTTGCGGGCCAGCGTCGTTTTGCCAGCCCCGCCTTTCTGAGCAGCTATGAGGATCGTCTTCATGATTGGGTGCCGGTGGTGTTGGCAACAGACCGGCTTATGTCGGTCAACACGCCGACCACGATTCCGAAGGTTAGCTCATAGATACCCAAATTGATCGAATCCCCGGTTGTTCCACCGCCAAGGTAGCGAGGTATCAGGCTCGGGTCGCCCGACTGAACAACGAATAGCGCCATAGCTATCCTTGTACCCCCCAAAATGACCGCTAGCCATGCAATGACACGGCCTGCCCGCGTGAAGAACATCATGCCTCTCCTTTTTTGGGCGAAGCTACCGCAAATGTGCGAAACCGCAAACGCATAAATTCATAGCTACGCACTTGCGTGAATACGTAAATGCACACATATGTATAAGAACACAACGGACGTAGGGTCTTTATACACCCTAAGGTTTCCCCCAAGATCGAGAGGGCCGCGCCATGAAATTCGTCACCTATCTTCGCGTATCAACCGAACGCCAGGGCCAGAGCGGCTTGGGGCTGGAAGCGCAGCGTGCGGCGGTCGCAGCGCATGTCCTGGACCGGGGCGAGGTCGTGGCAGAGTTTGTCGAGG
>NZ_FXYE01000005.1 GCF_900184935.1 Actibacterium lipolyticum | reverse complement strand
GCCATGCGTTCGCGCATGTGTTCCGGGCCGTCCTTGCGCATCAGGGTTTGAGCCTGAAATGCGGGCTGCATCGGTGTGTTAGGGTCGTTCGAGCTGAAAATCGCGGGGGTGTCTTTGACATAGCGGGTGTCGGTCGCCTTGGTCAAAAACGTGCGGCCCACGGATTTCACGCGCATGACAGGCGCTTCGGCGCGCAGGCGTTTGTAGATGGGGTAGGGGTCATTCACCAACTGGTCGATGGTGATGGTGGTGTCTTGGGGTGCTAAGGTCTGTGTCATATCGCTCCTCCCAGGCGATGGGGTGGGGGTTAGTCCACCACCAAGGCTAAGCCGGGCACTTGCTGTCGTGCACTGCGTTCTAGGCCCATGATGTATTCAAGGTTGGTCAGTGCGATGCGGGCATGTTCGCGCATCAGATTTTCGGCGCGCGCCCCTTCGCGGCGGGTGATGGCATCGACAACCGCGCGGTGTTGCGCCTGCGACGTCAGCAAAGACCGTTGAAATGGCAGATCATCGCGTTGCGACAGCAAAAACGCACTGGGCGACGAAAACGGAAGCGTTTCGGCCCGCGCGATTTCATCGCGCAACACGCGGCTTTGCGCGGCGTCCACGATCAGGTGGTGAAAGTCGCGGTTCCCATCGGCATAGCCCGTAAGGTCAAATTTGCCCGGAGCGCCCGTTAGCGCCGTGTCGATCCGGTTTAGTGTTTCGTTCATTTGCGCAATCATCGCATCGGGAACACCACGTTCGGCAGCGCGCCGGGCGGCGGCGCCTTCCAGCAACCCGCGCAGGTCGATCGCATCGCAAACGTCGGAAAACGTAAGACTGCGCACGACAAAGCCTGTGGTAGTTTTGCGTTCAACCAACCCTTCGCGTTCTAGTTCAAGCAGGGCTTGACGCAGAGGGGTGCGCGAAATTCCCAAATCTTTCGCAAGGGGAACCTCTAACAAACGGGTGCCGGGGGCGATTGCTCCGCGAAAGATACGGTCGCGCAGGGCGGTGACAGCAAAATCTGTGCTGTTGGTTTGTTTGTCAGGAATCGCGGTCATTGCACCCTCGGTGTATACATTAATGAGCTTATGTCGCGCGATATACGGCAATCAAGTCAAAAATGTATACATTTGGGCGGCGCTTAGGTTTGGGGCAGGGTCATGATCACGGTAAACCCGGTATCAGCGGGGATAACTTGAAGATCGCCGTCATGGGCGCGCGCGACGGCTTCGGCGATGGAAAGGCCCAGCCCGCTGCCGGGGCCGGGTTCGGCTTGCCCGAAACGCGCAAGGATCTTGGGGACAAGCTGTGCGGGAACGCCGCGCCCATCGTCGACGATAGACAGGACAAGCTTGTCGCCGCTGCTGGCAAGGGTCGCATCAATATGGCTTAGATCCGGGCCGCCATGGACCAGCGCGTTGTCGATAAGGTTCAACACGGCCTCGCGCAGGGTGACGGGATCGCCGCGCAGGGCCATTTGCGCGCGCACAGGTTTGAAACTAAGCGTGACGCCTGCGTCGGCGGCTTCGTCTTGAAGGCTGGCAATGGCGTCGGCAATCAGCGCGTCGAAGTTAAGCATCTGGTGCTTTTCGCGGCTGTCATCGGCGCGTACGCGTTCCAATGTCAGAAGCTTGTTGGCCAAGATTCCGGCCCGCGTGGCGGCGTTTACAAGGTCATCGGCGCGCGCCCGCGCGGATTCCAGCGTTGGCGCGCTTTGGATGGATTCGCCCAATGCCAAAAGCCCCGCGATCGGGTTGCGCAGCTGATGCGCAGCATCAGAGATAAAGGCGGCCTGTGCTTCCAGCGTGATGGAAACCTTGCCGAACAGCCGGTTCAACCGCCCAACAATCCCGCGCGTTTCGACAGGCACGGCGCGTTGAATCGGGCTGAGATCTTCGGAAGAGCGGCGCGAGATTGCATCCTCCAGATCGGTCAGCGGTTTTAGCCCGATGCGCACGCCAAACCAAATCAGCAACGCAACGGCGGCAATCATCCCGATGATCATCACGAAGGACCGCAGCGCAATTTGCAACGCAAACGCGTTGCGCACACGAATGTCTTGCCAGACTGTTATGGTGAAATTCCCCGTTAGCCCCGCGATTGACGCTTGGTCGATCAGTTTCAGAACCCGCACAGGTTCGCCCTTATAAAGCCCATCGTAATAGGCCAGACCGGTGTCTTCGGGGATGGGTTCTTTGGGCGGAAGCGGGGGCACGGCATAGCCGGTTACAAGCTGCCCGTCGGGGCCATAGACGTGGTAACGGATGGGGCCACCGGCGGCCTCGCTCATTAGTTTTTGGGTTTCAAGGCGCAGGGCGTCGCCGTCCAACACGGCAACGTCGCGCGAAACGGCAAGGGCGGTGAACAACAGCGTCCGGTCATAAAGTTCGGCGGCGGTTTGGCGCGCGGCGACCATGCGCCAGCCGCCCATCACAGGCGCAAGCGCCAACAGCGGAATAACGATGATCAGAAAAAGCCGAAGCCGAAGCGAGCCACCCATCAAGGCCGGTCACCTTCGATCAGGGAATAGCCCAAGCCACGGTGGGTTTTGATATCCAGCCCAAGCGGGGCCAGCTTTTTGCGTAGCCGAGAGATATGCACCTCGATCGCGCTGTCTTCGACTGCGGCGCCGGTTCCGTACAGATGTTCCAGCAGATCGGCCTTGGGCACAACGCGGGCGCGGGCGGCCAACAGGGCCTCAAGCACGGCGACCTCGCGCCGGGGCAGGGCAAGGGGGGCATCGTTCACAAACGCCTCGCGCGTGCCGGGGTGAAAGGTGATCGCGCCAAGGGTTATCACATCTTCGATGGATTGCGCGCGGCGGCGGGACAGGGCGCGCACTCGGGCCTCCAGCTCGTCCATCTCAAAGGGCTTCACAAGATAATCGTCGGCCCCCGCATCAAGCCCGGCGACACGGTCAGAAATATCGGACTTGGCGGTCAGCAGCAGCACGGGCCGGTGATCGTCGCGCCGACGCAGGGCACGAAGAATCGCCAAACCGTCCATTCCGGGCAGGTTGATATCAAGGATAATCAGGTCATTTTTGTCGTCACGCAGGAATTCATCGGCGCAGATACCTTCGTCAATGATATCAGTGGCATGGCCGCGATCTTCCAGTCGGTAAGCAATGCCTTTGGCGATGCTTTCGTTGTCTTCGATTATGGCGATGCGCATAAAATTCCTGACGAAAGGTTCATGCAAGGTTCGTAACTTAACTTGTTCAAATCGGGCAAGAGGATGTTGCCCCGGAGGATGCGGCGCGGGACAGTGCCGTAGTTATGGGAGGAAATTATGAACACGAAAAACACGGCGCTTGCCGCGTCGGTGGCGCTTGCATGTTCGTTAACGGGATCGGCGGCTTTGTCGTTGGATCTGACGGGTAAAACGGTTGATTTTGTTATTCCGTTTTCTGAAACAGGCGGGTCTGCACGCTGGGCGAACTTTTACGCGCCCCTGCTGAGTGAAGCGTTGCCAGGCAACCCCACGGTCGTTGTGAAATACATGCCGGGTGCGGGTTCGACCAAGGGCGCGAACTGGTTCCAAAGCCAAGACTACAGCGATAGCGAAGGCACGCTGATTTTCGGCTCTTCCGGGTCGACGCAATTCCCGTATCTGCTGGATGATCCGCGGGTGAAATACGAATACGGCGACTGGAATGTCGTTCTGGCGTCGGGCACCGGCGGCGTTGCGTTCCTGCCACCTGATCTGGCGGGCAAGATGAACGGGCTGGATGCGACCGGCCTGCAAGACACAGACTTTATCTGGGGCAGCCAGGGCGCGACGCGGCTTGACCTTGTTCCGCTGCTTGGCTGGGAAATGCTGGGCATGTCGGTCGAGCCTGTCTTCGGCATCAAAGGTCGCGGCGATGGCCGCCTGATGTTCGAACGTGGCGAAGCCAACATCGATTACCAAACTTCGGCTGCTTATCTGAAATCCGTGGTTCCGCTGGTCGAAGCAGGCCATGCTGTGCCGTTGATGACATGGGGCGCTTTGGATGCGGACGGCAATATCGTGCGCGACCCGACATTCCCTGACATCCCGACGTTCAAGGAAATCTGCGAAGCAACGCCAAGCTGTGAAACCAGCGGCGACGCGTGGGAAGCATGGAAAGCCTTCTTTATTGCCGGGTTCCCGGTGCAAAAGATGGTGTTCTTGCCCCAAGGTGCGGATCAAGACGCGATCGACACTTATACCGCAGCCTTCAACGAAGTGACCGCACGGGCCGATTTCAAAGAGCTAAGCGAGAACACGTTGGGTGTGTACCCGCAGATGACCGGCGATACGGCTCAATCGATGCTTAAGCTTGGCACCGAAGTTCCGGCCGAGGCGAAAGATTTCGTCAAAAAATGGCTTCTGGACACATATGGCGTGTCGCTGAAGTAACTTTACCTGAAACGTGTCTTCCGCGTGTGTGATTGCGCGGAAGGCCCTTCGACGGATCATCAAAAATGGACACTCTCGTCACGGCGCTTCCCGCGCTGCAGGAGGCGTTTGCCTTAATCCTTCAGCCTGCGCAGATCATGTATCTGGTTCTGGGCGTTCTGCTTGGCCTTTCGGTTGGGGTGTTTCCCGGCCTTGGGGGTATCGCGGGCCTGTCGCTGGTGCTGCCTTTTATGTTCGGGATGGATCCCGTTTCCGGCCTTGCGCTGATGGTGGGTTTGGTCGCGGTGGTGCCAACCTCTGACACGTTTGCATCGGTGTTGATGGGCATTCCCGGATCATCGGCCAGTCAGGCCACGGTGCTTGACGGGTTCCCGATGGCGCGAAAAGGCGAAGCAGCGCGCGCGCTTGCGGCGGCGTTCGCATCATCGCTGTTTGGCGGGTTGTTCGGCGCGACGGTTCTGACCGGTTTGATCCTTGTGGCGCGGCCCCTTGTGCTTGCCTTTGGCACGCCCGAGATGTTGGCGATTACCCTTTTGGGCCTGTCGATGGTGGCCATCCTTGCGGGGACTTTGCCGCTTAAGGGTGTTGCGGCGGCCTGTCTGGGCCTGCTTGTCGGCACCATTGGCGAGGCCGGCGCCGGCGGCAGCCTTCGCATGGCGACATATGACATTCCCTATCTGACGGACGGCATCAAGCTGGTCATCGTTGGCCTTGGCATCTTTGCGGTTCCCGAAATCATCAGCCTGCTGCGTCAGGATCAATCCATCGCGCGGGGTTCGCAACTGGGCGCGGGTTGGGCGCAGGGCGTGCGCGACTGGTTTGAAAACCGGTGGCTAAGTGTGCGGTGCGCCGTGATCGGCGTTGTCGTGGGCGTGATCCCCGGCCTTGGCGGGTCTGTCGTGGATTGGATCGCCTATGGCCACACGGTTCAAACCGCCAAAGACAAATCCGGCTTTGGCAAGGGTGACGTGCGCGGCGTGGTTGGGCCTGAAAGCTCTAACAACGCGAAAGAGGGCGGCGGGCTGGTGCCGACGCTGATCTTCGGCATCCCCGGTTCTGGGTCGATGGCGATTTTCATCGGCGGGCTTGGCCTGCTGGGCTTTAACGCGGGCCCGCAGATGATTCAGAACGATCTGGACGTGACCTATACGGTGGTGTGGTCGCTGGCCTTGGCGAACGTGGTGGGGGCGGGGCTTTGTATTGCGCTGTCTGGCCCGATTTCGCGGCTAACGACGATCCGCTTTACGTTGTTGGCGCCGTTCCTGTTCATGATGATTTCTTTCGCCGCGTTCCAATCGCGTCAGTCGCTGGGCGATTTGGTGACCCTGTTCGCGATTGGCCTGTTGGGCATCTTTCTGCGCCGGTTCGATTGGTCGCGCCCGGCGTTTCTGATTGGTTTTGTCCTATCCAGTCAGGCCGAGAATTTTTCGAACAACGCCCATCAGATCGCGACGTTCAAGTTCCGCAAAGGGATGGATGTCGGGTTGGAATATGTCGCGTCGCCCATCGTGATTGGGATTGTGGTTCTGACGATCATCTCGGTCGTTTTGGGGCTGCGCCATTCCAAGCAGATGCCGACCGAAGGGCCGGTTGTGTCTGGCAAAAAGCGGGCTCCGGTTATCTTCTTGCTGCTGATGCTGGCCTATACGGTCACCGCATGGATCAACGCCGCGCTGATCGATCTGACGTCGGATAAAATCTTTCCGCTGACGGTTGGCACCGTGGGGATCATCGCGCTGGTGCTGTTGCTGATCCGCATGATGCGCGCCCCCGAAGACGACCCGATTTTCGCAGACCGTGAAACCGCTGGCGATGACGGCGATGCGGCCCATGGGCTGTGGGCTACGCTGTCGTGGTTTGGCGCGCTGTTGGTCCTGTCATCGCTGTTGGGGTTCATCCTGGCGCTGATGCTTTTCCTTATCACCTTCTTCCGCATCCGCGCGGGGCTTAGCTGGGCGCGCTCTGCTTTGCTGACGGCCGCGGGCATTGCCGGAATGTGTTTCGTCGCCAGCACCCTGAACCGGGATTTCCCGCCGGGGCTGTTACAGGAGTTCATCGATATGCCGTGGCCATTCAAATGATACAGCGCAAGATACCTTTCCTTTTCATGCGGGGCGGAACCTCGCGCGGGCCGTATTTCAACGCGGCGGACCTGCCCGAAGACCGGGAAGAGCTGACCGAGGTGTTGCTGGCCGTCGTCGGCGCGGGCAATCCGCGCAACATCGACGGGATCGGCGGCGGCAACGCGGTGACCAATAAGGTGGCGATGCTGTCGCGCAGTGAAACCAACGATGCGGATGTGAACTATTTCTTCGCGCAAGTGGGGGTGGATGAACGGCTGGTCGATTACACGCCCACCTGCGGCAACATCCTTGTTGGGGTTGGGCCCGCGGCGATTGAAATGGGGCTGGTTCCGGTGACGGGGGATGTGACCTCGGTTCGGATCAGGGCCGTTAATACCGGCGCTTTGGTCGAAGCAGAGGTTCAGACCCCAAACGGCGCCGTGGATTATTCCGGGGACGAGGCGATCGACGGCGTGCCCGGCACCGCCGCCCCCGTGGCGCTGAACTTTCTAGAGGTCGTGGGGTCACGCACCGGCAAAATGTTCCCCACCGGCCATGCCAAGGAAGACATCGACGGGGTCGAGGTTTCTTGCGTTGATGTCGCCATGCCGATGATGATCGCCCGCGCGGCGGATTTTGGGCTTAGCGGCACCGAAACCCAAGACGAACTGGATGCCATGCCCGACCTGTTCAAACGCATGGAGGCGATCAGGCTGGAAGCAGGCCGCCGGATGGGGCTTGGCGATGTGACCAAAAGCGTGGTGCCGAAAATCGGGCTGATCGCGCCGCCTATGAACGGGGGGCATTTTTGTGCGCGCTACTTCATGCCGTGGACGACGCACCCGACTTTGGCTGTAACAGGGTCACAATGCCTTGCCGCTTGCGCCTTGGCACCGGGAACGGTGGCCGAAGGAATCGCGCGGGACGCGGGGGCATCGCCAGCCACCATTTTGATCGAACACCCCATGGGCACGATGGAGGTTCGGGTGAAATTTGACCGCTCTAACGGGTTTGAATTTCTGTCGGCGGGCGTCACCCGCACCGCGCGCCTGTTGGCGCAGGGCGAGGTGTGCGTTCCCGCCGCAAAGAAGGGCTAAGCGATGAAGTGTTTTGACATATTAGCGCAAGGTTTCCGCCAAGAAGGGGTTGGCACATGCTTTGCCCTGTTGGGGGATGCGAACATGCATTTCGCCACCCGTCTGGCCGAAGGTGGCTGCCGGATGATTTATGTCAGGCACGAACATTGCGCGGTGGCGGCGGCGATGGCCTATGCCCGGAAATCTGGTGAAACCGGCGTGGCCACAGTAACGTGCGGCCCCGGCCTGACCCAGTTGATGACAGCCCTTCCCGCCGCCGTGCGGGCGGGCATTCCGATGGTGATTTTGGCGGGCGAACCGCCCCTGAAATCGGGGTGGTACAATCAGGCGATTGATCAGGCCCCGTTCGTCACAGCCACCGGCGCCGCCTATCACAGCCTGCACTGGCCCGCGCGGATGCCGATTGCCATTCGCGATGCCTTTGCCCAAGCCACGCGCGAACAGCGCCCGGTGGTTCTGGGCATTCCGTTCGACCTGCAAGAGCGTGACTGGGAAGGCGCGGTTGATTTGCCGCCGCCGTCGGCCACGTTGGTGCCTGAAACCGGCCCGGTGCCGCCAAACCCCGATGATCTGGCACGGATCGCGGGCGTCGTTGGCGCGGCGCGGCGCGTGGTTGTGATGGCCGGAATGGGCGCCGTTGCGGCGGGCGCTGGCCCAGCGTGCCGCGCGTTGGCACAGGCCTGTGATGGCCTGTTGGCGACCACTTTGCCCGCGCGTGGGCTGTTTCACGATGACCCGTTTTCCATAGGAATCGCTGGGGGTTTCTCTTCCGGTGTCTCTCGCGATTGTTTTGGGGAAGCCGACCTCGTTATCGGGGTCGGCACTTCTTTGGCCAGCCATAACGCCGATGCGGGGCGGTTATGGCCGAACGCGAAGGTTCTTCAGATTGATCTGGACCCGATCAGCGTTTCGCAAGGCCGCGTGGCGGCGCAGATGCACCTGCGCGCCGATGCCCGGTTGGGGGTTGAGGCGCTGACCGCCGCGATTCCGGTGCGCCCGGCCGAATGGCGCAGCGATGCCTTGGCCGAACGCATCAAAACCACCCCCGCCGATAGCGCCGAGTTTGAGATTGAACCGGGCCTTCACGACCCGCGCGCGGTGGTTCAGGCCCTGAACGCGGCGATCCCGCAGGGGTGGCAGTTGGTCAACAGCTCGGGCCATTGTTCGTATTTCTTCGCCCAAATGCCCGGCCGCCCGTATGAAGAGTTTCTGACGATCCGCGAATTCGGGGCCATCGGCAACGGGATTTCCTTTGCGATGGGTGTGGCCGCCGCGCGGCCCGACGTGCCGACCGTGATGTTTGACGGCGACGGAAGCCTGTTGATGCATGTGCAAGAACTGGAAACCATCGTTCGTCACAAGCTGAACATCCTGATTGTTGTGCTGAACGATGGGGCCTATGGGTCGGAAATTCACAAACTGCGCGCCGAAGGCATATCGGACGAAGGTGCTGTGTTTGGCCGCACCGATCTGGCCGCGATTGCGCGCGGGTTTGGGGCCGGGGGTAAAACCCTGACCGACCTGTCCGCGCTGCCCGATATGGTGGCCGATTTTGCCAAAGATGGCGGGGCGGCGGTATGGGATGTGCCAATCTCGGATCAAGTGATAAGCCCGGTCGTGCGCCGTTCGCATTGGTCCGGCAAAGCGCATTAGGGAAACGCGATGAAGGTTCATATTCTAGACGACTGGTTTGACACGCTGCGCGCCTTGCCCAGCTTTCAACGGCTAAACGGCCATGATGTGACCATCTGGAACGATCACGTCGAAGATATTGACGTGCTGGCCGACCGTTTGGCGGATGCCGATGCGCTTGTCCTGTTTCGCGAACGCACGGCGATCACCGCGCCGTTGTTGGCGCGCCTGCCGGGGCTGAAACTGATCAGTCAGCGCAGTGTTTATCCGCATGTGGATGTGCCAGCCTGCACCGCCAATGGCGTGTTGCTAAGTTCGAACATGTCGGCGGCAGGGCCTTCGGTTGCGGCGTCCGAGCTGACGTTCGGGCTGATGCTTGCCTCGGCGCGGCAGATCCCACAGCAGATGGCGAACCTGCGGGCGGGCAACTGGCAGCTTGGCGTTGGTCAAACGCTGGCCGGGCGTCGGTTGGGCCTTTACGGATACGGGCGGATCGGCAAACAGGTCGCCATCTATGCCAAAGCGTTCGGAATGCGCGTTTGGTGGTGGGGCTCTGACGAAGGGCGCGCCCGTGCCGCCGCCGCGGGCGAAGAGGTTGCGCCATCGCGCGCCGCGTTCTTTGGCGAAAGCGATTTCGTTTCCGTGCATCTGCGTATGAACGCAGCCACGCGCGGCATCATTACGCCCGACGATCTGGCGGCGATGAAACCTTCGGCCAGCTTTATCAATACCTCGCGCGCGGGGCTGGTTGCGCCGGGTGCGTTGCTGGCGGCGCTGAACAACGGCCATCCGGGGCGCGCGGCAGTGGACGTTTACGACCAAGAACCGCTGACAGACCCGAACGACCCGCTGATCAACCACCCGTCCATCATCGCCACGCCCCATATCGGGTTCGTCACCGAAGACGAGTTGGATATGCAGTTCGGCGAGATCTATGACCAGATCAACGCCTTTGCCGCCGGGGGGCCGACCAACATGATCAACCCCGAGGTTTGGGACGCGGGTTAATGCGTGCTCAGCCCATGTCGGGGGCGGGGTGGTCTTTTGGCAGAACCACGGCGCCTTCTTCATCGGCAATCAGGTACGCGCCGGGGGTAATGCGGCATTCGCCCAAGCGAACCTCGATCCCGATCTGGCCATCGTCGCGGCGTTTGCCGGGGCGGGGGATGTGGCCAAGGGCCAGAACGCCGATGGGCAGGTTGCGCAATTCCTGCACGTCGCGCACCGCGCCCCAGATCACCATGCCCGCCCAGCCGTTTTCAACGAAGGCCCCTGCGATCATGTCGCCCATCACGGCGTTGCGCACCGAACCGCCCGCATCCACCACCAAAACGCGGCCTTTGCCATCGGTCTGGGACAGCTCTTTCATGCGGCTGTTGTCTTCGAAGCATTTGACGGTTTCGACCCGCCCGGCAAACCGCGCCTTCCCCCCGTACGAGGTCAGCCCAAAGGGCAAAACCTCTAGCAATGCGCCGAATTCATCATGTAGGTCACAGGTCGTTTTCATCTTATCCTCCTTCAACAGGTATCATGTCAGAGCTTAGCACCACAGCCGCCCATTTCTTCTTTAACGGTCTTGAACCGGCGGTCGCGGTCACGCTGGCGCTGGTCAGCTTTGCGTCGTCGTTCATCACCGTCGCGCTTGGCATTGGGGGCGGTGCAATACTGCTGGCGATCATGGCCAGTTTGATACCGCCCGCCGCGCTTATTCCGGTGCATGGGGTCATTCAGTTCGGATCGAACGTGTTTCGCGCCGGTGTGCTGATCCGGCATGTGCATTGGCCACCCTTGGCGGCCTTCGCCGTTGGGTCGGTCCTTGGGGTGGCGGTTGGCGGGGTGTTGGTGGTGAACCTGCCGCCCGCCTTCGTTCAGATCGGCGTTGGCTGTTTCGTAATCTGGAGCGTCCTGATGCGCCCGCCTGTTTGGCTGTCGCGCCTGCCGCTGATCACCGGTGGTTTGTCCAGCTTTCTGACGATGTTCTTTGGCGCGACGGGTGTTTTTGTCGCCAATTTCACCAAGTCGCTGAACCTGCCCCGGCAGGAACATGTGGCCACCCATGCGGTGCTGATGACGCTGCAACATGTGCTGAAAACCATCGCCTTTGGCACGCTGGGTTTTGCGTTCGGGCCTTGGCTTGGCTTCATCCTGATGATGATCGTTTGCGGGGTCGTGGGCACGCTGACCGGGCGCATGTTGTTGATGCGGATCAGCGATCATGGCTTTAAACGCGCGCTTGATGTGATTTTGATCCTGATCTCCCTTCGGCTGATCTGGGCCGGGGCGCGCGCCCTGATATAAGCGCGCGCCACAGGTTTACCCAAACATAGAGTTTGGAATGAGAAGCGCGATCTGCGGAAACAGGATAATCAGCACAAGACACACGATCATCGCCGCAAGGAATGGAAACACCCCGGCAAAGATCGTTTTCATCGGCACGTCTTTGGCCACGCCTTTCACGACGAACACGTTCAGCCCTACGGGCGGGGTAATCATACCCATTTCGATGACGATTACCGCGATCACGCCAAACCAGATGGGGTCAAACCCAAGGCCAAGGATGATCGGGTAATAGATCGGGATCGTGACAACCAGCATCGCCAGCCCGTCAAGGAACATCCCCAACACCACATAGCTAAGCAGGATCAGCACCAGCGTGCCGTATCTGCCCAGCCCCATCGCGGCCATCCCTTCGCTTAGGGCCACCGTAATATCCGTTAGCGCAAGGAACGGGTTCAGCACGTTCGCCCCAATCACGATCATATACAGCATCGCCGAGGTGCGGACCGTATCCATAATCGCCTTGGCATAACCCGCGCGGTTCATCGCCCGTGTTGCCAGCGCAATCAGGATCACAAGGCCTGCGCCGATCCCCGATGCCTCGACCGGGGTGAAGATACCGGCATAGATGCCGCCGATTGACAGAAAAATCACCGCCAGAAGAGGCGTGGCCTTGCCGAACAGTTTAATCCGATCTGCCAGTGGTGCAGGGTCGCCTTTGGGGCCAAGCGCAGGGTTGCGCAGCGTGACCAGCCAGATCGCGCCGATAAACAGCGCCATCATCAAAATGCCCGGCAGGATACCGGCCATGAACAGGCGCCCGATGCTTTCTTCCGTCAGGATGGCATAGATCACGAACCCGGTTGAGGGCGGGATCAAAAAGCCCAACGTGCCCCCCGCCGCGATGGACCCGGTGGACAGGCTGTCGCCATATCCAAGCCTGCGCATTTCGGGCAAAGCGACCCGTCCGATGGTCACAGCCGTGGCCACAGACGACCCTGATACAGCCGAAAACGCCGCGCAGCCCATCACGGATGCCGTCGCCAAACCGCCGCGAAACCGCCCGACCCAGGCATAGGCCGCGTCATACAAGCTGCGGCTAAAGCCCGCTTCTGACGCGATGTTGCCCAGCAGCACGAACATGGGCACCACGATCAGGTTGTAGTTGCTGATCGACGAATAGGTTTCGGTCATCATGACGGCCCCGGCGCGGTTCACGCCGTCCAGCACCCAGATGCCAAAGAAGCCCACCAACAGCATGGCAAACGCCACCGGGGTGCGCAGGATCATCAGGCCGAACATGCAGGCCAGACCCAGAATTCCGATTGTCAGGTCAGTCATGCCGCCTCTCTTCCGCGGGTGATTACAAGCGCGATCATCTGAAGCGCGAACACAAGGATGCACAGCGACATCCCCAGAACGATCAGCGCGAAAAACGGCCAAAGCGGCAGGGACAGCATGTTGGTCGCATCGCCATATTCGATGGCATCCAACACCTTGCCCCAAGATCGCTTCACCAGCACCGAAAGTGCGATGATCGAAAGGGTGCGCGACAGCAGATCGCCGAACAAACGCCCCCGGCGGCCAAGAACCCGGTCAAAGATATCGACGCGCACGTGTTCCTGCGCCTGAGTGCAATAGGGCAGGGACAACATGACAAGCGCGACGGCGGCAAGCTGGACGACCTCGTTCACGCCCAGAATGGCATGGCCGAAGACATAGCGCGCAATCACCGCGACGAAGATGATTGTGACCATCGCCAACAGGCAAACCCCGGCGATGGCCCCTAAAGCGGTGGTGACCTGGCCGGTCTTTTCCAGCCAGGTCTTTTTGGTAAACGCCGCCACTTCTTATTTACCTTGCAGCGCGTCGATGATGGCCGTGGCTGGAATGCCTTCGGCCTCTAGCTGGGCGGTGACGGTGGGCACAACCGATGCGGCCAGCGCGTTGAACGCGGCGATGTCGTCTGCGGCGGGGGTGATCACCTCGCGGCCGTCAAGCTTGGCGAAGGCTTCGATGCCGGATGCGGCAACGGCCAGCTGAGTTTCGTTGGCCAACAGGGAGGCCGCTCGGCCAGCGTCCAGAACGGCGGTTTGTTCGTCAGCCGACAAAGACTTAAAGCTGTCGCGGTTCATCACGATGAAGAAGGGCGAAATCGTAGTATCCAGACCCACAGTCAGGAAATTCGACACCTCGCCCAGCTTGAAGGCGTTGGTGGCCGTGCCGTCGATCATCGCGCCGTCAATCACGCCGGTCTGCATACCGTTATAGATTTCGGGAACGGGCATCGACACGGGCGTTGCGCCCCATGCTTCGACGATCAGGCCAGCGTTGCGCGATGGCACGCGGATCTTCAGGCCCTTGATGTCGTCAAGCGTGCGCACGGGTTTGTCGCGCATATAAAGAAGGTTGGATGCGTTGGACCAAAGCGCCACCAGCTGAACCCGGCGGTATTCATCGCTAAGCAGGTCAATGTTGTCCCACAGGGTTTGCGTGCCTGTCGCTTCGTCCAGAACGCCGGGCAGTTCCGAAACCAACGTGCGCGGAAAGTTGGACGCGGTATAGCCGGGCAGGCCAATCGCGAAATCCGCAACGCCATCGACGGCGCGCGCGTATTGTTCGACGGGGCCGGGGCCAAGTTCACCGCCGGAATAAAGCCGTACGGTCAGATCGCCGCCTGTCTTTTCGGCAACCATGTCAACAAAGGGCTGAAACGCGCCGCCCACATAGGGGTGGCCGGCTGGCAAGAAGTTCGCGAATTTCAGCTCGGTCGCGGTGGCAGACCCGATGCTAAGACCAAGCGCGACGGCTGCGCCGGTGATGATTTTGGTGATGGACATATTGCTCCTCCGATGTCGCAAAGGCGGCGTGCCGGGGGTGTGGCCCGGCGCGCCGCTGTGCGCAGAGAAGTGCCTTAGTCTATCGGATTCAGCTATTTGGAACGGAGCACAATCGTATTAATTTTTGCTATAACGATTTGGCTATTCGGCGGCGGCTTGGCTGATTTTGTCGATCAGCGCAAGTTGGCCGCGCGTTGGAATCCACCCGACGCGGGTGGTCAGCCCGATGGGGCGGCGGGTTAGCGTCAGGTCAAAGTCCAGCGGCACCATCAGGCCCATATCAACCTCGGCTGCGGCTTGCAGCCTAGAGATGCAGCCAAGGTGGTTGCTTTGCCTTAGCAACTGACGCATCAGGATCATCGACCCGGTTTCGACCAATGACACCTGGGTTTCGGCGGGATCGAACAGTTTATCGAACAACATCCGCGTCGGCGTGCCATTGCGCGCAACGACCCATGGAAAGGCGGCCATTTCTTCCAACGTTATCGCGGGCTTGCCCACCAAAGGATGATCTGGCCCGGCGACAAGGATCAGATCGTCGGTGAACAATTCGGTCTGTGTGACGTCGTCAATCGGCACCGGGTCGCGCAACGCGCCGATCAACATGTCCACCTCTCCGCGGCGCAGGCCGGATAGCAGTTCGCTATAGGGGCCTTCGTCCACGCGGATCAGCAGGTTGGGGCGGGTCTTGCGAAATTCGATAATCGCGGACGACAGGATATAGGCGCGCGACAGGGGCAGGGCGCCAACGACGATCTGCCCGACTTCGCGCCCGGCCAGTTCGGCCAGCTCCATCACGGCTTGATCCAATTCGGCAAAGGCAAGTTGCGCGGCATCGGCAAGCGCCTGACAGGCCCGCGTGGCCCGCAGGCCATAGGCCGAGCGTTTGAAAAGCGGCTTTTGCGCCTCTGACTCTAACTGCGATACGGCGCGGTGAACGGTGGGCTGCGCAAGGCCAAGGTGGCGGGCGGCAAGGCTGAAATTTTCAAGCTCGCGCACGGCGATCAGCGCCTCCAACTGCGATGTCGTCGCGGTGGAGGACAGGCGCGGCGCAATCGGCGCGGTGGCGGTATCAATCCGCGCAAGGGCGCGTTCAACCCTAAGCGCCAGCGTTTCCCCGGCGGGGGTCACGAACAAACCCTGCGTCATGTGCTGAAACAGCGGCAGGGCAAAGGCGCGTTCAAGTTTGGCGATGGCTTGGGTGACGGCGGGCTGGGACAGGTGGCATTCATCCGCGGCCCGTGACACCGAAGAATGGCGCGTAACGGCCAGAAACACACGCAGGTGCCTGATGTTCCATTTCATGCCCGAATCCTCCGATCAAGGGGGGACACTATAGCCAATACTTATGGGCGGAAACGGAAAAGGCCGCCAAGCAATGCTGGCGGCCTTTGGTGTTTGTTATACGCGTTCCAGCGCCAGGGCGATGCCCTGACCCACGCCGATACACATGGTCGAAAGCGAACGCTTGCCGCCGGTTTCCAGCAATTCAAACGCAGCCGTGCCAGTGATGCGCGCGCCCGACATGCCCAGCGGATGACCAAGCGCGATGGCCCCGCCGTTGGGGTTTACGCGCGGGTCGTCGTCGGCGATGCCAAGGTCACGCAAGGTGGCCAGACCTTGAGAGGCGAACGCCTCGTTCAATTCGATCACGTCGAAGTCGGTTTGGGTCAGACCCAACCGCGCCATCAGCTTTTTAGAGGCAGGTGCCGGGCCGAACCCCATGATGCGTGGCGCAACACCGGCGGTCGCGCCGCCCAGAACGCGCACCAGCGGGGTCAGCCCGTGGCGTTTCGCGGCCTCTTCGGTGGCAAGGATCAACGCCGCCGCGCCATCGTTCACGCCCGATGCGTTCCCGGCCGTCACGCTGCCCCCTTCGCGGAATGGCGCGCGCAGTTTGGCAAGTGCTTCGACGGTGGTGGTCGGGCGGGGGTGTTCGTCGGTGTCCACAACGATTGGGTCGCCCTTGCGCTGTGGAATGGTGACGGGCGTGATCTCTTTCGCCAAGCGCCCGTTTTCCATCGCTGCGCCCGCTTTTTGCTGCGAACGAACGGCGAAGGCGTCTTGATCTTCGCGGCTGATGTTAAAGTCTTCGGCGACGTTTTCGGCCGTTTCAGGCATGGAATCCACGCCGTATTGCGCCTTCATCAGCTTGTTGACAAAGCGCCATCCGATGGTGGTGTCGAACACCTCGTTCGCGCGGGAAAAGGCGGTGGTGGCTTTGGGCATCACGAAGGGCGCGCGGGTCATGCTTTCGACGCCGCCGGCGATCATCAGGTCAGCCTCGCCCGCCTTAATGGCGCGGGCGGCGGTGATGATCGCATCCATGCCCGAACCGCACAGGCGGTTCATCGTGGTGCCGGGGATGGTTTCAGGAAGGCCCGCCAAAAGCGAGCACATCCGGGCGACGTTACGGTTATCTTCGCCCGCTTGGTTGGCGCAGCCATAGATCACCTCGTCAACATCAGCCCAGTCGATGTCGTGCTTGGCCATCAGCGCCTTCAGCGGCACCGCGCCAAGGTCATCGGCGCGCACTTGGGCCAAGCCGCCGCCGAAACGGCCAATCGGGGTGCGGATATAGTCGCAGATATATACGTCACGCATTCTTAAAGCTCCGGCACGATAAGGTCGGCCACGGGGCCGTCTAGTTTCAGTTCAGCACCGGTGACGGCCTGCAAATCCTCGAGCGAGATCTGAGGCAGCTTTTCACGCAGCACAAAGTGACCGTCTTGAATATCCACAACCGCAAGGCTGGTGTAAACGCGGGTCACGCAGCCAACGCCGGTCAGCGGGAAGGTACATTCGGCCACCAGCTTGGGCTTGCCGTCTTTGGTGACGTGATCGGTGATCACCGCCACGCGGCCCGCGCCATGCACAAGGTCCATCGCGCCGCCAACGGCGGGCACACCTTTGTTGCCCACGCGCCAATTCGCCAGATCGCCGTTTTGCGCAATCTGATAGGCACCCAGAATGGCAACGTCCAAATGGCCGCCGCGCACCATGGCAAAACTGTCGGCGTGGTGAAAAAACGCCGCGCCGGGTTTCAGGGTGATCGCCTTTTTGCCGGCGTTGATCAGATCCCAGTCTTCGTCGCCTTCGGCGGGGGCTTGGCCAAAGCCAAGAACGCCGTTTTCAGTGTGAAAGATCGCCTCGCGGCCTTCGGGCTGATATTGCGCGACCATTTCGGGAAAGCCGATCCCAAGGTTCACATAGGCCCCATCTTCGATGTCTTGCGCGGCGCGCCATGCGATTTGGGCGTTGGTCAGTTTGATGTCGTTAATCATGGGTAGGTCGCTCCGGCACGGATCAGGGCTTCTTCTTGCTGGGGGTTGGCCACTTGGACCACGCCATCGACAAAAATGCCCGGCGTGATGACCTGTTCGGGGTCGATGCCCCCCGGCTGAACGATTTTGCTGACTTGGGCGATGGTGCGTTTGGCGGCCATGCACATCAGCGGGTTAAAGTTCCGCCCGGCAAGGCGATAGGTCAGGTTGCCCATCGGATCGCCCAGTTCGCCCTTAACAATGGCGAAGTCGGCCTTGAGCCAGCGTTCTTGAACGTATGAACGCCCCTCGAACACCTCAATCGGTTTGCCTTCGGCCAGTTCGGTGCCAAAGCTGGTGGGCGTGTAAAACGCCGGGATGCCTGCGCCACCGGCACGGATGCGTTCGGCCAGGGTGCCTTGGGGCACCAGCTCTAGCTCGATCTTGCCGTCAAGGTAGCGTTCGGTGAATGCCCGCGGGTCGGACGAACGTGGGAAGGAACACACCATTTTGGCAACCATGCCCGCGTCGATCATCGCGCCGATGCCGATTTTGCCGTTGCCCGCGTTGTTGTTGATCACGGTCAGGTTCTTGGGGCCCTTGTCGATCAGCGCGTGGATCAGTTCAATCGGGGCACCCGATCCGCCAAAGCCGCCGATCATGACGGTTGCGCCATCGTGAATATCCGCGACAGCATCCGCCACCGTGGCGATTGTCTTGTCCATTGCGCTCTCCATGTCTGCAAATTTGGGCGAACTTAGAAAGGCAGCGGCCCGTGCGGCAAGCGGTTCTGCGCGCATATTGACATTTGTTCACATTGCGCATCCATCTGTGCGCATGTCGAACAGATCCACAGATTTCATCGCCTCGTTGGCAAAAGGGCTGAACGTTATTGAGGCGTTCAGCGCGGAAACGCCCAAAATGTCGATCACCGATGTGGCCGCGAAAACGGGGTTAGACAGGGCCACGGCGCGGCGATGTTTGCTGACTTTGAACAGCTTGGGATATGCCGATTACGACGGCAAGTTTTTCACGCTGACCCCGCGCGTGCTGCGGTTGGGCATGGGGGCGCTGGCGGCGCTGCCGTTGCCGCAGATCGTGCAGCCGTGGTTGGATCAGCTTTCCGCCCGGATCGGCCATTCGGCGTCAGCGTCGATCTTGGATGAAACCGAAATTGTCTATGTCGCGCGGGCGGCGCAGCGGCGCGTGATGTCGATTGGGTTGATGCCGGGCACGCGGCTGCCAGCGCATTGCACATCGATGGGGCGCGTCCTGTTGGCCGCCCTGCCCGAAGGCGAGGCCCGCGCCATCGTCGAACGCAGCGATCTGACCCCGCGCACGCCGCTTAGCCTGACAGACCCGGATGCCGTGATGGCCCGCATCGCGCAGGTGCGCGCCGATGGCTATGCGATTATCGACCAAGAGGTTGAACTGGGCCTGCGGTCCATCGCGGTGCCGATCCGCAATGCGCATGGGCAAACGGTTGCGGCGTTGAACACCGGCATGGCGGCAGTTCACGCAGAGGCCAGCGAACTGGCGACCCTGTATCTGGAGGAGTTGTTGCGCGTGCAGGCCGGGCTGTCGCGCGTGGTGCTTTAGAGACTAAACCGGGGCTTTCTTACGCTCTTTGAAGGGCGCGCGGCTGGCGGCGTTGTTTCCGTCGGCCAGTTTGTGCAGCAAGGTGATCAGCGTTTCAGCCTCTTCATCGGTCAGGGGGGCAACGGTTCGGGTTTGCGCCTTCAGAACCGCCGGCGCACAGGATTGCGCCAGCGCGCGACCTTTGGGCGTGATCGACACGATCTTTGAACGGCGGTCCTTTTCCGACTGCGCCCGCGTGACAAGGCCGCGCCCCTCTAGCTTGCTGACGACAACGGCGATTGTTGTACGGTCCAGCGCGGAACGCCCGGCCAGCGTCACCTGATCCTGCGGGCCGCCGTTGATCAGATTTTGCAGCACGGCGAACTGAAGCGGGGTCAGATCGAATGCCTCGCATTCTTCAAGAAACAACCCGACAGAGATTTGGTGACAGCGCCGCAATAGATGGCCGGGCAGGTCTTTCAAAGACAATTTGTCGGGGCCATCTTCGCGGGACATGGCGGTTCCTTTAGGTGACGGCGTCGGGCTGGTTGGGCGGGGCCGCCTGATCGAACGCCGGAATTGAACTTAGCGCGTCAAAGATACCAGAAATCGTGGGATAGGGCGACGCATCAACGTTGAAGCGTTTGTTATTCCACATTTGTGCGAAAAGGCAAATGTCCGCCATGCTGGGGGTGTCGCCGTGGCAGAACCGGCCGGTATCGGGCGATGTGGCCAAGGTGGTTTCCAGCGCCGCGAATGTGGTCTGTACCCAATGGGTGAACCACGCCTTTTGCGCAGCGTCATCCGCACCAAAGGTTTCACCCAGATAGCCAAGCACACGCAGGTTGTTCAGCGGGTGCACCTCGCACGCGATCATATAGCACAGCGCGCGGACCCGCGCACGACCGTCCGGGTCCGAAGGCAAAAGCGCGGGCGTGGGGTGGGTTTCGTCCAGCCATTCGATGATGGCAAGGGATTGGGTCATCTGAACGCCATCGTCGCGTTCCAGCGTTGGCACCAAACCGGCGGGGTTGCGCGCCAGATAATCTGGCGCGCGCGTGTCCCCATCGCGCAGCGAATAGGGGACATAATCATAAGACAGCCCCTTTAGGTTCAGCGCCGCCCGTACCCGCACAGATGTAGAGGAGCGGAAGAAGTTGTGCAGGATCAGCGCCACGGGGCTTAGGCCGCCGGGCCGATATGGGTGGTCAGCGTGCCCAGCCCCACAATGCTGACTTCGCAGGTGTCGCCCACGTTCAGCTGGCCAACGCCAGCGGGCGTGCCTGTCATGATCAAATCGCCGGGCTGAAGCGTCATTGAGTGCGACAGGATCGAGATCACCTCGGGGATGGACCAGATGAGTTCGTTCAGGTCAGCGTCTTGCTTGGTTTCCCCGTTCACCGTCAGCTTGATCGACCCTTCGGAAGGATGACCAACCGCAGACACCGGATGAACCGGGCCAACCACGGCGGAACGGTCAAACGCCTTGCCCCAATCCCATGGGCGGCCCATTTCGCGGGCAACCAGTTGCAGGTCGCGCCGGGTCAGGTCATTGCCGATGGCATAACCCCAGACGTGGTTCAGCGCGTCCTTTTGCGCGATATTCACGCCGCCGGTGCCGATGGCGACGACCAGCTCTGCCTCATAATGAAAATTCTCGGTTTCGGGCGGGTAGGCCACCGTTTCGCCGTCCATCACCACGGCATCGGCGGGCTTGGTGAAAAAGAACGGGGGTTCACGGTCTGGGTCGCGGCCCATTTCGCGGGCGTGGGCGGCGTAGTTGCGGCCAACGCAAAAGATGCGGCGCACAGGAAGGCGGTCGTCAGAACCCGCCACCGCAACAGAGGCTTGCGGGGCAGGAGGGAAAACATAGTTCATTCATTCAGTCCTTAGTTATTGCCGCGGTCCTGCCGGAACAGCCCAAGTTTTTCTTGGGCCACCCGGTCCGAAAAGCTGAACAAGACGGCTTCGTCATCTGCTTCGTGCGTGACCCATTTCCACGAGGGTACGACGAAAATATCCTTTGGTCCCCATTCAAAAACCTGCCCGTCAATCGTGGTCCGGCCCGACCCTTCGACGGGAACAAAAACGGTGGCGTCGGTGGCCCGATAGGCGGCGGTTTTGAACCCTTTGGGCAGCAGTTGCAGGAACGGTGCGATTGTGGGCATCGCATAACCGCCATCAACCGGGTTCACATACCGCATTTTCAGGCCATGGCAGGGATCCCATTCGCCCTGATCCTTCATCTGTTCCAACGCCGCGCGGGACCGCTCATAGGGGTAGTTGAAGATGGGCGAGGCCAGCTTTTCCTGATGGTAATCCACCGGCAGCATATTCGCGCCGTACCGGGCCAGACTGTCGCCCATGGTGCGGTCGATGGGCTGTTCATCGTCGCCGTACCCTTCGGCGAAGCTGGCATCGAAATGCGAAACCATCGGGATATCCAGCCCATCAAGCCAGATCATCGGTTCATCCGTGTGGTTGCCGTGATCGTGCCAAGCCTGAGGTGGGGTAATCACGAAATCCCCGAAATTCATCTCCGTGCGTTCGCCGTTCACCGCCGTATGCGCGCCCGCGCCATCCAGCACGAACCGCAACGCGGATTGGGAATGGCGATGGGCGGGGGCAACCTCGCCCGGCATGACAAGTTGCAGCCCGGCATAAAGCGAGGTCGTGATCTTTGAATCGCCCCGCATGCCGGGGTTTTCCAAGATCAGCACGCGGCGTTCGGCCTCTTTCGCGGTGATCAGGTTGCCCGCTTCTAACAGATGGGCCTTGGCGTTGGCGAAGTTCCACAAATGCGGCTGGCAGGCCGATTTGGGTTCGGGGGTGATGATGCTGCTCATCACGGCCCACAGGGGGGTGAACGCCTCTTTGTCGATCTTGTCGTAAAAGGCGCGGCGTTCGGGGGTTTCGGCGGGTTTTTCAGTAAGGGACATTAGAACCTCCTTAATTCATGAGCCCGTTAGAGCCATAAAGCCAGTTCAACTGCTGGCACCAATCATCCGGCGACATGTTCGACATCACGTGGTTGCGCACGGCGGCTTTTGCGTCGTCGGGGTGGTAAATGTATTCGCCGATCAAACGGCTGTTCATCTGCACACGGGCGGTGCGCACAAGGCGTTGTTCCTGATACTTGCGCAGAGCGGTTTCATCGTCGTCGTAATTGTCAAAACAATGGGACAGGCAGACAGCATCCTCCATCGCCATACAGGCGCCTTGGGCGAAATATTGCAGCATCGGATGCGCCGCATCGCCCAGCAGGGCCACGCGGCCGTCCACCCAGTTTGAAATCGGCTCTCGGTCGCACAGGACCCACAGTTTCCAGTTGTCGCCGTGTTCGATGATCTGGCGGGCCTGCGGGGCGATGTGTTCAAAGCCTTGCATCACCTCGTCGCGCGACACGGGCTTACCGGCGATCGCCTCTTGCAGGTCGCGGTGATAGGTCACGACAAGGTTAAACACCTTCCACCCTTTCAGCGGGTAATGGACGATGTGGCACTTTGGCCCGGCCCAAAGCGTGGCCGCGTTCCAACGTAAATCTTCGGGCATTTGTTCTGTGGGAATGACAGAGCGATAGGTCGTGTGGCCCGAAATGCGCGGGGCGCCGTCGCCGACCATCTGCGCACGAATGGGGGAATTCAGCCCCTCGGCCCCGATCAGCACGCGGCCCTTAATCGGATCGCGCCCTTTTACGTGCAGCACGGCGGAGGCGCCATCTTGGCTGTAACCTTCAACGCGGTGATCCGTGCGAATATCCACCAACGGCGAAGCCGCGCAGAAATCGAGCAGCGTTTTATGCAAATCCGCCCGGTGGATCACCGCATAGGGGTTTTTGAAAAACGCGCGGAAATCGTCGCCCAGTGGGATTTGCGTGATGTCCTGCCCGGTTTTCGCATCCATCAGGCGCAGCGCGTCGATATAGACGGCCTCTTTGCGCATCACCTCTCCCACGCCAAGGTAGTCGAAACAGTGGAACGCGTTCGGGCCAATCTGAATGCCCGCGCCGATTTCACCCAAGTGCGGGGCCTGTTCCACCACGACCGACCGAACGCCCTTTTGCGCCAACCCAGCGGCAGAGGCCAAACCGCCAATACCACCGCCCGCGATTAGGACTGGAAGATCTGTCATATGTCATCCTTTCAAAGCCGTGCCGGATTCGGTATACAGCATTATGCGCATAGTACTGTACATATCAAGCCCGCCCCGTCACGTCACCCTGTGGGTATCGCCCAAGACCATCCCAGTATTGGACTTGGCGCATGGGATGGGCGCATCTTTGGCCCAATCAGTTTGTTGGGAAAGGCGTTGATCTGTGAGCAAAATCGACCGAATTGAGACCCTGATCGTCGATCTTCCGACGATCCGCGGGCATGTCCTTTCCATGACGACGATGATGCTTCAGTCGATTGTGCTTGTGCGTGTGCGTTTTGCAGATGGCTCTGTCGGGCTGGGCGAGGGGACGTCAATCGGTGGGTTAAGCTATGGCGCGGAAAGCCCGGAAAGCATCCAGCTGGCGATCGATACCTATATCGCGCCGCAGCTTTTGGGCCGGAATGGAGACGATATAAACGGCGCGATTGCCTTGATGGATAAGATGGTGCGCGGCAACCCGATTGCCCATTGTGCGGTGGAAACCGCGCTGTGGGATGGGCTGGCGAAGCGGCTTGATACCTCGGTCGCGCAGCTTTTCGGCGGGGCGGTGCGCGATGAAATGGCGGTGGCGTGGACGCTGGCCAGTGGCAATTCGGAAACTGACATCATCGAAGCCCAGCAGATGATCCAAGCCAAGCGTCACAACATTTTCAAGCTGAAGATCGGCAAACGTGCGGTGCGTGATGACATTGCCCATGTGGCCGCGATCAAAAAGGCCTTGGGCGACAGCGCCAGCATCCGTGTGGACGTGAACCAAGCCTGGACCTTGGCCGACGCGCGCTGGGGGCTGGCCGGGCTGCAAGACATTGGTGTCGATCTGGTGGAACAACCCATCCGGGCGCGCGCCTTAAAGGGCATGAAACAGCTGACCGACACGTATGAGATTGGCGTGATGGCTGACGAATCCCTGCAAGGCCCCGAAGATGCGCTGACCTTTGCGGCAGATCGTTCGGCGGATGTCTTCGCCGTGAAGATCGCGCAATCGGGCGGGTTAAAACGCGGGGCAGAGGTGATCGCCATCGCCCAAGCCGCCGGTATCGGGCTTTACGCGGGCACCATGTTGGAATCCGGGTTGGGGACGGCTGCGGCGCTGCAACTGTTTTCCACGGTTGAAACGTTGGAATGGGGCACCGAACTGTTCGGCCCGCTGCTGTTCACCGATGAAATTCTGCAAAACCCGATTGAATACAGTAACTTCCGGGTCAAGCGCCCTGCGGGTTTGGGCATCGGGGTGGCCTTGGACGAGGACAAGGTCAAATTCTACGCCCGCGATGGGGCGGCCGCTGCGCAACGGATTGCGGGCGAATAACTGAAACGGCTTGGCGGCCACCCAAGCGGGGCCGCCAAAGGAGGAGGAGCCAAACATGTTCACACAGACTGGTCTTGATGAACTAAGCCGCCGTCTTGACGGTATCGTGCAAGATGACCCTGAAAACGGCGTGTTCCGCGCCCGCCGCGATATGTTCACCGACGAAGAGCTGTTCGAGCTTGAGATGAAGCATATCTTCGAAGGCAACTGGATCTATATGGCCCACGAAAGCCAGATCCCGAACCCCGGCGATTATTTCACCCTGTTCATGGGGCGCACGCCGGTTGTTATCACCCGCGATAAGGGGGGCGAACTGCACGCGCTGGTCAACGCCTGTTCGCATCGGGGCGCAATGCTGTGCCGGTTCAAATCGCGCAACAAATCCACGTTTACCTGCCCGTTCCACGGCTGGACCTTTTCCAACACCGGCAAGCTGTTGAAGGTGAAAGACCCAAAAGGCGCGGGCTATCCCGAACAGTTCAACACCGACGGCAGCCACGATCTGACCAAGGTCGCCCGGTTTGAAAGCTATCGTGGCTTTTTGTTCGGCTCGTTGAATGCGGATGTGTCCTCGCTGGAAGAATATTTGGGAGACGCGACCAAGATGATCGACATGGTCGCCGACCAGTCCGACGAAGGGCTAGAGGTGCTGCGCGGCAACTCCACCTATACCTACGACGGGAACTGGAAGCTTCAGGCCGAAAACGGCGCCGATGGCTATCACGTTTCGGCGGTTCACTGGAACTATGTCGCCACGACCTCGCGCCGGGGCGAAGAAAAAGAAGACGTGATCAAAGCCACCGACGCGTCAAAGTGGGCCAAACAGAAGGGCGGTTTTTACAGCTTTGAAAACGGTCACCTGATGTTGTGGACAACATGGGCCGACCCATCGAACCGGCCGATGTTTGATCAGCGCGATGAATTGGTTGCCAAGTATGGCGAGGCAAAGGCCGATTGGATGATCGGATATCTGCGCAATCTGTGCCTGTATCCCAACGTGTTCCTGATGGATCAGTTCAGCAGCCAATTGCGCGTTTTCCGCCCGATTAGTGTCGATAAAACCGAAGTCACCATCTATTGCATCGCGCCAAAGGGCGAAGCGCAGGAAAGCCGGTCGCGCCGCATTCGCCAGTACGAAGATTTCTTTAACGCCTCAGGCATGGCCACGCCGGACGATACCGAAGAATTCCGCGCAACGCAGCGTGGCTATGCCGGGGCGGCCCACGCGCAGTGGAACGATCTGACCCGTGGCGCGACCCAATGGATCAAAGGCCCCGATGACGAGGCAAAGGCCATCAACCTGAACCCGATCCTGTCTGGCGCACGCACCGAAGACGAAGGTCTGTTCGTGATCCAGCACAGCCAGTGGACGGAACGCATGCACGACGCCATCACCAAAGAGCGCGAGCAGCTAGAAGCCCAACAACAAAACATCGCAGCGGAGTAAACCCAGATGAGCACCGCAACATTACAACGCACCGCCGCCCAGACCCTGTCCAACGAGGATGTGCAGCAGTTTCTATATGCCGAAGCCCGCTGTCTGGATGACCGTGAATGGGATCAGTGGCTGGCCTTTTACCACGACGATTGCGAATTCTGGATGCCCGCGTGGGATGACCACGACACGCTGACCGAAGATCCCCAGAACGAAATGTCGCTGATCTATTACCCCGATAAATCCGGGATCGAAGACCGGGTGTTCCGCATCAAAACCGACCGCTCGTCTGCCACCTCGTTGCCGGAACCGCGCACCTCGCACAACCTGTCGAACATCGAAATCATCAGCCAGCAGGATGGAGAGTTGAAGGTCAGGTTCAACTGGCTGACGATGAACTATCGCTATGGCAAAACGGACCAACACTGGGGCTGTTCGTTCTATACGATCGACACAACCGGGCCTACGCCGCTGATCACCGCGAAGAAGATCGTTTTGAAGAACGACGTGATCCATCACGTGATCGACATTTACCACATCTGATCCCGATAGGGTCTAACGCCAAAACGCGCGTGCCCGCCACAGGGCGTGCGACCAAGGGAGGAGCCAGAACCATGGCCTATAACATAGCGCTGAATTTCGAAGATGGCGTGACGCGGATCATCCAATGCGATGACGATGAAAAGGTCACGGACGCGGCCTTTCGCCAAAAGATCAACATCCCGATGGATTGCCGCGACGGGGTGTGCGGCACCTGCAAGTGTTTCGCCGAAAAGGGCGAATACGATTTGGAATTCTATATGGACGAAGCCATGACAGAGGAAGAGGCCGAACAGGGCTTTGTTCTGACCTGTCAGATGACCCCGGAAAGCGACTGTGTGATCAGCGTGCCAGCGTCCTCGGTTGTTTGTAAGACCGGGCCGGAAACGGTGGGCGGGACCGTGGCGGGGGTTGATGCGCTGTCTGACACGTCGTTCGCGTTGCGCGTGGCGTTGGACAAGCCGATTTCGTTTTTGCCGGGGCAGTACGTGAACATCACCGTACCGGGCAGCGACAAGCATCGGTCGTATTCCTTTTCCTCCGCTCCGGGCGCGGCTGAGGGTACGTTCCTTATCCGCAACCTGCCCGGCGGGCTGATGAGCACCTATTTGGCGCGCGCCGCGGCGGGTGATGCCGTGTCGCTGACCGGGCCGATGGGCGCGTTTTATCTGCGCCCGGTAAAGCGGCCCCAGCTTTGGCTGGCAGGCGGTACCGGGCTTGCGCCGTTTTTGTCGATGCTGGAACAGGTGGCCGAACAGGGCTGCGATCAGCCAATCACTCTCTATTACGCCGTAACACGCGCCGCCGATCTGGTGGAACTGGACCGCGTGAACGATCTGGCCGCCAAGATCGGCAACGTCACTGTCATCACCATTCTGGCCGCAGAAGAGGACGCGCATGACCGCAAAGGTTTCGTGACCGACCACCTGACGGCGGATGATCTGAACGGCGGCGACGTTGACGTTTACCTGTGCGGCCCGCCCCCCATGGTGGACGCGGTGCGCCAGCATCTGAACAACGCGGGGGTGGAACCTGCGAACTTTTACTTCGAAAAGTTCAACCCGACCGAAGCAGAGGCAGAAGCCGCATGAACGACCGTTTTCAGGGCAAAGCCTTTGTCGTGACGGGGGCTGCGCAAGGTATCGGCCAACGCGTGGCCGAACGCGCCGCCGCCGAAGGGGCCGAGGTGCTGATCGTGGACCGATCAGAAAACCGCCACGCCGTCGTCGCACAGATCAACGCGGCGGGCGGCAAAGCGCATGAACTGGCCGTGGATCTGGAAACATGGGACGGCTGCGCCGAAGCCATGGCCAAGGCGGTTGCGTTGTTCGGGCGTATCGACGTGCTGGTCAACAACGTGGGCGGCACGATCTGGGCCAAGCCTTACGAACACTATGAACCGCATCAGATTGACGCCGAAGTCCGCCGTTCGCTTTTCCCCACGCTGTACTGCTGTCGCGCCGTGTTAGAGCCGATGTTGAAGGCGGGGCAGGGGGTTATCGTCAACGTATCGTCCATCGCGACGCGCGGGTTGAACCGGGTGCCCTATGCCGCTGCCAAGGGCGGGGTGAACGCCCTGACCGCCAGCCTGGCATGGGAGGTTGCAGAACGCGGCATCCGCGTCGTCGCCACCGCCCCCGGCGGAACAGAGGCACCCCCCCGCGTCGTCCCCCGCAACCCCAACGCAGAAACCGAACAGCGCGAAGATTGGTATCAGACGATCGTTGATCAAACGATCCAGTCCAGCCCGATGAAACGCTATGGCACGCTGGACGAACAGGCCGGGGTCATTCTGTTTCTGGCGTCGGATGATGCGTCTTACATCACCGGGCAGACGGTGCCGGTGGGCGGCGGCGATTTGGGCTAGGGCTTAGAACATCTTGCGCGATACGGATTGCGCAATTTTCACGAAGTTGCTGACATGCACGCCCTGTTCATCCAGCCGCACGTTAATCGAAAGCTCGGTCGTGCCCAAATTGGGCGCGATCTTGTGAAACCGCACGCCATTGCGCTGCGCCGACCCGACAGAGGCCGGAACCACACAAACCCCTTCGCCAATCGCCACAAGGCTTAGCGCCGTCTGAAGGTCCATCGTGAACACGCGGTTTTTGATGCTGACGCCTTGTTCCTTGCACCGATCAAGCACCAGATCGGCAAAGCTGGGCCGGGGGTATTCGGGGTAAAGGATGAAATTGTGATCCTGCAACGCGTGCAGGTCCACCCGCCCGTTCGCCGCGATCTGAAGCGTGTCTGGCGTGGCCAGGGCCAGCTCTTCCTCGCCCAGTTTGCGGGTGACGAATTCGGAATCCTTCAGGGCGGGGCGGGCAAAGGCCACGTCGATTTCACGGCTGACCAAAGACCGGTGCAATTGCGCGTTGTTCATCGGGATCAGGCTTAGGTTTACATCGGCGTAATTGGCGCGGAACGATTTGATGATGTTGGGCAGAATGCCAAACGTGGACGACCCGACAAACCCAATGCGCAGGCGCCCTTCGGCACCTTGGCCGATGCGTTTCACCTCTAACTTGGCGTCGTCGATCTGGCGCAGGATGCTTTTGCTGCGTTCTAACAACCGCTCTCCGGCTTGGGTTAGGGAAATGGCGCTGCGGCCCCGGTTGAACAACAGCGCGCCCAGCTCTTCCTCGGTCTGTTTGATCTGACGGCTTAGCGGCGGCTGCGCCATGCCCAGCCGTTCCGCCGCGCGGCCGAAATGCAGTTCTTCGGCGACCGCGACGAAATATTCCATCTGCTTTAAGTTCATTCGTTCCCCCTTGGGTCAGAGTGAAACACCCAGCACCGAATTGCACGCCAATTGTCTGAGATAAAAAGGCCCCCGCACCGCGGAGGCCCTTTTACCGTCTGGGAGGGAGGAATTATTCCGCAGCCATTGCCGCAGATTCTTGTTTCAGCACAAAGTCGAACGCCAAACGCAGATCGGTGCCAAGGCTTGCGTCGGCTTTTTCGAAGGTGCCGATTAGGCTCTCTTTCACCGCAAAAACGCTGTCATCTTCCAGCCACGCGCTTTCAGAGTCATAGATTTGGCTGATCAGCGGGCGATAGCCGTCTTTGGAAATGATAAAGTGCATGTGCCCCGGGCGGTTCGGGTGGTGGCCCATATACCGCAGCAATTCACCGGCGGTTTCGTTGTCGGGGATCGGGTAAGGCACAGGGCGCACCGCAACAAAGGCATAGTGGCCGTTTTCATCCGTTTCGAACCGGCCGCGCAGGTTATATTCGGGCTGATCCGGGTCAAGGTTTTCGTAAACGCCGTTGGGGGCATCTTCCCAGACATCCAAGGTGGCACCGGCAATCGGGTTGCCGTTCGCATCACGAATATAGCCTTCGTAATAAGCGGTTTCTTCGTTTTCGTAATGCTTAAGGATCGTCGAAGCGCCCTTTGGCAGAACCGGGGGATTTTCACGATAGAATGGGCCAAGGACGGTCGATTCACTTTCGGTGCCTTCAGAGGGGTTGGTCAGCATATCAACCAACACTTCGACGCCCAGAATATCGCCCAACAGGATGAATTCCTGACGGTTGTCATCGCATGTCTGCCCCGCACGTTTCAGAAACTCACATCCTTCCAGAAACTCTCCGTGTTGCAGGTTCACGTCTTTGCAGAACCCGTGCAGGTGCTTCAGCAATGATGTCATGATTTCGCGCTGGCGGTCTGAAACATCGCCGTTTTTGCCCAGCGATGCGATCACCACGTCGGTGATGTTTTCAAGTGATACAATACCCATCCAATATCCTCCCTCTGGATAACAGGTCTCCTCCGAAGGGGCGCAGTATGCGGCGCCCCCGATTACGCACAATACTTCTTTATAGTTTGGCGGCGACCAATGCCTTGGACGGTATTGCCAGATACCCTGCGCGACATTGCTAGAACGGGCCTTGCCGTATCAGTTTGCCCCCAACACGCCGCGTGCTGAGGGGAACCGGAATGCTTTCAAATCTGCAATCAATGCAGGACCAACTGAACAATTGCGCGCATCTGCGCCGCATCGGGCGGCTGTTTTCCGAAACCGTGCAGCTTATCGTCGACGGGGAGGAGTTTTATCTGACCTTCGAAAAAGGCGCGCTGGTGGACATCACCCAAGGGCCCAGCCGTAAAACGCCGTGGCGCTTTTCGTTCCGGACCGATTGTGAAGCGTTGGAAAAACATTGGCAGGCCGTGCCCGAGCCCGGCTTTCACGACGTTTTCGGGCTTGTCAAAATTGGCCGTGGCCAGATCGAGGGCGATATCCTGTCGCTGGTGAAAAACCTGCGGTTCTTCAAAGAGTTTCTGGCCCTGCCGCGCAAAGGAAATACACAATGACCGCCGCGATAGAGCCGATTGTTGGCCGCTATGTCACTGTTCAGCTAAACGACGGGCCGCGCCGCGTGTATTTTGAAGAAGCCGGGCAGGGGTGCCCGGTGATCTGTTTGCACACCGCCGGGGCCGATACCCGCCAGTGGCGCCATCTGATGAATGACGCCGAGGTTACCAACCAAAACCGCCTGATCGCGTTCGACATGCCGTGGCACGGGAAATCCCTTCCGCCCGAAGGGTTCGAAACGCAGGAATACCTGCTGACGACAGAGGCCTATATCGAGACTGTTCTGGCGGTTTGCGATGCTTTGGGGTTGGAAAAGCCCATTCTGGCGGGCTGTTCCATGGGCGGGCGTATCGCTCTGCAACTTGCCGCGCTGCACCCGGACCGTTTCGCCGGTTTCATCGCGATCGAGGCAAGCGATTTTCAGCCCGCGTGGTACGACATCGACTGGTTCCATCGCCCCGATGCCCATGGCGGCGAAATGGGGGCGGCGTTGGTTTCGGCCAACATCTCTCCTTATGCGCCGGTGGCGGAACGCTGGAATACGCTGTGGATGTTTATGCAATCCGGGCCGGGCGTGTTTCGTGGTGATCTTAGCTTTTACACCAAAGATGACAGCCTGATCGCGCGTCTGGGGCAGATTGACACGGCGAAAACGCCGGTTCACCTGATTGTCGGGGCCTATGATCTGACCTGCACACCCGAAGACGCGGCCCGCACCGCCAAGGCCATTCCCGGCGCGACATTGGCCGTGATGGATGAACTGGGCCATTTCCCGATGAGCGAACACCCCAAAGGGTTCCGCCCGTTCTTTTTAGCGGCGTTGGGCAAGATGACGAACTGACCGGTATCACCTGATACCAACTGCGGATTTGACCTGCGCCATGTCCGCTAGATAAATTAGGCGCAATACTGAGGGATTCTGGGTAAACTGCCATAGAGTGAGGCCCGTCCGATCTCTCAAAAGGTTAAAAGGGAGGAAACCTATGACCATTACGCGTAAATCATTTCTGAACGTGGCGGCGGCTGCGGCGCTTGCTGTTGGCTTCGGCTCGGTTCCGGCGTTCGCAGAAGAGGTCACTCTGCGTTTGCATCAATTCCTGCCAGGACAGGCGAATGTGCCAAAGCTGGTGTTGGATGTCTGGGCGGATAACGTTGAAAAAGACAGCGGCGGCCGCATCAAGGTGGCGCGCTATCCGTCGATGCAGCTGGGCGGCAAACCGCCAGAACTGATGGACCAGGTGACAGACGGCGTGGCCGATGTGGTCTGGACCGTCGTTGGCTATACCCCCGGCCGTTTCCCCAGCACCGAGGTGTTTGAGCTTCCGTTCATCACCAGCGACGCGCGCGCCGCATCGCGCGCCTATTGGGAGATGTTCGAAAAGCATATGAAGGACACAGAGTTCAAGGATGTGCATATTCTGGGCACATGGGTGCATGGCCCCGGCATGTTGCACACCAAAGATCCTGTGACCTCTCCTGCTGATCTGCGCGGCATGAAAATCCGGGGCGGTTCGCGTCAGGTGAACATGCTGTTGACGAAACTGGGCGCAACCCCGGTTGGCATGCCGGTTCCCGCCATCCCCGAAGGCCTTTCCAAAGGCGTGCTGGACGGAACCACCATCCCGTGGGAGGTGACAACCGCCCTTAAGGTGCCTGAACTGGTTGAAAACCACACCGAATTCACCGGTGCCGCGCTTTATAACCTGACCTTCGTTCTGGCGATGAACAAGGGGCGTTACGAAGGGCTGCCTGATGATCTGAAGGCGGTGATCGACCAGAACTCTGGCCTTGAATTTTCGGTCTTTGCGGGTGGAACGCAGGCAGATGCCGATGGTCCAGCGCGCGAATTTGCGGCGGCAAAGGGCAATAACATCATCACCATCACCGAAGAGCAGACCCAAGAATGGCGCGCCCTTGCGCAGCCCATCTATGACGCATGGGTCGAAGATATGAAATCCAAGGGCATCGACGGTCAGGCCCTGATCGACGAAGCCACGGCATTGATGGCGAAATACGCCGAATAAACACCGGCACGCGGGCCGCATCCCAACAAAGATGCGGCCCGTATTTTATCCGGATTTCCGAACAGAGGGGGCGCGCATGCTGCGCATCATCGAAAAACTGGCCCGCACCATGGTGGTGCTGGGCGGCGTGGTTCTTGTGCTGTTGGTGGTCTTGACCTGCGCGTCTGTGATTGGCCGGTCCCTGAACGGGATGCTGCACAGCGATCTGGCGCAAAGCCTGTTGGGTGAGGTGGCTGACTGGCTTATCAACGCCGGAATCGGCCCTATCACAGGTGATTTTGAGATTCTTGAGGCCGGCGTGGCCTTTTCGATCTTTGCGTTCCTGCCCTATTGCCAGCTGCACGGCGGGCACGCGACGGTGGATGTGTTCACCTCGTTTCTGCCGGTCAAAGCCAACAAATACATCATCGCCTTTTGGGAGGTCGTGCTGACGGCTGTCATCCTTTTGATCACCTGGCGCCTGTACGCCGGGATGCTGTCAAAAATGGGCAACGGCGAAACCACCTTCCTTTTGCAATTCCCGGTGTGGTGGGGATACGCGGCCAGCTTTGTGCCCGCTGTCGTTGCCTGTGTCGTCGGGCTTTACTGCGCCATCGGGCGCGTCGCTGAAATTGTCACGGGCCGTGACTTTCTACCGAAATTGGAAGGAGCGGTTCATTGACCATGCTTGAAATGGGGATCGCCTCGTTCCCGATCCTGTTGCTGATGATCTTTCTGCGCGCGCCGATTGGCATGGCTATGTTTCTGTGCGGCATCGGCGGGCTGTACTTTGGGCTGGGCAGTTCCAACATGTTCTTGGCCAAGCTGAAGTCTGAAACCTATACGACGTTTTCCAGCTATTCATTGACGATTATCCCGATGTTCCTGCTGATGGGCCAGTTTGCCACGCTTTCGGGCATGTCGGCGGCGTTGTTCAAAGCCTCGGAATCGTGGCTGGGGCACCGCAAGGGCGGGGTTGCGATGGCGTCGGTTGGGGCCTGCGCCGGGTTCGGCGCGATCTGCGGATCCTCCCTTGCGACCGCCGCCACGATGAGCCGCGTCGCCCTGCCCGAAATGCGCCGATACGGCTATTCCGGCGGGTTTTCCACGGCGACGCTTGCGGCGGGCGGGACGCTGGGCATTCTTATTCCGCCGTCGGTGATCCTTGTGATCTATGCGATCCTGACAGAGCAAAACATCGCCAAGCTGTTTCTGGCCGCGTTCATTCCGGGGATATTGGCGGCCATCGGGTATGTCATCACAATCTCGATCTATGTGCGGCTGTTTCCCGATGCGGCGGGCACGCGCGACCCTGTGCCTTATGCCCAACGTTGGCGCGCCTTGTTCGATGTCTGGCCCGTGCTGACGGTGTTCGGGCTGGTTGTCGGCGGCATCTATCTTGGCTGGTTCACCCCAACCGAAGGGGCGGCGATTGGGGCGGCGGGCACCGGACTGCTTGCGCTGATTTCGGGGAACCTGACGTGGGCGGTGTTCAAGGAAAGCCTGTTCGCCACCGCCATGGCCACCGCGATGATTTTTTTCATCGTGCTGGGCGCCGGGCTGTACAACAGCTTCCTTGCGCTTAGCCAAGTGCCGCAGGAAATGTCGAACCTTGTGGTCGGTCAAGGTTGGAGCCCATGGACCGTTCTGACCGTGATTTTGGTCTTCTACCTTCTGTTCGGCTGCCTGATGGATAGCCTTAGCATGATCCTTTTGACGATCCCGATCTTCTTTCCGGTGATCAGCGTGCTGGATTTCGGCATGTCGGCGGAACATGTGGCGATCTGGTTCGGCATCCTGGTGCTGATCGTGGTCGAAGTGGGGCTGATAACCCCGCCCGTGGGCATGAACCTGTTCATCATCAACGCGATGGATCGCGAAACACCCATGTCTGAAACCTATAAGGCGGTGCTGTGGTTTGTGGGGTCAGATCTGGTGCGGGTTGTCATTCTGGTGCTGTTCCCGGCCATCACGCTGTGCCTTTTGCCTAGCTAAGCCAAACCTTCGCCCATCTGTTTGACGAGCAGGGCGAAGATTTGTAAAGAAGACCTATCTGTTGGGGTGCCTTTCGGGGCTGAGATGCATATCGCGAACCCATTGAACCTGAACCGGTTAGGACCGGCGGAGGAAACAGAATTTGGGTCTTTGCTATGCCCGAAAACCGATTCCTCGGTGGCCCTGACCAAGAACCAAAGGATTTGGCTTCTTGGTATCTATCGCTTTAACGATCGCAGGCTCTGACAGTGGGGGCGGCGCGGGCATTCAGGCCGATCTAAAGGCGTTTTCGGCGCTTGGCGTTTACGGATGCAGTGTAATTACCGCTGTTACCGCGCAAAACACCCGCGATGTTACGGCCGTTCATCCCATTCCCACCGACGTTATCGCCGCGCAGATTGATGCCGTTCTAAGTGACATTGACGTGGCCGCGATCAAGATCGGGATGTTGGGCATGCCCGATGTAATCGAAACGGTCGCCGAGGCGCTGCAATCCTTTGACGGCCCAATCGTGCTGGACCCGGTGATGATCGCCAAATCCGGTGCCGCGTTGTTACCGCAAGAGGCGACAGCGGCGCTGCGCGAGGTGCTTTTGCCCCGCGCCACCGTCCTGACCCCCAACATCCCCGAAGCGGCCCGCCTGTTGGATGCCGACGAACAGCTGACCGACGAAGGGCTAAAGCAACAGGGCCGCGCGCTGTTTGCCTGTGGGCCTCAGGCGGTTCTGATGAAGGGCGGGCACGGCGCCGGGGGCACCTGCACCGATTGGCTGATGACCGCAGACAGCGAACAATCACTGCAATCCGAACGGATCGACACGAAGAACACCCATGGCACCGGGTGCAGTTATTCGTCGGGGATTGCGGCGGGGTTGGCCAAGGGGCAAAGCGTTGCGGCGGCAACCCACGCGGCGCACGGTTGGCTGCACGATGCCATTCGCCGCGCGGATCAGCTGAACGTTGGGTCGGGCCATGGGCCGGTGCATCATTTCCACGGGCTGTGGGCATGAGCTCCCCCATCACCATTCTGGGCAGCGGCGTTGCCGGGCTTTGCGTTGCGGCCGAACTTTCGGGGGCGGGCCACGCCGTCACGGTGATTGACCCGCATCTGGCGCCGGGCGCGCATGGCTGTTCGTGGTGGGCGGGCGGCATGCTGGCCCCTGATTGCGAAGGCGAGGTTGCCGAAGAACCCGTTGTGCGGCTGGGGCGCGACGCGGCGGATTGGTGGCAAGGTAAGGGGGCGCAGGTCACGCGCAACGGCTCTGTCGTGGTGGCGCTGGATCGTGACCGGCGACAGTTGGACCGCTTTGCACGGCAGACCGAAAACCATCAAACATTGGACCGCGCCGCGCTTGAGGCGCTGGAACCGCAACTGGCCGACAGGTTCGACCGCGCGCTTTTCATGACCCAAGAGGCGCATATAAACCCGCGCGAAACCCTGTTGGGCCTGCATGCCCGTTTGGCCGACGCCGGGGTCCAGTTTGTCAAAGATGGCACCCCGCAGGGGCAGGTGATCGACTGTCGTGGGTTGGCGGCGCGCGATGCCTTGCCTGATCTGCGCGGGGTTAAGGGGGAAATGGTGATCCTTTCGGCGCCGGATGTGACCCTATCCCGCCCGGTTCGGCTGATTCACCCGCGCTTTCCTTTGTATATCGTGCCGCGCGGCGATGGGGTGTTCATGCTGGGCGCCACCCAGATCGAAAGCGGAGAGCGCAGCCGCGCCACCGTCCGTTCAATCATGGAGCTGCTGAACGCCGCCTATGCCCTGCACCCCGCATTTGGCGAGGCCGAGGTTCTGGAAATCGGCGTCGATGCGCGCCCCGCGTTTCCCGACAACCTGCCGCGCATTGGCCGCATCGGCGACCGCCTTTATGTGAACGGGCTGTTCCGTCACGGTTTTCTTTTGGCGCCCGCGATGGCGCGCATGGTCGGCGCGATGGTGCGTCATGGCGATCAGCCGGAGGTTTGGCATGAAGATCACAGTTAACGGCGAACAGGTCACGGTTCAGGCAAGCACCTTGGCCGATGCATTGGACGAACTTGGCCACGGCGGGGCCAAGGTGGCCACGGCCGTGAACGAAACCTTTATTCCCGCAACGATGCGCGCGGCGCGGGTGCTTGAACCCGGCGACCGCGTTGAAATCGTCGCGCCGCGGCAGGGGGGCTGACATGCCGAATTTTTACGGAACCGAAGTTGCCTCGCGGCTGATGTTGGGCACGGCGCAATACCCATCGCCCGCCATTCTGGCGGATGCGTTCCGCCGATCCGGGGCTGGCATCGCCACCGTTTCGGTCCGCCGCGAAGCGGGCGGCGACCGCGCGGGGCAGGATTTCTGGGCGCTGATCAAGGAACTGGGCGTTGCCGTTCTGCCCAACACCGCCGGGTGCCATTCCGCGCGTGAGGCGATCACCACCGCCCACATGGCCCGCGAATTGTTCGACACCCCTTGGATCAAGCTAGAGGTGATCGGCCATGCCGACACGTTACAGCCCGACCCGTTCGGCCTGATCGAAGCGGCCCGTGCTTTGACGGACGACGGGTTTCAGGTCTTTCCCTATTGCACCGAAGATCTGGTTCTGTGCGAACGCCTGCTAGAGGCCGGGTGCGAAGTTTTGATGCCATGGGGCGCGCCCATCGGCACAGGGCTGGGGCTGAACAACATCTACGGTCTGCGCAGCCTTCGCGCCCATTACCCCGACGTTCCCATGGTGATCGACGCCGGGCTTGGCCTGCCCAGTCAGGCGGCGCAAGCGATTGAAATGGGGTTTGATGCGGTGCTGTTGAACACCGCCGTCGCCAAAGCGGGCGACCCCGCGATGATGGCCGAAAGCTTTGCGTTGGCGGTTCAGGCCGGGGCGCTGGCCCACGCCGCCGACCCGATGGAGCCGCGCGACATGGCCGCGCCCAGCACCCCCGTTTTAGGAAAGGCGTTCCTATGACCCTGCCTTCGTTTTACCCGATCTTTGATGATGTGCGTTGGTTGCACCGGACCCTGCCCTTGGGCGTGAAGCTTGTGCAGCTTCGCATCAAGGACCAGCCCCAAGACGTGCTGCGCCAGCAGCTCGCCGAAGGCCGTGATCTGTGCCGCGCCCATGGGGCCACGTTGGTGGTCAACGACTATTGGGAACTGGCGATCGACCTGGGGTGCGACTGGATCCACCTTGGGCAAGAAGATCTGGACACCGCAGACACTCCGGCCATCCGCGCGGCGGGCCTGAAGCTGGGCGTTTCAACCCACGACCGGGCCGAACTGGACCGTGCGTTGGCGTTGAACCCTGACTATGTGGCGCTTGGCCCGGTTTATCCGACCATCCTGAAAAAGATGAAGTGGCACCAGCAGGGGCTGGAAAAGCTGACCGAATGGAAAGCGTTGATCGGGGATATCCCGCTGGTCGCCATCGGCGGCATGTCGGTGGAACGTGCGCAAGGGGCGTTTGACGCTGGCGCAGACATCGTTTCCGCCGTCACCGACATCACCCTGAACGATGATCCCGAAGGGCGCACCGAAAGCTGGCTAAAGGTGTGCAAGTGACCCGTTACGCCCGCCAGATTGCCGTGCCCACATTCGGGGCCGAAGGGCAGGCGCGTTTGCGCGCGGCCACGGTTCTGGTGATCGGTGCGGGCGGGTTGGCGGCACCTGTGCTGCAATATCTGGTCGGGGCAGGGGTGGGCACGATCCGCTTGGTCGATGATGACACCGTCGCGCTTAGCAACCTGCACCGCCAAACGCTGTTCCGTGAAACCGACATTGGCGTGCCAAAGGCCATGGCCGCAGCCGCACATATGAAGACCCTGAACGCCGAAAGTGAAATCCTCCCCCACATCACGCGGTTTGATCCGGCCAATGTCGGCGCGTTGTGCCATGGGGTTGATGTGGTGCTGGATTGCGCCGACAGCTTCGCCGCCTCTTACATCGCGTCCGATCACTGCGTTGCCCATGGCATCCCGTTGATCAGTGCCTCGGTCGTGGGGATGGATGGGTATTGCGGCGGGTTCTGTGGCGGCGCACCGGGGTTGCGCGCAGTGTTTCCTGACCTGCCCGAACGGCTGGGCAGTTGCGACGCAGACGGGGTGCTTGGCCCCGCTGTTGGGGTGATTGGGGCGGTGCAGGCGCAGATGGCGGTGGCGGTTTTGGCCGGCAGCGCGCCGTCGCCACTTGGCCAGCTTGTCACCTATGACGCGCAGAATTTCCGATTTGGCGGCTTTCGCTTTGACGGCGCTGAAAACCCCGCGCCTCTGCCCGGTTTTATCGCCCATGGCGACATCGCGCAGGGCGATTTCGTAGTGGACCTGCGCGAGGTGAACGAACCCGGCCCAGCCCTAAACGGGGCCGGGCGCCACAGTGTTATCGAATTCGGGGCCGATGGCCCTGTCCCTCAACCCTCCCAACACCGGGCCGTGCTGGCGTGTCGGTCGGGCCTGCGTGCATGGCAGGCGGCTGATCGTTTGGCGCGTGTCTGGACGGGTGAAATTGTGCTTGTTGCCCTTGGCGACGGCGATGAACATTAAGGAGAAACAGATGTTCAAATACCTTGTAACCGCCGCGCTGTTCGCGGCCAGCGGCCCGGCGATGGCGCAGGACAAAATGACCCTGCTGCTGGATTGGTTCATCAACCCCGACCACGGCCCGATCATCGTGGCACAGGAAAAGGGCTATTTCGCGGATCAGGGGCTAGAGGTTGAAATCATTGCCCCCGCTGATCCGGCCGATCCGCCCAAAATGGTTGCCGCAGGCAAGGCAGATCTGGCCGTGTCTTACCAACCCTCGCAGCATTTGCAGGTTGCCGAAGGCCTGCCGCTGATCCGCGTTGGCACGCTGGTTGCCACGCCGCTGAACTGTCTGTTGGTGTTGCAAGACGGGCCGATCAAACAGATCGCCGACCTGAAGGGCAAAAAGATCGGCTATTCCGTTGCCGGTGTCGAAGAGGCGCTTTTGACAGCCATTCTGGGGCGTCACGGGCTGGCCACATCGGATGTGGAGCTGGTTAACGTGAACTGGTCGCTGTCGCCGTCGCTGATGTCGGGGCAGGTGGACGCGGTGATTGGTGCCTACCGGAACTTTGAGCTGAACCAGATGGAGATTGAAGGCGTCAACGGCCGCTGTTTCTATGTCGAAGAAGAAGGCGTGCCGACCTATGACGAACTGATCTATGTCGCCAACAGCGAAACGCTTGATGCGGCTCTAATCCGCCGGTTTTTGCGCGCAACCGAACTGGCCACGCAGTATATCGTCAACCACCCCGAAGAAAGCTGGGAGCTGTTCAAAGGCACCTCTGCCGAGCTGGATGACGAACTGAACGCAAAAGCATGGGTCGATACGTTCCCACGGTTTGCCCTGCGCCCCGAAGCGTTGGACGAAGGCCGCTATGCACGGTTCGAACAGTTCCTTGCAGATGCGGGTCTGATCGAAGGAACCCGCCCGGTTTCCGAACTGGCCGTTGATCTGGGCGCGCAATGACCTTTGGGCGCATCTTTCCCCTTTGGCGTGATGCGGCGGGCCCAGATTGGCCCGCCTACACCAATCATGCCTTCGTTCAGGGGCTTGGCGATGGCACCCTGCCGCGCGACGCGTTCCTGCACTATCTGGTGCAGGACTATGTGTTCCTGATCCACTTTTCCCGCGCTTGGGCCTTGGCGGTTACCAAGTCCGAAGCGCTGGAAGAAATGCGCCTTTGCGCGGCCACGGTGAACGCACTGATCAACGAAGAAATCGCGCTTCATGTTGGGGTGTGCGGCGCGGCGGGCATATCCGAGGCGCAGCTTTTCGCAGCCGAAGAGCGGCCCGAAAACCTTGCCTACACCCGCTATGTGTTGGATGCGGGCCATTCGGGCGATTTGCTGGATCTGCTGGCGGCGCTGGCGCCATGTGTTCTGGGCTATGGCGAAATCGGCGCGCGGTTGGGCCGCACGGCAACGTCTGATGCATACGGTGATTGGATCGCGACCTATTCGGGGGCCGAATACCAACAGGTTTGCGCAGATGTCGGCGGGCTGATCGACGGTGCGGTGGAACGGCGTCTGGGCGATGCGCCCGAAAACTCTCCGCGTTGGGGGGGCTTGTGCAAACGGTTCCATATGGCCACGAAGCTAGAGGTTGGATTCTGGGATATGGGGCTGAAACCGTGACTATTGCACCGGCATTGCATCTTGATGGCGCGGCCTCGTTTGATGGGGTGCCGGTGTTTGCAGGCGTGTCGCTGGACGTTCCGGCGGGGCAGTGGACCTGTTTGCTAGGCTCCAGCGGGGTTGGCAAATCGACCGTGCTGAAACTGTTCGCCGGGCTGGATGCGGGCGTTGAATTTGACGGTGCGTTGGGGGCCAGCGACGGCCCGCTTGCCGGTCAGGTCGCGCTGATGGCGCAGGATGATCTGTTGCTGCCGTGGCTGTCCGTCACTGAAAACGTGCTGCTGGGAGCGCGCCTGCGGGGCACGCGGCCGGATCACGCGCGCGCCCAATCCGTACTGGCCCGCGTCGGGCTGACGGACAAGGCAGATCGTCGGCCCGGGGAACTGTCCGGAGGGCAGCGCCAGCGCGTCGCGCTTGCCCGCACCCTGATGGAGGATCGCCCCGTCGTCCTGTTGGATGAACCCTTTTCCGCCCTTGATGCCCGCACCCGTGCCCAGATGCAGGAACTGACGGCCGAGGTTCTGACAGGGCGCACCGTGCTGTTGGTCACCCACGAACCGGCCGAGGCGGCCCGGCTGGGCCACAGCATCAAAGTGATGACAGAAACCGGGCTGATTGATGTGACGCCGCCCCCCGGCGACATTCCGCGCCCGGTCGATGATCCGGCCGTTTTACGCGTTCAAACCAGCCTGCTGGCCCAATTGAGAGAGGACGCCAATGCGCGCGACTGAATACCTTAGGACCCTGGCAAGCGACGATTGGGCCGCCGCAACGCAACATGCGTTTACCGACGCGCTGGCCGATGGCAGCTTAAGCGCCCGGAAAATGGCGGGCTATCTGCAACAGGATTACCTGTTTTTGGACGAATTCGTGCGGCTTTTGGCCTCGGCCGTTGCTCATGCGCCGACATTGGCAGACAGGGTGCCCGCCGCGCAGTTTCTGGCGCTGATCACCGGCCCCGAAAACACCTATTTTCAGCGCAGTCTTGATGCGCTGAAGGTACCCCACGACGCTGCGCCGATGCCCGAAACCAGCGCGTTTCTGGCCCTGATGGCCGAGGCGCGCAGTTCGGGCCGGTACGAAGTGATGCTGGCCGTGCTGGTCGTGGCCGAATGGGTCTATCTGGAATGGGCAACGCCCTTTGCCGACCGGGCTGACGATTTGCCATTCTGGCTGGGTGAATGGATCACGCTGCACTGTGGCGAAGGGTTTGAAGGGGTTGTCGCCTATCTGCGTGGCCAGCTTGATACCGTGTGGGCCGAACTTGACGTTACCGCCCGCGCCCGCGTCGAAGAGGTGTTCTGCGAAGCGGTCCGGTTAGAACGCGCGTTCTTTGACGCCGCTTGGGCCGGGTTTCGGGTCGCATGATGCGCGGTTGGCAATCAGCTGTCGCCTCGGCCGTGCTGGGGCTTGCGCTTTGGCAGGGCGTCGTTTGGGCGTATGACTTGCCGCGCTTTATCCTGCCGGGGCCTGTGCTGGTGGCCGAAACCATGTGGAAAAGCCGCGCGCTGATTGCCGAACACACGTTGATTACTGCGACCGAGGTTCTGATCGGGCTGGTTCTGGGCGCGGTGCTGGGGGGGCTATCGGCCATCGGGTTGGCGGCCTCGCCCATGGCGCGGTCGTTGGTCAAACCGCTGTTGGTGTTCAGTCAGGCGATCCCGGTGTTCGCGCTGGCGCCGATCCTGACGCTGTGGCTGGGCTATGGGTTGGGGTCGAAAATCGCGATGGCGGTGATCATCATCTATTTCCCGGTCACGTCGTCCTTCTTTGACGCACTAATGCGCACGAACCCCGATTGGCTGGGTTTGGCCCGCGTAATGGGCGCACGCCCGGCGCGGATCATGTGGCACATCCGCATTCCGGCCGCCTTGCCGGGCTTTGCATCCGGCCTGCGTCTGGCCGCCGTTTACGCCCCGATCGGCGCGATCATTGGGGAATGGGTCGGTGCCTCTAAGGGGTTGGGGTATTTGATGCTGTTGGCCAACGGACGCGCCAAAATCGACCTGATGTTCGCCGCGCTGATCGTCTTGGCAATCTTTACGATCCTGCTGCATGTGGCTGTGGGCAAGCTGGCCGAGAAACTGTTTGAGCGGGCCTAAGCCCTGAGCAAGTTGCCGCCGCAACTGCTTAGGGCAGCGCGATCCAAAGGCTGATAACACTGCCTTCGTGGGGCAGTTGGCAATCCGAAAAGGCCGGGCTTTTATAAGGCTTTGCGCCCCCTGCCAGAAACGTGGTCGATTCCAAGTAAATCTTGCACTTTCTGTTTCGTGCGAAGTCTTGCGCGACCTTAAGGAATTTCTGATTTTGTTGCGCATTGGCAAATCTTTTATGCCCCGTCACCACGCCGATCGGAAATACCTAGGCCCAACGCGCCCCTTTCGGTTGGTTGACCTTGCGCCAGTTGCGGCGAACAGGCCATTGCATTAGCATTATGACAGCGCTAACCACCCCAAACGCTCAGCAAACGAAGTAGCCAGGCCGGAAAATCTCAAAGGCCAGCTTATGTCGTTTCATCCCAGAATGTATGCCTCGGTTCACGGGTTCGTCACCCGCGCAGACCCGCATAGTATCGTGTTGGACCACGGTGCGATTGATTACTGGGACGTGCATTGCGATGCCGGCGCGGCGGGGCACTATGTTTCGATACATCCGCGGTTTGTGTTCATTTTGGATCACGCGCCAATATCGTTTTACACGCAAAAAGGCGGTTCTGCGTTTGAATCTATGGCGTGCTATATCCCCGCCGGGCAGCAGTTGTGGAGCAAGGTCGAAAAGCGGCGCACGCTTCGGCATTTGGACGTGCACATTTCCAACAAGCACCTGCACAAACTGCGCGGGCCGGGTGTGCGGTTTGATCAGCCAGTGCATCTGTCAAATTCAGCAGGTCTGGGGGCCATGGCTGAAATCTTGGCGGGCGAATGTGTGACCCCCCAACGGTCAAAGCGTCATATCGAAGAGCTGACAAATTCCATCATCCACGAACTGTTCCACCTTGCGGCATCGCAAACCTCGGATCAGTCGCGCCACAGCCTGACGCCCATCGTCAAAGCGTATCTTCGCGAAAATCTGGATCAGAAGATCACCGTTGAACATCTGGCCGAACGGGCCGGGATGTCGCGCACCAATTTCAACCGGATGTTTCGAAAAGAAACCGGGTCGTCCCCATATCAGTGGATTTTGCAGGCCAAGGTTAAGCACGCGCAGAAATACATCCAACGGGGCATGCCGTTTGCCCAAATCGCCAGCGCGACGGGCTTTACCGATCAGGCCCATTTTAGCCGCAGCTTCAAGTTGGCCACCGGCGTTGCGCCCGGGGTTTGGAAAATCGAAAACCAGATGGGCAATTCTGGTCCGATTATACAAGACATCTAAACCCGACTCTTTTTATCAGGGACGCAAATATGGGGCCCGCGCGACGTTCGCGGGATATTTGCTTGCGAGGTATCATGAAAAACAGTGAATGGAATTCACGCCGCTTCACCCGGATCGGGGTTTGCGGATTAATGCTGTCGGTGTCAGCCACGGCGCTGTCGGCACAATCAAGCGATGGCATTATCGACCTAGAAGAAATCGTGGTCGAAGTGCAGGAAGACGCGACAGGCCCGGTGGGCGCTGACAAGAACCCGCCGACGGTGACGGGGTCAAAGTTCCCTGTGTTCCTGAACGAAGTTCCGCAATCCGTAACCGTTTTGGGCGAAGAGCAAATCCAACGCTTTGGCGCCAAACGCACAAGCGAAGCGTTGCGATACGCGGCCGGTGTGACAGCCGACGTGTTTGGCGACGACAACGATTACGACTGGCTTCGGATCCGGGGCTTTCAGGCCGATCAAACCGGGGTTTATCTGGACAATGCCCAAAACCTTGCCTTTGCCTTCGGGTCATTTTTCATCGACCCCTACACGCTTGAGCGGATCGAAATTCTGCGCGGTCCCTCTTCGGCGTTGTATGGCGGATCGAACCCGGGTGGGCTTGTTAACTACGTCTCAAAAAGACCGGGCGAGCGTCTTCGCGAAGTTACGGTTGGTCTGAACGATGCGTCGTCCCAATGGCTGGAATTTGATTTCGGCGATACGCTTGGCGGCGAACAGGCATACCGCCTGACGGGTCGCATCGAAGGCGGCGACAAGTACGATGAATTCAACAGCGGCCTGCGCGGAACGCTTGCGCCGTCTTACAAATTCACCACCGATGGCGGCACCGAAGTTACCCTTCTTGCCAACTTTCACATGGCCGACGAACAGCACAACGGCAGCACGTTCCTGCCGTATGAAGGCACCGTCGTGGCCACGCCTGAATTCGGCTATATCGGTGACGACGTGAACTTTTCTGATCCCGACTGGGACAGCTATATGCGCAAGCAGGGTTCGGTGTCTGCGATTGTCGAACATCAGTTCGATAACGGCTTTACCTTTACCGGCATCGGGCGCGCGGGCGTTGCAAGCGTGGAAGAATCCTATTGGTACGCTTCGGGGTATTCCGGCTATGCGCCCAGCCCCGTGGATGCGGCTGGCACGCTTAGCATGATCGCGTTCGACCATGACACTCTTGTCAAAACGGCCCAAGCTGATTTGCGTTACTACGGCACGATCGACGCGGGCGCGGTAAGTCATGATCTGTTGTTCGGGCTGGATGCGCGCGACTATTGGCTGGATGAAACGCAGGCTGTTGGTTTTGGATCGACCACCGTGGTTGGTTCCTCATCCCCCGGCACGCCGACAATTGGTGCGCCTTATCAAGATGCGGTCACGACCCAACAACAGGTCGGGCTGTATTTTCAGGATCAGATGCGTTGGGGCGCGGGCTGGATCGGCACCGTCAACCTGCGCCACGATTTCGTAGAGACCGAACAGGATGGCCCAGCAGGCTTTAGCCGTAACGACAGCGAATCGTCCTATCGCGTGGCAATTGCGCGCGAAGGTGCCAACGGGTTCACGCCTTATCTGTCCTATTCCAGCTTCTTTGACCCGCTGATCGCCTCGCCGGCCAGCGGTGTGACAAAGCCGGAATACGGCGATCAGATCGAACTTGGCTTTAAATGGGCACCGCTGGGTGAAAACTTTGCGCTGTCTGGCGCGGTGTTCCAGATCGACCAAAGCAACGTCGTAACGGGTGCATTCCCTGTCTTTGACCAGCTGGGCAAGGTGCGTTCGCGCGGGGTTGAATTGGAAGGCAGCTATGACTTTGGCAACGGCCTTTCGGTTGCTGGTGCTGCGACCTTCCTTGACGTGAAAGTCAAAGAAGACAGCAACGCCGCCTTGATCGGCACAACACCAACCCTGATCCCCGAATCCGAACTTTCCCTGACCGCCAGCTATGAATTTGCGGGCGCGTTGAACGGGCTGACAGTGGGCGCAGGCGCACGCCATCGCGGCAAAAGCTTTGCTGACGCGAACAACACGCTTTCGGTTCCAACCTCTACGGTGGTCGATGTCTTTGCGTCGTATGAATTTGCCAACGGGCTGGAAACCAACTTTGCCGTCACGAACGTCGCTGACAAAACCTATGTGACGGGCTGTCAGACTGCGGTTGTGTGTTCTTACGGATCAGGCCGCGAAGTAAGCCTTTCGCTTACCTCGCGCTTCTAATCCACGGGGCATTTCAAAAGATGAAGTTACGCTGTGAAAACGGCGTAACTTTTTTGTTCGATCGGGCCATGTAAGGGCCCAGCTCCTGCTTTTTGACGTGTGTTGATTGGGTGACGGGACGGGGTAAGATGAAAAGAGCGACCGGTATTCAGGCCCCGCAAGCGGGGCGCGCGTCCAGACGTGGGTTTCTGGGCGGTGCCTGTGCAACCCTGTTTGCGCCCCATGTCATTGCGGCCCCATCCCAGCTGCGTTTTACCCATGCCTATGGCGAAACCGTTCTGGCGGAACCCGCCCGGCGCGTCGTTTCGGTGGGGTATAATACCCAAGACACCATTCTGGCCCTTGGCGTTGTGCCGGTTGGCATTCGTTATTGGTTTGGCAACTATCCCTTCGGGGTCTGGCCTTGGGCGCAATCCTATCTGGGTGGGGCAGAGCCTAAGCTTATGATTGGCGAAGTGTCGATGGACACCGTGTCGGGCCTTGCGCCTGATCTGATCATTGCCAACGGATCGGGCATTTCCAAGGCCGAATATGCGCTGCTGTCCAAGATTGCTCCGGTTTTGATGCAGGGCGAAAACTATTCGACCTATGGCAGCCCTTGGCACGAAGACACCCGCCGGATTGGCCGCGCCTTGGGCAAGTCTGATCTGGCCGAGGATTTGGTGGCAGGCGTCAAAGCCAAATTTGCCGCCGCCAAAGCCCGCCACCCCGAATGGCAGAATAAAACCGCCGCGGCGGCGTGGCACAATACCGGCGAAACCGGTGCCTTTATGCGCGAAGACACCCGCGCGCGCTTCTTGTCAGAGCTGGGCTTCGTTCCCACCAAAAAGCTTGACTATATCGCCGCAAAAGATGGATTTTACACCACCCTGTCGCCCGAAGATCTTTCGCCGCTGGATGCCGATCTGCTGATCTGGATTTCGGCGATGGATGATGCAACCGACATTGCGAACCTGCCCATGCGGCGCACGCTGGCCGCCCACCGCGCCGGGCGCGAGGTGTTCGCAGGCCAGCTGATTTCCGGCGCCTTGTCGTTTGGCAGCGTCTTGTCCCTGCCTTTCGCGCTGGAACAGCTTGAAGGTGACATCGTGGCGGCAATGGATGGGCGGCCTGAAACCGTTGTCGCGTCATCGGCCAAGGCCGGGATCGTGCCATGAAGGGCGCGGTCGTGGTTATAGGGCTGATTGCGTCGATCCTGCTGTCGCTGATGGTCGGGTACAGGGTGCTGGTCCCGTCGGACTATTGGCAGGCGCTAAGCGCGTTTGACCCATATGACCCGGCGCATGTCACGCTGTGGTCTATTCGGGTTCCGCGTGTCATCGCCGCGCTGATCGCGGGCAGCGCGCTGGGGATCGCGGGAACGGTGATGCAATCGCTGACGCGTAATCCGCTGGCTGATCCGGGGTTGTTGGGCGTGAACGCAGGGGCGGCCTTTGCGCTGATCATCGGGACAACGGTGTTGGGCCGGGTCGATCAAGCGTCGATCGCGATGATGGCGTTTCCGGGGGCGGCCGTTGCCTCGGTCGCGGTGTTTGCCCTTGGGGGCGGGTTGCGCGGCGATGCGGGGCCTGTGCGCCTGACGCTTGCGGGCGCTGCGTTGAACGCGCTGCTGTTGTCGCTGGTCACCGCGATGGTGCTGATCCGCCAAGATTCCTTAGAGGTGCTTCGGTTCTGGGTTGCAGGTTCCCTGACACCCGCAGCCATGCGCCCCCTTGCGGAAATGGCGGTGGTTGTCGGGCTGGGCGGTGCGGTCGCGTGGCTTATCGCACCCCAGCTAGAGGCGCTTTCGCTTGGCACCGCAATGGCACGCGGGCTGGGCGCGCGGCCCGCGCGGGTTCAGGGCGCAGCGCTGATTGTCGTTACCTTAACGACGGGGGGCGCTGTTGCGGTGGCGGGCCCGATTGCGTTTCTGGGCCTGATGGTGCCACCGCTTGCCCGGCTGGTTTCGGGCCATCGGTTGCGCGGTGAACTGTTCGCCGCAGCGGGCCTTGGCGCGATGATCGTGCTGTTTGCCGACACCGCTGGGCGGCTGATCCTTGCCCCGGGCGAGGTCCGCGTTGGCGTGATGATCGCCCTTTTGGGTGGGCCTGCCTTTATCTGGATCGCCCGCCAACTGCGCCCCGGAGCACAGACATGAAGGGCGGCGTGATCATTGCCGTGCTTTTGGTGCTGGCGGTTCTGTTTGGCCTGCTGATGGGCCAAGTGCAGATCAGCCCGGCGATGATGTGGCAGGGGCTTGTTACCGGCGAAGGGCCGGGCGCGCTGATGCTGGGCGTGATCCGTGGGCCACGGGTTTTCACGGCTGTGGGGGCGGGGGCGGTGCTAGGCCTTTCGGGGGCCATTTTCCAGACCCTGTTCCGCAACCCACTGGCCGCGCCCGACATCATGGGGTTCACCGCAGGGGCGGGGCTTGCCGTGGTGATGGCCATCGCGTTCGGGGTGAGCGCCCCGATGCCTATCGTGGCGGCGGTTGGTGGTTTGCTGGCCGGTGGGCTGGTCGCGGCGCTGGCCTATCAGCGCCAACATGTGACGCCGCCGCTGACGCTGATCCTGATCGGGCTGGGCGTGGGGTTTGCGGCCTCGGCGCTTTCCACCTTTTTGATGACCCGCCTGACATACAGCGAAGCCGCCGAAGCGCAGCGTTGGCTAACCGGTTCGCTTGCCGCGCGGGACTGGACGCATGTGTCACAAGTCTGGGGGATTGGGCTGGTTTTGACACTGTTTGCGCTGGGACAGAGCCGCTTTCTGTCGGCGATGGAACTGGGCGCAGATCTGGCCGCAGGGCTGGGCGTAAGGGTTGAACGCGCGCGTTGGGGCCTGTCGGTCACTGCCGTTCTGTTGGCGGCAACCGGCGTTGCGGTGGCGGGGCCGGTTCCGTTTGTCGCGCTGATGGCTGGCCCGTTCGGGATACGCCTGACCGGGGCGACAACGTTGGCCGGGCGATTGATGTCGGCCGCCGCTGCCGGTGCGTTGATCATCGTCGCGGCCGACCTGTGCGCGCGCGCCGCGATTTCGGGGGTTCAACTGCCTGTTGGCGTGATGACCGGAATTCTGGGCGCACCCTATCTTTTGTGGCGTTTGTCACGCGAAATGGAAAGAGGCGAGCTATGAACCTCAAAGCCGAGGGGCTGACACTTGGCTATCGCGACCGGAAGGTTGTCACGGCCCTTGATCTTGACCTGCCGCCGCAAAAAGTAACCGCTATTTTGGGGCCGAACGGGTGCGGAAAATCCACGCTGCTGCGTGCCTTGGCGCGGCTTATCAAACCCCAACAGGGCCGCGTGACGCTGAATGGGCGCAACATTCACGCCTGCCCAACCCGCGCCTTGGCACAGGACCTTGCGATATTGCCACAAGCACCGCTTGCCCCCGAAGGCATCCTTGTTGGCGATCTGGTCAAACGCGGCCGCACCCCTTGGCGCGGTTTCCTGTCGCCATGGCGGGCAGAGGATGCCCAAGCCTGCACCCAAGCGCTGGATGCTGTCGGGTTGGGCGATATGGCCGACCGGCAGTTGGATGAGCTGTCTGGCGGGCAACGCCAACGCGCGTGGATCGCGCTGGCCCTTGCGCAACAAACGCCGCTGTTGTTGCTGGACGAACCAACCACTTATCTTGATCTGGTTCACCAGATTGATGTGCTTAGCCTGTTGCGTCAACGCAACCGCGACGCTGGCACAACCGTGATCAGCGTTCTGCATGATCTGAACCTTGCCGCGCGGTTTTCCGACCATCTGGTGTTGATGGGTGATGCCGGGATCGTGGCGACCGGCAGCCCGGAAACGGTTCTTAACCCCGAAAACTTGGATCTGGCCTTTGGCCTTAGGGCGCAAGTCATGCCCGACCCAACAACCGGCGCGCCGATGGTTTTGCCGCTTTAGTCACTGAAATTGCACGCCCCCCGACGGCTTTGGGACAAAAGGAATCATACCGTGACCTATACACAGCAAGCCAACGCGCAGTTCGACGGGGCGCTTCCCGCGGACTTTCAGGTGCATTTCAACGAACATCTGCGCGACATCGGTTTCCCCGTTCATCCCACGGCCGAAGGGTTTCGCGCCCATATGCCCGAAGCCAGCGTAGAGATGAGCCTGGCTGAAACCGGCTTTGCGGTCACGATCCTGTCTTCAAGCACCATCCATCTGCATCAAACCCGCGAAGGGTTTTTGCAAATGCTGAACTACCTCTTTCCCGACGCCGTGGATCAACTGGATTGGAGCGGTGAAATCTCGCGCAATATCGCGCCGCCGAACTTTCATCTGGTCAGCGTGGCGTCTGTGCGCCGGATCAGCCCCAATTTCCTGCGCGTTACCATGGCCTGCGAAAACGTCGGCGCGCTGTTGACGGGCGGCATGCATTTTTCGCTGTTGTTGCCACCCGAAGGGCGCGCGCCGGTCTGGCCGCATATCAATGACGAAGGGCGCACCATCTGGGCCGAGGGCGAAGATCAGCTTCACCGCGCGCCTTATACGTTCGTGGATTTGGACGTAAAGGCCGGGACGTTCAGCTTTGATGTGTTCGAACACGACGGCGGGCGGACAACCGAATGGGCCCGTCACACCACAAAAGGCGACGTTGTCGCCGTTGTCGGCCCCGGCGGCGGAACCTTTCCAACGGGCGATTTTTTGTTGATGGCGGGCGATGAAACCGCGCTGCCTGCGATGCGCCGGATATTGGAACATTCAGACCCCGCGCGCCGTGGCGCGGTGTTCATCGAACTGGGCGATATGCGCGACAAATGCCCAATCGCAGCCCCAGAGGGCGTGACCGTCACATGGGTCCAGCGCGGATCGGGCGACACGATCTTGGATCAGATATGTGCCGCTGGCCTGCCCGAAACAGAGCAAAGCCATTTCGTTTGGTTTGCCGCAGAACGCGATCAGGTGCGCCGTGCAAAATCTCATTTCCGCGACACGGTAAAGATTGAACGGACCCAAGGGTATTTTTCGACCTATTGGACATCTTAGCATCGGCCCGAACACGGCGGTTATTGCGATAACGGATGGAACTAAGCGCCGTTGTCGAATAGGCTTTGACCATGAAGATTGCCGCCAAACCATCCGTGAATGACACGCTTAATCTGCACGCTTTGCCGCGCTGGATCACTGCCGGGCCGCAGGGCACAATCGAAGATGTGGCGTTCGCATCCGGCGCGGCGCTGGCCATGGTAGACATCGTTCTGCGCGACGGCGGGGGCAATTTGCCCGCCGCACTGTTGCGCGATCGGCTGGCCATGAAGGCGGCGCTTGCGTGTCTAAAGCTTGAAGGGCGCAACGAAACCGAATCCGACATTCGCGATGCGGTGTGCCTTAGCCGGCCGGGCGACGCGCTTGGCCCCGCTGGGGATATGTTCGCGGGCTGGCGTCACGTGGCACGGTTGAACCTTGGTATCTCTGTCTGGGTCGATGGGTTTCAGCGCAGTCTTCCCGAACAGATGCGTGATCAGCTGTCGGTAAGTGATTTGATGCGGGCAGGGCACGCGCATCCCGTTGCCCATGCCGCTGACGTGTTGTCCAACGTGTTAACTCAGTTCCCCCGTGAAGAGGCCGCCGCCCTGATGCTGGCAGACATCTGTTTGGCGCGCGGGGTGGGGTGGCCCTTTGCTGTGCCGATCTTCGCGGCACATCTGACCCGGCGCAACGTGCGCGATATTGCAAACGGCCAAGGTGACGCGCTGTTCGCGGCGCATACGGCCGTTATCGCGGGCAGTGGCGGGATCCTTGGGATGGCGTCTGACCTTACCCGCCGTATGGCCAAAATCCGCACGATCGCGCCAAAGCTGCGTGCAAAAGGGGCCGACGATGCGGTGGCATTGTTCCTGCGCACCGATGCGGTATCGCCATCCATCGCCCTTAGCAATTTGATGAGCGACCGCGCCGCCCGCCGCCTGTGTGACCGATTGGTAGATCTGGGCGCGGTCAAAGAGCTGACCGGCCGCCCGACCTTTCGGCTTTACGGGGTTTAGGCATGGCGCAGACAGACACACGCCGACGAAAGGACGATATGACAGGGGCGAAACCAACGCTTGATACCGAACTGTCGGATTTCGCGCCCGAATTGCGTTGGCGCGAATGGATGGCCCGCGTCGAAGCGGTGATCTTTGCCAGCGCAACCCCCGTTGCCAACGAAGACCTGGCGCGGGTTGTCGGGCAGGGCGTGTCTGTCGATCTGCTGATCGAAGATATCCAATCCGAACTTCAGCTTCGCCCCTATGAGCTGGTCGCCGTCGCGGGGGGGTGGATGTTCCGCACGCGTCCTCAGTTCGCCGATTCCATACGCTCAGCCGCGGATGTCAGCGATCAGTTGCTGGACCTGAACGATTTCGAAATCGCGGTGCTATCGGCCATTGCATATCACCAACCGCTGACGCGCGAGGGCCTAAAAGACATCTTCGGAAACGAGGTCAGCCGCGACCTGATCTCCCGCCTTCGCCAGCGTGATCTGATCACAACAGGGCCCCGCAGCCCCCGCGCGGGCGCGCCCTATACCTATGTCACGACCGCACAGTTTCTGGTGGCCTTCGACCTGCAAAGCCTGCGCGACTTGCCCGACCCCGAAGGGTTAGAGGACGCCGGGCTGAGGTAACGCCTTGGGCAACGCAGTGAACCAGATTTCACAACCTCTGGAACAGACCTAGTCCGCTCAGACCGAGCATCTTCGTCGCAAACATGAGCTGATAATCAAAACCTTCGGGAACTATCTGCTGAACGTCTTCGCTGCCGCACGAATCGAGGTGCTGCGCCTGTCGCCAATCAAGAGCTTGGCCTGACAGCTCACATTCGTGACGGCCGCTCTTCATCATCCACGACTTCCAACGAGTAGCCGTCGCCTGTCCAAGCCCACAATACGATGTTGAAGTCCGATGCCGATGCGCCCTTCGCAAAACTCCGGATCAGAAGCCCTACAAACGTATCCGCTATGAGAGCGCGTGCAAGATCCTGCGTCGGCACCGATTGGCCGTCGAGCATCATCATGCGCCATGCAGGATCGGCAAGCATGTCCGCTGTCATGCCGTATCGCGCCAGCGCGTCCTGATCGCGTGTATCAAAAATCGGGCCAAGATCGGCGGTGTAGGACATCAGGATCGTGGGTTGCAGGCTGCCGACCTGATTGGCTTCGCGGAGCGCAGTCTTGGGATCTAGCGCCGTGTAGAGGGCAGGGGTCCCCTTGGCATTGAAGCGCCCTCCATAGAGTTCTGCGCCTCGTCCGGAGAGAGGTTCTCGCGCATACACGGGGTTCAGGGCGCGATAGAGTGGCCCCGTGTAGCGCCTATCTTTCAGAGGCATCAGGCGAAGACGCCCGCGTCGACCGCGTCGATGTACTCCAGAACCTGCTGCGCTTTTCCTTCCTGGACGAGCTGCATGGCGGTCCTACCATCAAAGCCGGGCAGGGGCTCTGATCGGTACCACGCATAAGCCATCAGTTCCGATCCAAAGCGGGGTTCGACCTTGTTCAGCACCTCGACCAGTTCGCGCAAACGGCGCTGCGTCTTGTCAGATCCGATACGCGCCCGCCGTTGCAGGGCGTCCTTGCCGAGTCCGACCGTCAAGGCGATTTCCTCTGCCGATGTCCGCAACACCGCCGCGATCTTTCGTGGTTCGAACTGTCCGCCTTCAGCGAAGTTTGCAAGGTGCATGTTTTACTATCCTTCGGCCATTGTGACGGTATATAGCGCCAATATTACTGATTTTCAAGTTCCAAGTAGGGCATGTGGAGATTGCGCGGCATAATCTCCGCAAAGGCTGCGTAAAATATGACCTTCATCCACGAAATCCCTGATTGGCCGCAGTTTATCTGGGACGAGGCCAAGCTGCCTTCACAACTTGCCGCGGTTCGCCACCATCAAGGCAAGCTCTTGGGGCGAATGGAGGGGCTTGGCTCGTTTGGTTCCTGAATTGCCTGGACCGTGCATTTTGTGGTGCAGAGATCATTCTTGAGGCTGTGTTCCGGAAAGCGCGGTTCTGAGAGAAATACGGAACGGCGAACATCAACGACCGCCAGCGGGACATGCTCAATCGCCTTCTGGATGGGTTCGAAGGAAAACTCACGACGTCGAAATATGCGAAGATCGAGAAGTGTTCCCAGGACACGGCATATCGCGACATCCTCGATCTGATCGATTTGGGGGCACTTGAGAAAGATGAGGCTGGGGGACGCAGCACCAGCTATTCCCTGACAGCGACGTAAAGAGGGGTGTTGTAGGCGGTGCTCCAGACGCCCATTCCAAGCAAGTATCAGTTAATCACCGGTAAGATTTGCCGATCTTGAGGTTCTAAATGCAATGAAAGTGAACCCTGGTTCTGACGGCCTCGGAATTCCTCAGCCTGTGCCTCCGGGCTCGCAGAAAGTGAAATTGTCCTTTGGGTTTTGTGACAGTGACCGGCCCCCGAGGCTCCCTCATTCATAACGAGAGTCTGCGGGTCTGGTTTTCATATTCGTCGTCGTTGGTTTGGGCAAGCGCGCCGGGCGCGGAGCCCTCAAATTGCTCAAGCGTCCGGCGCGCTTCTGCGGGCATCCTCCAAGCTGTCGAACATCTCCTCGTTCAGGAGCTCATCACGCAGGCTGCCATTTGTGAGTGCCGCAGAAAGACCCAGTCGTTAACGGCTGCTGGCCGAACGGATCGGTCATTGCCGCGACTGTCTTCGCCAGCCTCTCCGCACCCCGGTCCAGGGCTTGAGTCGCCCGACCGCCAGCGCCCAGGCTCCAATTGCCGCCGCACACATCAAGGTCTTCGATTCTGTCCCCATCGTGCCTTCAATCAGGATCGCGTGTGCCACGCTCCCGACGACGACAATGGAGGCTGCCATGGTGTGTCCAAGTCGCCAGACCTGCGGTCGAAGACGGAGCTTTTGCCTGATGCCGGCGAGGAGCGCAGCTGCGATCAGTGCCCACATCGCCACGACGCCAAAGGCGGAGAACGCGGTTGGTGCGGTGAAGGTCAATGCATCGACCATGTCGGGCGGGCTCGTGATCCACAGACCGACGACATGCACGGCAATGGCGAGCACCAGCGCAACGCCGGTCCAGCGATGGATCCGTCGCCCAGCCTGCATCGGTATCCCGGGCAGCAGTCTGGCGGCCAGCAGAGGCTGCACCAGCAAGAGGGCCAGCGCGGTCACACCGGCAAATCCTGCCGCCACGTAGGCGGGGGAGCGATACGCGAGGTACTCGCTCCCTGCAGCAACGACCAGGGATGCGCCGATGACGCCCACAATCGCAGACCAGATCAGAATCGCGCGAAGGACGGCCAAGGTCAGGCCGGTTGCAGCACGAAATGCGCGGACAGGCTGGTGTCACGGGAATTTGCCATGACCGGGCGCAGAAAGACGGTCTGGAAGTCACCGCTGTCGTAGGCAAGGTGTCCATGTGGTTGCCCGAAGGTCGGCACGATCTGCGGCATCTCGAGTTGGAACACGCCGTCAGCGTTCGTCAGGGTCGCACCGTGGCTTCGCGTGTCTCTCTCGCGGCCTTCAGTGGTGTGGGCCCAGATCTGGATGCGAATACCGGCCAGCGGTGCGCCGTCGCCCGCGCGGCGGACGGTGCCAGACATCATGAAACCGCCGCCACCGATCCGGTCCACGATGGGCGCGCCGGGCCGGTAGTTGTTCGCCCCGCCGCGCATCGTTGTCGTCGGAGCGAGGCCCTGCGCACGGACGGGCGACATCAGGCCTGTCCCGGTGGTCATCAGTGCTGCAGTCCCCGTTGCCATGAACGTTCGGCGGGGTATCGGAATTCGAGACATTAGCAGGCCTCCCTTCGTCAGAGCTTGTCGTTGCACCTGAGTTTAGCGCAAATTTTGGGTCAGAGGGGATTGGCGCCCATTGCCGCACAGACTTGTGATCAGCCCGGAGGTCACATCCCTTGGCGGGGTGGCGCTTCAGATCGACAAAAGCGTGTTTCAGCACTTGCCGCCGCCGATGTCGGCCCACAGGTGCTGTTCGCCGGGTTGGTCATCGCTGCGGCTCGGTTTCCCCGAACCTGACATTCGTTGCAGCTGCAGAATTGAAGGTGCCGATGTGCTGATCCAATTTTGATGCGGCGCATTTGCGACCTTGGCGTGGCGGTCCTTGGTTTGGTATGGGCGGTGCGGAATGGCAATTGAAAGGACAGCCCGATGATTCAGCCCGTTTCCTCGTTCAAGGAAAACCTTCAGAACCTGCCATCCATTGACGGGATCGAGAGATTGGAGATGGTCGATGCCGCAGGCGATGTGGTCGCGTCCATTGAGAACCAACCGGGCAAGCAGGGGTCCCTGGCGGTCTACCAATATCTGTTCGCGACGTATGGGGTTCTGAATGCCGAAGCTGCGACACACGGACTAGCAGTTTTTGCGGAACATACCGAGGACGCGCGGAACCGACCCGGCGCGCATCCGAACATAGACCGCCTGTTCGAGATACAAGGCGGTGGTGCGTCTTTGACCATGCGGCTTATAGGGCAGTAACCGCTTCGGCTGCCGCTGTGTGAGAACTGACATGTTTTAAGGCTGTGATGCAGGGGAGACCGAGGCCAGTTCGGCCCAAAGCTGCCGTTCAACCCATCCAAAGGTTGCTGCATTGCCGCCCTTCAAAGCTGTCATTCGCCGTGCATGCTTAATTTCCGAAGGTTGAAGTTCCGGTCAGCGATCCGCCTTGGATGTTCTGAAGCAAGCGCCCTCCTACCATCTCACATGTCGTGTGCCTGAAGCCAACACCACAGGAGCAAAGCCAGACTCTTGCGGCCGATGAAACTGTTCGCAATCGGGTTGAACGGCGGATCGATCCATCGGCACGGCAAATCAGTACTGTGGGGCTGAATAACTGGAGCCATGCCATGGAATCGGCAAGGCTCCAGCCGGAACCTGATCGGGTTAGTCCTGAATGACCCACTGTTTGAAGCTTGGCTCCAGACTATCGCAGGCCGCGAGGATCAGATCGCGGGACTGGAACGGCCCGGCGTCGTCAATGGCGGTCGAGACCGTCACACATTGCGTCGCATCCATGCCCAGACGGATTTCCATGCTGGCTTCGTCGTAGACAAAACGCTGGGCTTCATCCGTCTCGTCGCAAGCGATCAAGCCAAAGGGACTTTCGACGCTCTCGGCGGCGTTATAGGCCATGCAAAGGCCGTCATACGTCGCGGAGCTGATCCTGCCCTTGTCGGCCGCATAATCGAAAAGCACGTCATCGCCCGTAGGTTTGCAGGAATGCGCGTGGAGCTGGTCGCTCAGCCCACGGCCTTCGGTATCAATACACCAGCCAAGCATCGCGTCTTCGTCAAGGTTGTCAGCGAGGTAGATGATGGCCCCTTGGGTCTGGATCGTTGGCGCCTCGGCGAATGCGGCCAGCGGAAACGTCAAGCACAGGGTCGTGCAAAGGAGGGTTACAGTTTTCACGGGACTTTCCTTTCCAAGTGTCAGAATTGCTGCTGGAACGCACGGATGCGGGCGGCGTTGACGCCTTGATCGCTGCGACCAACGCGGGACACGCTGCGCATATCAACGCGGCTGCCACTGTCCTGTTCGGTCACGACAACCACGACATCATCCGCGAAGTAAAATACGGATGTGCGGGCGGTCGCCTCGAACCGGTGGTTTTCAGCATCCTCTGCGATGATCTCCCAGCCCATCGCATTGGCCACAGCCAAGGCGCGCGCATAGGCGGCAGCTGCGTTAAGTTCGGTTTCAAGTGGTGCGATATCGGGATAGGCGGCAGCTTGGGCCTCGGCAACCTTTGCACCCGCATAGACGAGCGAGGTGCGCGCGCCTGGCCGCGTGTCATCCAGAACCAGAAAGGCCGGCGGGTTGGCTGTGTCGGTTGTGATGTCGTTGATCGGCGCCGCCCGAACCGGCGGGTTGAGCGTTGAAGAGATCATCGGCACGAGCAGGGCGACGCCAACGAGGGCCGCAAGGCCGCCCAACACGGCTGCCGCCTTTTCCTTACGGATAAGATGGAGAACCAGCGCAAAAAGCCCCAGACCCGCGACAATCATCGCCAGCGGATTGAAATAGGAACGATAAAGCCCAAAGCCTGTTATCGGCTCCCAAAGCCCCAAACGTGCCCCGAAAATCATCAGCGCCGCGCCCCCGGCCCCGATCACGGCGACCAACAGGGCGATCTTTCCCAAATGTTTCATTTTCTCTCCAATCCTTGACTTGAATGCGCCTTTCCTGCTCGCTATGCAAAACTTGCAGACTGTGCAAGGTTTTTGAAATGACACTTCCGTTACGAGAAAGAAGGCGCCAAGAAACGGCGCTTCTAATCCAGAGGGCAACTTTGGAGCTGGCCATGCAGAACGGCCTTGAAAGCCTCACAACAGATGAGATCGCCGCAGCATCGGGCGTCAGCACGCGGACCTTCTTTAACTACTACCCAAACAAGGAGGCCGCCGCGATCGGGCATCCGCCAGAGTTCAGCGAAAGTGACAAAGAGGCGCTGCGCACTGGGACAGCGCCCCTGGCCGCGGACATTAAGCGGCTTCTGGGTCGGCACATCGAAACGCTGGCGAAGGATGAAGCCATCCTGCGGATGGTGGGGAAGATCCTAAGATGCAACGAGAAGGCGCGTGGCATCCTTGATGGGTTTCTCTCTGCGCAACGCGAAGACCTGACAGAGGTTTTTTGCAGCCGCATAGGCAACCGCCAAACCGCCGCCGCGCTTGCCCATAGCGCAACCAATGCAATCGGCGGAGCGATTTTCCTTTGGGAACATGAAGACGGCATCACCCTTAGCCAAGCTCTCGATCGTGTCTGGGAGGGGTTGATGGACGCCTCACGGCTACTCTCGTCAACTGGCGAATAGCCACATTGCCCCACTCGTCAAAGAAATAACGACGGAGCAGACCCCGTGCTGCGTATCACCCACCGCACGTCCGTCTAGGGGCGCGCGCCACCACCGTGCCAGAGGCTCGACGAAAGGCTCAAACATGAAAAAGCTACTCTATGTCATCGCGTCAATCGGCATCATTGCGGGCGCCTACGTCTGGTCGTTTGGGCTGCCCGGTGGGGCGCCAACGGGCGCTGACGGGCAAGCCCCTGTCACGCAGGGCCCGGGTGGGCCGGGTGGCAGACCGGGCGGCGGCGCGACGACCGTCGTGTTGACACCATTGGACATGCAGCCGTTCGAAGACACCTTCCGCGCCATCGGCAATTCGCAGGCCGTCAGCAGCGCGACAGTGACCTCGGATGTGTCCGGCCGAATTATCGAGCTTAACCTGACCCCGAACGCGCGGGTCTCGCAGGGGGATGTGTTGGTTCAGCTTGATGCCCGCGCCGCCACGCTGTCCCTTGAAACCGCCCAGAGTGAGCTGGAACAGGCCGACGCAACCGTGGCCCGCTACGAACGCCTGCAGCAATCGGGGAACCTGACGGTTACGGATGTAACACTCTCCGAGGCGCGGCTGGCGCAGCGCCTTGCTCAAGCCAATGTCGCACAGGCCGAGCTTGCCCTCGAAGACCTCACGATCCGCGCACCGATTTCCGGCAAAATCGGGTTGAGCGACGTGAACGTCGGCGATTTCCTCACCGCCAATACCCCGATCGTTACGATCGACAATGCCAGCGCCTTGCTGGTGGAATTCGAACTCCCCGAACGCTCTGTCGGCTTCCTCGCGATCGGGCGCGAAGTCACCCTCGAAACCCCTTCCCTGACGGGTCGCAATCTCCACGGCGAGATTGCGTCGTTTGACAGCCGGATCGACGATGTCACCCGCAGCGTTACGGTCAAGGCGCGGGTCGAGAACCCTGATGAAATCCTCTGGCCGGGAATGACGTTCACCGCGCGGCTCAGTGATTTGAGCGACCCTTTGCTGGTGGTGCCGACAACGGCCATCACATGGTCGCGCGACGGGGCGAGTATCTGGTTCGAGCAAGACGGCAAGGCGCAGAGCATCCCAGTCACGATCCTGCATCGCCGCGACGAAAATGTCTGGCTGGATGTCGACCTGCCTGCTGGCACCATGATTATCACCGAAGGTGCGCACAAGCTGCGGGGCGGCTCCCAAATCACCGATGCGAATGCCGCACCCCAACTGACTGATCGGGAACCGACATGAGCACGCCCACCATCCAGCGCGCGGCCTCTGGCTTGGCCGATCTCTTCGTCGCACGGCCCATCTTCGGCTTTGTCGTCAACCTCTTGATTCTGATTGCCGGTCTCGCCGCGCTCACTTCTGTTGATGTGCGCGAGATGCCCGATGTGGACCAGCCGGTGCTCTCGATCCGCACCCAATACGACGGCGCGACGCCCGCAACGGTCGATCAGGAAATCACCCAAGTGTTGGAAGATGCGCTAAGCGCGCTCGAAGGTCTGTCCTACATCGAGTCCAGTTCCTCCACAGGTACAAGCAGCATCACAATTGACCTGTCAGACGGCACAGATATCGACGTGGCCGCGAACGAGGCCCGCGAGATTGTGTCGGCCACCGTGCGCCAGCTTCCCGGTGATCTTGAGAATGATCCGACCGTTTCTAAATCTGACAGCAACGCAAGCGCGATCATTCGTTTGGCGGTGCTGGGGGATGTGCCACTGGACGAACTGACCGCCCTCGCCGAAGGCCCGATCTACAGCAGGCTGTCCCTCATTGATGGCATTGCCGAGGTCACAACCCGCGGGGACCGTTCAAACGAGTTCCGCGTCAGCCTTGATGACCGTCTTTTGCTCAGCCGCGGCTTGACTGTGTTCGACGTGACGACAGCCCTTGCGGACCTGCGCGACGATACTCCTCTGGGCGAGTTGGAAACGGATGCGCAAACCATTGCCCTGCAGGTCGGAAACGCCGGCGTGACCGTAGAGAGCATCGGCAATATCCTCATCGGCTCGAACACGCGGATTTCGGATGTGGCGCTGGTTCAGCTTCTGCCCGAAGACACCCAAGTCACCACCCGCGTGAACGGGCAAACCGCCATCGGGCTTGATATCACCCGCCAGTCAGAAGGCAACACGCTGGAAATATCGCTCGCCGTGCAGGAGGCCGTTGAAGAGCTGCGCAACGCGCTACCTGAGGGCGTCGAACTCATCATCTCGACCGATGACGGTATCTTCATCGAAGGGGCCTTGACCGAGGTCATCAAGTCCATTGGTTTGGCCACGGTGATTGTGATCCTTGTGATCTTCGCGTTCCTGCGGTCCTTGCGGGCAACGCTGATCCCCGCAATCACGATCCCGATCGCGCTGGTCGGCACTGTCGCCGCGATTTGGCTGACGGGGTTTTCGATCAATACAATCAGCCTCTTGGCCTTGGTTCTGGCCACAGGGATGGTGGTGGATGACGCCATCGTGGTGGTCGAAAACATCGTGCGCAAACGTAAAGAAGGCATGGGCGCATTTGCTGCCGCCGCCGCTGGCGCGAACGAGGTCTTCTTTGCCGTCATTTCAACCACCGCGACGCTTGCCGCCGTGTTCATCCCCATCTCGTTCCTGCCCGGTCAGGCGGGGGGCGTGTTCAGCGAATTCGGCTTTGTGCTGGCCTTTGCTGTCACACTGTCCTCCATCGCGGCGCTGACGCTGGGTCCGGTGTTGGCGGCGCTTCTGGATCCCGGCAAGCACAACGAAAAATCGCAACACGCCCCAACTGCGCCAAGCCGCCTGTCGCGCGGGTTTGACTGGGTGACGGATCGCGCCATCCGCGCCCCCCTAATGGTTCTGGCCATTGCGTTCGGCTTTGCCCTCATTGCGGCGGGTGCGGCAAGCACGCTCACATCAACAATCACGCCGACAGAGGATCGTGGGTTCTTTCTGGTTCAGGCCCGCGGCGCGTCCGACACGACGGCCGAGTATCTGGATACGCAAATCACCCAGATCGAAGCGATCCTCGCGCCGTTTCAGGAAAGCGGTCAGATCACATCGGTTCAAAGCATCATCGGGATCGGTGGCGGCACCACTGCCTTCGTTGTTGCACGTTTGCCTGATTGGGCAGATCGGGACTGGTCGCAGCAAGAGCTGATGGGGCCGATCAACGGCATGCTCTCGACCGTGCCCGGTGTGCAGGTCTTCGCGATTTCGCCGAACAGCCTTAACATTCGTGGTGGCGGGAACGGGCTGACCTTTGCTGTCAGCGGCACCAATGTTGACGAGATGACAGAGGCCGCCGACGCGCTTGTGGCCGTCATGGCCCAGGACGCCGCATTCTCTAACCCGCAGGTCTCAGGCGACAGCGTGCAGGCGCAATTCGAGATTACCGTCGATCAGGAAATGGCAGGAGTTTTCGGCCTGAGCGAAGCCGAGATCACCAGAACGATCAGTGCGCTGACCCAAGGCACCGTCGCGGTCAGCGTCTTTCTGGATGATACCGAAACCGACGTGCGCGTTGTGCCCGGTGGACCGCCCATCAACGACCCGAATGATCTTGAGGCCATCCAACTCCGCCTGCCAAGCGGCGAATATGTGCCCCTCTCCTCGACGGCGACACTGACCCCGGTGGTCAGCCAATCCTCTATCGAACGTCAGGGCGGCACTTTGGCTGTCTCGGTTCAGGCTAACCTTCCTGACGGTGTTGATCTGGGCACTGCCATGGCCCGCGTAGAGGAGCTTGCCGCCGAGAGCCTGCCCGATGGCATGGGCATCGTTTACACAGGCGAGGCTGCGTCGCTGGGCGATAGCCAGGCGGGCATGTATATGGTGTTTGGCGTGGCCGCGATTGTGGTGTTCCTTGTGCTGGCCGCACAATTTGAAAGCATCGCAAGTGCTGTCGTCATCATGCTGACTGTGCCCTTCGGCCTTGCCGCCGCGCTCTTTGCCATTTCGATCACGGGCGGATCGCTGAACTATTACAGCCAGATCGGGCTGGTCCTGTTGATCGGGGTCATGGCGAAAAACGGCATTCTGATTGTCGAATTTGCCAACCAGTTGCGTGAAGCAGGGCAAGACATCGACAGCGCCATTCGCGACGCCCTGCGCCTGCGCATCCGGCCTGTGATGATGACGATGGTGTCCACCGTCTTTGGCGGGCTGCCGCTTGTCCTGTCATCGGGCGCCGGTGCCGAGGCACGTATTGCGGTCGGTTGGGTCATCGTCGGAGGGCTGGGCTTTGCCACCGTCTTCACCCTCTTTCTGACGCCGGTGTTCTACCGCTGGATCACCGTCTGGGGCGCAGAGCCCGGCGTGTCCGCCCGCCGTTTGCAGCAGGAGCGAGCCATGTTGTCGGCTGCAGAGTAGGTTTGAAAGCCAATTTGCGCGGCAACAGGAAGGCCGCAGTCGCACCATGAAAGCCCGAGATCGGCCCATAGCCGACCATTCGCGCCGTCGCGGGTCGCCGCTCGTGCTGTGTCACCAGCCAAGCGCTTCTTCCCGGCCTCAAGGAAATCCTTGGACCAGCTGTAATGCAGGCTCTGGGAAATCCCCTTTCGGCAGCACAGCTCTGCAATGCGGTCTTCGCCTTTCAGACAGTCCAGCACGATCCTGATCTTCTCTTCTGCGGAATACTGCTTTCGCGTGGCCCGGCGGATGTCCTTGACGACTTTCTCGTCGTGGCTCTTACGCGTTCCGGGTTTCTGTCTCAGCTCCACTCCTTAGTGGTTACGATCTGTCAGAAACCCTCCCTTATCAAATCGCCCTAGACTGTCCCATCGGTGCTGACGTCAGACATCAACTGTCGCGGCATGGGAACTGTGCTGGAGTGGTCCTAGTTTTGCTGGGGCGTCCAGGCATTAGCCGAACGCCCCAGTCCAAAGTTTCCCGCCTCTTTAGTCAGCGCCGCGAACCGGAATTGCGCCATCGCCAGAGGGTTTCACTGTTTTTTGCACAAGATAAACCCCCACTGCGATACCGATGCCCAATGCGTCTGACAACAAACCGCCTTCGATCATCATGAGGGCCGCAAGGATCAAAGCTGCCCGCATGTACCAGACAGATCGGCTGCCCATGAACCAGCCCTGCACGCCAGCTGAAAGTAGGAATACCCCGATCACCGCTGTGATGCCTGCTCGGACTACTTCGAACAACGTCCCGTCCATCAAGATGGCGGAGTTGTAGAAGAACATGAAAGGCACGATGAAAGCAGCGATGCCCACTTTGAATGAAGCAACTGAGGTCTGCATTGGGTTGGCTCCCGAGATGCCAGCCGCCGCATAGCTGGCCAGCGCAACAGGAGGCGTAATCGCCGAAACAACCGCGAAGTAGAACACAAAGAAGTGCGCCGTGAGGGGTGGAATGCCAAGCTGCACCAGGCCCGGTGCAACAACCGAAGCCGCTACGGCGTAGGCCGCTGTTGTCGGCATGCCCATGCCAAGCAAGATCGCGATGCACATCGCAAAGAACAGGGCCAGCAATTGCGATGCCGCCGCCAGATCAAGCAGCACTGAAGAGAAACGTGCGCCAACGCCAGTCAACGAAATCACACCAACAATGATGCCAGCACAGGCGCAGACCGCGATGATCTGGATGGACATTACTCCGGCCAGTTCAAATCCTTTCAGGAAGCCGCGCATGCCAAGCCCTTGGTTTGCGTCTGTGATCTCTTGGAAGGTGACCCAAGCCAATGTGGTCAAAATCGCCAAAACCAGGACAGTAGACAGGACAGTCATAGCGAACGAGGTTTGGGTAAGGCCATTTTCGTCAACAGGGGCTGTAAAGTACAGGCCGGCCAAAACCACCGATAGTACCGTTGTGGCGACCATCAATATCCGCTGCAGACCCCACTTGCCGCCGCGCGCAAAATGTTCGGGCAAAGTCCAGCTGACAACGACGGCTGCAACCGTGGCCAAAGTGCCTGCCCGGATGACCGAGTAGCCCGCAAAGAGCGCCCAAATGAGGATCATGATCGGAACGAACAGATAGACCTGACGCAGCATCTTTTTCAGCTTTGGCAGCTCATCCTCGCGCATGCCGCGCATGCCCAGTTTGGCCGCTTCGAAATCCACCATAAAGTAGATAGATGCGAAGTAGAGGATCGCTGGAATGATCGCAGCAATCGCGATGTCTTGGTATGGAATACCCGTGATCTCTGCCATGATGAAAGCGCCTGCGCCCATGATCGGCGGCATGATTTGGCCACCTGTCGACGCTGCGGCCTCGATCGCACCAGAGGTCTTCTTGTCGTAGCCAACGCGTTTCATCAGCGGAATGGTGAGCGAGCCGGTCGCTACAACATTGCCCGCAGAAGTTCCGTTGATCATGCCCATCAAACCAGAGGCGAAGATCGCCACCTTTGCGGGGCCACCGCGCGCGCGACCTGCGGCTGCGAAAGCGAAGTTGACAAAATAGTCGCCCACTTTGGATGCCTGCAGAAATGCGGCAAAGATGATGAACAGGATGATGTAAGTAGAGGACACCGCTGTGGTTGGCCCAAGGATACCTGCGTCTGAGTAGACATGGCCAAAGAACCGCTGCCAGCTATAGGGGTTTTGAACCGCAAGTATGCCGGGCAGCAAATGCGCGGTGAATGTGTAAACAAGGAAAATACCCGTGATGACCACGAGGGCCAAACCCGCTACGCGGCGCGTGAGTTCGAGGATCATTGCCGCCCCGGCTGTCGCGGCGAATGCAACGCCGATGGGGACAAAAGGAGTACCAACGGCGTTGCGGGCAGCAGTGCCGTAGATCGACACGAGGTAAATCGCCACGACAATGCCGGACAGCGCAAGAATGATGTCAGAAGCAGCCACTTGGTGTTGCGCTCGGCGTTCAAACCACCCGATGATCATGGCCCCAAATGTGGCTATCAGGAGCGGGATGCCGAACCAATACACTTCTGAGGCAAAGGTCTCTGTCCCTGGGAAAGATGCCCATGTGGTCAGCCCGCCCATTTCGGGCAGTGTGCCAGATGCGATGGTGCTGGCAAAGCCAATGGCCGTTGCGCCAGAGATCAGAACAGGGACGATCAAGACCGCCGCAATCATAGTCAGGAGCTTGCTGCTGGAGGGGCGCTCTGTTTCGGTGAACGTATGAGACGAAAACATCAAGAAACCGACCGCTAGCGCACCGGCGATGTGGACGATCCGGAAATTCCAAGTTTCAATCGGGAGCGCAGGCAAGAAAGGAATTTCAACACCGGTTAACCCGGATATTGACACGCCGTTGAGCGCGATCATGTGAAAGGCTGCGTATAGTGTCGCAATCAGAGCGATTGTGATTTGCATTTTACCTGAAAACAGGCGCCGATTTGACTCTATCGGCTCTTCGTCTACGCCCTCGGCAACTACCTGATCGGACTGGTTCTCATGCGCGGTTGTCATGGCTCTCTCATATGTCTTGGATTTAGGGTAGCTCCGTGCCCTGTCGGAAAGTGCACCCTACCGTGGATCGGGGGTGCCGAAGGACGAGGCATCTGCCGAACCGTTGTTCGGCAGATGCCCATTGCGCTGGAGGAAACGCTTAGTTGCTGAAGATCTTATCAGCAGGGATGTCGGCGCCAGCGTTTTCGGTGAACCATTTCGCCGCGCCAGGATGCCACATCAGAACATTGTTCTTGTCCCAGTTTTCAGGCAGGGTTGAACGCGCTGCTTTGTGAATGCCCTTCATGCGCTCATTGTCAGACATGACAACATCAACAACGGCCTCAACGAAGCTTGTTGGTAGATCGCAATTCGCGATTGCAAAGTTCCACATGGAAACCGACTGAGCATCTTCTGTCATGGTTTCATATGTGTCAGCTGGGATCGTGAAAGGCGCAACTGGGAAAGACTCAAGGATCTTCGCCTGCTCTTCTTCAGAGAAAGTGATGAAGTTCACTTCTGTCTGAACTTCAAGTTGGCTCACAGCTGGTGTTGGAACACCTGCGGCAAACGCGATCACATCCAAAAGGCCGTCTTGCAACTGTGTACCCAGATCGTTCCAGCCACCGTTGCGGCGCTCAAACTCGATGCCAAGTGTCTCGATCATGCGTGGGAAATATGTGTCGGATGTGGAGCCCGCTGGGCCAAAGCCGATTTTCGCGCCGGCAGGAATGTCAGCGATGGATGCGATGCCAGAAGACTTGAGCGTCGTGATCGCGAATGGCGTTTGGTACATTGGGAACATCGCACAGGCGTTGGTCATTTGCAGACCAGGTGCGATCGGGTTCGTGCCGTTCAGAGATTCAGCTGCTGGCCCCATAGTGGTCATGCCAAACTGTGCGTCACCTGTGTGAACAAGCGCCATGTTTTGCATTGGGCCGCCTGTGACTTCGCCGCCGCCGGTGATGCCAAGTTCATCAGCAACAAGGTTCGCCCAGCCTGAGCCATAGGCAAAATAGGTGCCGCCCTGCGATGCAGTGCCAACGGTAAAGCTCTCAGGCCAGCCTGCGCGGTCTTCAGCAAAAGCAGGCACAGCGATAGCAGCCGCGACAACCGCGGCGATTGAAATGTTCTTCATGGTTTCCTCCCAGTCGGGTGGTGGCCGTTGGGGCCACCGTCATTAAGTCTGCGCCTTCTCCTCAGGCACGGAAGAAAAGCTCAACTGAAACCGTCGCAACAAAAAGCTGCTTTGCTGATAAACGAGGCGTTTAGTGAAGGCTTATTTTCTATCTGTGCGGATTTCGTGAAGGCGACGCATCACAATGTGTGGAATTCTGCGCATTAAGTATCTTCGACAAAGTCGGCCCGGCTTAGCCCGTGCTTTTGCATCTTATCATAAAGCGTTCGTCTCGACAGCCCCAGCGAATCGCAAGTCGCAGTGATCTGCCCATCGTTAGCAGCAATGGACGCCGCAATGATGGATTTTTCATACGCGCTGACTTGATCCGCAAGGATAGGCGAAGAACGAGGCGAAGCATCCTCTGTTTCAGATAGCCCTAGGACATATCGTTCCGCTGCGTTGCGCAGCTCGCGTACATTGCCGGGCCAAGATTTCCCGGCAAGCATGTTTAAAACGTCGACAGGGACCGTTTTAGCGGGCAAGCCATTCTGCTCGGCTGTTTGAGAGGCAAAAAGGGTGAAAAGACCAGGAATGTCTTCGCGTCGCTCATCAAGGTCGGGCATGTACAGCGAGGCCACATTCAGACGGTACAAAAGATCGGATCGAAATTTACCTGCCTCAACCGCGTCGCCCAAGTTTGATTTGGATAATGCAATCACCCGAAAATCTAGTGCGACGGCATCGTTAGAACCTAACCGAGTAACAGTTTTGTTGTGCAAAACGTCGAGCAGTTTGGCCTGCAAAGTCGGACGAAGCAAATCAATCTCATCAAGACACAAAACCCCACCCCGTGCGTGCTCTAGCTTGCCGAACCGAGCCCGCATTGCGCCGGGGAACGCACCGGCCTCATGGCCAAAAAGCTCGTTTTCGATCAACGCCTCAGGCAAGGCTGCGCAATTGATATGCACGAACGGGCCATCTCGGCGGCTGCTTTTGCGGTGCAAAAGACGTGCCGCGACTTCTTTGCCGGTTCCCGTGCTTCCTGAAATAAGGACATTTACATCCGTTTTTGCGATGGCCAGCAATGATTTGCGCAAGTGGCCCATTGCCGCGCTTCGTCCGTATAGATCGCGTTTCAAACCTTGATGAGACTTCACCTCAGTCCGAAGAGACCGGTTTTCAAGAACCAGACTTCGCCGTTCATATGCGCGCAAAACCGTTGCAATCAACCGTTCTGGCTCCCACGGTTTTTCGATGAAGTCATAGGCCCCTTTCTTAATGCACTCGACGGCCAAATCCACATCACCATGCCCGGTCACCAGAACGACAGGAATTTCCGGATCAATTTGCAAAGTCTTTTGCAACAAAGCCACGCCATCGATACCTGGCATCCGAATATCGGTAACCAAAACACCTGAAAAATCTGGCGTGATATGTTTGAGAGCCTCCGCCGCACTTTCGAAACACGTCACCGGAATGTCCGCCAATTCAAAAGTCTGCCGACCTACAATGCGCAGATGCTCTTCGTCATCCACAAACAACACAGAGAAGTCGGTCATGAATTTACGCCTTCTGACAGACGTTCATCATGCCGGTGCAGAGTGACTGTAAAAACGGCTCCTCCATTTGGGTGGTTTTCCACGCCCAATGAACCTCCAAAATCAGTTACGATATTCTGCGAGATGGACATGCCCAACCCCATGCCTGATCCGGCTTCCTTTGTTGTGTAAAACGCGTCAAAAACTTGCTCCAAATCTTCTTTCGGTACCCCCGGGCCGTGATCCCGAACCATAATCTTGACCACATCTTGTTCTAGCGCCAAATCACATTCTACCACTATATCGCTTTGCCCTAGCATCGCTTCCAGAGCATTGGTCATGATGTTTACCAGCACTTGTTGCAACCGCAACTTGCCGCCAAGTGCCCAAACAGGACCCTCGCGCGGCTCAAAGGTAATGCGCGCGTTTTGCGCGCGGAATTCTGGCCCGACCAACCCAATCGTCTCTTCGATGACATCAATAATGTTAACGGGTTTGACAGAGTCGCCAGGCTGGCGCGCGAAATTTCGCAAATGCCGCGAGATTTCGGTCATTCGGTCGCTCATCTTTGAAATGTTGTCGACGTTGAACTTGGCGTCTTCGAAGCGGGACCGGGCCAAAAAAGTAGATGCATTCACCGCATAACTTTTGATTGCGGTGAGCGGTTGGTTTATCTCGTGCGAAATCGCGGCTGACATTTTGCCAAGAGCCGCAAGTTTACCCGCTTGGATCAACTCTTTTTGGCTTTTCCTGAGTTGCTCCTCCGCATGGCGCCGCTCAGCCACCTCATCCCTCAGGCTGGCATTGGCCGCATCCAAATCTGCGGTGCGCTCGACGACGCGGGCTTCAAGCAAAGCGCGCTGTTCCTGTTCGAACCGGAACGTTCGAATGATGTTCGCGCGTCTTTGAAGGATGAGCATTGCAGCAAGACAGGTGGCTAATAGGGCAAGGAAAGCAACGGCCACCGTCCATGCTGCTTGGGTTCGTACTGGCCTTAATGGCGTAAAAGCAATGGCGTGCCATCCTGAAAGTTCGAGCGGCAAATTACTAGCAAGATACCGTTCCGAGCTGAGATCCTTCGACATCATGATCTCCACGGGTTCATTGCTGATAATGTCAGCAGAAAGCCCCATCGAAACAACACGCTTCATTGGGTATTGTTGAGTTTCAACGATTTCTTTGCGTGCTGAGGCCAAAAGGGGCGCAACGGTCCGAAAGGTAAAATCCTCTCGGCTTGAAAGGAAAACGACACGGTTCTGATCGGTCAGCAATATTTCATGATCCGTCCCGCGCCAGTCTTTTTCGATGTGGTCCACCGTGATTTTGACCGCAAGGACACCGATAATATCAATGCCATCTACGACAGGGGATGCAAAAAAGAACCCGCGCTCACCAGAGGTCGTGCCTAAGGCATGGAAGGAGGTATTCAGACCAGTGACTGCCTTTTTGAAGTAGGGGCGAAATGCGAAATTGCGTCCAAGGAAACTGTCATCATCCCTGTAGTTGCTTGCGGCGACGGTCAAACCTGTTGTGTCCATGACGTAGACCTCAGACGCATCTATCGAAATCGCAATCTGTCTTAGCTTCTCATTGACAAAGGGTTCGTAACCGCTCTCGGCTTCTCCTCTCAGAACTTGACGCAAGTTTTGATCGCGCGCGACCAGCTCAGGAATCGGAGCATATCGCCCAACCGCTTGATCAACGGACTCCGCAATCAAGTTCAGGGTCGACCGCGCAGAGACCTGTACCTTTTCAAGAAAGTAAGCGTTGGCCCAAGAATACAGCTGAACCAGCCCGATTAGAGCGAACAAAAATACCGTGGCCCACACAAAGCTAAATCTGCGATTCATCATTAAATCTGTGCCGTTTTGGTGAAGACTTTCAAGGGCTTTCAAGTTCCGCTGCGGGCCCAAAGAACAAACCGTCGCTCGGCAAAACCTTTTTCATGTCAACGCGAGTTATCCGAGGCCGTTTCGAATTCCACACATGGCATTAAGAGAGGCACAGGTCGATAGCAGTTCTGAACCAACCTTACAGAAACCAAAATATGCTGTCGCCCTTTCCGGACATCCACCTGTAATCGCGCCATCCCGCCTTAGCACTTGCGCAAACCATGAAACATCTAATGTGTTACACCGTTCTTGCGCAGCAAACATAGTCTTGGTCTCGCAAAGCCGCGAACAAAACGGTCTAATTCGCTGTTCCAATCTATGAAGCAGCGGTGCCAAATTGACTTTAGGGAAGACATAGCTGCAAACACGTCGCGAAGTTTCGGGCCGAAAGAGTCATTTTGGGCAGACATTGACACACAAACTTGGCCATCAGTCACCAAAGGCGCACATTCTGCTTCGTTTTTTCCAGAACTCTCAATGAAATTGATTTGTCCGGCTTGTCCTGTATTTGCCCTCTAATACGCTCCTCGCAGTGTACGGGAGAACACGTTGGGAGGGTGCGGTAGCGCCGCAATATGAGGGGGAAATCCGTTTAACAACGATTTGCCACGCGATTGTTTCGCGGTGCAATCCGGTGTGGGCCTTCATTTTGGGCCTGCACAACTTTGATCGGATTCCCTTTATTTTGCCGCGTTTGCCGAACCTGCGGAGGAGCAGAAAGCTATGTGCCGAATTTTTGGCGGCGTCAGTAAAGAAAGACTACCACGTTCCGATTTAAATCAAGCGGGACAAGCTATGTTCGAAGGCGGTCCTGATGAACAATGGATCGCTGCTGAAGCAAACTGGGCAGCAGGTACCAACCGACTGGCGATTCAGGGCGTTTCTGGTGGCAAACAACCGTTTCGGTTCAAGAATTTGGTCTGTGTTTTTAATGGCGAAATTTACAATCATAACGCGTTGAGACAGCACCTTGTTGCAAAGGGGCATAGTTTTGCCGACACCTGCGACGGCAATGTGCTTTTGCCTTTGTTCGACAGATACGGCAAAGACATGCTGCCCATGCTTGAGGGCATGTTTACCTTTGCGATCTTCACCTTAGATGAAGAAAAACGATGCGTATCTGTGTTTTTGGCCTGCGATCACGCGGCCATGAAGACAGTTTTTTACCGCGTTGACGAGACAGGGTTTTACTTTGCGTCGTCGCTGAAATCTTTGCGCCATTTGGTTCGGCACGATTTGGATCTGCGCGATGGGTTTGCGTTCGAATATGTGGCGCGAAAATCTGTATGGGGACCAAACACCGTTTATGATGGCGTCAACGTTCTGGGCGCGGGTGAGACGCTTACGTTTTCTTCCCAAGATGGCGCCTGCAAGAAAAACACGTATACGCATTCTTTTGATACGGTTGCGCCTAACTCTCTGAACGAAGCCGCCGAGCAGTTTGATCTCTTGATAGATCAAGAGATTGAGAAAATGGCTTCGATGGATGTGGACTTCTGTTCGATCCTCAGCGGTGGTCTGGATTCAAGCCTTGTCACCAGCTTGCTGCGGAAAAAAAACGGCCGGCTGGATGCATTTCACATTGGATACGATGGGCGATGGCCCGGGGATGAGTCACACTATGCGCAGATGGTTGCTGACGCTCAGGACATCAACTTACATAAGATCTCAGTTGATGTTCGAAACCTGCCACAGCTTGTAAAGTCCTACATCGCGCATTTGGATCAACCCAATTATGCCCCGCATTGCCTAAGTACCTACTATTTGTTCAAAGAGGTGCATGACAGAGGCTACAAAGTTACCTTTAGCGGGGAAGGTGCGGATGAGCTTTTTTGCGGCTACAGCCGCCTGATTGCGGCCGCCTCAAGCAAGCGCGACGATTGGTTCGAGACATTCTTTGCGGTTTACGGAATTTCAGCGTTCCAAGGGCGGAATTTGTTTCGGCAAGACTATCTGGACAGCTTAGACCAAGACAGCTTTGCGCCTACTTTTGACGGAACAGTCTATCCTAACCGGGCGCAGAACATTCTGCATTACGACAGCAAAAAGCGGTTTCCCTATTACATACTGCGAAGGGTCGATAGCCTCAGCATGGCCAGTTCAGTAGAAGTGCGCATGCCGTTTTTGCAGCCGCGGATAATTGATTTTGCGCGCAAGCTGCCAAGCGCGTTTTTGTACGCAAATGGGGTGGGCAAGCAGGCTGTTCTGAAAGCAGGCGCAAAGCACCTTCCCTCTGCCATCATTCACCGCAAAAAACAGCCCTTCACGTTCCCTATCGGAACGATGATTGCCGAGCTTAAGCCCATCCAAGACTACGTCTTTGACACGGTCTTCTCGCAAAACGCGATACTGTGGGACTACTTCGATCACGCGCAGATTCAGGCGCTTAAATCGACGCAAATAGACACGTCTGCAGCCTCGGTGCTGTGGGCGCTATTGGTGCTGCAAGAGTGGCACGATGCAAATGTTCAAGACAGAAAAGGAGCGACCAATGACCGTGTCAAAGAATCTGGTCTATTTTGACGGAGAGACCGAGTTAGAAGGGCTTGTGGTTACACCTGAAAATGCGGGCCAAGGCCCCTTACCGTTGGTGATCATTTCGCATCCTTGGCTTGGAATTGATGATTTCGTGCGTGATTTGGGCGATAAAATTGCGCAGATGGGATACATCGTTTTTGCCATCGACATCTACGGCAAAGGGGTGCGCGGCAAACAGCATTCGGACGGACACCGCCTTAAAGAGCCCTTTAAAAAAGACCCGTCGCTTCTGCTAAGGCGGCTTCAACTTGGCTACGACCAAGCCATGGCGACCCCGGGCATCGATCCAGACAAAGTTTTGGCAATTGGGCATTGTTTTGGCGGCATGTGCGTTTTGGAAATGGCCAAACTTGTCGGAAAGATTGAAGCGATCATCAGCGTCCATGGCGTTGTCAAAGAAGCGGTGAACGCGCCTGGGCCGTATAACTGCAAAAAAGCCTTCATTCTAAACGGCGCCGTCGACCCGCTGGTTGATCCTGGTGATTTGGCCGTCCTGCAAGACGAGTTGTCGAAAGACAATGTCGATTGGACGGTCATCAACTTTGGGCGTGGCGGGCATGGATTTACCAACCCGCATGCCAATGGCTCGGTCCCCGGAATTGAATTTGACACCGTATTAAACGCCCGCACTTGGGCCTTTATCACCAGCTGTCTTGAAGAAACTCTAGGTTGATAGGAACGCATTCCATGCAAGAAAAGAACGTCATTTTCCTGATCTGCAACCATCGTTCAGGCTCAACCATGCTCCAACAAATTTTGGGGTCACATTCGCAAATCGGTTTGCTCGCCTCGCCTTGGTTCTTGTTTTCCCTATCCTATGGCCTGCGCGACCTGGACCTTGATGATCTGGGCATCAGCGCCGAGTACAACACAGTTGTCGCAAACAAAAACCTGCACGCCTTTTTGGAAAACTTCGATGAGGGTGAAGAGCTTTACTTCGAAGCCGCCAACAAGTTTGCGATGCACCTTTATCAAAAGGCGATGGCCAAAACGGGGCGGGACCACTTCTTGGACAAGAACATCCGCTATCACATGATTTACGACCAAATGGTGCGCATTTTGCCAGAAGCGAAATACCTTTTGCTCGTGCGCAACCCGGCCGCGCAATTTGCTGGCATGCTCAAATGGTTTGGTGAAGATACGTCCGTACTAAAAGGGCGCCGGGCTGATCTTTTTGACGCTTATACCAATATTAAAAACCTCTATGCGGCGGATGACTTCAAAGGGTTGCGTATTCGTTATGAAGACTTTGTCGCCAGCCCCGAGACCAGCTTGAAAACCCTATACGACTATCTCGAACTGGATTTTGAAAACACGCTGACCTACGGCGACGCGATCAAGGAGAAGTCCGACACAGAAATTTCAGGGTTTGGCGATGTGACCTCGTTGCGTCAAAACAACAAGCCCAACACCGACTATATCTCAAAATGGGTCAAATATCTGGACACCGACAAGAAGAAATTCCTGATGCAGAAATGGCTCCGTTGGGCCGGGCCGGAATTGTTTGAACCGCTGGGCTATGACTACGAACAAACGCTAGCAGCGGCTCCGACAGATTTTGAGACACTCCCCGAGTTTGAAACGCAATGGCAGGAGCTGACCGGTAATGTCTGATCCCAACACCGCCCCCGCTCCTAATCGGATGATACCGCTGGTCCTGTTCAGCGCGTTTATGGTGATGCAGGCCAATTTCTTGGTGCTGCCATCCCTTGCTATCTTTATCTCGGATGATTTGGCGCTCTCGAATGCGCAGATTTCTAGCTTTCTTGCGACCTTTTCGATTGTGGTCTTGCTGTCAAACTTAGGTTGGAGCCGTGTCTTAGACCGCTTCAATCGCAAGAGCGTTCTTTTTACAGGAAGCGTATTGGTAGCCGCGATTTTCTTTTTGACAGCCTTTATGTCCAATTATGAAGGTCTTTTATTTGCACGGGTATTGATGGGCTTGGTGATGCCGATGATCGGCGCATCTGTTTTGCCTTTCATAGCCGATATCTATGCACCTCAAGAGCGTCCAAAGATCATGGGCTATGTGATGTCGGCCAGCTATATGGTCAGCCTTGCGGTCATTCCTTTGGTCATCATGGCGTCCGAACTCACGTCTTGGCGCTTTGCCGCCATTGGTATCGCAGCCTTTACGGCAGGGGTCGCCGCGTTCGCGTATTTCATATTGCCCCGGCCAGAGGGAGCCAAACCTAAAGCGGCCAAAGCCGGGCCAGGCTTCAACGCCTTTGCGCCTGAGAACCGAGACACCCTCTCGCGGCTGATCGGAAAATTTTTGCAGACAGCTGGGATTTTTACACTGTTTGCGGTCTATCCAACGTGGCTCGCCTCTGACGCCAGCGGCGGCAGTTTTTCAAGCGCGACGATGGCGCTGATCTTCTTTGTCGCGGGAGGCTGCGGCTTCCTTGGTTCGATTGCCTCGGGGCGCGCAAACGCGCAGGTTCAAAAAATCACCGATCGATTGGATCCTTTAATGATCCTTTCAGTGATCTGCGCCTTATTTTGCCTGCTGGTACCCATTTTCGGAAAAAGCGCAGTCGTGCTTCAGCATCTAAGCTATGCGCCAATGATCTTTTTCCAGTCGATTGCTGTGGTTTTGCTGATGAACACCTTGATCTCACCCGTGCCAGCAACGGCGCGTGGATACATCAACGCCATGAGCAACATTGTCTTTCAGGCAGGGATCGCCTTTGGCAGCTTTGTAGGATTCTTGCTGCACGATCACGTCTCGATGCTGGCCGTTGGGCTTGTGGCTGGCGTGCTGATCGCGGCCTCTGCATTGTCGTTTTTTTCCTCGGGTCGCGCTCGGGAAGAGACAGCCTGAGAGCGTCAGGCCTTGGGTCGTTCCCCGCTCAGCCGAACAGTTTATAAAGGACACTTTCTATGACCAATTTGGCATCTTCGCAGGACTTTATCCGCCATATCGTGTTTTTCAGCAGCAAAGACCCGGCGGACATCTCGCGTGTTTCCAATGGGCTTTCAATGTTGGCCAACATACCATCTGTGCGGCATTTTGAGGTGGGAACGAACCTCAACAAGGATAACTATGGGAATGAGGTGGACGTCATCGTGTACGCCGAATTCGAAGATGAAGCGGCTATGCAGGCCTACCGCAACCACCCCATCTATGAAGAATGCGTTCGGCTCGTGCGGCCATTGCGTGAGATGCGTTTCGCGGCGGACTTTAAATCGGCCCCTATAGAAGACCCTGCGTCGGTCACCCCAGCATAGCATGCGCAAAGCGGGTCTGATGACATGACGCTAACAGTAAAAACGGATGTGACCATTATTGGTGGCGGCCCCGCTGGCATGCTGCTGGCGCACATGCTGGATCAATCGGGCATTCGTTCCGTCGTGATCGAGCGTAAGACCCGAGAGTATGTCTTGGGGCGCATAAGGGCGGGCATGCTAGAGGCTGGCACGGTCGATATTTTTCGTCAGTTTGGTTTGGCTGAACGGCTGGACCGCGAGTGCATGATCCAAGAAAAAGTCCACTATGGATATGAAGGCAAGGATACGCTTGTCTTGGATCTTAAGGCGCATACGGGCAGATGGTTGACGGCCTATGGTCAAACGGCACTGACGGAAGAGCTTTATAAAGAACACGAACGGGCAGGCCGCCCGTTGTTCGATGCCGTTCAGGACGCACAGCCCGAGGGTTTCAAATCTTCGCCCGTCACCACCTTTACCAAAGAGGGGCAATCGTATCGGGTGGAAAGCCAGTATATCGTTGGCTGTGATGGCTCACATGGTGTGAGCCGGAACGCAATTCCCAAAGATATTCGCAAAGAATGGACCAGAGAGTATCCGTTTGGTTGGCTGGGGGTATTGGCCGAGGTTCCACCAATGCCCCAGCTGTTCTATGCACGCCACTCAGATGGGTTTGTGCTCGCCTCGAAGCGTACGCCAACGCTCAGCAGGTATTATGTTCAAGTCCCAACACTGGATACCACAAGGGATTGGTCGGACGATCGGTTTTGGGACGCGATCTACACGCGGCTGCCAGAATCTCACCACGGGCATGTGACACCCGGCCCCAGCATCGAAAAATCCATCGCGCCCCTGCGCAGTTTTGTCTCCGAGCCCATGCAATACGGCCGGTTGTTCCTTGCGGGCGACGCCGCCCATATTGTGCCGCCAACTGGCGCCAAAGGACTCAATCTTGCCGTGTCTGACGTGTACTATCTGCACCGCGCGTTGGACGCTGCTTTCAACCAAAACAATCAGCATATGCTGGAGAATTATGGCCAAACCGCACTGCGCCGTGTTTGGGCGGCCATCAATCTAAGCTGGCGATTAACCAAGCTAATGCATGTGTTCCCTGGCGAGGCGTCTTTTGAAGCAAAATTGCGCGACAGTGAATTTGATCTTTTGCTGCATAACCCTTGCATGCAGGCGGCTATTGCCCACGAAAAGGTGGGGCTAAAGATCTAAGAGACAATCATTTGGCAGGCGGGGTGCCATGCGTGTGGAAGCTTTCGATGGTTTTTAGCCCCCAAGCTTGTCCCTTTTTGCGCTCTTCCTCGGTCCAGACAACCGGCTCCCAATCTGGCGCCAGGATAAGCCGCGCGCCCGCGTTCGCCAGTTCAACCCGGTTGCCAGCGGGCTCCCAGACGTACAAGAAAAACGTGCCTTGGATCGCATGTTTATGAGGTCCGGTTTCAATATGAACGCCGGCCTCTAAGAACAGATCAGCAGCGCGCAAAATATCTTCGCGCTGGTCGGTCGCATAGGTAAGATGGTGCAGCCGACCTTGTCCTTTTCCGTGTTCTTCGGTGCAGGCCAGATCATAGCTTTTGTTGTTAACCGTGAACCAACAGCCCCCAAGTCGACCGTTATTTAACTTGATCATTTCGGTAACCCGAGAGCCCAAACAAATTTCCATAAAGCGCCGAAACTCGGCAACATCCGAGGACAAAAGGTTCACATGATCAATGCGCCGCGGCGGCACCCCGGTAAAACGACTGGCGGTGTTCTTTAACGCAGATGGGTCGTCTGAAGGCGCGCGATTAGTGTCCCAGTACAGCTCAAAAAGGTGGCCAAAAGGGCTTTCGAACCGAAAGGCAGACCCGTGGCTTTCATCTCCGTCATGCCATCCATGAACCTTGTAGCCCGCTGCATTTATGGCGGCGACCCTGCGATCCAAGGCCGCTTTTGATGCCACGCGATACCCAATGTGGCCCACACCCGTTTGGGGGGAAGATGTCAATTTGAGCGTGCAAAACTCATAGTCATCCCACGCCCGAAGATAGGCGCTGCTCCCATCCAAAGCGGATAATTTAAGCCCATAGACTTGCGTGAAAAAAGCAAGGCTTGCTTCAAACTGGTCCGTCAGAAGTTCAACATGCCCTAAATGCGCAACATCATTGCCAAGTTCGACAGTCATGTGCCCCTCATCGTTGGAGAGTTTAGGTAGCTATCCAATGACGACCGGTTGGTCCAAGGAAACTTCCACCACATTGGCCTCGACACCCTTGCGATCAACAATCAAAAAGTCGGTTTCGGTGTCGATGGGCGTCAACATGCTGTGCCAAGTGTTTCGGTGATAATTCACTCCTTGCCCAGGCTCTGTCATGAAGGCTTTTGGATTGGCGGGGGCACCATCTTTGTCTTCAGCGACCACAACAAGAAAAGGATCTTTTGACAGCGGAATAAAGGCCTGCGAGCCATAGGGGTGGCGTTCCATTACGGTCAGTGTCAATGGCAATGTATAGGGGCGCGCGCGCATCAGGCTGATGACGGATCTGGCGTCTGTTCCGATGGCCTCGGGCGTGGCAAGCGCATTATAGCGATCACAATTGCCTTTGTTGATTTGATAGTCATAAGCGCGATCAAAATCAATGAGATCTCCGAAGGGCGCAAAGTCTTTTTCGCTCATGGGTATAATTTTTAACGTATTCATAATTTGGCTACCTCCTCAGTGCCAAACCTTCGTGCCGCCTTTATGCGCGTCAAGGTATAGGCCGCTCGAAAGTGTCTAAAGCTGCAGCCCCGATTCAACAAATGATCGCTAACTTTTTTGCTCGGACCCAGAATTTTCTCCGGCTTTGTAAGTGAACCCACCCAAAAGAAGCATTTTTTGTCACCAATATCACCCATTGGATAAGCTGGCCAAAGGGGTATTGGGCGGACAAAGCTCAGCTTGAGGCTCGACTTCGTTCCAATGTTCGTTTGGTGAAAGTGACTGCGCTCGCTGAGAGGCTTGATCATAACAAACAGGTTTTAAGTCCCAAAGATCTACACCGACATTCACTGAGTTTCGGGAACCTAGCTAGTTGTTGTGCACGTGTCCAAAAAACTGAAGTGCGCCGCGGCGCGCATGATTCCACGTGATCATAGGATAGTGACATAGCGTGTTGAGCTGTTTTTGCGGACCGTCGCGCAACTTGAAAAGTGGCTCGTCGAGTCTCACGGAAGATCAAGCGTCGGCTGGTGATCATGATTGCCAACAACCAGATGCCGTTCAGCTCCCGGCAACTGACGACGATATTATCAAGGTAAGCGCTGTCTTTCGCTTTGCGGCCAAAAGCGAAATCTCCAAAGATCCACAATTGATCCTCAGTCCCAACAACTTTCCACACGTTTTCAAGCAGAACAGCATCCATTTGGGATACGGGCTCGAATGGTCTGCTGCACTGTCTGACGTTAGCACCGATGGGACAGTTTAGGGCGATTTTATAAGGGAGGGTTTCTGGCACATCGCAACCACTAAGGAGTGGAGCTGAGACAGAAACCCGGAACGCGTAAGAGCCACGACGAGAAAGTCGTCAAGGACATCCGCCGCCCGGCAATCCGGGTCAGACTCCGCTGCATGCAGATATGTTTGCAAAAACCGATCCGGCGCTGCCGGGGGCGGACATGCAGCCTCTTTTCGTGCACGAACCCTATTACGCCGAAACTCAGGAACCAGTCACGCCCAATGCGTTTACTTTTCTAGCGGCTGGTGTGCACCCAACATCGCGCGGACAGATCACTCTTAACAGCGCTGATCCCGAGGATGAGATGAACATCGATCCGAACCTTTTGGCGGAACAATACGATGTGGGCACATTGGTGGCGTCAATAAAACAGATGCACGACATTGCCAGCCAGTCTGCACTAAATCACATCCGAGACCGTGAAATCTATCGTGGCCCCCAAGTGCAAAGCGACGAAGATCTGGCGTCTTATGTTCGTTCGGCTGTTCTATCCTATCACCACCAGAACGATACTTGTAAAATGGGCGTGGACGCCTCGGTCTTTCCTTTTGTGATGGGCGGCAACACCAACGCCCCGGCGATCATGGTCGCAGAAAAGGCGGCCGCAGCGCAAAAACACTGTAACCAATTAGGAGGAATTTTCGGTGATCGCAAACTAGTCAACTTCGGAAAAGTTTTACATAAGATAGATTATAAGCTTTTGATTTCAGCCACGAATTCCGTCATCGCCCCCCCCAACCCAACGCAACTCTTCTTGAGTGTAGCCAGGCTTGGTTGATGCTTTCGGCTCTCTAATAACGAAATATACCGGATGCTTTTACCCGCCCGGTGAGCTAGCTCCTCTTGTGACAGCCCCGCTTCAGTTCGGAATTTTCGAAGCGTTCTGCTGAACTCGCCCAATAGAAGTGCATCTTCATGTTTTCCAAGGTCAGCAAGCCATTGCGTGTGACCATGACGTATTTAAAGAATTTCCGAGACGTTCTATTCCAATCATCACACTCCACGGAGCCAAGGCGGCACGGTCGCACAACCGCGGCAAAGGCCATCGCGCTCGACATGGTGCTCCGCTACGCGCCACCGGATGAACACCACGTGATCATCTTCGACACATGGCCCCGGATTTCAGCCATACGGACTAACACCTTTGAACTCGCCGACGTCGTTCCAGAAACCCTCCCATATCAAATCGCCCTAAACTGTCCCATCGGTGCTGACGTCAGACACAATAATACCACGGCGGTAAATGTTCCTAGTTTCATGTGATCCTCCATGGCTTCTATGGTTTTTGGAACCTTAGAAATTCACGCGATCCCCACCCTTCAGACCAAGGATTTCGCGTGCTTCATCGGGGGTGGCCACCTCGGCGCCCAACTCCTCGACGATGTGACGGATTTTCGCCACTTGCTGGGCGTTGTTCTCCGCCAGTTTGCCTCGCTGAATGAACAGGCTGTCTTCCAGACCGACGCGCACGTTGCCGCCCATTTGGCTGGCCGTCGCGGCCAAAGGCATCTGCGCGCCCCCTGCCCCCAGAACCGACCAGCGATAATCATCGCCAAACAGCCGGTCAGCGGTGCGTTTCATGAACACAAGGTTGTCCACCTCGGGGCCGATACCGCCCAGAATTCCGAAAATGAACTGAATGAATACCGGAGCCTTAAACAGACCCAAATCCATGCAAAATTTCAGGTTATAAAGATGCCCGACATCGTAACATTCGTGTTCAAACTTAATGTCATGCGGGGCCAGCGTTTCGGCCGCCTCGCGGATATCGCGGAACGTGTTGCGAAAGATGTTCCCTTCCGAGCTTTCGACATAGTCCTTTTCCCAGTCGAACTTCCATTCCTTGAACCGCCCGGCCAACGGGTGAAACGCAAAATTCATCGACCCCATGTTCATCGAACACATTTCCGGGCTGAAGGTTTTCGCCGGTTTGATCCGATCCTGAATCGAAAGGGTCAGTGACCCCCCCGTCGAAATATTCACAACCGCATCCGTGGCCTGTTTGACCCGCGGCAAGAACGCCTGAAAATCTTCGGTATCAACCGATGGGCTGCCGTCTTTGGGGTTGCGCGCATGCAGGTGCAGGATGGATGCGCCCGCCTCGGCTGCGGCGACGGCTTGGGTGGCGATATCATCATAGGTATAGGGCAGCGCGTCAGACATTGTCGGCGTATGGATCGCGCCGGTCACCGCGCAGGTGATGATGGTTTTGTTCTTCTTCGCCATTGGTCAGGTATCCTTGTTGGTGGTGGCGCGCACACGGCGGCTGAGCGGGAACAGTTCGATCCCGCGTGTTCCGCGGATCAGCCCCCAAAGGCCGCGCGGCGCTTTAAGCATGATAAGAATGGCAACCGCGCCCAGTGCGATCAGATAGACAGAGCCCAAATCGGCCAGCGTTTCACGCAGTGCGAAATAGACCAGCGTGCCGATAATCGGCCCCTCAACCGTGCCTATTCCGCCGATAACGACGATAAAGATCACGAAGGCCGTCCAGTCGTTCGTGGAAAACGCGGCGTCGGGCGAAATGCGCAGCTTTTGCATAAAGATCAGCGCCCCGACCAAGGTCGTTAGCGCGCCCGTTACAACGTAAACCACGAATTTGCTGCGCCAGATGTCGATGCCAAGCGATTTCGCCGCCAGTTCGTTATCGCGCAGCGCCATCAGCGCGACGCCTTGGCGCGACCGCAGGAACAGGTAAACCGTGCCAAGCACCAGAACCGCCACCCCAAGCGCCAGCCAATAGGCCAACGCCTCGCGGGCGGAGCGGCCATCGGCCATGGATTTCACGATAGACGCGGGCAACGATGTGCCAGACCCGCCGCCCATCACCGTGATCTGCGCAGCGGACAGGCGAAAGACCTCGGCCATGACCCATGTGCCGATGGCGAAATAGGCCCCGCGCAACCGGAACAACAGCGCCGCAACCGGCACCGCGATCAACCCGCCCAGCACCATAACAATCGGCAAAGCCGCCAAGGGGCTGATCCCGGCCAACATGGTCAGCGCGAACAAAACATACCCGCCGAACCCCACATAGGCCTGCTGCCCAACCGACACCAACCCGGCGTAACCGGCCAACAGGTTCCACAGCGATGCCAGCGACAGGTAAAGAAAGATCTCTCCGAACAGGCGCAAATCGGCGCGGCCTGCCCACCACGGCGCGGCGGCCATGACGATCAGAATACCGGCCAGCACGATCATCGCCGCAGTGCTTAGACGTGTGGTGCGCGAAACTTCGTGGTTGTTCATCAGTCCATCCTTGGGAAAAGGCCGCGCGGACGCACAGCAAGGATCAGAAGGAAGACGATGTGACCCGCCAAGACCTGAAAACCGGGGTTCAATTTCGCGCCCAGCGTTTGCGCCACGCCCAAGATCACGCCGCCAGCCAATGTGCCCCAGATGTTGCCTAAGCCGCCGATAATCACCGCCTCGAACCCGAAGATCAGGCGCGATCCGCCCGCCGCCGGATCAAACGAGGTGCGAATGCCCAGAAACACCCCCGCCAAGGCCGTTACCGCCAATGAAAGCCCCATCGCCAAGCCAAAGACATGGGCGCGGTTCAGCCCCATCAGCTGCGCAATATCCTGAAGGTCAGACGTGGCGCGGAATGCGCGGCCAAGGGCAGTTTTGTAAAACATCCACTGCAACGCTCCGATCACGACAATCGCGGCGATAAACACCAGCAACGGCAATACGCCAACGGTTATCGGGCCGATGGACAGACTTGCCGTTTCAATCGCGCCCGCCTTCAACTTTTGCGGATCGGCGGTGTACCCGATCTGAAGCGCGTTCTGAATGATCACGGAAAAGCCGAAGGTTACCAAAAGCGGCGGCAACAAATCGTCGCCCATGGTCCGGTTCAAGACCGTCCGCTGCAAGGCGTATCCCAACACCGCCATCGCAGGGACTACAAACACCAGCGCCAGAAACGGATGCACACCAATCGCCATTGTCACCGTCAGCGCAAGATAGGCCGACAGAACGATCAGATCGCCATGCGCGATGTTAACCAGCCGCATGATCCCGAAAATCAGGCTCAAACCTGCCGCGAAAAGGGCATACAGCCCGCCCAGCAACGTGCCCTGAATGGTCGCGTTGATCCAATCCATTCCCTAAACTCCAAAATAGGCGCGGCTGATCGCCTCGCGCGAGATGTCGTGCGAAGCGCCCGTCAGCGAAACGCGGCCCTCTTGCAGGCAATAAACCCGCGAACTAACCGAAAGCGCCTTTGCAATGTCTTGTTCCACCACGATCGCGGCCAAGCCTTCGCCAACGATGCCGGGCAGCGCGTCATAGATTGATTTGATGATGACCGGGGCCAGACCAAGGCTGATTTCATCCATCAACAACAGGTCCGGGTTCGACATCAGCGCGCGGCCGATGGCGACCATCTGTTGCTGCCCCCCTGATAACGACGTTGCCGGTACATCGCGCCGCTCTTCCAGAATTGGGAACAGGTCGTAAATTCGGCGCAGGTTCCACGGGCCCTTTCGGCCCAGTTGCCCACCGATGATCAGGTTTTCTTCGACGCTGAGCGATTTGAACAACTGCCGCCCTTCGGGCACCAGCGCGATACCCTTGGCCGCGATCTGATCGGCCCGCAACGCGCCGATCCCTTGGTTTTGCCAAACCACGGTTTCCGGCGCCGTCTTGATCAGGCCCGAAACCGAACGCATCAACGTGGTCTTGCCCGCGCCATTCGCGCCGATAACGGCCACCACTTCGCCCGCGTTGACGGACAGATCGACGCGGTACAAGGCCTGAAAATCGCCATAGCCCGCATCAAGCCCGGAAATGGAAAGGATCGTTTCAGACATCCGCTTCGATCCCCAGATAAATTTCGCGCACTTCGGGGCTTTGCATGATGGCTTCTGGCTCTCCCTCGGCGATCTTTTTGCCGAAATCGATGACCAACAGCCGGTCAACAACGGCCAAAAGCGCATGCACCACATGTTCGATCCACACGATGGAAACCCCGGTTTCCCGCAGCCCCATGATCGTTTCGATCAGCGATTTGCATTCATGTTCCGTCAGCCCACCGGCGATTTCGTCCAACAGGATGACGCTGGGCTGGGCGCACATTGCGCGGGCCAGTTCCAACCTTTTGCGTTCAAGCAAGGTCAGCCCCCCCGCCAAAACGTTGGCTTTGGGCAGCAGGCTGGTGCGGTTTAGTACGTCAAGGCACAGATCCTCGGCCGCGGAACCGGAAAGGCGCGCGCCTTGGGTCGCCGCGACAAAGGTGTTTTCAAAGATCGTCATGCCGCCAAACGGCTGAGGCACCTGAAAGCTGCGCGCAATACCGGCACGGCACCGGCGCGCGGCGGGCCAAGGCATGATGTCCCGACCGTTCAGCAATATCTGCCCCCCGTCAGCTGGCAACGTCCCCGTCACCAGATTGAACATCGATGTCTTGCCCGCCCCGTTTGGCCCCAAAACGCCAAGCGCTTCGCCGGGCGCAAGCGCCCAGCTTTGGCTATCGGCAACGGTGACCGCCCCGAAGGCCTTTTGCAGGCCCCTAAGTTCAAGAATTGGCGTCATAGTATTTCCATCCAACGGGGCCTTCGCACCCTAACTCAACAGCATCAATTCACCCGTCAGCGGGATGTCCGGCGCGGTTTCGTTCGTCACGATTTTCAGGTCGATACCATCGCCCTGCTTTTGCCACTGACCCGCAACAAGCGGTGTTTTAGTGACGTTTTTCACCGGACCGTTTGCCCAATTGATCGGCCCCACGATGGACTGAATATTGGTGCCCGCGATGGCCGCGATGTTTGCGGCCGGGTCTTCCAGATCTTCGGATCGGGCGACCACGTCGGCGACCACTTCGAACAGCGCGTGTTTGAACCCAATCGGCTGTGTCCACGCGCGGCCCGTTTCAGCGGTGTAACCATTCGCCAGATCCGCCGCCGAGGTGCCCGTCAACGACGATGCAAACGGATGCGCGGGCGACCACCAGACCTCTGAACTTAGGCCGATGCCGCGGTCACCCAGACCTTCGATCACACTGGGGAACAACAGCGCCTTGCCGATGGTCACGATCTTGGGGTTAAACCCTTGCTGCGCGGCCTGCGCCCAGAAGGTGCCGAAATCTGGCGGGATCATATTGCCGGTGACGATTTCGCAACCCGCATCCTTAAACGCCGCGATCTGGTTGGTGAAATCATCCGACATCGGCTGATACCGGCCCGGATCGGTCAGGCTATAGCCCGCCGCCGCCAACGGTTTTGGCAGGCCAAGCTCTGCGTCGCCCCATGCGTTGCCGTCCGCATCGTTGGGGAACAGGCCGCCAACGTTTTTGCCCACGCCTGCGCTGCCCCACATCGCAAGGAACACGCCGATCACATCTTCCAGACCCCAAAAGAAATGGTACGTGCTTTCGAAGCCTTCGCCGGGGTTGCCGCCGCGGCCAAAGAAATACGGCTGCCACGGGCAATCGGTGGTGATGCAGGGAACCTCGTTGATTTCGGCCTGATCGGCGACGGGGTTCACCGTATCCGGGGTCGAGGCGGCGACGATGATGTCCACCTCGTCCGACAGGATCAGTTCGCTTGCAACTTCGGCGGCGCGGTTGGGGTTGGACTGACTGTCCTTGGAAATAACTTCGATGTTCCAGGCCTTGCCGTTGTTTTCCACCCCGGCCCCGAATTTCTGTGTGATGGCCTTTAGGATGTAATCATCGGCCTCGGCGAAGCCGGCAAGCGGGCCGGTGCGCGGGCTGACATGGCCAACCTTGAAGGTGGGCGTCGCGGCATAAGCGCGGGTGGCGCTAAGCAGCGCGGGCGCGGCCAAAACGGCGGCCCCGGTCCTGATGAATTGACGGCGAGTGCTAAGTCTTTTCACGATCTTTCCTCCCATTTTCAGCCCTCCCAAGCTGGTAAAACGTCTCTATTCTGGCAGAATACTGTCCAGTTTCTTAAGATGGGTCGTAACACGGTTACGCACCTCTGCCGCCTGTTCCGGCGTCCAACTGCGAAACCCCTGCCCCGTCTTCATGCCCAGTTTCCCGTCAGCGACCAGCGCCTCTAACAAGGGCGAAGGGCCTTGGCGTGCCTCTAGATCGGCAAGGACCTGACTGTGAATATCCAGCGTCAGATCGGTGCCAACCAGATCGGCATTTTCCAACGGGCCCAGCACCGACAAGCGCCGCCCAAAGCAGGATTTGACCACCGTATCCACGGACTCGGCATCGCAAATTCCGCGTTCGACAAGGCTTATCGCCTCGCGCCACAGGGCGTGTTGCAGGCGGTTGCCGATAAAACCGGGAACGTCTTTTGCCACCAAAACCGGCGTCTTCTTCGCATCGGCCAAAAGTGCCATCATGAAATCAACCGCGCTGTCGTCAGTGTGTTCTGTCCGAATAACTTCGACCAGCGGGATCATGTGCGGCGGGTTCCACCAGTGAGTGCCAAGCGCGCGGCCCTTGTGGGCAAGCCCCGCCATGATCTGGGTGATCGGCATGACCGACGTGTTCGATGCAAGGATGCAGGACTGCGGGGCGTGGGCCTCTACCTCTGCGAAAATGCGGCGTTTCAGGTCCAGCTTTTCGGGCGCGGCTTCGAACACGGCCACGGCGTTTTGAACGGCTGTCGCGATGCTGTCGGTGATTTCGATCTTTTTAAGGATCTTCGCGATGTTTTCGGGCGGCTCGCCCATCAGGGACAGGCTTTCGCTGATCCGCGCGCTGACGGTTTTACGCGCCTCTTCCACCGGATCGGTGATGATGACGTATTGACCCGCCCGCGCCAGCGTCAAAGCAATGCCGTGGCCCATCAGCCCCGCACCAATCACCGCAAACTGTTGGTTCTTTTTCATCAATCAGCCCGCCGTATAGCCGCCATCGGCGTACAGAATGTGCCCGGTGTAAAAATCCGACGCCTTCGACGCCAAGAACAACAGCGGCCCGGCAAGGTCTTCGGGTTCGCCCAACCGCCCCTTTGGAACGCGCGTCAAGAAACCATCGCGAACGGTTTTGGCGTCGGGGGTGTCTTCGAACATCCACGCGGTCAGGGGGCTGCGGAACACAGTTGGCGCGATTGCGTTTACGGTGATGCCGGTGGGGCCAAGCTCGCACCCAAGGGCCTTGGTAATCCCGTCAACGGCCGCTTTAGAGGCGCAATAGGCAGTGTATCCCGCCGGATGACCCAACAAACCGCGCGCCGATGACACAAGAACAATCTTACCGCCGCTGCCCTGCGCCTTCATCTGGCGGGTTGCGGCGCGGGCCAACAACCAGCTTTGCGTCACATTGGCATCCATCACACTGGTGAATGTTTCTGGCGCCATCTCTTCGATCTTGGCGACCTTGTTCATGCCCGAGGCAACGACCAGAATATCAAGCGCACCAAACGCAGCCGCCGCCTGGGCGACCATATCTTCACACGCGGCCTCATCAGACGGGCGCGCGTTAATTTCCGCAACTTCGGCCCCTGCCGCGCGGCATTCTTCGGCAATTTCGGACAACGCGTCAGGGTTCCCCGCGGCCAGCACAATTTTGCTCCCTGCCCCGGCCAAAACCCGCGCGGCGACCATACCAAACGCACCAGACGCACCGGTAATCAGCGCAACCTTGCCCTTTACGTCAAACATAGAAAGTGGATCGGAAAGGGACATTATTTGGCCTCCGGCGGGTATGGGATAACGACAAGCATCGTGCATACGAGGTTCGAACGGTTTTCGAGGTGGCGGATTTCGTTCGGGGGGATGGTCGCGCTGTCGAATTTGCGCAAAACAGTCTCTGTTCCATCAATTGTGACGGTCATTTCGCCGTCCAGAACCACATAGACCTTTTCAAACGGCGTGCTGTCCGGCCCGGCGCCGCCGCCGGGAAGGAACTGACTTAGCCCAACCCATTGGTTGGTCGGCCCGCCCTCTTCGAAGCCCTGCAACCGCAATCCGGTTACGCCCCAATGGTTCGGAGCGTCGTATGGCTGTGCGTCATCAAAACGTTTTACGTGCATGTCCCACCCTCGCATTCGTTTGGGTGCCGCCGGTTGGGAACGCAGCGGCACCGCAGGATGGATCAGAAGCTTTCGCCAGCTTCGATACGATAGTTCTGTTCCTTGTCGATCATCGCAACAAGGCGGATGATGCAGCCATCGCCACGGTCCCAGTTCCATGGGAAAAACGCAAAGGTGCAGCGTTTGCCGGTGACCGCGTCCAGATCGCCGCCAACGTTTTCAATGCCCAGAATACCGTTCTTGAACAGGATCTGGTGAACGGGCTCCCAATCTGGGAAATCGTCTTTCCAGTCGTTGCCGCCGGACCATTCTTTGTATTCTTCTTCCAGATGCGGCAGCAGCGGGCCGTTCCGCTGAGGCCCGATCGCCGTGGCCAGCGGGTGGTCGTTTGCCTGCGTATCGTGGCCCACAACCTTAACGCCCTTTTCAACCATCCATTCACCAGCCGAGGCCACAAAACCCGGACAATAGGCGAAATAGTCTCCGTCTTCGTAATCGTGGTGCCATCCGGTGTTGATGATCAGAACGTCACCCTTGCGGATCACATGGCCGCAGGCTTTTTCCAGATCTTCGCCTGTGATCGGCTCCCATTTCTTTTTGGGCAGGGACACGACGATGCCGGTGCCAAAGAAATGCGGCAGCGGAACTTCGTCGATGAACGGGGTGCCCTGAACGACGTGGGCTGGTGCGTCAATATGGGTCGTCGCGTGCATCGTGGTGGTGATGCGTTGGCTTAGCACGCCGGACTTGGCCATATAATGGATACGCTCGATCTTGGTGTCTTGGAAATAGGGCCAGTTGGGGTTCTGAAACCCGAAACGGTGGCTTAGGTTATAAAACTCCAACCCCATAGAGTTGTTGGTGTTTTCCTCAAATTCGATCCCTCTGACCGTGATCATGACACAATCCCTCTCTGTTTGCAGGAAGGCCGTTTTTGCCCCTGCACTATGCGATTAAATTGTCTGGATGTTCCTCCCATCCGTCTCGCATAGTGATGCACATGCATCGCATTGCGGTCAATGTTTTTCTTACAATCGATGCAAGTGTACCACATTGCGGGATAAGATGGCTGGAATTATTGGGACAGCCGTGCAAGAGAAGATCATCGATCAAGGGACAAGGCGTAATGGTGCAGGAAAACGAAAGCGGCAAAAGCCAAGCACGCAACGGGATTCAGGTCATTGGACGCGCGGCATCGGTGCTTCGCGCGTTGCGGGATGACCCCACCGGCCTGTCGTTGGGGCAAATTTCCGAACGCGTGGGGCTTGCCCGATCCACGGTTCAGCGAATCGTTGCCGCCCTTCAAGAAGAACGGTTGATCATCACCATGGGCAACGGCGGTTTTCGCCTTGGGCCTGAAATCACCGCGCTTGCGTCGGCGGCGCAGTTCAACATCGTCGAAACATGCCGTCTGGCAATTTCCGAACTGTCCCAAAAGCTGGGCGAAACGGTTGACCTGTCGGTTCTGCGCGGGTCTGGCATGATCTTTCTGGATCAGGTTCCCGGCACGCACCGCCTGCGCGCGATTTCATCGGTGGGCGAGGTGTTCCCCCTGACCAACACCGCAAACGGGCGGGCCGCGTTGGCCAAACTGCCGATTGATCGCGCCGAAACCTTGGTGCGCGAAGAATGGAAACGGCGCGGCGAAACCCACGACTGGGGCGCGTATTCCGCAATGTTAGACACTGTTCGCGCGACAAACATCGCCGCAGATGACAACGAACACACCGATGGGATCTCCGCCATCGGCGCCGCGTTTCTGGATTACGCGGGCGAGGTGCACGCCCTTTCCGTGCCCATCCCCACATCAAGGTTCGAAGGCAAACGGGACGGCGTTACCAAAGCATTGTCCGACACCATCGCCACAATCGAAGCCATGATCGCGCGCGAGTCGTCCTGACGTCCCTATCCTTCTGTCTTTAGGTTGGTCTTTGCCGCCTCTTCCAACGCTTCGGCGATCACTTCCGCGTCGCCGATATGGTTGGTCAGCAACAGGATCAAACGGGCGCTAAACGCGCTGACCGCTTCGTCGTCCATCCCGTCATAGGCCTTGATCAGATCGGCGTAAAAGCCGTCTGGGTCAGGCAAGTTCGGCGTTACGATAAGCTTTGCCATGGCATCAATCCTTTGCGCAGGCCGTGCGCATGGCTGCGCGGATGGCGGTTTCGTCATAGCTGTCCCAACGTGCGGCGACATGCTGATCGGGCCGGATTAGGTAGACGGCGCAAGCGGCATCCCCAAGGTAACGCGCCGCAAGGGCCCCGCTTGGATCATCATCCGTCGAAACCGCAACATGCCTTGCGGTTACGCCGTCTTCCATAACCTCAGGCGGGGCGTCGGCGTTAATCGTTAGAATAACGAAATCATTGCCCAGATGCGGCAGCAGGAAACCGTCGGCCAGTAAGGCATCCGGGCAGACACTTCCGGGCCGGGTTCGCGCAGGCCCACCGGTTAGGTCATCAGGGCCGTTCAATGACAACCCGTCATAGGTACAAGGCACCGAAAGCCGCCCCGAGTTTACCAGCGGCCGCGCAAATGGGTTGCGTTCGGCCAGATCCAGCACGGCGTTGCGAAACACATGGCTGATCTTTGTTTTGGGCGTGATGAAATCGGTCGAACGCGTCGAGTTGAGGATGTTTTCATCCGCACCATAGACCCGTTCTTCATCGTATGAATCCAGCAACGCCTGTGGCGCCTGCCCTTTGATGACCATCCCCAGTTTCCAGCCAAGGTTGTCAACATCCTGCATCCCAGAATTCGCACCGCGCGCGCCAAACGGGCTGACCTGATGCGCCGCGTCGCCCGCAAAGATCACCCGGCCATGGCGAAACCGTTCCATCCGCTTGCATTGGAAGGTGTAGATTGACGACCAGACCATCTCGTACTCGACATCGGGGCCAAGCATGGCATCCAGACGGCGGCGGATGTTTTCTTCTTTCATTTCCTCTTTGCGGTCCACATCCCAACCGATCTGGAAATCGACCCGCCAAACACCGTCGGGCTGTTTGTGTAACAACGTCGAGGCACCGGATTTGAAATAGGGTTCGAACCAGAACCAGCGTTCCGTCGGAAAGCTGTCGTTCAGCATTTTGATGTCGGCAATCAGGAAACTGTCCTGAAAAACACGGCCCGAAAAATCCAGATCCAGCATGCCGCGCAGCGGGCTAGAGGCGCCATCACATCCGATCAGCCAATCCGCCGTGATCGTATAAGGCCCTTCGGGCGTCACGATGTTCAGCAGCACGTGATCGTCTTTAACCTCGACCCCCTCAACCCGGTTCTTGCCGCGCAGTTCAATCGGCGCACCGGCGGCCTGCGCCTCGCGGACGCGGTCAACGATGAACTTTTCGAAATGGGGCTGCTGCAGGTTGATAAAGGCGGGGTATTGGTGGCCTTCTTCGGGCAGCAGGTTGAATTCAAACACCTTGCGGTCATCGTGAAACACCTTGCCCAGGTTCCACACGACGCCCTTGTCATGCATGGGCTTGCCGCATCCGTACCGGTCGGCAATTTCAAGGGTCCGCTTGGCAAAACAGATCGCCCGACTGCCCACGCCGATCCCTTCGTGATCGTCCAGAACGATGACGGGGATGCCCTGCAACCCAAGGTCCAGCGCGGTGGCGACACCAATTGGCCCGCCACCCATCACCACAACCGGGTGGCGGGCCGGTGTTGCACTGTCTTGATCAGCGTTGCGTTCGTATGGGTACAGCTTGAACGCCAGCAAATAGCGATCTTGTAACATCTAAGGTCTCCTCCCTGTCGCGCGTCAGGCTTGCAGCTGGTTCCACATGTCCTTGTCCCGATCTGCGGTCCAGATGCGCGGCGTATCGATGCCGCGGGCTTCGTCATAGGCACGGGCGACGTTGAACGGCAGACAGTGTTCATAGATGGCATAATCTTTGAACTTGGGGTCGCATTCAGCGCGCACCGCGTCCCATGCTTCTTTCAGGGTGCCCCCGCGCGCGACCACCTTGGCCACCGGTTTGTAGGTAGAGCTGACAAAATCAGCCGTTGCGGCAATGGCCTTTTCCACCATGTCTTCGCCAATCAGCGCGTCGCCTCGGCCCGGCGCGATGGCCTTGGGCGCATAGGCCGCGATGTTCATCAGCGTGTCTTCCCAATCGCCGAAATGACCGTCGCCGCAGTAACAGGCCGAATGGTATTCGACGATGTCACCGGTGAACATCACCTCTTGGTCCGGCACCCAGATCACGGCATCGCCCGCCGTGTGAGCGCGGCCCAGTTTCATGATGTCTACGCGCCGCTTGCCCAGATAAACCGTCATGCTTTCGCTGAACGTGGTGGTCGGGCGGGTCAGGCCGGGGATTTCTTCGTGCCCCTGAAACAGACGCGGGAAACGATCAAATTCGCTATCCCAATCCTCTTGGCCGCGCTCTTCGACCATGGCTGCGGCCGTGTCTGACATGATGATTTCGCGCGCGCCATAGGCGCTGGCCCCAAGAACGCGCACCGCATGATAATGGGTCAGAACGACGTGGCTGATGGGCTTGTCGGTGACAGATCGCACACAGTCTATCACCTTGCGGGCCAGACGAGGGGTTGCCTGCGCTTCGACGATCATGACGCTGTCATCGCCGATGATCACGCCGGTGTTGGGGTCACCTTCGGCGGTGAAGGCATAAAGCCCCTCTCCGACTTGGGTGAAGCTTACTTTCTTTTCTTCCATGTCGCCTGCGGATGCGAATGCTTTCGCCATGCGTAACTCTCCTGCTTACTTTGCCCAGTCCGGGATCGGACCTGCCGGCAGAATCGTGCCCGTGCAGTCGCCAAACCCGATGCGATAGCCATCACCCGTCGCGTGGCCGCGCAGTGTCAGTGTGTCGCCATCTTCAAGGAAGCTGCGCGTTTCGCCCGTGCCCAACGTCAAAGGCTCTTTGCCGCCCCAGCTTAGTTCCAACAACGAACCGCGGCTGTCGGGTTCGGGGCCCGAAATGGTACCCGATCCCAAAAGATCGCCCACCCGCATCGCACAGCCCGAAGTCGTGTGATGGCACAGCTGTTGCGCCGCCGAATAATACATGTGGCTGTAATTCGACTGCGCGATCACGGTTTCATCCTTGCCTTCGGGGGCTAGGGCCACCTCTAGCGCGATGTCGTAAATCATCGGGCCGGGTTCCTGCAGATAGGGCAACAGGGGCCTCTCTCGTTCGGGGGTTGAGGTGCGGAAAGGTTCCAACGCGGCCTTGGTCACGATCCATGGGGAAATCGTGGTGGCCGTTGCCTTGGCTTGGAACGGGCCAAGGGGTTGATACTCCCACGCTTGAATATCGCGCGCCGACCAGTCGTTCAGCAGGACATACCCAAAGATCATGTCGTCCGCCTGTTCGACAGACACCATCCCATCCGAGGGCGACCCGACGATCGCGCCGAACTCCAGCTCTAAATCAAACCGTTTAGAGGGGCCAAATTCTGGCAGTTCCGCGTCGGGCGCTTTCAACTGACCCAACGGGCGTTTCACCGGTGTGCCAGACACAACAACCGACGACGCGCGCCCGTTATACCCAATCGGGATCGAAAGCCAGTTCGGCGGCAGTGCGTTTTCCGCCCCCCGAAACATCGTTCCCACGTTCACGGCGTGGTGCTTGCCCGCGTAAAAATCTGTGTATTCGCTAACGCGAAACGGCATCAACAGCCGCGCATCCGACTGCGCAACAAGATGTGGTTCGACGGCGCCGCGGTATGCCTGATCCGACAAAAGCAGGGTCAGACGTTCGCGCAAGGCACCCCACACCTTGGGGCCAGCCGCCATCACCGCATTCCATTCCGGCGCGGCGAAAAGGTCGGGCGAAAGGCCGTGATCAACCTTGGCCACATCCAGAACGAAGTCACCAATGGCGACACCCATGCGCGCGCCCTGACCATCGTCAAAAACCCCATAAGGCAGGTTGTTCAGCGGAAAATCGGTATCAGCAGAATTGGCGCTGTCGACCCAGCTTGTCTTTAAAGGCATTGCTTCCCCTTAAGCGCCGCTTCGCGGTTGGCGCTGCTTTGTGGTTCCAGATATGGCAAGGGTGCCGACCGCCGCCGGCACCGTCGCGCTTATTTCTTGCCCGGCTTACCGTCGAACTTCTTCTCAAGGCTGTCCCAGCAATCGATATAATTGTCCTGAAGCGGGGCCTCTTTGCCGGCAAATTCCGTAAGCTGCTGGGGAAAGCGGGTCTCGAACATGAACGACATGGTGTTTTCAAGCTTCTCTGGCCCAAGGTTCGAATTCGACGCGCCCTCGAACGCATTGCGGTCAGGACCATGCGGCAGCATCATATTGTGCAGCGACACCCCACCCGGAACAAAGCCCTGCGGCTTGGCGTCGTATTGGCCGTAAATGTTGCCCATCAGCTCGGACATGATGTTCTTGTGATACCACGGCGGGCGGAAGGTATCTTCGGCCACCAGCCAACGTTCGCGGAACAAAACAAAGTCGATGTTGGCCGTGCCCGGAACGCCGGACGGGGCGGTTAGCACGGTAAAGATCGACGGGTCCGGGTGATCAAAAAGGATCGCGCCAACCGGGCAATAGGTGCGCAGATCGTATTTGTACGGCGTGTAATTGCCGTGCCATGCGACCACATCCAGCGGGCTTTGACCGATCTTGGTCTGGTGAAACTGACCGCACCATTTGACGGTCACGGTTGAAGGCACTTCGCGGTCTTCAAAGGCGGCAACCGGGGCTTTGAAATCCCGCGGGTTGGCAAGACAGTTCGCGCCAATCGGGCCACGGCCGGGCAGTTCGAACTTTTGGCCATAGTTTTCACAGACAAACCCGCGGCACGGGCCTTCCAGCACCTCGACCCGATAAACCAGCCCGCGTGGAATGATGGCGATTTCCTTAGGCTCAACGTCGATGATCCCAAGTTCGGTCGCAAAGCGCAGGCGCCCCTCCTGTGGAACAACCAAAAGTTCGCTATCGGCTGAAAAGAAATATTCGTCTTCCATGGACTGGTTGACCAGATACACATGCGCGGCCATCCCGATCTGCGTATGCACATCCCCCGCCGTGGTCATCGTGCGCATACCTGTCAGCCAATTCAGCGGCACATCGGTATGGGGCACCGGATCCCACCGGTACTGGCCCAAGCTGGTGACATCAGGCAGCACATTCGGCGCCGAAACCCACAGCGGCAGGTCAATACGTTCGTACCGCGCCGAATGTTTGACGCTGGGCCGGATGCGATAGGTCCATGTCCGTTCGGGTGGGTTTGCCGTGAACGCCGTTCCTGAAAGCTGTTCGCCATAAAGCCCGTATTCACATTTCTGAGGAGAGTTCATGCCCTGCGGCAGCGCGCCGGGCAACGCTTCGGTTTCGAAGTCATTTGCCCAACCGGGCATATACCCCGCGTGGGTTCCCGTGGTGCTGGTGGCGCTGATCATTCCTTTCGGCAGGTCGTGACGCGTCATGATGTTCCTCCTTGCCATATCGTGAAGACGGATTCCGTTTGCCGCGACTATTTGTTGCACTTGCAACGATGTCAAGATATTCGTTGCAGATGAAATGAACACCTAAAACATTGCTTGCCCACGATCTGACCCCAGCAAGGAAAGGCTTTTTGATGGTAACGGAAACGACCGACTTCGAACTGGCGCGTTTTTTGCCCTATCGAATGACCGTCGCCGCCGAGAGGCTGAGCGCAGGCATGGCAAAGCGTTACAGCGACGAATTTGGAATTTCTGTCGCGGAATGGCGCATCCTTGTTCATGTCGCGGATTCCGACGCGGTTTCGATCCGTGAAATCCATCAGCGCGTTCACCTTGAAAAATCAAAGGCCAGCCGCGCCGCCTCTCGGCTGGAGGCCGCCGGATACCTTTCCAAACAGGTCAACGATCAGGATCGGCGCCTCATTTCCTTAACGCTGACTGAAAAAGGCCGGGAATTGATGGATAGGCTGCTGCCGGTCGCGCGGGATTTTCAGGCACGGCTTGATGCGCTGCTTGCGCCTTACAATGACGCGCTCGACAGCGCGCTGGAAATTATGATGGAGGGTGATCTTTGATCCGCCTCTTTGACTACTGGCGCTCTACGGCCAGCTACCGGGTTCGGATCGCTTTGGGGCTGGCCGGGCTTGAATGGGAAACCGTGTCTGTCGACCTTATCGAAGGGGACCACATTACAGACGCCCACCTTGCCCGCAATCCGCAGGGCCTTGTTCCGGTCCTTGAAATCGACAATCAGCGGTTCACCCAATCCCTTGCCATCGTGGAATACCTGAACGACAGCCGCGCCCTTGGCCTGCTTCCCGATGACTTGGGCGAACGCGCCAAGGTTCGCGCGCTGGCGCATTCTATCGCGATGGACATTCACCCGGTCTGCAACCTGCGCGTCGCAAAACACGCCGTCGAAAATTCGGGCGGAGGCATCACGATGCAAAGCTGGATGCAGACCTTCATCACCTCTGGCCTTCGCGCGCACGAGGCGATGCTGGCCGAGGGCGAATTCAGCCACCAATCCGGTTTGTCCCTGGCCGACATCTGCCTTGTCCCCCAACTTTACAACGCACGCCGCTGGAACATCGACCTAAGCGACATGCCCAAGGCCCTTAGGATCGAAAACCATTTGGCAACGCTTCCAGCATTCGCAGCCGCCCACCCTGACGCCACCCTGCGCACCCGCCCTTAGACGGTCTTGGTTGGCGGTTCAGCGCCGCGCCCGACAAAAACGCAACATCTTCAGGGGTTTCAACGCGCGCGGAGGTGACCCAGAACGGCGTCCGGGCTAATGTATCGTCGTCGTCGATACGGCTGTGCCGGGCATAAGTCCTGCCAGCAGCACATCCCATCGCGGCGCTTTTCATCGAAAAATAGCCAATAACCGCCGCAAATTTCATCACACCAATACGTCCGATAATCTTTCATTATCGGAAGCAAGGATGCTGGCCGCCCCCTTACCTTCCCAGCGCCCGCCACGAACCGGCGCAACCTAATGGCATTCCGCACAGATATTGCATCCACGTGGATACACGCGTATGCAATGGGGTGAAGGGGATAGCCTATGGATGACTTGCTGGAACAAACTTGGGATGTGGTGATCGTCGGCGGTGGCAACGCCGCGCTGTGCGCCGCCATAGAGGCCGCAGAGGCAGGACGAAGCGTTCTGATGCTGGAATGCGCGCCCAAACCCTATCGTGGGGGCAACTCGCGCCACACACGCAACTTTCGCTGCATGCATTCCGGGCCCCTGTCCGTGCTGACCGACACATATGGCGAAGACGAATACTTTGATGACCTGATGCGCGTCACCGCCGGTAAGACCGACGAAGGGCTGGCGCGGATGGCCATCCGGCATTCGGAATCCTGCTTGCCATGGATGGAACAGCACGGCGTGCGGTTTCAGCCCTCGCTTTCCGGCACGCTGTCGCTTAGCCGCACCAACGCGTTCTTCCTTGGTGGGGGCAAGGCGTTGGTGAATGCCTATTACAACACCGCCGCCGATCTGGGGGTTCAGGTGATCTATGAGGCGCATGTCACCCACATCGCGATTGAGGGGCACCAGTGCACCGGGCTGGACGTCACTATTACGGGCCAAAGCCACCGGATTTCGGCCCGGACGGTCATTTTGGCCTCGGGCGGATTTCAGGGCGATGTCGATTGGCTGGCCCGCGCGTGGGGCCCTGCGGCGCGCAACTTCCTTATTCGAGGCACGCCCTATAACCGCGGCGTCGTTCTGGCCGATATGCTGGATCAGGGCGCGCAAAGTGTGGGTGACCCAACCCAATGCCACGCCGTTGCCATCGACGGGCGCGCACCCAAGTTTGACGGCGGCATCGTAACCCGGCTGGATTGCGTCCCGTTTTCCGTCGTCGTGAACCGCGATGCCCAACGTTTCTATGACGAAGGAGAGGACGTTTGGCCCAAACGTTACGCCATCTGGGGCCGGCTTGTCGCCGCGCAGCCCGATCAGGTGGCCTATTCCATCATCGATGCCAAAAGCCTGAAACTGTTCATGCCCTCGGTCTTTCCGCCCGAACAGGCTGACACGATCGAAGAGCTGGGCGAAAAGATGGGCCTGAACGGTGACGCTTTGCGCGAAACCGTGGATCAGTTCAACGCCGCCTGCCGTGATGGCGATTTTCACCCCACCGAACTGGACGGCGTGGCCACCGAGGGGATCGAACCGCCCAAAACCAACTGGGCTCGCCCCATCGATACCCCGCCCTTCTATGGCTATTCGCTGCGCCCCGGCGTGACCTTCACCTATCTGGGGCTAAAGGTTGATGCAGGGGCCCGTGTGCAAACCCCCGATGGCCCCCTAGACAACGTCTGGGCCGCCGGAGAGATCATGGCAGGTTCGATCCTTGGGCAAGGTTATCTTGCCGGGTTCGGCATGACCATCGGAACCGTTTTCGGACGCATCGCAGGACAAGAGGCCGCATCACATGCCCAATGACATGACCCACCTTCAGGCCGAAGCCACCCGTCAGGCCGAAATCTGTAACGCCTGCCGGTATTGCGAGGGGTTCTGTTCCGTCTTCCCGTCGATGTTTGCCGAACGCAGCTTTGCCGCCGGTGACATCACGCAGCTGGCCAACCTGTGTCACAACTGCCGGGGATGCTATTATTCCTGCCAATACACTGAACCGCACGAATTCGCGCTGAACCTTCCCGCCGCCCTGGCCGAGGTGCGCACCGAAAGCTGGGAAACCTTCGCCTGGCCCGCGGCCCCTGCCCGGCTGTTTCAGCGCCATGGCGTTGCCTTGGTTGCCGCCTTGATCGTTGGCGTGGCGGCGTTGTTCTGGGCGGCCTTTGCGCTGGCGCCTGCGTCTGGGCGCGGGTTTTATGCGGCGCTGTCCCACGGGGTCATGCTGTCGATCTTTATCCCGGCGTTCCTGTTTCCCGTCGCCGCACTTAGCATTTCGGCCCGCCGGTATTGGGCTGCGGTGGGCGGGCGCCGTTTGCGGATCGCCGACATCAAACAAGCCGCGCGCGACGTGGCGACCATGCGCAACCTGTCGGGCGGCCAAGGCCAAGGCTGCAACTTCGAAAAAGAAGACCGCTACTCCTCTGCCCGCCGCCACAGCCATCAGGCGGTCTTTTGGGGGTTCATGCTTTGCTTTGCCTCGACCGCCTCTGGGACGCTGCTGCATTACGGTCTGGGGCTAGAGGCCCCCTATCGGCTGTTCAGCCTGCCAAAGCTGCTGGGCGTCCCTGGCGGCATCCTACTGACGCTTGGCGCGGGCGGCATGGCATGGCTGAAGACCCGCGCGGCCAAAGGGCTGGGCGATACCCGCGTTTGGGGTGGCGAAATGGCGTTTGTCTTGTTGTTGGGTTTTGTGGGGGCCAGTGGTCTGGCGCTTTATGCAGCAACCGGAACGGGGGCCGTTCCGGCGCTGTTGGCATTGCATCTGGGGGCGGTGTTGGCGCTGTTTGTGACGACGCCCTATTCCAAAATGGCCCACGGGGTTTACCGAACAGCCGCCCTGCTGCGCGATGCGCAAAGATAACCCGGCGGACAGGCCGCCGGGTGTTAAGTCATTGATCTAAAACGCTAAAGAAGGCTTCGACCGCCTTTTCCAGCTTTTTACGGTCGGCATCTGTAAAATCACGGTCTGCACGCAGTTCCAACCGGCCATCATGGGCGGCGCAGCGCACTGTCCCCGCGGGGACGGTGCAGCGGAAGGTGGTTTTCGCCGTCGCCTTTTCCACAGCGCCCTGCCCTGCCCCGGCCTTTTGGGTTGGCGTGGTTGCGGCGCGCAGAACCTCCAACTCTTTGTCTGGGGTCGTTGGCATCGCCGCCGTCAGCGCGTTGCGAATTTTCGCCGCTGCGCCCTGTTCCGACGACAGCCGCTTTTCCAACTGAAGCCCAAGCGCGCGCGGGATCGTATCGGCGAATTTCAGATGGCTGCCGACTGCATCCAGCACCGTTGCGAAATGCCGGATGTAGCTGCGTTTCTGACGCCCGGCGGAACTGTACAACACCGATACGGCCTCTTCTACGGATGAACATTCCGTGCCGGGATCGGCGGCGTATGACCGGGCCAGTTCAGCCATTTCCGCGAAAGAGATATCGCGCCGCACAAGGTTTTCATCCACCATCCGGCGGTACAAACCTTCCAACGCCTCGCCCTTGGCAACCAGCCCCGCGGGGATCGTGGCATAGGCAGGATCGCCGGTTTCCTGAAACAGCTCGCGGAACGCGCTTAGCCGGCGGAACCCCTGAACCAGTTCATAGCCGTCTTCGCCCTCTTCCACACGGATGGGGTTCGACAGGCCGATGTCGCGGATCGAGGCCTTCAGCTCATCCAGATCAGGGTCGCGATTTGCCGCCCTGTCGCGCGTCAGCTTTGAGGCATGGATTTTGTCGATGGGCAGCAGGTCAACGATCAGCCCCTGCTTTTTCAGCCGCACATGTTCGTGGGCCAGCTTGTCATTTTCCGCACGGATCGCGGCCTCGGCCGATTGGCGTTCGCGCAGTGCGTCGGCGTTTTCGACGATAGCCGAGGCCATCGGCCCGCGCCGGGTTTCACCTTCGGGGGTCGATGTCCCCGCGGGGACAGGCGTGTCATCGGGGAAGTCGATATCAAATACGCGGCGCTTGCTCATGCCTTATCCTCCAGTTTGTCCCACGCGGTGGTTAGGTTGTCTTTGAATTCCTCATAGGCACGATCAAATGAAACGCGGGCGCGACGCCATGTTTCGCGCGTCATCTCGCGGTAATCCATTTCATAGATCGAACTTAGGAACCGGCCAGATTGTTCAACCGCGCGGGTCATTTCGATTGGGTGTTCGGCCATTCTGTCTTTGAACACCTTTTGAAATGCTGACTGCATCGCACGGTGCAATTCGTTGCCTTGTTCGTAGCGGGTTAACAAAAAGCGGACGTCCTGAAATACCTTCGGCAACCCCAGTGTCCCCGCGGGGACAACGCCGTTGAACTGCGACAGATCCTCTAACGCTTCGGCAAGCTGACCGATGAAAGACGTGGTCGAGTCATACTCCCAATACCCCGGACCGGATGGGATATAGAGAACATCTGCCGCGAAGACCGCGTTCATGGATTGATACCCAATCGCGGGCGGGCAATCGAACAGGATCAGGTCATACGCATCATCCGGCAGGGAATCGAGGTACCGGCTGACCGCAGCAAAGAACGACCATTCGGGGTTCAGGTGGCGGTATTGCGCGCTGGCGAATTCCACGAAGGCGGCGTTGGCACAGCTGGGCACGATATCGATCGTCGGCCAGCAGGTCGGGCGAATGAAATCATTCACGCGCAGATCGGACAGCCCCATGTCAGTCACCGAACTTGGCAGGCGGCGCTGGGGCAGGGCGGTGCCACTTTCGGCGCCCATGGCGGTTGCGTTCATCCGTTCGGTTTCCCGGATCAGGTCACGCGCCATGACCCCCCAGACGGTGTATTCCTCGGCGACGTCAGACAGGCCCATGGAATGGGACAACGTCGCCTGAGGGTCAAAGTCCACGCACAGCACCCGGTACCCGTCCAGCGCAGCGGCGTGTGCGAAATGAAGCGCGACAGTGGACTTGCCCGCGCCGCCCTTAAAGTTGGCAATCGCCGCACGGATGGCGCGCTTACCTGCGGGGCGGTAGGGCATCAAGGATTTGCGGTTCACCTTAAGACGGCGGCGGATCTCGTTTATCTCTTCCAGCGAATACCACCGCTGGCGGCCGTCCTCTTCTACGTGCCCTTGGGGCAGGGAAGGGTCGGCGGCCATACGCCCGCGCAGGGTGGATTGATTGACCTTAAAGATCAGCTCTCCAACCTCCCAGCTGGAAAACCGGCGCAGCTTCTTTTCCATCTCGGGGGAAAAGGTTTGCTGGCGGATCCACCCCTGCATCTTTAGCGACTGAGCCTGCATCTGCGCCAGGTCTTCGTGCGTGAACATACTGCCTCCTGTCCCCGTGGGGACGCTAATTCCTTTTGATTATGGATTTACGCTGAATTTCAAAAATTTGCAAAACCGAAATCGCCCGATTACCATAAAAACATAGATTACGGTTTTGTGGCTGTTTTCATTGGCTTTGCCAGAATCACAGGCCCGAATCGGCAGACGCAGAGTTCGACCCTAACCCCGCGCATATTGGGGGACAGTTTTAGGCTCTCTGCCAGATATAGGGGGACATTTTCACCCCAATAGGGGACAGTCTGTATGTCCCCCAATACCAATACATACCATTTTTATTTCAATAAATTGAAAGTCAGAAGGGGCTGAACCTCAGCGGACTTGACAGAAGCCGGAAATAAGACGCAAATCAGGACAACGGTGGAAAGAACGCTGAGTTAAGGCGCTCTTTACGATAATAACCGAAACCAGACCGATAAAGAGTTTGGATTATCTGAGGCGTGCATCACAGCGGATTCGTCGTGATGCGGACATGAGGGCAGTCATGCTGGCCAAGAAACCCGTCGGGCGAAGTGCGTCCGTCATTAAATACGACTTGCTCACGGCGATGGGCACGTTTGCGTTGTCCGAACCCAAAGGGCCGCAGCGCCTGATCTTTCGCCTGCTGACGCTGATCACCGCGCGCTATAACTGGAACCGGGATGAGCTGGCCGTCGGCCAACGCGAAATCGCGCGGATGTGGGGCGTGGATGAACGCACCGTAAAACGTGAGATGGCAAAGCTGCGGGCGATGGGGTGGCTGGTTGTCAAACGTCAGGGCAGCCGTGGGCGCGTGACCGAATACGGGATCGACATCCAGCGCATCTTTGAAACGACGCGCCCGGCGTGGGCAGCTGTTGGCCCCGACTTCGCCGCCCGGATGGAAGGCGAACCCGAAGATAAGGTTGTGCCGCTTCCGGTGAAGGGCAACGTGACGCCGCCCGAAATCGCAGACGGAACCGAATGGGATCTGGCGCGCGCCGTCATCTATGCCGAAGACCCGGGGCTTTACGCCGCTTGGGTGCAGGGGCTAAAGCGCAGCGATAGGGCAGGGGGCCGTCTGGTTCTGACCGCGCCCAGCAAATTCCACGCCACCTATGTTTCGACCCATATGGCAGGGCGGTTGTTAAAGGCCTGCCAATCTGTCGATGGGGATGTTGCGGAACTTATCGTTCAAGCGTGAGCGATAATTGCTTAGAATATCGATCAAAAATTTTGCTATTCTGAGCGATAAATGGTTTAATATCAATCATGACGTGGAATTGGCAAACACCCGATTGGCCCAAGTGGCAGTATGACCCGCAGGCATTGGCGGCGCAGGAACGGCAATTTCTGTTAAACGCCGGGCAGTTGATTGGCGCGTGGTCGCATCTGGCCGGGCCGGAACAACAAGCCACCAAAGTAGAGATGTTGACCCAAGAGGCGATGCAAACCTCGGCGATAGAGGGAGAGATGCTGGACCGTGCCTCTGTTCAATCGTCGATGCGGCGTCAGTTTGGGTTAAGCGCGGATCGCCGTGCGGGGGCCGCGGAAAGTGGTATCGCCGAATTGCTGGCCGATGGGTTTCGAAATTGGAACACGCCGCTGGATGCGGGGATGCTGTTTGATTGGCACCGCATGGTTTGCCGGGGCAGGGGGGATTTGGCCGATATCGGCGCGTGGCGCAGTGGCGGCGACCCGATGCAGGTTGTTTCCGGCCCCTATCAACGCCCCGTCGTCCATTTTGAGGCCCCGCCCGCAGATGAAATGCCCGGGCAGATGGCTCAGTTCATCACATGGTTCAATGACGCGGGCGCGGATGGGGCCAATCACATCCCGGCGCTGACGCGCGCGGGGCTGGCGCATCTCTATTTCGTTTCCGTGCACCCGTTCGAAGACGGCAATGGCCGGATCGCGCGAGCCTTATCGGAAAAGGCGCTGGCGCAGGCGGTTGGGCAACCCAGCCTGACGGCGCTTTCGGTTCAGATCGAACGCACAAGGCGCGCCTATTACGATGTGTTAGAGACGAATAACAAACAGATGGACGTCACGCCGTGGCTGATCTGGTTCGGTGAAACGGTGCTGGCGGCGCAGGGGCTTTCGCAGCGGATGATTGACCACCTGATCTTTAAGGCGCACCTGATGGAGGCGCTGCGCGATCAGCTGAACCCGCGTCAGACAAAGGCGTTGCTGCGCATGTTCGACGCTGGCCCCGATGGGTTCACCGGCGGGATGAGTGCCGCGAATTACATCACCATCACAGATGCCAGCCCGGCCACCGCACGGCGCGATTTGGCAGAGTTAGTGACGCTTGGCGCGCTAACCCGTACCGGTGAAAAGAAGGGCACGCGGTATTGGTTGGTAACTCATTACCGCAACCGATAGGCCAGCTGCGCCCGGCTGAGCCCCAGCAAACGCGCGGCTTTAGACATGTTGCCATCGCTTTCCTTCAGGGCGCGGGCGTAAAGCCCGGCGGTCAGGGCTTCGATCGTGGTTTCGCCGGATTGCAGCGCGGGGTGCAGCAGATCCCACAATTCATCTGCCGGATCGGCCGTCGCAGGGCTCCACATGCTATCGGAAAGCTGCGCGGCGGTGATTGGTCCGTCGCTGGACAATGATGCACGGTGAAGCGTCGCGGTCAGTTCGGGCAGGTTTCCGGGCCAGGGCTGGGTGCCAAGGGCGGCGGCGGCCTCAGGCGTAAGGGGCGGGCTGTTCAACCCAGACAGAACCGCGGCCGCCAACGCTGGCAGGTCATCCGCGCGGGCGTTCAGCGGCGGCAAGTTGATCGGTAAAACGCCAAGCGCGTGCATCAAATCGGGGCGCAGCTTTGCGGCCACGGCCTGAACGGAAAGGTCGCTTAGGCCGATCACACGAAACTGCGCGCGGGGCGGGGCGGCGTTTATCAGGCGGAATAGAGCCTGTTGTTGATCCGCAGGCAGCGCATCAATGCCTTCGATCACAAGGGTTTCGTGCTGGGTTTGACGCTGGCGCAGGGCGGTGGCCAGCCGCTCTAACGTTTCGGACAGTTTGGCGGCGCCGACGGCAAGGCAGGTGAAGGTGCCGTGCCCGTCGGCAGATTCCTGATGCAGCCAATTGGCCGCGCGCATCCGCCCGCTTCCGACGGGGCCGCAAATCAGCGCGTGCAAACGGTGGCGCGCAATTGTGGTTAGGTCATTGTGGACGGGGGCCAGCATCAGCGCGTCAATTCCGTCATTCCGGCCCGAGGGCGCGTAATGCGGTTTGCCACGCCCAAACCGGGGCATTTCGGCGCGTGTGGGCAGCACCTCTTTCAAAAACATCTGAACGAAGGGGTCATCTTCGCCCCAACTGTCGATGGTTTTTCCAACGACGCGGCAGGATTTGTGGCCCATCGCGGCGCAATGCTCTTCCTTGAAAATCACGAGTTTGCGGAAAAACTGGCTGGCATAGCCCGAGGCATACCCCGTTTGCCCCCAGCAAACCGGAGCCAACGCGCGGCCATATTGGCGGTGATATTCGGAGGCTTCGACAGAGCCGTGCCACAAAAACTCGCTTGAGAATTTGTCGGATCGGAAATCGAAATCGTTGAATATGGTTTCGACGCGCACGGTGCCGGTGACCATATGCAGGCGGGTTCCGGCGGTGAACGCATCGCCGATATCAAGGTTGGGCCACGCCTGTTGAACGAACAGCGCATCCTCGCGCCCGGCGCGGTATCCAAGCCGCAGCAAAAGCACCTGCGCCTCGTGTTCGCCATACCAGCGGGTCAGCTGGTTCTGCACATCCGCCACGAACGAGGCCCGTTGCAGCAACATGCGCGCGCCATTCAATTGGATAGAACCATCGGCGGGGCGGAATTCTAACTTTTCAAGCAGATCACCAAGGGTGGGGCGCCCGCCACGATCAAGCAGGTCTTTTTGATCGGCATGAGTCTTCATCGCGGCCCTTCGATTTTATCAAATAAGAAAGCAGTTTTATCAAATGAGAAAGCCGCGCTGCGGCAAGTGCAGGCAGCATAAAAGCCGAATGGGACGCCTGTAAAACGATTTAAAATGAAAACTCGGCGTTTTTGGCGCTTCTGCGGTGCAGCGTTGAATTTTTACTTTGACGCGATTCCCCCGAACCCGGTTTGCTGGTCGCCATTCCTGAAAACAGGGGCGTCGGAGGAGCAAGACATGAGCAAGCCAGACCTGATAACCAAACTGCCCGCAGAACCGCATGAAGAGATGATCAAACGCTTTGGTTGCGAAGGCGCATTCATCCCCGGAGATGACGAACGCAACCCCTGGGTGCCCTTCGGTGACCAAGCCGCGATCAAGCATTTGGCCTTTGATGTGCGCACCAATACGGCGGCGAATATCCTGTGGGTGAAAGGCGGCGGGCGCATCGGCACGCACAAACATTTGGGCGTTGTGTCGGCGGTCACGTTGGAAGGGTCTTGGGGCTATTACGAATATGACTGGACCGCGCGGCCCGGTGATTTTGTCTATGAACTGCCCGGCACGGCGCACACGCTTTATTCGGACGACCCGAACGGAATGAAGGCTCTGTTCTGGCTGAACGGCGCGATCGAGTTCTATGACGACGAGGCGAATTACGATTTCACCGCCGACGTGTTCTGGTTCATCGATCATTACGTCAGCTACTGCGAGGCGAACGGCCTGGAAGTTAACAAAGACATGTTCATCTGATCCGCAATCGTCGGATCAAGGGGGGAGAAGTGAACATGCCTTTGCAGGAGATGTTCGACGTTGCGGGCAAATCCGTGATTGTCACGGGCGGCGCGTTTGGGCTGGGCCGTGCCTATGCCGAAATCATGGCCGAGATGGGCGCGAAGGTCTGTGTGTTTGATCTGAACGCCGATCAGCTGGCCAAAACAGTCTCTGACATTGGGGAAAACGCGTGGGGGCAGGTGGTTGATGTAACCGACCGCGCGGCCATGACGGCGGCATTTGATGCCGTCGCGGCCAAGCACGGGCGCATCGATGTGGTGTTTGCCAATGCGGGCGTGGATGCAGGGCCGGGGTTTCTGACCCCCGAAGGCACCCGCAACCCCGAAGGGCAGATTGACGCTCTTGATGACGATCATTGGGACAAGGTGATCGCGATCAACCTGTCGTCTGTCTTTTTCACGATGAAGCTGGCCGCCAAACACATGAAGGCGCAAGGGCAGGGGGGGCGGATTATCGCGACCTCGTCCATCGCGGCGTTTTACAACGACGGGATCGTGGGCACGCCCTATATGCCCGCCAAGGCCGGGGTCAGCCATTTGGTCAAGCAATTGGCGATGGAATTGGGACGGTACGACATTCTGGTCAACGCCATCTGCCCGGGGCCGTTCATTACAAACATCGCCGGGGGGCGTTTGGCCAACCCCGCAGATCGCAAAGCGTTCACCGATTGGTCGTGCCTTGGCCGCGTTGCCACCACCGACGAGGTAAAGCCACTGGCGCTTTATCTTGCCTCGCCGGCGTCATCCTACGTGACGGGGTCGCAGATGGTGATTGATGGCGGCCTGATGCTGCGCCCCGCGTTCGAAGCAGACCGACACTGAATTGGCGGGGCCTGCGGCCCCAGCCTGACCGCGCATCGTGGCAACCCATTGCCCAAGGCGCACCCAATACGAGGAGGAGGAAACACAATGACCGACCATAAAAATGGCATCACCCTGAACCGGCGCAGCGTTCTGCGCGCCATGGGGGCCACGGCCGCCGCATCCATGACCCTTCCGGGGATGGCGCACGCCAAGAACAAGACGATCAAGATCGGCGTGATCAGCCCAATGACCGGCCCGCTGTCGCTGTTCGGGGATACGGACGAATACACCGTCGGCAAAATCACCGATCTGCTGCTGAACGGGCTAGAGGTGAACGGCGAAACCTATGACGTCGAAATCCTGCTGCGCGATGCGCAATCCAACCCCAACAAAGCCGCCGAGCTGGCCGGGGATCTTATCCTGAACGATGAAATCAACCTGATGCTTCCGGCGTCAACGACCGACATCAACAACCCAACCGCGGATCAGTGTGAATTGTATGGGGTGCCGTGCATTTCCTCGAACTCTCCTTGGCAGGCATTTGTGATGCCGCGCGGGGGTGCGGAAAAGCCGTTTGATTGGACGTATCACTTTTTCTGGGGTCTGGAGGATGCGCTTGGCACCTTTACCGGGCTTTGGAATTCGGTCGAAACCAACGGCAAGGTTGGCATGTTGTTCCCGCGCAATGCGGATGGCGAAACATGGGGCAACAACGATTACGGCCTGCCGCCCGAGGTGAAGAAAGCCGGGTTCGAGGCTTTCGCCCCGTCGATGTTCGAACCGCGCACCAACGATTTTTCCGCGCAGATCGCAGAGTTCAAAAAGAACGATTGCGAAATCGTTGGCGGGATCACCTATGTGGCTGATCTGAAAACCTTTATCACGCAATGTAACCAGCAGAACTATCACCCCAAGGTGGTGACGGTTGCGGCGGCGCTGTTGTTCCCTTCGGGGATCGAAGCGATGGGCGATCTGGGCACCGGCATGTCGTCCGAGGTTTGGTGGACACCGGCGTTCCCCTACACCTCTTCCTTAACGGGGCAGACCAGCCGTGAATTGGCGGATATCTGGGAAGAAGACACCGGCAAACAGTGGACCCAGCCCTTGGGCTATGCCCATGCCTTGTGGGAAGTTGTGCTGGATACGCTGAAACGGTCGGCCGACCCGCTGGACCGCGCGGCAAACCGCGATGCGCTGAAAGCGACCAATCTGGATACGCTGGTCGGCAACATTTCCTTCGGGGAAGGGCCGCATCCCAACGTCTGCAAAACGCCGATCTTTGGCGGGCAGTGGGTTAAGGGCGACAAGTTCCCGTTTGACCTGAAGATCGTCGATAACGCGCTGCACCCCGACGTGTTGGAGCCTGAGGCGAAGATGCAACTGATCGACCGGTCCTAAGGGGGTCATATGGCTGATCAGGTAATTCTAAGCGCGACGGGGCTGACCAAACGCTTTGGCGCGATCACGGTGGTGGATGACGTAAGTTTCGATGTTCACCACCGAGAGGTGCTGGGCGTTCTTGGCCCCAATGGTGCAGGCAAAACGACGCTGTTCAACCTGATCAGCGGTGACTTGGCCGCAAACGGGGGGGCGCTGTCGTTGGACGGCGTCCCCTTGGGGACAGAACCGCCTTACATGCGTTGTAAGCGTGGCATCGGGCGGACGTATCAGGTGCCGCAGCCATTCGGGGCGATGACGGCGTTCGAAAACCTGTTGGTCCCGGCGATGTTCGGGGCCGAACTGCCCGTCGCCGAGGCGCACGATTTCTGCGCCGAGATCTTGGAAGATTGCGGTCTGTTGCCCCGCGCCAACCTTCAGGCGGGCAGCCTGACATTGCTGGACCGAAAGCGGCTTGAAATGGCGCGCGCGTTGGCCGGGCGGCCAAAGCTGTTGTTGTTAGATGAAATCGCCGGGGGGCTAACGGATGCCGAAGGGGCCGAATTGGTTCAACTGGTCGCCCGTGTGCGCGACAGGGGTGTGACGGTGATTTGGATCGAACATGTGCTGCACGCGCTGATGGCGGTGGCAGACCGGGTAATGGTGCTGAACTTTGGCGTGAAGATCGCCGAAGACACGCCAAAGGCCGTGATGGCCAACCCCGAAGTGCAGCGCGTTTATATGGGAATTGAGGGATGAGCGAACCTATCCTGTCCACCCACGCTTTGTCGGGGGGATACGGTGATTTTCAGGCTCTGTTCGGCGTTGATATGCATATCGACCCGGGCGAGGTGATCGCGTTGATCGGCGCCAACGGTGCTGGAAAATCGACCTTTTTGAAATCGGTGTTCGGAATGCTGCCCGTCGCCAAACAGATGGTGCGGTTTGACGGCGCCGATGTGGGCGGCACGCCCGCGCATAAGATGGTGCGCCAAGGTCTGGCCATGGTGCCCGAAGGGCGGCGGCTGTTTGCGGGCATGTCGGTCGAAGACAACATGCGCGTCGCCATCGACAATGCTCGTCTGCCCGAAGATCAGGGCCAATGGACCCGCGACCGGCTGTTCGATCTGTTCCCCATCTTGGGCGAAAAGCGCCGCGAGATGGTCGAAAACCTGTCTGGCGGGCAACAGCAGATGGTGGCGATCAGCCGTGCGTTGCTGTGCCAGCCCCGCGTGTTGCTGTGCGATGAAATCAGCCTTGGACTTGCGCCCAAGGTGATCCGCGAAATCTATGCGGTGGTGCCAGAAATCAGCGCGGCGGGCACGGCGATTGTTCTGGTGGAACAGGATGTGTCGTTGGCGAAATCGGCCTCAAACAGGCTCTATTGCATGCTGGAAGGGCGCATAACCCTGTCGGGCGCATCGGGCGAAATTTCACGCGACGAAATCGCAACAGCCTATTTCGGAGGGTCCCATGCAGTGGCTTGATGCAATCATTCAAGGCGTCCTGCTGGGCGGCATGTACGCCCAATATGCGTTGGGCATGGCGTTGATGTTCGGGGTGATGCGGATCGTGAATATTGCCCATGGCGATGTGATGATCCTGTTGTCGTTGATCGCCGTTACCTTGGCGGGCGTGGTGCCGGTGGGCAATCTGGGGCTGATCCTGTTGGTGGTGCCCATCGCGGTGGCGCTGGGGTGGGTTTTGCAGAAATTCATCCTGAACAAGGTGGTCGGCGCGGACCCGCTTCCGTCATTGATCGCGACCTTTGGCCTTTCGATCGCGCTGCAAAACCTGATGCTGGAAATCTGGAGCGCCGACACCCGGTCCCTTCCCAGTTCCGGCATCGCGTCAGAGTCGTTCAACATCGGGCCGATCTATGTCGGCCTGTTGCCGGTGATCGTACTGATCTGTGCGTTTTGCATCACCGCGGGGTTGGATGGCGTGTTGCGCTTTACCCGGTTTGGTCGGGGCCTTCGGGCCGCAGCCGCCGATACCGAAGCGGCCGCCATGGCCGGGGTGAACCCAAAAAAGATCTACGCCACAGCAACGGCAATTGCGGTGGGCATCTTGGGCCTTGCGGCGGTTTTTGCCGCGTTGCGCGCCACGGTGTCACCCGCTGATGGCCCCGCCCAACTTATCTATGCGTTCGAAGCGGTGATTATCGGCGGCATGGGCAGCATCTGGGGCGCATTCGTTGGCGCGATGGTGCTGGGCGTGGCCCAGGCGGTGGGCCTGCGTATTGATCCGGGGCTGGGCATTTTGTTCGGCCACCTTGTGTTCCTTGCCGTGTTGGCGGGGCGGCCTCAGGGCCTGATGGCGCGCAAATAGGAAAGGGCAAAGCATGTCAGAAAAGACGACTTATATGCGCGTGCAGCGCCAAACGAGGTCAAGCCGGGTGGCAATGACGATCTGCGTGATGGTTCTGGTGGGGTTGGTCACGATGCCGTGGTGGGCAACATCGGGCAACATCCGCTGGGCGATTGAGCTGAGTTGCTACATCGCGGTGGCGCAAATGTGGAACCTGTTGGCCGGATACGCGGGGCTTGTGTCGGTGGGGCAGCAAGCATTCATCGGCGTTGCCGGGTACACGTTGTTTGTGTTGGCGCAGAATTTCGGGGTGAACCCGTTTCTGGCCGTACCGCTTAGCATCATCACGCCCGCGCTGTTGGCGGTGCCGACCTATCTTTTGTTGCACCGGTTGGATGGGCCTTATTTTGCCATCGGAACCTGGGTGGTGGCCGAGGCCGTTCGGCTGGCCACGTCGAACATCGATTACGTGAACGCGGGGGCGGGGCTGACCCTTAGGGTGATGACCAACTATTCCCAGCACGAACGCGAAGTGGCGTTTGTGATCCTGTGTGCGATCTTGTTGTTGGTGACGGTCGGCGGCAGCTATTGGTTGCTGCGGTCGCGCCACGGGCTGGCCCTGACGGCGATGCGGGATAACGCGGTGGCGGCGGCGTCGCAGGGGGTGAATGTGAACCGGTTGCGGTTCGTCATTTTCATCGCGGCGGCGGTAGGCACGGGCTTTGCCGGGTCGATCTATTATATGGCGCAGCTGCGGATCACTCCGGCGGCGGGGTTTGATCCGTTCTGGGCTTCGATGTGCATTTTCATCGTGATGGTCGGCGGGATCGGCGCGATCGAAGGGGCGATCATCGGCGCGCTGATCTATTTCTGTGCGGACCGTTTCTTTGGTGAATATGGGTCGGCCTATATGATCGTGCTGGGCCTGATGACGCTGATCATCGCGCTTTATGCGCGGGGCGGCGTTTGGGGGTTGTTGCAAAAGCTGGGGGACCATCCGTGGTTTCCTGTGCGCCGCAAACTGATCGTCGAGGATAAATCATGAAGGCGGCGGTGTTTGACGCGATGGGCCAGCCTTTGCGCGTGGCAGATGTGGAAATGCCGACAGCCGGGCGCGATCAGGTTTTGTTGCGCGTGTGCCGATGCGGGATCTGCGGTTCGGACCTGCACATGACCGAAGACCCCACCTTTGGCCTGCAAGGAGGCGAGGTGATCGGCCACGAATTTTCCGGCGAGGTTATCGACGTTGGTTCAGGCGTTCATCACCTGAAGGTGGGCGACCACGTCACGGCGGCCCCGTTGCGGGGCTGCGGCACCTGCGACCCCTGCCAAAACGGAGAGCCCGCATGGTGCCAGACCGACTTTAGCCTGATTGGCGGCGGTTACGCACAGTTTGCCGCGATTGATGAACGCCAGTGTCGCAAGCTGCCTTGGGCGATTTCAGCCGCCGATGGTGCCTTGGCAGAACCTTTGGCGGTGGCCTTGCACGGGGTGATGCGCGCGGGGATGAAACCGGGCGCGCGTGTGCTGATTGTCGGGGCGGGGGCGATTGGCCTTGCTGTGGCATATTGGGCGCGCAGGCTGGGCGCGGCGCGGATTGTCGTCGCCGACTTGCACGACTTTCAGCGCGCCCGCGCGATGGACCTTGGCGCGACGGGATTTGTTTTGTCGGGGCCGGATATGGCGGCGCGTGTCAACGACGCCTGCGGTGGCCCGCCCGAGATTGTGTTCGAATGCGTCGGCAAGCAGGGGCTGATTGATCATTGCGTCGATCTGGTCGGCCCGCGTGGTCAGGTGTTGGTGCTGGGGCTGTGCACGGGCACAGATCACATGGACAGTTTCAGGGCGATCTCGAAAGAGGTGCAGATCAACATGTCGGTCTTCTTTTCGATGGCCGAGTTTGAAATGGCGATCGAGGCGTTGGACAGCGGGCATTACGCGCCGCAGCACCTGATTTCAGACACGGTTGGCCTAAGCGTGATGCCTCAAGCCTTCGAGGCCCTAAGAAAACGCACCACACAATGCAAAGTGCTGGTTGATCCGTTTTCCTAGGCCGGGCCGGGTGGCCCGGCGTTAGGTCAGGCCTGCGCTTCGGGGATGCGCAGGATCAGCCCGTCCAGATCCGGGGTGATGGTGATTTGGCACGACAGGCGGCTGGTGGGCTGCATTTCGGTTGCGGCGAATTCAAGCATGTCTTCTTCGCCCTCGCTGCGGGTGCCGGTTTTGTCGGCCCATGCTTCGTCCACGAACACATGACAGGTGGCGCAGGCCATCGCCCCGCCGCAGTCGCCGACGATGCTGGTGATGCCGTTCGACACGGCCGTGTGCATCACGGAATCGCCATCGCGCGCGTCAACTTCGGTTTCGGTGCCATCGGGGGATACGAAGGTAATTTTTGTCATCAGCTTCTCTTAATTCAATGTAACGGGCAGGTTGATCGGGCCGCGAAAGCCAAAGCCGCGCCAGATAACGTCGGCGGGGTCGGTCAGGCGCATATTGGGGAAACGGTCAAACAACAGCGGCAGCATGATCTGCCCCACCGTGCGCCGCGCCACATGCGCCCCCGCACAGTGGTGCGGCCCAGAGCCGAACGACTGATGCGGGTTGTCGGCGCGGAAACTGTCGAATTTTTCGGGGTTTTCGAACAGCTCTTCGTCGTGGTTAGAGGACGCTTGGATCGTCATCACCGTATCGCCCTTCGGGATCAGGCAATCGCGGATCACCACGTCCTCTAGCACCAGTCTGGAGGACACTTGGATCGGCGCGACCCAACGCACGCCTTCTTCGAACGCGGCCGACCATGCCTCTTGGCGCTTTACCTCTTCGAACTGTTCCAGATCGTTCAGCAGCCCAAACAGGATCGTCGCCAAAGCGTCGCGCGGTTCGTTGATGCCACCGCCGATGGCGATTTTGATGTTGGCATAGATTTGGCTTTTCGGGATCGGGTTCTTGTTATTCACCATCATCGAAAAGGCCGACGGGCCGGGTTCGGCCACATGACCATCCCACAGGGCGTCAAAATGCGCGTTCATTTCGGCATTCGCCGCGTCCGAGGCGATGAAGGGTTCGGGCAGAAAGCCAAAGTTCCCCGCGCCGTCGATCAACACCTGCGACCAGCGCTGCATCTGTTCATCGGTCGCATCGGGAATGCCAAGGATATGCGCCAGAATACGCGCGGCAACGGGGCCGCACAGCGCGCTGTACAGATCAACCGTTTCACCGCGCGGCAGACGGCCCACATATTCGGCGGCGATGTCTTCGTACAGCGGTTGCCAGTGGTTCATCAGCGTTTTGGGCATATAGGCGGGCATCATCGCCATGCGTTCGCGCATGTGTTCCGGGCCGTCCTTGCGCATCAGGGTTTGAGCCTGAAATGCGGGCTGCATCGGTGTGTTAGGGTCGTTCGAGCTGAAAATCGCGGGGGTGTCTTTGACATAGCGGG